>JALWFG010000011.1 GCA_027038965.1 Candidatus Desulfofervidaceae bacterium | reverse complement strand
TCGATAATACCCTCGTTATCGCCGCCGTTAATGTCGTCTTACCATGATCTATATGTCCTATCGTCCCTACATTCACATGCGGCTTCTTACGCTCAAATTTCTGCTTCGCCATCCTATCTGACCTCCTTAGCTAAGCTAACAAAAAAATAAAAAATGAATGGAGCCCACGACCGGACTTGAACCGGTGACCTCTTCCTTACCAAGGAAGTGCTCCACCTCCTGAGCTACGTGGGCAACTATGGAGCGGGAGACGGGACTCGAACCCGCAACCCTCAGCTTGGAAGGCTGATGCTCTAGCCACTTGAGCTACTCCCGCCCAAGGTGGTGGAGGGGGGAGGATTCGAACCTCCGAAGGCAGCGCCAACGGGTTTACAGCCCGTCCCCTTTGGCCGCTCGGGAACCCCTCCCCATTTTTTACAACTCTTGTCCTGCCTGGAGCTGGCGGAGGGACTTGAACCCACAACCTGCTGATTACAAATCAGCCGCTCTGCCAATTGAGCTACGCCAGCTCATTCTATATTTAAACCATTTCTACTAAATATGCAAGGACACAAAACCACGCCACGCACGGCGTTCTATCACAGTTTATTCTTTCCGTCAATCCCTTCGGAAAGGGATTGTATAATATTTCAAAACTTGGTATAAAAATTTTAAGGGGAATTTTAATGAAGATAAAGATTCCTAGAATAATGTCTACTCAGCATCCTGATAATGTTTCTCCTCCGTTTTTTGCCCATTCTCCTGAAATGAGCGGTGATGATGAGATTCAGGAGGCCTATTATGCCTTCTCTCACTTAGGCTGTGACGAACAAATGTGGGATTGTGAAGGGAAAGAAGTTGACATTTATGTAATCCGAAAGCTCCTTTCAAAGTTTCCCCATTATTTTAAGAAACATCACATAGGCAAAGATATTTTTATCACCTTACGCGTCCCCAACCCTACTATAGAGAAGGGAGAAGCAAAAATTTTGTTTGAAACCTTAGAAAGCATCCCTCGCTCTTTTGATACAGCGCGCTCTTTTTATCAAGACGATGTCCCTCCTATTTTCGAAGTCATTCTACCTATGACTACTTCTTGGAAATGCTTAAATAGAATCTATCATTATTATAAAGATTTTGTAGCAGGAAAGGAAAAAAATCCTCTTTGCCCCGGTGATATTACCGTTGGAGAGTGGATTGGAGAATTTAAGCCTAAAACAATCAACGTTATCCCTCTATTTGAGGACAAAGAACATCTATTAGCAGCCCATGAAATCTTAAGAGAATATTTAAAAGATAAGAAGATACCTTATCAAAGAGTTTTCTTGGCTAGGTCTGACCCTGCCTTGAATTACGGGATGATTAGTGCTGTTTTATTAAATAAAATTGCCCTTCAAAGACTTTGGCAATTAAGCGAGGAGCTGAACATCCCTCTTTATCCTATTTTGGGAGTAGGTAGTGCCCCTTTTAGAGGTAACTTGCGGCCCGAAAATGTCCGTAATATTTGTTTTGAATTTCCTAGTGTCCAGACCTTCACCGTTCAGTCTGCTTTTAAATATGACTATCCTGTAGAACGGGTAATTTCCGCCATCGCCAAATTAAAACAAACACCAAGGTTACAAGGTTGGAAAATAGACGAAGCAAGGTGTCTTGAAATTATTGATAAAGTTTCTAAATCTTACCACCACCTCATTGAAAAATTGGCTCCTATTATTAACGCCGTTTCCAAATTTGTTCCTAAAAGGCGCATGCGGAAACTTCACATCGGTCTTTTTGGCTACTCTAGGACTATAGGGAAAACTACTTTACCTAGGGCTATTAGCTTTTGTGCTACTTGCTATTCTTTAGGGTTACCTCCAGAAATATTTGGATTTGAAGCCTTAGAGGAAGAAGATTTTGCTTATCTCCAAGAAATTTATCTGGATTTAAGGCCTACAATGGAAACAGCCCTGAGTTATTTCAATGAAGACATTTTTGATTTTTTACCCTCAACCATTGCCCCTTTGGTTAAAAGGTCCTTAGAGGCCGTGGACAAGCACTTTGAAGTAGCCCCCGATAAAGAACATCAATACTTAACTTCTCTTATTCTGAAGTCACTTCAAGAGGGAAAAAACGAAGTTTCCTCTTTAATAATTGAAGCTGCCCATATTAGGAGGTTTCTAGGCTAGGTTTTCTGCCAAAACCTTTTCAAGTATTCACATGCTTTAGGAATTGCCACTTGCACTTCAGAAGAAAGTCCCGGTTTTACAATCTCAGGGATTTCTTTTGCCTGAGCCACAACAACATGAATTCGCATCTGGCCAAAATTTTTAAGCTCTTGCAAAAAATTAAGTGTTGGCCCTTCGTGAACCGAAAAACTGGGAATCTTCTCTACAGGAACCTTATCTATGTCAATCTCAAAAATTTCACCTGGCCTTTTGCCTTCTACCTGAATAGCATCTATCAAGATAACCTTCTGGGGTTTTTGAGGGCTTAAAATAAAATCAAACAGAATGTTGCGAACGCTAGTCCCTACATCAAGGGCATAAACATCTGGCGGTAAATCATAATTTGTCAACAAATGGTCTATCACTTGGGGACCAAAGCCATCATCCCCAAAAAGCACATTCCCACAACCCAATATAATCACCCTTTTTGTAAAGAGCTCTAAGGACCAATCCTTAGAAGATGCTTCTTTTATAATATCGCTGAATGACATGCCTTTTTATATCAGCAAAGATATGTTTAGACAAGGGGACGAGCCACAACTAAAAGTCGGGGGCTAGTTTGAATTGAAAAGGCATTTTGGGCATAATCCCCAAATTTTTCTTCGATCCAAAACCCTGTTTCTAAAAGTTCTTTTTCTAGTTCTGGCAAAGTAACTAAGGTCAAGATAAAAAAATTCTTATAAATGTTTTTTGGGTGAAATGTACCATACTCATATTCGTAATAAGTTTGTCTCACTATAATTTGGTTATTTTGAAAAACTTCTTTAGTGTGTTTGACTATAAGGGTACCCGCCTTTTTGTAAGTAAATTCCTTTTTAAACTCCCTTTTTGTCTGACTTGGAAAGGAACTATTAAACAGGTCTATCAACAACCTTCCCGAATGATTGAGAAGAGAAAAGGCCTGCTTAAAAAGCACACATCTCTGTTTAGCACCCCTTACAAAATGCAAAACTCCAAAGGGCATCAAAATACAATCAAACCTTTTTTTAAATCCTATACACTCTACATCCATACAAACAGGATAAAAAGGAAGCAATCCTTTTTTGCTCTTTTGTTTGGCGTGTTTTAACATCGGTATTGAAATATCAATTCCCACTACCCGATATCCCTTACGGGCTAAAGGTATGGAAATTCGACCTGTTCCACATCCAAGTTCCAAAACTAAGCTTGGAGGTAAAGGAAGAAATTTGAGGTAAAAATTGAGATCCTCTTCAAAGGGAAATTCGCTATCATAAAGATGAGCTATCTCATCATAACACCCAAACATGCGCTGCCAGGCTCAATCAGATTGTTCCAATTCTGCCAAGGTCTTTTTTAGCTCTTCTATGCGAAACGGCTTGGGCAATGCGGCCTTGAATCCATATTTTTTATGATCGATCATGATGTTATCTCTGGCATATCCACTAGAAACAACTGCCTTCACATTAGGGTCAACTTCCAAAAGCTTAAAGATAGTCTGTTGTCCATCCAAACCACAAGAAACCGTTAAATCTAAAATTACCACATCAAAAGGCTGTCCCTTTTTCAGGGCCACTTTATATTTTTCAATGGCTTCTTCTCCCTCTGTCGCAAAGTCTACTTCATATCCAAGCAATTTCAACATTTCACCTACCACTTCCCTAACCATTCCCTCATCGTCCATTACCAATATCCTCTTAATGTTCCCTTGCATTTGTCTTTCCATTTTATTTAATTCTCCAATAACAGAGATACTTTATAATAACTATTTTTGCAAAAAGAGCAAGAGATTTTTGAGCTGAAAAGATAGGAAAGCGGCCGCCTAAGGCAGACCGCTTGGATCTTTTACAAAGCTGCTCAACCTTGAAAATTTTAAAAACTTATCTGCAATACCGCTTGAACAAAATAATCATCAGGTTGAGCCTCCCTAAAAAGTCTTTCATAATCGATCAGAAGCAAGTTATTTTTGTAAAGCCGATAGCTTATTCCAGTAATCAATCGTCTTTCTATATCCCTAGTCTGGTTCAAATTTGGATCCCAGATATCATAACGGCCAATGAGTTCTATCCTTTCATAGAAGGGCATCTTCACCTTGGCAAACCATGAAAAACCATGTTTGTTGTTCTCATCCTTACCATCTTGGCGTCCCTTATCTCGGGCATAGGTAAAGGTGAAGGTATACAAATGGGTCTCATAGCTTACATAAAAGGTGTTCACATACCAGTCAGGAAGAGCGGTAAAGCCTTTATTCCCATAATAATCAGCCTCACCCGGTTTGTCTGATAGGTTGCCCTTTCCATAGATGCCAAAATAAGAAAATTGCAAACCTCTTAAATATTTATTATCAGGCAAGGGCCTAATGGTAATACGGCCTTCCAAGGCCTTGTTGTTGTTCTTCTCGGCACTATGATACCCAGAACCATTAAATACGCCTATAGAGAAACTTCCATAACGCCCAGCATAATGTTTATCTACTTCCTTTTTATAATCTGCTGGCATTTCGCCACCTAAATAACCAAACCAAGCAATCCCCTGGTCTGCAGAATTAAAGATATGATTTCTCTCTTGAAGCATCGTTCCTTGACAGCGATAGCCATTTATGGCCTCTTTAAAATCCAACCAAGGGAAATGAATTTGACCAAACTCAATGAAGTTATTGGTCAAGAAGCCTAGAGCAGGAAAGTAAATTCGGGCATAAAGATACTTAATTCTGACATTGACATCCCCGTTTGAGGCTCGAGTTACGTCAGGGGTGACTCTAACCCTCAGCCAAGGTGTAATTTCCTTTTTCAAATTAATATAGCCTCGGGTAATACTAAAGCCATTTGCACTTTCTCCCTTTGTTTTTCCAACTCGATAGTCTAGATACCAAAGGGCCCCAATCTTTATTCCCTGAAGTCCAGGAGGCAAGTCCACATATTCGGCCCTCGCAGCATTTACATTTACCCCAAAACACAAACATAGAATCACTAAAGCCAACCACCTCTGTTTCATAATTCCCTCCTATTTTATTTATTTTTCTCTTGGCATGGGGTTTTAGATAAAAAGAATGAAGGGAAAATAAAAGAAGTGTTTAATTTTGGTTAATTTGGAAGGAAATTGGAAGGAAAGGATTATTCTTGATAGGAACGTCTATCAATAATATAAGAGCTTATGTGCCTATTTTTTTTAACAAACTTTTTTAGCTCAGCAGCCACTCTGGCCACTTCACCATAATGCCTGAAACGATACTTATCAGTATTAAGCACAATCGCAATTCCAACGGTCATAATAGGAAATTCTCTCACCTTACCCTGTCTATCTTTAGAAGTAATTTTGCCCAATTGGAGGTCTTCTTCATCGTAAAATGAAGGAATAATCTCGTCAAAAAAGGAAATAATTTGCCTGGCCAGATTTTGAGCATACATTGGGGAAACAATAAATACAAAGTCATCTCCGCCAATATGGCCGACAAAGGAATCTCCCGGAATTTGATTAACCAAGTTGACTAAGATCCGAGCCAACATTTTGATCACCTCATCTCCTCGAAGGAATCCATATCTGTCATTATAGGCTTTAAAATAGTTTAAATCCACATATCCTAAGGCAAAATCCTTTTTTTCCTCTATTAAAGTCTGAATTTTAGAAATAATACTTGTATTTCCAGGAAGTTTGGTTAATGGATTGGCATCTAGCGTCCGTTTTGACCTCGTTTTTATAAGCTCCAGCATCTTTATACAGATAACTTCCTCTAAAGGGCGCACCAAGAAATCATCTATATCCAGCTTTCCAAAGTCCAATTGGGCTAATTTTCCCTTAGAACAAACAATAAGCACAGGAACTTCCAGAAGAAAGTTAATTTTTTTAATAGATTTTAAGACATATTCTGCCGAAACTCCAAATGTAAGCTCTAAATCAATAACAATACCTTCGGGAATCTCGTTATATACATTCTCTATTAGCTCCTTCTCATCTTGACAAAATAATCCTCTTAATCCTATCTTTCCCAAACAGGTCTGAAAAAAATGCCTATCTTTTACAAATAAAAAGAAATCCTTTTTAGAAACTTCCATCAAATCTCATCCCAATCAAAGGTATATAATGATTTGTCCATTTCCGAAATAATTTTTGTTATAATTTTAGGGTTAAGCTTGAGGATATGGCAAACTTCATCTTCCACTATCGGAAGACATTGGCCAAACTTTAATCGGTAAATATGAGATAAAATATCAGCCAAACTAATCACTGCCGCAAAAATAGGGTATTTAATCGCCTTCTTAACTTGATGGTGATAGATTAGCCCTTCCTTTAAAGTAGCTGGAAAGTGCCATTTTTCAGCCATCCATCCATTAATGTCATCATGAGAGACGCCTAAGACTTCCTTTTCGGCCTCGCGGTCGGTACAGTTATTTCTTCTTTTTACCTTTTGGATCTTCGCATCCAATTCAGGAAAATAGTTTTTAATCACTACCTTTCCCATATCGTGTAAGAGCCCTGAAACTGTTAATTCATCAGCTTCCTTAATATTCAAAACCCGGGCAATAATTCCTGCCGTAGTAGCACAGTCGCAGGCATGAGCCCAAAGTTCCTTTATCTCTTGAGTAACCTTGCCAAATACTACGGTACTAATAAGAAGCCCTTTGATAGTATCCAACCCCAGCAAAACAATGGCATGTTTTAAAGACCCAATACGGTTAGGAAATCCATAGAATGGGGAATTAACTAATCTCAAAACCTTAGCACTTAAGGTCATATCTCTTCCAATTACCTCACCAATTACAGAAGGAGAGACATTACCTTTTTCTATAAGCTTCCATGCTTCTTGCACCACCTTAGGAATAGCAGGCAATTTTTCTAATAAACGTTCCTTTAATAAAAGGATATCAGCAGGCCTCTGCTTCTTTTCCATCTTGGACCTCTATTGAAGGGCTTGAAATTTCAAATTTGTTTCTCCAAAAATCTAGAAATGCCTCTTTAAGCATCTGCATACACTCAGAGTCCTTGCCTGAAAATGCCTCTTCAATCAATCTCATTTTCTCGTCTATGAGTTGTCTCATTTCCTGGGTTGAAAGCGATTCTTCAATAACAATTTTCTCCACTCCCATATTTACAAGACGCTGGATAATCGCCTCAGTCAATAGGGTACCTTTTTTACAAAGCACTACTTTCCCGCCATGATTATAAACATCTTCTGCTAATTTCATCCCAGACTTTGCCTTTTCTAATGGGATACAGGCCATAAGCATCTCCATTTCGGCTTCTTATAATTACATTGCATACTTCTATCCTATCCAGATTCAACCTTATAGGAAACTACTCGATTCCTTCCTTCTTGTTTGGCTACATATAGGGCCTTATCGGCCAATTTTATCACCTCTTGAAGCTCATCACTATCATCAGGATAAGAGGCTACACCAACACTAATTGTAATCTTAATCTTTCTTTGACTAGAAATTTCAAACTCAGCTATTTCCACAGCCCGCCGTAGTTTTTCGGCAATAGCTATTGCATCTTTTTTGGTCGCTTCTGGCAAAAATACCAAAATCTCTTCGCCTCCATAACGAAAGATTAAATCAGATGCCCTTAAATTTGTTTGTAAAATATAGGCCAATTTCTTCAAAACCAAATCTCCTGTATGATGGCCATAGGTGTCATTAATCTTTTTAAAATGATCCAAATCTAACATCAAAACAGAGGCTTTCCCTCGCTGTCTTCTTAACAAAAGATTCCATTTGACAAGGTATTCATCCATAAAACGGCGGTTGTAAAGTCCTGTCAATTGATCTCTTAATGCTTGCTGTCTTGCTACTGCCAATGCCCTTTTGGCCTCAAGAATAGGGGCTACTTCTTCTAAATATTTACGAATGAAAGGTATTTTCCTTTGAATTTCCTCAGCTCTCTCTTTTTTAATTACCATCTTTAATACTGCTCCCACACGCCCTCCCATCATTATAGGAAGACAATAATGAAAAAAGTCTTTGGAGTCAATATAGGCATAAGCACATACATTAGGATAGTCCAAGGATGATAAAGGTTGACTGTTTCTCTTTACTGGACAAAGGTTGCAATCCAATAGTAAATCGGGAAAAATTTTGTTGGGATATTCTCTTCCCTCATTTACTACTATCTCAAACCTATTTTCACTATTGTTTACCTCATAGATAATAAAATTATTGATTTTGAAATGGAATAATAGGAACCATTTCAGATATTGATATATCTCTTCTTTGTCCCGAAATGTTTCTAGTGTCTCTCGAAAACGGGTCATTTGAAGCATTTCATTCACAATTTGTTCCACGCGCAAAATCAGGGACTCAGTTTCTTCATTTTGAGGATTGTTTAACATCTCGGACAACCTATGGTTTATCTTATTAAAGAAACTGGCAAGGGTGTCAAAAAGGTCATTATACCAACAGATTAAACTTTTCATCTCATTTTTAGTCCTCTTAATCATTACAGGGCAGTTTTGGCAAGTACCATATTTTTTTAAAAATTGACAACTCCCTTTGTAAGGCGAAACAAGGGCCAAATCTCCAGTAACCAAAAAGCAAACTTTATTGTTGTCTTTATAGACAGGACAATTAGTATTGTGGCAATTGAGTATTTCCCAACACTGAATTTTAAAAGAGATAGGCACCTTTTTAGAAAAATCACCTTTTAATAGAGAAATAATGCTTTCTCTCAATTCAGTGATCCTTTGCGTAATTTGATTCAGGCCAAACCAAGTTACTCCTAATGTAATGGCGAAGGCAATAAAAAACATAAATGAAAGAACTAAAAGGACGGAATTTCGCTGTTGAAGCAAGGGATATATATCCTTTAATAGAACAATCTGAGCAATTTCATGTCCTTGGAAATCGGACAGAGAAAAGGCAGTCAGCAAATAATGTTTTATTTTTACACCTCTGCTCGAGGCCCTGACCAAGGATTGTTTAAATTTTGAAAATAACTCCAAAGGAAGATTTAAGCTTGTCCAGAAAGGGTATTCCGAAAAATTGCCCTGATGGCTGAATAGTTTTTCAAACTTTGAAGGTAGATAGAGTATAATCCCTTCATTCTCTTCAAGGGGAAATCGTTTTACTATCTCTCTCAAATCCAAGGCCAATTCTACCATGCCAATCCATGTAACGTCCTTTTGAGCTCCTGTATAAGAAATGGGGGCTACTGCTTTTAATTTAATTCCCTCTTGAGTGACTTCAAACCCACTAGCTAAGGCATGCTTTTCATTTAAAAAGGCTGACATTTGCCTCAGCTTTCTTATATCCTTCCCATAGCTTACCTCTCCGGCACTCAAAAATGGAGTAGTAGGTGTAAGGAAAAAATTTATGATAAGGCTATAACTCTCTCCCTCTTCTTTCAATTCATTCAATATGAAAAAAATATGGCGCTTTAGTTTCTCTTTATTTCTGTTGGCTATACAATCTTTGACTACTTCATCATTAGCTAACAAAATGGCTAGTTGCTTAAGAAACTTTCTTTTTTCTTCAATATTGTCTAAAAATCGTCCCTTTTCATTAGTTAAGGTATGATAGGCATTTTTTTCTAAGAGATAATTCCCCCCGAAGTAAAGAATAAACGCTGAAACAAAAAAACCTAAAAAGAACAAACCAAGTAAAGGATAAAAAATCTCCTCCTTGATAGAATGGTGATAAAAGAAATTCTTAATTTTCTGTTGCAGTCGATTTAAAGCAATTTTTTCCCAAATATCCATGTTTTTTAAATTTAAATGTAAAGGTCTTTTAAGTCAACAAGAAAATTCGCCTTCAGCCCACTTAATTCTAATGAAACCAAAGCTTTCTACAATATCACGTTGACCTTGACAATGCCAAGGGTTAAAATCAGCTTTGGCTAGCTCAAATGTCTTTGGGAGGCAAATTAATGTTTAAAATAGATATCCCTGGCTTGGGAAGGCTTGAAGCCAAATACCTTATCTTAGATTTAAATGGCACCATCGCTAGAGATGGCCTTTTAATAAAGGGAACAAAGGAACGCCTTCGCCAATTAGCAACATTGTTTGACAAGATTTATGTCCTGACAGCCGATACCCAAGGCACAGCCAATACCCTTTTAAATGAGGGAATCCCTGTTACGGTTTATAAACTAACACTTGAAAGTGGTATGACTGAAAAACAACAATTCATTAAAAAGTTAGGACCTGATTTTTGCATTGCTGTAGGCAATGGGGTAAATGATAGCTTAATGCTTAGGGAAGCCGCTTTGGGCATCTGCATTTTGGGGACAGAAGGTTTAGCGACCAATGCCCTGCTAAATGCGGATATTGTAGTAAAAGACATAAATGATGCCTTAGACCTTTTTTTGAAACCCAAACGTCTCATCGCCACTTTGAGGAAATGAATTTGGCTTATTGGTTGAGTAACCCAAGTGGTTGAGCTCTGGAAGGCCTCATGAATAAAAATATTTTTACCAGGAGAGAAAAGTTTAATGCCAGAATAAATCGGCCTTTACGATTGGTTGCTCTTTTGATAATCTAGCCATCAAAGATATTAATTCCAAAAAGGAAATGTAGATATGCGGTTTAAAAAGTTCCCTGATATTGAAAGGCAAGTTCAAGAGCTTTCCTCCTCAGAACAAGAAGCTATCTGGAATCTTTTTAGGCGCCTTTCTCCCACCTACGCCCTTCAGAGAAAATTTATGGAATATCTTCTAGACCTAAGGGCAAGGGATGAAAGGAAGATAGACACCATCTTGGAGGACATAAGAGACATAATTGAAGATTCTACCCTGCGGCGTGAGGAGAAGTGGAAAAGAGTTGGTTGCTTTCTGAGGGAAAAACGCTTTCCTCTCTTGACAAAGGCTGAAGGCCTATTTCAAAAAAAGATTGAAAATTTAGACCTACCTGAAGGTTGCCGTCTTGTCCCCCCTGAATGTTGGGAAGGAAATGACTACAAATTGGAGTTGCATTTTACAAACGCTAAGGAGTCACTAGCAAAACTGCAAAGGTTATTTCACCTTGCTCAAACACCTACTTGGCAAGAGCTTTTTGATGAGGACTGGTTTGAAGAATTATTTTCCTAAAAAGATACTTATAGACCAAGAAGTAATTGGATTTCCTTACGCCCAGGAAATCCTTCAAAGACTTCCCAATGTACCTACTGAAGTTGTAGATAGACGGAAAGTCAGAGGTTCCATTTTTGACAAACATATCTTGTTTTTAACTCAAAACAAAGGACGTTTTCTCCGCCCTTGTCCTTGCACCAAAAAGGAATATTATCTAAGCTGTGAGTATCATACTTTAGACGTAGCCACTAATTGTGCCTTTAATTGCAGTTATTGCATCTTACAATCTTATTTAAATCAACCATTTATTCAAGTTTATACCAATCTGCAAGACTTATTTAAGGAACTAGACACACTCAAAGGGGGATTCTATCGCATTGGCACTGGTGAATTAACAGATAGCCTGTTTTTAGACCATATTACCCACCTAAGTGGAAAACTCGTCCCCTATTTTGCCCAAAGAAAAAACCTCATTTTAGAGCTAAAGACAAAGAGCACAGTGGTGGACCATCTAGAACAGCTAAATCATAACCGTCACACTGTGGTTTCCTGGTCTTTGAACGCCATAGAAATCGCTTCCCAAGAAGAACATGGGGCCCCTACAATAAAGCAACGGCTTGAGGCTGCTAAAAGGTGTCAAGATTGGGGATATCTCTTGGGCTTTCATTTTGATCCCATTATATATTATCCCCATTGGGAAACGGGATATAAACAAACTATAGACATGCTTTTCTCCTATATAAATCCAGAGCAAATTGCTTGGATTAGCCTAGGCATGTTTCGGTTTATGCCATCTTTGAAATATATAATTAAAAGAAGATTTCCTCAAAGCAAAATCATATATGGAGAGTTTATCTCGGCCTTGGATGGTAAAAGGCGTTATTTTAAACCTATTCGGATTCATGTTTACAAAAAAATGCTTTCTTGGATTAGAGAATATTCTCAAAGGGTAGTAGTCTATTTATGCATGGAAAGACCTGAAGTGTGGAATAAGGTATTTGGCTTCGTTCCTGACAATGGAAAATTAAAAGAAATGCTCGATGAAACAGTTAGGTAAAAAACAAAAATCTATTTTGTTTGCTGTGTGTTTTTATCAAGGCACAGGTAAGTAGAATTTGAGAGGGTATGTTACATGAAAGTTGAAGAAATTGTTAAGAAGATTCAATTTTTAAAGCCATTAAGTCCCGCGGGAAAGAAGGCAATGCAGCTATTAAACGATCCCAACAGTAGTATAGATGACATTAAAGATACCATCCTTCTTGACCCTGCCCTTACAGCCGATGTTCTTAGAATTAGCAATTCGGCCTTTTTTGCATTGAGACAAAAGGTAACGTCTGTAAGACATGCCATTGTTATTCTAGGAAGAAAAAACCTAAAAAGAATTTTGCTTACTGCCCAAATGGGGTCGGTGTTGAAAAACCAGTTGAAAGGATATCCCACTCAAGATAATACCCTTTGGGAACATTCTCTTGTGGCAGCCGTTTCGGCTGAACTTATAGCTGAAAGATTGGGATTTTCAGACAAAGAGCAGGCCTACATTGGAGGGCTTCTCCATGATATGGGAAAAATCATTTTAGATCCATATGTAAAGAAATCAAAAGAAGAAATAGAACAAAGATTAAAAGAAGGTCAAAATATTCTAGCGATTGAGAAGCAGCTTTTTGGTTTTAATCATGCGGAAGTAGGTGGGATGATTGCTGAAAGTTGGGATCTTCCCTTATCCATTAAGGAAGCCATCACTTATCACCATAATCCTACTGAAGCCAAAGAAGAAGTCATGCTTGCCCTAATTACATACCTTGCCAACAACTTGGCTGGGGCCATTTGTCCAGTAGGCTTTATTACTGAGCCTTCGTCAGATTCCAAACTTTTACAAGAAGTAGGATTAACTCCGGCAGATACTGAAGAAATTACCCTTAAAATTCTCGCTGCCAAAGAAGAGATTTTAGACCTCACCTAATTTTTTATTTTTTCTAGAACGATGAGTCTTCTTTTTATTTCGCTAAATGGTAACATAAATCCTTTTTCTTCTTTTAGCCTCAATGGGTAATCCTTTGAAAGCTTATCAAGGTCTTCTATCTTTCGGCCTTGCATGAGAATAACAAGTCCCCCTGCTTTTACATAAGGTAAAGCAATAGAGACAAATTCAGAAGGGGTGGCCAAAGCCCTGCTCAAAACCACATCATAATAATCAATTTTTAAAATATTTGCTTCGTTTCTAAACGGAATTGTTGGAGTTAAATAGGTATTCACAATTTCAACATCTTTCAATCCCAAAAGCCTTTTTACCTCTTTTAAAAATACTATCCTTTTTTGTCTTGACTCTACCAGGGTTATTTGCAAAGAGGTAATAGCAATTTTCAAAGGAATTCCGGGAAATCCAGCGCCCGTTCCTATGTCCAAAACCTTCTGATAGGGTCTAAGACAGGAAACAAGTGTTAAAGAATCTAAAAAATGCTTAATAACAATATCCTTGTCTGTCTTAATGGCTGTAAGATTAACCTTTTTATTCCATTTTTTAAGGCGAGATAAGTAAAGCTGAAATTGATGTATTTGCTTTTGATCCAAATTTACCCCTAAAAGACGACTACCCTTTTCCAATATCCTTTGAGCTTCTATTTCCATAATTCCCTTACCTAATAAAATAACTGAAAAGCGAATCAATAGCTCAAATTACAAGCAAAAATTCCTTTTGGCAAGAGCCCCTACTTTTATCTTAACAACCATTTTTTTTGTTTAAAGTGGAGCAAATCCCCTTACTCATCTTTTTAACTACCTAATTAGGGGGAAATCAATGGCGGAGCTGGGGAACAATTTTTTCTTGACATAGAGAGGAACAAGTCATATTTTAATGTATTGTAGGCTTTAAATTCATTTTAGTTTAGGGGGGAGGGTCATGCGGGTAAAGGGCTTTTTAAGAGTGGTTATGGCAGTTTTTTGGGCGTGTTTCTTGTTTGCAGGAGGGGCATATAGCGGGGAGAATGGAGAATGTCAATGCCCCGCCTTTTCCTCTTTCTACTGTAAAAGCCTCCATTTTACAGGTAAGGGAATGCGCTATTGGTATGAGGCACCAGATGGTTTTATGAAACTTACTGGCATCCCTTACGATAAACTCAGTTGTAACCATTGTCACGCTACTAGTTGCGATAAATGTCATGGTGTAGAAAAGAATGGCAAAATGGCCTTCTCCATAGCCAAAACCAAGAAGACTGCTACTTGCTATGCCTGCCATTTGAGGGGAAAGGTTTCGGCCCAATTTGATGAAAAGGCCGGTTTTAAAGACGTCCATATGGCTAAGGGAATGACTTGCACCAATTGTCATCATGCTAATGACGTCCATGGAAATGGAACTTCTTATTACTCTATGCGAGATAAAGGAGCTGTAGAGGCAAAGTGCACTAATTGTCATAAACCAGGCCAAAATTTCAATGCTAAACTCAGGGCCCATCGGGTTCACAGGGGAAAACTTGGATGCGAGGCCTGTCATGTAAAGGCCACCATGACTTGTTATAACTGCCACTTTATAGAAGGTCATAAAAAAACGGCCTTTTTCCCAGTTAAAACTTGGACAATGCTTGTAAATTATAATAATAAGGTAACTGTAGGAGGTGCAATGACCTTGGTTTGGAAGGGGAAAAAGTTCATTGCTTATGCTCCTAGATTTACCCATTCCATCATGGCCAAGGGCAGAGATTGCGCCGATTGTCATGGCAACAAGGCAATGCAACTAATCAAAAGTGGCAAAAAGGTGCCTGTAATGGACTTCAAAGATGGCAAGGTAATCCCATGGAAGGGAGTTGTACCTCTGGCCCCACAAAAAATTTACTTTGCCTTTATGGAAAAGGATAAAAACGGTAAGTGGTATAAATTGCCCGACAATACTCCTATCCAAGTCCAGTTTGCTGATTATGCTAGGCCACTCACTAAAAAGCAACTCAAACGGTTAATGATGCCCTTTGGGAGAAGGAGACAATAGGAGATAAAGCGGTTGAAGGCAGGGGATTTTGTATCCCCTGCTCCATTTTTACATGCTTATTTTCTTCCAGTTGGGTAAAGTAGCAACTCTCCATCTGAGTAGAGCTCAATAGGTAGTTATTTTTTTTCCTTTTTTGTTACCTTTTTTTCACACTTTCCAATCTCTCTTGACAATTTAATAGTTTTTTTCCAATATAACTTTAGTTTTCTGCGCATTTTTTATTTGGCATATTTTTTGTATGAGAAGGTGAAACATGAAGGACTTTGAAATTGCTGAAGGGATAACTTTTGGCCACTTTTTTGGACAAAGTAAAGCCATGAAACAGGTGGCCACTTTGGTAAAAGAGGTGTCCCCGACAGATATCCCTGTGCTCATTATGGGCGAAAGTGGCACAGGGAAAACACTCACAGCCAAGGCCATCCATAAGCTTTCTCCCAGGGCCCAAAACCCCTTTGTTACGGTTTCCTGTGTGAACATCCCCGCAGAACTTTTAGAAAGTGAACTTTTCGGATATGAGAAAGGGGCCTTTACAGGGGCATACCAAAGCAAACCAGGACGGATAGAATTTGCCAATCAAGGGACATTGTTCTTGGATGAAATTGGAGACATCCCCCTTTCTATTCAAGGAAAGCTTCTTCGGGTGCTTCAGGAAGGAGAATTCTCCCGCCTAGGGGGGTATAGAGATATAAAGGCCGATGTAAGGTTTATTTCCGCAACAAACAAAAATTTGGCTATAATGATAAAGGAAGGAAAGTTTAGAGAAGACCTCTATTTTCGAATTAATGTAATCAGTATAAAAATCCCCCCTTTAAGGGAAAGAAAAGAGGAAATTCCCTTCTTGATAAGATATTTTCAAAAAAAATTTTGCGAGGAGTATAACCGAAAGAGAAAAAAAATTTCTCAAGAATGTATGGGCTTAATGGTAAAATATCATTGGCCTGGGAATGTGAGAGAGTTGGAAAATGCAGTTAAAAGATTGGTGGTTTTAGGAGAACAATCTTTAATTCGGGAATTAGAACTCATTGTGGGAGAACAATCTGCACCACAGACCGGAATCCTCGGGAAGGAAGAAGGAGACAGCGAATATAAGGAATATGATTTAAAGAAGATTGCCAAAATGGCAAGCATGAAGGCAGAAAGAGAAGTAATTTTAGAAGTGCTTGAAAAGGTCAAATGGAATAAGAAAAAGGCAGCCCAGATGTTGAATATAAGTTACAAGGCATTGCTTTATAAAATTAAGGAGTTAGGTATCGCTTGATTTTTTCAAAAAGTATTGAGGGAAAAAGGATGAGACAAAAGGCCCAATTAGAAGAAAGTGTTTTGTTTGACCAAGAAACAGGTGCTTTTAGACCTCACATCTTTGACCTTTGGCTGGACTGGGAAATCAGAAGGGGATTCCGTTATCAGAATTTTGTTTCCCTGATTATGTTAGAACCAGACACTCCTCTCCAAGATAGAAAGAGCCTCCAAGACTTAGTTAAGCTACTAAGGAAAAATGTGAGGGATACGGATATTATAGGCCGTTTGAATGGTCAAAGATTTGGTGTAATTCTTTTGTTAGCTGACTTGGATGGCGCCTACATTATGTCAAAGCGCTTGGTAGAACACGTAAACGAATATGTATTTGAAAGAGAACCTGAGAAAAGGATTAGACTCTCAATTGGAGGAGCTTGTTTTCCAACCAATGGCGTAGATAGAAACATGCTTTTAGAAAAGGCTGAATCTATGCTCATTCAGGCAAAACAAAATGGTCAGAAGATTTGTCTTCCTCATATCCTCAATCTCTAATTAATAAGTTTGAGGTAAAGAAATGAAAAGCAAAATAATTTATGTTTGTGTGTTCATTATTGGATTCCTATTTACCTTTAACATTCAATCCTCTTGGTCATCTGATTATCTTATTGGACCTGAAGACATTGTAGAAGTCATTGTTTGGAAAGAACCAGATTTATCCCGTACTGTGCTTGTAAGACCTGATGGTAAAATTTCTCTCCCCTTGGTTGGTGATATTCAGGCAGAAGGCATTTCCCCAGCTCAATTAGCTCAAGTGATTCAAAACAAACTTAAGGCATACATAGAGGTACCAGTAGTTTCTGTAATCTTAACAGAAATAAATAGCCCCAAAATTTACATTTTGGGTAGGGTAAATAAACCTGGCATGTATCCATTAAAAACTCAACTCACCTTGCTTCAGGCCATTGCCTTGGCGGGTGGTTTTGCCGAATGGGCCAAAAAGGATAAGGTAATCATTTTAAGAAGGAGTGAAGGAAAAGACAAACGGTTGGAAATAAACATAGAAAAAATTGTTAAAGGCAAAAAAGGGGCTAACGATATTTTACTCAAGAGAGGAGATAGAATCATTGTTCCATAAAAAGACACATGCCATTTTTATACCTTTTGTTCTCTTGCTTTGTTCCTCGCTTGCTTGGGGAAAAGAAAGGTCTTGGTCTGTCTTTTTAGATTTAAGCTCAGAATATAATGATAACATCTATTGGCAGAAAGAAAATAAACAAGATGACTGGATTAACCGCATAATGCCTGGAATTAACATAAATCTGCTTCAGCCTCACATGGGAATCAATTTAAACTACACCGCGGGATTTGAATCCTTTGCCCATAACTCATCTCAAAACACAACAAGCCATGATGCTAAGTTGAATGCATTCATTAATCCGAGCGGGCACTTAAGCCTTAACTTAAATGAAAGTTATTCCCGTTCTACCAATTTGGCAGAGGTAGATATTTACGGAGTTAACCGGAGACGCGAAACTTATTGGCAAAACAATGTATCCCCATCCTTTAAATTCATTTTTGGAGAAAATAGGTCCATTTATGGAGCTTATCGCTATAACATAACCCATTTTAGTCGAGATCGGACTCAAAACAGCACTGAACACACCGCTAGCGGGGGAATCGTTTACGGAATAGATTTCCGCAACACCATTAGCCTAGATTATTCCTTTACTCATGGAGAATTTTCTTCGATGTGGGGCAATCTCAATGGCCACAGGGTGAACCTAAGTTATTATTACAAGCTAACTCCTCACACAGACACATATTTATCTGGAAGCTATTCTTTAAGACAATATACTCAAAGAATAGATTACACTGTTTACAGTAGTGTGTTAGGTATTAAACATGCCTTTAGCCCTCGACTTGCCTGTGATTTGAATGGGGGAACATATTTTTATAAGCCTGAGGGAGCTAAAACAACTAAATCGTTTTCTGGCCAAATAAACCTGACTTATCTTTACAAACATTCGCAACTTACCGTCACTGCTGTGAAGGGAGTCAGAGAGACCTTATTCACCACCCTCAATTTGGGACTCAACACCTACTGGGGAATAAGTATTAACCTCAATCATAAATTATCCCCTCATTTGTCTAGTTCGATTGGCACCAGTTACAATAAAAGCCATTACAAATATGTCGAAAGGTCCGATAAATTTTGGACCGCTTCCTTTAGGCTAGAATACAACCCTATAACTTGGTTTAGAGGATATGTGGCCTATACCTATAGCACCTTGAATACAAATGAGGCTTTAGGCGGCTATGATGTTAATCATGTAATAGTAGGTTTAAGATTTATTTATTAAAACAAAAATGGAACTTAACCAAAAAATAGACATTAGAGATTATTTGGATATTGCTTGGCGCCGAAAGTGGTTTTTTATCATTCCATTTATTTTAAGCATTGCGGCTACTGTGTTTTACATTAGGTCAGTCCCCAACATATATCAAGCCTCAACTCTAATATTGGTTGAGCCTCAGAAGGTTCCTCCGAGTTATATAAAGCCTACGGTGACTGATAGTGTCCAGGCCCAGTTAAGGACAATCACCGAGCAAATCATGAGTCGGACATATTTGGAAAAGGTCATAAAAGAATTTAATCTTTACTCGCAACTGCGCCAAAAGTTGCCCTTTGAGTCTGTCATTGAAAAGATGAGAACTCGCATTACGGTCAGAGTAAAAAAAGGAAGAGTTTTTAGTGTTTCTTTTGAAGATGAAAATCCAGTCATTGCCATGAAAGTAGCCAACCGTTTGGCGTTTATGTTTATTGAAGAGAATTTAAAAGTCAGAGAAGAACAAGCCGAAGGAACCCTTGTATTTTTAGAAAAAGAATTAAACAGAATGAAGTCGCTGTTAAAACAGCAAGAAAAAGCCGTTTTGGATTTTCGGGCCAAACATTTAGGTGTCCTGCCAGAACAACTGGATGCCAATTTAAGAACCTTGGATAGACTACAATTACAGCTTCAAAACACTAATCAGGCCCTTCAGGCAGCCATTCAAACCAAATTGCAACTTCAAAACCAACTTGCCCAAGCAAGGCCTATGGCCGACAGGGAGAAAAACAGCAAGCCTGCCTATCCTGAAAAGGATTTAAATCAAGAAGTTCAAGATACTAATCTGAAAGAATTAAAAAAGAGGCTGGCATTCTTGGAACTTCGCTATACGGATCAACACCCTGAGGTTATCAGACTAAGGAGAATAATTCAGAAATTGGAGAAGGACTCTGCTTCTCAGGGGCAGAACTCTCGTGAACGAATTCCATCTAATCAATCCGATACCTTGTCGGCCCAGATAGAACGCCAATTATCCCAAATTAATGAAGAGATTGCTAAATTACAAGCAGAAAAGAAAGAACTTCAAGCCAAAATAAAGGAATATCAAAAACGGGTAGAAATTACGCCTAAAGTAGAACAGCAACTAAAGGAGCTTTCTAGGGGATATGAAGTAACCAAAAAACAATATCAGTCTTTATTGGATAAGAGACTTCAAGCTGAGCTGGCAGCCAATATGGAGAGAAAGCAAAAAGGAGAGCAGTTTAAGATATTGGACCCAGCCAAACTACCAGAAAAACCTTATAAACCCAATAGACCTAAACTTTTTATGTTAGGTCTAATGTTGGGATTAGGAGTGGGCTTTGGAATTGCCTTTTTGGTAGAATATATGGACCATTCTTTCTATAAAGTGGAGGATTTGGAAAAATTCAGTGAACTTCCTGTGCTGGCATGTATTCCTGAATTTAAGGTATCAAAAAAGAAACGTGTAAAGTCATCTTAGGCGGAGCTATGGATGAGCAAAGTTTATGAGGCATTAAAAAAAGCAGAGACAGAAAGATTTTTTGAAGAAATGAAAAAGGAAGGCCCATCTCCCTCAGCTAAGAGTTATATAAACTCAAAGCAAGCTGTTGTATCGGATTCTTTAAAGGGTATAGACGATGTTTTAATCATTCTCACCGATCCTGAATCTCAAGCCGCCGAGCAGTTTAAAAAACTGCGGACTAGAATTCTACAGCGAAGCAAAGATAAAAATCAAACATTATTAATTACAAGTTCTTTGCCTGAGGAAGGTAAAAGTGTTACTGTAGCCAACTTGGCCATAAGTTTTGCCCTAAATCCAAACACTCATGCCTTGTTAATAGATGCAGATTTCAGAAATCCCACCCTTCATAGGTTTTTCAAACTCCAATATCAATATGGTCTCAGTGATTATTTAGAAGGAAAGGTTGAAATTTCTAAGATTTTCTATAAAACTTTTGTTTCTAAGCTTTCATTAATCCCAGCAGGACATTCAAAACTTCACCCTTCAGAGCTTCTGGCTTCGGACAAGATGAAAAACCTGATCAAAGAAGTGAAAGAAAGATATCCTGACAGGTTTATTTTTATTGATTCAACCCCTATGCTCATTACTTCAGAACCAGATATTTTGGCCAATCAAGTAGACGGGACACTAATAGTCGTTTGTTACGGAAAAACTCAACAAGATGCCTTGAAAAGAAGTTTGGACTTACTCAAAGAGAACAGCGTTTGGGGAATTGTATTTAACAAAGTTAATCCCAAAAGCATGCGCTATAGACATAGTTATTACTATTACTACAAAAAAAAGAAAACAAAAGATAAAGATGGTATGGTCTAAATTTGACTTGGCTTTATTAGGGATTTAGGACACTTCTAAACTTAGAACGTTGCAGACAATGCAACGAGGTATTTTTGTTAAAACCAGTATTTAACAATGATTTTAAAAATATTTAGTGTATATTACCCTATTAGAAATGTCATCTTCTTTCTGGGGGAGTGGCTTTTAATCTTTATCTCCATTCTCATTGCGTCTTTTATTAAAATCTCTATTTTGGATGCAAATATTTTCTATTGGCAACAAGTTTTGTCTAGAATTGCGTTGGTAACTTCCATCTGCATTTGCTGCCTCTATTACCTAGACCTTTATGACTTTAGTAAAGTTTTTAACTTTTCTGAACTTGTCATTCGGCTTCTTCATGCCTTGGGATTAACCTGCTTTATTCTGGCATTTATTTACTACTTACTGCCCCAATTAATTATTGCTGAAAAGGTATTCATGATAAGCCTTGTATTTGTAGTGGCCTTTGTATTATCATGGCGTTTGGGCTATAACTGGCTTTTAGTGACCCAAAAGTTCACAGAAAGAGTACTCATTATGGGCGCCAATAATGTTGCCCGAATGATTGTAAAGGAAATTAAACACAGAAAAGATAGTGCCTTTAGCCTGATTGGATACTTAGGAGAAAAGGGGCTTTTGGAGATACCATATTTGGGAAAGGAATCGAATCTAGAAAAGGCTGTCCGCACTCATCACATCAATCGCCTTATAATTGCCTTAAAAGAACGTCGGGGGAATTTGCCCTTGAAGCTTTTAATTGATTTGAAGTTAAATGGTTTAACTATTCAGGAAGCACCCAAATTTTATGAACAGCTCACCGGAAAAATCCTCATAGAAAATCTAAATCCTAGCCACATAATATTTACTGAAGGATTTAATATAAAGCCCTTACGGAAAAGGATTAAACGCATATTTGATATCTTTCTTTCGTCTATTGGACTAATCCTTTCTATTCCTATTTCAATTGTTACGGCTGTTGCCATCAAGTTAGAAAGCCCTGGGCCAGTATTATACCGCCAAGAACGGGTAGGAGAAAAGGGAAAAACGTTTATTCTCTATAAATTTCGTTCTATGCGTCAGGATGCAGAAAAAGACCGACCAACCTGGGCCCAAAAAGATGACCCCAGAGTCACCAGGGTAGGCAAATTTATTCGTAAAACCAGAATTGACGAAATTCCCCAAATGTGGAATGTGCTTAAGGGAGACATGAGTTTTGTAGGCCCTCGTCCAGAACGGCCTTATTTTGTGGAAAAATTAAAACAGGAAATCCCTTATTATACCCAGCGTCATGCCGTTAAACCTGGGATCACAGGTTGGGCTCAGATTAGATACCCTTATGGGGCCTCGGTTAAAGATGCAATAGAAAAATTGAAATACGATTTATATTACATCAAAAACTTTTCTATTCTTTTTGATCTAGCAATAATTTTTGAAACTACCAAGGTTATTTTTTTGAGGAAAGGGGCCAGGTAGTCATCTTAATTTTTATTTGATGTTGACTTATCGGCCTAAAACATATACTCTTTTTACCTCAAAAGGCGTTTTCCTATTACAAAGTAAAGGGATTGGTAATGAGATACATTTGGCCACTTTTACTAATATATCTATTTTTGTGTTTAAACACAGGAGCGACCACCATTCCCTCCTCTTTAGAAAACTACCTCAAAAACGGGTGTTTTGAAAAGGCCAGAGATGAACTTATCCGATTATCCCAATCTCATCCTCGCTCAATAGAATTCAAGCGTGCTCTGGCCAGAGCATATTTATTTATGGCAGTTCAAGAACTGTGGAAGGCAGGTTCTGAGGCGGATTTGGAAAAAATAAAACAAATTTTGTCTATAAACACCAATGACCCTATTTCCCTTTATTATCTTGGGAAAGTAGAACTTTTATTAAAAAATAAAAGAGAGGCCTTGAACTGCTTTAAAAAGGCCCTCTTGATAGACCCTAATTATGTCCAAGCAGCCTTAGATTTAGCGTTGTTATATGAGGCCCAAGGTAATTACACTGAAGCCAAAAATACCATTGAAAAACTAATAAAACAAGAAAAAAGAGGGGTATGTATTGCTTATCCCTACATAGAGGAACTTTTGAAAAGATTTTCTTGGGAAGAAAACTTTCTAAAGGTACCCCAGGCCAAACTTCCATTAAATCTCATCAAACTTCCTAAAGGTAGGGTATGCCTTTTGGTGGATAAAGAAAAGCAGCGCTTACTTTTGTATCTTTCCACTCCCCAAGGATTATTACTAAAGCACATTTTTCCCTGCACTACTGGTAGAAATCACTTTGACAAATTTAAAGAAGGTGATAACAACACCCCTGAAGGGGTATATTTCTTTACCAAGGTATTTGATGAAAAGGCATTGGCCCAAATAGGCGGCGATTATGGCAATATGGCCTTTGTTTTGGATTATCCAAATATCTTTGACCGTTTTTTAAACAAGGACGGCCATGGCATTTGGCTTCATGGAACAAACAAGGATTTTAAACCTTGGCTACCTCAGGCCACACATGGGTGTGTAGTCATGAATAATGTAGACCTACTCGAAGTCTCCCATAACATTCATTTGGCTCAAACACCTATTATAATCACAAAGGAAATAAAGTGGGTTAGTGCCACGGAAATAGAAAAATGGCAAAAAGAAATAACTGCCTTTTTGAACAAATGGAAAGAGGCATGGGCAAACAAGGATTTCGCAACTTACGAAAAATGCTATCATCCCAAATTCCGTTCAGGTAGTTATAACCGCCAAGGCTGGATAAATTACAAAAAGCGGCTTGCCAAAAATAGAAAACATATAGAGATTAGCCTTGATAATGTGGGAATCTACTTCTACAATCGCTATCCCCAACTGGGACAGGTGGTAATGGTAAGGGCCTTGCAAACATATCGTTCAGATGCCTATGAAGATAGGGGTATAAAAACACTCTTTTTGGTAAAGAAAGATAAATCTTGGCAAATCTTATTGGAAAAGTGGCAAAGAATCAAATAACCGGACTTGAACGATCTCGCCTTACTCTTTAATTAGTTTAGCCCTTATTCACAGTATCATTAAGCCTATAGCGCAAAAGCGTCCTTCGTCTTTTTACCCATTTGGGCTACTTGGCCTTTTATTACCCCTCAAACCGCTTCCAATGGAAGTAGGACACAAAAACCCTAGATTCGTTCGAAATTCAATACTTTGATTGGTTTATTCAGGTATCCCTTGCCCAGCCAAAACCTTTAATCTAACCGCCTTCACCTTGCGATAAACATCTTCAGGCCGTCTTTTCTCCCCATCTACTGTAAGCAATTCATCAACCCTAATTCCAAAAAGGCGTTCGTTTTCTTCTAAATATGGCAAAATAAGCTCCCAATCGGCCTCTGTAAGATTGGTAAAAACTCCTCCATTGAGCTGTTCTTCCACCAATTTCCGATGGGGATCCCTTACATATATAGCCCCTCCTGATGCCAAAGAAAAGAGATTAGAACCCGGATATGGCGTAGGAAGCTCCTTAAGTCTCCCCCTTTCATCAAATGTTATGCCATTTAGAATGCAGAAACCACCTCCCTTTAAAGGATCACCTGCCATAAATGACTCTGCCAGATAATCTAAAGCAGTGCCGTTGATTACTACTCGAGGACACCCTACGGCATTGATAAGTGGCCTTCCAGCCGCATTACCTAGCACATAGGCCTCTCCGCCTTTAGCCCCATAAAGAAAGGTTTGACCCACATCTCCAAAAATCACAATTTTACCTGCATTCAAAATCTGTCCTACCTGATCTTGAGCGTTTCCATGAACATAGACCTCTAATCCATCTAACCCAGAACCCAAATAGTCCCCCGAGCTACCGTAGACATCTATACGCACCCCATTAGTCTTAGGACCTAATCCGCAACCGCAAAAACGTTGTCCTCGGTAATTATAGGCAATAAATCGCCTCCAGCCCTTAAAATAGGCTTCACAAATCAAGCGGGCATCACACTCGTCGCCCTCAGGGGGGAAATCCCAAGCATTGATAACCAAAATCTCTTCTCCTGGTCTTGGGGGTCTTAAATCCTTCCGATTTTGCCAATCAATATATTTGTACCTAGAAATTTCTTCTGACCCAATAGGAACAACTCCACCTAATATTCGTTTAAGGTTTTCTGAAACAATCCATAAAAGCCAACTCCTCTTTTTCTCTCCAGTATCATAATAACGGTCATTTAGAAGAGTCAAAAATTCTATTACCCACTCTTTGGTAACATCATCCTCAGTTGCCATTTGGGCCAAACCTGAACAAATATTATAAAACTCCTCATATCCAAGGCCGGGTATCTCAGAAACAAATTGCCTAAAGACATCCAAGGGTAAGCTGTGTTCTATTTGTTTCTTCAACTGCTTGAGAAGGCTGGTTTCTTGAAATTCTGGTATGTTAACTTCCCAAGGCCTCTGGTTTAAAGGCACCCTAACCTCTTTTCCAAACTTATCTGTGCAAACAAGTCTTTGAGCATCTCCCTTTTTTAGGGTAAAGATAAAGGTTCCGCCATCGGTGTGACTCCCTCCTCTGGCATTCCAATATTTATCTGCCACCGGACAAAAGCGCTTGTCTTCTTCTGATAAACTTCTTAAGGTAGCATCAATGGCCTGTTTTTCAGAGGCAATAAGTCCCACTTGCACTTCACCACCATCATAAAGGGCAAAGACCTGAGGTCTAAGCATAGCGGTATCCGTAATCCCAATTAGTTGATAATATTTTTGATAGAATTCGTTTCTGGCAATGATAAAAAACCAAGGTCCATCTGGCGAGCCATGGATATGACTTGCATGCAAGGCTCGATAAATATGCTGTTTTTCAGGTGGCAAAAAATCAAAATCTAGCTCGGTTGTGGGAGCAATAGCCTCAATGATGTATTCTAAAGGATAGCCATAGGTACGGTTTAAAAGATCAAAGAGCAAAATGGCTACTTCGGTATCTGTTAAAAATAGCGGAAAAACGTTGTGCTGCCTCAGATATTGGGCTACAGAAAAATAGTTGGCAAAATCACCATTATGCACCAAGGCCTCATCTAAGCCTGCAAAGGGATGGGCACCGGCTGGATGCCAAACCTTACCTTTGGTAGGATATCGTTGATGGGCAATCCAAACATGGGCCTTGAAGTTTTCCAATTGGTAATACTGGACTACCTGTTCTGCATAACCTACAATTTTAAAAATGCACATATTGCGGCCCCGGGAAAGGACAAAGGCCTTTTTCTCTCCCAAAGAAGAATAGTACTTTTGATTGAGTTTAAAACTATTCTGATACACAAATTCATCTTCTGCCCTTCTTGGATCTATACCCTCAAGGTGATTTTCACTAATGAACTCTTCCAAAACCCCTGGCTTTACCCGGACGAAATATTGCATAACATCTGGAGGCCTCACTTCTAAACCTACATCTCGATAATCTCCAACTGTCTCTACCCTTTGAGCCTTATCTATATTAAAGAAAGGCTCAATAAACTCCGATTCTAATTGGCCTTGAACGCCAGGATCCAGTAATGCAATTTGGTAAAGATAGTCATTATCCAGAATTTCTTGACTTACTCCTAAGGTTTCAGCAGAAAGACCAACGGCCGCAATTCCTCCTCCCTTTCCATTTCCTCTATTATGCATCTGAATGGAGGGATAAAAGATGTGTTTACCCCCAATAGGGATATTGCAAATGAACCCTACAACACCACATCCTCCCTCTTCTTCTGTAGCCAATTTTCTGGCCAATGGATATGAGGGAACTAGCTTTCTTCTTGCATAAACTAGCTTTTTTATGAGCTCACTTCTTTTCATTTTCCTTTTCATACCTCTCAATATATACCAGGCAATCTGTTCTTCCTACCAATTCTTTTACACTTTTCATTCCCAAGCGTTTTAAAATATCAATCAATTGCAAATACCAAGAATAAAAAAGATTTGAAATTCGTTGCGCAGCCCAATCAAGCTTTACCATGGCTGAAAGGCGAGGATCTGTGGTAGCAATGCCTCTAGGACATCCCTTCCCGCTTTCACAATTGTGGCATCGAGTGCACTCCAAGGCTACAAGTTCCGAAGTCCCTGTAACTACACCATCTGCCCCTAAGGCAATTATTTTGGCAATATCATAAGCGGTTCTTATACCACCCCCAGCCATTAAAACAACCTTGTCCCTAACCCCTTCTTCTACTAAAAAGCGATGCACTTTAGGGACTGCCAGTTCAATAGGCATGGCAATGTTTTTTTTGGCTATATCAGGAGCAGCACCTGTCCCTCCATAACTCCCGTCCAGAAAGATGATATGTGCCCCCGCATAGTAGCTGCCTATGGCCACCATATCTACATCGTTTGGGGTAGATACCTTGACTGCAATTAACGCCTTCGGATTTATTTCCTTAACCCAATCTATATGCTTTTTGTGGTCTTCCACTGAATACACACTATGAAACGGGAAAGGTGAAAAAAGGGACATCCCGGGGATGGACTGTCGCATCCGAGCCACGGCTGGGGTAACCTTATCTCCCAACAAATGTCCGCCCAACCCTGGCTTGGCCCCTTGGGCATATTTAAACTCTACAATCCTTGCCCTCTTTATTGTCTCTTCCCTTACTCCAAACAGACCTGTGGCAATTTGGGTAATAATGTAATCTTTATATGGCACTAATTCATCTGGATATCCACCCTCACCTGTGCAGGTAAAAGTATTCCAAGCCGCACATGCCTTTGCCCTAGCCAGCATAACGGTAAGACTTATAGACCCAAATGACATACCCCCACCATACCATGGCACACTAATGGTAACTTGAGGTCTATTATCTCCTCTGCGGTTGAGCTCAATACTAGTAGAAATTTCTGGGTCTATTTCCCAAGAAGTTGGGGTCTGATTGTCCAATTCAAAATTGAAACGAAGGCGATCAAAACCATCTCCAGAATCTCCAATCTTATATTCTAAGTGCGCTGGCGGTCTACCATACTCAGCTTGATACCAGGTGCCTAAGATTAAATCAGCCGGCCAACGGTGGTCTCCTAGGGCCTCCATGGTTGGATTCTGCACCAACGATAGGGCATTTTGGGGACATTTATCTATACAATAATGGTCTGTGCCTTGACATGCAAAACCAATACAATAATGTTCGTTAGGAGATTGAACTTTTTTGCCCACAAATTTGTGCACTCCATAAGGACAAACATCCACGCAAATACCACAATTGTCACAATTTTCGTTTCTAATAATCTTATATTTGCTTAGCGGCCTTCTAAAACGAGAGGGAGTTTGTTTTACTTCTGGCGGCCATTTCTCGGTTTTATTGCACTCTTTCATTTCTTTTACTCACCACTCACCTTCTTAATATTAGCAAAAGATTCCTTAATTACATCTCTATAAAAAATTGCCCTTCCAAGTTCTCCTCGTAACCTTCTTACATCCCGCATTCCCATAGCACCCATGACCTCTAAAAGTTGGGAATGCCAAGATCCCATCAGATTAATAATCCTTTGAGCTCCCCATTCAGAATCAATGGCATTAATTTCTACCGGGCAAGGCAATCCCTTCTCACACTCTTTACACAATCTGCATTCAAGGGCTACCATAAGCGCTTGCCCTACGACGACAGCATCGGCCCCACAAATAATGGTTTTTCCCATATGTTCTGCCATAGCGATGCCACCACTTGCCAAAAGGGTAACCTGATCTCTCACCCCTTGTTCTACTAGGCTAAAGTGAACATCTTGTATAGCATCTTTGATAAATCGAGGTCTAAGTTCAACCATTTCCCTCCCATGCTCGTCGGCAAAAAGATGAATAATGGGAACTCCATTTTGAACCAAGTCCAAACAAGTTTTTTCAACCCCAGGACCAAATGGGACCTTTACCGAAATGATTCTCTCTGAATGTCCTTGTCTTACAACATCTATCTCACTCACCAAGTCCAAAGGAATCTCTATAAATTGAGCTTGAGCAGGAATACTTCTTATGGCCTCCTTTGTCTCTACACTTAACATAAGATGGTCAATAAAGGATAAAAAGGTAGAATCAAATTCTTTTAAAGGCATGATAAAAAGCGTATTTAATTTGGCAGCCGCCTTTGCTAGAGAGAAAAGCACATTTCTATCCCATCTACCCCATGATGGCAAGCTTAAAAGAACAGGGAGAGAAATTTCTACAAATGGCGGAATCTGAGAAACCATCTTTTTGTCTGGATCAAATTCTAAGGCCAGCGGCTTTCTTCCCAATTCTACGGCGGTGCTGATATATTCACGACCATGAATTCCATCCCGAGTCGGCCTCACAATCTCTGACATATCAGTCCACATTTCATCAAAGCCTTCCCCAACAAATGGGCCACCATATCCCGCCCCTGAAACCGGGATTTTGCCCGTCTCTGCCTGACGCCAAAGACTCGTGATAATTTCAGGCGTCCAGTAACCATCTCCCAATCTTTGATATTCAGGATTGGGCATTAAGCTTATCAAGCCCGCTGGACAGGACTCTACGCAAAAAAGGCAATGATGACAGTAATAACTGCTGGTCTCCCGCAGTTCTTTAATATCAAACCCCTTTTTCTCATATACCCCATAAGGACAGGCCTTTTTAACACAATACTTACAACCCAAACACCCCTCTTCTTTAGCAATCACACAATAGGGACCTGGGGGTAAAAACCGAGGCGGAACTTGTTTAGTTTCAATATGATATTTACCCATAAAAAATACTCTCCACTTCTTCCATGCTTTGCTTTATTTTATCTCCAATCTCCTTAAGTGCTCCCAAACTATTTTTGGGGACATGAAAGGCCTCCAATCGCACCTTTTCTAAACCAAGCTCATTTAATATTTCTTTAGTATATTCTATCCTCCTCTTAATGCGCTTAGAGCCCTCTCCTGAAACGCATTCTTCTTCAGGACAGGCTAGTACAAAAATCAAATCCATCCCCACTTCGTATGTCTTCAAAAGTAATCCCGCCGTAATCTCACAACTACAAGACATACCCACCAAGTTTATGGATACTTCCGAAGGAAGATTGAAGGCATCTAAAATATCCCTTTGAGAATACCCTAAATTCTTACAAAAATATACTGTAACCTTTTTCAATCTTCTTCTCTCCTATCAGTCTTATCTCAAACCCACTCTTTCTATCAAAAGCGGCACCACTTCGCACCAATGGGGCGCCATAATGTGGAAGCCCGAAACCTCTTCCATCTCTTTCAACTCTTTCATAATTTCCACGCAAATGTTAATACCCTCTTGAGCCTGATTTTGCTCTGGAACAGATTCAATTCGTGCACATATCCTTTCAGGTAGATGAACGCTTGGATCTTTAGAAACAACCCTAGCGATATCCGCCGACTTGATAGGCATAATAGTTGCGAAAACTTTTGTTTTCTCCAAGAATCCCCTTTGTTTGAGCTCTTTAATAAATTCTTTAAATTCTTCTAAGGCAAAAATAGGTGTTGTGATAAGAAATTTCGCTCCTGCCTTTATTTTTTTCAACAATTTAAAAAAGTGCAACTCAACAGGCCTAGCAAAGGGATTAACCATTGCCCCTATAAATATAGATGGTACCTCCCCTAGCCTGAAACCGTCCAATAATTCCCCTTGCTCTATAATCTTCATTAGCTGGATAAGATGAACAGGGCTTAGGTCATAAACTCCTTTGGCCTCAGGCTGTGGGCCTTGGGTCTGATGCTCGCCCGTCATACATAGAAAGTTCCTAATTTTTAAGGCCAACGCCCCCAAAATCTCGCTTTGAAGAGCAAGCCGATTTTTATCCCGACATTCTAGTTCCAAAACGGTATCAATTCCCTTTTCCAAAAAGACAGAAGCTGCCACTAAGGGATGCATATGTACCACCGCCCCTGGATTATCTGCTACAACTACCGCATCGGCTACCTTCAACAAATCAGCTGCCATTTGCACAGGTGCTAAATCTACCGTTGCCGGAGGATGATAGTACGCCAAAATTGGCCTTTTGCCTTCGCTAATTTTCCTTTCTAAACCATTAACTTCTTTCATAGCCTCAAATCCTCTCTAATCACCCGTCGTGGGGAAACTGTTTTTGACCAGTCTTTAAAGGGCAAAATCCTCTCCATTTTATCAAGTTGTTTAAGGGTCTTTAAACGCTCATAAATAACATACCAAACGCACTGATTTTCGGGATAAACCACACATTTACCATTAATGGAACCCAGACAAGGCCCATCTAGGGAATGTTTAGGACATCTAGAAAGAGGGCAAATTCCGGCTGTCTCTGCTAAAATGCAATCACCACACCCGATACACCGTTCTGCCCAAACGCCTTGTTCCTCAAGCAAACCCATAAAACCAGTATTCAAAGCAGGCAAAACTACCTTATTAGGGTATGTTTCTGCCAGCATATTGACTCCCACTCCACAGGCCATAGAAAGCACTACCTCAGATTTCGTTATTAAATTGTCTATTGGGGCAAAGAATAAGGGATCACACTGGCGGTCAATTGTCTTCTCATAAACCTCTACTGGAAGCCCTCTTCTCTTCCTATCTATTCTGATAATAGAGCCCATAATTTCTACATCCTTCTGCCCACCGGCTGCACAGGCGGTAACACAGGCCCTACAACCCAAAATGAGAATTTTTTGATAATCCTCTATCATTTTTAAAATTTCCCTTATCGGTTTCCTCTCAGCTACAATCATCGTTTTTCCCCTTTTAGGCGTTTACTCCAACCCATCTAGGAACGGTAATGAACTCTATCTGTTCCTTACCCAACCCTATATCTTCCAAAACCTGTTGAATATATTGGATTCTCTTCTTGGCCTTATAACTTCCTGTTAAATTATGACACTCCTCATTAGGACAGCCCAAGACAATTACCTTATCAGCCCCATCCTCAAAGGGTTTTAACAAAGACAAGATATCAAGCTTACCTGTGCAATCTACCCTTACTTTTTTCAACTCACCACTGCTACGCTCAATTTGAGCCCAAAATTTTTCGCCCACCCCACTATGATAACAATAAAAACACACAACCATCGCCTTAAACCGCCCTTTCCTCTTCCTGTTTTTCTATGCCTTCAAAAGTCCCCAAAGAAATGGCCCGAGCCGGGCATTCGGCTACACAAATACCACAAGCCTGACATTTAACAACCTCTATCTGGGCCACACCTCGCTCATTCAAAAAGGGGACCCCCCAAGGACAAGCCCTAACACATATCCCACATCCACTACAGGATTTTTCATCCACCACGGCCAATCGTCCAATCCTAGCCAGATAATCATGGTCCGCATAGCCTGCCTTTTGGGCAATACTGCGTAACGCCCTCATAACCGAGCTAAAATTGACCCCTTGCGGACAGGCAAAATCGCAATTATGGCACAAGCTGCAATACCATATAAGACCTGAAGACAAAAGCTCCCTTTTAAGTCCAAGCAATACCATGTGAATAACATACCTAGGATTGAACTCCGGGAAAACCTTATTGGCTGAACACACACCAACACAGGCACCACAAAGAAAGCAATCTTGGATATGTTGCCCTCCTGCCTCTCTAGCTACCTCATATTTAAACTCAGGTTCTGGTCTTTCTATCCTTTCTGCCAATTATCTCCTCCTAGCATACATAGGTGTTGTCTATTCTCTTAAGGCAGCATCTATCATGGCCCGAAGCTCTGTTAGAGAAAAGTTTTCTACATAAATGCCCTCTTTAGGACAGGTAGCCTGACATATCCCACAGCCTTGACAAGTTCCTTCATCCACTTGGGCCATTTTCTTAATTTCCCCTTCCTTTGGATATTCAATCAAATGAATGGCACCAAAAGGACAAACATCAACGCAATATCCACACCCATCACATTTGTCTTTATCTACCTTCGCCACCAAAGACCAATTTTCTATCTTCTCATTTTTCAGTATGGGCAATGCCTTGGCTACCGCCGCCTTAGCAGAAACAATGTGTTCAGAAAGCAATTTGGGACCTGTGGCCAATCCACAGATAAAAACACCCCTTTTGTTCGTCTCAACGGGTTTCATCTTTTCGGTAGAAGGCTTAAAAAAACCGTCTTCTGCCAATGGAACTTTAAAAATTTTACTTAGGTTCTTGTTCTCTTCGCTCGGCCAAATACCTGTATTTAAAATTACCAAATCAGCCGGAAAGATGACTTCCTTCTGTAAAAGGGCCTCTTTGACAAATACATTAAGATTGTCCAAGGCCCCCACCCCCGTCCTCTCTATCTTTATCTCTCCCTCAAATGGAATAAAAGACACACCTGCTTCTCTGGCCTTGCGATAAAGGGCTTCAGCAAAACCGTATGTTCTAATATCACGGTAAAATACATATATATTTGCCTTTGGGTTTATTTCCTTTATTTTCAAGGCATAAATCATGGCTCGCACACAACAAATCCGGCTACAGAAGGGATACTCTTCACAACGAGAACCTACGCATTGAATAATGGCCACATGAGAGGCAGTCCTTAATCTATCTTGAGCCATTTGGGAAAGATTATTAATAGAAACTATACGGGGGTCCTTCCCAAATTTTATATGGTCTATATTTGCTTCTTGGGCATAGCCTGTAATAAAGGTTACTCCATGTTTTATCTCAAATTCTGTACCGCCCTTTCTTACCAGAGTTCTAAAGTTACCTACCACTCCAGAAGAACTCACAATCTGGGTTCCCAGATGGATTTGAATGGAAGGATCTTGTTCAACTGCTTTTAACAGATTGTGAATATAGTTCTTTATAGCCTCCGTATTCTTTATATTGGAAATAGATTCTAAAAACAGGGATTCCCCAAGATTGGGATTTTTGTCTACAATGTCCACTTTAAACCCCTGTTGGCTCAGCTCTCTAGCAACAAGCAACCCTGTTAAGCCTGCCCCAACCACAAGGCCAGACTTGATTACAGAAATCTCCATAGGCCTCTTAGACCGCGATATATTAAGCCTTGCCATCGCCATAGAAACAGCCACCATTGCCTTCTTTAAGGCCTGCTCCTCATCTGAATGAACGTTAAAACACTGATATTCCAAATTTACAATTTCACACGCATAAGGGCTAACTCCTAACCCTCTTGCCAACTCTTTTAAGGCAGATTCATCTAAGCGGTGGGAAAATCCAGCAAAAACAAACCCTGTAATATTATTTTGAGTAACAAAATCAATAAGTTTTTGTCTTTGCCTTTTGTTAAAGATATCCTTAACCTGCATAAAGGCTACACCAGAAAGGGCAGAAAATTTCTCCTTAAGTTTCTGTCCTATTCTTTCATTGTTATTAAAATTATCAAGCCATATAAGCCCTATCTTATTTTCTTCCTGATTTTTTAAGGGCTCAAACCGCTTTTCAGGAACATCTTGATTTATCCACCCGGCAATTTCACAAGCTACTGCACTTGCTTGAATTAACGACTCATAAATATCCTTAGGCTCCTGCAAGGCACCACAGATATATATCCCTTCTTTGCTGGTCTTTACAGGAGAAAGAGGGTGCGTCTCAATGAAATTCCACCGATTAAGCTTTAATGAAAGCCTTTTGGCCAAGGTTAAACTTTCCCTTCTGGGTTTCAATCCTACTGAAAGCACTACTAAATCAAACGCTTCATCCCTTCTTATTCCTTCGCGATCTACATACGAAATGGAAATTTCTTGCTCTTCACGACATGGCTTAAGAAAGGAAATTCGGGACTGAATACAACGAACCCCTAGGGCTTCAGCCTTTTTAAGATAAGCTTCATAAAAACGACCATAAGTGCGAAGGTCTATATAAAAAATAGCCGTTTCCGCCTCTGGAAATCTCTCTTTAACATTCACGGCTTGTTTTAAGGCATACATACAGCACACAGAAGAACAATAACCATAGCCATGTTTTTCATCTCTAGACCCTATGCACTGGAGCCACGCAATTCTTTGAGGTCTCTTACCATTGGGCAAGACATTCTTCTTAGATTTAAGCCACTCCTCAAATTCCACACCCGTAACCACATTTGAGCACTCGCCATAGTGGTAAAGGGATAAAACAGCGGGATCCATATTGGGCTCAAGACCCATTGCCAACACAACGGCCCTTACTATAAAGGCAACTTGACCTTGTTTATCCGCTATTCTGATGCGAAAATTCCCCACCTCCCCATCAATATCAACCACCTGAGCGTCATAATAGATACTGATATTAGGGCAGGCTTTGGTTTCTTCTAAAAGAGGGGGAATACGACAACAAAAACAAAAGGGATAGGTCCGATACAAATCCTTACTTATCCCCCCTAAAAATTGGTTTCTTTCTACAAGAGCAATGCGAAGTCCAAGTTTTGCCAGATCCAGGGCTACTTGAGCGCCTGTGACTCCTCCTCCAATTACCAAGACATCAGAATTTATTCTTGCCACTTTGCCTCCAAAACAAAGACAAACCTTACGGAATGCCCATATTAACATAAAAGTTTAATCTGTCAATGCTACAATTTAGTAGGCCTATATCGGTTCAAAGGTAGTGAAACACAGTTATTTGGAAATACTTAACGGCAAATTGCGCAACATCAATGCACTTTAAGTTACAAGCCCAAAAGTCGCTACTCTGGCTTATGAAAAAGTTTATGCGTTTGTAGCGTTAGGCCAATTTCAACCAAAATTGAACTTATCCGGTGGTAAATCTGAAAATTTATCTTAGTCCAATTGCAAAATTTAGGTTATTTTTTATTTGACTTTATTTTTCACATTATGGTAAAATTTTAAAAAAGTGTAAGGAGTTTGAAATGCCGATTTTTTGTGATTTATGTCCTTTGGGTAAGTATCAAAAAATTGTTTTGGGGACAGATGTTTCTGAAGCCAATGCAGCAGCCGTAAATGTAACTTTAGAGCTGGCCAAGTTATGTCAAAGTTTCGTTTTTGTGGTTTCTGCCATAGAGGTTGACCCTGCGGGAATGGGGTTGGTATTGGAATCCTTCTTCCTAAAAAGAGATGAAATAATTGAAAAGCTCAAAAAGGAAAGGCTCTCCAAATTAGAAACTCTAGAAAACAAACTTCAACAGATGAATATTCAACACAAGCTTCTTTTACCAATAGAATCTCAACCCCATCAGGCCATCATCTCTGTAGCTGAGGAAGAGAAGGCGGACGCCATTATCGTAGGAACCCAAGGAAAAACTGGACTGAAAAAGATTTTATTGGGAAGTGTAGCCGCTAGGACCATTGGCCATACCCCTTGTCCCATTATGGTAGTACCTACCAATGCTAAAGTGGGCTTTAAAAATCTCCTTATGGCTACGGATGGTTCTGAGAATAGTAATCTAGCCCTTGAAGAAGCCTTAAGGGCAGCCGAAGCTTGCCAAGCACAACTTACCATTGTGTGCGTAGTAAAACCTAACCGTCATCCAGAATACAAAGAAGAAGCCCATAGAATTGTAGAAGAGACCAAACAAAAGGCAACTGCCAAAAACATCGAGGCCGAAGTCGTAGTCCTAGAAGGGGAGCCGTGGCTGGAAATTGTAGAATTGGCTAAACAAAAAGACATTGATGTCATTATTATGGGGCGATATGGCAGAACCGGACTCAAAAAAATCCTCATGGGAAGCGTAACTGAAAGAGTAGCTGGTTATGCACCTTGTGCCGTATTGGTAATTCCAAGTTAAAGCAAGGTTAAACCTTCTCTGGAACACAAAGGACGGGACAAGGGAGAAGTCTGACTACCTTCTCTGCAGTGCTGCCGAAAAAAATCCGTTCTAGGTCTTCCTGTCCCATTCGTCCGTATCCGCCCATGATGATTAGGTCTACAGCGAACTCTTTGGCCTTTTTGGCAATCTCTTGAAAGGGAATCCCCTCACAAATAACTGTTTCCACTTGCTTATCAATTCCAAGCTGATTTAGAAATTCCTTAAGCCCTCTCTTATGCTCATTCCACACCTGCTTTTTTGTTTCCTCCCGTGAAAGGGGAGAAATCCTTAACAGGCTAGCGAGATGGCTTTTGTTAATCACATGTAAAACCACCACCGTAGCCCCAAATTTTTGTTTTAGAAAAAGGGCATATCTCACGGCAGAAGCCGCACACTTAGAAAAATCTACCGGTACTAAAATGGTCTTGATTTCCATTTCTCAAAAACTCATTATCTCGTCTTCTTTTTTTTGGATAAGTTCATCCACTTTTTTGATAAACTCATCGGTAATCTTTTGTACCTCTTCCTGAGCCCTATGAAAATCGTCTTCACTGATTTCCTTATTCTTTTTCATCTTTCTCAATTCTTCATTGGCATCACGCCGCACCTGCCTGACAGCTACCTTGGCCTCTTCGCCCGTCTTTTTAACTACCTTTACCAATTCCTTCCTTCTTTCTTCTGTCAGCGCGGGAATAGAAAGCCGAATCACCTTGCCATCATTTGTGGGAGTGAGCCCCAGTTCAGAGGACTTTAAAATCGCCTTTTCAATTGCAGACAAAACAGACGGATCCCAAGGTTGAATCACAATAAGCCTGCTCTCAGGCACCGAGATAGAAGCAAGCTGGTTAAGAGGAGTCAGGGTGCCATAATAATCGACCATAATTTCTTCTACCAAAGAAGCAGATGCCCTCCCTGTACGAATCTTTGACAAATCATGTTCAAGTACCTTTAGCGTCTTTTGCATTCTCTCTTTGGCATCCTTATAGACATCCTCTATCATTTCATTCCCCCTAAAACTCCATTAACAAACAATTGTCCCTACAGGTTCACCCCAAATGGCCTTTTTAATATTTCCAGACACCATAAGGTTAAACACCACAATAGGCAACCTGTTATCCATACAAAGAGAAACTGCCGTAGCATCCATAACCTTAAGCTGCTTCTCTAAGATTTCAAGGTAAGAAAGACGCTCATATTTTTGGGCGTCTTTGAATCGAACTGGGTCTTTTTCATATACACCATCTACTTTAGTAGCCTTAAGGATTACCTCGGCCCCAATTTCCGCTGCCCTAAGGGCAGCGGCTGTATCAGTCGTAAAATAAGGGTTGCCTGTCCCAGCAGCAAAAATGACAATTCGCCCTTTTTCAAGGTGACGGATGGCTCGGCGGCGGATATAAGGCTCAGCCACCGACCTCACATTAAGCCCAGACATCACTCTTACGTCCAGCCCATGTTTTTCCAAGCACACCTGCAGGGCTAAGGCGTTCATTAGGGTGGCCAACATTCCCATATAATCGCCTGTAGCCTGATCTATACCCAAATCCTTGGCCTGCTTACCTCTAAAGATGTTACCACCACCCACTACAACGGCCAACTGAACTCCATCTTGAGCTACACCAACCATCTCTGCAGACAAGCACTCAAGGATCTCGGGGTCTATTCCAAATTGCAGTCTCCCTAAAAGGGCCTCTCCACTTATCTTAAGCAGCACCCTCTGATACTTCGGTCTCATCAGCCGATTTCTCTCCCAATTGAAAACGCACAAAGCGCCTGATAACTATTTTTTCGCCTGTTTTGGCCACCAATTCGTTTAAAAGATCCTTTATCTTAATCTTATCATCCCGTATGTAAGGCTGTTCCAAAAGACAAGTTTGTTCATAAAATTTATTCAATTTCCCCTCTACAATCTTTTCTACCACCTTCTCTGGCTTTCCTGAATCCAAGGCCTGCTGTCTATAAATTTCCTTTTCTTTCTCCAAAACCTCTGAAGGTAAATCCTCTTTGTTTATTGCCAAGGGATTGGTGGCCGCAATTTGCATGGCAATTTCTTTGGCAAAATTTTGAAAGTCTTCTGTCCGAGCCACAAAGTCCGTTTCACAGTTGATTTCCACTAATACTCCAATCTTGCCACCGCCATGAATATAGGCCTGCACCACACCTTCAGAGGCCGAACGTCCGGCCCTTTTGGCGGCCTTGGCCATGCCCTTCTTGCGAAGCCAGGCAATGGCCTTTTCCATATCTCCCTGGCACTCTTGGAGTGCCTTTTTGCAATCCATCATCCCAGCGCCAGTTCTTTCGCGCAGTTCTTTAATTTGAGCCGTTGTAATTCCCATTTCCTCCTCCTTATTCTGCTGGCGTCTGCTCAGCAACTTCTTCAGTAATCTTTTCAGCAATAGCGGCTGCCTTTTCCACATCTCCTTCAGCCGCTTCTATCATTTCCTCTTCTAGAGTAGCCATTTCCTTTTCATATCGTTCCCGACCCTCTATGCAAGCATCGGCAATTCGGGAAGTAATTAACCTAATTGCCCTGATGGCATCATCGTTTCCCGGGATGACATAATCAATTTCATCGGGGTCACAATTGGTATCCACAATGGCCACAATAGGAATCCCAAGTTTTTTGGCCTCATGAACGGCAATTCTTTCTTTATGAGGGTCAACAATATAAATAACTCCGGGCAAATCTTCCATATCCTTAATACCACCTAAGTTTTTGTTAAGCTTGGCAATCTTTCTCTGAATTTGAAGGGCCTCTTTTTTGGTAAAATTTGCTATCGTTCCGTCTTCTACCATGGCCTCAAAATTTTTCAATTTTTCAATACTTTTTTTAAGGGTCTTAAAGTTGGTCAAGGTACCGCCAAGCCAGCGATTGTTAACATAAAACATCCCACAGCGTTTGGCCTCTTCTTCAATAGCCTCCTTGGCCTGACGCTTTGTTCCTACAAAAAGCACCTTTTTACCTTGGGCCACCTGCTCAGCCACAAAGTCATAAGCCACCTTGAAAAGCTGGACGGTCTTTTGAAGATCAATGATGTAAATGCCATTTCTGGCCCCAAAGATGTAAGGCTTCATCTTAGGATTCCAACGCCTGGTCTGATGGCCAAAATGAACCCCTGCCTCCAAAAGCTCTTTCATCGTAACATACGCCATCTTACCTCCCCTCAATTCACTTGCCTTAAAGCAGGCAAGCACGACCAGGTTTCCCCGCCCCTGGTCCGGGCTGAATTTCCGCAGTTACATTTATGCCCCCTGCGGATACGGGATAAACCACGCAAGACATATCATATTGAAGCAGATTTGGCAAGGGAGAAAAAAAACGAACAAATAATATAATAAAAATAACAAATATTGCCCTAGAGGGGAAAAGCATGTTTAAAAAAATAAGCAAACTGGGTTTGGCTCAACAGGTAGCCGTTGGGTTTAGTGGAAAGGTAGCCAGCCTGGTAGCTGAAATTACAGCAGATTCACAAGAACAAACTCAAGGAATCAATCAGGTTAATGTTGCTTTAACTCAGCTAGACAAAGCAGTTCAGGGCATTGCAGCCAATTCAGAAGAGCTTTCTTCGGCCAGTCAAGAACTTAATGCCCAAGCAGATAATTTAAGAAAAACATTTGAAGCCTCAATGGAAAGCATCCTCCAAGAACTCAAACATCTCATGGGAAAAGACAAAGGGAAAGGGGTAACTATACTAGATACAATCCCCCAAAATCTGCCTAAATCACTACCCACTACCTAACTACAGATTATACTAGTTACTCCCAGTACTTTAACACAGTGCTGGGAGTATTTTTTGTTCCAGCTTGCGGAAACTTTGACAATTTTTAATCCTCATGATAAATTTCTATTGAACTAACAGAAATATGTCAGGTTGCGAGCTATGCTGAAGAAATTGAACATTGCCATAGTGGGTGGCGGAAAGGCCTGTTATGAAATCCTTAATGTCCTGATGAGTGACCAATTTAGCCACCTTGTCAATGTAGTTGGGGTAGCCGACATCAATCCAAATGCACCCGGATTTAAATATGCTCAAAAAACAGGGATTTTTACCACCAATGATTATCATGATTTGTTTCAATTTTCTAATGTTGATATTGTTCTTGAAATCACTGGTCAAGATGAGATTAAAAGGGCTATCGCCGAAGAAATACCTTCCAATATTTACCTCATAGACCACAACACCGCCAGGATTATCTGGACACTTCTTGAAAAACGCCTTTTAAACACTCAACGAATGTTAATAGAAATGAAGAACTTCCTTCAAGGCACCTTTGACAGTATCCGAGATTACATTCTAATCGTAGATAAAAATTTTAAAATCAAAGAAATCAATTCTGCCTTTCTCAAATATCTTAATATCTCCAGAGAAGAGGCCATTGGGAAATCATGTTTTAAGATTTTATCTGGTTCTGATAACACCTGTAACGCCTGTGGCGAGGTATGTCCTGTAAAGGAAGTTTTTGCCACAGGAAGGCCATCTACAAAAATCCATACCCAAAAGAAAGGACAGCACACACTTTATTTAAGCATTGGAGTATATCCCATAAAAAACGAAAGGGGTAAGGTAATCTACGCAATTGTAGTCATTAGAAATATCACCGACGCCAAGATTGCTGCCGAAGAACTTAAAAAACGCCATGATGAGTTAACTACCCTTCACAAAATTACCACCACTATCACTAGTTCTATTGACTTAGACAAAGTTTTGGAAATATGTTCTCAAGAACTTTCTGAAACATTTGGAGCTGAAGTCCTAATAATCTATTTGGTAGAAAACAACTATACCTACCTCGCATATTGCCAAGGGGTATCCAAAGAAGACCTACCTCTATTTTCTACGGTTGAAGCCATTTATATCCCTCCCTCAGAAAAGCAAGTTACTTTGTTAGATGCCAAACAGGTCTTCCCAAACCAACCCGAAAATCTTAACTGCAAAAGCTTGATAGCCATTCCTTTAATAGCCTCCAATGAGATCGTTGGTATAATTGAAATGGGCTTCAAAAAAGAGCATCATTTTGATGAGCAAGAAATGAACTTTCTCCAAACCTTAGGGTATCAAATCGGGATTGCGGTTGAAAACGCCAAACTTCATGAAGAAACCAAAGAGTTAAGCAAAAATCTTCAAAAAAAGGTTATTGAACAAACAAAAGAATTAGAAAAGTCATACAAAGAGATTGAAACATTTTACCATATTTCTCAGACAGTTGGAGAAAAAAACACCTTTAAAGAAGTATTTAACTGCATTTTGCCTAGGGTTAAAGAAATACTTCCTTACAAACAGGTTTTGCCCCTTGTCCTTACTTCGGATAAAGAAAGTCTGTTTGAAATGTCTTTAGAAAATCTCAAAAACAACCTCTCTTTATGTGAAAAATGCCAAAGGCAAATCGTAAAATTGTTAAAAAACAACTCTAAAAAACCCTACTTTACCGCTAAATTGCATTGCTGGAAAAGGCTCACTAGTTATCCCTTTATTATCCCAATTTCTAAAGAGGGTGAACCCATAGGGGGATTAATATTGTTCTTAAATAATAAAAAGGCTACTTCTAAGGATTTTAGATTTGTATACATCATGCTTTCTCAGGTCTCTGGTGTAATAAAAAGGATTGTCCAACAGGAAGAAAAACTTAAGGCATTAAAAAAACAAATCATTTCCTATTCGTATGGTTCTATTGTGGGCAAAGACCCCAAGATGCTTCAAATATATCGACTCATCGATGATATTGCTCCCACAAACGCCACAGTCCTCATTCTGGGTGAAAGCGGAACAGGTAAAGAATTGGTAGCCCGAGCTATCCATGCCAAAAGCCTCAGGAAAAATAAGCCCTTTGTGGTCATCAACTGTTCTGCCTATCCTCAAACTTTGCTTGAAAGTGAATTATTTGGATATGAAAAGGGGGCGTTTACTGGCGCTGTATCTCAGAAAAAAGGTCGGTTTGAATTGGCAAATGGGGGAACTGTCTTTTTGGATGAAGTTGGAGACATTCCACCAGTATCTCAAGTAAAGCTTTTGAGACTTCTCCAATTTCAAGAATTTGAACGTTTGGGGGGTAACAAAACCATAAAGGTAGATGTAAGACTCATTGCAGCCACAAACAAGAACTTGCTTGAAGAAGTCAAAAAAGGCAATTTTAGGGAAGATCTTTACTATCGTCTTAATGTTATTCCTATCCTTTTGCCCCCATTGAGGGAAAGGAAAAATGACATCCCGCTTTTGGTAGAACATTTTATCAAAAAATTGAATGAAAAAGAAAATAAACACATCAAGGGAGTAACCCCTGAAGTAATGCGAATTCTCATGGATTACGATTGGCCAGGAAATGTAAGGGAATTAGAAAATACCATTGAACATGCCTTTGTGCTTACAAAGGGAGAACTTATTGAGAAAACTGCCCTTCCTATGCATTTAAGAGGCACCGAAAAAGAAGAAAAAGAAACCCTCTCTTTTGCTGAAAATGAAAGGCGTTTTTTGCTGAAGATGTTAGAAGAATGCAATTGGAACAAAATGCGAGTAGCCAAAAAATTGAACATCAGCCGCAGTACACTTTATTCCAAACTTAAACGCTACAATCTATTGGACAAAAAAGTGTCCACTTCTTAGACAAACTGTTTGTCCAAAAGATGGACGGCAAAATTATGCTTGATTAGAAGGTTTTTTACCTTAGATTTTCAAACTGTCTAAATTTTGGACAATTTTCTGTATTCCCAATTATCAACAAAAAGGTCAATGCTGTTTTTCTATGTTTTCTCCGTAACTTAATTTGTTTGGCACATCTTTTGCTCTAACGTTAAGGCAAAATCTCAAAGGAGGAAAAAGATGAGTAAGAAAATACTCTGTGCGGCAGATTTAACAGAATCTCCCTATAACTTTGCGAAAACTCTTTCTGATTGTCAGGAAGTAGGATTCAATAAGGTAATTTTTCTTCATGTCATTGAAAGGGAGAAGGTAGCGTTTGTGCCTTACGGTGGGTACTTAAAGGATGAGGAAATGCGGTTGCGTGAAATTGCCACAGCCTACTTTGAAAGTCTCGCAGAAAAAATGCAAAAGAAGGGAATCGGAACGGAAATTCGGGTAGAAGTAGGAATCCCTGTAGCCCAAATTCTTAGAACAATAGAAAAAGATAAGGACATTGGGCTCGTCGTTGCTGGAAAACGGAAAAAATCAAAGTTTGTTGCCCTTCTAGAAACAATTTATGGGCGCTCTACCATTGCTAGTTTAATCAGACGTTCTCCTGTCCCAGTCCTTCTCATCAACAAAGAGGAAGAGGTCTTTAAGAGCAGGATCAAGGAGGTCTTTGAGCATGTTATTTTGGCTACGGATTGGTCTCCTTCAGCGAATCATGCCTGTGCTTTTTTGCTAGGCTTTAAGAAACTCATTAAAGAAGTTGATGTAATTCATGTCATAAATGAAAAGGTTGCTACCCCTACTTTAAAAAGTTTTAAAAGAAAATTAGAAGAAACCTTTAACTTTTTAAAAAGAGAAGGCTTACCTGCCGAGACATACTTTTATACCGGTGACGCTGCGGAACAAATCATCCAGGCGGCGGAAAGACACAAAGCAACGGCTATTGCCATTGGTAAACCTAAAAAGCAAAGCCTAAAAGAGCTGTTGTTTGGAAGCCCTTCATTTTGGGTGGCAGAAATGTCTGAAGTGCCAACATTAGTAGTACCATAAAATTTAAAAATTAGGAGGGGAAAGATGAGAGTAGAAAAGGTCTTATATGCAACCAATTTTAAAGAGGGCGGCATCAATGTGGCTGATACTCTGAAGGAACTTCAGAACGTAGGGGCAAGGGAAGTGGTATTTCTCCATGTGATTGAAAGAGAAAAAGTAGCCTTTGTACCTTACGGAGGCTACCTCAAGGAAGAAGAAGAAAGGTTAAAGGCCATCGCCAACATTCGTTTTGAGAATTGGATTCGAAAATTAGACGGTTTTAATTGCAAAGAGTACATAAAGGTAGGCAACCCAATTCCTATAATTCTAAGTATTGCTGAAAAAGAAGATGCGGATTTGGTTATGTTAGGATTAGCAGAAAAGCGGAGTTTCCCATTTTTCAAAAAGTCCTATGGTCCAGTTATCAGAAGCTTGGTCCAAAGAACGGTCAAACCACTTCTTCTTTTAGACAAAAAAATGCCTGGTTTCAACACACCTAAAAAGATTTTCGAACATGTGCTTTTCCCAACCGATTGGTCACCTGCATCTCAAAAGGCCTTTTATTACCTGTTTAATCTGAAAAACATCATTAAAAAGATAGACATTGTAAATGTAATTCGCGAGAAACTGAGCCTGAAGGAACTTCGAGAACTTAGAAAAAAACTAGAAGAACTCTGCGCCTACAGCATCAATCGGGGACTCAATGCAGAACTGCATTTCTATACAGGGGAGGTTACAGACGAAATCATTGAGGCCATAAAGGATTATCACCCAACTTCTGTAACAATGGGAACAAACAAAAAGAATCGATTAAAAGAACTACTGTTTGGAAGTCCCTGTTATAAGGTGTCAGAATACGCGCCAGTTCCAACGTTAATTGTGCCTTAGTGTATTATTTTTGAACACTATTGTCCATTTTTTGGACAAAGGAGAGAACGGTGATTTGGCCTGAAACATACTCGGTAAAAATGCAACAAATTTGCCAAATGATTATTGAACTTGGTCCCACAGAGGCTCCAGTATTGATTGAAGGCGAAGAGGGAACTGAAAAGGAACTGATTGCAAAGGCAATTCATTTAAATAGCGCTCGGAGTAGGGAACCGTTTGTCTCCGTTGACTGTGAAGCATATCCCCAAATGCTGCTTGAAAGTGAACTTTTTGGACATGAAATTGGGGCATTTTATGGGGCAACCGAGAGAAAAAAGGGACGCTTTGAAATTGTAGATAAAGGCACGATATTCTTAAATAATATAGAGTTATTATCTCCAATCTCTCAGCTCAAGTTGTTACGACTCTTGGAAACCCAAGTCTTTGAAAGGCTAGGCGGAAGTGAAAGCATCCCCGCTCAGATAAGAATTATGGCAGGAAGCAAGAAAAATCTTAAAGAGGAAACAGAAAAGGGCACCTTTTTGGAAGAAGTTTATTATCGTCTGGGCATTATTACTATTGTTGTTCCCCCTTTAAGAGAGAGGAGGGAAGATATTCCTTTGTTGATTGAATATTTTCTACATGAACTTGCTAAGCAGAGTGGAGAAAAGACCTTTTCCAATGAAGCAATACAGCTTTTAATGAGCTATTCCTGGCCTGAAAACGTCAAGGAGTTGGAAAATACAGTTCAATATGCGTATCTTATGAGCAGCACAAATGTAATTGATGTAGATGCCCTGCCTAATAAAATTAAAGAAAGGGTTCAAACACAAAAAACAAGCTCATTTGAAGAAAATGAAAGGGAATTTCTGTTAAAAATGCTAAAAGAAAACAATTGGAACAAGCTCCAAGTGGCCAAAAAACTGCACATTAGCCGGAGTACCCTTTATGCCAAACTAAGAAAATATAATCTTATGGAGCCAATAAAAAATTAAGGAGGAAAAGATGGAAGTCACAAAGCTTGCTTATGCGGATGATTTGATCAAAACAGTAAAAGATAGAATGTGGATGCAGTCCCAGGCTGTTAAATCTGAATGGGCTGGGGCATTGAGCTTTACGGCTACGTTCTTCATTATGGCAGTCACGTGGTATCTATGCTCTGGAAGGACTGATCCCCTCCATGTTGGTCTGGGGGTATTCTCCTGTGGATTGGTAGCCCTTATCTCCCACGATCTGCTTTTTATGAACATTCTCGCTCCTCATCGGTTGACTATCGCCAAAAGGTTTGCCCTCTACATCCCGTGGTTAATCTATCAAATCGTGCTCGCTAATGTTCACGTGGCCAAACTGGCTTTGAGCCCTAAAATGCCTCTTGATCCTGAAATCATTCGGTTTAAATCCAAACTAGAAAGCGATGTTTCTTTAGTCACGTTTGCCAATTCTATTACCCTCACTCCCGGTACTATTACAGTGGATATTCGCGAAGGTGAGTATTATGTCCATGCAATTGACAAGGCCGTAGCTGAAGATCTGCTCTCTGGGGAAATGGAAGATCGGGTTGCCCATGTGTTTGTGGAAGCAGATCATGCCTTTGTAGGTGAACTTGCCCACATCTTACAGGAGGCATAAGAAATGACAATGACAAATTTCTTTTTGGGACTATCACTGGCAATTAGTTTTTTAGCCCTGCTTTGCTTCTATAGGGTCGTGTTTGGGCCAGGGGCATGGAATAGAATTGTGGCTGTAAATGTCTTTGGCACTAAGACTACAGTAGTGCTACTTCTCATGGCCTTCATTTATGCCCGAGTAGACATGTTTGTAGATATTTCTTTGGTTTATGCCTTGCTCAATTTCATTGGCACTGTGGCCATTGCCAAATTCTTTGAGAAAAAAGGAGAGGTCTGATGCTTAGTCAAATTGTCAATATTATAACCATTGGGCTGTCTTTGGTGGGACTTTTTTTCCTATTTAGTGGCACAGTAGGGTTACTTCGATTCCCAGATTTTTACTGTCGGATGCATGGTACAGGAAAGTGCGACACCTTAGGGTCTCTTATGATTATCACCAGTCTCGCGCTCTACGAGGCATATCATGGCTCTATTCTGCTGGCTCTAAAAATTCTTCTCATCTCGGTTTTCATCTTTCTGGCCAATCCTACTGCAACACACGCCATTGCCAAAGCGGCCTTTGTATGTGGTTTAAAACCATGGAAAAAGGAGGATTATAGATGATCTGGCAATTAGATTTAGTCATTCTTTTATTTGTAGTAATCTGCGCCATTGGGGCAATGATGGTAAAGGACCTATTAAGTGCGGCTGTGATCCTAGGTGCCTATAGTTTTTGTATGGCAATGCTATGGACGGAAATGGGCGCGGTAGATGTGGCCTTTACTGAAGCCTCGGTTGGAGCAGGTGTGAGCACACTCTTCTTCGTTGCCGCAATTTACCAAACTACAAGGAGGTCAAAAGATTGAGTCTAAAAGCATTATCTTTCTTGGCTGTGTTGATTACTGGGGCATTGTTAATTTACGGAACATTGGATATGCCTCCATGGGGTGATCCCAATGCTCCGGCCGCCTTACATGTTTCGCCCCGGTACATAGAAAAAACAGTAGAGGAAACGGCTACGCCTAATGCCGTAACATCTGTGGTAGCTGATTACAGAGGTTATGACACAATGGGAGAAACAACTGTGATTTTCACCGCAGGGATTGCCTGTATTTTTCTTTTAAGGAGGGATGAAGATGATTACTAAATACGAAGATGTGATTGTAAAAACAATGACAAGGTTACTCATTCCCTTTATTCAAATTTATGGCCTTTATGTAATTGCCCACGGACATGAAAGTCCTGGAGGGGGATTCCAAGGGGGGGTTATTTTAGGAGCGAGCTTCATCTTATTGGCTGTGGTTTATGGAATGGATGAAGTCAAAAAACGTTTACCTGAAAAATTGATGATTGCCTTTGTCGCTATCGGGGTCTTTATCTATGCCGGTACAGGGGCACTATGCCTTTTGTTTGGTGGTAATTTCCTTGATTATTCTAAATTGCCCTTTCCTGTAGCCATTGCAGAGCGCCGAGCCCTAGGAATCTTATCAGTAGAAACTGGGGTAGGTATTACGGTTATGGCAGTCATGGTAGCCATTATGCTCGCCCTTTCTTCCAAATCCAAGCGGACAAGGGGGGAATTTAAATGATGGATTTCATAGTTAGCCATTACAATTACTGGATATATATCGTCTTAATGATGATTGGCTTTTATGGAATGATGGGAAAAAGAAACCTTGTGAAAAAGCTAATAGGGATGAACATCTTTCAAACGGCTATAATTCTATATTATGTATCCATTGGTTGCAAAAAGGGAGCTACGGTTCCCATCATTCCAGAGGAAGCACATGGGGTAATTCATCACATCAATCCCTTTAATTACATAAATCCTCTGCCTCATGTTCTTATGCTTACAGCGATTGTAGTCGGGATTGCGACAACGGGTGTGGCCCTGGCATTAATCATCCTCATCCATAGACAGTATGGAACTTTAGAAGAAAATGAAATATTGGAGATAAGGAAAAATGATTAGCAAAAACTTGCCTGTATTAATCGTTACGGTTCCCCTGATGACCGCATTTTTGGTGGTCATTTTAGGGTTGTTAAAGCGAAAACTTTGCTATCCAATTGCCTTTTTGGCTACATTGGCATCCTTTATCTTCTCAGCCATGCTTCTTGAGAAGGTAATCCTTCATGGGACTATTCATTATTACCAAGGCGGGTGGCTTCCTCCTTGGGGCATAGAGTATGTAGTAGACCATTTGAATGCCGCCATGCTGGTTTTGGTATCATTCGTTAGTCTCATGTCGTTATGGTACTCTGGGCCTAGTGCAGAAAAGGAAATCCCAAAGAGCAAAATTCCCTATTTTTACTCTCTTTATCTGCTCCAAATCACTGGTCTCTTAGGAATTGTAGTAACTGGAGATATGTTTAACCTCTATGTCTTTCTAGAAATCACCTCGCTTTCTGGTTATGCCTTGATCGCCATGGGAGAAAAACATGCCCCTATGGCCGCTTTTAATTATGTAATCATGGGAACTATTGGCGCATGTTTCTATCTTTTGAGCGTTGGGTATCTTTATATCGTTACTGGCTCTTTAAATATGGCCGATTTGGCCCGACTGCTTCCACATCTTTATGGTTCAAAGGTAGTGTTAACGGCCTTTGTATTCTTTATTGTAGGTATAAGTTTGAAGATGGCACTATTTCCCCTTCATATTTGGTTACCAGATGCCTACACCCTGGCTCCCTCATCGGTAAGCACCTTAGTGGCTCCTACCATGACCAAGGTTGGCGCTTATGTGCTTTTCAGGATTATCTTTAGCGTCTTTGGTCCTCACTTCTCTCTTGAAGTTATGCCTATCGCTCACAATATTTTGGGATGGCTGGCAGCGGGTGCAGTGCTCTTTGGCTCCATTATGGCCTTGGCCCAAAGGGATTTTAAACGTATGCTCACCTATATCCTTGTAGCAGAAGTAGGATATATTGTTATTGGAGTGGCCATAGCCAATCGGATGGCCTTAACAGGTGCCATTTTACACATCATAAACGATGCGTTTATGATGTCATGCCTCTTTCTTGTCGCTGGGGCAATTGTTTACAAGACCGGAACCAGAGACATTTATCAGTTTCGGTTTCTTCATAAAAAAATGCCACTTACTATGGCAGTTCTGATTGTAGGAGCCCTCTCTGTCATAGGCGTTCCACCCATGTGTGGCTTTTTCAGCAAATGGTATCTCATCCTTGGTGCCCTCGCAGCCCATAAGTGGGTGTTTATTGCAGTCATACTGACAAGTACCTTATTCAACGTGGCTGTCTTCTTCAGGGTAATAGAAAACGCCTATTTAGAACCAAGGGAACCTGCCTACGCTCACGACGGAGGACAACCTGAAATAGTAAAGTTCGATGAGGCGCCTATTGGGATGCTGATTCCCATGTTTTTGGTAGCCATTGGCATCATTCTAATTGGTGTGTTTAGCGGACATATCATTGCTTCTATTATTAAATTCGCTATCCCAGCGAACATTTAAGGAGGGATAGAAAATGGAAATGGTACATTCAATTAAGCCTCTGTTGGCAATATTGACATCCTTAGTTGCTGCCTTCCTTATCCTTTTCACAGGAGAAAGGCATCCCAACCTAAGGGATTTTTGGAGCATTGCAGCTTCGGTTATCAAGTTTGCAATTGTTCTTTCCATGCTACCGATAGTGCTGAGCGGTAAAATGATAGAGTTTACCTTGTTCCAAATTTGGCCCCATGTGTTTTTACAGTTTAGGGTAGATGCCTTTGGAATGATATTCGCCCTATTGGCCTCAGGACTTTGGATAGCGGTTTCCTTTTACTCAATCGGTTATATGCGAGGTCTCAAAGAACACGCCCAAACCAGATTCTTTTTCTGCTTTGCTATTGCTATTTTTTCGGCCGTTGGTGTAGCCATGTCTGGGAACTTAGTGACTCTTTACCTTTTTTATGAAGTTCTCACAGTATCTACATTTCCTTTGGTAGCCCATAAAGAAACACCCGAAGCTATTAAAGCGGGACGCAAATATCTGGCCTACCTCCTCACAGGTGGTTGTTTTGCACTGTTTTCCATTGGATGGACTTATTACCTTACCGGCAGCGTTGACTTTGCTCCAGGTGGATTTCTCGCTGGACATGGAACAGCAAACCAACTTCGGCTCTTGTTTCTTACCTTTATGATTGGTTTTGGATCCAAGGCAGCCATTATGCCCTTGCACGAATGGCTTCCTTCTGCCATGATCGCCCCAACGCCTGTGAGTGCCTTGCTTCACGCCGTGGCCGTAGTCAAGGCCGGGGTATTCTGTTGCTTGAGGGTTATTCTTTATGTCTTTGGACCAAAACTTCTGTCTGATTTAAACCTCTGGATCATTCTTGCTTACGTAGTCTCATTCACCATTATTGTGGCCAATCTTCTTGCTATTGCTCAAGACCACTTGAAAAGAAGACTTGCATTTTCAACCATAAACAACCTCTCCATCATTATCTTGGGAGCTGCCCTCCTTTCTCCTGAAGCCATTAAAGGAAGTATGCTCCATATCGCCTTTCATGGTTTCATGAAAATCACATTGTTTCTTTGTGCCGGAGCCATTTACGTCAAAACTCACAAAGAATATATAAGCGACATGAATGGCATCGGAAGACAAATGCCATTCACGATGGCCGCCTTTACCATCGGTGCCATCGGCTTAACAGGTATTCCTCCGATATGTGGGTTTATAAGCAAATGGTACCTCTGTGTGGGGGCAATGGAAACAAAACATATCATCTTTTTGGTTGTGCTTCTTGCTAGTGCCATTTTAGACGCCGTATACTTTTTCCCAGTAATTATCAATGCATTCTTTAAGTCGCCTCAAACCAGCAATCCTGGTAATCATATCAGCGAGGCACCGGCATTTGTCGTCGTTCCCTTAGTAATAACCGCTATCTTTTCTGTGGTTTTCTGCATCTTTCCTGATGCCTTTACCCACTTCTTCAAAATAGCAAGCATTGCAACTCAAAATATAATGGGGGTGCACTAATGGAAACACGGCTAAAGACAATCTTTTGGGTATTGGTGGGGTTAACAGTAGTGATTGGCTTTCTACCAATACATCATCACTTTTTCCCGTGGGATGATGTGCCTTCAGTAGATGCGGTATTTGGAATTATAGGTACGTTCTTGCTGCTAATCATCATCAAATTCATTGGTTCTTTTGCAAGGAAAAAGGAGGATTTCTATGATTAAACCTATCCCTCCCGGCTTTATCTTTTTGTTAGGGGCATTTCTTATCCCCCTATTTAGGGGGGGCCTTAAAAAGGCCTATTTGCTTTTGGTTCCAGTAATTGCCTTTATTGATATCCTTCAGTTAAAACATGGGACAAGCTGGGTTTATCATTTTCTCAATTACAACCTCATATTATTAAAGGTTGATAGGCTAAGTTTGGTAGTAGCCTACATATTTGTCATCATTGCCTTTCTGGGTTTGCTTTATGCCTTGCATGTTGAAGATGATGGTCAACACATTGCTGCCTTTCTTTATGTAGGAAGTTCACTGGGAGTAGTTTTCTCAGGAGACTTTTTCAGCCTTTATGCATTCTGGGAAATTATGGCAGTTGCTTCGGTATTTCTAATTTGGTACCGCAGAGATAAACAGGCTCTAGATGCAGGATTCAGGTACATCATCATGCACCTATTAGGGGGATGCTGCCTGTTGGCAGGAATTGCAATCCATGTGGCAAATACTGGTAGCTTAGACGTGGGACAAATAGAAAGAGGGCTAGCTTGGTTGCTTATCTTAATCGGCTTTGGGTTAAACACTGCCTTTATTTTCATCCACACTTGGCTCCCTGATGCCTATCCTGAAGGAACAATCACTGGTAGTGTTTTTATGTGCGTTTACACCACCAAAACTGGCGTTTATGTTTTGGCCCGTTGCTTTGCTGGAACAGAGTTGGTTGCCTATATGGGTGGTATTATGGCAGTTTATGGTGTCATATTTGCTCTAATGCAAAATGATGTCCGAAGATTGCTGTCCTACCATATTATAAGTCAGGTAGGCTACATGGTGGCTGGAGTAGGAATTGGAACAGAACTAGCCGTAAACGGTGGGATTGCTCACGTATTCAATCACATTTTGTATAAGGGACTCCTGTTCATGTGTATGGGTTCGGTAATTTATATGACTGGCAAGAGAAAACTAACCCAACTTGGAGGCTTAGCTAAGTATATGCCCATCACTTGTATCACCTGTATTATAGCCTCTCTTTCTATTGCTGGCGCCCCTGGCTTCAATGGCTTTGTAAGTAAAGGCATGGTGATGTTAGCAGCGGCTGAGGAACATATGACTATCCTCTATCTTCTTCTCCTCTTAGGGGCAGTAGGTACCTTCCTTTCCTTTGTCAAACTTTGCTATTTTGCCTTCTTTGCCCCTAATGAGGAAATAGAGACAAAAGAAGCGCCTATTAATATGCAGTTGGCCATGATTTTAACTGCATTTCTATGTGTCTTTATTGGTGTATATCCCAAGGTGCTTTTTCATGTGCTTCCATACTATCCTCTCCATTATCATGCCTTTGCCCCTGCTCACGTGATTGGTATTATTCAGTTGTTTATGCTCTCTGGATTGGTCTTTATGCTTTTTAAAGAACATTTTGCTCCTCATGAAGGCATCGTATTAGATTTTGATTATTTTTACAGAATGGCAGGAAGAGGGCTTGTCAAATTCTGTTTCTTCCTTAATGATGTCAGAACGGCCATTCAAGCAGGAATGAGTGACTTGGTAACGTCAATCATCGCCTTAAGTAAAAAACCACTCCCTGTACCCAGACCTATAGGGATTGGGGTAATCTTTGTTTTGGCCCTTTTTACCATTAGTTTCTTTATCTCTGCTGGCTAGAAAGCTTCTAGCTTCTTATCCAATAAAACAAAAGCACCGCTTAGATCTAAGCGGTGCTTTTTATTCCCTCAATTTTATAAATCAATTAAGCAATTCTAGGCCAATTATTAGTAACCAATTTAATCCCTTGTCGGGTAATAATCAAACCTGCTTTACCAATCCTTTCTAAAAAGTTTTTGGCCTGCAGTGGTTTTAAAACAAAGGCCGTGGTAGAAAGGGCATCGGCATCGGTCACGGTCTTGGCTATGACGCTTGTACTGCTGCTTAAACGCGGGGAAATACCAGTAGAGGGGTTAACAATATGACAGTAAAGCTTCTCTTTATCAAAATAAACTTCATAATTACCAGAAGTGGCAATGGCATTATTATTCAAAGCTATCACATCTACATAAGCCTCTTTATCAAAGGGGTCTCTAATAGCCACCTTCCACTTCCTATCCCCTATAGCTCGAATGTCGCCACCAGCATTAATGAGGGCATAGGGAACACCCTTCGATTTTATCAATTCTGCAGTCTTATCTACAATGTATCCCTTGGCAATACCATCAAAGGTTAAACCCATCCCCTCTAAAAGCCGAATTCTTCTATTAGAAAAGGATACTTTATCTGAACCTACAACTTTAAGCGCCTCTCTAATCTGTGATTCTGAAGGAGGTTTCCCTGTTTGAGCAAAAGCATCTTTTAAAAGATCCACAAGAGGTTTCACAGTAACATCAAAGGCACCTTGACTTAAACGATAGTAATAAAAAGACCTTTGCCAAACCTCTTGAAGTTGAGGCGGCACGTCATCAAGTTTGCCCCGAGTATTCAAAACGCTTACTGTGGTATTTGTCTTAAAACGGTCAAAGATAGTACTCAATCTTCTAATACAATCAAAACCTGCCTCAATAGCCTCTTCGGCTCTATCAGCAGAACTATCAAGAACAGTAATGGTCACATCCGTCCCCATAAGAGGTAGGGTGTGTTCTAACTTATGCAGTTTTTTATCAAATTTAACCTCTGTTAAAGTGGCAGCCGTGGTCACAGGAGAAATACTTAAAGATATTCCCAAAATGCTTGCAATTTTCAAAAAATCCCTTCTCTTTAAAGAGGCCTCTAACGCCTTTTGTAAATAACCTTTCATCTTTATTACCTCCTTAAGGCACTAGCAATACTGGAACTGGAGACAGCTCGGCTACCCTTTGGGAAACACTTCCCAACCACAAAGCCCGCCAGCGCCCTTTGCCGGTAGTGCCCATAAGAACCATATTAGCATTACTTTCTTGAACAACCCTTAATATTTCCTGAACTGGCTTCCCTACATTAATTGAATAGTCTGCTTCCAATCCCCTTTGCTTAAAATCTTCACAGAGCGCTCCCAGCCGCTTCTTAGCCTCTGAGGCCCTATTCTCCAAAGATGTTTTATCCAAATCTTCTGAAACTACATGGACTAAAGTAATCTTTTCCAAAGCACCTTGAAGATTATTCACAAAACCAAGTGCCCTTTCAGCTGGTTCTGACCAATCAGTAGCTATCAAAACATGTTCGCAGAACTTCTGATTAAGCACACAAAATTCTCTTTCCCCTTCCATATCACACCACATATACTTAAATACCAACACCGGCCTTTTAGAATGCTGAAGCAGATCCATCATATTGCTGCCTACATAGCGCTCTAAGGGACGTCTCTTTTTTCGCCCTGCCACAATCACATCCACATCCTCTTCCTCAGCCATAGCCAATATCTTGGGAACAGGATGCCCTACTAACACCTTGGCCTTAGCCCTTATTCCCTTATTTCCAAGATACTCCTGCCACTCCTCAAATTTAACCTTAGCAATTTCCTTCAATCTTTCTTCTTCTTCCTTTAAGTAGCCACCATATGGAACATAAGCTACCTTTTCTCTCTCAATAACGTGCAAAAGAATTACCTCTTCCAGACCCGCTTCTTTCAATTCTAACAAGGCATTCAAGGCATCAAATGAAAGTTCTCTAAACTTTGTAGCAAATAAAACTTTACGAATTGCCATCTTCCACCTCTCTTAATGATAAAAAATTAGAGTTACTAATATGAACATTGGAATAAGGAACACCAGCGAGTACTTAAAAATATATCCGAAAAAGCTAGGCATAGGTGTGCCAGCTTCTTCTGCAATAGACCGCACCATAAAGTTCGGAGCATTTCCAATGTAAGTATTCGCTCCAAAGAAGACAGCACCTGCTGAAATGGCCTCTAAATATACTGGATGTTCTGCTAGAAGTTTTTTCACTGCCATTGGTTCAGGCAAACCTGCATAGAACTTTCCTAAAGCACTAGTAAAGAAGGTCAAGTAGGTAGGAGCGTTATCTAAAAATGAAGAAAGGGCACCTGTAATCCAGAAGTAATGGGCAGGCTCTTTAACGGCTCGAATTAAAGGTGCTGCTGCCCCCTCTTCTCCAGCTTTAAGAATTGCCAAACAGGGAATCATCGTCATGAAAATACCTGCAAAAAGGTAGGCCACTTCTTCGATAGGAGCCCAACTAAATTCGTTTCCTTCTCTCACCTCAGAAGGTGTAACTATAAGTGAAAGGATACCCATCAAGATCAAAATCCCATCTCTCACCAAATCTTGAATCGTTCTTGGAATGCCAAAAATCTTGACCTCACCCCATTTCACTAAACCACTCATCAATACAGCCGCTACAATACCCGCTAGAAAGAAGAAATTATACCAGCCTTCAAGTTTCAAGGGTTCCTTTTCTCCAGTATAGGGTTGAACTCCCTCTTTCTTGTAATAATATAAATCCATTATAAAGTAAATGGTCAACAAACAACCTATCACAAAGAGCATATGAGGCAATATCTTAAATGTCCAGAAAAATGGCACTCCATGTAAGAAGCCCAAGAAAAGCGGAGGGTCACCCAAAGGAGTCAAGGCCCCACCAATATTGGCTATAAGAAAAATAAAGAAACAAACCATAAAGGTCCTATACTTCCGATTTTTATTTGCCCTTAAAAAGGGTCTAATCATAAGCATTGCCGCCCCTGTCGTACCCATCCAAGAAGCCAAACCAGTTCCAATCCCAAGCATAATTGTATTATTAAGTGGTGTCCCTACTAAAGTCCCTCTCAAATAAATACCACCAGCCACTGTAAATAGCGACCACAACAGAATGATAAATGGAAAATAATCGGTAATATAGATATGTAATATTTCATGAACGGCGGCATGTTTATAAGTCATAACAAAGGGAATTGCCAAAACCAAGGCCCAAAAGGCAGCCACTTTACCATAATGGTGATGCCAAAAGCGAGGGGCAAAAAGAGGAAAAAGGGCAATCGAAAGCAAAATTCCTGCAAAAGGAATACAGCTCCAAAGCGGCAACAATTCCCCAATATCTACATGCCCTTCATGTTCCGCCTCACCATGTTCTGCCAAAGCGGCCTTCTCATGAATAGCCTGATGAGTCCCTCCTGCTTTAACCTCATGCCCTACCTCAGTAGAACCAATCGAAGACGCGACTTCATGCTCTGCTGCCCAGCTCAACCCTACTCCAAAACACAGAAGACACATAGACACTAGTAAAATCAACCTTTTCATATCTTCACCCCTTGCTAAGATTGTTCCAAAATTTCTGTAATCACAGGAGTATAAAACGCTTTGGTTTTATATATTTTATCATTATAGAGCTTGATACCAACGAAAGATAGAAACAAAAACAGAAAGGAAAGAATCAAGGCAGATAAAGTAGAATTGCCCTTAAATGGGTGGAATTCATACCCCAAAACAGTCCCCACTAAAAAGGCCATTAAAGGAATAAAGTACAAAATCAAGGTAGCCTTTAATTCACTCTCTACCCCTAACTTAACCACTACTTGCTGTCCCCGCTCAGCCTTTATAGGATTTAACGCCTCAAGAACCATGAATTGTTGGTTTAACATTCCGCAGAAACGAACTGCTCTACAGGAATTGCATTCAGACTTACGCGCTATCTTAACTCTGGCCTTACTATTATAGGTATCAATAACAGTTCCTATCTCTTGTTGGACCAACATCAGTCTACGACCCAAACCGCACAATTTCTCGCATTATTAACAACCTTTGTAGAAACGCTTCCAATAAAAAAGGCGCCCGCCTTGCCTCGCCTACCCACAACAATCGTATCATATCCATATTTTTCAACTTCTCGCAAAATATCTCTCGCAACTCCTTCTTTTTTTCTTTTCACTTTTATCTCAATCTTGTCTTCAGGAATCCCAAAAGAAACAAGCACTCCTTTGGCTTCTTCCAATGCCTTCCTCAACTCTCCTTCTTCCAAATGCCTTATATCTGCTAAACTCCCAAGCTTACTTTCAAAACCAGGAATCATCTGTTTCAACTCATCCGAAAGCCCCTTATACAGCTCATGTGGAATTTCAGGCAGAATGGAAAACAAAGTAATTTCTATCTCTTTACACCCTAAAACAGTTTCTCCTACATATCTCACCGCCTTCATTGAAGGCTCAGAACCGTCTATTGCTACCAATATTTTTTTGGCCATCAAAACGCTCCTTCATTATAAACTTTTATCCAGGTAAAATTTGTTGAATTGCACCTGTGGGACACTTCTCAATACATTTACCGCATAAGTTACATTTTGAAGGATCCACCACAGACAGAAAGTTCACTATCTCAATCGCCTTTTCAGGACATACCTTCTTGCAAATTCCACAACCCAAGCAGCCTACCTCACAAATCTTCTTAACTGTCGGAGGAGCGTCATGGTTATTACAAACAGTAACTATCTTTTGGGAAGCAGGAATAAGTTTAGGAACTCCCCTAGGACATACCCTCACACAGGTACCACAACCGGTGCATTTATCCCTATCCACAACAGGAATACCATTTTCTCCCATTCTTAAGGCCCCAAAGGGACAACTTTTAACACAGGTCCCCAGGCCTAAACACCCATATAGACACTCTTTATCACCACCTGCTACTAAAACTGCCGCTCGGCAATCCTCAATACCCATATATCGAAAACGGATTTTGGCCTTATCTTTGGTCCCTCTACACATAATGTGAGCCACTTGGGGCTCTTTTGCCTCCACCGTTTTGCCCAAAAGTTTAGCAATTTTTTCGTATACCTCAGGAGGACTAGCCACACAAGCATTCACTGGGGCTTCACCTCTAACAATAGCTGCCGCACAATCAGCACATCCGGCATAGCCACACCCGCCACAATTGGCCCCTGGCAAAAGTTCCTCTACTGCCTTTATTCGTGGGTCAACCTCCACATAAAACACTCTAGAAGCTACCCCTAGCATAACCGCAAACACCGCTGCCAAACCACCCATAACCAAAACTGGATAAACTGTTGCGCCTAAAATCCCTTCCATTTTCTTACCCCTATTTTGCTAGTCCTTGAAAGGCAAAGAAAGACAAGCCAATCAAGCCTGCCGTAATCAAGCCAATACTTGTGTCCTGGAAGTTTTTAGGAATGCGAGCAAAATTGAATCTTTCCCTAATGCCAGCCATAATCACCAACGCCAATCCAAAACCCATTGCAGAAGCAACCGAAAAAACTATCGTCTGAATAAAATTGAATTTTTCTTTTATGTTTAAGAAGCAAGTTCCCAAGACTGCACAGTTCGTCGTAATTAGGGGTAAGTATATTCCTAAGGCCCGATATAAAGGTTGGCTAATCTTTCTAATAACCATCTCTACAAGCTGAACAAACACCGCAATGGTTAAAATAAAGGCCAATGTTTCTAAGTAAAGAAGATCGTAAGGAATTAACAAATATTTTTCAATAAGCCAGGTAATAGGCCCTGTACAACCTAGGACAAAAGTTACTGCGCAAGCCATACTAAAGGCTGTATCCATCCTTTTAGAGGTACCTAAAAAGGGACAGTTCCCCAAGAAACGGGCCAAAAGGATGTTATTAATAAAGATGGCCGAAACTACTAACATAACGTAATCAGAAAAATGCCATACCTCATGATGCATTGCCCTACTCCTTCAAATTTTATTTTTCAGACCCTACAAGATTCATTATCCCCAACATCAATCCTAAACAAACGAAAGCACCAGGAGCCTTTTGCAAGAAGCTAAGAGGTTCAAAACCAGACCACATTACATGATGTCCCCAAATGGTGCCCTTGCCTAAAAGCTCACGGAAAAAGGCCAAAGACGTAAGAGACATCGTATATCCCAGACCCATCCCTAAACCATCTGCAAGAGAATAAATAACTGAGTTTTTAGAAGCAAAGGCCTCAGCTCGACCTAATGGAATACAATTGACCACAATCAATGGGATAAATATTCCCAAAGACATATAAAGAGGATAAAAATAGGCCTGTGTAACCAATTCTACAATAATAACAAAAGTGGCTACTACCACAATAAAACAGGCCAGACGAACCTCATCAGGGATAATCTTACGCAACATAGAAATAAAGACATTAGAACAGGTTAACACAAAGGTAAGGCACAACCCCATTCCCAGACCATCGCTTACTGTCGTAGTACATGCCAACGTAGGACATAAACCTAAGACAAAACGAAAAGGAGGAATTTCCTTCCACAAACCCTTTGTAAATTCCTTTACTAGCCTTTTGGTGTCCATATATAAACCCCTCTAACCTAGTTTTGACTCAAGTTTTTGTTTAACAACCTGAAATATCTTCATAGCATTAGCAACTGCATTTGTTACGGCTAAGGAGCTTTCCGTAGCTCCACTAATGGCCTGAATATCTCCACCTGCGTTACTTAAAGCAATCTTGGAATTCCATGTCTTCCCCACAAACTGACTCATAAATTCTTTAGAATTGGTCACCTTGGTCCCAATACCAGGTGTCTCAGAATGTTTAACTACTTTCACGCCCAAAATCTTACCATCTACTGTTATTCCTACCATGACCTCTACTGGACCTCCATGACCACTAGCACTGGCCGTATAAGCCAAGGCAAAAAGTTTACCCCCCTTCTTAGCAGGGAAAACTGTAATCTTTCTGGCCTTTTTGCCTGTCCCAATAGTAACCTTAACCCTGTCAGCAATGGGATCATTATCACTTGGAGGCAACACTACTTTCACTGCTGGTGCCATCAAGGCCTTAAGTTGCTGATACTCTATCTGCCCCTTTGTTCCTTCTCTCACAAATGTCAATAGAAATGCAGATACCACACAAATTCCCGTCAAAACCCCAACCAGTCTCACTAAGAGTTTAAACACTGCTCTTCACCCTCCCAAAAGGTTTTGGTCGTACAAACCTATCAATCAAAGGCGTAAAGGCATTAGCCACCAAAATGGCAAACCACACTGGGTCCACCCATTTCCCCCAAAGCCGACCTAACATCGTCACAAGCCCAGCCATCACTCCAAAAATAAACATCCCTAAACCTGTAAATGGAGTGGTAGCAAAATCTGTTACAAAGAAAAAGGCAGCTAACAAAGTAGAACCGCTAAACAATTGAATAAGCACGAAAGGATATAAATATTGCTTATCTCCTTTATAAAAAACAAGAGAGAAAAATAGTATAGTTGCCAAAAAACCTACAGGAGCATACCAACTAATATAGCGTTTTATAAAAAGGAAGGCAGCACCAATAAGAATGGCTAGAGCGCAAATACAACCCACACATCCAAATAGATGATCTCCCCAAGCTCCAGCCTTCCATCCAAGCAGTATCTTGCCTAATAACTTCAATTTACCCCCTAAAGTAGACCAATTTTCTACTCCATAGGCATCACTAAAATAACCATAATCTTCTACTATGGCACTGATTCCTTCTAACTTCAAAACTCCCAATACGCTGCTTGCTACGCTCAAATAACCCGGATAAGAAAGTTTCAAGGCTGCCCATCCCACGATGACTGGATTGAAGGGATTATTGCCAAAGCCTCCATAAACATATTCTCCCACCAAAAGACCAACAAAAACCCCTGCTGCAACGGCCCACCATGGAACACCTATAGGCATAATTGTTGCAAAAAGCAATCCCATCAATAAGGCATGGCCATTTGTAAGGTCTACTTTTTTGCAAATCAACTTCTGGAGAAGGGCATCAAAAACAATTGCAGAAACCAGGGCTGCCACAATAACTTTTACCGCCTCCATCTTAAAAAAATAAACACCCGCAATTATGGCAGGCAAAATCGCAATAACAACCCCGTAAACAATGCGAGGTATTGACTCCCTACCTTGAATGTGAGGCCCTACCGATACAACAAAACCTTTGTCCTTCATCGTTCCTCTCTCTTTATTTGAGATTTTCCATATTTTATCCAATGCACTAAAGGAATTTTGGCTGGACAAACATAGGCGCAACAGCCACACTCCACACAATAAGAGAGATTATAACTCTCTGCCTCCTCAAACATACCTACTTCACAGTAGGAGGAGATGATGTGAGGCAAAAGTCTCATTGGACAAACCTTAACGCACCAACCACAATTGATGCATTTTTGCCCAGAAATCTCTGTTAACTCGGATTCTCTTTGAATAAAAATAGCGTTTACCTCTTTTGTAACAGGAATATCCAAGGAATATTGAGCCAAGCCCATCATAGGCCCACCTACAATTACCTTTCCTATTTCAGCACTAACACCACAATATTCCAAAACGTGCTTTAGCGGCGTTCCAATCCGAACGCGAAGGTTTTTAGGGTTATTAACGGCTCCATAAACTGTTATTGCCTTATCTATTGGTGGCCTATTAGTTTTTAGGGCATCCCAAACTGAAATCGCTGTTTCTAAACCGATCACTACAACCCCTACATCCTCAGGTCTCCCGTGTGGCGAAGGCACCTCCTTGCCTGTTATCGCCTTAACCAAAAACTTGGGCAAACCTACAGGATACTTGGGAGAAGTAACCACTAACTCAGCCACCCCACTAACTGCCCCCTCTATCGTTGCCTGAACCTGAGCACTAGTAGACTCAATGGCCAAATAAGCATTGGTAATATTTAAGACATTCTTTAAAACCTTTATCCCTCCAACTATCTCCTGCCTTTTCTCTACCAACAACTGCTTACATATCCCCACTCCAGGTTCCAAATCAACCCCGTTTATAACCAGGGTTTTTACCCCCTTTGTCTTAGCAAAATTGATTTTTTCTGCCAAAGGCTCAGCATCTATATTATAATCTACTAATCCTGCTTTCTTTATTGTTTCTAGGGCTTGATTGGAAGAAAGAGAAGTCGGGTCTAAATCGCTACCATCTTCATCCCAAGCATCACCTTGGACTTCGATTCCTATGGCAGGAATATATCCCCCTCTAATGTCAGGAAACCGTTTAGTAACCTCTGTCACTTTGCCAGCCACAGTAGCATGTATAGGTACTTCTCCATCTCCTATCAACTCCCCTACCTTAACTTCTTGGCCTTTTTTCACTACCGCTTTACAGGCAGTACCTTTATGCTGCTTTAAGGGAAGCACTACCTTGGAAGGCACCGGAAGGGTCTCAATCGCTCCCCCTACCCTTTCTACCTTAAACTCAATTCCGCCCTTTATCGTTGCTGTTTTCATAGCTAAACCCAACCTCTGGATTTGAATCTGAAAAGTGTTTATAGCACTATGCCATTACTGTTGTCAAGAAAAAATTTTTATTCCTCAACTTTACCCGGTTTTTCCACTAACTTCCAGTTTTCTTTCTTATGACACTCGCCACATGTATAGGGGCCTGTCTTCTTCCCTGCCTTAGCGAATTCACGATGGCATTTGATACAATTGATATGATACGCATTCATCAAGGAAGGTCTCTTTGTTCCATCAGGCATTCTTTCATCCTTAGGACCATGACAATCGGCACAGCCAGTTTCTTCTCCTTCCTCATAGACAAGCTTATGTTCCTTTTCATCATATACGTGGTGGCACTTAGCACACGATTCATCTCCTCCCAAAACTTCAACATGTTTTTCGTGAGTAAAAACTACGGGAGGACGCTCGCAACGCTTAAAGACATCCTTATGGAAGATAACCATCACATCATCTTGAGCCAAAACATAACCAAGTCCCCCTAGTAAAAACAAAACTACCCCAAATGCTATGAACCTCGTTTTGAACATCATTATCCCTCCTTCCTAATTTTATGCCCTTAATTCCTCAGGAATTTCTATACACTGCATAAGCAAATCTATAATAAAAACATTCTTCATCGGCAGTTTATAATAGTGAATAATATCTTCAATACCACTATGACAGTTGTGGCAGGGAGTAATAACAATCTTAGCCCCAGTAGCGGCCATTTGTTCGGCCTTTACTTTATTACTTTCCACCCTTTTCTTTTTCCAAGGTGGTCCGCAGTTAATCACCCCACCACCAGCACAACAGCAGTAATTGTGTTCTCTATTGGGATACATTTCTCTAAAGTCTTCACATATGGCCTTAACTACATACCTGGCACAATCCATGAGCCCCCTGCCACGCATAATATTACAGGGGTCATGCAAGGTAACAGGCTCCTTTATCTTGCGAACAATTTTAATTTTACCATCTCTCAAGAGCTCATAATAAAACTGGACGGCATGAATGATAGGAATAGGATGCATCTTCCACCCCAGCCATCTATTCCCCACATCATAAACCGAGCGAAAGGCATGACCACATTCTCCCATAACGATTTTTTTTACTTTAAGCTTCATGGCGGCTTCAAAATGTGCCTTTTTAACCCGACCCATAACTTCCCAATCCCCAGAATACATGGCCATATCACTATTATCCCAACCATCAAAGGAAGGCATAGTCCAATTAAGACCTGCTACATTAAACAAAACAGCGGCTGAATATATAAGTTGGGCCCTAAACTTAGGCTCAGGACCAATAACTGAATACATGATGTCGGCCCCTTCCTTATCTAAAGGGATGCGTAAACTGGGAATCTCGCCCTGGGCCTCTTCTTCCTGCCATTGTAAGGTATCTATCCATTCATCCTGTTTAACCCACATTTGATTCATCGTAACTGAATGACTATTAGCTGTATCCTGAAGATATTGAGGCACCACCCCACATAAATGGCAGATTCTGCGCACTACACTTAGCATCCAGGCCATATCTATCCCGAAGGGACAATACATGCTACACCGTTTACACAAATTGCATTCAGTATAAGCAATCTCAGCCGCCTGTTTAATAAACTCAGGGCTTACACGCCCATCGTTTTTTATCATCTCCCAAAGGGTGTTTTTTATCTTTCCTACCGGGGCAAAGCGGGGCTCACAATCATTTGAAAGATAATGATGACAAGCAACCGAACATAGGCCACAATGAATGCACGTATCCACATAGGCCTTTATTCGGGCCAGACCCTCACCATTTAATACCTTCTTAATTACAGTCCTTATTTTATCGGGACTGAGACCTTTTGCCCCTTCCTCCAAGCCAATATCGGTTATATCCCATTTCCTTGGCAATAAACCAGCCATCGCATTCCTCCTTGCTTAAATTAAAAAGCTAACTACAAATTACCAATCTTTAACGTGTCTTACGCCGCCAAATTCAGACCCCATATAAAACCTTGTCAGCCAGAAGAAAAGCATATGGTCCAGGCGGGTAAAGGGAATGGCCATAAGCATAATTTCGCCACATAAGATATGTAAAGTTAACATAGCCTTATAGGGCAACCATTGATGATAGGCCAGAAAACCCGTAAGAAATGGCCCTACTGCTATAGTTAATAGAATATAATCAGAGGCCGAGCTCACATATCTGACCTCTTTACACACCCTTCTTCTTACAAAAAGATATACCCCTGCCAAAATTACAACCACTGTCATAATGTCCGCTAGCCAATCAGGAATTGTCCACCAGCTAATTCGCCACGACTGATACCACAAAATATTATGAGCCAACAAAAAAATAGGAGTAAAAATCAGGCCAATATGGAAAAGAAAAGAGACGATGGTAAAAACCGGTCGGAGACGCATATTTGTGGAGCCAAACGGCACAAGCCAATGAAAAATGGAACGCAAACCAAATTTAAAGTTGGCATAAGTCAAAACCGTATGGTCTTTTTTCTTTGCTAGATAAGCTAGATAGGCCAATCTCACAATGCTCCCACCTATAAAAACAATAAACGACACCCACAAAAGTGGTCCCCTAACCAAGTCATACATGGCTAATACCTCCCTTTTATTCTATGGGCGTATATTTAGCATTCTAACTATACATTGTCAACAAAAAAGTTGGAAGTAAATTTACTCTTTATTTACACAAACAGCCTTAAGTTTCAAATTCAAAGAATAAGAGAAATCTTTTTTAATTTTCCATCTACTTAACCGCTTCATTTTTAAGAGGGCGTCAGTTACCCCATAACTACAAGCCGATAACCAGTGGGGGAGATGATAATAAGTCTTTACAAATTGCTCCTTAAATAAAGAGTCCATTTGGTGAGGGAGGCAAGGAATAATGGCAAAAACCTTATCAGGGTAGAGTATTAAGGGCCTTAAATCGTTATCAAAAAGGTAAAATCGCCCTAATATAAGGATGTTTGGATTCATTTTTTGCAGATTTTGAATCTCAAAACCTAATCTAGATGGTGGAATCAAAAGAACAGCCACTTGGACCCTTTGGACCTGAAAAGACTTGGGACTAATAAAGTCCTCTTTAAGTTTTAGTTGAACAATGGGGGAAATTTGAACCAGTTTTTTAAGCCCCTTAGCAAAATACTCCGACCAAGGCTCATTTGTATAAACCAAGGCCCAAGATGCTCCCCTTTTGTTCAGAAAGGCAGCCATGGCCTGAAGCTCATCACTTTGAGTCATCAAGGGCAAGGCAAATCCATCGGTTTGCTTTCTTAAATCAGAAAAACAACCCAAACAAATTGTAGGAAGCTCCTTATCCTTTATTATTGGCAGAACTGCCTGAAGGCAACTACACTTTAACGGACCAATTATCCCTATTACATCTGGATCCTCTGCTAAAGAAGCAAATATCTCCTTTGTCTTGCTGGGCTTACCCTGATTGTCAAATATTTCAAGTTTAATCCCCTTTTCACTCTTCAAACGTAATTTCACCCCTTGTTCACACCTTTTCCCCCAAGGGGCCAATTTACCTGACAAAGGCACAACCAAGGCCAATTTGGGGTGTAAAGGAACATAACGATGACAAGAAAAGAAAAGAAAAAACAAAAACAAAACTGCAAAACACAAGTAGATGCGCTTCACGGTTCACTTCCTCCTTCTTTCTCTAAAAATGAGCCTTAAATTGACGTGTTTGAAACCTATTTGGCGCATTTTTTTAATTAAATAGCGTTTGTAATTTTCAGCAATTCCTTGAGGATAATTGGTAAAAATGACAAACGTCGGAGGTTTAATCCCAACTTGAGTTATATAATACAACTTCACTGGCCGATTCTTATAAAAAGGTGGCTGATAATAGGCATAAACCTCTTCCAAAAAGCGATTCAGTCGCCCTGTAGGAATACGATGGGTATACTCTTGGTATAAATTATCAATCCAAAGAAAGACCTTATCCAACCCTTCACCCTGCAGGGCAGAAAGGGTAATTATCGGAATAAAAGGGGCAAAACGTAACCTTGACTTTATGGCTTCAATATACTCAATTTCATATCGTGCCGCTGAAGGCATTAAATCCCACTTGTTAACTCCAATAAAGACACATTTACCTTGTTCTAAGGCATAATTAATAATCCTTATATCTTGGTCGGTCATCCCCTCGGGGGCCTCTATAAGAATCAAGGTTATATCGGCCCCTCTTATAGCTCTTAAAGAACGCTGGACACTATATCTCTCAAGCCTGCCTTTAATTCTGGCCTTTTTTCTGAGGCCTGCGGTATCCATAAAAAGATACTCCCTCTGCTGATGTCGCACTAAGGTGTTAATGGTATCCCGAGTCGTTCCAGGAATATCACTCACCACACTCCTGGCATCTCCTATAAGTTGATTAAACAAAGAAGACTTTCCTACATTAGGCCTTCCCACAAGGGCTACTTTAATTGTCGAGTCTGGGCACTCTGTCTCTTCGGATTCATCCCAATCTATTCTTGGTGCCAATCTTAAAGCTTCATTAAACAGTTCATAGACACCATGACCATGGATTGCCGAAATGGGCCATAAGGTCTTTGTTCCTAAGGAATAAAAATCATAAATGAGAGGGATTTGCTTGTCACTATCAATCTTATTTACCGCCACCAAAAATGGTTTTTGAAGCTCCCTCAATCTTCGAACTAATTCTTGGTCTACAGGAGTAGGGCCAGTTCGGGCATCTGTAACTAAGATTATTACATCCGCCTCTTCTATAGCCTTTTCACACTGGACCACCACTTGAGGCAAAATGCTTTCCTCCTCTGGGGGCAAAAAACCACCCGTATCAATCACAACAAAGGGAATCCCCTCCCAATCTACGTCTCCATAGATGCGATCCCGAGTTACTCCAGGAATATTGTCCACAATGGCCTTACTTTTCTGAACCAAACGGTTAAAAAGAGTAGACTTCCCTACATTCGGTCTTCCTATCAAGGCAATTTTTAACTTTCTCTTTTCCATAATTGATATGCCTTTTTAAAAATTGTTTTTAGCTCTTCATTTATACCAAATTGGGTTAAGGAATTCAAAGATACCCACCTTGCCTCTAAGGCATCTGAAGAGGCCTGTAACGGCAAGGGCTCTGAAGTCAAACATAAAAAATCTAAGATAACGTAGTGGTATTTAATTTTCTTTGCTTCGTCAGGTATAATCCGCTCCACCACAGATATCATGTCTCTAACCTCTACCTTTAGCCCTGTTTCTTCCCTTACCTCCCTTCTAACCGCTGCCTTAAGACCCTCACCCAGCTTTACCAGGCCTCCAGGAATACTCCATTTACCTGCCCCTGGCGGATTCTTGCGTTTTATCAAAAGCACTTTATCTTGCCAAAATACAACTCCTCCTACACCTAAAAGGGGATAAGGGGGATAGACTCGCTTATTCACTTCGTTCTCAATCCCTTCTAAAGGCCCTTTCATTTTCATGGACGACAACTCCGACAAGGACTAAATCCCTGAAAAAAGGCATCCCATTTAGTTTTAAAAATGACCAAATTTAAAGGAGAAATATTCTGGGCATAAGGACAATCAGGACGGTGAAATTTATGGCTTTTTTTATTGCCTAGATACCGAGGGCAAGTATCCTTTAGCAAGACTTGCCAAATATGCCTCCGAGCCAACATGGCCTTCCTCTGAGCGTTCAAAAGACTGGAGGCATAGCGCAGATTAGGATTTAAAAAAAGTACATAGGCATAGCCGGCTTGCACCATCTCTAAGTTCACAAAGGTGCCATTTTTTAAAAATACATAGGCCAGAAGACGCCCATAACGATCGTATTTCTCCAAATCTGTCTCCAAACGCACTTTTTTCCCCTTAACAAGCTTTATGTTATACCTTAAGGCCTCCCTCCCAAAAGGCTCTCCAGGATGGCCATCATGGGCAATCTCTGGGGCATTTATACCTAAATAGCGGACCCTTATGCCATTATCCAGTACAATCGTATCCCCATCATCTACCCAGCGGACATGGTAGAAAGGAGAATACGAATTACAAGCAACAATCCCAAAAACACAAAGACCAAGGAAAAACAAAAATAATAGAGGATATCTCTTCATTCTAAGCAACTTAACTCAAAATCCAGTGACATTCAAGGGTAAAGGCCCTACTCCAAAAATAAATTTAAAGATGTCAACACATTAATTGAGCAATGCAACCAAACATAAAAATACAAAAACAAGGGGTTGCATAGAGGATAAAAAGTGATATACTTTTTGTAAAGGTGCGCCCGTAGCTCAGTTGGACAGAGCGCCGGACTACGAATCCGTAGGTCGGGGGTTCGAATCCCTCCGGGCGTGCCAGTAAAAAGCGAAAATTAAGGCCAGTTAGGGCAAAACCCTGACTGGTTTTTTGTCTTTGGCAAGGCAAGAGTAAACATAGGGAAGCGGGTCTCTGCCTGCTTTTTGGGATATACCTTTTGGCCTGTCTCTGCCTTTCCTTACTCCTAGATTGGTTGGCTTTGGGAGGGAAACATGGACCTAGGCATAAAGGGCAAAGTAGCAGTTGTAGCTGGGGCAAGTAAGGGCATTGGTAAGGCCATTGCCTTGGGTCTTGCCCAAGAAGGGGCAAAGATAGCCATTTGTGCCAGAAATAAAGCCATACTCCAAGAGTCGGCCCAAGAGATTGGCAAAATTTCAGGCACAGAAGTTTTGCCCATTGTAGCTGATGTCTCCAAAGAAAGTGAGGCCAGGGGATTTATTAAAAAGGCGGTTCAAAAGTGGGGGACAGTAGACATCTTGATAACCAACGCTGGGGGCCCTCCCCCCGCTCATTTCCTGGAAACTAATTCTGAAATGTGGCAAGAGGCCTTTAATCTTACCCTAATGAGTGCTTTAAATATGGCCTGGGAGGCCATTCCTTACATGCAAAAACAAAAATGGGGACGGATTATTACCATGACCTCCATCTCTGTCAAACAACCTATCAATCGACTCATGCTTTCAAACAGTGTCCGAGCGGCAGTAGTAGGTTGGACAAAAACATTGGCCGATGAGTTAGCCAAGGATAACATTTTGGTCAATAGTGTCTGCCCGGGATATACCCTGACCGAACGGGTAAAATCTCTGGCCCAAAGCATCGCCAAGCAAAAGGACATCTCTGAAAGGGAAGTATTCAACGATTGGGAAAAACAGATTCCTTTGGGACGCCTGGCCAAGCCTGAAGAAATTGCCAATTTAGTTGTCTTTCTGGCCTCAGAAAGAGCCAGCTATCTTACCGGGCTTGTCATTCAGGCAGACGGGGGCTATTATCGAGGGCTTTTGTAAATCCTCTGCTTGCGGAGCAGTTTAAACAGCTCACCGACTACCAAAATGGGAATTCCAAGCCCAAAAATAAGGGCCCAATCGGTCAAGCCTAATGGCACGGTATGCAATATATGTTGCAAGGGAGGAAAATAAACGGCCGCAACTTGCAATCCAATGGTTATAAGCCAGGCAATAATCAAAAAGGGATTGCTAAAGAGGCCAATTTCCCAAAGATTAAATCTAAAGCTTCTGAAATTAAAGACATTAATTTTTTCAAAAACGATAATCCCGGTAAAGGCCACAGTTCTTGCCTTAGCCAGAAGGTCTGGCTGGTTTAGATAATGGTTAAAACTAAAAATGGTCATGGTTCCTAGCCAAATGCCTATAGCCAAGATTATTAAAAATACAGACTTGGAAAGAATGGGTCTTTGGGGATCACGAGGTGGGCGTTGCATAACATCTCTGGCTGGAGGTTCCATCCCTAAGGCCAGGGCGGTCATTCCGTCGGTAATCAGATTCATCCATAAAATCTGAACCGGGAGCAAAATAAGGGGGAAGTTTAGAAACATGGCCCCGGCAATGGCAATAATTTCTCCAAAATTGGATGAAAGCAGGTACCAAGTAAACCTTTGAATATTGTCATATTCCCGACGTCCTTCTTCTACCCCGCTGATGATACTGGCAAAGTTGTCATCCAAAAGGATGATATCTGCGGCCTCTTTGGCTACATCTGTACCCTTAATACCCATGGCAATGCCAATATTGGCCTTTTTTAAGGCAGGGGCATCGTTGACTCCATCACCAGTCATAGCAGTAATGTGCCCTTGTCTCTGAAGGACTTCAACTACCTTCAATTTATGAGAGGGATTTACCCTGGCAAAAACCTTGGTATTTTGAAGGAGTCTTCTTAAGCTTGATTCATCAAGTGTCTCAATCTCTCTTCCTCTGATGGCCTTAGAAGAAAGAAGCCCCACTTCTTTGGCAATGGCCATGGCCGTTAGGGGAGAATCACCAGTCATCATGATAACATCAATGCCTGCGGTCTTGGCCTTTTCCATGGCCAGTCTCACTTCAGGCCTGGGAGGATCAACAATGCCTGCAAAGCCAAGAAAGATAAGGTCCCTTTCCACCTCATTGGCTGTAAATTGAGTCATTTGTGGAGACATCTCTCTATAGGCAAGGGCCAAGACCCTCAGTCCTTGAGAGGCCATTTTTTTATAGACTTGGCCAAGGTAGTCTCGCTGGGCTTGCGTAAGTTTTTTTATCTCGTTGTTTTCTAAATAACCCCGACATAAAGGCAATATTATTTCAGGAGCCCCCTTTGCATAGGCAATATTTTTGTCAGGATAGTGATAAATGACTGTCATCCTTTTCCGCATTGAAGTAAAAGAAAATTCGGTAATTAAAGGACAAGTTTCACAATTTACGTCCTTTTTAAAAATCTTTGCCTTATTGGCAGCCACTACCAAGGCACCTTCGGTAGGATCCCCTAAGATTTGCCAGCCTTGCTTGGTTTTGTTTAAAACCGCCCGATTGCACAACAGTCCAGTCTTTAAGAGTAAAAAGAGCCCAGGGTCCTTTGAAGGTTCAACCGCTTGACCATCTTTCAAAAACTTCCTCTTTGGCTCGTAACCCCGACCCGTAATTTCATAAAATTTGTCAGGGGTATAAATCAGTCTTAAAGTCATCTCATTTTTGGTCAAAGTGCCTGTTTTATCGGTGCAAATCACAGAAGTTGCTCCCAGGGCCTCAGAGGCGGTAAGATTTCTTAAAAGACAGTTCCTTTTCACCATGTTCTTTACACCCAAGGCCAAGGTCATGGTAACTACAGCAGGCAAGCCCTCAGGAATCACGGCCACCGCCAAACTAATTCCTACCAATAGCATTTCTAGTAGTGGTCTCTTTTGAAAGATCCCCAAGATGACCACCAGCACCGCAATAGCAAGGGAAATTTCACCAATGCGTTTTCCCAACACATCTAGTCTTGCCTTTAAAGGACTTTCAGCCTCTTTTACCTCCTGAGTCAAACGAGCAATTTGTCCAAACTCGGTCTGCATACCTGTAGCTACTACTACCCCTTTTCCGTATCCATTGGTGACAATAGTTCCCATAAAGGCCATATTTTTTTGCTCTGCCAATGGGGTATCTTCAGGCAACTTCCCTACTGATTTAGTTACTGGAATAGATTCTCCTGTGAGCACAGACTCGTCAATTTGAAGCCCCTCTGTTTCTAATAAATATATGTCTGCAGGCACTTTCTCTCCAATTTCTAAAATTATAATGTCACCCGGGACAATAAAATGGGTATCTATGGACACAGGCACACCAGCTCGCACGACTTTCGCCTTCAGCGCCAGCATTTTTTTTAAAGCTTCCAGGGCCTTTTCGGCCTTAAACTCCTGAGTAAACCCCAAAAAGGCGTTCAATATAACGATAGCCAAAATGGTAAAGGCATCTGTAATCTCACCAATGGCAAAGGAAGCCAAGGTAGCCGCTAATAAGATGCCAATCAGGACGTTTTTAAACTGGTTAAAAAATATTTGCCAAGGGGTAATGCGCCTTTTGGCCTCCAGTTTGTTTTCACCATACTGAAGAATCCTTTGCTGAGCCTCTTTCTCTGTAAGGCCATTTGTGTTTGTTTGGAGGCGTTTCAAAACCTCGTCTGAAGATAGGCTATGCCACTTCATTTTAAATATCCCTTCCATCTATCCAAAATAATTGAGGTCAATAAAGGGACACTTAAAGTAGAAAAGGCAGAGGCAGCCACTAGGGCAGTAAAAAGGACCTCATCAATCAAATGAGCACCAAAGAGCAATTGGGATACAATTAGCTCCGTGGTTAAGCGGGCATTAAGCCCAATCCCAATGGCAAGGGCCTCTTTTCTATTCAAAGTTTGATTGAAGGTAAGCAGATATACGCCTAACATTTTACCTAAAAAAGCGGCCAAAAACAGGGCCAAGGTAAGCAAGGGAAATTTAAAAATGGTGCTTAAATCCGTGGTGTATCCTACATAAAAGAAAAATATAGGGCCTAAAAAGCCGTAAGCAATTGCCCTAATAGTAGAAAAGGCATTCATCCCTAGGCTGGTCTTTTGAGATAAATAAGGTTGAAGGACAATACCAGCTACCACAGCCCCTATAACCAATCCCAGATCAAATCTTTCGGCTATAAAACTAAGAGAAAAAAGGACAAAAAGGGCAAGCATTACCAACTGCCAAAGACGGGGATGGACTAGGAACCGATTAAGCAACGGCAGAATGAACTTGGCCAAAAGATAAATCGCAATTAAAAACACTCCTAATCCCAAGAGAATAAAACCAGGGTTGGCACTCATTTCCTTATGTCCAATGATTACCGAAACAAAGGCAACCAAAAAGACTTCTATTACATCATCCAGCGTTCCAGCCCCAACGATAAGTTGGCCTACCTTTGTTTTTATCATTCCAAATTCATCTAAAATAGGAACCACTACCGCCTCAGCGGTAGGCATTCGGGTAAGCCCTATGATAAAAGAAATTAATAAAGAGTATCCAAACAACAATCCTACTCCTATGCCAAACAAAAAGGGCAAAAAGGTATTCAAAATGGTTATCCAAATAATGGCCTTTGACAAGCGACGCATTTGAGGGATGTCTATCTCAAGGCCAATAAAAAAAAGCAAAAACATGACCCCAAGATTGGCCAAAAAATCAAAGTAATTGATTACCTTTGGCATGGCTAGAAATGGGAATAAGGCACTGCCCTTAAGGGCTACCCCAATGAGAAGAGGGGCAATGATTCCTGGGATGCGGATTTTTTCCAAAAACAGCGCTAAAATAAAAGAAAACAAAAAGATTAAACTTAAACCACCTAAAATCAGAAGCATAAATAGATATAACCTCAAAGGATGCTGTTTTTACGATAGCATTCTTGGCCTTTGAAGGCAAGAAAAACTTTAATACCGTTTATTGTGTGGTTTATCTAAGCCCCAATGATCTAATGACCTCAACTACCTCCTGAGGTTTTATTTGAGTCATACACCTATGTTTGTTAGGACAAACACGATGTTTACAGGGGGCACAGGGCACTCGGCGATAGATAATTTGGGTTCTGTTCCCATAAGGACTTGTTCTTTCAGGATCTGTAGGGCCAAATATGGCAATCTGGGGACGGTTAAGGGCAGCCGTAAGGTGCATCAGCCCCGAATCATTGCTAATTACCAACAAGGCATCTTTAATGATGGCCATTGCCCCAGCCAGGGTGGTATAGCCCGTTAGGTCGTAGACACCAGTAACTTGAACTTGATTCAAGATGGCCTTGGCAATAGATTGGTCGTTTTTACCTCCTAGAATAAGGATGTTGATTTTTAACTCTTCTACAAGCATTTGAGCCAATTTGGCATAATATGCCGCTGGCCAGCATTTAGCCGCTCCATAGGCCGCCCCTGGAGCAAAGACAATATAAGGAACAGCCCATTTGAATCGCCCCAAAAGGGCCTGTTTCTCACGAATGCCCTCCGACAATGGAGATAAAATAGGGGTATATCTTTGAGGTGAAATGCCTAAGGAGGTGGCTAGATTCAAAAAGTAATCAATTTGATGAACGCCTTTTGGGGGGCTTAAGGCCTGGGTCAGCAAAGGTCTCCTGGCGTCAGTGGCATAGCCTATCCGCTTGGATATCCCGGTCAAAAAGGCCGCCAGGGCTGAAGAAAAGGAATTTGTAAGCAAGATACAAACATCGTAATCAAAACAGCCTCTTTTCCTCAGGGTATTCAAAATGCCTTCATACGGTAATACATCCACCTTTGCATAAGCTTTGAATATAGGGATTAAATGGGACTTACACCAAACGGTAATAGCGGCCTTGGGCTGGGCCAGACATAGATTCTCCAAAAATGGAAGGGACATAACCGCATCTCCCACCCAGTTGGGACTGCGCACTAAAATCTGCATTTTTTTATCAACCACTTTCTAAAGGCCTCCTTGGGCACCGGTGTTATTTCAAACTTCGAATTTATAAGCCTCAAGCCGGCTTGGTCAAATTCCCTTTTAAAGGGATGCAACTTTACTATATCCTTTTCTGTAGTCACAAGCCATTTCACCTCCATTTTTTGGGCAAGTTGTTTAATCCTTTTTATATCCCTTTGAGTATAGGCGTAGTGGTCAGGGAAGGCCAAAAAATCTTTTATTTTTAAACCTTGCTTAAAGCAAGTTTGATAAAAATCCTCTGGTCTGGCAATACCACAAAAGGCAACTACATCCTGCCCTTGTAGTTCTGGAACAAAAGAAATATGGCTCTGAGACATAAACACAGAGAGATGAGGGAATTGAACGGTAAGCCATCTTTGGAGGCCATAGGCCCCTGTTTGGTCTTCAATTTTTGTTAATACTACCGCATCTGCCCTGTTAAGGGCCGAAATTGGCTCTCTTAAAATGCCCCGTGGCAAAAGACAGAAATTTCCAAATGGCCTTCTGGCATCCAATAACACAATTTCCACATCCTTTTTCAAGGCATAATGTTGAAAGGCATCATCTAAAATAACCAACTCTGTGTTAAATCGTTTCACCGCTAGTTGGATGGCCTGATATCGGCTTTTGCCCTGTAAGACTGGAATTCCCTTCAGTCTCTGAGCCAGTAAAAGCCCTTCATCTCCAGCTTCGTTAGGGGACAAAAAAATGTCTTTCCCATCAGAAATCAGCATCTCCTTACCTTTGGCCTTATATCCTCTAACAACCACTGCCACCCGTTTACCTTCCTCTTTTAATGCATCTGCCAAAAAGGCTACAAAAGGGGTCTTGCCAGTCCCTCCCACCACTAGATTACCAACGCTAATCACCTTGCAAGGGGCTTCTTTTACTGCCAACCAACCCTTACGGTAGGTCATCTGATGCAGTTTGAGTCCCAGGCCATAGCCCTTTGAGACCAAATAGAAAAGGGCGTTTAACCACTGGGACTCACAACGGTCTTCGGCAATTTTGTGAAACAAATGATGAATGAACATTTTTGCCTTACTTTTTAATTTCCCTGTTAAAATAGGCTTTTTAGAACACCGAGGCTTTACAGTAAGGGGCGACTATCCTTGTTACAGTTATTTAATTGTTTAACAATGTTCCCAATTTGGGCATAAATTTCCTCTAAATCCAGGGTCAAAAGTTGTTTGTTTTCCATCAGAATTTGGCCATCTACAATGGTTGTCACCACATCCGCTCCGCTGGCAGTATAAACAAGGTGAGAAATGGGGTCGTATAAAGGCATCAGATGAGCTTTATCCATATCAATGACAATCAAGTCGGCCTTATAACCCTTTTTAAGACAGCCCACGTGTTCTAAACCCAGGGCCTTGGCCCCTATACTGGTAGCCATCTCTAACACCTGATAAGCAGGCATTACAGTAGGATCATAACAATTCAGCTTATGAAGCTTGGCTGTAGTGCTCATTTCTAAAATCATGTCCAAGTCATTGTTGCTGGCTGGGCCATCGGTACCCAATCCTACTACCAAATCCCTTTCTAGAAGCTCAGGCACCGGGGCAATACCCGAGGCCAGTTTAAGGTTACTTTCAGGGTTATGAATAATGTTTACCTTGGCTTCACTTAAGGCTTCTATGTCCTCCTCTGTTAGCCAGACACAATGGGCGGCAATTAGCCTTTCATCCAGCAATCCCAATTTCTTAAGGTGCATCACCGGAGTATGACCAAATTTCCCTTTAACTTGCCCTACTTCTGTTTGGGTCTCTGAAAGATGGATTACAAGTGAGGTGCTATATTTATCTGCCAAATGCCTTGCCTGTTTTAGTAAATCGGGGCTACAGGTGTAAACGGCATGTGGCATCACCGCAATGTCAATCCGAGGGTGCCCCTGCCAGTCTTTAATGAGATGTTCGGTATAAGCAAATCCCTTCTCAATAGGCCCATAATTTGGAGAAGGAAAGTCGTAAAGGGCCTCTCCCAAAATAGCCCTAAGACCAGCTTTATCCACCGCCTCAGCCACTTGTTTTTCAAAGAGATACATATCACAAAAGCTGGTAGTTCCGCTTCTAATCATCTCGGCACAGCCTAGTAAGGCTCCCCAATAAACCCATTCGGCCCTTAACTTGGCCTCGGCTGGGAAGATGTGTCTTTCAAGCCATTCCATAAGGGGTAAGTCATCGGCCATGCCTCGGAAGAGGGTCATCGGGATATGGGTGTGGCCGTTTACAAGCCCTGGCATAACCAGGCCATTCTCATAATGAAGATGCCTTTTTATATCATACTTCCTCTGCAAAGTTTCTGTTTCGCCAACATCCCAAATCAGACCTTTTTTTATCACCACACCTGCATTTTTCAAAATGCGGGGTTTATCGTCCATTGGCAGAACAAAGGCACCTGAGACCAAAATGTCTACTCTTTCCATTATTCAACCTCTAAACGCTCTAAAAACTTGATGATTAAGCGAGTCAACTTTTCTTCGGCCTGCCTGGCTGTAGCAATGACCTTTTCAATGGGGGCTGGTTGATAATGATCGGGCAGATTAACATTGGTGATAACGGATATAGCAGCTACCTTAAGCCGCTGATGCACTGCAGCAATGACCTCGGGGACAGTAGACATCCCCACCGCATCAGCTCCAATCAGCCTTAAAAACCGGGTTTCAGCCGCGGTTTCAAGACTTGGGCCAGCTACTGCCACATATACACCCTTTTGCAACTTAATTTTTTCCTCAAGGGCAGTTTTTTCAAGCAATTCAATCAGCCTCTGATCATAGGGTTCCACCATTTCTGGAAAGCGCACGCCCCACTCATCAATGTTTTTGCCCCTTAAAGGATTATCCCCCATTAAATTTATATGGTCTACAATGGCCATCAAATCTGTCTCTTTGAAAAGGGGATTTAACCCCCCAGATGCATTGGAGATAATCAGATACCTTGCCCCTAAAAGGGCGGCTACCCGAACTGGAAAGGTAACCTCCTTCAAGGAATACCCTTCGTAATAATGCACCCTGCCTTGGAAGGCAATAACTCGCTTTCCTCCAAGTTTTCCCAATATCAACTTCCCCTGATGGCTAGGGGCTGTAGAAGTAGGAAAATAAGGAATCTCAGCATAGGTAATTTCCCTTTCTTTAGCAATACCCTTGGCAATTCCTCCCAGGCCTGTGCCCAAGATAATGGCTATTTGAGGCTCAAAATATGTTCGGGCCCGAATATAATCTACAGCGGTCTCAACCTGTTTTTTATACTCTGGCATCTATCCCTCCATCACTCTACTACAAAAGATGTCTCTCCCAACTTTTTACCCTTTGGCCCATAGACAACAACCTTCCAATTGCCTTTGGCCCTGATTATCTTACGGCTCCAGGTGCGCCAGTGAGGGGCCTTTACTTCTAAAACAATGATGTCCACCGGTTGGTTATTATGAAGCCAGACATGACTGATTTTAACCGGAGGGCTGGCATTACGAATTTCAGTAAAGCAACATACCGAAAACGGCCTTACAAAACGGAACTTTTGCCGGATATCAAAAGGCTCCCTATTCTTTACGCCAGAGCAAATCAAAATACGACTTAATCGCAGTTCTTTGTGAGACGGGCTGTTTGGGAAGATAGTTATTTTATTTGAAAGCTCATCATTCTGAACTGAAGTCTGAAGAGGGGAGGTAGGTGGAGAGGGGGTAGAGGCTGTAGAAGTTGTAGAGGGGGTAGAACTAAGAACAGAAGTTTTTCCCTTTTCTGATAAAGGGCTTCTTATCTTGTTAACTCGGACCTTTGTCTCAACATTCCCAGCTTGAGTTGGGGTATAATTGGATTTTCTAAGGAGAAAAATAAGAAAAACTATTGCCAACAGGAATACAATACCAGCAATCCAAAGCCTTTTTTTTCTTAATAAAACTTCCTTTTGTTTTTTAAGGTTCTTAATCTTATCAGAAGAGCTACATCTTGGCTCCGAAGAAGCAAGGTTTTGTTCATAATAGGCAATAAATTGCTCTGGGTCCAGGCCCAACGAACTGGCATATAGTCTTAGAAACCCCTTGACATAAGGCTTGGGGGGCAATGCATCCCAGTCCTCAGCTTCTATGGCCTTAAGATATGAGAGAGACACCTTGGTCTTATGGCTTATTTCTTGAAGGCTAATACCCTTTTCTTCTCTGGTTTGTTTCAAAATTTTGCCAATGGTTTCCATACCCATGAAAAATGCCATAAAAAAGGCAAGCTGTCAAAGCCAAACTTTGTTTGGTTAGATGGGTAAAAAACTTGACCTCTTAAGGACTCATTGTTACATTTATGGTACCCCTCTTTGACATAAACCGGTTGGTAAGGTAGATTACAGTTTTGAGAGGGGAAGGCATGAGAAAACTACATTTTATTGCCCGGATGCCAGACGAACCTGGGGCCTTGCACAAAGCCGCTGAAATTGTGAGGAGATACCAAGGCAATATCAGCCGGATTCACTATGACCACCGCATAGATCCCCACACAGTGTTCTTTGAAATAAGCGTTCCCTCAGAGGAGGCTCAAGACAAAATTAAAGAGGACTTGCACAAAATTGGCTATCTTCAAGAATCCTTAAGGCCAGTTGGGTTTCTAAAATTTAACGTATATTTGCCCAATCGTCCAGGGGCCCTTTTTGAATTTTTAAACTATACCACTTCAGCCAAGGCCAACATTGCCTTTTTAGACTTTGATGAAAAGGGCAAACACCCTGACCGACTCACGGTAAGTTTGACTATAGAAAGAACCCAACCCACCTGCCAGCTCCTTAACAATCTAAAATCACGCTATCGGATTGAAATCTTGGAATATGACACCACAGGCAAACATTTAGACGACACCGTGTTTTATCTCCGGTTTGCTCAAAAGTTGCGAGATATCATAGGTCCGACTGAAGACAAGTTCTTGCTCAAGTTGCTTCATGACATAAACCACATTGTCCAAGAACTAACCAACCTAGGACAAGAGCCCAAACAAGTGTTTGAGAGCATCATCTTGACCGGTAAAACCCTTAAAAACACTGCCGGAGCAGGTTTTTATGCCGATATCCAAAGAATAGAGGTTACTCAAAATATCACCCTCTTTTGTTTTCAACTGCCTTGTGGGGGCAACATATTTGTATTTGATGGCCTTGAAGAGATGGTCATGATTGACACTGGATTTGGGATTTATTATCCTGATGTCATGGAGATGTTTCAAAAATACGGTCTTGGGAATCTCAATAAACTAAAACGTATTTTTATTACCCATGCCGATGCCGACCACGCTGGAGCAGCCGGGTTTTATGAGGCTACTTCTTTTTTGCATCAGGGCACGCTTGAAATTATTGAAAAATCAAACCGGGCCTATAGGTCAAAGGCCGAAGGCTGTGTTTTAGAAGAGGTCTATACCAAATTGATCAACCTATTTTCAAGGTTTACACCACCGACAAGGGTTAGGCCTTTCCCCAATCAGGTATTGGGATTAAGAAACATCTTTCCCATTATTTACCGTTTTCAAATAGGTCCTTTAGACTTTGAGGTCTTGGAAAGTCTAGGTGGACATCTGTATGGGCAGGTATTCTTTTTCTGTCCCAAGCATGGGCTTCTTTTCACAGGAGACAGCCTGCTCAACTTTGAAAGCTTGACTGAAGAGAGAAGGCAATTTAACCTTTTGGCCAAAGTTCTTATGACCTCAGTCAATGTAGATAGTGAAACGGCCGCTAGGGAAAGACAGGCCTTAATTCAAATTGCCAAGGAAACCGAGCAAACGTTGGCGCCTTCTAACAAAAGGTGTCTTATTTGTGGAGGGCATGGGGCAGTATCGGTCATTGAAGATGGCAAACTAAAACCATTTGGTAAGATTGAGCGATATAAAAGGCATTCCTAAATCAAGTTTATTGTCTCAGTTGAATTTAGAGTGTTTGTCCTTCTTACCTTCTAACCTGCTCTCTCCACTTGGCAGTAGAGTCCCGGCCCGATTTCCAACTGTCAAAAAGGTAATATTCAATCGTTAATTTGGAATTGTTACAGCCGTTTACAAATCCTTTAGGGTATTCTATAACAAATTAAGGGATGCGGGAAACAAGACCAATTTTTGTAGGAAATGTTCAAATTGGAGGTGGAGCACCAGTAAGGGTGCAGTCCATGACTACCACCCACCCAGCCAATATTGCCGCTACAGTTTCTCAAATTGAACTCCTGGAAGAGGCAGGTTGTGAAATCGTTCGGGTGGCGGTGCCTGACGAAGAGGCCGTCCTAGCCCTTCCCAAGGTCAAAAAGTCAATTTCTATCCCCTTAATTGCAGATATTCACTTTAATTATCGGCTGGCCATTAAGGCCATAGAAAAGGGCGCCGATGGGGTAAGGATTAATCCGGGTAACATTGGGGGAGTTAAAAAATTAAGGGCCGTTGTCAAAGTGGCAAAAGACTATAATACGGCAGTAAGAATTGGAGTAAATAGCGGTTCATTAGAAAAGGAATTTTTAAATCTGTATCAAGGCCCTACCCCTGAGGCCATGGTGGCCAGTGCCCTGCGGGCAATTCATGTTTTGGAAGATATGGATTTTTTCAATTTTAAGGTGTCGTTAAAATCATCTTCTGTTTTGGACACCATTTCTGCTTATCGCACTTTAGCCCAAAGGGTAAACTATCCTTTCCACTTGGGGGTAACCGAGGCGGGGCCGCCTTTAAGGAGTGCCGTTAAATCTGCCATCGCCTTGGGAATTCTGTTGTCTGAAGGCATTGGGGAAACCATAAGGGTTTCGGTTACTGGAGATCCAGTAGTTGAAATGAAGATTGCCTATGAGATTCTAAGGGCACTCAATTTGAGACAACTTGGCATTGACCTTATCAGTTGTCCTACATGTGGACGTTGCCAGATTGATTTGTTCAAGCTGGTCAATGAGGTTGAAAGGGCACTTGAATGGGTAAAGACGCCTCTTAAAGTGGCAGTTATGGGGTGCGTGGTAAACGGCCCTGGAGAGGCCAAAGAGGCAGACATCGGTATTGCTGGTGGAAAGGGGGTAGGAATCCTCTTTAAAAAAGGCAAGGTAATCAAGAAGATTAAAGAACAAGACTTGTTAAAGGTGCTTGAAGCAGAAGTCAAAAAGATGGTTGCTAAGGAGGACTAAGATGCGATATTCCCGTTATTTTTTGCCAACGCTTAAAGAACTGCCGGCAGAGGCGGAAATTGCAAGCCATAAGCTTATGCTCAGGGCAGGAATGATTAGAAAACTTGGTTCTGGCATTTACTCCTATCTCCCATTGGGACTTAGAGCCATTAGAAAGGTAGAAACCATCATTAGAGAGGAAATGAATCGGGCTGGGGCCCAAGAAGTCCTTTTGCCAATGGTGCAGCCAGCGGAGTTGTGGCAAGAATCAGGCAGATGGGAAAAATACGGCAAGGAACTTCTGCGGTTTAAAGACAGGCACAATCGGGATTTTTGTCTAGGGCCTACCCATGAAGAGGTGATTACAGACTTGGTGCGTCGTGAGGTGCGGTCTTATCGGGATTTACCCCTTAATTTATATCAGATTCAGACGAAATTTCGGGATGAAATCAGGCCTCGTTTTGGCCTTATGCGGGGTCGAGAGTTTATTATGAAAGATGCTTATAGCTTTGATGCTGACGAAAGGGGGGCGGAAAAGAGCTATTGGCAAATGTATGAGGCCTACAGCCGCATTTTCACCCGTTGTGGACTTGATTTTCGGGCCGTAGAGGCCGATACAGGCACCATTGGGGGAAGTTTTTCTCACGAATTTATGGTCTTGGCCGATGTGGGTGAAGACACCATAGTCTTTTGCCAAGATTGTGATTTTGCTGCCAATATTGAGAAGGCAGAGGTAAAATCTTCAATAATGCCCTCAAAGGAATCTCCTAAACCCAGAGAGGAAGTCCATACCCCAGGGAAACATACGGTGGAGGAAGTAACAGGATTCTTAGGGGTCTCTGCTTCCAGGCTCGTCAAGACCATTATTTATTTGGCCGATGGCAAGCCAATAGCGGCCTTGGTGCGGGGGGATCATGAAATCAATGAAGTTAAATTAAGCCATCTTTTAGGCTGTAACGAATTGGAATTGGCTCCAGAAGAAGTAGTGAAACAGCAAACTGGGGCTGAAGTAGGGTTTGCGGGTCCTGTAGGGCTTCAAATCCCCATCGTTGCAGATTTGGCCCTCAAAGGCATGGTCAATTTCATCACCGGAGCCAATAAAACCGATTATCACTATGTAAATGTCAATCTTTCCGATTTTAAAGTATCTCAATTTGCCGATATACGTTGCATTACTCCCCAAGACCCCTGCCCTAGATGCGGAGGGAAATTAGTCTTTAAAAAGGGCATTGAAGTAGGGCATATCTTTAAACTGGGAACCAAATACAGTCAATCTCTTAAGGCCACTTATCTGGATGCCCAAGGTAAGGAACGTTATATTATTATGGGATGTTATGGCATTGGGGTGGGAAGAACCGTAGCCGCTGCCATTGAACAAAACCATGACAAAAACGGGATTGTTTTTCCCTATCCTATTGCTCCATTTCAAATTTATCTTCTGCCAGTAGATGTAAAAAACAACCTCATAGCGGAAACGGCAGAACGTCTTTATAAATCCTTGGGGACTAAATGGGAAGTACTTTATGATGATAGGGACGAGCGTCCTGGGGTCAAGTTTAAGGATGCTGACCTGATTGGCATCCCCATAAGAATTACGCTTGGGAAGCACTTAAAAGAAAATAGGGTAGAACTAAAGATAAGGAAAACCTCAGAGGTTATTCTTGCCGACCTAAATGAGCTCAATGAAAAGATAGAAAACATTGTCAAAGAAATTGGCGGTTAGATGGTAAGGATTGAAGATGTCATTGATAGAGTATTAAGCTATAATCCCAAGGCCGATATTTCTCTATTGCGCCGGGCCTATATTTATTCAGCTAAGGTGCATAAGGGTCAAGTGAGGATTTCTGGAGAACCGTATCTTTCTCATCCTCTGGCCGTGGCCGATATTCTGGCTCGAATGCGCCTTGATGTCATTGCTATCGCCTGCGGCTTGTTACACGATACAGTAGAAGACGGTAACGTAACCATTGAGGATATTAAGGACAACTTTGGTGAGGAAATTGCAATCATTATTGATGGCCTCACCAAGCTAGGTAAAATTTCCTTCCGTTCCCAGGAGGAACGACAGGCAGAAAACATGAGGAAAATGATCCTGGCCATGTCTCAAGACATCCGAGTGGTGTTAGTAAAGCTGGCTGATAGACTTCACAATATGCGGACCTTGGGATACCTTCGAGAAGACAAACAAAAGCGCATTGCCAAAGAAACACTGGAAATATATGCCCCGTTGGCGGCTAGATTAGGAATCGGATGGTTAAAAACCGAATTGGAAGATTTGTGTCTTTATTACTTGGAGCCGGAAACCTATCGCCATATTAGCGAAGGAGTTGCCAGACATAAAACAGAAGAAAAAAAATACATAGAGGAAGTCAAAGAAATATTATCTCAAAAATTGAAAGAATTTGGCATTGAAGGCAGAGTGGAGGGGCGCTTAAAGAGCATTTACAGCATTTACCTCAAACTCAAAAGGCAACAGATAGACCTAGATCAAATTTACGATTTAATTGCCTTTCGGATCATTGTGAGGTCTCTCAAGGATTGCTATGGGGTTCTTGGAATGGTCCACTCCTTATGGAAACCCGTACCAGGAAGATTTAAAGACTATATTGCAATGCCCAAACTCAATGGTTACCAAAGTTTGCATACCACGGTAGTGGGTCCTTATGGAGGCCGGATTGAAATTCAAATCCGAACTGAGGAAATGCACAAAATTGCTGAAGAGGGTGTAGCAGCCCATTGGCGTTACAAAGAGGGAAAGGGCAAAGACGAAAAGGAGATAAAACGTTTTGCGTGGCTTAGGCAATTGCTCAACTGGCAAAGGGAATTAAAAGACCCTAGGGAATTTTTGAGTGCTATTAAGATAGACCTGTATCCTAACGAAGTTTATGTCTTCACACCTAAAGGAGATGTAAAGGCCCTGCCCGCTGGGGCAACGGTAGTGGATTTCGCCTATAGCATTCATAGTGAAGTGGGACATCACTGTGCTGGGGCTAAGGTAAACGGAAGATTGGTCCCGTTGCGTTATCGGCTAAATACAGGAGATGTAGTAGAAATCATCACCTCACCTCGCCAGCACCCTAGTAAAGATTGGCTGCATTTTGTTAAAACCCCTCGGGCGAGAAACCGAATTAAAAGGTTTTTAAGAGAAGAGCAACGAGAGCGTGGTCTTACCCTAGGTAAGGAATTATGTGAAAAGGAATTCCGAAAACACAGTCTCAATTTTCAAGAGTTTTTTAACAATCCTGACTTTGAAAAAATCGCTCAGCATTTTTCCTTTAAAACTAAAGAAGACCTTATTTTGGCCGTTAGTTATGGGAAGGTTTCTCCTAAGCAAATTATTAATGTAATTTCTCCCCCTCCAGAGAAGAAAAGGCAACCAGCAGAAACTACGAAAGAAGTTTTGGAAAAAAACAAATCCATTTCGGCCATCAAGGTAAAAGGAATTGACGGAATCATGGTGAAAATTGCCAAATGTTGTGCCCCACTGCCTGGGGACAAAATTATTGGTTATATCACAAGGGGACAGGGTGTTAGCATTCATCGGGTAGATTGTCCTAATATTACCCGGGCCGATCCTGAGAGATTAATTGATGTAGAATGGGAGAAAGAAGAAGGCCAAGTTTACCCAGCTCATATCCAATTACGATGCAAGGATAAAGTAGGTCTTTTGGCTGAATTGAGTGCAGCTATTGCCAAGGCCAACGCCAATATTATTGAAGCCGAAACCAAAACTACCTTAGACCATTATGCCTTCTGCTCGTTTGTCATTGAAGTCAAAAACACCCAACATCTTCAAGAAGTTACCAAGGCCCTCTGGCAGGTTGAAGGGGTAGAAGAGGTAAAGCGAATCGGAATGTGATAATGTTCTTCAATTGTTCCGCTTTAAACTTGTTTTTTGTAAAGAGATGGAAAAACGCTTTTTTGAGATAAAAAATCTTATCAAATCTGGGCATTTAGAAGAAGCTGAAACCCAGATTCAGAAAATTTTAGAGGTCAATCCAGAGGATTTCTATGGTCTATTACTTGAGGCAGAATACCTTTTAAAGAAAGGCGGCATTGAAAGGGCAGAACAAATTTGTAATAAATTGATACGGCAAGCAAAAAGCGAAAATTTGGTTTTAAGCCTTAAGGGAAGAATCTTGCTTGCCAAGAATACTCAAAAAGATGCCGAGCAGGCAATAGAAATTTTCAATTATCTCTTTTCTCAATATCCTAACAAAGTTGCCTTTTTATATTGGCTATTGGAGGCATACTTTAAGGCCAAAAAGGCAAAAGAGGCTTGGGAGTTGTTACAGTCAGTGCCTTATAAGCTTCAAGACACCACTCCTATCAGATGGCTTAAGGCCAAGATTCTGGAGGGGCTTAAACGATATAAAGATGCTATTACGGTATATGAGATTTTACAAAAGGAAAATCCCAAAGATCCTGGGATAAAAAAGCGGATTCTAATGCTTAAAAGGCATTTAAAAGGAAAGGAAAAATGGGATAAAGAGATGGAACTCATTGGCCGTTTGCCTTCGTCTCAAAGGGATGTAACCTTGTTATTAACGCAGGCTCAACTGGCCAAAGATAAGGGCAAATGGCAAGAGGCCATTTCCATTTATAATAAAGTATTGAAAATTGACCCTCATAATCGTGAGGCTAGTTTAAATCTGGGCTTTGTCTTAGTAAAAACAGATGATACCCGGCAAATAGATATGGGAATTGAGAGGCTGAGGCAGTTTTTTTTAGAAAATCCTTATAATCATCCTGTGAGAGCGGCATTATTTGCTGCTTATAAAAGAAGAAACCGCTTGGCAGATTTGATTACAACTCTTAAAGACGCCCTCTTGAAACACCCAGAAAAGGTAAAGATTTATGGCTGGATAAAAAAATATCAAAAACTCCTTTCTGAAGAAGACGATGAAAAATAACGCCTCTCAAAAAACGCTTAGTCTTACCCCTACCATTTTTACCCTAATTTGTGTAATGACTCTCTTTTGAGCGGACATATTTTAACTTGACCTGCCCCCCATTTTTTGGAATGTCAAAAAGGGTAATTTTGTGTAAAATTTCTGAAAAAGGAGGTATTGTTATGAAACCAACAAAATATCCACCAGATAAAATTATACAAATTCTTGCTGAAGCTGAACTTCCTAGTAGTGTCCTGCACCCCTAGGGGTGCAGGACAGAATTGTAGAGAATCTCGACTAAGTAAAGACTAAAATAATTAGGGGGGACATGGTCCTTTTTTTATTTTCTTGGTTTTGTAAAGACAAGGAGGGGACATATCTTACAAACATCATAACCTGGATATGTATGTCCAGTTCTTGAGTAAGATGCACCTCCATCCCTAACTATCCTCTCTAGGGTCCATTTTAGAGTAGGTTCTAGCTGGGAATAGGGCATGACAATATTTATTTCACCTTGTTCGGTCTTACCAGAGGTATAGCTTCCACTACACATTTGAGTGATATTGGGTTTTTGAGTGACATACGTGGCTACACAACCATGACATACAGAGGAATTCATGGTCATGAACATTTCAAAAGGATGATTATCAAAAGCAGCATCCCAGTCATTTCCTATATGATATGACTGTAATACGTCACAAACCATATGGATTACATCAGGCTCAAAATTTGCCTTATGAAGAGGAGCCGTGGCAAATGCCTTGAGTCCTGGTGGTAATCTTTTTTTTGTCTTTAAAAATCTAATGGCTTGGTCTTTGTCTTTTGTGTATTTTAAATGTCTTTTTACTTCTGATTCATCAAATTCCTTCCACCCTAAGACGAATTTGGCATTGGGACATCCCATTTTTTCCTGCCCACAAAATAGAACTTCTCCTTCTTGTCTTGATGCAGCTACATAATGGCAAAAAGTCAGAGGCTTTACAGCTAATTTAAACTCATTATTTTTTTTAAAATCTTCTATTTCTTCGTCCTTATAAAAATATTTTACTGCAACTGGGTAATACTTGAATTTGTAAATATTTCTCAAAATGAATACTAGATCTGCATTTGAAAATTTTTCTTTTTTTAACATTTCTTTTGAAAATTTCACGTCATCTAATAACAAACTTGTATCTATCATTTTTGTAATACCCCCCCTTTGAGCGGACATATTTCAACCCATTTTAAGGTAAAGGTTATTAAGCCACCTCCTGATAATAACTTTGATAAAACCTTTGTTCAAATTCAGTTGGAGTCTTATTCCCAATTTTTCCCATATGTTTTTAAATAAATTCAATAAAGCCAATAATTACTGCCTCCCCCAATTCAGATTTGGCATATCTTAAAAGCTCAACCCTTATTTCATGATCTAATTCTACCTCTGGCTTGAGTTTTACCTTCAACTCTACTACCTGACCTTTCACGCTATCTTCCATGGGTTGAGCGACAACTGCTGCTACAGCACTATGCTTTTCTATGGCACTTTCTACTAGTCCTGCAGGAACGATTAAACCACCAATATTAATAGCCCTTTTACTGCGGTGACCTAATAGCTCTATCCCTTCATCGGCAAGAAATGCATAATCCTTGGTGCAAAAATAACCGTTTTTAAAATAGTCTAAATATAATGTTTCCCCCTCCCATATACCAGTAAACATACTTGGGATAGGGGTTTCAAAGGCTAGGACTCCTTCTTGTCCTTTAGAAAGCACATTGCCATTCTCATCCACAATAGAAGGACAGGCAATGGGAATAAGGCATCGAAAAGGAGAAAGAGAAAAGATGCTCTTTTTTGTTTCTACCTTAATGGATGAAATAAGGGTAAAGACCCCTAATTCAGCAGTTATCCAAAAATTCTTTATCTTACCAGGTCTATCAAAGATATTTTCATAAAGCCATTCTGAAAGGCGCTCGTCAAATTTTTCTCCACTTAAGGAAATAGTTCTTAAAGTGCTATAGTCCCAGGATTTAATCGGCTTTTGGCCAAATGGTATAAGGGCCCTTAGCCGAGAGGGATAGGTCCCTAAAATGGTTACTCCATATTTATTTATAATCTGCCAGATTCTTTCTGCTCTTGGATAAAGCAGGTGTCCTTCATAAAGCACAGTAGTGATTCCTTTAAGAAGAGGACCGTAAACGGTATAGGCCAAATTAAGAATGTCTCCAGGCTCTGTGTTCCACCAAATAACATCTGTCTCCTTAAGATTGTAGGCCAATTCCATACTATGAGATAAACCTACCATAAACCCTCCGTGAGAATAGATAACGCCAACCATTCTCCCTTCATGATTAGGTGTATAGATAATGGCAAATGGCTCATTGGACTCCATTTCTTCAGGAAAACATTCTGGCCTTTGCCCAGATATTAATTCATGATACCAAAGGAAACTGTCTCTAGCTTCAAATTCTTCTTCTTGTAATCGTTTTACCATAACCACACAGGAAGGTTCAGAAACTCCACTTAAGGCTGATTCTACAGTAGGTCTGAGGCATATTGGTTGCCCCTTACGGTAATAGCCATTGGCTGTAATTAGAACTTTTGCTTGAGTGTCTTTGAGGATTTTTTTAAGTACAAATGGGCCATATCTTACATTTACAGGTACAAGAATAGCCCCTAAACGAGGTACAGCCAACATGGCAATTATGGTTTCAGGAATATTGGGCATAAAAAGCACTACCTTATCTCCCCTTTTTGTTCCTAAACTTTTCAAGACGTTGGCAAACTGCTTGCTCTCTCGGGCTAAGTCGAAATAGGTATAACGGATCCTCTGCCCTGGCTCACTTTCCCAGACAAGAGCTACCTTATTACGCCTATGGGAAATAGCATGGACATCTACTGCATTGTAAGCAATGTTTGTCTTTCCGTCTTTAAACCAAGTAACTTTAGGGAAGGAAGAAACATCTAACACCTTATTCCAAGGATGAAACCAAAACAACCCTGAACTGGCCTCTTTCCAGTATTCCATAATTTGTTTTTTCATTATTTTCCTCCTTAATTAAGAACATTTAGATTTTGACATTTAAAATTGGCAAAAAATATGCCAAGATAAAATGAAGGGAGGATAAAGATTTTAACAAGATTTATTCTATTTTTGCATGATTGGCAAAAATATATGTAAACTTAAAAGAGACACTATTAGAGTATTAATGTTTCTTAAGAAGTGACACTAAGTTCTGAAATTATCGGGATCGAGGCCTACAAGCTTGATAAGGCGATAAAGATACTGTCTTTTTAATCCACACCTTTCTGCTGCTTGAGAGACATTTCCCTTACATTGGGTCAAAAGATTTGTCAAATAATGATAATAAAAGTCTAGTATGGCCCTGTTCCTGGCTTCTTTAAAGGAAATGGAGGAGATGTCTTTTTGACCAAATGGAGTTTGAACTGATTTTGATAAAGGATCTATGTCCAAGGGGCCAATTTCTTCTTTTTGGCAAATAATGACTGCTCTTTCAATGACATTTTCCAGTTGTCTGATATTCCCTGGCCAGCTTCCGTTAATTAATTCAATCATTGCCTTTTCAGAAAATCCTTTTATATTTTTCTTATTTAATTCAGCATATTTTTTTAAAAAGTAATGAGCTAAAAGTGGAATATCTTCTTTTCTTTCTCTTAAAGGAGGAATATGAATTTTAATTACATTGATGCGATAATAAAGGTCTTCTCTAAATTTATCTTCTCTAATGAGTTCTTCCAAATCTTTGTTGGTAGCAGCTATAATTCGCACGTTGGCCTTTTTGGTTATAGTGCTACCTACTGGACGAAATTCTCCCTCTTGAAGAAATCGTAAAAGCTTTGTCTGCATTAAAAGACTTAAATCACCTATCTCATCTAGAAATAGTGTTCCATTATCGGCTTCTTCTACTAACCCCTTTTTATCTTTAATGGCCCCGGAAAATGCCCCTTTTACATAACCAAATAGTTCACTTTCTATTAAAGTTTCTGGGAAGGCACTGCAATTTATGGCTACAAAAGAACCTTTTCTTCTACTATGTTTATGAACCAATCTGGCTATAAGTTCTTTACCAGTACCGGTTTCTCCAGTAATTACTACAGGGGCAGAAGATGGAGCAACCTGCAAGAGGTATTTATAAATTGATTGCATAGCAGGGCTTTTGCCAACAATAAAATCGGCATCCCTTTGTTGACTTAATTCCTCTTTTAAACGCCGGTTTTCCCTCTTTAGGGACTGTATTTCCATAGCTCGGTTGATAGTAAGTAAGATCTGCTCTTGCTTGAAGGGTTTGGTGATAAAGTCTAAGGCCCCAAGTTTCATGGCCTCTACTGCCGATTCAACAGTTCCATAAGCAGTGATGATAACAGCGGCGGTATCGGGTTCAATGGCCTTGATTTTTTTAAGCAACTCCATTCCATTCATTTCAGGCATTTTTAGGTCAATCAAAACGAGATCAAAATATTCTTTGTGAATAAATTTGATTGCCCTTTCAGAAGAGGGAGTAGTTACTATATCATAACCAGTTTTGCTTTTAATAATTCTTTCTAAGAGCCTTAACATGTCTACTTCATCATCTACAGCCAAGATTTTACCTGGCATGATTGCCTCCTGTGGAAGGGAGTTTTATAATAAAGGTGGTTCCTTTCTCCTCTTCACTTTCACACCAAATCTGACCATTATATTTGGTGACGATGCTATAACTAACAGATAGGCCCAATCCTGTTCCCTTGCCTTGAGGTTTGGTGGTAAAAAAAGGATCAAAAATTTTGCCCAGATGTTTCTTTTTAATGCCACAACCTGTATCTTGAAAGATAACTTTTATACTTTGATCTTCATCCAAAACAGTAGAAATAAATAATTCTCCTCCCTCAGGCATAGCATCTATGGCGTTTATAATCAAATTCAAAAAAACTTGTTGGAGCTCTTTTTTGTTGCCTCTAACAGGGGGCAAGTGCTCTGCAAGTGTGGTTTTTAACTTAATATTATGTATCTTTAGAAAATGGCTCATGACAGTAATAATTTCTGTAATGGCCTCATTGACCATCGTGGTCTCACGAGTTTCTTGAGTTGGACGGGCAAAATTAAGCAAATTCTCTACGATTTTTTTGCAGTTAAAGGCATGTTTAAGAATGGTCTTTATGTCTTGATAGGCCTGAGATTCCTTAGGGGTATTCTCAAGCAGAAGTTCTCCAAATCCGATGATAATCCCAAGAGGGTTATTGATTTCATGGGCTACGCCTGCGGCTAAGGTTCCCAAAGAAGCTAATTTTTCAGTATTACTTAATTGTTCTTGCAAGAGCTTTTCCTGAGTTACTTCTCTAGTAATGCATAAAATTTCTCTAACTTTGCCCTCTAAGCGTAAGGGCATCAATTTAGTATTTAACCAGCATTTTTTGTTTTCTATTTTGATAAGATGTTCCTTTATAATGCTGCCTTTTTCATTAGAAAGTCTTTTTAGATAGGCACTCAAAGTTTCCTTAGGCCATTGCATAAGAACATCAAAGCGTTGGCCTCTAATTTCCTCTGGTCGTCTCTCAAAAAAAGTAAGTGTAGCTTGGTTAAAAGAAAGAATTTGCCCAAATTGATCCAGAGTAAGGATTAAGTCATCAGCAGATTCTATCAAAAGGCGATATCTTTCTTCTTGTTTTTTTAAAACCTCGGTTTTTTTAGCAACTTCCTCTTCCAATCTTTTTCTAAAGCGACTCTCCAAGGAAAAGAGGATAATCCCTAGCCAGATGAGGGCAAAAATGAGGCTGCCCTGGATGATAAACTGCTTTAAATAAAGATAGTGAACCACTCTACTTACTTCCCCTTCCGGGGCACATACTGCTACTGACCAGATATGTTGTGTATAAGGGAGATGGATAGGGGTATATGCAACAACTTTTTTAATATGACCTTTCAGATTCCTATGCCAAAGAGATATGTATTCCCCTGTTCCTTCTTTGCCTTGTAACATTTCCTGGCGCTGAATTTCATTTATCTTTTTAAAATAAAAATAAGGTGCTCTTTCCCGTCTGGCTTTAAAGGCATTCTGACCAATAAAGGCCTTAATCGGGTGATAAACAAAATAACCCGTATCATCTATAATCCAAGCATAGCCTGTTTCCCCAGAACGAATTTTCTCCACATGTTTCTTAACCAAAAGCAAAGAGTCAATAAGAAATACAATGGAATTTTTCCCAAGAGATGTGGAAATGTAAATCCAGGGCCTTTTAAATAGAACAGATATTTCTTCATGACTGAAACAAGATTTTATAGGAAAAGAAACATGTGGGAACGGAATACCCTCTTGATAAATAATTTTGCCCTTGTTATCAACGATAAAAATGCCCTTGGCCCCAAATTTTTGGATGCGTTGAAAAATTGCTTGCAATAATCTAGTGGAGAATATTCCTGCGGTTGAGTAGAGTCTTTTTAGAGTAATTAGTTCTTCTATCAGGGCATTGAAACTGCCTTCTATTTCTTGGGCAGCCTGACGGGCAAGAATAAGCTGTTGGTGGTTAAACTGTTGTGTTACGACTTTTTTTAATTCCTGGGACGAGCGGAAACCTAAAACAAAACTCCCCAGTAAAATAAAGATAACAAAAAATGTGGTAGTCAAAAATGTCTTTTTGGATAGATAGTTCATACCTGCTTTTTGCGTATTTGTTCCAGTTGCTTTTTAAGTTCAATTTTCTTTTTGTAACTGATGCATTTTCATCGCTCTCTCAACTGTTAAAATGATCTGTTCTTTCCTGAAAGGCTTGGTGATATAATCAAAAGCACCTTTTTTCATTGCTTCCACCGCTGATTCAATTGTACCATAAGCTGTTATAACAATAAAAGGAATAGTCTCATCTACCTGTTTCACATAATCCATAAGCTCTATTCCATCTATTTCTGGCATACGAAGGTCACTGATAACCACATCTATATTATTTTTTTCCAAAATTTCAGGTACTTCCACAGGGTCAGTGGTCGTAATCACCTCATACACAGTTTATGTCTAAAAGTCATGCTTAACAACTCTAGCATTGCTTTTTCATCATCTACAATAAGAATCTTCCCTGGCATTTTTACCCCCCTTGTTTTGATTTATACACCGGCAACCTGATGATAAAAGTAGTGCCGTGATTTTTTTTTTCCTCCTCTTCTGTGATGGTCTCAATATCAATAGTTCCACCATAGTTGGTAACGATGCCATAACTGACAGTAAGACCCAAGCCTGTGCCCTCTCCTACCTTTTTGGTAGTGAAAAATGGGGCAAAAATCCTCCTTCTATGTTCCGGCTTAATACCTACACCAGTGTCTTTTATGAAAATTTCAACCAGGTTTAATTCACTATTTAACCTAGTTGTTATCCTTAAACTCCCACCATTAGGCATAGCTTGAATAGCATTGTTAATAATATTAAGAAAAACTTGCTGAAGCTGCTTGGCATCAATCTTGACTCTTTAATAAAATTTTATCACCTTTTTAAGAACATCCGTAGGGCCAGCAAAAAGAGAATAATGGCAAATATTTTCTTAAACGTATCCGTAGGCACATGTCTAACAATCTTGCGCCCATTTGGGCACCAATTATACCGCCAATGCCCAGCAATATCCCTACCCTATAATCTACATTTTCTAATTTACCATGGGCAAATAAGGCCGAAATAGAAATAATCAGAATCCCCATAAAGGAAGTTCCCACGGCCTTCTGGGCCTCAAAGCCAAGGAAAAGCAATAGAGGCACCATCAAAAATCCACCTCCGAGTCCAGTAAAGCTGGCAAGAATACCTATGATAAGACCGAGTAAAATGAAAGTAAAACTTTCATGCAAAATCAAAAATACCTCCTTGATTAGGTTTAACATATATTTTCTGCCTTTTTGCCTTTTTGCTATTTTTTAGTTCTCTTTTTTAAACAAACCCTGGCGCGTTTCCAGGGCCTTTGTGACTTTTTAAGCCTTTTTCACCTTTGCTTTTCAGATTATCCTGACCGACCTTACTTCGTGCCCTCATCAAACCTAGGCTACCTCCTACCTGCATTACACTACACTTTTACAATATATTTGCCAATTAATTTAAGCTTCACCTTTTACCTCCCTTTTTATTTAGCCTCCAACCGAGCCGTTAAGCATGTCTAATCTGGGGTGGGAACATTTGAAACGACCCGGTTGGGGGAAACTTACATTGTAAACTTCACCCGTGCCCCAAACATCCATTCATCTCTTCTGTGTTCGGTTAGTAGCCAACTACAGCCTTTATGTTCATTCTCTCCCGCGATCAAACCCTCACCTGGTCCTGTTGCCGTTGCGTGCAAATACATCAGGTTGAACTGCCATCTAATCATACTGCTCCAGAGCCAGTTAAGACCAAGAACAAATGAGTGGAGCTGACTCGCGCCATCAAGTACCCCTGCATCAAACAGATTTTGCGTTGTTCTCGTAAATGTGTAACTAAATGTCGGGCAGAAAGCGCCCCAACTGCCCGCAAGCGGATTAAAGTAGTGCTTGGGCACAGGAAATCGCCAGCCCCAGTTAGAAACCTGCATGCGTTCACCCGTTAAGAAATATCCGCCAAAGACGGTGTAAACAGAGGTGTGACCAGAAATACCGGAAGTCCCTTCGATGCCACTACTGATTTTACGAATATCTTCCCAGCTTACTCTCAGATTCTCATTGCTGATAAAGAACGGTCCCTTAATCCAGTGGATCTCAAAGCCATAACGATAGCGATGGCCGATAGTCCATGTGTCCTTTGTATTCCATTTCCATACCAGACTCTGATAGTCCTGCGCTCTTAATCCGCGATTTTCAAACCCTTTTGTGTTAACCGTTTCTGTGCCCCACGTGCCTTCAATACAAAAATGCAGGTTGTTTATCCAGTCATTGCTTGAATTTTTGAAGGGAGTCCAGAATAAACGGCCAGTCCAATCCTTGTGGTCATCTATATCTGATTTTCCGTAATCCCTTTCCATGCCTGCCCCTGTGAAAGCACCCAGGGTGTAAACAAGGCTCTTATTAAACAACTCACCATAAAGGGTTACCCCCCGGTCAAAAAAGGGATAAACGGGATTGGCACTGGCCCGTTCTAATAAAATGGTCTGGTTATCCAGTGTCCACCACTGCGTACTGAAAAACGGTTTAAATTGACCTATTTTCGCCCCCAGCCACGGCCAGTACCTGATATCTATCCAGCAATTTCTTAAATATGGGCTGCTAGCCATCTCCAATTGGACGCGGTACTTGATGTATTTATATACCGTGCCCCTCACATCAAATCTACCTCTGCGGATATCAAAGGAATTTGCGTTGGCACTTCCACTATCATAAATCCGGGTATCAAAGTGCAAATAACCTCTTATTTGTGCTGTAAAATAACCATTTGGCGAACGGAATTCTAACAAATGGCCCTTTGAAAAGACCTCAATAGGAACTTTTTTCTTTTCTACTAATGCCTTTTTTTCCTGCTCTTCTTGCTCCTTTTTTATCTTTTCTATGTCCTGTTTAGTGACAACTCCCTTTTGTTGCAAAATCTGTAACAACTCATCTGCTGTCAGCCCTTTTACTACATCCTCTGCCCGCAGACGAAGGGGGATGACAAAACAGATAAAAAGGATCATAATAGCAAGTGCGCGTTTTTTCATTTATTACCTCCTAACCATTTTTTTAATTGCGTCCCCCTCACGGGGGCGATGTTTTAATCCAGAGATTTTAAAAATTCATCCATTACCTCTGGCCCTATACTTTTCAGCTTGAGAGTAATGTCAAAAATTTTGTCCTTTACCTCTCTGGGTAAAAGTTCAATACTTTTCGTTGTCGCAGTATCAAACTTAGCCATGGGGAAAAGCTTTAAAATCTTATCCTTCTGTTTTTCGGTACACTGTACCTGGATAACCTTCATCCCTCCTAGCCTATCCACAGCCATATCGGCTAGATTGGCGGCCTTTAACTTTTCAAACCGTTCTTCATTAATCCAGATATTAATGGGATATGTTTCAGCCATTTTTGGCCTCCTTGAATTATTTTTGTTTTAATCTAAGGGTGGCACGACAAACACAGGTCCCCGTTTAGCCAGATATTCCTCTGTGCAGAACGGGGAACCAAAACCATATCTTTCTGCACACTCCATTACGACATCAAAAACCTCTGGCCTCATGATTATCCTGGTTGGCTTAACGCCATCTTTGATAATGCTTCTAATGAGCGTACCACTGAATTTCTGACGTTCTTTGGTATGTCCACAGAGGCCAGAGTAGGTTACTTCTCCACATAACGGGCAATACCACCACTCTAGGACCCGCACCGGTTTAATATTCAGACTACCTGGAGGTAACTGGTCAAAGATGCGGTGGGCATCATAGGTGCCATAATAATCACCAACACCGGCATGGTCACGTCCAAACATGTGGTGGGTGCAACCCAGATTTGTTCTTAAAATGGCGTGGAAGATGGCCTCTTTAGGCCCGGCATAACGCATGTCCCAGCAGGTGATAGAAACCATGTGCACATCGTCTCTAAAATAGCGGCCTTCGTGTAAGGCCTGATGCGCCAAAACAATGGCTTCGTCAATGTAGTCACCGGTGCGTTTGGGACCAATAATACAGTTGACAAGCACTCCTGTGCCCAGCTTTATCTCATCTTTATCACCTATTACCGGAGCCTCTCCGTGTGCACAGAACCAAGCCCCTTTCATCAACCACTCATGACCGGTATGGGGAACATTCCTAGTCTGATGGGCCACAATTCTCACCCAACCCCGCTTTTTAAATTCTTCTCTTAATTGGCGTGGAGTGTAAAAAAAACGGTCAAAGGGAGGATTAAATTGGGGTTCATTTACAAGAGTAACCTTGCCTCCAATAAAAGTATCCTGCATCCGCCCTATCATGCGTACACCCGGGTGTTTGGCGTCTATAGTACCTAGTACCGCCTGAGCCATCTCATCCTTGTCGTAAGTAAAGATTTCTTCTACCTCAAGGACAGCCAGGGGGTTACCCATCCGGGTAAGCAGAATGACATCTCCTACCCTGATGCCCTTTTCCGATACTTCCTGTGAAGAAATGTCAAAGACAATGGGAATGGGCCAGATAGTGCCATCTGCTAGGCTCATCTTTTTGCACACACTATCTACATCTGCCTTTTTCATAAAGCCTTCTAGGGGTGTAAAAAAACCATAGCCCAAGTCAATACACTCCCTGGCAATACGCCCGGAGATTTCTACAGATACTAGATTTTTAATTTTGTTTTTTGCTTCCCCGGGATTTAAAATCCTTTCTTTAATTTCCTTTTCTCCATGACCGATAAAATCTGTCATTTCATGACCTCCTTATTTATTTGATCACCAAGACAGAACAATGTGCGTGGGTTACTATTTTATGGGCAACACTGCCCAGCAAATACTGGGGCAAACCCGTCAGACCCCGACTGCCAACCACTATCATGTCCACTGCCTCTTTCTTTGCCATTCTGATGATTTCATCTGCAGGTTCGCCGGTTGATATTAAAGTTGTTCTTACATCAATTCCTTCTATCTTTAATAGTTTTTCGCTTCATCTACCGGTTTTTGTGCTCTGGCATGTAAGCTTTCTAAGGCCTTTTCCTGATGGCTCATTTCCCAGATGCCCATAGGAGCGATGTTTTGCACCACCGAGACCAATATCACCTCACCACAGTCTTTTAACAAACGTGAAACTGCTTTAGCTGCCCTTTAGCGCATGTTCTGAACCATCTACTGCAAGTAAAAACTTCATTTTATTTACCACCTCCTTTCTTTTATTTAATTCCTTCCTCATAACCAATAAAACCGCCATTTTACCTGCCTCTTTTTTTATTTATAAAGACTACTAATACTGGGCACCCCGCATGTAATATCAGCCTATGCAGTACGCTGCCGGGTAAACATTGAGGTGAACCTGCTAAATTGCGACTGCCGATGACGATCCTATCCACTTTTTCTTTCTTTGCTATTCTAAGAATTCCCTCTACTAAATCTTCATTTACTATCAGACTTGTTTTTACTTTTATTTTCTTTGCTTTAAACATCTTTCTTAACTTATTAATAGTTTCTTGCGCTTTGATATGAAAATTCTGTAGAACCGGGTCCTGAAAACCATTCTTACCCTCCTTCGATAAGGCGATGTCCTGAACCATATAGAGCAAAATAATTTCCCCTCCACATCCTTTTACTAACTCCAAGGCTGTTTGGAATGTTCTTAAGACACATCCTGAAGCATCCACAACTAACAGCAATTTCATTTTTGGTTATCCAGCTCCTTTTGGACTTTCGCTGGTCATTCCTGCCTAAATTTTATTCTTCCGTTCTGTAATTTCTTGACCAGTTTTCCAAATATTTCCCTCCACAAAAGACAGAATTTGTTCCGCAATATTAGTACCTAGATTTCCAATTTGTCTTAAAGAATGCGCAATTAAGAAGAATCCATTGGTCAGCACTAGGTTACGAGAGAGAAATGCCTCCAGAGTCCCATCAAGATATTTTTCCACCTCACTGGCCATGGTGACGAGGGCAAGCTTTATCTCTATCAGTTGCCTTTCAAAAGAATCAGCCATTAAACAAAATCCTTAAAATTTTTATTTGCCAATCATATAGTCAAATTCTGTGCCAAGTAGAAAATGTAGATAAATGCTGGTAAAATAGAATAAAAGTAAAAAAACTGTCACTTTTTAAGTGACATTTGGTCAATTATTAGATGACAAAAAGTGGGTAGAAAGGATATGTTTGAGTGAGTAACCCTGTCCTGCACCCCTAGGAGTGCAGGACATTATACCTCTAATCTTCAGGACATATCCTTACCTTTGAATTAACGCAGGGAATAACTTTTGATGAATGTTAGCAGGAACCTGTTTTGCTTCTTTTTCACATTTAAACTGACGCAAAAGTGTTACCAGCTTATTCACCTGATCTTTCATTACTGCAGTAGCTGAAGCTAATTCTTCGGCATTGGCTGCTACTTGCTGAGTTACCTTGTCCATTTGAGCTAAAGCCATATTTATTTGATTAACACCTTGTGTTTGTTCTTGAGAGGCTGTGGCAATTTCCGTAACCAGACTGGCTACTTTGAAGGCTGAATCTTTCATTTTATTAAAGTCAGCATCTACTTTCTTTACTAGCTCTAAATTGGTATGAATACCTTTGACAGTTTGCTCAATAAGGTGAGCAGTATCTTTGGCCGCTGCTGCAGTCCTTTGAGCCAGGTTACGCACCTCGTCTGCCACTACCGCAAAGCCCATGCCTGCTTCTCCAGCCCTGGCAGCCTCTACTGCCGCATTCAAGGCAAGCAGGTTTGTTTGAAAGGCAATCTCATCAATACTCTTGACTATCTTTTGAGTTTTTTCTGCCAGCTTGGCCATGTCTTCCATAGACTGAGTTAGCTCTTTCATAGATTTTTCTGTTTCTTTAGTTACCTGCTGGGTTTCTTTCATTAACTGATCGGCTTGCAGGGCACTTTCTGCGTTTTGTTTGGCCATAGAGGCAATTTCTTCCATAGAGGCAGAAGTTTCTTCTAAAGAAGCGGCCTGTTCACTTGCTCCCTCAGCCAGCTTCTGGCTGGAGGTAGCCACTTCGCTGGAGGCTACATCTATTTGACTGGAAGTAATTGCCACCTGCCTAACTAATTCTTTCAATCGGAAGACCATTTTATTAAAATTCTGCACCAGTTCCCCAAATTCATCCTGACGCCTGGTTTCCACAGTTATTGTCAAATCTCCACCTGCAATCAATCTGGTTTTTTCTAACAATGTTTTTATTATCTGGTTAACTTCCCGGCTAAAGATAACAGAAATAGCTGCCCCTAGCAGGATGAAGATTAGACTTAAAATTAGTGTATTCTTTTTGATTACCCAAAGAGGTTTTTCAAGCAGTTCATCGGCGTAACCACTGGCCACCACAATCCAGTTCTTTTGGGGAAGAAAGTTATAGGCCGCCAGAACATGTTTGTTCCCCCAGTCATAGGAAATAAATCCCTGCCTTGTTTGAATTATTTTCTGACAAAATGTATATTCTGCCAGAGTTTTTATCTCAGGACGGGGATAAACAATAAGATTTCCCTGAATGTCAAGGACGTAAAAATATCCTGATTTTCCAATCTTATAGGATAAAAGGGTATTTTTTATCTCAGCTAAGATTTTTAGCTCGGCATATTGTTTCATCAAATTTTCAAATGCCTTATCAAGCCTTCTTCCAGCCAGTCTTAAAGGCCATTGATTAATCCCATCTAAAGAGCTGTGGGTTTTAAGAAAGTCTTTTATTTCTTCAAGCCTCTTCTGATATTGTTTAAGGGCAGATTCTACCTCTGCGATATCTACTCCCATTTGCTTTGCTTCCACTAAAACATCTCTAACGTCCCTTAGATGAGTTTTTATCTTCTGCCAATATTTCTTATAACCCTCTTTTGGCCCGTATAACAAAAGGTTTTTCTCCTGACGACGTAATTGCAGGATGACCACATGGGCTTTTTTTTCATAAATCTCCATATTGTCCAGACTCCTTTTAATTCCTTTGGCTTCCTGTTCTGCCATCGTTTCTAGGTTAGCTTTTACAATCCTAAAGAATTCCTTTTTTGTCCCCTGATAGCTACTTATTGCCAGCATAACAAGTGGCACAATAACCAGACATAATGAGAAAACCCGCAATTTAGTTTGAAACCGTATCTTTCCAAATACATTTCCAATCATTTTCTCCTCCATTTATAAAGCGTCCATTTCTCTATCGATTTCTATCAATGTCTAAATTTTGAGGAGGTTTTGTCCAGAAAGCAGGGCCCAAATACCTCCTTAAACTCGTTAGCAGCAAAAACAGTTTGGGAAGCGTTTTGAGATATTTGTTTAGTTAGATATCTGGATAAATAAAAAGTGAGTAAGCGCAATATTTGGACCAGATTTATGAAAAACCTGTCCCACAACATTACTGCTTCCGCGCAGGCCTAAAGAGATTACTATTATATATAAACTTAAATTAAAAAAATGCTCACAATTAGCCAGGTACGCAATAATTTAATCATCTGTCCATTCCTTTGGAAACCAGGCTAAACCAAATGTAACTGGATGGCTGCTTGCTCCCAATATTTAGAAATTCCTTGCATTTTTCCTCCTTTTCACTTTTTTGGATTATTTGTTTCGCAAATAACATGCCAAGCTGTAATAACAGAACAGGGCTTAAAACTTGAAGGCTATAAAGGCGTAACTGTCACTTTTTAAGAGACAGTCCATTAACTAAAAGCTGACAAATGGAAGGTAGCCTTCTTTTTATTTGCTCTTTTTGTCCTGATCTGGAATGAGCAACATGAAAGGCAATTGGAACTAGCTGGAAGCTAAGAACTAGCTGGAAGCTAAAACAGAGTTTTTCAGGGACGACTAGTCGGTCTGAGGAAAGAGTTGCAGGCGTTTATTCCCGAAAGATGAACGAGCCGATTAACTTAATCTAAGTATGCTGACTCCCCTTCTTTGGGAAGGGGAGTCACCGTTTTTTTCTATCCTTCTTTTTCCTTCTTGGCTTCTTCTATAATTTTTTCAGCCCATGGACCGGGAACCTCTTCATAGTGGGAAAATTCCATTGTAAAAGAGGCCCTACCACCTGTGATGGAAGTTAACTCAGAAGCATAGGTAAGTATCTCTGCCATAGGTACAAGGACGGTAATAATCTGATCCTTGGATTTGGCCTCAAAACTAAGGATTCTGTTCTGACGGCTTCCGGGACTGCTTTGGTTATTAATCTTGCAAGTTGGAAACATTGACCCAATTTGAGGGGATTGCGACCGCAAGCCTGAAGTAGTGCTTTAGTCCCTAGTGCCTAGTCCTTAGTGCTTAGTCCCTAGTCCGTGGTCCTTAGTGCTTAGTTATTAAGTTTTAAGTTTTAAGAAAAAATCCCTTCCACTTTTATGACCTTTACAACCTCTACAACTTCTACAGCCTCTACAACCTTTACAACTTTCCCCTTTCGCCTTTTGCACCCTTTGCCTTACAGAGATATTGCAGGATCCGTCAGGATGAGTTAAGCTTTGCTCTTGTTAAATTCCGCAATTTTGTTAAACTTAAATTTGTGCTATTATGAAGAGGGAATTTCCTTTATTTTTATTTTGGAGAGAGCTTTATGCGCCGTTATAGACAGAAATACTACGATTTATTTTCTAACTTTTATGATTTAATTATCAAATTGCATTCAAAGGACAATCGTCTTTTTCTAAGGCACTATCTTGCCCGAAAAAGCGGTATAAAACCATCAGATGCCGTTCTTGACCTCTGCACTGGGACAGGGGAGTTGGCCCTTGTTCTTGCCCATTATGCCTTCAAGGGAAGGGTCATTGGCCTTGATTTCTCCCTAGGGATGCTAAACAAAGCCAAGGAAAAGGCCCAAAAAAATGGGACAAAAAATTTGTTTTTTGTGGCTGGCGATGCTGCCCATCTGCCTTTTAAAGAAGGCGTGTTTGATGTGGTAACATGCTCCCACGCCATGTACGAGCTTTCTGGAAAAACTAGGCCACTGGCCTTGAGAGAGATTAAAAGGTGCCTCAAATCTAAGGGTCTTTTTTGTATGATGGAGCACGAGGAGCCCAAACAGCCTTTCATTCGGCTCCTTTACTATATTCGCCTCCTCTCCATGGGTAAAGAGGGGCGGAAGATTATCCGCAATGAATTAAAAGAATTAAAGGGCATCTTCAACAATGTTATCAAAGAAGTCACCTCATCTGGTAAAACCAAGGTAATCTGCGGCCAAAAGATAGGATAGTTAAAGGTGAAACAGCTTAAGGATATTCCGTTTGTGGTTTTTGATACAGAAACTACAGGCCTTTCACTCACCTCCCGCATTGTAGAAATTGGGGCTATCAAGATTGTAAGGGGCAAAGTGGTTGATGAGTTTTGTTCTTTGGTCAACCCTGGTATTTCCATCCCAGACAAAGTAATTAGTATTCACGGTATTACAGACGAAATGGTAACGAATGCGCCTCAAATTGAGTCTGTTTTGGATACCTTCTCAAGGTTTTTGGACAATTCTATTCTCGTGGCGCACAATGCGGTGTTTGACTTGCGCATGTTGGCCCTTCATTTAGAGAGGGCAAGGAGGCCCTTTTTCCTAAATCCTACCATAGACACTCATACCTTGGCCCGAAAATATTTTCCAGAACTAAAAAAATATAATCTGCCCTTTTTGATTGAGCACTGGGGAAGTCCTTACCAGGGTTGCCATAGGGCCTTGGCCGATGCCAAGCATACAGGCTTTATCTTTTTTAGAATGTTAGAAAAAAATGGTCTTACCTTAAATGAACCTTTAAGTCATTTTTGGAAATGGGCTGGCAACCCCCTTTTTGTTAAGGATTACCTCCCTAAAGTTAAAGAGGCCGATCTAAAAAACCCCAAGATAAGATTAATTATCCAGGCCATAAACGAGGAGTTAGACCTAGAAATTATCTATGCTAATGGGCATTTGGCCTTTAAACCCCGTCTTATACGCCCTATTCTTTGTTTTCGCACCGGAGGACACCATTATATAGAGGCCTTTTGCTATACCGATCAAATTGTGAAAACCTTCCGTCTTGATCGGATATTAAAGGTCAATTCCATTGAAAGGCCCTATTCCGAAGGGCCATTGGCAAAAGAACACAGATCCTAGAGCCCTTTCCTTCTTGGCTTTCTATTATGAGTTTTCCTTTGTGGGCCTTAATAATCTTTTTCATCCAAGGGATACCTAGGCCTGTATTAAAGGTCTTATCAGCAAAGGGCTTCTTCACAAGCAGTTTAACAACCTTTTCGTTATATCCACGACCATTATCACAAATACAAATTGAAGCAAAATCATCCCTTTTCTCTAAACAAATATTAATTCTGCCCTGATTGGGATAAATGCATCCTACCGCATTTTCGATTAATCTATTTAAAATTTTCTGCAACGCATCTCTATCTACAGAGGCTACCACATCTTCTGTCGACAATGAAGTCTCTATCTCAACTCCCTGCTTGTTCAATCTTTGCTTCCAATAGGAGGCCAAATCAGATAAAAAATCCCTTAGATTGGTGGTCTCTAACTTGGGGGAATAAGGCTGAAGATAGGAATTTATGTCCTTAAGAACATTTTCTAGACGGGCGGCCTCTTTCATAATAACCTGGGTGTAGTTCTTGATCTGAGGGTCACTCTCCCCCACTTTGCTTAACCTCCGGGCAAAACCTCCTAAGGCCATAAGAGGGTTTCTGATTTCATGCGCTACTGCATCTAAGGTCAACTGAACACTTTCTTCATACTCTTGTCCTTTTATATTATTTATATCTACCTGCGCCGTTATCTCCTGGAGTTGCTCTTCAAGTTGAAGGCTTAACTTGGAAATGGCCAGATTTGCCCTTTCCATGATTTCAAGAATATCCCTTTTTTTATCCATTGTTATTTTTAGTTCTTGGGCTAGGGCATCCACTTGCTCAAAAACGCTACTAATAGTCTCGCTCACTTTCTCTTGAGGGATTCCCAAAATACGTTCTACCTCCTGAAACCACTTGTAGGAAATCGTTTTATTTCCCCAAAACATCTCTACGGCTTGTTCAGCAAGGCGTACAATATGGCATAGCAAAGAGGAACCCTCAGGCAAGGGATAACGTTGACAGGCAATAATTTGTTCAGGGAAATGCCATACCTTCAAAACCTCTTCAGCCAATTGGCGATGGTTAATCCCAAAGTGGTCTTCTTCCCATTGAAGCAATTCTTTTAAGGGAACTTCATTCCCAGGGAAATTCTTTTTTATGTCTTCAGGTAAAATATTAAACATCAAAAAGAGTCCTATTTCCAAAATAAGGGCAGCGATAAATGCCTGTTCGGCGTCCTGGCTGGTCATTTCTGCAAGGTTATGGGCAATAGTGGCTCGATAGAGGGCAGTACGCCAACATTTTTCAAAATCCATTTGTCCCAATTTCCCTAAGGGAAAACTTTCTCTTAAGGAAATCGTAAGGGCCATTAAACGAACTCGGTTAAACCCCAAAAGGGTTACAGCCCGTGAAATTGTAGACACAGGCTGTCTAAGGCCAAAAAAGGCGCTATTTGCCAGTCTTAAAAGCCTAGTGGTCAAAGTAGGGTCTTGTCGAATAATTTGCACAAGTTGGTCTATAGAAGTCTCTTCGTCACTCGCAAGCTCGACAATCTGAACAGCCAATGGAGACAAAGAGGGCAATTTGGAACTAGAAAGGACCTTATTTAAAAGGAATGATTTTACCTCTTTATGAGAATCCATAAATTACAAATTCTCTTTAAGTACTTTTATCCGATTTTGCATTCGCTGCATTAACTCCCTTAAGGCATTTTGCAAGGTAGCAATATCCTTATGTTTAGCGTAAACTTTATTAAGTTCCCCCAGCCAATATTGAACAGTTTCCATCTCACGTTTGGTCAACTCTTCTTCTACCTTGGCCTTTATTTTCTTAAGCAATGTAGGGTCTAACTGCTGCATTTCACCTCTCCTGCGATTTAACAAAGTCCATTCCTGTTGCAATCGCCTCTTTATTTATAGGAATGAATTTGGTCTTGTCTCCTTTTAATTTTTCTTCTAATATTTGGAAAATGGTTTCGGATTTAATTTGGTCAACAACTGCCAAAAAGGCCCCTAACATTGCCATATTGCCCATCTTGCTCAATTGAAAGGCCGGTACTCCCACAATTTTAATATCTTCTCTGGCCGGTGGTTCTTTAATCAAAAAGCTGTCGTAAAATAAAAACCCGTTTGTTTTAAGTCTCGGTAAAAATTTGTAAAGAGAAGGCTGATTAAAAACTATCAGGATATCTGGATGGGCGATTGCCGGGGAACCAATTTGTTTATCAGAGTAAATTACTTGACAGTTGCAAGTCCCTCCCCTCGATTCAGGGCCATACGAAGGTACCCAAGTCACATAGTAGCCTTCCTTTACAGCGGCATAGGCAATCAAATCTCCCAAGAATAAAACTCCCTGTCCACCAAAACCAGAAATAATAATCTCTGTCTTCATCGTTTTTACCTATCCCTAAATATGCCTAATGGAAATATCTTAGTCATTTCTTCCTTGACAAACCTCCATGACTCCTCGGGAGTCATCTTCCAGTTAGTGGGACAATTGGAAAGCACCTCCACTAGAGAAAACCCTTTTTTTTCAATTTGATTTGTAATGGCCTTTTTTAAAGCAGCCCTGGCCCTGGCTATTTGCTCAACATCATAAAGGCTCACCCTTTCTAAATACACCGGGGCATCAAGGGTATTCAAAAGCTCACAAATTCTCAAAGGATAACCAGCATATTCAATCATTCTTCCCGTTGGGGTAGTAGTGCTCTTTTGTCCAATCAAGGTAGTAGGGGCCATTTGTCCCCCTGTCATCCCATAGACGGCATTGTTCACAAAAATGACACTGAATAGTTCTCCCCTGTTGGCGGCATGTAAAATCTCATTTGTGCCAATGGCCGCCAAATCCCCATCTCCTTGATAGGTAAGGACAATCTTCTCAGGCTTGAGGCGCTTTACGGCCGTAGCAATAGCTGGAGCGCGTCCATGGGGTCCCTGAATGCCATCTACCTTTAAATACCGCAAGGCCAGCACCGAGCAACCTACTGGCTCAACAAGGATTACCTTCTTTCTAATCCCTAATTCATCAATAACTTCGCCCAATATCTTGTGTAAAGTAGCATGTCCACACCCTGGGCAATAGTGGGTGCGCCCTACATAAGTCTCGGGTTCTGGATACTTTGGAATCAATGCCGATACACGCATTAGACCAACTCCATTATTTTTTCTAGGACTTCTTCTTCGGTAGGAACAATCCCACCAAATTTTGGGAAAAGTCTCACTTCAGCCCTTCCTTCCACTCCCAGCCGAACATCTTCTACAAATTGACCAAATGAAAGCTCTACCACCAAAACTCTATCCACCTGATTTGAAGTAAGATTAGTATATATTTTATAGGGAAAAGGCCATAAAGTGATGGGTCTTACCAATCCAACCTTAATTCCCTTTTCTCTGGCCAAGTCTACTGCGGCCTTGGCTACCCTTGAAGGAGTTCCAAAGGCAGTCACAATGATTTTGGCGTCATCTACCTTATACGTTTCATACCTCACTTCATTGGCTTCTATGGTTTTATACTTTTCTAAAAGTCTTTTCTTTGCCTCTACCATAGGCTCTGGAGTAAGGAAGAGAAATTCAATGGTATGTTGTTCGCCATCTAATTCCATATTCCCTGCTGCCCATGGTTTTTCATATTCTTCAATAGGCACTTCAGGAAACTCTAATGATTCCTTCATTTGCCCCAAATACCCATCTGCTAAAAGCATTCCGGGATTCCGATATTTGTTGGTAAGGTTAAACAATAACATTGTATGCTCAGCCATCTCCTGAACCGAATTGGGGGCCAATACAATTAATCTATAATCACCGTGGCCACCACCTTTGACTGCTTGGAAATAATCACCTTGTTCAGGTTGAATACTTCCCAATCCTGGCCCACCCCTCATTATATTGACAATCACACATGGCAATTCACAGGCCGCGATGTAAGAAATCCCCTCTTGCTTTAAACTAATTCCAGGGCTTGAAGATGCAGTCATGACCCGACATCCAATTGAAGCCCCACCCATAACCGCATTTATAGAGGCAAGCTCACTTTCCATTTGCATAAACACGCGGAATTTAGGATAAAGCGGCTTTTCTCCCCTCTTCTCCCTTTCCCTATCCGCAAAGTATTTACTTGCAAAGGTCTCGATTATCTCACTGGCCGGTGTAATGGGATAGCTAAAAAAACCCTCCAAGCCTGCCCTAAGGGCACCTTCTACAATAGCTTCATTGCCTTTCATATAAAGTTTGCTCATCATTCCACCTCGGCATAAATTCTTAAGGCCTGTTCAGGGCAAATTTCATAACACAGGCCACAACCAATGCAACCCATCGTCTTTGTATTTTTCCATTCTATTACCAAATACCCTTTTTCATTCGTGCGATTAGAAGGCTTTAGGAGATGTCTAGGGCAAACATTTACGCAAAGCTGACATCCCTTGCACCTGTCTTCTAGAACTTTAACTTGAAAACGCAACGGACGAACTAAATGAATCCTTCTTTGAGGCATCTGAGTTTCTCCTATTAAGAACATAACTAAAGCCAGCGGCACCGCCCGCTGGGGTTGTTAGATTTTAATATCATTTTAATAAACCTCTTCGTGAGTTCCTATATCCACTAAAACAGCTTTATTATCTTCTGCAAAAAAGAAAATTACTCTTAAATCATATCCTAAACTAAAACTCCATAAATCTTTTAATTTGCCTGTTAATTTATGAGTTTTAAGTCCCTTAGCAAATGGATTTTCTATAAATTTTTCTAACTTCTTCCAAAAAGTTTCCTCTAACTCTTTATTTCTTTTTATTTTCTTCTTAAAAGTTCTTTTAAAAGATGAGCTAAAAGCTACTTCTATCATTTCTCTATATATTTTCTAAGTTCGCTTATATCTGAAGAAAATTGCAACTTATTGTCTTTATATTCGTTAAGACTTATTAAATAATTTTTATAAATTTCCTCTCGTTTTTCTTCTATAATATACTTTTCTATCAAATTTCTAAGCTCTTCCTTTTCAGACAATGGTAATTTTTTGATATTTTCTATCAAGATATCATATCTAACTTCCATTTATTTCCTCCATTTAATTTAAGCTGTCTATCTTTTATTTGTAGTGACCCCCTTTAGGGTGGACACATTTTAACCCATTCTAAGGTAGAGGTCACTAGGCTACCTCCTGATAATAATTCTGATAAAATTTTTGTTCAAATTCAAGGGGGCTCAAACAGCCCAAAGCCGAATGGACATATTCACAGCTATACCTTAAGGCCCAGCTCCCTATAACTTCCCTCGCCTCCCCGTTAAATTATTTCTATTTAACGGGGCTTGGTAAATTCATGCAGCCAAATAACTTCTTCTCTAATAGTCCGCATCATCCTGTTCTGCACCCCTAGAGGTGCAGGACAGACTTTTGGCCAAAATAAGAAGTTTGGTTTTAAATTGTTGTTCGAGTTCTGTCAACACCTGTCTCTTTTTATTCTGCAAAAAATTGGCTACCTCTATAGGCAATTCACATATTATTTCTTTAGGATGATTTAAGGCCAATTCCTTCTTTATTTGTCTTAAAACCTCTAACCCCCTTGTTTCTGCTGATAAGATAAACCCCTTTCCCTTACATAAAGAGCAACTTTCCGCTACCACAGAAAGCAAAGACGAACGAAGCCGCTGCCTTGAAATCTCAATTAAGCCTAGGGGAGACATCTTTGTAAGGCTTACTTTAGCCCTATCTTTTTTAAATGCCTCTTTCAACTTGTTTTCCAATTGGGTTATATGCCTTTTATTTTTCATTTGAATAAAATCAATTACAATCAAGCCTGCAATATTGCGAAGGCGAATCTGACGGGCACTTTCTTCAGCAGCTTCAAGATTGGTTCTAAAGGAAGTGTTTTCTAAGTCCTTTTCCTGAGAATGACTTGAGTTCACATCAATAGTCGTTAGGGCCTCTGTGGTCTGAATTACGATTTCTCCCCCAGAGGGCAAGTTGACCCTTTGATGATAAATTTGCTCAATCTGAGCATCCAATCCAAAGAAGGAAAAAAGAGGCAAAATTTGTTTGTAATGTCTTACGACCCGTTGGTATCTTGGGGCCACAATAGACATAAATTCTTTAACCTTGCGATAGGCATTTAAATCATCTACCCATATTTCTTTAATATCAGAACAAAAATAATCCCGAATAGCCCTCAAAACTAGGTCCATTTCTTGATATATCAAGACTGGACCTTCTACTTCTTGGGCCTTTTTTTTGATTGCCTTCCATAATCGCAAAAGATAACGCAAGTCCTTCAAAAGTTCTGCCTTTGTAATTCCCACGGCAGCCGTGCGTACGATCACTCCCAAGCCAGGAGGCAACTTAAAAGATTTTGCAATGGCCTCAATCCGTTTTCTCTCCTTCTCTTCCTTGATTTTGCGGGAAATTCCAACATTAGTCTGGCCTACGGTTAAAACCAAATAGCGTCCAGGTATAGAAAGGTAAGTTGTAAGAGCAGCTCCTTTTTGAGGTGTTTCTTCTTTTACTACTTGCACCAAGATTTCTTGTCCAGTCCTTAACATCTTTTCCACAGAGGGCTTGCCCTTAGAAGGAATAACAAAATATTCGGGATGAATTTCATCTATTTGAAGGAACCCCCTTTTGTGAGCGCCATAATCTACAAAAACGGCCTGTAAACTAGGAACGATATCACAAACTATCCCTTTATAAATGTTACCCCGAGTTTGTCCCTGGGCCCGTCTTTCAATATAAAACTCCTCAAGCTCAGCTTCTCTCGTAATGGCGACACGGACCTCCTCTGGCTGGTCAGTATTAATAAGCATAACCGCATGGGTTTTCTTTAAAGACATAGCAGTTGTATGTTTTACCTAATTAAGAATGTAAATGTCAAGTAGAGCCACTCCCAAAATTGCGCATATACTTTTATTCATTCCTTAGATAAAACAAAGGCCAATTAGGTCATTTCACCTAATTGGCCCCACCCTCTCTTGTTTAATGGTCGGGACGACAGGATTTGAACCTGCGACCACCTGCGCCCCATGCAGGTGCGCTACCAAGCTGCGCCACGTCCCGACATACTTTTTGTATATTCAAAAACACAATTTGTCAAGCATAGCCCTACCCAAAACGAGATTAACAAAAACTGCATTTCTAACCATACCATGAAAGGCATACGTTCATTTGACAAGCTAAAGTTTAGGGTTGAACGCGTTTATTGCATAAATGTTGTTTCGGTTTTCTTAACAACTATCAATATTAACCATCCAGTGAACTCATCTCAATTTATTGACGAATAAAATAATTAAAATTGCTTGTCATGAGAAGGCTTTTTTGTTAACCTTTTACTCCAGCTAGGTTAGTTTATTAAGGAGCCCATAATGACAGAACAAACGAGCCAAGACGAAAAAATAAATTCTCTTTTAGAGACAGCTGAAGCCATTAGGAATCAAGATTTAACCCCCCAAAAGGGTCCTGAACAATTATTCATTTATTTTCGAGTCAAAAATGAATATTATGCCTTGAAATTAAAGGAAACAAGAGAAATTATTCCTCAAACACCCATTTATAAAGTCCCTGGTTGTGAAAATTACGTTTTGGGGGTAATCAATCTCAGGGGTGAAATTGTTCCGATAATAGACCTTAAAAGAAGGCTTAACTTAGGAGAAAGCAAACTTGATACCCCATTTTATATTATTGTAGTCAAGTCCTTTGGAGAACCTATAGGACTTGTGGTAGACGATATAGAAGATATTGTAGGTGTTTCTGAAGTCACTCCAGAAGAAGAACAAACCTTATTAGAGGGCAAAATCAGTGTTTCTAAAAATGGAGACCTTAAGGCTGTAGGGGTCTTGGCCCTCAAAAGGGTTTTGTTCCCTAAAGGGGATTAAAAAATATGGAAAACTTTGACATTTCTCAATTTATAGAGCCATTTATTGAAACGGCCAAGGAACGACTTCTTACCCTAGAGCAAGGTTTTTTAAGGCTGGAAAAGGGGGAAATAAATGAAACATTACTTGAAGATTTGATGCGAGAGGCGCATACCCTCAAAGGCGAAGCCCGCATGTTGGACTTTACAGAAATTAGTGAAAAGGCTCACTATCTTGAAGACATTTTGCTTCAACTAAGAGATAGCAAAGGACAGGATATCTCCTCGGTAATGGATCAACTTTTTGCAGGGTTAGAAGAACTCAAACAGTTAATAAGCGGAATTAAAAAAGAAAAAAAAGGAGGGGAGGAAGAAACAGAAGGGGAAAAAGGGGAAATTATTGAGAAGTCTTCTGAGACTATTAGGGTAAAAAGTGACATCTTGGATAAATTGGCAAATCTTTCTCTTGAAACCATCGTTAATTTTAAACAAATAGAAAGGACTAATTGTCAGTTGAGGCTTCTGGTCCAAAACATCTTTTCTGTAAAAAGAAAATGGGAAAATTTGAAGAAAACGGTAAGGGTTTTAGGAATAATCCCAGAAGAAAACAGAGATTTTGTTCAGTTTCAGGACCTTTTTTATGGTTGCCTTAATCATCTTCACCGAATATGGTCTCAATATCAAAACATACTGACCACTCAAGCCAGTATTAGTGAAGAGATTCTGATGCAAAGCCTTTCTTCCCGAATGGTTCCCTTGGCAACGATTTTTGACCTCTATCCGGGCCAAATGAGAAGCATAGCCAAAGAGCTTGGTAAAAAGCTCGATTTTAAAGTTGAAGGCAGAGAGATCGAAATTGATAAGTCTATTATTGAAGCTATCAATGAACCCATGGTTCATCTTCTTCGAAATGCTATAGACCATGGCATAGAGCCACCAGTTGTGCGCGAGAGCAAAGGGAAACCACCTGTAGGGAAAATTACTTTAAGGGCCTTTCAAAGAGAAGGAAAGGTTATTATTGAAATAGAAGACGATGGTGAGGGAATAAACTTAGATAAAATCAAAAAAAAGGCTATGGAACAAGGCATTATTTTAAGTGAAGATATCCAAGAAATCGCTGGTGAAGTTCCAAGCTATATTACAGACGTCATCACTCACTCTGGATTTAGCACAAAGGAGAAGGTTACCAAAATTTCTGGCCGAGGTGTAGGCTTGGATGCAGTAAAACACACCGTTGAGAACTTAAATGGCAGTTTTAGGATTTTCTCATATCCCAATAAAGGAACTAAGTTTGTCCTTGAATTGCCGTTAACAATAGCTATGCTTCCTGTATTAATAGTAAGGGCTAGCACTCAGTTTTTTGCCATTCCTCTTCAATGGGTAGACCGCGTGTTGAATGTTGATAGCCAAAAAATCAAGCAACTAAAGGGGAAAGAACAAATAAAGATTGATGGACAGCTACTTTCCATACTAAACTTAAACAAAATATTAGGCTTTCCCTCTTTTGCTTTGGAGGAGAAGGACCTAAATGCAAGTAAAAAAGGTTATATTGTAGTGCTGAAATATCAGGAATTATATCCGTTTATTGTTGAGGACCTTTTTGAACAGCGGGAAATTATTGTAAGACCTAAACCAAGTTATCTCAAAACGCCTTTGGTAGTTGGGGCCTCCATTTTAGAAGATGGAAGCGTGGCCTTTATCCTAAATGTTTCAGAATTAATCAAATCTGCACCTGATTATGCCGTCTCTGTCTCTATACCATCTGATAAAGGACATAAGGGTTTCAAAAAGCTCCGAGTCTTGGTAGTAGATGATGCCCTCATCACAAGAACTCTGCTTAAAAATGTACTTTTAAGCATGGGATATGAGGTAAAGACAGCAGTTAATGGATTGGATGCCTTAAATAAACTTGCCGAAGAAAAGTTCGATGTTGTAGTTACGGATGTGGAAATGCCACGCATGGATGGGTTTCAACTGACGCGCCAAATTAAAAAACATCCTACGTTCAAAGATATTCCAGTAATTATTATCAGTTCCCATGAAGCAGAAGAAGAAAAAAGGCAAGGATTGGAGGCCGGAGCAGATGCCTATTTGCCTAAAAGCACATTTAGCCAAAAACTTTTAATAGAAACAATAGAAAATTTGATAGGATAATGAAAGAGCTTCCGATTATTTTTTTTGAAAAGGAAAAATATCTCTTGGCCGTTTTGGCTGATGAAATTGCAGAAATTGGGCAAAAAGAAGAAGTGTATTTGAAAGTAAAAGGGAGCACAGAAGAAATACCTGTGGATAAAATTCTAGACTTCTCTTTTGTTCCGTTAGAGAGGCTTTATCCTTTACCAAAGGTGTTAAGAAGCTTCTTTGTCTATATTTCTTCTTCCCCATGGCATAAGGCAATTTGGGGGATAATAGAATCTCAAAAAAGGCTTTTCCCTGTGATTTGTTTAAAAAAACTTCTGGAGGAGAATAGAAATGAAACACTTTAACCTTAAAAGGCGCATCCTTTTAACCCTAATTTTATTATCCGGATTGATAGTGCTGGCTGTCGTTGTGGGTGTAATGGGGGCCAACTGGATGGGTAAACAAAATAAACTTTTAATTACATTCACGGCTGAATTGAATACCTGTCTTCATACCAAGGAAAAGGTAGCCTTCTTAAGAGGAGAATTTATTCAGGCATCTCTTGAACAAAGCCCTGAGAAATTGAAAAAGTTGGCGGCTAAAACCCAAAACTTGGCAAGTGAAATTAGCCACAACATTGACCAGATTTTCGGGCATAGTATGACCTGTTTGGAATGCCATTCAAAGGATGAAATGAAGGATTTGGAAAGCCAAACCAAAGACACCTTTAATACATTTCTGCTCACAGGGCAAAAGATTCTAAAAGGCAAATATTTAGAAAAAGAAAAACAAGCAATTATAGAAAAGGATTTATTAAACAATTACGAAGACCTTCAGTCCTTTCTAGGACACGGAGTAGAAGAAAGCCAAAAATTTGTAGAACAAGCGAAACAAAGGGTAAAAAAGAATTATCTATTGGTAAAAAGGTTTCTTTTAATTTTGGGTTTTTTGGCCTTGGGTATAGCAATTTTGGGAATTTTAATCACTAATTATAAGGCCCTCACACCCTTGGCCAAAATGGCAAGCCATTTTAAACAAATTGCCAATGATGTACTCTCAATTACAGAAAAACAAAGTGAAACTACCTCCAAGCAGGCCAGTGCCATTGTAGAGGTCAGTGCTTCGGCCGAGGAGTTAAGCCGCTCTGCAGAAGTTCTTAACAAACAAGCCGAAGTAATCGTACAAGTAGCCCAAGGTTCGGTAGATAAAGCAAGAACTGTTGGGGAATATATGGAAACTACAGTAGACTGCATTAGTGCAATCAAAACCCAAACAGACGAAGCATCTGAAAAGATTATGCAGCTAGGAGAAACTATTGACGAAATTGGCAAAGTTTTGACTTTAATAGAAGATGTAGCCAATCAGACTAGACTTCTGGCCTTTAATGCCTCCATTGAGGCCGTGAGTGCTGGAGAAGCGGGGAAAAGGTTTTCTATTGTGGCAAAACACATTAAGGATTTGGCGGACAATACAAGTGCCTCTACAGAAGAAATAAGAAAGTTAATTGAAGAAATAAAATCTTTAGCCCATACTGCGGTTATGAGTACTGAACAAATGCAGAAGGCCGTTGATAAGGGTGTCTCTCAGGTGAGAATGGCTAAACAAGGAATTCAAGAAGTAAAGGAGGTAATCAGAGAAAATAACGAAGTGGCTCAAAAGATTAATATAGCCACCTCTCAGCAAAAGACAGCCACAGAGCAGATTACAGAGGCCATGGAGGAACTATCTAACACAGCTCAAGAACTGGCAAAGGCAAGTAAAAAGACCGTTGAAGCTATGCATCAGCTGAATGAGGAGGCTTCCCATTTGCAAAAGATAATTGAAGGTTAGGAGAGAAATGGAAAAGAAAAAGGTTCTGATTGTAGATGATTCATTGACAACCCGAAAGATATTACGGGAAACATTGGAAAAGGACCCTCAAATTGAAGTTATAGGAGAGGCTAGGAATGGCAAAGAGGCGGTGGAAAAAGCATTTAATTTAAAGCCAGATGTCATATTAATGGACATCCAAATGCCAGTTATGAACGGTTTAGAAGCTACAGAAAAAATTATCTCCTCTTATTCCATTCCTATCATAATAATTAGCTCGGTCTTGAATAAAAACCAAATGTATAGCTCGTTTAATGCCTTGGCAGCAGGGGCGTTGGATATAATGCTAAAGCCAAATTCCAAGACCGAATGGCAAAGATTCTCCAAAATCCTTGTGGGAAAGATAAAATTGTTTTCAGAAATAAAGAGAACGACTTTAAGGAAACCTTTTTCGTATCAGGATTTGTATCATGCGCCCTATAAGGATATTGTAAAGTTTGGGAACCATTTTGAAGTGGTGGCTATGGGGGCTTCTACCGGAGGCCCCGGCGTTATCAAAGAAATTTTGGCTCTCCTGCCTTCTACTTTCTCATTACCCATTTTAATTGTACAACACATGACGGCTGGATTTATAGAATCTATGGTGGAGTGGTTAAGGACTGAAGTTAAACTGCCTGTAAAATTGGCTGAGGATGGAGAACCTGTAACTCCTAGCGTAGTTTATATAGCCCCTTCTGGGAAACACCTTAAGGTAAACAGAAGAAAGAGAATGGTTCTGGATTCAAGTTCCAAACCAGTTAATGGACATCGGCCTGCAGTAGATGTCCTTTTTAAATCAGTGGCCGAAGTTTATGCTAACCACAGCATAGGTATTTTGCTAACAGGAATGGGAGAGGATGGGGCCTTAGGGCTTAAGCAAATCAAGCAAAAAGGAGGATATACGATCGTTCAGGATGAAAAAAGCTGTGCCGTTTTCGGAATGCCCAAAGCAGCCATTGAAATAAATGCCCATATCAAGATGTTATCTCCCCGTGAAATAGGGGAAGAGTTGATTAATCTCACTGGAGTAAAAAATGAGGCCCAAAAAAATATTATTAGTAGATGATAGTTTATTAATTTTGAAGATGTTGAGCACCTTTTTGAAGAAGAATGGATATGAGGTTGATACAGCCCAAAATGGGTTAGAGGCAATTGAAAAGGTTTACACCAACCCCCCAGATATAATTTTGTTAGACATTACCATGCCCAAAATGAATGGGTATCAAGTATGTCGGTTATTGAAAAATGATGAGCGGGTAAAGTACATTCCCATTATTATGTTTACTACCAAAGATAAACCTGTAGAGAAATTTTGGGGATTGCAAATCGGAGCAGATGCCTATGTGACCAAGGATATTGCCTATGAAAATCTTTTAAATATCATTGAGAAAACCCTTCAAAAGGCAGAAGAAAAAAGGTTTGCCAATATTAATAAACCAGAACATCCTGTTACTCTTATTGATATTTTATTAAAAACAAATGATTTACTTGATAAAAAACTTTATGAAGTAACAATCATTAATCGCATTACCACCCTTGCTAGAGATATTTATGCCTATAAAAAGACAATCAATGAAGTTTTGAGTGTGCTTAAAGAATTGATTGATTACAGTCTAGCAGTAACTTTTATTGTAGATAAAGAGGAAGGAACCCTATTTGTGAAATCAGATAATTCGCCCGATAAAAAGGATTTAATGATTTTGCAAGACTACTGGTTAAATCAGATTGAAAAGTATCATCTAGAGACACCTAACCATGTGAAATGGATTGTGCTAAACCAAGATGAAAAGGTGGATGAGAAAAAGATTATTGAAGATTTAGATAACTTTTTCTTTTTTTACTCAGGCATTAAGGCAGGCAAAGGTGAAGTATGGGGAGGATTTATCTTTTATGGAGAGCGAATAAGAGAACTTTCAGAATCGGAAGAGACAATGTTAGAGTTAATTTTGGAACACGCATTTATCATTATTGAAAACGCATATCTCTATGAGAAAATCAGACTTAAGGCCGTTACAGATGAACTTACAGGGCTTTACAATCGCCGTTACTTCTTTTCTTGCTTAAACCAAGAATATGAAAGGGCAAAACGCTATCCTCAAAATGAGTTTTCAGTGGTAATGCTAGATATTGACCATTTTAAGAGAATAAACGACACCTATGGGCATGTAGCAGGGGATATGGTTTTAAGACAGCTAGCTAAGATAATGAAAGAAAGTGCTAGAAACATAGACATTCCCTCTCGCTTTGGAGGAGAGGAGTTTATCATTCTTTTACCCCAAACGCCATTAAAGGGAGGAATAAGCTTTGCGCAAAGATTAAGAAAAGAAGTAGAGAGTTATCCCTTTGAGGCCTTAGGAGAAAAAATCACAGTCACCATCAGTCTAGGAGTAAGCAATTATAGAACGAATATGCCCTATACGGTTGATGAAGTAATAAAACGCACCGACGAGGCCTTATACAAGGCCAAAGAAACTGGCCGGAACAAAGTTTGTGTATATGAAGATGATAGAATCCTTTGTAGAAATAATTGAAGAGAAAACAGGATTGTTCTTTGACCCCTCAAGAAAGAAGTATTTACAGGATGCTATTGAAAAAAGGATGGCAACATTAGGGATAAATAATGAAGAGGATTATTATACCCTTCTCACCAGTCCCTCATTTGAACAAAAAGAAATCTTGGAATTAAGCAAGTTTATTACTATACCAGAAACAAGCTTTTTTCGACATCAAGAACAATTTGAGGCCTTTGAAGAAGGTGTCCTTCCTGAAATAATCAAGGACAGAAAAAAACAAGGGAAACCAGAGATAAAGATATGGAGTGCAGGGTGTTCCACAGGAGAAGAACCATATTCCCTTGCCTTCATATTGACCGCCAATAAAGAAAGACTCCAAGGATTAAAAGTCCAGATATATGCCAGTGATATTAATGAAAACGCCTTAAAAATAGCAAGGCAGGGCGTCTATCCCCAAAGGGAAGTAACTAAGCTCCCCAAAAAATATCAACGATTTTTTACCTTTAAGGACGATGTGTGCATTGTAAAAAGAGAAATAAAAGAGATAATAAAATTTATGCGAATTAATTTGGTTAAAGAACCATTTCCTTTATATCTTTTCAACGATTTAGATGTCATATTTTGTCGTAATGTATTTATCTATTTTCGGGAGCGAACGATCAAAAGAATACTGCGCAATTTCCATATATGCCTTAGAGAAAATGGATATTTATTTTTGGCTCCTACAGAGGCCTTAACCATAGATAAACAGCTTTTTTCTACCGAAAAGGTTGGTAAATCCTTTGTATATCGAAAGACCCTTTACCAACAATCACTTGAAACGGCGAGAAAAAAGGAATCACCGATACTGCCTAAAGCTATAATTAAACCCCCCACTCATCTTGAAAAAATGCCTCTCCCTAAGTCCAGTCCTAAAAGCCCAAAAGAGCTCCTTAAAATGGCAAAACAATTTGCTGATATTGGAGCATACCAAGAGACAGTCCAGATATGTCATAAGCTTCTGGATAATTATCCCACCCTTCCTGAGGCCCATCTCTTTTTGGGCATTGTTTACTATGAAACTGGTAAGGTGGAAGAGGCCATTTCCAGTTTTAAGAAGGCCATATATTTAAATCCCGATTTTGCCCTTGCTCATTTTTATCTAGGAAACATTTACTGGCATTTAGGAGAGGTAAATAAGGCGTTAAGGTCCTATAAAAATGTACTAAAGGCGGTGTCTAAAGGGCCTCATTATGGTATTCTACCTGAAATAATGGACGTAATTTCAGCAGGTGAGCTAGAAAAAATTGCCAAGGAATATATTAAGGCATAATGAAAAAGACAGTTTTTGTTTGTCAGCAATGTGGGTATAAATCTCCTAAATGGTTAGGGAGATGCCCTGATTGCGGGGGATGGAACACCTTTGTTGAGGAAACAAAGCAAGGAAATTCTCAAAGGCAAAGGGATTCTGAAAGACTAATACCCTCTCCTATTACCGAAATCGCCAGTTTTGAGTTTTCTCGTTTGAAGACAGACATGGCAGAATTGGATAGGGTATTAGGAGGAGGAATCGTCCCTGGAAGTGTCATTTTAATTGGGGGACCGCCAGGAATTGGAAAGTCCACCTTGGCCTTGCAAACCTTACACCAATTGGCCAAACAGGACATAAGAGTAATTTACGTCTCAGGGGAAGAATCAAGTTCCCAAATAAAAATGCGGGCCAAAAGGCTTGGTATAGAAAATGCGAATCTCCTTGTCCTCACAGCAAACGAGATAGAGGGCATCATTAATACCATCATCTCCTCAAATGTAAGGGCTGCGGTAATTGATTCTATTCAAACCATGTTTACTGAGGGGTTAAGCTCCGCACCAGGGAGCGTTTCCCAAGTAAGAGAGGTAACTAATCTCTTGGTCAGATTGGCTAAAAAAGGGGAAATTGCCCTTTTTATAATTGGCCATGTCACCAAAGAAGGGGCCATTGCCGGACCTCGGATGCTGGAACATATGGTAGACACTGTGCTCTATTTTGAAGGAGAAAAAGGACACCCTTTTCGCATTTTAAGGGCGGTAAAAAACCGGTTTGGTTCCACCAATGAAGTGGGTATATTTGAAATGCAAGAAAGGGGACTAGTTGCCATTAAAAATCCGTCTGAAATATTTTTGTCTGAACGTCCCCAGAATGTACCGGGTTCGGTGGTAGTGCCTGTCCTTGAAGGCACGCGCCCCCTTTTGGTAGAACTTCAGGCCTTGGTAAGCCCCAGTTTTCTAGCCATGCCAAGACGGACTTGCCTGGGAATAGACCCTTATCGACTCAACCTTTTAGTAGCCATTTTAGAAAAGAGATTGGGACTCAATCTTGGCGGGCAAGACATCTTTCTCAACGTGGCTGGAGGAATCAAAATTGATGAGCCAGCAGCAGATTTAGGCATTGTGGTAAGCATTGCATCCTCTTTTTTTAACAAAGTGGTTCCTGGAGAGTGGATATTTTTGGGGGAAGTAGGACTTACTGGAGAAGTTAGGGCCGTGATGCAAATTGAGCAGAGGCTTATAGAGGCAGAAAAATTGGGATTTAAACGGTGCCTTTTACCTCAAACAAATCTGAAGCGCTTAAAAAAGAGCTATTTACAAGCCTTTGGGGTAAACAGTGTAGAAAAGGCCTTTGAAATTGTATTTAGCTAAGGCTAGCCCTTTGCAAACTGGCTGGCGCTACTTGTCCTGCCCCCTGCCTGACCGTAAACAAAAAGGCCAGTCAGGGAGTTTCCCTAACTGGCCTTAATCTTTCATCTTTTTTTGGTGGGCCGTGCAGGACTCGAACCTGCAACCTACGGATTAAGAGTCCGTTGCTCTACCAGTTGAGCCAACGGCCCACTCAGGTCTCAAATCATGTCCATTTAAAAACATTTTATTCTCTCTGTCAAGATAAGAAATAAAAAAGCCCACCATAAGGTGGGCCTTTTGACAGAGCTATGTTTAGCCTATACTCTTACTACTTTAGCGGCTTGTAATCCTTTGGGAGTTTCTACAACTTCAAATTCCACTTCCTGCCCTTCTTGCAAACTTTTGTAACCATCGCCTTCAATGGCAGAGAAATGCACAAACACATCAGGACCATTCTCCTGCTTAATGAAACCATAGCCCTTACTGTCATTAAACCACTTCACTGTACCCTTAAACTTCATCTAAACCTCCTAAAAATAAAAATCCGCTAGCCATCAACTAGCAGGCTCACTCTAGCACAGGCTCATTATAATGTCAACAGAATGGGGTAGAATTTTTGATTTTAGAAGGTCTATTGGACTGGGTGCCTTTATAACAATTCTTCTAAGTATGGGTGAGAAATTGGTAGGTTTAAAATTTTATGTAGGTTGGATTAGCAGACATAAGACTTGCGGATCGGGAACGTTTTTTCATTGACACTTATGGAAACATTAAGCTACAATAAAGTGAGGTGTGAGGTGAAGAAAAGACTTCTTTGTTTTCTCAATTTAAAAAACAAGCCGCCGTCCTCTAGATATAGCTCTGAAAAATCTCTGCGGGCTAATTATACTGTGTTTTTATTCAATTCATTTGGAGGAAAAACATAATGAAAGAACAGATAAAAACCGGAGAACCAAAGCTTCAAGCTGCTATAAAAATGGCTTTTGAACACTTTAGTTTACCTCCAATTGAAGGGGCTTTGGTAATAGGTAAAAGGGCACCTGTAGGCCTCAACGCCTTGAGCAACGCCTTTGAAACAATGGCCCCTGGGATGTTCAAACCTATCAAAGTAAATAATCCGATAATAGAAGGAATATTGGTAAGGGCCTCTGTATTGCGGAAAATCCCTCAAAGTAAGCTAGAACCTCTAATCCTTCGCTACGCCGAAAAGATCATGGATGAAACAGATTCATTGCATGTTTCAATAAACATTCATATCTTTATCGAAGAAGAGGTTACATTGAAGTGAATCCAGACAATAAAAATGTCAGCGATTTTGTTGAACCTGTTGAAGTTCTTTCTGAAAAAAACACCTTAAAGGATGTTAGAGAAAAGATATGTTACCACCCAATAGCTGTAAAATCACAGGGAAGGTGGTGTTTATTGATAGGTCAATTTGTAGTGGGCTATCCTGAAACCCGATGCCTTGGCGATTTACCACTAATGACTGTTCCTATTCTACCTCCCAAGCTTCCCATTCCAGAAGTTGTTAGAAGATTGGCTTCTTCTAAATCTGAATGGGGATTGGTAGTTCAAAAAGGGCATTTGCTAGGAATTGTTTCTTTTAGACGGCTTTTAGAAGAGGTAGTAAAGGAAGCAAAAAGCGCTGCTGAATTGGGGAGACTCCTCTCTGATGCCCTAAATTACACCCGTATTTTAATATGGCAAGCATCATGTGCATTCTCATTGAAGGAACAACCGCCATTAATCCCTTATGGGTTCAAAATCTATGGCTTAGCTGAGGACTTGGTAGGCTACTCAAACAAAGAGCTCACAGACAACCCAAAACTTTGGTTTGATTCCATCCATCCCAATGACAAAAAGGCTGTACCAGATGCCATGACTTGGCTTGAGGAAAATAAAACCTCTGTCGTCTTAGAATACCGATTTCGCCATAAGAATGGCGACTGGATTTGGTTGCGAGAACATCTTCGACTCGTGCATAAGCCTCATGAAAGCAAAGTGGATTTGTATGGCATTGTGGATGACATCACTAAAGAAATAAATAAAAGAGAAATCAAAAATCTTGCAGATGAGGTTTACCGAGTCCTCTCAAAACGTTTTCCTGGCGAGGCCCTTGAGACTCTAGGCCAGAGGCTACCCATTGCGATGGGTATTATATGGTCATTTCTGCCGTCGCAAGAAATGTTAATCAAAATTCAGTGGGTCCATCCTCGGTTTAAAAATAAATCAGACAAGCTCAGTAATTCATGGGTCAAAAATTTTACTATCCTTCATAAGAAGGACTTCATAGAAGGATTACTCCTAAACCTAAATATCAAAAATGGTGAATTAGGCTATATTCCTGATCTTACTAAGGATAAAACCCCTGATCTTTCGCCTCTGGCAAAGTATGAGTTTCGTTCTTTTCTAGTATTACCAGTCATTTTAGAAGACAAAAAGGCCTTTTTGGGGATATTAGGCAATGAAGTAGACGGCTTAAGGAAATGGATACCATTATTTGAAGAACTGAAACCGACCTTCACTGCGGGGATAAAATCGTGGCTATATGAAGAAGAACTGAAAAGGCTTAATGTCACTTTAGAACAGCAGGTAAAAGAACGAACTTATCAACTGCAAGTCTTATATGAACTGGCCCAACAGTTTAGCTATACCCTCAACTATGATGAGCTTTTTAAGCTCATCATCCAGTATCTTCATAAGGTGGTAAATTACGATGTTGCCGCTTGGTTATTAGTAGACCCAGCCGAATTGCTGATTTATCCTACCCGACCCCTTTCGGGAGAAATGGAAAAAAAGCTCCCTCAATACATCATAGACATTTTTTTTGCCTTAGGTGGAAAGAGAGAAAAATGGACCATTCGGATTGAACAGCCTTATAATGAAAAATCACCCCCAATTAAATATCTCAAGTCCACATTTCAAGTCCCTCTTAATGTTGGGCCTCAAAGAAAAAGTATTGGGCTCCTTTTTGTAGGGGCCGAACGAGAAAATGCCTTTTCAGAAAATCAAATCAAGCTGTTGCATACCGTAACAAACCAAGCCTCTGTTTCTATAAAAAAACTTAGGGCCCTTTTAAAGGCACAAAGTCAGCAAATAGAAACAATCTTCAATACCGTTCCTCAGGGTCTGATCTTATTGGATGCTGAGAAACGCCTTATATTAATCAATCCCACGGCTCGTAAATATCTTAACGTTTTGACTAACATAGGCACAGGCCAGATATTGGAAAGTCTAGGGGGAATACCCCTTGAAATGATTCTTCGGCCTCCCAACTATGGTTCTTGGCATCAAATCGAACTCAAAACCCCTCGGCGGCGGATATTTGAAGTCATGGCCACGCCTATTAAAACGCACAGTCCCCAACCAAGCGGTTGGGTATTGGTAATTCAAGAAACCACGCAACAGAGAGAAATTCAAGAAAAGGCAGATGAACAAGCAAGGTTAGCCGCAGTGGGACAACTTGCAGCAGGGATAGCCCATGACTTTAACAACCTTCTCTCCCCAATTATTGGATATGCAGAGTTGCTGGCCAGGAAAAAAGGATTGCCAAAAGATGTCGTAAATGCCTTGAATATTATTCAAAATCAAGGGAAACGTGCCGCTCAGCTCATTCAGCAGATTCTTGATTTTAGCCGCAAGTCGGTAAGGGAAAAGACAACCTTGGATTTGATTCCCTTCTTGAAAGAAACCATTAAGTTGCTGGAAAGAACCATCCCAGAGGATATTCATATTCAGTTATCTATAGAACCAGGAGATTATTTAGTAAAAGCCGATCCTATTGGTCTCCAACAGGTAGTCACCAATCTTGCGGTAAACGCTCGGGATGCCATGCCTGAAGGAGGAGAATTCCTAATCCACCTTTCTCATATAGAAATAAAGCCCGATACTCCCCCACCTTTGCAAAAAATGTCCTCTGGAAATTGGGTCGTGTTAAGATTTTCGGATACGGGCACAGGAATAAAACCTGAAATTCTTCCTCATATTTTTGAACCTTTTTTTACTACCAAAGAGAGGAAGAAAGGGACAGGATTGGGCCTTTCCCAAGTATACGGTATTGTAAGACAACATGGGGGGGTTATTAATGTTGAAAGCCAATTGAACAAAGGGACCACATTCACTATTTATCTCCCTGCCTTACCTTCTAAAAAAATTACAGAAGAGTCAGAAGAGAAAAGGAGACAGTCAGAAAAAGGAAAGGGAGAAACCATTTTTGTGATTGAGGACGACGAAACTGTAAGACAAGTTATCACTGCCATCTTAAGAAACTTAGACTACAAGGTAATAGAGGCCTCTCATGGAGGAGAGGCCTTAGAGATTGCCGAAAAAATCAATTATCAGTTTGATTTGCTGATTACAGATTGGGTTATGCCAGAAATGAATGGGTTAGAACTCATTAAAGAATTGCGAAAAAGGGGGTATTCGGCCAAGGTATTAATAGTAAGTGGTTATCCCTTGGACAGCAATCTTTCTGACTTTGACGATTTAAAGATTGAAGGCTGGGTTACCAAACCAATCTTGTTTTCAGAATTTGCGAGGTTAATTGCAGATATCTTACAAAACAAACCTCAAAATAACCACTCTATCCTCAACAATTAGCAGTCTAGAGCAAAGAAATTTCTGCCCTTCATACTCACTCAGACCACTCTAAAAAGCCGATCAAAAATTTCTTCTCCGTTTTTTACATTTTATTCAATAGGCAGGCAAAGCTTTTCATCTTCACGTCCTCTTGTTCGTAGTTTTTGAGCATAGCTTCCACTTTAGAAAAATAAGGCAGGTAAGGCTTTAGGTAAGAAAAGATGGCTCTGGCTATAATATAAAGCATGCCAAATACAAAAGTATAACCTACCGTTTTGCCTATAAAAGGTAACTTGATCGGCAAAGGCAGTTCTATTGAAAAAAAGCGGTATTGCATCCAGCCCAAGGTAAAGGGAACGGGCCAAAGAGAGGCCGCAGCATAGGCAATAGAGATGAAAAACAGCTTGCCAAACACATCGTTGGCCTGGTCGTTACAGGCCTTATAGGCCTCTTTGTCGCCGGCCTCAATCGCCTCAACAGAGAGATTATTCCACTTGATAAGTTCACTATTCAACCTTCCTACATACTTGCGATTGAGCCAAAAGGCCACCGAAACAGAAAATTCCCCAATGATAACTGTAATCAAGGCCACTAAGAAGGTGCCCATAAAGAAGGCCACAATAGGATTGGGGATAAATCGGTAAAGAGGAATCAAAAAGTGGTCTAAAAATTGGTAAAATTGTTTCCACATAGGCCAGCTTCAAAAAATATTGGCATTATTATCACGACCCATCGTATTTAAAAATCAACCCTTCTGTCAACAAGGCTTGTGATTGAAGGCTCAATGAAACTTTCTTAAATAAAAAACAAGCGGGGGCTTACCCAACCCCCGCTTTTCTCTCTAGAACAAGAATTGATACATCACCCGGAGACGAATATCGTCTTGATTGTCAGGATTGGAGGCAAACCGAGTGGCATCAAGCCCAAGGCCCTGGGCCTCAGAAACGCCGCTTTTAAGCCCTCGGTGAAGCCAGGAGACATCAAAAGCCACATATTGGTTAAATCCGTGCAGGTAATAATTCACTCCCCAGACAAACTGCTGCAGGTTATCCTCCACGGCATAACCATCGGTGGTCTTCACCAAACCCAAACCGCTTCTTAAGGACTTAAGCACATTGTTTCCTGCTAGCCTCCTCACATAGGCATATTTAAAAACGGCCTCAAACTTCTTGGGCACTAAAAAGTAGCCTACATTCAAGCGAGCCGCCCAGCGATTAAAGTGGGTTTCATCGTAGCTGGTTTTGCTTTGTTCAAACTGCTCCCAAGCATACTCGGTATCAAAGGAAAAGCCCATGTAGCGAAAGAGCAAGGTGGCCGAGGTGCCAAAACTATCAGCATCGTGCCAGGTTGCTGTATCAGGCGACTTCTTCATGAAACCTGTAGTAACATCATTTTTATAATCATAATAGGTCTTTGTCTTTTCTCTGTCATAAAAGGTGGAAAAAATCAGCGCTAAGGCAGGGCGAACGTTGTAGCCATAATCACCCTGCATAAAATAGTTGTTAAATGTGGCTGGTCCCATTGGTCCCTTTGGATCAGAACCGGGTAAGAGATTTAAACCAACCCTTAAGCTGTAAAGCATATCGCTATCCAAGTTGCTAAATTGTTTGGTATCCCGACCATTGTAAACCCCGAGCCAATAACACAAAAATTGTTTTTTACCAAACATATCAACATATCCATTGGCATTAATCCCTTGAGAACGATAAAGCAAAAAACCACCAGTAGGAAAGAGGTTGTCCAGCCTGTGGCCACTTACCCTAAGTCTGGCATTGCTGCCCGGGAAATCATAGGTGCGGTTACCAAAAAAATCTTTATCATTCTCAGAGTCGCCCGTAAAGATAGTCCTATCGGTGCCATTTTGCATAAATCCACTCTGCCAGAATTCCATACCAAAGGCAGGAATTTTCATCCTACCAAATTCCACCCGAAAGACCTTAAAGTGTTGCCACTGAATAATCGCATCGTGGACATTGGCGCTTTTGGGTTCAAGCTGAACATGAACATAATATTTCCAATCCCTGTTAGGGGCTGTGCCGTCAACGAAGAACCGCAAACGGCGCATATCAAAGTTACTGTAATTCTCAGTCGTATCGTATTTATCCCCGGTAGGCGAGCCATTATAGCGAATGCTGTCATCGGTAAAGGCATAGGTATAACGGAGCTGAATACCTGTCCTGAAACGGAATCTATATTCATGTCCATGGTCATCTTTGTACTCAATCCGAAAACCATTTCTCCAATAAACCTTTGTTTTTGAGCCCTGCCTTGCCTTTGAAACCGATCTTTTTTCCAGTTCTTCAATCCTCTGCCTAAGCTGCTTCATCTGGGCCTTGAGGGCCTCAACTTCCTGACTATCCACTGCCATACCCCTTTGGGGTGCAAAAAAAGAGGCTAAAAATAGAAGCAATATCAACCATCCGACTGTTTTCCTTTTCATTCCTCCCTCCCCTGGATTTTTAATCCTTTTTTGTCGCAATTAGCTATATAAAACATTTTATGTAATAAATCAAATGTCTTTTAATATGGAGGCACAATGCTGTGGCCCAAAAAGCCCTTAGAGGCATAGCGCAGGCCTACATAAAGGGCCAAAACCACAAACAGCCGTTTTAACCAGATATCAGGAATGTATTTCTGAGTGCTTGGACCAATCATTGAACCGATAAAGATACCAACCAACTCAGCGCCAATCAAGGGCCACCATACCATTACACCTTTGACCACCATATAGTTAAAGATGCTTACCACCATGCCAATTAAGACCGTCAAGGCCGAGGTGCCAGCTACAATGAACATGGGCAACTTAACGATGTCGGTCATAAAGGGCACTAGCAAGAACCCTCCGCCAATGCCTAAGAAGGAGGCCATAGAGGCAATAAGAAAACCGCCCAAGGCCGCTAGCATGGGATTGAACCTAAACTCCACTCCGGAAAAGGTAAACACACATTGGGTAGGAGAAAACTTAACCAGTTTTACTCCCCCTTCGCTAACATTACCCTGTTTGGCTGCTTTCTCAAACCGTTTAGCTGCCTCTTTGGCCGCCCGTCTTTTGGCCAAACCCGCTGGGGTAGTGCCATAAAACATAAATCCAGCCACGGCAAAAACGGCCAAGCCAAAGTAACCAATGTAGGCCTTCAAACTGATTTTACCGGCGGTGATAATGGGTATCAGGGTACTTCCAAAGACCGACCCCACGCCAAGGGCAATGGCCAAGGGGAAAACCAGCCGTTTCATTTTGGCATAGTTAACACTGGAAATCAAGGCACTCAAACCCACCAAAAACTGGTTGGAAACCCGAATACTGTCGGTTAAAAACTTGTTCAAGGCAAAATTGGTTTTCTTGAAGCTCTTGGCATAGCTACCCAAACCGAAAATGGTAATGTGCCCTACCCCAGCCATAATGCCGCCAAAGGCACCTACGGTGGAGAAAATCCAACCCACCCAAATGGCCCACAGCAAGCCCAAAATAAAGCTGGGCTTTTTGGCTCCAGGAATGCCTAAATACCCCCTAGATGCTTGAGGGGCAATGCACCCCTTTTTGAGCCCGGTCGCACATTTGGGTGTCTCAGCAATCAAGGCTCCGAGTTTTCCCTTAAGACCAAGATTGCTTCCAACCAGCTCTGCATTGGCCGGAGTGGCTACTGTCTGAACCTTGGCCTTAACTTGAGGCTGAGCCTCACTGGTATTAATAAAATACACCCAACCTATAAGCAGCACTAAATCTAAGATCAAAAATAACCTTTTGTTAAACACTCGCATCCTTCCCTCCTTACAACCCACAACATCTAAAGTCAAGCCACATTATGAGTAAATTTTAACCAAAAATCAACTATAATCCCTGCTTCACCGTTTAGCATTCACTATCAACTATCAATCTAAGCCAAATTTCGGTTGCCTTTTTCTCAAAGGTGCTGTAAAAATAGACATTCGCAAGTTTAGCTCTAGTTGGAGGAAGCCGTTATGAAATACGAGGCCGTTATTGGTTTAGAGGTGCACGCCCAGCTTTTGACAGATAGCAAAATTTTTTGCAGTTGTTCCACACAATTTGGGGCTCCACCCAATAGCCATGTTTGCCCTGTCTGTTTAGGTATGCCAGGGGTACTGCCTGTTTTAAATAAACAGGTGGTGAATTTTGCCATGAAGATGGCCTTGGCCACCCACTGTCGGATCAATCCCTTTAGCGTCTTTGCCCGAAAAAATTATTTCTACCCTGATTTGCCTAAAGGATATCAAATATCCCAGTATGAACATCCCTTAGCCGAAGATGGCTGGGTAGAAATAGAGATAAATGGAGGCAAAAAGAGAATTGGCATTATTCGGATTCATATGGAAGAAGACGCTGGCAAGCTTATTCACGACCCCTATAAACCTGTCAGTTATGTAGATTTCAACCGAACAGGCGTGCCCTTAATTGAAATTGTAAGTAAACCTGATATTCGCAGCCCTGAGGAGGCAGTAGCCTATCTAAAAAAATTGCGCAGCATTTTGCGTTATTTGGAGATCTGCGACGGCAATATGGAAGAAGGAAGCTTCCGTTGTGATGCCAATGTCTCGGTAAGGCCCTTGGGAAGCGAAAAGTTTGGCACTAGAACCGAGCTTAAAAATATGAATTCATTTAAACATGTTCAGCGTGCCCTGGCCTATGAAATTGAAAGGCAAATTTCGGTGTTAGAAGAAGGGGACGTTGTGGTGCAGGAAACAAGGCTTTGGGACGAGGCCAAGGGTGTCACCCGCTCCATGCGGGGGAAAGAAGAGGCCCATGATTATCGTTATTTCCCAGACCCGGACCTTGTGCCTGTAGAAATTGACTCTGAGTGGATAGAAGAAATTAGGCAAACGCTCCCAGAATTGCCGGACGAGAAAAAGGAAAGATTTATCAAAGAATATCAACTTCCTCCTTACGATGCCGAGGTGCTGACCTCTTCTAAAGAGCTGGCCCATTATTTCGAGGCCGTAGTTTCTGCTTGTCATAATCCTAAAATGGCCAGCAATTGGGTAATGTCTGAGTTATTGGGCAGGCTCAACCAAGATAAGAGGGACATTACCGAATGTCCAATTGCACCTGAGGCCTTGGGCGAGCTGATTCAGCTAATCACCAAAGGCACCATTAGTGGAAAAATTGGCAAAACCGTCTTTGAAGAAATGTATGAAACAGGGGCCTCGGCCACTGAAATTGTTAAGAAAAAGGGCTTGGTGCAAATCACCGATGAAGGGGTCTTAAGAGAAATTGCGCAAAAAATTATTGAAACTCATCCTAAGGAAGCAGAACAATATAAGGCTGGTAAGGAAAAACTGCTTGGCTTTTTTGTAGGTCAAATGATGAAAGAAACAAAGGGTAAGGCCAACCCCCAATTGGCCAATAAGATATTTAAAGAGCTGCTTAAGGGTTAGGCATGTGAAATTCAAATTTATATGGGTAGGCCGCACAAAATGCAATTATCTGCAAAAGGGAATTAAGGATTATTTAAAGCGCATCAATCGCTATGTTCAGGTAGAATTAAAAGAAATCAAGGAAGAACCCATAAAAGGCAGGCCTTTAGAAATAATCAAGGCAAGAGAGGCGGCCAGAATCAAGGCCGCCTTTGGGAATAATGAGTTTCGCATTGCCTTGGATGAAAGGGGAAGGCAGCTTTCAACTCTGGACTTATCTGAAACCCTGAAAAGATTGCCTCAAAGAGGATATAAAACCATCTGCTTCTTTGTTGGTGGGCCCGTTGGCCTTAATCCTCAACTCATCAAACAAGCCGACTTTTGTCTTTCCCTTTCTTTGTTAACCATGCCCCATGAAATTGTTCGTTTGGTCCTTTTAGAACAGCTATATCGCATTTTAACCATTTGGCATGGAGAAAAATACCACAAGTAGCATCAAGAGGTAAAACTTGACTTGACATTAAAAGAAGGCTAGACCTTAGTAGTCAATAGAAGCTAAAACTAGGTCCAGGAGGATGTCAATGCAGTTAGATATGCACTTTTATGGAGTTTATGCCTTAGCTCGTGCTGCGGGGATAAAACCAAAAACCGCCCGTTTGATTGCCTACGCTTCCCAATTTGTAGATGATGCCATTGAAGATGAAGCCGTTATACTTAAGGAAGGAAAAGCAGTCTTGCCAACAATGACCTCTCATAAACCTCTTGATTACAAAAATCCATTGCCGGAGACCAATGGAAGGTATGGATTCCTTTCCACTTTTTGCCTGGAAACAAGGACAAAACGGGTTCTTTTTTGGAAAAAATGATTTGCCAAAAGGGCCAAAAAGAAAATCTGCCCGCTCAAAAAATACTAGATTATGCCCTAGAACATAAGAAAGAGCCTTTTGGAATCCATCTTGTAGGCATTGTTGCCCACGTCTATGCTGACACATTTTCCCATTATGGTTTTGTAGGGTTAAGCAGTCATCGCAATAAAGTAAAGGCTGACTCTATACAAATTCACTCTAGCTCCTCTTCTATCCGAAGGTATATTGAATCTAAGTTGGAAGTTTTTAAAAGCAGGTTGATGGGCAGTATGGCTGAAGTTATTCCTGTAGGGCATGGGGCGGTGGGAACATTGCCAGATCGCCCCTATTTGTCTTGGGAATATGAATACGAATTTTCAGGAGAAAGGGTAGAAAGGAATAATTATGAAGATTTCAAAGAGGCCTGTCAGGGGTTATATGAGTTTTTCAAAAATTTCCTAGAAAATAATCCTCAACACAAAGCCTCAGAAAGTCCAAAGTCCTGGGAAGAAATAGAAGAAAAAATTCAAAGCATTTTAGTCAAAGAAGCTCCTTTAGAGGAACGGATTGAAGAATGGCGAAAGGCAATTAATTCAGGGGATCTATTCAGTCCGAGAGAAGAAGATAAAAAAATCTATTATTCTAGCAGGCTTTGGGATGCCGCGCACATTGTTTACCACTTTGAACAAAGCGGTTCTATAGCAGATTGCAATCCCTGCTTATTCTTTAAAGCCGCCTGGAATTACCGCCAATTTGTATTACAGCGGTTGCTTCCTGAAATGAAGATACTTGTTTGATAAAGGAGAATAAATATACCTCCCCATCACCGCTTTAAAATTCTTTCGTAAATCGCTACATATTCTTTGGCCGTTTTATCCCAAGAGAAATCACATTGCATGGCATTAAGCATGAGCTCATACCAGATAGTCCTTTCCATTTCATAACAATTTATGGCCCGATTTATGGCCTCCCAAAAGGCATCAGGGCTATAAGCATTAAATTTAAAACCCGTTCCCTTCCCGCCTTCTAGTTGAGCGTCTGTTATAGTGTCTGCAAGGCCGCCTGTGTTTCTTACAATAGGAATCGTGCCATATCTGAGACTATAAAGCTGAGTCAAACCACAGGATTCATAACGAGAGGGCATCAAAAACATATCTGTCCCAGCAATGATTTTATGGGCAATTTTGTTGTCAAAGCCAATTTTTACACATATTTGGCTAGGATAGCGGGCGGCCATTTGAGAAAGAGCGTCCTCATATCTCTTTTCGCCAGTCCCCAAAATCACTACAGCCGCATTTTTTTGAGCGATTTTTTCAATCACAGGAAGCAAGATTTCAATTCCCTTTTGCTCTACCAGCCGACTGACCATTCCTAATAAAGGGCGCTTGACCAAATCAAGGGGCAATCCGCAAAGCCTTATTAAATCCTCTTTGCAAACTATTTTGCCGCTTAAGTCTGCCTTGGAATATCGGGCGGCAATGTAGGGATCGGTTTCAGGATTCCATTCGGAATAATCCACACCGTTTAAGATGCCTTTGAGCCGATGGGCATAGAGCCGAAGGACGCCATCCAGTCCAAAACCATATTCTTGAGTTTGGATTTCTTTGGCATAAGTGGGACTTACTGTAGTGAGAAAGTCTGCAAAGATAATACCACCTTTTAAAAAATTTACCTGCCCCCAGAATTCAAGACCCTCTATAGAAAACAAGTGGGAAGGCAAATTAATCAATCCAAACACCTCTGCTGGGAAGACACCTTGATAGCCCAAATTGTGGATGGTTAGAACTGTTTTTAAGGCCGAAAGCCCTGGGTGATAAAAATACTTAGTTTTCAAATAAACAGGCACCAGAGCCGTTTGCCAATCATGACAATGTAAAACATCGCATTTATACCCGGTCTTATCTATAAAAGCAAGAACCGACTGGGCAAAGAAGGCAAACCTTTCTCCGTTATCAAAATAGCCCCCTTTGTTGGTACCATAGATATTGGAGCGGTCATAGAACTCATCCCTGGCCACCAGAAATACCTTTATATGAGGAGTAAGTTCTGTTTGATAGATATCCGCCCTTAACTGCCGCCAACCAAGGGAAACAGGAAGGTCTTCGGCTATGGAGTTAAATTCAGTTTGAACATTCCTTACACAACGATAGAAGGGAAGAATGATATCTACTTCAACCCCTAACTTTGTGAGGGCCTTGGGCAAAGATCCACACACATCCGCTAGCCCCCCACCTTTGGCAAGGGGAAAAACCTCTGGAGTGACGAATAGAACCTTCACCTTATTTTTGGTTCTTACGGAATTCCTTCAAACAATCTGAACGCCAAAGGCAACCTTCCTCGCCACAAAATTTTACCCTTTCGGTCCCAAAGCAGGGAATGTTGCCTTCTCTTTCTTGAATTTCCCGAATAAGCTGGGTCTTATTTTTCCGACAAAGCTTAATTCCCATTCCCTTTGCCATGGCCTTTACCTCTTTAAGAGTCATTTTACCACCTCGTCTTTTAGAATAAGACTATATTACTCCTCAATAGGGGTAATTAGCAAGAGTCTTTCTCCCATCTTTACCTGGTCACCTTCTTTGACAAACACCTTTTCTACCCTTCCCTTAACAGGGGATTCAATTGGGGTCTGCATCTTCATGGCTTCAATAACAATCACCGTATCCCCAGAACCTACTTCATCCCCTGGTTTAACTTCTATCTTCTGGATAGAGGCATTAAAAGGCGCTCTAATATCGCCAGTCTCTGCTAAGGCCTCTATTTCTTCCTTGGTTAAGGCAGGGGCAGAGGAAGACTCCTTTTTTTCTTCGTCTTCGGTAATAAGCACGATGGGATGGAAGTCAATCACGAAGTGAGTGGCCTTCTTTCCGTCAGTATAATGGGTAGGTCCTACTTCTATAATATGGGACTTCCCAGTGTAATCCGTAAAGCTAATCTTTTCCCCAACCTTAAACCCGCCTCGCCTAAACCAGACTTGAGGTGGTAAAACATAAGTCCTGCCAAACTTCTCTTCGAATTTGAAAAAGGCCACGGCATCATTTGGATGTTGAAGATAGAGCACCAGTTCTTCTACAGAAGGTTCTCTCCCAATTTTTTCTTCTAATGCCTTTCTTTCAACTTCTAAATCTACAGGTTCTATCTCTTGGAGTCCCGATTCTTCAGCTACAATCTTTTTCCAATTTGGCCCAAAAACCTTGCGGTATATCTCTTTACTGGGTTTATAGAAAGGGAACGGACCATATCTTTCTAAAAGCAGATTCTTCAAATCTCCACTAGGATTGGCATAGTGCTCACCTGAAAGCACATTGTCTACCGCCGTTGTCCATAAAATCTGGGAGCCTGGTGTTACACTCCACCAATTGCCCAATTCCTTTTGAACCCGAGGTAATTCCTCTAACAGGATTTTGGGCATTAGATGCAGAAATCCCCCCTTCTCTGCCTGCTCTAAGCTGCTTCCCATAGCCCCACCTGGCAGTTTGTGAATCTGGACCGTGGGGTCAAACCCCTTATATTGGGCTTCAAAATCGGCATAGGCCAACCGTTCCTTCCGCAATACCTGAGAAGTTGCAATAACGGCACTTCTATCAATCCCCTCCGCCTTGATTCCTTGAGCCTCTAAGGTATCTATCACCGTCAAAATGGGGGGTGGACCATAAAAACCTGTCAAGGCATGGTCTCCTGCATCCACGATTTTGGCCCCATTGAGCACAGCAGCTACAATACGCCCAATGTCATTCCCATCTGTATTATGCCCATGATAATGAATAATGAGCTCCGGGAAGGCCTGTTTGATGGCATTTACCAGACGTCCGATTCTGGCAGGGGTACCCAACCCGCCATGATTTTTGATGCACAAAATTATATCTGGCCCTGTAACTTCCAGGATTTCTTTCACTTTACTGACATAATATTCATCAGTGTGCTCAGGCCCAGTAGAAAAACAAATACATGGCTCCAAAATTTTACCAGCCTTTTTCACTTCCTCAAAGACCGGAATCATGTTAGGTACATAATTGAGAAAATCAAAGACCCTCCATACCTCTACATACTTGGCAAATTCTCTTACCGTCAGACGAATGACATTCTCAGGGTAAGGTCGATAACCAAATAGATTAACCCCCCGGCAAAGGGTCTGAAATAGGGTATTGGGCATTTTTTGGCGTAAAAGCTTTAGTTTCAAAAAGGGATTCACTTGCTTGCGGAGCATATCCACATGGATAGAGGCCCCACCGCTGATCTCTAAGGAAAAATACCCGGCCTCCTCCCGATAAGGGGCCGCTAGTAAGTCTGTATGCAACAAGATGCGGTTTTTGAAATCTGATTGAGAAAGGTCCCTTTGGGTATTGGTAATAAAGTACCCCTTCGCCTGCCGAACAGTCTGCAAAATGTCTTCTACAGGCATATATCTTTTAATCCGCATTATCTCTCCCTTTTCATCAATCTTTCAATTAACAAGAACACCTTTCCCTCATGCAAACCCAACCATCTCTTATATGGCATAAGGGTTAAATCCCCGATGGTGTATCTCTGCTATTAGCCGAGCAATCTTTGTTGCTTCTGGCTCATCTTCCTTATAGTTAAGCAGATGAGGATGAGTTTCCAAATAATCGGTTTTAAAGATACCTTTTTTAAAGTCTGGGTCATCTACAATCTGAAGGTAAAAAGGGATAGTGGTTTTTGGGCCCAGGATTACAAAACCTTTTAAGGCGCGCCTGAGACGAGTCACAGCCTCTTCCCAAGTAAGTCCATAAACGGTCAATTTAACCAAAAGGGAATCATAGACCTGAGGGACAATGTAACCGGGATAACAACATCCATCCAACCTTACTCCAAACCCACCAGGGGAGTAATACACTAGGACTTTCTTACCTGACTCTGGCATAAAGTTATTTTTGGGGTCTTCGGCATTGACACGCATCTCTATGGCATAACCCCTTATGATGATGTCGTCTTGGGTGAAGGGAAGGGGATTGCCAGCGGCGATTTCAAGTTGAGCCCGGACGATATCTACCCCGGTGACCATTTCGGTCACCGTATGTTCTACCTGCAAACGGGTATTAATCTCCAAGAAATAAAATTGGCCGTCTTTTATTAAAAATTCTACCGTGCCAGCGTTTACATAACCCACCTTCTTCGCTGCCATAACAGCCGCTTGACAGATTTTTTGAGTCAACTCAGGGTCATTCAACATATCAGGGGCAATTTCCACCAGCTTTTGGTGTCTCCGCTGGATAGAACAATCTCTGGTGCCAAGGTGAATAACATTTCCATATTCGTCTGCGAGGATTTGAACCTCTACGTGTTTAGGAGAAGGCAAAAACTTTTCTAGGTAAACCCGGGGGTCGTTAAAGGCCGTCTTTGCCTCTGACTGAGCAATCGGTAGCTGGGCCAAAAGCTCCGCTTCTGACTCTACCATCCGAATTCCTCTTCCTCCGCCCCCAGCCACGGCCTTGATTACTATTGGATATCCATACCTTTTCCCAAACTGGGCAGCTAATTCTTTTCCTTCTTCCCCTAATGGTAATGGCTCCGTTCCCGGCACTACTGGAATCCCAGCTTCTTCCATCAACTTTCTGGCCATTACTTTATCACCCAACCATTTGACTACCTGAGTGGGAGGCCCAATAAAAACAAGTCCAGCTTCCCGACAGGCCGCAGCAAAATCTGGGTTTTCTGCCAAAAAACCGTATCCGGGGTGAATGGCTTCAGCCCCAGCTCTCTTGGCCGCTTCTATCATCTTTTGAATATTAAGATAATCTCGGCAGGGACCGTCACCTATCCAAATGGCTTCATTGGCCTGGACTACATGGCGAGCTTCACTATCAGGGGTTTCATAAACAGCTACGGCCTCGCTTCCCCATTCTTGAATGGCCCGAATAATACGTGAGGCAATTTCTCCCCGGTTAGCCACTAAAATCTTCTTAAATTTAGCTCTTTTCTTCATAGCCTTCTTTTTTACTTGAAAGCCTTTGGGATGTCAAGACTCATAAGAAACCTTTAAATCTAAGGAACTAAAATAAAAACGGTTTACCAATCAATGGTTATTGGAAAAAGCAGGGCCTCAATTTAAATATCAAATAAGACTTCGGCTTCATAGAGATTACCCTTGTTGGTAACCTCTAAGTTATGGTAGGTTACGGCCTTTATGGCCGCCTTCAGAGGATGTCTTTCGGGATCAAACCGTTCTCCCTTACAAATGGCTTGAATCTCATAGGCCTTTGGTTGGTCAATAGCTCGCTCCATTTTTAAAACACAATCTGCTACCAATATCCCTTTGGCATCAAACAGAAAGAGCAATTCATCTAGCCAGTTAAAAAGGCATTCTTCTAAAGACTCCCCCTTGACACTAACCTGAAATTCCCTTCTCGGTCTAATGGCCTCAAGGTCTGTAATACAATCAAAAAAGGCCTTAGCAGCATTAATAAAGAGCTCCTTTTCGTCTTTTCCCCAAACCCTGATACCTAAATCGGCTGTGTGTTCTATGGTCTCATAAAATTTGGCCATTTATTTGACCGCATTTTTCTAAATAAGCATAAATATCCTCTGGCAGACGATTAAGATAATCTAAGGTATCCCAAAAGGCGGCTTCGGTATGAGGTTCCAAGGTAATTATGGGATAACAGTTGTATTGCTTAAGTTTTGAAAAAAGGGCGGAAAAGTCAAGAATTCCTTTCCCAAGTCCCCAATGGTCGTCTTTCTGTCCCTGATTATCATGCAAGTGCAATTGTCTCACCCAAGGGAAAATCTCTTGCCAATTCCTGAGTCCCGTATTAGTAAAGGCCTTTGTATGACCATAGTCAAAGCAAATACCTATATAAGGGGAGTTAATTTTAGAAAGCAGTTTCTTAAAAAGCTCTGGGGTGTTTTCAAACACATTTTCTAGGTTAAGGAATGTGCCGACCTTTTTGAGTAAAGGAATAATTGCCTGCCATGTTTTCAGGCTGTTTTCAAGCCACTCTTCTTCGTAGGATTCATGAATACGAGGGTCAAATCCCAGATGAGCGACAATTGCCTGCGGGTGGAATATAGAAGCAAGTTCCAATACTTGTACCAGTCTTTCCAACGTGGCTTGGCGAATTTTTTCATCCAGGGCCCCAGGCGAAAGGTCATAAAAGGGGGCGTGAAATGTAGCCTTCATACCAAGCTCTCGCAATGATTGGGCCATCTCTTTCCACTCTGCTTCTGGCCACCTGTCAAGCAAGGATGGTGAAAAATAAATTTCAGGGCTGATTCTGTAAGAAACAAAGAGGTCCCAATATTTGTCTTTCAACAGTTCATAGGGAACATTTACAAAGAAAAAACGAAGCAACCTTAATCCACGATCCAAACCGCCCCTCCTTTTGTCTCTTTTAGCACCTTTGAAGAGACACTTCCCCAAAACAAGGCCTTCATTTTGGAAATGCCCCTTCTGCCCATAATCACGGTGCTAATTTGATTCGCCTTTTTATAAGCAAGAATGGCCTCGGCAATGTTCTTCCCTTGATACGCAACTTTTTTTATTTGAGACTTAGGAATTCCGGCCTTAGTAAGAATACTCTCGGCGCGATTAAAAATAGAAGCTGCCTCCTCCTGACCCGAAACTACGTGAAAGAGAATGAATTCAATATCCTTGCGGCCGGAAAGGACAAAACCAGCATGGTCTACGGCCCGCATAGCACTTTCAGAACCATCTATGGCCACAAGGACACTAGAAGAAATCAAATCGTCGGCTATAAGCCATAAGGGCACGTTTTTAGGACTGTAAAGCACCTCTTCCCCTGTACTGCTTTTGAAGATTCGTTCTATGCCACTCATATCCTGCCATCCAAGGGCCAAGGCATCGTAATAACCATGCTCTGCAAAGAACAAGAGTTCTTTAGAAAGGCTAAAATGTCTTGGGGCAGTAATAGTTTCCAAACGCCCTTCTGCCCAACCTACTTTTAAAAACACCTTTTTTACCTTACGGAAAATTTCTTCTACCTGGCCTTGATATTTACTTTCCAATTTCTTCTTATAGGCCCTTTGATATTTATCAAGCTTATGTTCCTCTTCAAACAAAACTGTGGGCAAGGCCGGTAAGACATAAATCAAGCTGGCATTAAACATAGGGTCACGGACAAACATCTTGGCTACATATCCAGCCACCTTCAAAGAAACCTCAGAGTCATCTATGCCAACCAAAACCCGCTTCTCTAGCTTGTCTCTTTTATCCTCCAAAATCTCCCCCTTGAAAATCATACTTAAAGACATTTTAGCCTGAAATTCTTCACATTGGCAAGTTTAAATAGAAATCGCGTCTTGTTTTACTCTTCATTAAAACATTAGGCTCAAAAACTGTATCTTAACTCCAGATATAATTCATTAACATCGTTAAACTCACCATAAAGCTCACTTTCTTTGCCCACAAAAATGTGCATACCTGTAATGGCGGTCAAATGGTCGTTAAACTCATAATACATCTTAGGGCTAATGCGCCACTCATTGTCGTCTCCGTAAATAAAAAGTATCTCTGGCTTAAGCCTTTCATGGAAAAAGTCAGTGCTGATTTTTAAGGTTAGATAAGTAGATACCTTGTCCATAGGACCGCCAGAAGGCAAAAGGAACCTGTGTCCTTGATAGTCCTTTTGGCTATTAATAAGCTGGATTAACTGAAAACTAAAAAACCAGTTGGTAATCAAGTATTTATCAAGCCCAATAACATACTTGTATTGGTCAGTTTTGGTGTAGCTTAGCTGGCCACGATCGTTGTAATAAGACACCGGCACATCCCTTAAGTAGGCAAACTCGCCCCTAATTGTAAGGCCTTTTAAGAACCCTTCTACAAAGCTTTTGGAAAAGCTACCGCCCCACAGATTGATGCGGCTGTATTTTCTTGTAAAAATGTAAGTAGAACCAGCAGGAGGATAACCCGTTAATGGTGGCGGCCCTGTCATGGTGCTTGTATCCACGCTAGCATAGGTCTCAGGATTCATGTTCCAGCCATAGAGATAGTTAAGACTGTACTCAAAACTGCCAATAATATCCCGCCATCTGATACCAAACTTGGCATTACCTACCTTTTCGGCCGGACGCTGTTCTCTAGTCACCACCCGGTAACCTAACCTTTCTAGCCTAGCATAGCTTTGGGCGGCTGTTTCTGCCGTTTTAAAGGCGTAGGGGGCACCTGCCGGGGGCAAAAAGTTGGGTTCAAAGTCGGGGATAAAAAGGAATTGCAGACTGCCATTTACTGTGGGAGCGGCTTCTAATTTGACCATCCACAAGGGGATTTTGATTTCATTCCAGTCCCTAAGGGTAAACTCGCGATAATCAAGCGGATTTACCTGGTCTAGCACCCTGATGCCGTCGGCTGTGCCCCAGGTAACAATCTGTTTACCAAGCCTCATGTCCAGATAGACAGAAAAATAGTCTAAATAGCACTCTCTTACCCAACTGATCCCTGTCCAGGTCTTTCTATTGGTGTACATAAGATAACGGGCAGATTGATAATCGCTTTCTACATTGTAGGCATGATCCCAGAACTTGCGGATGTGCATAAAGAAGGAAAGCTCATCTACCGGCCGATACTGGCCTTTTAGGTCAATGATGTCCATAATTTTGGTATATTTGCCGACATTGTCCAAATAAACGCCAGTCTCATTCTTTAAAGACCCCTCAAGGGTTAAACTATGTCCTCGGTAAATGCTGGCCTGAGCCAGACTCACCCATTCAAGTAGAGCCAAAATTATGATGCATATCCTTTTCATCGCCCTCTCCTTTTTTTACCATTCCATTCTTTCAAGCACCCTAGGGCTAAAGTCCCTTTCCCTAAGTCCTGTATTGTATCGGGCCGGGCTGATTACAATGGTGTCCCGATGTCCAGTACGGTAATTGTAGACCTCCCAAATGCGAGTAGACCAACAGCCATTTTGAGGGGTGTCTAGATAATGAAAGACTTCTTTAAACTTTTTACCCAGTTTATTGTAATACTCGGCAAAAATTTCCACCCCCGTCTTCTTATCCACCCAGAGAATGCGATAGGCATAGTACCAATTTTTTCTTTTGGGAACGGCCCTTATCTTCCAGCAGGGCTCGCCTTTAAAATAGAGCTTCTTGTCATAACGGCAGGTGTAGCCGGGGAATTCAGCCTCTCCCAATAGTTGATAAGATTCATAGCCGTATCTTCTGGTGCTGACATCCTCAACGGTAAACTCTGTGCCCAGAAAGGAGTCGTCTTCATCGGCTTGAGACATCTTTCTTACCTTTTTCATAGAGGGTAGCCAAAGCCAAAGGTCGTTTTGTTTATTGATATCGGTGTAGGCCCAAGTGAGGATAGCCAACCCCTTAGTGTATTCAGGATAGGTAATCATCACCAAGTCTTTATAGTCAAATCCGTGTTTCCCATGCAAAATGATGCGCTTTCTAATGGAAATCTTCTCTCGCTTGAATCCCGATTTATCTACCATAATAACCTTACAAATATCGTAACTGACATCATCAGCAAACCGGGTAAACTTGATTTCATACCAGTGTTTCATAATTTGCCCTACCGTAGGATTGGGGGGCAAAGGGTCTGGACGACATTTCCCGGCCGCAAAGGCACTTGTTACAAAGCACCCTAAAAGTATCCAAACCACTACGGCCAGTTCCACTTTTCTCATTTTCATCCCTCCTTAACAACACCTATTTCTTGCCAAAGCTCAAACAGCCGTTCAAATATTGGAAAGAGAGAAATAAGGTGTTTGAAATCACCTTTAAACTTAATCCTTTTCTGAAAACAAGCTGCAAAGATATCCATCTCTCCATTAAACACAAATTGCCACATCCTTTGAGGGGCTTCAAACAGACAATCCACATTCTTAGTATCTATCTGGCTCAGTCTGCCAGAGGAGAATTGGAAACCAATTTGATGCTCACCATCAGAAATACTGAAGCTAAATGTGGTGTCTTTACCAAATTGTTTTATCAAATCGTCTTTGTTAACCGTTTCTATCAAGGCCCCAATATGGTCTAAAGAAAAAAGGTTGAAGGCGGCCTTAATCCTTTTGACAGTTCTGGGTGATTGACCTGTCAAAAGCGCCGTTTTGGTAGCGGTTTCCAAAAGCTCAATTAAGGAAAAGGTATGTTTAAAGTCTTGCCCTATGGCCACCACTCCGTGCCTTTTAAGCACTACAATATCGTTCCGATCAAGGGCACTAAGGACAGGCTCTATTTGGGTAACGATGGGCGTAAATTGAGGCACCACAGGCACAATGCCTAAATACAACCTCTCCTCAAAGGTAGTAGGGCAAAAGGTATCATGGCGCTCAAAATAGGCCACACTAAAAGGGGAATGGGCATGAAGCACCACTTTCACTTCAGGAAATCGCCTATAGATCCCCAAATGAAGTGGGGTCTCTGAAGTAGGTGCAGCCCTACCCTCAACAACATGACCTTCCAAGTCAAGGACAACAATATCCTCTTTGTCCAAAAATCCCAAGAAGCTTCCGTGACTTGTCACCCAAATCCGGTCTCCATCCCTTACAGAAACATTGCCAGAGCTACCGCACAAAAGCCCCCGCTTGTAAAGCAAATTACCCCAGAAAATGAGTTTTTGTTTGAAAGATTTCATACCTCCCTCACCAAGTCAAAACCCCTTTCTATGAGCCTCCTTTCGGCATCAAATACCCTGATATCGGCAAACCCAATTTCTCCAGTAATAAGGTTGTCACTTACTACCAACACCGCACAGGCCCGTTTGTTATAAAGCTGGGCAATGGTAAAAAAGGGGCTGGTAACCATGTCCACGGCAATGGCCCCTTGAGCAATGGCTCCATTAACAAAATCCTTTGTTTCCCGAAGCAAGGCGTCTGTTGTCCAAACAAGACCTTTATGAGCATGTTTCTTACAGAGAGAAAAAAGTTTTTGAGTAAGTTCAGGGTCGGCCTTAGGTTGAAAGCCATCTTTGACATAATATCTGGTCACTCCATCTCCCCTTATAGCCCCTTCAGCAATAACATAATCGCCAATCTCTATATCTTTCTTCATGGCCCCACAACTGCCAAGCCTAATCAGGCATTCCACGCCGCCGGCGCACAAAAGCTCGGTTATCAAGGCAGCATCCGGGGCATACATACCACCGTGCCCAACGGTAACCCGTTTGCCTTTGTATTCTCCTGTCCACAATGTGTAGCCCATGGCGCTAAAGTTGCGCAGGGGATTTTTTAACTTTTCTAGGGCCATCTGCACCCTCTGAGGTTGACCGCTTACAATGGCAATCTCTCCAAAATCTCCGGGCTTAAATTGCATCGCCCGCAGGAGGTCTTGGGCGGTAAGGTGAATATCGCGATTCATCATAGGGTCCTTCTCCTAAACAAATATTTTGTCTTCTACCGCTGCCTGGGCATGCTCTTTGCCGGCCGTTTCCACATAAACCCTGGCAATCAAGCGACAGAAGGGATGATAGCGTTTGTCATAGAGAATGCGTTGCACCCGCCCAGGTTTGCTGTAAAATTCCCGGTTGGCCCAGGCGGCCAGCCTTCCTAAATCTTGCCTGGAAAGGTGCTTGGTTCTTAAAACGGCGTGTTGAAAGTCCCATTTGAGCAGGTTCCACTCCTCGGTATAGGGCTCAAGCTGTTTGTACAGGGGAATACCCGGCAGAGGGGTTAAAATCTGTAAGGCGGCCATATCAGGATCCATTAAATCAAGCCTTTCTACCCGGTCCTTGATTCGTTGTTCATCGTCTTCAGGAAAGCCCACCATCCAGGTAACCACAGACATAATATTGTTTTCCCTAAAAAGCCCAACCAGCTCAGCCACTTCATCCACCGTGGTGCCTTTTTTTATGGCCTCAAGGGTCTCTTTATCTACGGCCTCCATGCCGAAAAGCCCACAGACGAAACCGACTTCTCTTAAAGGCTTAAGCAAATCCCTATCCCTTAAATGATAAGGCGCCCGGCCCATGAAGAAAAAGGGCACTTTTAAATTACGCCTTTTGAGCTCTTCTATCAGTCCTTCCATACGTTCCCGATAGACGTTTAAGTCTTCGTCCATCATGCAAATAAACTTGGCGCCAAATCTCTTGACCAGAAGCTCCATTTCATCGGCCATAAGTTTGGGGCTTCTGGGACGGTAATGGGTCCAATCGTGATTGCCTCTGGGGTCGTAGTTGGTCCAGCCTACACAGAAACGGCATCCATTGGGACAACCCCGCGTCATGTAGGTCTCTACATAGTGTCTGATATAATTAAAACCCACATATTTGTCCATGGGAAAAAGGTCGTAGGCAGGAAGCGGCAGGTCGTCCAGATTCTCAATCAAAGGACGATATTCGGTCAGTTTCACCTCGCCGTTTTCATCCCGATAGGCCAATCCACGAACCGAAGGGATATCGGGATCCGACTTGCTCAATTCCTTGGCCAACTCAGGCACCGTCCTTTCGGTTTCCCCAGCCACCACAAAATCAAATTCAGGGGTCTTTTCAAGCATGGCTGGGGCATTGGCACCATAGAAGAAGCCCCCCACGCATATTTTGACATCAGGCAAAACCTGCTTGATTACCTTGGCCGCTTGTTGATAACGGGGATGAATAGCCGCCACGCCTGTAGTTTGGAGGGCATCTCCCATGTAAATCAGGTTGGGGTTGAGCTCGGTTATGGCGTCCACCATCTGTTTTTCGTCCATACCCAAAGCCCTGGTATCAAGCACCTTAATTTCAATCTCAGGATACCATTCTCTAATGTTAGCGGCCAGTTGGGCATGGGCCACATTGTTGGCAATGTGTTTCTTCCAAGCCGCCCACCAGCCAAGTGGGGGTTGTAAAAAAAGCACGCGCATAGTCAATCCTCCTCCATCTTTAGTATGGGCAATCATTTCTAATTTACCCATTTATTCTCTCTATTTTCGGCTTAATAATGGCATGTCTATCCTTCACAAAGATAGTCTCATCAATGCCACCTGCGTCTCTATTTTCCAATCCTTTGGGAATGCCCTTGCCTGGCAGGAACACCACCGGCACTTTATGGAGTCTGCTTAAACGCACCACATACAAACTGCCATTCAGGCATTCAAAACCTTCTTTGTCTTTCTTCAGATAGAATAAAAGGGTTTTTTTTATCTTCCCTTTGAAAAACAGATAACCAAGCATATTATCGGTAACATAAACATGGGGATAATTCAATTCTTTGAGACGCTCACATAAAGAAAGTCCCAAAAGATAAGGGCGCATTTCAGGAATAAGAAGGAAATCCCCTTGCAAGTCCTCAAATTTCTGAGGAAGTCCCCAGACAAGTGTCAAATCAAAAACCTCATCAAGCTTCATTGCCTTCCTCAAAATCAAAGTGTTTGGTAATCAAACGGGCTGGCGTAAGGTCAAAGGCCGGATAAAGGGCCGGTGGTAAATAACCTCTCTTTTTCAGCCACATAAAGACCTCTTGTTCAGGCCGTCTTTCTATTTTTACCTGTGTTAGCTCAACCTCTTTGGGCCGCTGCACTAGGGCATATACAGGAATACCATGGTGATGGGCCAAAAGGGCCAAGGCATAGGTGCCAATTTTATTAATGATATCCCCTTTGATATTGGAGCGGTCAGAGCCAGTAATAACGGCATTAACAACCCCGTTCTCCATCAGCCAAGCGGCCTGGTTATCACACAAGAGCTTGACAGGGATTCCTGCACGCTGCAATTCCCAAAAGGTGAGCCGGGTCCCTTGAAGGTAAGGACGGGTTTCTGAGGCATAAAAGCAAACCGATTTGCCCAAGGTTTGCACGGCCTCTCCAACGTACACCAACTCCCCGCTCACATGACAGATGGTCAGCACATGGGCATCTGGGGGCAAGGCCTCAGCCACCCTCTTTGCCCTTTGTCTTCGCATCTTTTCAAAGCGATTGACAATACCCTCTATGGCCGCTTTCAATTGGCCGGTTTTTTCAAATGCATCCTTAAGCATCTCTGCCAAGCCATAGAAATCAAAGGTAGGCCGAACTTGCTTAAAGGCCCTGGCTGTGTGTTCTATATTCTCCATAAGCAAACAGGTATAAAAGTAAAGCAATACCTGGCCAAAGGCCCGAGTTTTCATTTCCTTCAAGACAACGAGGGCCTCTTTAAGGGTACGCACCTCAATATATGTCTCTTCAAAAGGAAGCCTTGTTTCATCCAGAACCCTAATGACACCATTTCTATAACGTACTGGATAGGCCAACGGAGTCTTCATACCCTTTCCCTTAAAAATTTGGGATTAAGGAGCAAGATAAAAATGGGCAACACAATCAAGGCCGCCAGCATGTTAAATAAAAGAAGTCCACCCAAAGTGCCTCCCAGCTTGGCCTGAAGTTTGAGGTTAGAAAACATCCACGACCAGACCCCAATAGTAAGGATGCTTCCAGTAAAAAGCACGGCCTTCCCACAGGTAAATACGGCCTTATTCACGGCCTCAAATAGCCCTATCCCCTTTTCTCGCTCTTCTTTAATTCGTGAGGCCAGGTAAATAGAATAATCAATCCCAAGCCCTGTCCCCATGGCTGCCACTGGCAGGGTGGCAATAGTAAAGGGCACATTAAAAATGCCAAAGCTGCCAAAGGTTAAGGCAATGCTAAAGGCCAGCGGGATAAACAAAAAGGCACCACCGCTAAGAGACTTTAGGGCCAAACAAATACGGATGAAGATAAGGACACATAAAACCATCATATTGGAAAAAAGCCCGCTTTTGATAATATCATTGGTGGCACCAAGGATGCCGATAGGGCCACCAGCATAGGCAAATTTTAGGCCTTTGAAATGGTGAAACTTCTTCAACCATTCTTTAGTAAAATAAATAGCCCTTTTAATCGTGCTGCTGCGGCAGTCCTTTAAATCCACTCTGATATTGGCATAGCGATGATCAGGGGTCATCAGTCCATTTAATTCTCCAGGGAAGGCATTGCTTTCATAAAGAAAAAGATATTCTCCAATCGTTCTGTCGTTTTGGGGAATCATAAACCTGTGTTGCACCGCCAGGTTCATAAGCTTTATATAATCGGCAATGGAAAGGCTATAGCCGGCCTCTTTGAGATGGTGGCATAGGTATTTCTCAAGGGCATCCATTTCGGTCATAACCTTAGCATTGACCAGGCCTTCTGGATGGTCTGTGCTCACTAACACATAATAGGGATTACTTCCACTAAAATAATTGTTTATTTTCCGGGCCGCTACATTGTAGGGGGCATCGTGATAAAGCACCGAAGTCCCTGGTTCAATTTCTCCTACGGTAATGTGAAGCATGCCATAAATGGCAATGATAAAAAGCGAGACAAATACCGTAAGCACAAAATAAATTCGTTTAGGGCTCTGCCAAAGGTATGAAAAGAAGCCAAGCACTTTAAAAGGTAAGTTAAACCCAGAATTATTTTTGGAAAGAACTGGTAAAGGAATGATAGCAAAAACAGACGGTAAAAATATAACCACACTGGCCCAAATGCTCAATACCCCAATGCTTCCCAACACGGCAATACTGTGGATGGCTGGAATAGGAATTAAGATCAAGGAGGCAAAACCCAAAAAGTCGGTAAAAAGAGAGGCCCTAATAGGGCTTAAAAGCGAGGTGAGAGTATTTAAGGCCACCTGGGTTTTGTCGGTCTGCATCTGAGCCTCTTCAAAGTAACGTTCTACAAATTGAATGCTATGGCTAACTGCCAGGATAAAAATCAAAAAGGGAATAAGCACCGTAAAGGGATTTAAGGTGTAATGGAAGAGTTCCACCCCAGCCAGGCTGAGCATTACAGAAATGCCTCCAGCAAGTAAAGGAAGCAGAAAGGCCCGTTTTTTTTTAAATGCCATAAAGAGCAAAGATAAAATGACCAACAAAGCGGCTGCAAATACATAAAGAATAAAGGACAATTGCCCATCAATGTAGCCTTCTAAAATGGGCTCGCCGTTAAGATAAACATTGAAATCAGAGGTTTTGTATCTCTTTACAATCCCCTTAATCTCTTTGTAAATTTTGGGAGAAGAAATATTTTCATAAAAATCGGCCTGAATCAAGGTGGCCTTAAAATCCTTTGAAATAAGAGGGCCATAAACCAATGGATTGTGAATGATTTTCTGCTTTAAGGACGATATCTCTTGAGGGGTAGCAGGAATTTTGTCAATGAGTCGCTGGACCGAAAAGCCATCTTTATGGATTTTTATATATTTAACCTGATGGGCAAAGATGGAATAGACCCTTCGGGGGTTGACTTCATCCAAAAGCTGAATATCTTCCGCCATGCCCCTCACTGCTCTGAGCACCTCTGGCTTTAAAATACTGCCTTTTTTAACAACAATGGCAATATTGACCCTATTTAAACCTCCAAAGTAACGATTTAGCCTTCGTTGAACCTCTATAAATGGATGCTTGATAGGAATAAAGTCTTGATGTTGGGTGGCCACCTTTATGTGCCGTATAAAAAACAAAGAAGATATACACAAAGACAATGGCAAAAGAATTCCCAGATAGCGAAATTTGATAATCCAATACGCTAGCGACTTATCCTTCATTTCAGTTGTGCCTTAGCAATCTTTCCTGAAGCGGTTTTGGGAAGAAATGGCCGCAATTCAATAATCCTTGGCAATTTGTAACTGGCCAGATATGTGCGGCAGAAGTTCAAAATTTCTTGAGAGTCCAAAGATACGCCTGGTTTGGGAACAATTACTGCCTTGACTACCTCACCTCTCAAACCATCAGGCACCCCTACTACGGCTACTTCAGCCACCTTGGGATGGCGGGCAATTACAAATTCTACCTCATTGGCATAGACATTAAGACCCCCTACAATAATAACCTCCTTCTTACGACCCGTAAGGTGTAAAAAGCCCTCTTTGTCCAAAAATCCTAAATCTCCAGTATAAAGCCAGCCGTCTTTGATAGCCTCTCTGGTCAACTCCGGGGCATTGTAATAGCCTTGCATTACACACCAGCCTTTAAGCAACACCTCGCCAATTTCTCCTTGAGTAAGCCCTTTCCCTTCATCATTAACAATCTTTATCTCTACCCAAGGGACTGGTTTACCCACAATACCTGGTTCTAATTTCTTTTCCAAGGGGGTGTCTTTGGGGATAAGCACATTAGGGGCAGCCGATTCACTCAAGCCATATCCTGTAACCACATTGATCCATGGCAACCGTTCTGAAAAGGCCTTGAATATCGTTGGGGGACATGGAGCCCCGAATGAGGCAATAAGCCTGACGGATTTGAATAATTTGGGGTCTAAATCAGGCTGAAGCAAAAGGCTTTGAAGCACCGTTGGAGGCACAAAAAAAAAGGTAATTTGATGCTGCCCTAAATATCTCAAAAAGAGCTTGGGAATAAATCTTTCCATCAAAAACACAGGCACCCCAAACCAAACAGGGATTAAAAGCCCAACGACGCCACCCAAATGTGAAAAGGGGGCTAATCCCAAAAGACGATCACCTGGTTGAAGATATTGGAAATGCTCCAAGGTGAGCATAGGCGAATCCAGATGGCGATAAGTCAAAACTACCCCCTTTGGAGTGCCCGTGCTGCCAGAGGTGTAAAGAATCAAGGCAGGAGCAAGCTCTTCATGCCCAGGTAAGGAAACTGCACCGGATGTAGGGGACTTAAAAACATCTTCCAATATAAATACCCTTTTCAACGAAGAAGCTTCTAAAATTCTGTTCAAAAACTCCTTTTGTCTAGGAGCGGTAAGTAAAAATCTCCCCTGAGCGTGGTTAATCAACCCAACTACATCTTCTGGTTTGGTACTGGCATCAAGGGGGACAACAATCCCCTCAAGCACCCAAGCGGCAAGAATGCCTACCGCTGCGGCGGGATGATTGAATGACCAAACAAAAAACTTATCTCCTTTTTCAAAACCAGCCTTTTGCAACTGAGCCGCAAAGTTAAGCACCGCCTCAAATAGACCTTCAAAGTCAAATTTTGCCTTTGAGGACCACAAGGCAAGCCCTTTATCCCACCTATTTTTTGCCTGTTTCAGGGCAGAAAAAACATTCATTACAACCGTCCAAAAAATCAAAATTTATCAATAAATTTTGATTGATTATTTTTTTATAAAAGTTGTATCAAAATCCTTCTAATAATGTCAATAAGTATAATTTTAAATAAAAAAACTTTATGAAAATTAAGCAGACTTACATAAACACTGGTAACTCACTTTTTCGGTGATAGGCGTTAAATAGTTGGTCTTGAGAAATTGTTTTGCCCCTTTACTCAGCCAGTTGTGGAAAAATCCCTTTCTTAACTACAATTCTATTTGGCCGCTTTCGCCCGTTTCTAGTATCAATTCCCGAATCCAATTGAGGTTCATCCCAAAACTAGCAAAAATTTATTTTTCTTCTCCCCATGCAGGGACAAGAGAGTGTTTTAGGCCTAAGACATCCAAAACTCTAGCCACGATAAAGTTCGTAAGGTCCTGAATGCTTTGAGGATGATGGTAAAAGGCCGGCATGGCCGGAAGGATAGTGGCTCCAGCCTTGGCTAAATACAACATATTTTCAAGATGAATCATATTAAGTGGAGTCTCTCGGGGCACAAGAATTAAGGGGCGTTTTTCCTTAAGCATGACATCGGCCGTGCGCTGGATCAAATTCCGTGACAGGCCGTGGGCAATCGAGGCCAAGGTCCCCATAGAGCAAGGCATAACAACCATGGCCTTGGACTTAACACTGCCACTGGCCACTGGCGCCCACCAATCATCCTCTAAATAGAGGGAGATATTAGGAGGTAAGGCCTTTTCCAGAGATACTCCAATTTCCCATTCCCAAACCTTTTGGCCTACTTTAGACACCAGGCAGACCAAAGGAAGGCGGTTTTGATAAAAAAATTCTATCAAGGTCTTGGCATAAATGGCCCCACTAGCACCGGTAATAGCAAGGATATAAGGTTGTTCCTTTTGCAGAGACATTGGATTCAAAGTTTAATGAAAAACAGCCAGCTTGTCAAATTCCCAAAGTTTCCCAAAATCCGCTTTTCCCTCTAAAAGAAACCCCGTACCTTAATTGATAGTTGATGGTGAATTAAGGGGGAAGGGAAAAACTTTTTTAAAACTTAAAACTCCAAGCCCTAGGGACTATCATTATTTTTTGACATTGGAATTAAATTTTGATATTTCTTGTAAGATATGAATGGCATTAAAAGGTTTGTCCAGTTCTGGCATTCTCATATATCCAAATCTATCAAATGGGGTGTTATTCTATTTTTATTTTTCCTTTTATTTATCGCAGAACATGTTACCTCCGACCTATGGCAGAGCTTTATTTTAAGGTTTTACTACCTCCCTATTTTTATGGGTAGTTTGTTGGAAGGCTTAAAAGGAGGCATTCTGTGTGCCTTTTTGGCCACCTTTTTTTCTTTCCCAGTCATAAAACAGCTTTTTCCCAATAACATTATTCTCTGGCATGAAATTTCTTTATTTTTCATTTTCGGCATCCTTACTGGATTTATGGCCGATAAAGAAAGGGCCGAACGGGAAAAATTTAAAAAAACACAACATCTGGCCCTATTAGGAAAGGCCGCGGCTGCTATTGCCCATGAGTTAAAAACTCCATTAGTTGTAATTGGCGGCTTTGCCAAGCTTCTTTTGAAGAATTTCCCCCCTAATGACCCCAATCGAAAGAAGTTGGAAATCATCCTCAAGGAAACCAAGTGGATGGAAGATATGGCCCATGGGATTCTTAACTTCTCCAAGCCCGTTCAGCTAAATTTAGAACAAGTTGAACTGCAAAAATTCATAGAAGAAGTAGTTAACTTGGTCAAGATAGGAAATAAGGCTCAGATAAATGTCAGGTTTTTAACCTCAATAACAAAGTTAAAAGTAGACCCCGATAAATTTAAACAGGTCTTAATCAATGTCCTAAATAATGCTGTTCAAGTTGCCCCTGATAAACCTGTAGAAGTAACCATCTCTACAAGAAATAAATATCTAGTGTTTGAAATTAAAGACCAAGGACCTGGTATTCCTGAAGAATACCGAGATAAGGTATTTGAACCATTTTTCACTACCAAGACTAGAGGAACGGGCTTGGGATTGGCCATTGTAAAGAGAATTATAGATGCCCATAAGGGAAAAATATACTTTAAAAGCAAGACAGGGCATGGAACAACCTTTGTAATCACACTCCCCCTTCAGCCAGAAGTTAAAAGGTCTCAACCATCAACAGGCTCTGAAACTTCTGGGGAAAAGACATCGTGATCAAATAATTCCTTCAGGGCCAAAAATACAGGGCCTGGTCTGCCGCTACCTATCACTTTGCCTTCAAGTTCAACTACGGGCACAATATCTATGGTAGTCCCGAATAAAAGCAGCTCTTTGGCCTTATAAATCTCGTCTAAGGCAATAGAAGTAAATCTTGTTCCCTTAATCAATCCCGCCTTCTCAAGAGCCCCAGACAGAGTAACCACCCTTTTTAAGGTAATCCCTTGCAAAATCCTTTTAAATTCTGGAAATTTCAAATATCCATCATCGCTGACGATTCCCACACTTTCAGTCGCTCCTTCGGCCAGACAGCCACTTTCATCAAGGCCTATAGCAAAGTCGGCCCCGGCCTTTATGGCCTGATATCTCATAAGAACATTTGGCAAGTAATTACATGATTTTATTTGGGCAAAAAAGCCCGGTTTTACAGGGATATGACTTACAATGGCCTTTACCCCCCTTTGATAATAGTATAAGGGATATTCCTGCCATTTGGTAATCACCACATATAATTGGCTACCCTCGGTTTCAAAGGGATTAACGCTAAAGCCTCCCGGACCCCGGGAAAGATATATATGGATAACTCCGTCTTTGGCATCAGCGGCCTTAATGGTTTTTTTCACAATTTCTCCTATTTCGGCATAAGACACTGGTGGCACAATATCTACTTTTGAGGCCGAATTCCTCAATCTTTTAAGATGAGCCTGAAATTGATAGATGTAACCATGACGATATTTGATTACCTCAAACACCCCATCACCCCGATGTACCATGTGATCATCAATAGGAATGAGCATAAAGGCAGGATTTTTAATAATGCCGTTAAAAATGCTGGAATACATCGCCAGATAATTTTGATGATAGGGGCAAATGCGCTGTTTAAGGGCATCAAATAGCTCTTTATCAGAAAGTACTTTTAATTCCTTCATCAAACGATTACCTCCCGACTTGGTAATTGACTTATCAGGCTCCTATTCTTAATCCATCCATATCCTAAGGCGCAATTTTTATAGACCAAAAGCTGTTGTCCTTGATGACCTTCAGGGGCTGGTAAGACATGCCCTGCGATAAGGAGCTTTAAAGAGGTCCTATCTAATTCTATCCGGTTTTGGGTAATAAATTTGGCCACTAAGGTAATACCATTAGTGGTCAAACGCCATCTTTGCCCCATTGGCCTCGCAAAAGAAATTCCTTTTTGCAAGGCTATAGGAGATGGGAAATGGGCTAATGCCTGAGTAGCAAATCTGATATGGTTATTAGCAAAAAAGGCCTTATTATCAAAGACCTCTAAATTAAAACCAAAATGTTCACTAAGAAGCTCCAGTTCTTTAAACTGATCTTTTGAAAGCCACTTTTCTGCTACTGCGGGCTTCGTTTGAAGTGGTGGTCGAAATGACTCCTTTTTCTTTATCTTGGCAATAAAAAAACCCTCTGAAGGATTCTCTATGGGATAAATCCTAACCGCCTTTTGCATTTGAGGTGAAAATTTAAAAGAAGCAAATGCCGTTAATCCCGGCCTGGTTTTAAAAAAGAGGGGGATTTTGATGTCTTCTAGTACTACTGGATACCTTTCAAGTACCGCCTGGATAACGGCCTCATTTTCATGTGGTGTTAAGGTACAGGTGGAATAAACCAATGTCCCCCCAGGCTTTAATGCCTTAAGTCCACTAATCAAAAGGCGCTCTTGCATTCGGGCCAGTTTAATTACCTTGCCCTCTTTCCACCAACGCAAGATTTCAGGAGACTTAGATAAAGTTCCCAATGCAGAACAGGGAGGATCCACTAAAACTTTGTCAAACCTTTCAAAAAAGAGATTCCCTATCTGCTCTCCCAAAAGGCGTGCCCAGCCAGCATTAATAGCCCCCCATCGCTCCAGATTAAAGCTTAGGGCCCGAAGGCGTTTGGCCGAGCTATCACAGGCGACCAGTATTCCCTCGGCCTTCATTAAGGTAGCCAAAAGGGTAGTTTTGGAACCAGGGGCCGCTGTCAGGTCTAAAACAGTATCCTGGGAACTAGGATTCAAAACCAAGGCTGGAAGCATAGAAGATGGGTCTTGCAAATAAATAAGCCCTCCAAAATAGGCAATCCCCTTACTTATAGGAAACGGCTCGTAGGAGACTTCATAGGCGTAAGGATAAAAATCTAAAGGGGTAAGCTTAAATCCCTCCTCTTCTAAAATGGAAATAATGTCCTCAGGATTGGCTTTTAAAGGATTCAAGCGGATATATGTTGTCTTCTTTTTTCCTGCCTGGGTGATATAAGCTGCGGCCTTTTCCCCCATGAGCAGGGTAAGAAGAGACTCTGGTTGAAGATAATCTGCCATAATCATTTACCCTTATCATAACAAAAACATTTGGCTAAATCTGAAAGACATTTGCCCTACCCTGAAGGAGAACAAGGGCTTCCTTCCCATTAGACCTTGGTTGCAAGGTCACTTTCCAATCTTAATATTAAATGCGTGGTGGTTGTCCCTTTAATTCGTTTAATTTCCTTTGGAGGGTAGCCTTTTGGGCTTCCAGATCTTCAAGTTCTCTTTTCAAATTCAGCCTTTCGGCCTCAGTGGCTTGAGTCATTTGTCTTTTTAAATTTTCTATCTTTTGACCCACTTGATATAATTCCTTGGCAATCTCTCTTACGGCCATTTTTTTCTCCTTAATGTCTAAAGGCCCTTTCCCCAGTAAAGACCATGGCCACTGGGGGTTCGGCCTCATTGCATGCCAAAATAGATTCAAAGTCCCTGATAGAACCTCCAGGGTGGGCAATGGCAGTAATTCCTTCTTTAATGGCCACATCTACGCCATCTCTAAAAGGGAAAAAGGCATCAGAGATCATTACTGCCCCTTTAAGCCCGCCCTTGGCCTGCCTGGTCTCAAAATCTATTTCCTCTTTTTGTTTCCGAGGACGCTTGCCCTGCGCAATTTCCATTTCTAAAATCTTGTAAGGAATTCCATACCTTTTGAAACATAACGCATCAGCATATTTGGTATAGGCCTTATAAATAGCAATCTCTGCTACCCCTACCCTATCCTGTTCGCCAGTCCCAATGGCCACCGTGGCCTCATCCTTTACAAAAAGCACGGAATTAGAAGTAACCCCTTGTTCCACATACCAACCAAACAGGAGATCGTTCCACTCCTTCTCTGTAGGTAACCTTTTAATGCGATAAGTCTCCCCTTTATAGGTGGCCTCTGCAGGAATAAAATCAGACTTACTCTTTATCTTGGTATACGGAGACTGTTGAAGAATAAGACCGCCATCCATAAGGGCCTTGATATCCAGCCAGCGTTTAGAGGTATACTCGGCCAATCGTTCTATCTTCCTTATTTCTATAATACGAAGATTCTTTCTTTTCTTAAGGACGTCTACCACACCTGGGGCATAGTCAGGAGCGGCCACTACTTCTACATAATACTGACTGATCAAATCGGCCGTATCTTTGTCCAGCGTCTGATTTAAGACTACACATCCCCCAAAGGCAGCAATCCGATCGGCGAAATAGGCACGTTCAAAGGCCTCTGCCAATGTATTACCATAAGCCACACCACAGGGATTATTATGCTTAATGATTACCACACACGGTTTCTTCATCAAATATCTCAAAATCTGAAGTCCTCTATCAAGGTCCGTCATATTAATCATACTTGGATGCTTACCAAATTGCAAAAAGTCCGCCTCTTTCAGGCTACTTACAATGCCTTCTCCTTCACCCACAAAACGGCAATCTCCTAAAACCAAGTTGCCATTAACCAACTCATAAAGGGCTGCCTCTTGATGGGGATTTTCACCATATCTCAATCCCCTCTTTTCGTTTGCCACCTTCCAAACGCGCTTTTGATAGACAAGAATTTGATCCCCAATAGAAATTTTTATGGTCTCTGGGAAATGGTCAAAAATGACTTCTTTGTAAATTTTTTTGATGTCTTTCATTTTTCTCCCTCTATACGCACAATATCGTTTATTTGGAAACCAGTCCCGGCAATTATTTTGGCTACAGCGGCATTTTCACCAAAAAAAGACACTACTTTAATTTCGCCCTTTTTCTTGGCTAAATAACCTAAAGATACCCCTGTTACAGGATTAACAATTTTTCTTCCCTGAGCATAAACTGCCAAAACTTGCCCTTCTTTAAGACCAGAAAGCCTGCCTACATTGAGGTAAACCCTGTCATTTTCTATATAGGCAATTCTACCTTCCCAACATGTGTGATTATAAATATAATCCGCAATCTTTGAAGATAATCTCTGGAAGTCTTGTCCTTCATTAAAGACAAATTTGGTCAACATTACCCCCTGATTGTCGTATACCTCAAGACTTACCTGGCCATTTTTAGAAGATTTGAGGAACAAAAAGGCCTGAAGTCCTATCAAATTACCTATTTTATCCCTTACCTCTGACTTCAAAAGGTCCCTTTTAGAAAAATTAAATTTTGTCAAAACGGGGACCAAATCTTTATGTCCTACCACAATCACTTTATGGCTACACTCCAGTTGCCTGCCCAACAAATTCCATTTTTGACACCTTCCCTGAGGCAAAAAACAGCAAATCAAAACCTTTCGCCGCAAATAATGCTGATGAGAAGCAGGTCTGGAAATAAGTGGTTTCTTTGATTCTTGCTTGGCCTGTTGCCGAAAATAGTCGCCTGTGATCAGCCAAGGGGATTGGTCAATCTTTTCTTCCCAATCATCAGTTGGAGATTGAGGGGCATTCTTAAAAAGACCACAGTTGGCCATTAAAGAAAGACCTATCATAAAAAGAATAACTTTAAGAAAAACATCCCTTTTCATTGGGGCCCTCGTTGTCCAAGCTCTTGAAAACCAATTTTAAGCTAAATTTACTCAACCATTACTTATGTGTCAAGCAAGGGAACCTATGTTATTTCCTATATTTTTTCACCGCTTCTATTATTTCGGCAATCTTGATTTCATTTAAGCACCTTCGCTCTGGACATTGCCTTTTAAAACAGGGTTGGCAAGGAAGGCCTTTATAAATTACTGTGTGGTTTGGGCCAAAGGGACCTGTGCGCCATGGGGCCGTAGGGCCAAAAAGGGCAATGACAGGACTTCCAACGGCAGCCGCCAGATGCATTGTGCCCGTATCTACAGAAATTGTTAAAAATGCCTTTTGATAAATGGGAATAAGCTCTCTTAACTTCGTTTTGCCTGCAAGGTTAATGGCACGAGGAAAATGTTTACATATATCATTTATCCAAGCCCAATCCTTTTGGGTGCCTGTAAAGACAAGGGTATAATCCATGTTGGTAAGGACATTGGCAAGCTTTAACCACTTGTTCCTAGGCCACATCTTGCTAGGCCAGCGGGCCATGGGATTAATGACAATATAAGGAGTTGCAAATGAAAGGTTATTTGGCCTTGGTGCTATTGGAAAAGTTATGTGTTCAAAATCCACAGGTATGCCTGCAAACGAAAGTAGCTTAAGATATCTAACAACGGCGTGCTCGTCATAGTCTGCTTCATATCTTTTATCTAGAAACAATGAACTTCCCTCTTTTCCATTTTGGAAACCAATTTTTTCTCTAGCCTTGGCTATCCAGGTAATAAAACCGCTTTTAAGCAACCCCTGAAAATCAATGACCAAATCATACTCTTGCTGGAAAAGCATTTTTTTAAAAAAGAGAAATTCCTTAATAAACTGAGCTAGATTCCCTCCTTTTAGCAATCTAGGCCACCTGTTGCGACGGTAAACAATAAGTCTATTAATCATAGGATGGTCTTGTAAGAGCTCCTGTCCGACCTCCTCGGTTACCCAGTCAATTTGGGCATTCGGATAGGCATCTTTTATCGCTCCAAGCACGGGGAGGGTATGGATAATATCTCCCAAAGAGCTGAGTTTAACGATCAGAATGCGCATCTTTTACAATCCAGCAGGCAGCTTCATACAAATCTTTGGCAATGAAGTGGGGTCTCAAGGGGTGTTTAGGGGCAATATATTCCAATTCTCCCTTACCATATCCAGTCAGGACTAAAACTCCCTTTATTCCTAAATTGTGGGCCAATTCAATATCGGTAAAACGGTCTCCTACTACGTAAGACCTATCCAAATCCAGGTTAAGGTCTTTAACAGCCTTATACACCAATCCCGGCCGAGGTTTGCGGCAAGGGCAGTCTTTCCTATATTCTGGAACCAAGGCATTAGGGTGATGGGGACAATAATAAATGGCATCTAAACAGGTCCCTTTAGACTTGAGGTGGGCTTGTAAAAGTTTATGAATTCTTTCAATCAGACCTTCAGGGAAATACCCTCTGGCCACCCCTGCTTGGTTGGTTACAACCACGACCTTGAATTTATGGGCCTTAAGGAACTTGATGGCCTCAACCACCTTGGGCAAGATAATAAAGCGCTCAGGATGATTGATATAGCCCATTTCCTCATTTATGGTGCCATCTCTATCTAAAAAAACGGCCGGGGACCTCATAAACTATGAAGGTTAACAAAAAAATAGATAATGTCAATAAAAGGAAAAGGTGTTTTCATCGCCCTTCATCAATTGCCTTCTCATCTCTCTCATGGTATAAGTTTGGTTGCTATGAAAAAGGATACCCATCGGCCTTCATTGACCCATTTGGATCAAGAGGGCCGTGTCCAAATGGTAGATGTAAGTGTCAAGTCAGAAACCGTGCGAGAGGCCGTAGCTAAAGGTTGCGTTTATATGCAACCTAGAACCTTTGAGCTTATCACTACAGGTAGGGCAAAAAAGGGAAATGTGCTTACCACGGCCAAAATTGCGGGCATCATGGCTGCAAAACAAACAGGTTATCTTATCCCCATGTGCCACCCCCTCAATCTCACCCACGTGGATGTAAAATTTAATCTTCAAAAAGAGCAAAGCGCCATAGAAATTGAGGCCAGTGTGAAAATCGTAGGCCGCACTGGTGTAGAAATGGAGGCCTTGACTGCTGTCTCGGTGGCAGCCTTAACCATTTATGACATGTGCAAGGCTGTAGACCGAGGAATGCGGATCACCGATATTCGATTGATAAAAAAGACTGGCGGAAAAAGTGGAACTTATTTGGCGGAGGAGGATAATGGAGAAAATTCGAATAAATAACATTAAAGAACTGACTACTTTTAAAGAAAGGTGGCAGAAAAGAAATACTATTGACCACCAAATTTTAAATCGGGTTTTGGAAATCATTGCTCATGTCAAGGAAAAGGGAGATGAGGCCTTAAAAGAATATACCTGGCAGTTTGATAGACTTGATCTAAGTGAAGTTGGTATGGAAATACCTCCAGAAGAAATCAACAAGGCCTGTAAGGAAAACAAAGAGCTCGTGTCCTTGTTAGAAACAGCCGCCTTAAGAATAGAAGAATTTCACCAAAAGGCCATGCCCAGAAATTGGTTTTTTACAGATGAATACGGAAACATTTTGGGGCAACGGTTTACTGCCGTAGACAGAGTTGGAGTATATTGTCCAGGGGGAAAAGCCGCTTATCCCTCATCGGTCCTTATGAATGTTATTCCAGCTAGGGTGGCAGGGGTGGAAGAAATCATTATGTGTGTGCCTACACCCCAGGGGAAAATTTCTCCTGCGGTCTTGATTGCTGCCAGAATTGCAGGCGTAAACAGAATATTTCGTCTAGGTGGAGCCCAGGCCATTGCAGCAATGGCCTATGGGACAGAAACCATGCCCAAGGTGGATTTTATCTGCGGGCCAGGCAATATTTATGTCGCTGCAGCCAAAAAGTTGGTCTTTGGAGATGTGGGTATTGATATGGTAGCAGGTCCCAGCGAGATTGCCATTGTGGCTGATGGGAGTGCGCCTGCCAAATGGTGTGCTGCAGATATGCTCTCCCAGGCAGAACATGATGAAATGGCCAGTGCTTTGCTAATTTCAACCTCTTTAGAATATGCAGGCCGTGTCGAAGAAGAAGTCCATAAACAACTCTCTGACTTAAGCAGAAGAGAAATTGCTAAGGCCTCTCTGGAAAATCATGGGAAGTTGTTCGTTGTTCCCAATTTAGAAATGGCGGCCCAGGTTGTAAATATCATTGCCCCTGAGCATTTAGAGTTATTGGTCAATGATCCCTTTAGTTTGCTAGACAAAATCAAACATGCAGGGGCTATATTCTTAGGGGCATTTTCTCCAGAACCGATAGGAGACTATATTGCAGGCCCCAATCACACCCTGCCCACTGCTGGTACGGCCCGTTTTTCTTCAGTTTTATCTTCAGAAACATTTTTAAAACGCACCAGCCTACTAGGTATTAGCCGTCAAGGCTGTCGAATTTTAGGGGAAAAGGCCATAAAGTTGGCCCAGATTGAAGGACTCACGGCCCATGCTGCAAGCGTCAAAAAGAGGTTGGAAAAATAAACTATCAATCATCAACTATTAACTATCCACTTGACTTTCACAAATTAAAAGCACTAAAATAGCGTTTAAAAAGGCTTGGGAGGTAAAATGAAGAAGATTGAGGCAATCATTAAACCATTCAAATTAGACGAAGTGAAAGAGGCAGTGACCGAATTGGGCATTCGGGGGATGACTATAACTGAAGTGCGGGGATTTGGGCGTCAAAAGGGACATACTGAGGTTTATCGCGGAGCCGAGTACGTAGTAGATTTCTTACCTAAGGTAAAGATAGAAATCGTTGTCCCCGAAAGTCTGGTGAGCAAAGTAGTAGAAAAAATCAGAAATGCCGCTCATACGGGAAAGATTGGAGACGGTAAGATTTTTGTTCTGCCTGTAGATGAAGCCATTAGAATTCGCACTGGCGAAACAGGAGAAGAAGCAATTTAACATTAAGGCGAGGGCAAACAAAACACCCTCACCTTAAAATTAGCTATTGTGTCTCTTTGATAACGGTAGAGAGGGCAACATACATGGCTAAACCACCGCATAAGATGCCTTCATAACCGGCAAATCTCTTTATGGCAAGGTTACCAGTCGCATCCCCAAGAGCCAATAAAAAGAAAAGAATCCATAAAGTGATGAATACGGCTTGAATGCCGGCCCCATGTTTACTTAAGAAAAGGGCAACCCACATAAAAAAGGTAAAAATCCCCCACATCACAAGATAGGCCACTATAGCCGTCTTGGCCGGTCCATTCCACCATCCCCAATGTTGCATTAAAAGTAGAAAAACTAATGTTTCCCAAAATAACCCATAAGAAGTAAACGCAGTCGCCCCAAAGGTATTTCCCTTAGCCCACTCTAGGATACCTGCAATGATTTGAGCAATACCACCATAAAAAAGCCCCATCGCCAAAATCATAGTCCCCAAGGGGAAGAAGCCCGCATTGTGCAAGTTGAGCAAAACCGTCGTCATTCCAAATCCCATAAGTCCTAATGGAGCGGGATTTGCTAGTTTGTTGCCTTCCATCATCGCCTCCTTTATATTTTTTGCAAAAACACCTCCCTATCTTCAGATAGGGAGGTCCTTGCTTAATCTGCTAAGGTAGTCAGATCTCCAGGGTCCATACCCAATTCTTGGGCCTTCAATACTCGTCTCATAATCTTACCACTTCTGGTCTTGGGCAGGCTTTCCACAAATTGGATAGACTTAATAATCACAATGGGACCAAGTTCCTTCCTCACATGTTGTCTAAGTTCTTTATCAAGCTCATCATTAGGTTCATAACCCTTCTTTAAAATAACAAAGACTTTGGCCACCTCACCTTTTACCGGATCCGGCACCCCAATGCAGGCCGCCTCAGCCACCGCCGGATGAGCTACAAAGGCGCTTTCTACCTCAGCAGTGCCAATTCTGTGGCCTGCAATATTCATCACATCATCGGCCCGACCTTGAATCCAGAAATACCCATCTTCATCTTTCCTCGCTACATCCCCAGTGGTATAAACACCCCCAGGAATTACATCCCAGTATTGCTTTACATACCTTTCTGGATCACCCCAAAGGGTGCGTAACATGGAAGGCCACGGTTTTTTAACAATTAAAAATCCACCCTTACCTACTGGCACAGGCTTCCCTTCCTTGTCCACCACATCGGCATGAATTCCTGGAAATGGCTTGGTAGCAGAACCTGGTTTGAGCAGGCTTAAAGGAAGGGGAGCTATCATAAACATGCCGGTTTCTGTTTGCCACCAAGTATCCATAATCGGACATCTTTCCCGTCCTACATTCTGGTAGTACCACATCCAGGCCTCGGGATTAATAGGTTCTCCCACTGTTCCCAAAAGTCTTAAGGTCTTAAGGCTATAACGCCTTGGTAATTCAGAACCAAATCTCATAAGCATCCTTATAGTAGTAGGGGCCGTATAGAGAATATTAATTCCAAATTTATCAATGATTTGCCACATCCGATCTGGCTTAGGATAAAGAGGATGCCCCTCATACATCACAGTAGTGCCACCACAAATTAGAGGTCCATAAACGATGTAGCTGTGCCCGGTGATCCAACCCACATCGGCCGCACACCAATAAATATCTGTTTCTTTTAAATCAAATACCCACCTCAAAGTGCGGTTTATTCCTACCATATAGCCACCATGAACATGTAAAATTCCTTTCGGTTTACCTGTAGTCCCAGAAGTATAAAGAATAAAAAGGGGATGCTCTGAATCAAGGATTTCTGGTTCACATTCATCTGATACGCCTTCCATTAAGTCGTGCCACCAAAGATAACGACCATCACTCATATCAATAGGCTGGCCTGTCCTTTGGACAACAATTACATGCTCCACACTAGGACACTCGATCATGGCCTCATCGACAGTCTCCTTTAGGTTGATAATTTTTCCATTACGGTAGAGTCCATCGGCCGTAACAATAACTTTAGCCTTAGCATCGTTGACCCTCTCCCTTAGGGCCAAAGCACTAAACCCAGCGTAGACTAAAGTATGAATTACACCCAATTTAGCACAACCTAACATAGCAATAGCAGTTTCTAAAAGATTAGGCATATAAATGGCCACCCTATCACCTTTTTTAAGTCCAAGAGATTTTAAGACATTGGCAAATTTGTTTACCCGACGATATAGCTCGTAATAAGTGAGCTTTTTCTTTTCGTTAGGTGGTTCTCCTTGCCAGATGATGGCCACCTTATTTTTGCGATGGGTCTTAATATGCCTATCAACGGCATTGTAAGTAATATTGCACTTAGCCCCTGTAAACCATTTGTAAAAGGGGGCATTGCTTTCATCCAACACCTTGTCCCACTTTTTAAACCAATCCAACTCTTCGGCTGCTTCTTCCCAAAAACCCTCCAAATCTGTTAACCCTTTTTCTATAGCTTCTTGGTATTCCTTAGGGCTTACATTGGCTTCTACTACTACCTCTGGCAATGGCCGAAATACTCTTTGTTCTTCCAACAAAGCCTCGGTGGCCTCTTTTACAGCTTCTTTTCCTTTGCGAGCCATTTTAACCTCCTTCTTTTGTTTTTTGTTTGAGTTTTAAAACGTGTTTACTAAAATCACCTTATGAATACATAAAAAGTATTTGAAGCTGTAGCTAAATTTCTGTTTACATAGATTATATTTAAAAGTCTATATATAAACAGATGAAAGGAGTGTTTTAGAGACAAACGGTTTAAAACCAATAACGGATGGTCTAAAGACTTGCTCAAAGGCCTAAAATTTCCTTTAATTGTTTCAACCTACGTCTGCTAATGGGAATTTCTATCTTATGTTTTCCTGTGGTGCGCAGATAAAAGCTTCCTCCAGGAACATTAGCAATCTCTACAACTTGGTCTAAATTTACTAGATATTTGCGGTGCACTCTGAAAAAGGAAGTGCCCTTAAATCGCTCTTCTAAAGTTTTTAGGCTATAATTGGTGAAAAGCTTCTCCTCAGAGGTATAAATGTAGGTGTAGTCTCCCCATGCCTCGGCAAAAATAATTTTGGCATAAGGAATCAGGATATGTCTTCCCCCTTTTTCTACTGGCAATTTTTGAATACATATAAGTTCTGTATGGTCCTTACGCCAAGTTCTGCCCAAGGCATCTAAAAGCTCAGACTCGTCAAAGGCCTGAGGAGGAATAGAAATCTTCTCTCTATCTTCTCCTTCTCTTGTTTTAATCAATTTGCCTAAACGCTGCACGCGCTCAATTGCCTTAACAAGACGCTCCTTAGCCAGGGGCTTTAACAAAAAATCTGCGGCTTCAAGTTCAAAGGCCTCAGCGGCATCGGTCTCTTTTTCAGAGAGAAAGACAATTAGAGGAGCAAAACCCATCTTCGAAATTAATTTAACAAACATGGGACCCGACATATCCTCCAAGGTCATGTCTACAAAAAGCAGGTCATATGGCACAGCTCGCACCAAACGGAAGGCCTCTTTTCCTGAAGGAGTTTCTCCGATCACAACTATATTTTCGGCATTTTCCAAAAGCTTCCTTAATTGAGCCCTTTCCTGACAATTGGCCATTATAATAAGGGTTTTCAATTCCATCGCTTAATTTCGAAATAAAATTTTTCCTGTATCCTTAAAATCATATCCAGGAAACTGTTTTGCATAAAGACTAATATCTAAGGGATCCAACAAGCTTAAAAAATTCTTTATAGAACTGAGGTAATAATCCTCTCTGCGCAAAACAAGGTCAAATCTCTCCCAACCAATAGCCACAAAATCTAAGTTTAGGGTGTTAGCAATATAATGAATCCCAATCCCTACATCAGCCTCTTTGTTCAAAATGGACAGGCCTACCTCTAAATGGGTGTTTACCTCCTTTTCATAGCCCCTTATCTCGTCTGGTTTTATGCCCCTTTGAGATAAATGATAATCCAACAGTAATCTTGTTCCCGAACCAAAGTTTCGGTTTATAAATCTCACTTTCTTAGCAGCTAAATCACTAAAATCTTTTATATTTAGAGGATTCCCCTTGGGCAATATAAATCCCTGCTCCCTATAAGTCAAATTAATCACTATAATCTCGCTAGACCCCAGATATTTAGGCAAGTAAGGCAGATTATAATCCTCTGACTCGGGATCAAAAAGGTGGGTGGCAGCAATAGTGGCCTTGTGTTGGCTTAAGGCCTCAAGCCCTTTAGCACTTCCAATACTAGCATAATAAACCAGAGAATCAGGGAAAAAACGTTTAGTATAAAGGTTAATCACAAAACTTAAAAAGGGATCGTTACTACCGGCAATAAATATATCCCGCCTTCTCTGAACACTTTCATTAATCCACTCATCAATAAGGTCCTTGGGGAAGAGCCACTTTCCTGCCACTCTAGTGCAAGGGATAGCCCTCTCTTTAACAAGCTGATAGACCTTTTTTTCGTTGATTTTTAAATATTTGGCAACTTCTTTGGTAGTAAGTAATTTAGACTCCTCCATGCAACTTTCTTACATCAAAAAAAAGTAGACGTCAACTTACTTGAGTTTAATGAAACTTTAAGACAGATGCTCGTTAGATTAATAACCTCAACCTAATCAAGCCATTTGGCTACATCTTTAGCAAAATAAGTAAGAATCAAATCCGCTCCCGCCCTTTTAATACTGACCAAGGCCTCTAACACCACCCTCTTTTCATCAAGCCAACCATTGGCAGCCGCTGCCTTAAGCATTGCATATTCACCACTGACATTATAAGCAGCAATAGGACGATTAACTGCTTCTTTTACCCGATAAACAATATCCAAATAAGGCAAGGCCGGTTTTACCATGATAATATCTGCCCCTTCGGCCACATCCAAATTTGCCTCCCTAATCGCCTCCCTAGCATTTGGGGGATCCATTTGATAGCTTCTTCTATCGCCAAATTGAGGTGCTGACTCGGCTGCATCTCTGAAAGGACCATAAAAGGCAGAGGCATACTTTACGGCATATGACATAATGGGAATGTGGGAAAAACCTGCCTTATCAAGGGCATCCCTTATGGCCTTTACCCTACCATCCATCATATCAGATGGCGCCACCATATCTGCCCCGGCCTCGGCATGAGTAACCGCCTCCTTGGCCAACAGTTTTAAGGTAGCATCGTTATCTACTTCTCCGTTTTTGATAATCCCACAGTGCCCATGACTGGTATATTCACAAAGGCAAACATCGGTAATTACAATCATTTCTGGAACAGCATCCTTTATAGCGGCGATGGCCCTCTGAATAATGCCATCTTTAGCATAGGCCTCGCTACCTACCTCATCCTTCTTTTCAGGGATACCAAAGAGAATAATGGCCGGGATATCAAGGCTATAAACTTCCTTAACCTCTTTAACAAGTTCATCGATAGAAAAGCGAAATATCCCTGGCATAGAAGGAATTGGTTCTTTTACTCTTTTGCCAGGCACAACAAACATAGGAAAAATAAAATCGTCTTTTCTCAAGTGGGTTTCGCGAATCATACGACGCAGGCTTTCATTCCTGCGTAAACGACGGGGTCGATAAATCGGGAAAAACATGTTAGCCTCCTCTATTTAAGGCCGATTTCGTCATCGGTCAAATAACAAGCAGGATCTGGGGCCCAGATATCCCCATAATACGCCTCAGCCCGGGCCCTAAAGTTGCCAGCACACAGATCGAGCCATCTGCATTGGCTACAACGCCCCTTGACATGTTTCTTTTTCTCCTTCAACTTCGCCATAAGGGGATTTGAGGTATCAGTCCAAATTTCACTAAAAGGCCGCTTACGGATATTCCCAAAGCTATGTTGCCGCCAGAATTGATCGGCATATACCTCACCATCCCAACTTACACATCCAATGCCCACACCAGAACTATTACCTTCATTCATCTTCAGAAGCTCCAGCACTTCAGGGGCCCTAGGATTCCCCTCTTTTAACATCCTCAAGTAAACATAGGGACCATCGGCATGATTATCGACTGTTAAAACCTCTTTGGGTTTACCCCGCCTAAAAAGGTCATAGGTACGATCAATTATCAAGTCCACCACCTTTCTAGTCTCTTCATGGGAGAGGTCCTCTTTAATCAAGGCACTACCCCTACCTGAATAAACTAAGTGATAAAAACAAACCCGATCTATCTCTTCTTTCTCTACGAGGTCGAATATAGCGGGAATCTCTTGATAATTTCCCTTAAAAATGGTAAAACGTAATCCTACTTTAAGCCCAATTTCCTTGCAGTTTCTTATGCCTTCTATGGCCTTTTTAAAGGCCCCGGCAACGCCCCTAAAGGCATCATGGACGGGTTCGGTCCCATCAAGGCTGATACCAACATAAGAAGTGCCAATTTCTTTAAGGCGTTTGGCCATCTCTTTGGTAATTAAAGTCCCATTAGTAGAAAACACCACCCTTAGTCCCTTCTTGACAGCATAGGCAGCCAGTTCCAAGACATCCTTTCTTACCAAAGGCTCTCCGCCAGAAAAGAGAAGGACTGGGCAACCAAACTGAGCCAAGTCATCAATCAAGCATTTGCCCTCTTCGGTGCTCAATTCATTAGCAAAATCTCTATCCTCTGCCTGGGCATAACAGTGTTTACATTTTAAATTGCACCTTCTAGTACAATTCCAGACCACAATAGGCTTTTTGTCCAGGGCAAACTGAAGCAAATGAGAAGGCAATTTTTTCGTCTTCCGTCCGTATCTTAAGGGATCAGACGGTTCTACCGTGCCACAATATAATTTTGATATCCCAATCATAGTGGTTTTGTTTTAAATCATGCTTCCTATTTAGTCAATATTTTAGTTGATAGTGAATGGGTAAGTAGAGGTTGTAGAGGAGAAAACTTCTTTAACACTTAACACTTAAAACTTAAAACTTAACAACTAAGGACTAATTGATTGACATGGCCAGCCCATTTTGGTAAGTTAGAAGCATGGAAAGAAGAGCTGTTTTTGTTTTAATTATTACAATATTGTTGTCATCCCCCCTGACGAGCAGTGCCGTTCAGGTAGCTCCAAGGATAACCGACAGAGAAATCGTAGAAAGGCTAACTCGGCTAGAAGAGGGACAGAAGGCCCTAAATAAACGGATTGATGGCTTAGATAAAAGCCTTAATGAACGCATTAATGATTTAGATAAAAAGCTTAATAAACGCATTGACGATTTGGATAAAAAGCTTAATGGACGGATTGATGGTGTTAACAAGCGCATTGATGATGTTAATAGACGTATTGATGACCTGCGGGCCGAAATGAATGGCCGCTTTGACACCCTGCAATGGATGTTTGGAGTTTTTATTACCATTTCGCTAGTGATTATGGGCTTTGTTTTACGTATGCAGTGGCAGATGCAGAAAAGACAAACCAGTCTTGAATCCACCCTTAAGGCCCATGAAAAGGAACTTGCCTTTCTTAAAGGCCTCATAGAAAAACTCTTGCCCCCTAGGGGAGTATTGTAGTTAAAATCTTAATTTGGTTGATAGTGGACAGTCAAGATTGAATGGGTAAATAGAAAATCCTTCCTTAACACTTAAAGTTTAACAACTAGAGATTAAGTAATTGACTTCCTGAATAGGCTGTGTCATACTTAGCAACATATTATTTAAAATTGGCTAAAATTTCAGTTTGGCTTTTGGAATCTTCAAAAGGAGCTTAAGGTGAAGGCCGTTATTCTTGCTGGGGGAAGTGGCACAAGACTATGGCCCATATCCCGCAAAAACTATCCCAAACAATTCCTGCACTTACAAAACGACCAATCTCTTTTGCAAAATACGGTCAAAAGGTGTCTCAAATTTGTTTCTCCTTCAGACGTTGTCATTATGACCAATGAAGCCTATAAATTCCATGTCTTAAACGAGTTAGAAGAAATCGGAGTTAAAATAGACCAGATAGTCTTAGAGCCCGTGGCCAAAAATACCGCTCCAGCCATTGCCTTGGCCATAAGCTACCTTCTCAATAAACTTGGCTGTAAAGAGAAGGAAGTTTTACTTGTTTGCCCTTCTGATCACATCATTTCTCCTGAAGATGATTTTGCCGACTGTGTAAGAAAGGCAGCTACATTAGCAAAAAGAGGGTATATTTTTACCTTTGGCATACAACCCTATCGGCCCGAGACGGGTTATGGATACATCAAGGCCGGTGAGCCAATCTCTGATGAGGCATATAAGGTAGAAAAATTTGTGGAGAAACCCGATTTGGAAACTGCCAAGAAGTATCTCTTAGAGGGATGTTATTTTTGGAATGCAGGTATTTTTGTCTTTTCTATGAAGGATATGCTCAAAAATTTTAAACAACATGCCCCTGCGATATATGAGCAGATTTATCAAGGTGGGTTTGAGGAATTTATAGCCAACTTTGAGGCCATGCCTGCAATCTCTATAGACTATGCCGTCATGGAAAAATCCCAAGATGTGGCTGTCTTTCCTCTCAATCTTACTTGGTCAGATGTAGGCTCTTGGGATAGCGTCTATGAAATCTCTGAAAAGGATACTAAAGGAAATATAAAGAGGGGAAATGTCATTGCCAATGACACTAAAAATAGCCTAATTATAGGAGGCAGGCGTCTTTTAGCCACCATTGGACTTGAAGATATGATCGTTGTTGAAACTGATGATGCCTTGCTTCTAGCCAAGCGAGGCAGGTCCCAAGAGGTAAAAGAAATTGTAAAAACCTTAAAGCAAAATCATAGGAAAGAGGCCATAGAGCATGTAACTACCTATCGCCCTTGGGGTAATTACACCGTCCTTGAAGAGGGTCCCAGATATAAAATAAAGAAAATCGTGGTCAACCAAGGGGAAAGACTTTCTTTACAAATGCATTATCATAGGAGTGAACATTGGGTTGTGGTAAAGGGTACCGCCAAGGTTACCATTGGAGACAAAGAATACTACGTCCATGAAAACGAAAGCACCTATGTCCCCAAATCCACTACCCACAGACTGGAAAATCCCGGGAAAATTCCCCTTGAAATCATTGAAATTCAAGTAGGTGAATATGTGGAAGAAGACGACATTGTCCGTTTTGAGGACGTCTATGGACGAAAATAGACATTTTTATCTGCTCAACTAATTCACCATGAACCATCTCTTAAAGGCAAAAGTGCCTTTTTAAGGTTGCTATAACCTCCTCAGGACGGATTTGTTCCAGACATTTTCTGTGAGGGCATTTTCTTCGAAGGACTTCATCACAAGGGGCGCAATCAATCTTAGGGGCAAATATGGTGGTCTCACCCCAAGGGCGCCATAGATGGAAATCAGTAGGGCCAAAGATTATAAAACTAGAAGTGCCTACTGCCGCGGCTAAATGGCTTATTCCAGAGTCATTTCCCAAATAGGCCTTGCTGTCTTTTATAATTCTGGCTATTTCAGGCAGGGAATGTCCTCTTAAAACGGATAATTTAAACGATGCCTCCCCTAATTGGCTTACAATCTCCTGAGTGGGGGCTTCATCTGCAGGTCCTGAAATGAGACCCAGTTTAAAATGGGCAAAATGCCTTATTACCTTTACAAAATTTTTGGCAGGCCAATTTTTAAAGGGGCTTCCACTGCCAGGATGGATTAAAAGATCAAAGGTAAAACTCCTTTTATTTTTGACTTTTAAAGGTTTAAACGATAACTTTCCTTCTATGGGTAGACATCTTCTTATTTGGTTAAATTGAAATTCAAAAATGGGTATTTTTATATCTTCGGCCGGGATAGTTTGAATAAATAGGGTGGGAACATTTTTGAGGTTTTCCTGCCACTGACATGGAAATTTTCTCGCAAAAATCACAATTTTGTCATACTTCTCCCACAGTTTTTTGCCCTCTTTTTGATACAAAAGAAACAAAAATTTATCGGCTTCGTAAATATGTTTTATGTCCATTTCTTCTTTGATAAGAGAAACCAAATAAGAATGCCCAATAAAATGAAATTCGGCCTGTTTAAAAAAATCTCTAAGGCTCAATAGGCTAAGCCTGGATAAAAGTAAATCGCCTAAGGCCCCAAAGTGAATAATAAGGATCTTCATAAACCTACCCTTGTCTTGTTACTGCTAGGCGGGTTTGATTGGCTACAATATGGGCCATTCTAATAGGCTCAGGCAAACGATAGCCTTTAAGACACCGAATGACCAACTGATAGGCCGTTTTTATATCCATTAAATGGCCCGGGGAAACAAATATGGGTTTTACCCCTCGACGTGTCCGCAATACGATTCCAACCTCCTCTCCCTTATCCTTCAGGATACTGTAAAAGCCAGCTCTATCAGGTAAGTGACCATATGTGCCAACCAATCTGGATTTGGCACATCCAATTGTGGGTATTTGTAATAATACTCCCAGATGGCTAGCAAGTCCAATCCTTCTGGGATGGGCAATGCCCTGACCATCTACCAAAATAACTTCTGGCCGATGCTTTAGTTTGGCAATGGCTTTTATTAAAAAGGGGGCTTCACGGAATGAGAGAAGGCCGGGGATATAGGGAAATTCTGTCCTGCCTATCACAACCTGTTTTTCAATTAAACTCAAGCTTTTTAATTCCAAGACTACTACTACCGCATAAAACATCTTATCTTCCCGACTATAAGAAACATCGGTGCCCGCTACTAGATGGGGAAAGAAGCCTAAGGGAGGTTTCAAAACGACCTTCTCTCTTAGCCTCTGCTGGATTTGAACGGCTTCTTTATAGGAGGGCATCTTTAAGCCAGGCCTCAAAATCAATTTCCCCCCGATGGGCATATAATTTGCCCCGCTCTTTTCTAGGTGCCTTTTTATCCAATTTTGGGAAAAGTCCCCAATTGATATTCATCGGTTGAAAATTTTTGCTCACGGTATTGGTTAAGTGAGTTACCAAGGCACCCAAGGCCGTCGTAGGTGGAGGAACAACGAGACCTTTATTTTTAATGTATCTTACCGCATTCAACCCAGCCAGAATTCCTGTAGCCGCTGACTCTACATAGCCTTCAATCCCGCTCAATTGTCCGGCCACAAAGATATTGGGGCAACGCTTAAGGCGCAGATATCGATCTAATACCCTAGGGGCATCCAAAAATGTGTTGCGATGAATGCTACCATAGCGAGCAAACTCTGCCTGCTCAAGCCCTGGAATGAGACGAAAAACACGCTTTTGTTCTGGCCATTTAAGCTTGGTTTGAAATCCTACCATGTTGTATAAGGTGCCCTCTTTATTGTCCTGCCTGAGTTGGACTACGGCATAAGGTTGCTTACCTGTTCGGGGGTCAACAATACCTATCGGTTTCATAGGACCAAAACGCAAGGTATCTTTCCCCCGTTCGGCCATTACTTCTATGGGCAGACACCCTTCAAAATATTTCGGTTCCTCAAAATCATGCAAAGGCACTCTCTCGGCCTTAAGCAAGGCTTGATAAAACCGCTCGTATTGCCTTTGCTCTAAGGGACAATTGATATAATCCCTACCCTTTCCATAGCGTGAGGCAAAAAAGGCTATATCCATGTTTATAGAATCTGCATAGATAATAGGGGAGATGGCGTCATAAAAGTGAAGATGTTCTTGACCAGTTATTTCCCTAAGATGTTCTGCCAAACTATCACTAGTGAGGGGGCCTGTGGCCAGGATTACAACCTGTTCTTCAGGTATCCGTTTTACTTCTTCTCTTTTAATTTCAATTAAGGGATGAGAAATGATTTTTTGGGTGATATATCGGGCAAATCTTTCCCTATCTACTGCCAAGGCCTTTCCTGCAGGAACGGCGGTTTTTGAAGCCGCCTCTATAACAATAGACCCCAAATGATGCATTTCTTTTTTAAGAAGACCTACAGCAGTACTTATTTCTTTAGACCGTAAGGAATTGCTACAAACAAGTTCTGCTAAATAGGAAGTTTTATGAGCTGGAGTGGTCTTATGAGGGCGCATTTCATAGAGAATCACTCTTTGCCCATGTCTCACAATTTGCCAAGCGGCCTCTACCCCTGCCAACCCTCCGCCAATAATGATAATGGACATAATTTAAAGTTGATAAACCTTTTCCCCGGGAAGTACAGAAACACCATTTTTGGTGAGGACATCCACCGCTTTATCCAATTCGTTTATGCGAAAGAGAATCACGGCATTGGCCCCACTTTGTTGGACAAAGGCATACATATATTCCACATTAATATCTTCTTTGGCCAAGATATCCATAATGGCAGCCAGTCCACCAGGTCTGTCTGGCACCTCTACCGCAATTACCTCAGTTTTACCTACAGTAAACCCATTGTCTTTCAAGACTTCAAATGCCTTTTCTGTATTGTTTACAATAAGACGTAAGATGCCAAAATCGCTGGTGTCCGCTAAAGAAAGTGCTCGGATATTGATGTCGGCCTCGGCCAAGGCCTTTGTTACTTCAGCCAAACGCCCAGCCCTATTTTCCAAAAAAACAGATATTTGAATGACCTTCATTTAACCCCCCTCAATTTAAAGCTGCCTTTTATCAATTACCCGCTTGGCCTTCCCTACACTTCTTTCAATGGATTTAGGTTCCACCAATTTTACCTTACAGGAAATACCTAGGGTCTCTTTAATGTCCTTTTCAATCTTCCCTTCAAGCTCCTGCAGTTTGCGGACTTCATCAGAAAATAGTTGTTGGGTTATTTCTACTTGCACCTCTAATGTGTCCAAGGCCTTTTTCCTGTCCACAATAATGACGTAATGTGGGGCCACCTCTTCATATTGCATAAGAATGCTTTCAATTTGAGATGGAAAAACATTTACCCCTCTTACAATCAGCATATCATCGGTTCTTCCTCTCACCCTGGCCATTCTGACCAGAGTTCGCCCACACCTGCATGGTTCTTTGTAAAGGGTAGAAATGTCCCTGGTGCGGTATCTAATTAAAGGAATACCCTCTTTGGTAATCGTCGTCAATACTAGTTCTCCTGTTTCTCCGTATGGTAAGACCTCACCGGTTTCTGGATCAATGATTTCTGGAATAAAGTGGTCCTCAAATATGTGAAGTCCATTTTTGGCTTCAATACATTCAATGGCTACACCTGGCCCCATAATCTCACTCAGCCCGTAGATATCTACCGCATCAATGCCCAGTTTCTTTTCAATTTCTTGACGCATGGCCTCAGACCAGGGCTCAGCCCCAAAGATACCTACCCTAATAGCCAAATCTTTCTTAAAATCCACCCCCATTTCTTGAGCTACCTCGGCTAGATGAAGTGAGTATGAAGGGGTGCAGGTAAGTACAGTAGGCCTAAAGTCTCTCATAATGGTAATCTGCCTCTTGGTATTGCCTCCAGATACTGGAATAACAGAAGCCCCAAGGGTTTCAGCTCCATAATGGACTCCCAATCCTCCTGTAAAAAGCCCGTAACCATAGGCGTTGTGAATAATATCATTTTGAGTAACTCCAGCCGCTGCCAAGGCCCTAGCCATTAACTCTGACCATACCTTGATATCCCTTCTAGTATAACCAACTACTGTGGGCTTACCTGTAGTGCCTGAAGAAGCGTGAATTCTTACAATCTGCCCCATAGGTACAGCAAAAAGTCCAAAAGGGTAGTTATCACGCATATCCTGTTTGGTAGTAAAGGGAAGCCGCTTAAGATCATCCAAACTCTTTATATCTTCAGGTTTGACGTGAGCTTCATCAAACCTCTTTCGATAGAAGGGGACTGTATTGTAAACTCGCTCTACTGTTTGCCTTAGACGCCTTAATTGAATGGCCTCTAAGGCCTCTCTAGGCATGGTTTCATATTCATCGTTGTATATCATTGCCCGCTCCCTAACCTTCTGAAGAAATTGTTTTTATTTTAAGTTCCAACCAAGCTGGTACAAATGGATTGTCTTTGGATTTCACACATTTACGATATAGTTTCAGGGCCTCTTTGGGCCTCTTTTTCTCCAATAGCAACCCTTGATTTAAATAGGCCCAAGCAGCAAGGGGGTGCTTGGGAAATCTTTTTATTAGCCTATTCAAAAACCGCTGGGCTTCAATTTGACGGCCTGCATTTATGTAATCACAAGAAATAGCGTGAAACACATAGGGAAGAAGGCTATTTGTTTTTGAGGCCCTTTTGAAAAAAAATTGATACTCTTTAGCCGCATCTTCTAGCTTCCCTTTATGCTCAGCAATATAGGCGAGGTCTAAAGCGGCAAACTTGGCTATTTTTGCATGGCTACCTCTTACACTCCTTAAAATTTTTTCTGCCCTTTCCACTTGTCCTTGAGCCAAAAGCTGCTCTGCCTCTGTATAGGAAAGGAGCACATGCTCCCTCTTTTTTTGCCACCAGTATTTCACAATAAAAATGAGACAGAAAACAATAAGACACCCTAAGGCTATATTTACCCATTTTTGCCAATTATCTCTTATATAATCCAAAATTCGATTGGGTAGGGCGATAAATTCATCAGGTGCAGCAATTGGTCTCTTTTTCTTAATCTTTCTAACCATGCTAGGCTAATTAACACATAAGGGAACGATGGTCAAGAACTCAAGGGCACCAAATAGGAAAAAATAACGGCAATTTTGCATAAACCCAGGTTATCCCAGTTCTATTCTCTCTTCCACATTGTAAAGAAGGCTAACCATTAAGGTAAGGTAATCCCGAAGGTGGCGGGTGATTAAAAAATTTTCTAAGACAAACTTTTTGGCCTTTTCTCCCATCTGTTTCCTTTTGTGGGGATTCTGGAAAAGATACCGCATCCTCAAAGCAGCCCCTTCTGGTGTGCTGACAAGAAAACCTGTGTGATGATTGACTACCTGAAGCCTTATCCCTCCGGCGTTCCCCCCAATTACCGGTTTTTCTTTCCACATGGCTTCAGTTACAGTAAGACCAAATCCCTCCTTAATAGACTTTTGAAGCACAATGTCTGCCCCTCGTTGTAAGGCATTCACGGTCCGATGGGCATTGGCTGGCAAAAAAAGGACATGGATATCGGGATCTTCTTGAGAAACCTGTTTTACTTCTTCTAGGACAATCTGCCCTTCAGGATCATCCTGGGCTCCACCGCCTGCCAATACCAACTGAAGGGAAGGAATGAATTTCTTGGCCAATTTATAGGCCTCAATTACCCCAATAGGGTCCTTAAACCGATCAAAGCGAGAGACCTGAAGCGTTATAGGACGTTCTAAATCCACTCCAAACCTTTCATAGGTCTCCCTTATTTCTTCTGAAGAGAGCTCTATGTTTTTTTCACTTAAAGGATCGATACTCGGGGGAATCAAAAATTGAAGATGGGGTAAAGGCTGAGCAAAATCGGCCAAATGAAAGACACTGGCATCATAGGAAACGACAAATTGTCTTAAATATTTCCAGACGGGGCGGTAGGGCTTGCTGATATCAATATGGCAGCGCCAAATCCACTTCCCTTTGCGGTTTGAACAAAACTTAATTAGGGCCGCGGGTTGAGGGTCATGAACAAACACCACATCGGCCTCTTCTAGGCGGGGACATAAAAGGACGGCATTTTTTTGGTTGATTTCCTCATAGTGGGCAATTTCCTGGGCCGAAATACCTACCCTCTTGCCCTGAAGGGCATTGTGCATTGTCTTGGTGCAGTGAAAAAAACGAGGGTCACCTGTAATTACCTCCCAGCTAACTTCAAGGCCTAATTCTTGCATTAAGGGAACAAGTCTCCTTAAGATTTCTGCCACCCCCCCACCTTCACGGGTAGAATTCACATGTATCACCTTTACCCCTTTAAGCCTTTCCGCCAATTGATGTAAATGTTCTATGACATCCTGGCCTACAATTTCGGCATAGGACTCAAGATTTATCATTTTTCTCCCTCAAATGCGGTCTCAAAATAGTTTGAAAACACCTCTATTAATTTTTCTCTCAAGGTGCTAAGAGGAGTAAAATAGGGGTCTATACTGGCCAAACTTTGACAGAGACCTTTGTACTTTCCATCAAATCCCAAAAGCCAACTTCGAAAATCGTCTATATGCTCAGGGGTACGTCTCCTGGCCTCTATAAAGTGATAAAAGATGCTACTTAAAGTCATCTTAGGCACAATTTGAGCCAATTCTTTAGGATCATGAATGCGGTGATGGGTATCAAATACTACAATTTGGGCCCTTTTGAAATGAAATTCTGACTTGGCCCAGGGAATGTATTCTAATTCATCCAACCTTTCTTCAATAATTTCTATAAGTTCGTTCCTTAAGTCATCAATATCGCTAAACTCCAAAGGGTCTACGGCCGCTAAGCGCTCGGCCAAAACATCATCCCTGAGTTCCTGATAAACCCAAGTGGCAAAATCATTATGATATTCGGTTTCCTCAAACCGAGGCAATAGCAGCCGCCCCCAGAAGTGGTAATAAATGCTTCCTGGATGAACGGTGCTCAATTTATCCTTTAGTTCCCTGAGGGTTTGGACCCTAACGCCTGTGGCAATGGAAATCAAAGCACAATCTTTAACTGCAAAGGGTGTGGTTTCTTCCATAAAAATACCCCTTACTAAAATAGAAAGCTTTATTGCTTAGAGCGTTTGTATTACCACATTAGCACATCATTCTCACCCTTTTCCCAGGGTCTGGGTATTAATATCGGCCAAATAAGACAAAAAGTTTCTCACCTGCTGGTAGGAAGGAACATTATACCGAGCCTTAGAATAAGTCAATCCAACCTTTATGGAGTATGCTTTTTGAGGAAGAACATTAAATAAGTCTTCATCTGTCCAATCATCCCCAATGGCCAAGATGAAATCCCATTCTTTCCTACTAAGCCACTTTACAGCCGCCAGTCCCTTATTAATGCCCACATTTTTTACCTCAATGACCTTATTCCCTTCAAGAATCCCTAAATTGAGATTTGAGGTAAGATGTAAAAGGGCATCCTTTAACTCCCTGGCCCTTACCACCGCCAGCTCAGGGTCTGCCTTGCGATAGTGCCAAACCAGAGAAAAGTCTTTTTCTTCAATAAACGCCCCAGGGGTTCTGTCCACATAGAGTTCAAGAATAGGCCTTATTTCCTTCTTCCATTCGTTTTGGAGTGGTTCTATAAGTTCCCAATTCTTGTTCCTTTCTTTTATCCACACACCATGCTCTGCCACAAAAGAGACATCCAAATCAGGAAAAAATTTTTCTAAGCTATCCTTATCACGACCACTAATAATAACCAATTCCGCCCTTTGAGATAGTTCTGAAAGCAGGCTTAAAAGCCTTTCGTCAGGGAGCGCCTCTTGAGGCGTGCTGGCAAAGGGAATAAGGGTACCATCATAGTCAAGAAAAAATAGGGAAGAGGTTGCCCTCATATAATGCTGTTTGATCACATCTTGGGACTTTTGATCTAACATCTTTTTGTTTAGATTGTGTTGAACACTCTTTATCTGGGAAAGTTTCTCCATAAAATCACGGGCCCATCGCTCTACATTATAGCGTTTGAGCCGACTTTGCATGGAGGAATTAATTAAAATCTGGTCTTCCTCTTTCATTTCCAAGGCCGTTTTAATGGCCTCCACAAAGGCAGTTTTGTTATTGGGGTTAACAACAATGCTTTCTCCTAATTCCTTTACCGCCCCAGCCATTTCACTCAAAATCAGCATCCCAGGTTTATTTTCTTTACTAGCAATAAATTCCTTGGCAATCAGGTTCATGCCATCCCTTAAAGGGGTAATCACCGCCACATCAGACACATTGTAAAGGGCTGTTAACTGTTCAAATGGTAAAAGACGGTAAAGATACCAGATTGGAGTCCAACCAATTGTACTGTATTTGCCGTTGATTCGTCCCACCATTTCGTCTATTTGTCTTTTTAAAGAGGCATAATACTCTACCTTGGTTCTTGAAGGCACTACCACCAAAATGAGACTTACTTTCCCTTTAAATCTGGGGTATTTTTCTAAAAAGGCCTCAAATGCCTCCAGCCGCTGAGGAATCCCCTTTGTGTAATCTAACCGGTCAATAGAAAGCAAAATCTTTCTTTGTCCTATTTTCTCCTTTACCCTGGCAATTTCTTTGGCCACCTTTGAAATTTGGAAGGCCTTAGCAAACTTTTCGTAATTGATACCCATAGGAAAGGCATCCACTTTGATAATGCGGTTATTGACCTCTATTTGACCAATGGTGTGTTCATAACCCAAAAGACGCCGAATGCTATTCAAAAAGTTTAAGGCATAATCGTAATTATGAAACCCAATTAGGTCTGCCCCCATAAGCCCTTTAAGGATTTCCTCCCTCCAAGGTAGCAACCGAAATAGCTCATAAGAAGGAAAGGGAATATGAAGAAAAAATCCTATCGTGGCTTCAGGCATCCTCTTTCTAATTAACCGTGGCAGAAGCATCAAGTGATAATCATGAACCCAGACAACATCTTGAGGCTTTATTTGGGTAATGATTTCCTCACAAAATTTTTGATTAACATTTTTGTAACCATCCCAGAATTGCTGGTTATATTGGGTATAAGACGGGAAATAGTGGAACAAAGGCCAAATGGTTTTGTTGGCAAAACCATGATAATAAAGGTCAACATCCTTTTGGGATAAAAAAATAGGATAACTCCTTTCTGCTTTTAATCTTTCTATAATTTGAGTTTTATCAATGCCTTTAAGCCCTTCATTGACGACTCCCGGCCAGCCAATCCAAAAGGTGTGATAGTGCTTATAGAATGAGGCCAAACCAGTAGCCAATCCTCCAGCACTTCTTTGAAAAACTAACTTTTTGCCTTTTTTAATGACATTAAGATGAAGACGATTAGAAACAATTACCATTCGCTTCATTTTTTCCCTTTTTCTAAGCATATAATGTCTTATAAACCAATGGTCGGGCATCGGTTTGTTTAAAGTTTGGCAGAAGAAGTTGCTTATCTACTACCAACCAGTAATAATCAGGGTTAAGCTCTCGCAGTTTGCCATCGGCCGGTGGGGTAGAATATTCAGTATGGACATAGGTTACCTGAAACAGACCCACGCCGTAGTCTTTAAAACGGTGAAAGAGGTAAGTTTTTTCAAATTTTTCCTCAGTCATTCCGTTTGTTTCGGCAATTTCCTTTATTTCCTCATTGGACAGACGGAAAAGGACATATTTGCTTAATTTATCATCGGTCCTGATTTTGGTAAGGGTGCGGCAACTGGTGCTAGCTACATAAATGGTAGCAATGAAATCAAGGCTTTTTAAGTATTGAGCTGCAATGATGGCGGCGGTGCGCCTGCCCCCAGCCGTATGATGAAAGCTATAATACTCAAACAACTTTTGTTGAAGCATCTCGGCATATTTTTCTCCTTTTTCATAAAGGTCCTTAGATACATAACGTAAGGACTTGGCCAGGTCCTCGGCAGCAGCATCAATAGGCCAATCTATTTTAACCCGAAAGTGAGAAAGAGTATAACGAGTCCTTTTGATAGTGCTATCCTTTTGAATCAATAGGGCATAGTCCACAGGAAGAAGCTGTTCTAAAAGGGTAAAAAAGTCGCTTTGCTCAAAATAGGCTAGATTTTTGGTAAAATCCTTATAAAGCTTAAAGTCGGCTACATATTCAAGGTTTTCCTTGATAAGTTTGTTGGTCTCAAAAAAGCGGACATAACGCTTACAGTGGCTGGGAAGACTACCTTCGGTAAAAATCACCAAAAAGGCATTATGCAAGGCATACTCCTTTTCATAGATTCGGGCCCTGGGTTTTAACTCTCGCTTATCTACAAAAGGATAGTCTTGACCTTGTTCCCAAAACCGGTCAAAGGAATCAATCAGGGCTTTTTTAATAAGCACTTTATCCAGTTCTTCTTGTAAGTAAAAGTACAAAAAACGTGCTAATCTTTCCTGATAACTAAGCTGTTCTAATGGAAGCGGCATTTTTATAACCCCATCATTCTAAGTTTGTTTTTAAGAAAAGTTTTAATTTCTTGTTGGGTTTGTTGTTTTAAAACTGGTTTCAATTTTTCCAGTGGGATTTCTGCCCTAGCCATTTCCTTGTGGCCTCCTGCTTTTCCCAATTCCCCAAAGAGCTTAGTTGCTAACTGCCCAGCATTACGCCGATATCCGCTACTGCGAAAAATGATTACCAACATATCTTCTATCAAACCCGCCACAATGCTCCAAGATATCTCATAAATCCTGAGCAAAAAATCCGCTAAAATCACGCAGATATCTGCAGAATCCACCTTTCCTAAAAAGGAAAAAACACTATGCCGCTTTAGATTAATTTCCATAGAATTAAAGGCCTTCTTAAAGTAGGATAGATTTTTAAGGCTAAGCTCTGAGGTCTCTATCTTACGGAGGACAGTCTGATTAACATAGTTAAATAGGTAACGAAAGGCCCTGATATCATTCTCTACCCCTCGCAGGGTAAAGTTATGAGTATCGGTCTTAATTCCATAAAAAAGGGCGGTGGCCAAATAGGTAGAAGGTTTGATTTGAAGCCCCTTGAGGTACTCGGTCAGCATGGTGGCTGTAGCCCCATAATCAGGATTGATATCTTGAAAAGGAACATTGAGTTCTGTTTGGCATGGATGGTGGTCAATAATAATATCAAATTTTAATTGTTCCAATTCTTTTAAATGCTGCGGCTGGGAATCAACAATGGCCAATTTGGTATAACTATCAGGGGCAATATCTGAAAGAAAACGTAAGGGGATATGAAGGAGTCTTATCATGGCCAAGTTATCAAGCCGTTCTGTCTTTCTTACCATGATAATATCGCTTCCACCCACCTTGTTCTTTAACAATCGTTTTAAGGCCCAAGCGCTAGAAATAGCATCAGGGTCAGGCATAATAAAGATTCCTAATCTGTCGTTGTGATTCAAAACTTCAAAGAGTCTTTGAAGTTTTTCCCTTTTAAACCGAAAGAACATGAAATTAGAATAATTGTTTTAAAAGCAAAAATCAAGTTTATATTCTCAAACCACAGTTGAAGCAAAAAAACACAAGTGAGAGTAAAGCAAATAGTGAGAAGAAGATAAACTCCAAATTGCAAATCCTTCTATTTAAAAAACAACTTAATCTATAGGGCCTACAAAGGTGAGCACATACGCATTGGGTGTAATGTATTTTTTAATAACTTGCCTTAGGTCTCTGAGAGTTAACCTTTTTATTTCCTGGATGAAAATCTTATCATAATTGTAGCCAAGTCCATATCTCTCATTTAGGGCCATAGAAAGGGCCTGTTGAGAATTGGTTTGAAGCCCAATAGCAAAGTTTCCAAGGACATATTCTTTGGCTCGTTTAAGCTCCTCCTTGGTTACACCAGATTCCTTCAATTGGTTTAGTTCTTTTATAACCCCTTTTACCGCCTCATCGAGCCTTGTCTTGCTTGTAGCCATATACACGCCCCACATCCCTGTATCCAGGCCTTCCCGATGCAAGAAACTCAGGGCATAAGCCAATCCTTGTTTATCCCTCAAATTGATAAAAAGCCGACCTCCTTGTCCAGACAAGATTGCATCAAGCAAAGTTAGGGCATATTTATCCCGTGCGTAAATGCTGGGACCTAGATTTCCAAGCACAAAATGAATCTGCTCTTTGTCTAGTTTCCTTCGGCCTATAATCGGTTTTTGGGGCCTCAAAGGCAGGGGTGGTTTGGAAAGCTGGACCTTTTCTCCTGGCCCTGTCCTCTGTTGAGACCAATCGCCAAAAAGCCTTTTTATGGTTTCATACACCTCATGAGTATTTACGTCCCCTACAACGCTCAGAACCATATTGGTAGGAACAGCATAGGTTTCATAGAATTTTTTTAGGTCATTTTGCCTAAACTTAGAAACTGTTTGAGGAGTCCCCCAAATGTCCATATGATAGGGATGTTTGCCAAATAGAATTCGATAAAATTCAGAAATGGCCAAGGCTGACGGCCGATCTTCCTTTTGCTTAATAGAGGCCAAGGTAAGCATCCGCACCTTTTCAATTTCCTCAGGCTCAAAAGAAGGTTCTTTAATTATCTCAGCAAAGAGAGAAATAAAATCCGAGAAAAAGCGGGAAAGGCCATGCCCTGTCGCGCCAAAGGTGTTCCAGCCAGAAAAGGTATCAAGGCTGGCTGCCATTCGGTCAACCCGCTGGGCAATCTCTTCTGCTGAATATTTATGAGTCCCTCGGGTGAGCATCTGAGAAACAAAGTGACAAATACCATTTGTGTCTTCGGTTTCTACCCTAAGTCCTCCCATAAAAACCGCGCTTACAGCAAAGGTAGGTAACCGGTGGTTCTCCTTTACCAGTAAGGTAAGGCCATTTTTTAAAACGAATTTTTGAGTGGCTCCTTTATTGACCTCGCCTCCAATCGCCTTTTGAGTCAGCCGCTTTTGAGGCCATAAGGCAATTACATCATTTGGAGTCAGCTTTTGTGAGGATGTTTCAGGCAAAACCGCAACAAGCGAAAGTTTGTTCAAAGAAAGATATTTGCAAGCTACCTCCTTTACCTCTTTGGCAGTTACAGCCCTAATTTTTTGCACATATTCTCTATATTTCTGAGCATTGCCTTCTGTGACTTGAAATACTCCTAGCGTCCTTGCCCACCCTTCCATGGTCTCTTGGTCATAGATAAAGTCTGATTCTAAATTTAGCTTGGCCTTTTCAAGTTCTGAAGGAGAAACCCCTTGGGTTTTAATCTTTTCTATCTCAGAGAAAATTTCCTTGAGGGCAGGTTTTAGTTTGTCTTCTTCACAAACAACCTGAAAGGCAAATGCCCCTGGTCCCATAGGGGTAAAGGCATGAGTGGCAATAGAATGCACCAATGCCTTTTTTAACTTTAAATGCAGATTTAAACGAGAGCTATTTCCCTCGCCTAGGATTTCAGAAAGGACATCTAAGGCATAAACATCAGGATGCCCTAACCCTGGGATGGGAAAGGCCAGGGCAAAATAGGTCTCTTTGAAGGGTTTAGAAAGCACTTTCAATCTTAACTTCCTTTGTTTAGGCTCTTTGGGGGGATAAAATTGAGCCTTACAAACTGCCTCTTGGGGAAAAAGTCTTTTAATTTCCTTTTCTAACTTGTTTCTCTCTATATCCCCCACCACTACCAAAACCATATTAGAGGGACAATACCATTTCTGATAATAGGCAAGAACATCTTGGCGAGAAAGTCTTTTTACGACTTTTTCATATCCAATAATAGGACGGCGGTAAGGATATTTCTTATACACAGTAGCAAAAAGGCTGTCCGAGAGCACATAATATGGCGAATCTTTGTCTCTTCTGATTTCCTCCAAGACTACCTGCCTTTCACTTTCCAACTCTTGGGGATCAAAGACAGCGTGTTGGACCATATCAGAAAGGATGTTCAATCCCACCTGCCACTTGTCTTTGGGCATTATTACGTGGAAGACTGTATAATCAAAACTGGTATAGGCATTAATGGCCCCACCGTTACCCTCTATGAGCCCTGCAATTTTGCTGGGCTGATAGTGTTTGGTGCCCTTAAATACCATGTGTTCTATAAAATGGCTGATGCCCGCTTCATTTTCTTTTTCATGTGTGCTTCCTGTCTTTACCCATATTTGGATAGCAACAGCGGGGGTAGTATTATTGTCGTCCTCAGTTCTTGTTGACTGAAAAACCACTTCTAACCCAGAAGGTTCTTTCCAGATTTGTAGGGACTGCGCCTTGACCTTTGCTTCCATAAGTCCTCCTAAACACAAAATCATTATTCCTAAAACAATCCGTCGCAACACGTTGCTTTCAATAACATGAAAAGGGGCTAGTGTGAAGTATAAAGGCTTTAAGGACGGCACAATAAACATCTTACTCCAAAGGATTGCTTTCAGAACTACGAATAATTTGAATCAGAAGAGGTTTAATTTTTTTTAAGGCCTGAGCCCGATGGCTGATCATGTTTTTTATTTCAGGAGTAAGTTCAGCTACAGTCTTGTCATATTCAGGCACATAAAAAACGGGGTCATAGCCAAAACCCGCATTCCCTTTGGGTTCAAAACTGATAATGCCTTCAAATCGCCCCTCGCAGGTGTAGCATTTGCCCTTGGGGGAACAAAGGGCCATGACGCACACAAAGGCTGCCCTTCTCTTTTCCCAAGGAACTTTCTCTAGGGCCTTAAGTAATTTTTGGTTATTAGAGGTATCAGTGGCATTCTTGCCTGCATATCGGGCCGAGTAAACCCCAGGAGCCCCATTTAAGGCCTCTACTACAAGACCAGAATCATCCGCCAAAGCCCAGCATCCCGTGGAGTTGGCTACTGTCTTTGCCTTTAAAATAGCATTTTCTTGAAATGTCTTTCCCGTTTCTTCTATCGGAGCTAAATCAGGAAAATCCCTTAGCGACAAAAGTTCCACTTCAGGCAAATCTTCTAAAATCTTCTTTATTTCAGCCACTTTACCTTTATTTCTTGTAGCCAATACCAATTTCATAAGGCAAGTCCCTTAAAACCTCTTTTTGTTTGGCAATAATTGTTTGGATTCCTTTCCATGCCATTTCATACATGGTGACAAAGGTTTTCCATTCAAAGGGTCCCCCTTCTCCTGTAGCTTGAACCTCCATTAATTGCCCCTTTCCTGTCATTACAAAATTGGCATCTACCGAGGCAGCCGCATCTTCTTCATAATTTAAATCTAAAAGGACCTCTTGGTTTACAATTCCCACACTGACAGCCGCCAAAAAATCCCTTATTGGGAACTCCAGGCATATACCTGCATCTACCAACCAGCTACAGGCATCACATAAGGCCACAAAGGCTCCATTGATGGCGGCGGTTCTAGTGCCCCCATCGGCCTGAATTACATCACAGTCAATCCAAATAGTCCTCTCACCCAATGCCTCCAGGTCCACTACCCCTCGCAAAGACCTTCCAATCAGGCGCTGAATTTCATAGGTGCGTCCCTTTACCCTTCCAGCCTCAAACCTTGGGATTCGGGTCTGAGTAGCCCGCGGAAGCATATTATACTCTGCCGTAATCCAGCCCTTTCCAGTCCCTTTGCGAAAGGCAGGAACGGTCTCTTCTACTGAGGCAGTGCAAATAACCTTTGTCTCACCCATAGAAACAAGGACAGAGCCCTCTGCATACCGGCTGAAGGGGCGAATAAACGAAATAGGTCTTATTTCCTCCAAAGCTCTACCATCGTTTCTCATTTGGAGATTTATTATCACGGTTTCAAAACAAACGCAATAATCCTTATTCACTACCGTTTTACTGCCTTGCTCCTTTGCAACTGCCAAAACAGCCTAAGCAATTGTTGAGGCGAAATTACCTCAGGCCGGTCTAAAGGATTGAGCCCTAAATCCCGAATCAGCCTTTCTATGGTTTCTTTGGGTCCTACTGCCTTGAGACAATTCAAAATAGTCTTGCGCCTCTGTCCAAAGAGCCTTTTTAAAAATGTAATGAAGCTAGAGGGAATTTCAGGGGCAGGGAGCCTCCACTCAATTTGGATTACCTCAGAGCCTACCTTGGGAGGCGGGTAAAAACTGGCGGGTTTCAGTTTTAAAATGGGATGAATTTGAGCGGTAAGCCCATAGAGAACGCTTAAAAGCCCATACTTTTTACTTCTAGGTCTGGCCATAAGCCGCTCTGCTACCTCCTTTTGGAACATAAGGGTTAAAGACTTTGTAACATGCCTCTTCTCAAGAAATAAGAAAAGAAGGGGGGAAGAAATCTGGTAAGGAAGATTGCCTACAATCTTTATTTTTTGGCCATGAGCATTGAATACAGCCTCGTAATTAAACCTTAAGGCATCTCCTATCCATATTTTTACATTTTGCACTTCCTGTTCTTTTAAAATGCCCTCAAGTATCTCGGCCAATTTAGGATCAAATTCTATAGCAATCACCTGCTTTGCCCTTTGAGAGAGGGGTAAGGTAAGACTGCCTAATCCGGCCCCGATTTCCACCACCACATCTGAAGGCCCAATTTGGCCTTTAGCCACAATCTGCTGACATGTAAGGGGATTTATTAAAAAATTTTGGCCTAGGTGTTTTTGAGGCTTAAGGCCATACTGAGCTAAGATGGCCTTGGGTGAAACGTGCATAAGGGATACCTTGATATGGCATCAAATTCATAAGAGGCCAGTTTATTTGCCTTCAGATAATGATACCCCAAGGCGGCCACCATAGCGGCATTGTCAGTGCAAAGGTGTAAGGAGGGGAAATAGACCTCAATGCCTTCTTGGGCGGCTTGATTTAGCAATTTTTCTCTCAATCGTTTATTGGCGGCTACCCCCCCTGCTATCACTAAGCGAGGCAATCCAAATTCCCTAGTGGCCTGAAGACATTTACCGATTAGGGTATCTACAACCGCCTCTTGGAAAGAAGCCGCAATATCTGCCCTGCTAATTTGATCCGTATCCAATTGGCGCAGAAAGTTGGCCACTGCGGTCTTCAACCCGCTAAAACTAAAATTGAAATCCTTGCTGTTTTGCATGGGTCTGGGAAAAGACACCGCCCTAGGATTTCCCTCTTGGGCAAGCTTCTCAATTGAAACACCACCTGGATATGGCAAATTCAACATCTTGGCCACCTTATCAAAGGCCTCCCCTGCTGCGTCATCAAGGGTTTGCCCTAAGGATTCAATGGTGAAAAAGTCCCTAGCCAGGTAAAGATTGGTGTGCCCTCCAGAGACGACCATCCCTATGAAGGGAAAGGATACCTCTCTTTCCAAAAAAATGGCCATGAGGTGGGCATGCAAATGATTAACAGCCACAAGGGGCCTTTTCAAGGCAAAGGAGATGGCCTTTGCAACACAAATACCTACTAATAAGGCCCCTACAAGTCCAGGCCCTTGAGTAACCGCCACTCCGTCTATTTCTTTAAGAGATAGACCCGCTTCCTTTAAGGCCTGGTCTATTATCTGAATAATGACTTCAATGTGCTTTCTAGAAGCAATTTCAGGCACCACTCCACCATAGGGCCGATGGAAAGCAATTTGAGAATAGACAACAGAGGACTTTATGACCTTTCCGTCAGCCACAACTGCGGCTGCCGTTTCGTCACAAGAACTTTCTATACCCAAAATCAACATGAAGGCATAATAACCGAACGGGTTTTCTTATGCAACTGCCTTAAGCCAAAATATTAACCTTGCCTGGCTTAAAATTGGATACATTGACTGCTTTAGTAGCCTTATTGGTTTGGACTCCTTGATTTTGAACATTTGTTTGATTCGTCGCTGATTGAAGCAGAGTTTGCACCATTTCCTTGTTTAAATCCATCAGCTTCTTGAGGGCAAAGATACTGGTTGACACCCGCACATCTACATTTGAAGCTGAATTGGCCATCTTTTACCTCCAACGTTTCATTACAATTTGTTCTGTACCCCCAGGGGTGCAGAACACTTGTTAAGGACGCTAAAATAAGTATCTTCCATTACTCCTCTCCCTTCAAAGGGTGACACAGGTAGTTTTACACTACTAAACAGAAAAAAATCAAGTAAAAATTTATGTGGTTACGAATAATTTTGACGAACCTACAATATGTCCAGCCTTATGACATTAGGTAAACGAGCTTCTCAACAGCACTAAAGATAAATAATTATCCTTCAGCCACCATATTTATGATAAGATTTGTTTACCACCTTTTTAATAATGTCTGGTAGAATTCTTTAGTTTCATCTTCACCTCCTGGGGTTATAGGTTTTCTCTGGTTATTCCCCAGGAAGCTACTCCATTTTCCCAACTTACACAAAATATCGTACATTACCGATATTCATCTCTTGCGCTTATGTGATAGAATGCATTCTCAAGAAAAAGCCTTAAGGAGTACATCATAATCATAATAAAAATTCAATAGCAGAAATCAATCAAATGTCAAATGTGGAGACCTGCCCCCTTTGACACCGACCATCGCTTGAAAGGGTGACTCCATTAGCATTGCTACCTGTATCATAAAAGCCAAGTTTACTAATATCCAAAGGATTTTATCCCACGGCGGCATTCCTCCCTGGGCAAGAAAGGCCCCGATAAAGGCAAAGGGCAAAGCAAAGATACTATGCTCAAATTTAATCATATCCAGGGCAAGTTTGATTTTTTTCAGCATACTAAGACCTCTTCGGATTTTACCTGTTAATACAAATCAGATTGGTTAAATTGTCAAGATAGAAAAAAAGCGCTACCTCTCATTGAAAGAGGTAGCGCTTTATAGACTCAAAAACTTAAATGAAATAACTTAAAACAGGAAATATCTTTGGGCTAGAGGTAATTCTTTCATAAAAGCCGATTCAATCTTATTACCATTCACAAAGACTTCGTAGGTTTTGGGATCAACATATACCTCACCCACAAAGTCATTCAATATCATATCTTTTTTCCCTATCTGCCGGCAATGGCCAACGGGTTTTAGCTGACGGTTCAACCCGAGTTTCTCCTGAATATTATTAGCACAGGCGGCTTGGGAGACAAATGTAATTGATAAGCTTTGCCCAACTTTTCCAAAACTGCCAAACATGGGTTTATACACAAATGGTTCACAGGTAGGGATGGAAGCATTGGCATCCCCCATAAGAGACCATACGATGAAACCGCTCTTTAACACAAGACTGGGTTTAACACCAAAAAACTTGGGTTCCCAAAGCACAATGTCTGCCACTTTGCCAACTTCAATGCTTCCAACATATTTAGCTATGCCATTGGTAATAGCAGGGTTAATGGTATATTTGGCAATATACCTCTTAATCCGAAAATTGTCGTTACCTTCTGCATCTTCTGGCAATTTCCCTCTTTGCACCTTCATGGCATGAGCAGTTTGCCAGGTGCGGGTGATGATTTCACCAATCCTTCCCATTGCTTGGGCATCAGAGGACATCATGCTAATCACACCCAAGTCATGTAATACATCTTCGGCGGCAATGGTTTGAGCTCTTATTCTTGACTTCGCAAAGGCCACATCTTCTGGTATTTCAGGGTTTAAATGGTGGCAGACGATAAGCATGTCTAAATGTTCCACTACCGTGTTTATCGTAGCAGGATTTGTTGGAGTAGTAGAGGAAGGTAATACATTCGGCAGACCTGTAATTTTTAAAAGGTCAGGTGCATGTCCCCCACCAGCGCCTTCAGAGTGATAAGTATGAATCGTTCTGCCTTTAAAGGTAGCAATGGTATTTTCTACATAGCCCGCTTCATTAGGAGTATCTGTATGCAAGGCCACGGGGACATCATAATCATCAGCTACACTTAAATTAGTGTCAATGACGTTAGGCGTTGACCCCCAGTCCTCATGAATTTTTAAACCCATTGCCCCTGCTTTTAATTGTTCTATCAACGCCTTGGGGTTAGAAGAATTACCTTTGGCTAATAAACCAATGTTTACTGGTAGTCCTTCCACAGCTTCAAGCATGCGTTGAATGTTCCAAGGACCTGGGGTACAAAGGGTAGCATTGGTACCCGTGGTTGGGCCTACACCACCACCGACTAAAGTCGTAACGCCGTTAGAAAGTGCCTCCCAAACAATCTGAGGACTGATTAAATGTGTATGAGTGTCAATGCCACCAGGAGTGGCAATCATTCCTTCACCAGAGATTATTTCTGTAAAGGGACCAACCTCTAGCCCTGGTGTTACACCATCCATGGTGTTAGGGTTACCAGCTTTACCAATGGCACAGATGTATCCATCTTTTATTCCTATATCCGCTTTAATAATACCCCAGTAATCCATAATAACAACATTGGTAATTACCACATCAGGTACATTCAGATTGGTGTTCGTTTGTCCCATACCGTCTCTAATGTTCTTTCCAGCACCAAACACAACTTCTTCGCCATAAATGGTATAGTCTTTTTCTATTTCAGCCATTAACTCGGTATCTCCCAACCTTATTTTATCACCAACAGTTGGGCCATAAATCTCAACATATTGTTCTCTTTCTATCTTCATTTTATCCCTCCATAAAACCTAATTCTTTGGCTTTTTTAAAGGCCTTCTCTCTAACCGTAGGATTATCTAAAAAACCATTTACCAAACCATTAAACCCTTCTATGTATCTTTTCCCACTATAATCTATCAGTTCCACTTCTCTTTCCTGCCCTGGTTCAAATCTAACCGCTCCCCCAGCAGGAATATTAAGCCTTTTGCCATAGGCAACCTTGCGGTCAAATTTAAGATATTTATTGGCTTCAAAGAAATGAAAGTGAGAACCAATTTGAATAGGTCTATCTCCGGTATTGATCACTTTTAATTTAACAACGGCCTTGTCCTGATTTAAAGGAATTTCTTCTTTGCCAAAAAAAATTTCGCCGGGTCTCATTTTTAAACCTCCCTTTATTTTATTGGATTATGCACAGTCACTAATTTTGTTCCATCTGGAAAAGTGGCTTCTATCTGCACCATGTCAATCGTTTCTGGTATGCCTTCCATAACATCTTCTCGTGTTAAAATTTCACCACTTTCTTTCATTAGCTGCTCTACTGTCTTTCCCTCTCTTGCTCCTTCCATAATGTGAGCCGAAATTATAGCTACGGCTTCTGGGTAATTTAACTTCAATCCCTTTGCCTTCCGTTCCCAAGCCAATTTAGCCGCTACATACACCAGCAGTTTTTCCATCTCTCGGGGCGTTAAACGCATTTTTAACCCTCCTTTAATTTAATTTTTTGCTAAACAAAAAGGCAAAAATCATGCCAAATGGTATTCTTATTGCTTGACAGAGTTTCAAAAAAGGATATGTTTAAATTTCATTAGGGCCAAAATTAACAAAAGTGTTATTTTTTTACATAAATGTGAAAAATTTATGCGAGCAGTTGATTTATTAAAAGTTAGGAAGCGAGAGATAGAAGCACTGCAGAGGTTAAATAAGGCCTTTGGGGTAGAAAAACCGCTATTTGTTTATATTTGCACGGCCTTAAACACCCTGCGAGAATATATGCTGTATGAAGATGTAGCTTTGTGGCTTAAGGAAGACAACTATTTGAAACTAGTCTATGTCAGTGCTGATAATGTTAGTGATTTAAAATCACTCCAAATCAAGCTAGGACAAGGTATCATTGGCAAAATTGCTCAATTAGGCTATCCAGAGATAATTGATAACCTCGCTGAAATAAAAGAATTTAAAAATCTTTTAAAAAGGAGAAGTTTAGAAAATCTTACGTTCTTTGTTGTCCCTATCCTTGATGAGAAGAAGAAAAGTATTGGAGTCCTAACTGCTTCATACAAAACGGGTGATGAGATACCAGTAGGATGGCATATTGAATTTTTGGAAATAGCTGCCTCTGTGGTGGGACATCATATAGAATTGTATAAGGCCGTTCAAAAAGAGAAAGAAAGGCTGCAAATGACCATTAAAAACATGGAAGATATCATTTATAATGGTCCAACCGGTTTTACGGAAAAGTTATTTCCAAAACTGGAAAAAATAGCAAATACTGACATTAATATTCTTCTCACTGGAGAAAGTGGAACAGGTAAATCTTCTCTAGCTAGACATATCCACGAAATAAGTTATAGAAAAAATAAACCATTTGTTGTCATAAATTGTGCAGCTATACCGAAAGAATTGTTAGAAGCAGAGCTTTTTGGTTATGAAAAAGGGGCATTTACAGGAGCAACGACAACAAAAAAGGGGAAATTAGAACTTGCTCACGGGGGAACTGTCTTTTTAGACGAAATTGGAGATTTGCCCTTAGAGTTACAGCCAAAACTCCTACATGCTATTCAGGAAAAAACAATAGAAAGGATAGGTGGTACTAAATCTATTTCTATTGATGTTAGATTTATTTCTGCTACTAATAGAGATTTAAAATTTATGGTCCAAGAAAGACAGTTTAGAGAAGACCTCTTTTACCGGATTAGTGGAATTGAAATTCGCTTGCCACCTTTACGGGAAAGAACAGGTGAATTTGAAAGTATTTTAAAAAATATTCTAGCAAAATTAAAAGAACGCTATCATAAACAAATAAATATTTCCCGAAAGGCCTATGTTTTATTTAAAGACTACGATTGGCCAGGAAACATTAGAGAATTGGAAAATGTCTTAGAATTAGCTGTTGCCTTAGACGATGACAATGTAATAGATGTAGATGACCTTCCTCTTAAATTAATCAAACATAACAAAGCATTACGTTCACATATGAATAATCACATTAGGCGCTATATGAAAGAATTAAATGAAGTTTTCAAAGAAAACAAAACCATTTCTTCAGAATATCTTAATTACATAAAGAATCTAGACAGTTTACAAAGCTTTGAAGACCTTAAATTGCTTTTAAAGAAATCTTATACCCTTGATAAAGATGGAGTTTTGGACTTAGACGATTTGGATATCCAACCTTCTTTTTTACCTTCTAAAGAAGAACATTCTGAAAAAACCGCCTCAAAGAAAAAACTATTGAGTCAAATTGAGGAAATAGAAAAAGAGGAAATTATTAAGGCCTTAAAAAAACACAGGTGGATTTTAACTAAGGCAGCTAGAGAATTGGGATTTACCCGGAGACAATTGGAGTATAGGATAAAGAAGTATAACATAAATCCTTAAATCCCAATTTACCTCCTTCGTGAAAAAATTCTATTTTTGTTAAAAATTAACACTTTTGTAATTAACACTTTTGTTGTTCTTAGATAAAGGGTAGCTTTTACTTTTACCATAAAATTTATCATCCTTTTTCTGTCTTAAAGCAAATTGTTCTTTTGGCACACCTCTTGCTCTCTACAAAAGACAAATCCAATTAAGGAGGGTTGTATAATGGGTAGTAAAGGTTTAAGTAGAAGGGATTTTTTAAAAAGAACAATTGGTACAGGTGTAGGAGCGATGGGTTTAAGTCTTTTATCTGGGGGAAATTGGACGAAAGAGGTCTGGGCAAAAGAAGATGTGATTAAGGTTGGAGTTCTGCATTCTTTCAGTGGGACAATGGCCATCAGTGAGGTCTCGGTAGCAAATGCAGAATTGATGGCAATTGAGGAATTGAACCGGAACGGAGGGGTTTTGGGCAAAAAGATAGTGCCAGTGATAGAAGATGGTGCTTCTGATTGGCCTACTTTTGCGGAAAAAGCCAAAAAATTGTTACTTAAAGACAAGGTAGCTACTGTATTTGGTTGTTGGACTTCTGCTAGCCGGAAGGCTGTTTTACCCGTGTTTGAAAGATACAATGGTCTTTTGTGGTATCCAGTTCAATACGAAGGAATGGAATGCTCCCGCAATGTGTTTTACACAGGTGCTGCTCCCAACCAGCAAATTATGCCAGCTGTGTCCTGGTTGTTGAAAAATGTTGGCAAAAAGTTTTATCTCCTTGGTTCTGATTATGTTTTTCCCCGCACGGCAAACTTGATTATCAAAGCACAGTTGAAACACGAAGGTGGAATCATGGTAGCAGAAGAGTATGTACCTTTAGGTCACATGGAATTTAGTACCATCATTAACAAAATTAAGGCGAAAAAACCAGATGTTATTTTTAATACCATTAATGGTGATAGTAATGTGGCCTTTTTTAAACAATTAAAGAATGCTGGCATTACTGCCGATGACATCCCTGTAATGTCCGTCAGTATAGCTGAAGACGAACTAAGAGGTATTGGTGGTGAACTGGTTGAGGGTCATCTCTGTGCCTGGAACTACTTCCAATCCTTAGACAATCCCATCAACAAGAAGTTTGTGGAGAATTTTAAGAAAAAGTATGGTGAGCACCGCGTTACGGATGACCCAATTGAGGCAGGCTATATACAGGTATACCTCTGGGCAAAAGCAGTAGAAAAAGCAAAGACAACAGATGTTGATGCAGTGCGTGAAGCAGCACGTGGCGTTGAAATGGATGCCCCAGAAGGACATGTCAAAATTGATCCAGAAAACCAACACTTATGGAAGACACCTCGTATAGGCAAGATTAGAACAGACGGTCAATTTGACATCATTTGGGATGCTAAAAAACCTGTAAAGCCAGATCCATTTCCTGCCATTGTTTCAAATAAGGTTTGCAACTGGCTTAGGTATCCCAAAACCGGTATAGGCAAAAGGAAATAAAAAATAGAGAAAAAATGAAAAAGGAGGGAAATGATGAGGAAATTTGTTTTAGCTAATATATTGATAATCTTCATGGCTCTAAATGCCTTTTCTGCTTCGTTAGACTTGGCTTTAGATGGTGTTCAATTAAACGGATCTGTAAGTGCAATGGGGTTTTATACTTTCGACAGAAGCGATTACAACAAAAATCTGTCCCAAATTAATGTAAGCACAGCTCTGTTATGGTTGCATAAGGATGCTACGGAAGAGAGTCCTTTTGGCTTTTTTGTCCAATACGGAAAATGGTGGCCTTCTCCCATTGGTATAGATGAAACAAAAGATAACAAACCCAATTCATTTGAACTTTTACAGGGCTATGTAGAGTACCAAACGCCCTATGTAAAGTTTAAAGCGGGCAAATACGGTTCTATCATCGGGCCAGAATGTGGATTGAACTATGCAGACCCATTTATTGAAAAAGGTCTGGTGTGGTGGGGTGAGCTTCTCACCTTTTATACTGGCGCAAGGATGTCGGGCAATATCGGGCCAATAAGCTGGCTTACAGGTATTCATGACATGGGCTCAAATGATGGCCACTACGCCTTTGAAGGTAGCCTTGGAATCTCTCCAATTGAAAACCTGTCTGTAAGTTTCAACACCCTTTTACCAGATAAAAAGGATGCAAATTATCTTCAGATTTATGATTTCATGCTTAATTACAGCCTGGATAAGTTGGCCTTATCTGCAGCCGTGGATATCCTTAGAAAGGATAGCCACAATTCTGTAGGCTATATCCTCATGGGCACCTATACATTCAACCCGGCCTTTAGCCTTGCAGGCAGGGTTGAATACATTGATAACAGTAAAAATGACGCTTATAACATCGGTGCTAACAATGAGGCTTACACCTTCACCCTTACGCCAAAATATTCCTTTAACAAATATTTCTACGTCAGAGGAGAGGGATCGTTTGTCTATCTGGATGATAAGCTCTATGAAAATGCTACCAAAAACACCCAGACAAGATTAGTTTTGGAAATGGGTATCAAATTCTAGTGTTTTTCATCGGGAGGGGGAGTAAATCCCTCTCCCTATTCAAATCAAAAACGAGGAGTGAAGATGGATACAGGAGTCCTATTAACCCAAGTTTTTAACGGCCTGAGCTTATTTTCCATTTTGTTACTCATGGCCCTTGGTTTGGCCATCATCTTTGGCTTAATGGGTGTGATAAATCTGGCCCATGGTGAATTTATGATGATAGGTGCTTATACAACCTATGTTATAGAAATATTTTTCAGCAAGTATGTGAATGGTGCTTTCAGTATGTATATCTTTGTTGCTTTAATTTCATCCTTTTTCTTAACAGCATTTATTGGTTTTTTAACCGAAAAAACACTCATTCAACATTTATACAAACGGCCATTGGACACATTACTGGCCACATGGGGCTTGAGCTTGATTTTACAGCAATCTTTTCGGAATATCTTTGGTGCTAACAATGTCAACGTGGACATGCCTAAGTGGTTAATTGGTTCGTTTGCAATTTCACAAGATTTTAACCTCCCTTACAACCGAATATTTATTCTCTTGTTAGCTATATTATGCGTTGGAGGTATAACTTTATTCCTCTTTAAAACCAGATGGGGATTAAGGATAAGGGCTGTCACCCAAAACAGGAATATGAGCTCAGCTTTAGGTATAAACACACGCAAAGTAGATTCGGTTGCTTTCGCATTAGGGTCTGGTTTGGCTGGTATAGCTGGGAGTGCTTTGACCATGATTGGTTCTGTCGGACCTTCTACTGGACAGAATTATATTGTTGATTCCTTTATGGTAGTAATTTTGGGAGGTATAAAAAGTTTACTTGGCACTATTTTAAGTGCATTTACAATTGGTGAAATTCAGTCTGTGGCTGAGTTTTTCTCCAGTTCTAGTATGGCAAAGGTAATAACCTTGGTTGGCATTATTATTTTATTACAGATAAGACCTAAAGGTCTCTTTTCCATGCGGGTGAGGGCTTAAGATGAGAAAATTTCAGTTTAATAAAAAATGGCTAAATTTGAGTTTTTATCTACTTTTCTTTGGCAGTTTGGTAGTGTTTCCATTTATTCTTTCTGACTTTCGTTTGAACCTGGTAGGCAAATTTTTGGCCTTCTCTATCGTGGCCATGGGTATTTCACTTTCTTGGGGATATACAGGCATTTTAAGTCTGGGGCAGGGCATATTCTTTGGCCTTGGTGCCTACGCCATGGCAATGTATCTAAAACTGGAAGCCTCAGGCGCTGATTTACCTGATTTTATGTTTTGGAATGGCCTCACAGCCTTACCCTGGTTCTGGAAGCCGTTTAAAAATCCTTTATTTGCCTTCTCCATGGTCATTATCTTACCATTATGCCTTGCCCTTTTGATAGGATTTGTTACCTTCAAAAGGAGGATTTCTGGTGTTTATTTCTCACTTATTTCTCAGGCTTTAACCCTAGTTTTCTTCATTCTATTTATTGGACAGCAAGGATATACAGGAGGCACAAACGGCATAACAGACTTTTCCACCATATTTGGTTACAGACTCTTTAGTAGAACATCGCAGCATGTTATCTATTATCTTACTGTTCTTTTCCTCTTCGTCCTTCTTCTTTTAGGCCAATGGTTGGTTAATCGTCAATTTGGCAAAATCTTAATTGCCATTAGGGATAGAGAAAACCGGGTGCGTTTTTCTGGTTACAACCCCGATAACTTTAAGACAATAATATTTGGCATTTCAGCGGTTTATGCGGGTATTGCCGGTGCATTATTCGTCCTGCAAGAAGGTTTAATTTCTCCATCTATTTTTGGCGTTGTTCCTTCTATTGAAATGGTTATTTGGACAGCTATAGGAGGACGAACTTCACTGATTGGAGCTGTCATAGGGGCCTTGCTTGTAAATACAGCCAAAAGTCTTCTTAGTGAAAATTTTCCTGAAATTTGGCTTTATTTCTTAGGTTTACTCTTCATTATTGTTGTGCGCTTTTTACCGGAAGGGTTGGCAAGTTTATTTACAAAACCCTTTTCATCAAATTTATTAAAACGGCAAAAGCTATCTATGGGAGTGAAACATGTCTGAACAGGTTAAACACATTCTTTATATTGAAGGTTTAACTGTTAGTTTTGATGGTTTTAAAGCTCTAGACGACTTAAGCTTTTATGTAGAAGAAAATGAACTGCGGGTTGTGATTGGACCTAACGGCGCCGGAAAATCTACCTTACTTGATGTTATCTGTGGTAAAACTAAACCAGAAAAAGGCAAAGTATTATTTTATGAAAAAATAGATTTAACCAAAATGAAAGAGCACGAGATTGCTCGCCTTGGTATTGGACGAAAGTTCCAAACTCCTTCGGTCTATGAAGACCTAACGGTATTTGAAAATCTAGCTATTTCTTATCCTAAAAGGAAAACGGTTTTTAATGCAGTTTTCTCTAGATTATCAGCCCAAGACAAAGAAAAGATAGAAAAGGTGCTTGAATCTATAGGCTTAATTGACAAAATGCATTTTAAAGCCGGTTTACTTTCACACGGGGAAAAACAATGGTTAGAAATTGGTATGATTTTAATCCAGGACCCTAAATTGATTCTATTAGACGAACCTGTGGCTGGCATGAGTGCAAAAGAAAGGGAAAAAACTGTTGGTTTATTAAAAAAAATTGCTCCAGGTCGTTCGCTTGTCGTTATTGAACATGATATGGAATTTGTTAAAAATATTGCCCAGCGTGTTACTGTTTTGCACCAAGGGAAGGTGTTATGTGAAGGTAGTGTTCAAAGGGTTCATAACGATCCCAAAGTGCAAGAAGTTTATTTAGGAGGTTACAAAGTTGCTGCAAATTAATGATTTACACGTCTATTATGGAGAAAGCCATATAATAAAAGGTGTTTCTTTTGAGGTAGGAAAGGCCGAAACGATTTGTATCCTCGGCCGTAACGGAATGGGTAAAACCACTCTTATTAAGGCTATCATGGGACTTCTTAGGCCAAAAGAAGGTAAAATTACTTTAAATGGCGAAGACATCACTTTTCTTGAACCCTTTGAAAAAATAAACAAGGGCATAGCCTATGTGCCGCAAGGAAGGGAAATCTTTCCCTATCTCACAGTACAGGAAAATATTGAAGTAGGATTAGAAACAGTTTCTGAGAAAACTATTCCTGACTTTATATTCGACTTATTCCCGGTATTAAAAGATATGTTAAACCGCAAAGGTGGCAACCTCAGTGGTGGGCAACAGCAACAATTAGCAATAGCTAGGGCTCTGGTTTCAAATCCTAAGATCATTCTTCTGGACGAGCCCACTGAAGGTATTCAACCATCTATCATTGAAGAAATAGCAAAAGTTTTAAATATTCTTAAAAAAGAAAAAGGAATATCTATTTTGCTCACAGAGCAGTTTCTAAACTTTGCTTTGGAAACATCTGACCGCTTTTACATCATTGAAAAGGGAAAACTTATTTACGAAACCACCAGAGAAAAAGCGGATGAAAAAGCGCTTAGAGATTTCCTCACACTGTAATTTCCTCTCCCCACCTTTTTGCTAAATCATGTTCTAACCCTAAATGATCCAACACCCGCGCCACAACAAAATTTACCAAATCTTGGACCGTCTCAGGTTTGTGGTAAAAACCAGGCATGGCTGGTAAAATAGTAGCTCCGGCTTTAGCCAGACGCAGTATGTTTTCCAAAAGAGAATAAAGGGGCAGGTCTCTTTCTGCCAGAATAAGATAGGTATCCTTTAAATTCTGGGAGGCTAGATACTTTATGCCATTACATCCGCATCCACCAATTACTTTATAGACTTACACTTCCTACTGGACACTTTTGGCTACCCAGTCAAATCGCAAATCGTTCCCTGATTTTTCTTCAATCTTAATCAGTCTTCTTAAAAGTGGAAAAATGTTTAATTGAAAGATTAACATAACAGAAAAAAGTCAAGTAAAAATTTATGTGGTTACGAATAATTTTGACGAACCTACAATATGTCCAACCCTACTCCCCTCAACTAAAAAGGCCTTTTTTAAGCCTGGCGGCAAAAAAGCCTTCCACATGGTGTTTAAAGGGAAGGGTCTTAAAAAAACCCTCTGAAGTGCAGAACTTTGCATAAGCAGGAAAGAGTGAAACCAAGGACTCTATTTGAAAATCAGGAAATTTTTCTAAAAACCTTTTTATTACCCCTTCATTTTCTTCTTGAGTAAGGGTACAGGTAACATAAAGAAGGCTTTTACCCCTTTTTAGATAAGGGGCCACTGCTTCCAACAAGGCATATTGAAGCGAGGCCAAGGCCAGGATATCTTCCTCTCTTCTTTGCCATTTTAGGTCTACATTCCGGCGAAGCACCCCTAACCCTGAACAAGGGGCATCTATCAATATCCGATCAAAATAGTTTTCAGGAAAGGCCGTAACGATTTTTTCAATTGCCCCATGTTTGGGATAAACAATATCTATGCCCAATTTTTTCAAGGACCTTTTGAGACGATTAAACCTCTTTAAGTTTGGCTCTATAGCAAAAATTTGTCCCTTGTTACGCATTAGTTGAGCGAGGTGAGTGGTCTTACCCCCTATTCCAGCACAGGCATCAAGCACCACTTCACCTGGTTTGGGAGACAACAAATGAGAGATAAGTTGAGAAACTTCTGCTTGAGGCAAAAAGTGCCCTGATTTGAACCCAGGTAATTCGTGAAGGGAACAGGGCATCCGTTTTACAATCAGGGCCTCTGGAGCAAGGCCTTCTTCTACCTCCACTCCTGCCTCTTCTAAGCATTGCCTCAAGACCGAGCGCTTAACCTTTAAGGTATTTGTCCTAAGGGTTAATAGAGGAGGCTGATTGTTAAAAGTGCACATGGCCGTAGTCTCCTCTAAGCCAAATTCCCTCACCCAGCGTTTTATCAACCATAAAGGGTGGGCGTATTTTAAGGCAAGACAACACATCAAATCCCTTTCAGGAAAGCGAATATTTTGTTTTTCTCTGACCGCCGTCCGTAAAAGGGCATTGACAAACCTTACCAACCACTTAGGGAAGTGTTTTTTGGCTATCTCAACGGTCTCATATACGGCAATGGGGTCTGGGATATGGGTATGAAAGATTTGATAAAGGCCAATCCGTAATAGATTTCTCACTCTAAGTTCAATTTTGTCAGGTTTAACAGAAGAGATTAAATCAATAATATAATCAAGTTGATTGAGCCACCGAATGGTGCCATAAAAAAGCTCTGTAACCAAGGCCTTGTCTTGTCTTGAAAGCTTGGGATGGTGAGAAAAGGCCCTTTGCAGCAAGGCCTCGGGGTAACCCTGATTGTTTGTCCACTGGCTAACAAGTTGATATGCAATTGAACGGGCCTTCATAACAAGACCAAAACCTAACAAATTAGCTCAAGCTTGTCAAAACCTACCATGTTACTGTTGGTTAATTGGGCTTAATAGGCTTTAAGGATTGGATACGAAGCTTGCAAAAACGCCTGTTTTGCCAAATCTCTTCATAAGGACTGAAGGCCAGGTGAAGGGAATTAGGCGGAGGGTAAAAAGAGGCCAGATTGAAACCAATGGCCTCAAAACTGGGACAACCTGGGCCAAGGTTACTTGTTCGACCTGTGTTTGACTGGGTAACCACCATTTTAAGATGTTTCCCACCTATTAAATTGGAAAACTTTACCTTTAAGTTTTGGGCACAAAATACAGGTTCAGGATTGCCAGCTCCATATGGAGGCAGTAGAGACAGATATGTCCAAAAACAAGAAGACAGTTCGGCCAATTTAACTTCGGCATCAATCGTAAGACGACATTTGTCCTGTTTTTGGGCCCTGTCTATAAACACCTCTTTAACGACTTCCTCAAATTGGTTCACAAATGCCTCTAAATCTTCTGGGGAAATGGTAAAACCAGCGGCCATTTTGTGGCCTCCGTATCCTAAAAGGTAATTTTGACACTCAGAAAGCATGGCGTACAAATCACAACCTTCTATACTCCTTCCAGACCCCCTTCCCAATTCCTCATTTAAGCTTATAAGTAAAAAGGGTCTTTTAAAGGTTTCTGTTAACCGGCTGGCTACAATTCCAATGACGCCAGGATGCCAGTCTTTGCTTGCTAAGACACCTTTGCCAGTCTGCTTAAATATTTGCTCTGCCTCTCGTAAAATTTGTTCTTCAACCCGCTGTCTTTTTTTGTTCAATTCGTTCAGTTCTTGAGCCAGATAATCTGCCTCTTGGCAGTCTTTGGTAATCAATAGCCTTAATGCCATTTGAGGGACGGACATTCTCCCTGCCGCATTAATCCGAGGACCAAGCCTAAAGGCAATATCCTGGACAGAAACTTGTCCATTTAAGCCGCTAATTTTCTTTAGGCTTTTTAACCCAGGACGCCTATCTATCTCGTTGCCAGATGAAAGAAGCTCCAGCCCATATTTCACAAAAATGCGATTTTCGTCCCTTAAAGGCACTACATCGGCCACTGTCCCCAAAGCTACCAAATCTAAGTACTCTTTGAGGTTAGGAACTTGGTCTTGAGACCAGAAATTGTGCCTTGTCAAAAATTGGCGTAAGGCAATCAGAAAATTAAAGGTTACTCCTACTCCGGCCAAGTCCTTGAAGGGAAAGGCACAATCAGGCCTCTTAGGATTTATTAAGGCATAAACAGGAGGAATGTCCTTGGGCACTTCATGGTGGTCAATGACAATCACATCCATGCCCAAAGACCTGGCCAGTTTTATTTCTTCAACATCGCTGCTTCCACAATCAGTCGTAATCAAAAGGCTCGTTCCCAAGGCCGCTATCTTTTTTATGGCTTCTGGATTGAGCCCATAACCTTCCCTTATCCGATGGGGGATATAACAATCTATCCGAGATAATAAAGGGGATAAGAAAAGATATAAGATGGCCGTTCCTGTGACACCATCTACGTCATAATCCCCATAGATAACCACCTGCTCTTGCCTTAAAATGGCTTGGTAAACCCTTTTTACGGCCTTTTCCATATCTTTAAAGGTAAAGGGATTATGGAGATAGGCCAAGCGGGGATAAAGGAATCTGTATGCCTCTTCTGAACTGGTAATGCCTCTATTGAAAAGCACTTGGGCCAGAAGAAGGGGAATTTTTAAATTGCGACACAGATTCCTAACACAGCCTTCGTCTGCCTGAAGTATTTGCCATTCAGTATCCATTTGGAGGAAGTATAGCAGGGATTAAATTAGAGTCAAGTAAAAAGATATCTAATCCCCTACAGCCCATCGCTTAACACCCAGAACCAAAAATCCAAAATTTATGGAATTGCTGTCTGGGACGATTGATAATTATTATTGCCATGAAGTTAAAAAAATAAACTTTATTAAATTTCTTGACATTTGTTCATGTTTGTGTTATGGACTTAAAAAGTTCTTATAAGGAGGGTAAAAATGGATGCTGTGTTGGCAAAGATGGAAAGAAAATACGGAAGTGCCTTTTTGGCTGATCTAAATCGGCTCATCCAGGACCCTGTAATCAATGGCAGTCTTATCGCAAAGAAATACGGGATAAGCCGAGAAAGAATAAGACAAATTTGCGACCTTACTTATGGGAAGGGATTCTTGTCCTGGCGAAAGGAAAAGTTGCAGGGAAGAAAGAAATTTTTTTCTTTGATGAGAAGATGCAAAATCCTTTCTAGAAAAGGGCATTTAAGGTCTCAGGCTCTATATTCTATCTTAGAAAGACTTGAGGGGCTAGGACTGTGGCCTCAGATAAATTGTGATGCCCGGTTGTCGGAAATAAGCTTGAAAAACGGTAAACTTATCAAAGTAAAGGTGGGTTTTAGAGTAACTCAAATGAATGGGCACAAATACTTTGTAGTAAGGCTTATTTCTCACAGAAGTTCTTGTTTTAAGCATATCAACTACGTGGTGGTGGCCCTTTATTTATCCTCGGGGTTTATATTTTATATCCTGCCTAAAGAGGCCTTTAAAAATAAGAAATATCTATGTTTTTCTCCTTGGGATGTCAATTGTGATAAATATTGGGAATATTGTGAGAATTGGTCTGTTCTTTTGCCCTAAAAGTTAAGTTTTATAACATTTTTTAGGAGGTTAACAATGACGGCCTTTCCAATAAGACAGAAAAAGCAAGAACTAAAACTTAATGAAAGGTTTGGCAGGGCAAGGTTTTTCTATCTTACTGATGGCCAAAATGGTCGGATTGTGGAAAACCCCTATTTAAACGAGACAAGGGGTGTAGGTATCAGGGTGGCCCAATGGTTGGTTAATCAAGGGGTAAAAAATGTTTTTGTAAAAAATATTGGAATTAACGCCCTTTGCGTTTTGGGCCAAGGACAGGTAAAGGTCTTTAAGGCCAAGGTAGAAAATGTAAAGGAAAATCTCCGCCTTTTCAATCAGGGCCTTTATAAAGAGCCCCTACCTATACCTGGCATTATAGGCCGGGGCTTTTTCAACTACCAGGCTCGGAACAAAAGGTGTGTGTGCGTGAGTTGTGGCTATATCTTCACCGGTCAGTCAGGGGTGCCTTGTCGGCAAATGACATGCCCTAAATGTGGCGGCCGGGTGCGGCGTTTGCCGTGAAAAATAAACAAAAAGGAGGTTTGGTTATGGCTGATGTTAAACGCTTAACGGATTGGCTAGGGAGCGAACAGGTCAGGTTTGAGGTAGTAAGGATTGAAGGAGGAAGGGATTTAAAAGAATATCTTAGAGAACTGGGCATTGAAGAGGGCAAGGAGGTCGTTTTTGAATCCACCCTCACCCATGAACATCGGGGGCCGTTGGCAGTAGAGAGAGACGGAAAAGAGGTAATCTTGGCTCAGGGACTCGCCAACAAGGTGCTTGTGGAAGTAAATGGCAATCAGAAGCACCTTCTGGCATTAGAGGCTGGTGACAATGGAATAATCAAAGGTTTTGAAGCCGGGAAAGAGGTAAAGGATGGGCTTGAGAAACTGGGTTTAAAGGAGGGATTGAATATAAAGGTCAAGGGTCATGTGGCAGAAGAGATTTATACCCTTGAGGCCAATGGACAGCAAATCGAACTTTGCACAGGAGAGGCCTCCAAACTACTGGTAAAAATCGGAGATAACATCTTACAGCTCTGCCAGCTTGAGGCCGGAACTGAAGGCGAACTGACAGGCGTTATTAGCGGAATTGCCTTAGAGGAAAGGCTTAAAAAGGCCGGTCTAGAAAGGGGTAAAAACATCAAACTGGCTTCAATAAAGGCTGCCTCTGGACCGGCTAAACACCTGGGTTGCGTTTTTTATCTGACTGTAGAATCAGGGGTTTGCGTCTCCATAGGTCATGGCATGGCTGAAAAGATAATGGTCAGTCCAGTGGAATAGATATAAAGGGGCCCAAAAATTTCCATCAGGAGGAAAGACCTATGTCCAAGGTCTTAATTGTAGGGGGATTTGATAGATTGGTAAGCAGGTATAAGGAAGAAGCCGTTAGACTTGGTTGTCAGTTATGTCACCACTGTGGCCATTGTAATGGGGGCAAAGAAAGGTTACGTCGCTTTGTCGCCCAGGTAGATGTGGTATTCTGTCCGCTGGATGTCAATTCTCACACGGCCTGTAAGATAGTAAAGGAAAGTTGTAAAAAGCAACGAAAACCCGCCTTTTTTCTGCCGCGTTCTAGTGTCAATGAATTTAAAAGGGCGTTAAGTAAATGGTTAGTAAGGAAGGGGAAAGGTCATGAAGACGCCTGTTTGCCAGAGGCATAAATGCATTGAGGCCATTCAGGCCCATCGGATGGAGGCTATCAGGCTTATGATAGCCGGTATGTCTCACGACCTAAATAACCTTTTAATGGGCATTTGGACTTATTCTTCTTCCATTCAAAGGCTAACATTGGATAAAGAGATAAGAAAGAAATGCGTTGGCATTGCCCGGCTCTGTGAAAAGATGACAGACATGATAAAAAAGATGCTTCTCTTAACCAAAAATGGGTGTCAATTAAGGCCTAGCCGTTTAAACCTCAATCAAGAAGTAGAGAAAAATCTGCAAATGTTGAGGGACATGATTTCACCCTCAATTAAAATAAAAATGGATTTGGATCCCGCCCTGCCCTTAATTTACGCCGACTCCACGGCCATAACAGAAATTATCACCAATTTGGTTTTAAATGCCGCCCAGGCGCTTAGTCCCGGCGGTGTAATCACAATCAAGACTTCTGTAGTTACGGTAACAGAGAATGATTGCCTAGAACATGCCAATGCCTATCCCGGTAAGTTTGTAACCTTAACGGTAGTGGATAATGGGCCTGGGATCTCACCCGAAGACCTACCGCGCATCTTTGACCCCTATTTTTCTACTAAAAAGGGTTGTAGAAATCATGGTCTGGGTTTGGCCGTAGTGTATGCCTTAATGGACGCCCAGGCGGGATGGGTGCATGTGGAAAGTGAATTGAAAAAGGGAACCAAATTTGAGCTTTATTTCCCAATAAGGTCCATGGCCGGATGTTAATAACTTTAACAAAATTAAAATCTTGACAAAAATTATTGGTTAGATTATAAGAGTGCTACTTGGCTCAATAATTGAATAAAGAGAGGGGAAAATGGCTGATTTAGTCTTAATTGGACTGGCCTTTGGGTTGTTTATTGTATGTCCTCGTATGGCAGGTATGGCTTATGCAATTAGTAAGGCTACTAAGATAAGTTTAATTAAAGTGGCTATTGTTGGCACCATTTTTTCTTTACCTTTAACCATTGCAATGGTCTTAATTTTTAAGAGATTTGGGCTTCCAGGTGCACTTGGTTTCTGCATTCTGACAGACTTTGGTGCAGCCTTACTTATGCGAGAAATCAGTCTTGAAGCAGGAATAGAAACCTTTATTATTGCCCTTTTTGTGCTTTTGGGGGTTAAAGTAGCATCTATTGTTTCTACATTTCTACATAGGGCATAAAATATCAATTTAAGGAGGTTTAAGAAATGCAGCTTACATCGCTTAAAAAAGGTCAAAAGGCCAGGGTAAAATCCGTAAAAACAAATGGGGTTGTAAAGCAAAGGCTGATGCAGATGGGGATTGTACCTGGAGAAACAATTGCGGTGGAAAAGGTGGCCCCTTTGGGCAGCCCTATAGATGTATTGGTGAAAGGATACCACCTTTCTCTGAGGAAGGATGAAGCAAGTTGTGTGGAAGTAGAGGTGATTTAAAGCGATGTGTCCCTTAAGCATGGTAGAAAATGGAAGAGAAGTGCAGATTTTGGATATAAGGGGCGGTTTTGGTCTGGCCAAAAAGTTAAGTCGGATGGGTCTTTACCCCGGAACAACTATCAGGGTATTAAGTAACGGCCGTCCCGGGCCAGTAATTATAGCTGTGGGTGAAAAGCGTTTTGGTTTAGGTCTGGGTATGGCCCATCGGATTTTGGTAAAGCCCCTTTAAATTCTATATTAAGGAGGAGCAGCCAATGAGTGAGCTGGTAATCGCGCTGGCCGGTAATCCCAATAGTGGGAAAACCACTATGTTTAATGCCTTAACTGGTGCCCATCAAAAGGTGGGGAACTGGCCTGGAGTGACGGTGGAAAAAAAGGAAGGAGAATTTTTAGAGCAGGGCAACCGCATTCATGTAGTAGATTTGCCTGGGACCTATTCGTTAACCGCCTACTCGTTAGACGAGCGTGTCGCCAGGGACTTTTTAATTAAAGAACACCCTCAGGTAGTAGTTACCATTGTGGACGCCACTAATCTGGAGAGAAACCTTTATTTGACGCTGGAACTGCTTGAAATGGGTGCCAATGTCGTGGTGGCCCTTAATATGATGGACATGGTGCATAAAAAGGGTTGGCAGATAGATATAGACAAGCTTTCTCAGGTCTTAAATACCCCTGTTATTCCTACCGTGGCTACCAAAAAGGAAGGGCTTGAGAAATTAAAAACAGCCATTTTGGAACTTAAAAGCAGAACTCCAGTACCTTTAAAAATTGATTACGGTCGTGATGTGGAAGAAATGTTAAATAAATTAACAGATTTGATAAACTCCAAAAAAGATAAAAACTTTAACATATCGTCCCGATGGCTAGCCATAAAACTCCTAGAAAACGACTCCCAAGTGAATGAATGGCTTCAGGCCGTGGCAGGAACAGGAAAAATCATCCGGGCAGCCGATGACATAAGAAAAGAACTGGAGGGCCGTCTAGGTGAGGACATAGAAAGCTATCTAATTGAAAGAAGATACGGCTTCCTTTCTGGTCTGGTAAAGGAATGCCTTCGTAAACCAACCGCTGTAGAGGAAAAATTGACCCTTTCAGATAAAATAGACAAGGTGGTAATCAATCGCTGGCTGGGAATCCCTTTGTTTTTGTTCTTTATGTGGATTACCTTTAAACTTGTTTTTGATGTGGGCGGTCCCTTTGCAGATTACATTGACGCCTTTTTTGGCTGGCTGGGAGAGGCTACCAAGCATCTACTGGGACAAAATTGGTTTTCTTCGTTGCTAAGTGATGGTGTCATTGCCGGTGTAGGCTCGGTGCTGGTCTTTTTGCCCAACATTCTCATCCTCTTTTTGATGATTGGTTTCTTAGAGGATTGTGGCTACATGGCAAGGGCGGCCTTTGTTATGGACAGGTTCATGCATGCCTTGGGACTTCACGGCAAGTCATTTATCCCAATGGTCTTGGGATTTGGTTGCAACATCCCAGGCATTATGGCCTGCCGCACCCTTGAATCAAAAAAAGACCGGATTTTGACTATTTTGATCAATCCCTTTATGTCCTGCTCTGCCAGACTTCCTATATATGTGCTTTTTGCAGGGACCTTTTTCCCCAAACACGCCGGCACAGTCATCTTTGTTATGTATGCCCTGGGTATTGTGGTGGCAGTTTTGACTGGACTTTTGTTTAAAAACATCTTTTTCAAGGGCGAGGCAGCGCCTTTGATTATGGAACTGCCCCCATATCGGCTGCCTACCCTGAAAGGGGTGCTTTTGCACATGTGGGAGCGTTCGTTTATGTTTGTTAAGAAGGCAGGGACAATTATTGCATCTGGTGTGGTCTTGATTTGGTTTCTTTCTTCTATGCCCCCTGGAGTAGAATATGCCAGTGCCCAAAGCTGGATTGGACATCTGGGTAAGTTCTTTGCACCCTTATTTAAGCCGGCTGGATTTGGTTTCTGGCAGGCCGCAGTGGCCCTCATCTTTGGCATCTTGGCCAAGGAAGTAGTGGTGGGCACCTTGGGCACCCTTTATGGGGTAGAGGAAGAGGGACTAAATAAAGTTTTGCCCAAGTATTTTTCTAAGCTTTCGGCCTTTTCCTTTATGGTAATGTCTCTGCTTTATATCCCTTGCATTGCCTCAATTGGGGTGATTAAGCAGGAAACAAACTCTTGGAAATGGACGGCATTAGCTGTGGGCTGGAGTCTGTTTGTGGGCTGGACAATGGCTGTGTTGTTTTATCAGATGGGAAGGATTTTTGCTTAATATTTAAAGGAAAATTAGTCATGAGAACTTTTTGTTTGACAAGTATAACACAATATGCTAAAAGCCCCGCAATCGGGCCACGAAGGTCCTTTTCTGACAAAGGGGCTTTGTGGCCTTTCTATTATTCAAAGGAAGGAGGTGATAAAACAAAAGAGTGCCTTTTCAGAAGGAGTTCCATTATTTTAAAAAATACTTTGTTAAGGAGGAAGTAAATGAAGAGGTCTTTGATGAGATTAATGGGAGGATTACTCTTACTTGCCGCATTGGTTTTCCCCTTTGCCGCATGGGCTGAACAATCTGAAGGAAGCTTAATCAAAACAACCGTGGCCAATTTGGAAGCTAAGCTTTCAGGCGGAGTAAGTGGCGGATATTTTTATACTAACAATGCCGGAGCAGGGCATGGCAAAAACCGGGAAAGTAAATTTGTCCTCACCAACGCCCTATTTGACCTATCTCTGGAATCCAAAGATTATCCTGTTTCTCTGGATGTGGGGCTTGGAGGAGTAGCAACACCCTCTTTGCTTGACAATCCTGATGACAGTGCCCCTGGTTGGAGGGTGGAGTATGCAGATTTTTCCATAAGCCCAATAAAAAATCTCACTTTAGAAACAGGGCTTTTACAACCGGTGGCGGGATATGAAGACACCTATACCTTCAACAACAAAAATATTACTGTAGGTGTATTGGCCTCTCAACAGCCCTACAATGCCTATGGTGCCAGGGCAACCTACAGCCTCAAAGGATATGGCGGTCCTAATTTAGATGCCTATTTTGGATATTATCGGAACAGACTGGATGATACGGAATATGAATCCCCTGGCGGTTTAAAACCTCATGATGCTTGGGAAACGGGCATCAGCACCAATATTTTGGACACTGATATTACCCTTTATCACTATCATGTAAGTGGCCTTCGTTCCCTGACCGGTATCGTGGCTGAGAAGGAGATTGGCTTCCTTTATCTTGCCTTTAACATGGACTACTGGAAATGGAGCAGTTTTTTAAGAAGGCAAGAAGGCATAAGGGGAGATCATTCCATCGGGGCCGCGCTTTATGTGTCTGCCAAGGTAAACAAATATTTTGAATTGCCCCTAAGGATTGAATACATTGACCAATGTCAAAGCCAGATTTATACCGCTGGGGCAGGAGACATCTATGCCGTTACCTTCACCCCAACCATTTATCCAACTGAAAATACCTATGTCAGGGCCGAGGGTGGCTATGTTCACAACAACCATGGCTTTGAAAACGGCTGGGGACAGTCCCAGAACCACAAATGGTATGTATGTGCCGAAGTGGGCTTTAAATTTTAGATAAATCCATTTATGAGGGGCAATGAGTAGTTGCATTGCCCCTTATCCTTCCTTTTATACAAACTTAGCTTGTATCTAAGTCGGGTAATGAATGTGCGAGGCAAAAGGCAAAGGACACAAAAGACAAAAGGCTAAAGGTACAAGGAAAAACCTTAGCTTTAATTCATATTTCCCTTAGCCCTTAGCCCTTAGCCTTGAGCCCTTAACCCGTTGTTTGATCACCCATCGCTTAGACAGCAAGTGTCGTATTTCATCAGGACAAACCATATTGGAATTAGTATAAGTTAGACTACACAAATATACAAAGACCATCAGAGCCCACAAACAAAGGCCCTTGATAGACCTTACGGCAGGCATTCAGAATATCGGTTTGGTCGCATTCAGGATAGATATGGGTCAAAACTAAGGCCTTGACTCTGGCCTGAGCCGCCAGTTGTCCAGCCAAAACAGGGGTAAGATGACCTTCCACTTTATGGCTTTCAGGGAAAGACGCCTCACAAATCAGTAGATCTGCCTTTTGAAAGTATTCAGTTAGATGCTCATCATAATCGGTATCACCAGTATAGGCAATTTTTTTGTTAGAAACCTCTAGGAGGTAACCCTGACTTTCCTCGGTATGAGTCGTTTTAAAGGCCGTTACCTTTATATCTTGGTCATATATCCAAGCCCCTTGAGGTCCTATTTCAAACAAGGATACCTTTTGTTTTGGGGGTTCTACCCAATGTCCAAACACTCCCCTCAATCTTCCATAGAGGTTTAAAAAACCAGGCGGCCCACCTACAAAGACTGGCATCTCACGACTAAAGGCAGGTTCATATTTGGCGGCAAATAAAAAATGAATCAAATCCGATATATGGTCAGGATGGAAATGGGTATAAAGAATTATATCAAGCTGGGCATAATGGACATTCGTTCTCAAAAGCTCTCTCAATGTCCCTGGACCACTGTCCAGAAGGATATTCGTTTGATGTGTCTTAATTAAAACCGCCGGAGATGCCCTTTTTAAAGAGGGAACCCCTGTTCCAGAACCTACAATAATTACTTCTGGCATAAATTCAATCCTGCTCTATAGACCTCTTTCAAGGCCTCCGGATGTCTTTTTATCTCCCCAAAGCTATCAATTTGCTTATAAAAAAATTGTTGCTTAAGATAAAAACCACAGGCTTCAAAGAAGTATTTTACTGTTAAAACCACACCTTCAAAGAGCCGCTGCCCTTTACTTCCGCCTACACTCAAAAGATAACCTGGTTTTTCACTCCTAAGTCCCTTATGCCAAAGGAGCTGAGAGCGATCAACAAGAGCCTTTAAAGGAGCAGGCACATTATAAAAATAGACTGGAGTAGCTACTACCAAAACATCGGCCCCTTCTATCTCTTTATAGACCCACTGCATATCGTCCTCTAACGGGCAAAATTCCTTCTGACTACACTGTCCACAGCCATTGCAGGGCATTATTTTAAGGTCTCTCACATAAACCTCTTTAATTGAAAAACCCACTCTTTTTGCCCCTTCCACAAAGGAGCTTAAAAGCAGGTCTGAATTCCCACCGGCCCTAGGACTCCCATAAATGGCAAGCAATCTCATTAAATTCCGTCTACCAATACTCCTTCTAAAGGATGTTGCCACAAATCAGGATGGGCAACGCAATCTTTGGTATCCAACAACAGTAAATAATAACCCCTGCCCTCATAAGCCAGGCTCATATAAAAACGCTTTGTCAAGGATTGTAGGGCAGAAGCGGCCTGATTGTCCAGATAATGGAAATATGCCTCTTCCTTTTCCATGGCAGTATCTAGCCATTTTATTTCTTCAGCCGAACAAAGGGGATGCTCCTTTACAATTTCAGAAATCTTGGTCAAGGGATTGGGAATACCAAGTCCCACATCCCACATCCAACGGTCCACCAACCAACTCTTTCCCTGAGCCGCGTGGGCCCTAATCTCTTCCAATCTTTCAAGATGCCTTTGATGCCCTGAAAGCAAGGTTTCAAAGACCTTTATACACACAGGACTGCTCACCTTCTCTTTGGCCTGGGTGTAAAATTCCATTAATTCCTTCTCCCTCCTTTCAATTTCCGCCAATACTGCCTTTGTGACTTTGGGCATTCTTTACCTCCTTTAATTTTTCTAGTAATTCATAAGGGACCCTGAGATTTCCAAACCCAAATCCCAACTTAATCTCAGGCTTATTTTTCCCATGAAAATCGGACCCCCCGGTTACTAAAAGATTATATTTTCGGGCCAAACCTAAATAAGTGTCAATTTGTTGAGGGCTGTGCTCAGTGTAATAAACCTCAATACCCATAAGTCCCCAATCTCGCATTTTTTTAACAAAGCCATCTAATTCATTACTAGTTAAATGTAAGGTAAAGGGGTGAGCCAGCACAGGAATTCCTCCTGCTTTAAGGATAATTTCAAGACACTCTCTAGGCTCAATTTTGTCCTTTTCTACATAGGCTGGGGCCCCTTTTTTTAAAAATCTTTCAAAGGCTTCATCAAAGGTTTGAACAACGCCTTTTTGTAAAAGTAATTTGGCAAAATGGGGTCGACCAACTTGGCCTCCACCTGAAATAGAAATAACTTCTTCATAGGTAATTGGTATGCCCAAGGCCTGTAGTTTCTGGACGATCTTGGGATTTCGCTCTGCCCTTGCCTCTTGAAGTTTCTTAAGACGGTTAAGTAACTTTTCATCTTTAAAATCAAGAAAATATCCCAAGATATGTAATGTTCCCCTTTCAAAATAGGCGCTGAGCTCGGTTCCAGGCACTGTTTCTATTCTCAAACGGTTTCCTTCTTGCATAAATTCTTCCAGCCCCGCAACTGTGTCGTGATCTGTTAAGGCAACGGCCCGAAGTCCAACTTCTTTGGCCATCTGAACAATTTCCTTAGGGTTAAAACTACCATCAGAAGCCGTAGAATGAGTGTGCAAATCAATCAAATCCTTCATTTTTGCTCCTGTTTTTGTTGTAGGGCAAAATTGATAATCTCTTCTACCTTTTCCGCCAAAATAAACTTTATCTCTCCCTTTACATCCTGAGGTATCTCTTCTAGGTCCTTGGCATTTTTCTTAGGCAAGGCCACATATTTTATGCCTGCCAAATGGGCAGCAAGCACCTTTTCTTTAATTCCACCTACGGGCAAAACCAGCCCCCGCAAGGTGATTTCACCCGTCATCGCCAAATTACTCCGCACCGGTTTTTCGGTAAGAAGTGATACTAAGGCCGTGCAGATGGTTACTCCTGCTGAAGGCCCATCTTTAGGGATGGCCCCGGCAGGCACGTGAATGTGAATATCGTGTTTTTCATAAAAGTCTTCATCTATACCAAATTGGGCGGCCTTGGAACGAACATAACTCAAGGCCGTTTCAGCGGATTCCTTCATGACTTCCCCTAAAGAGCCCGTCAGGATTAGAGATTTCTTCCCCTTCATCTTTGTAGCCTCTACAAAGATAATGTCCCCTCCGGTGGGCGTCCAAGCCAAGCCTGTAGCAATACCTGGTTCTGTGATTCTTTCGGCTATTTCACGATGGAAGCGAGGGGGGCCCAAAAACTTCTCTACGAGCTCTGGGCTTAAATTCGTGCCTTGAGTCTTGTCTTTAACCACTTCCATGGCTACCTGACGACAGACAGAGGCAATTTGTCTTTCTAAATTGCGCAATCCTGCCTCGCGAGTATAGCCCAGAATAATCTTTTTAATGGCCTCTTCCTCAAATTGAAGATTGGCCGGGGTTAAACCATGCTCCTTCAGTTGCCGGGGGATAAGATACCTTTGAGCAATTTTAACCTTTTCGGTCACGGTATAGCCAGGAAGCTCCAATATCTCCATCCTATCCCTTAAAGGGGCTGGTATGGTATCCAAAATGTTGGCGGTAGTGATAAACATCACCTTAGAAAGGTCAAATTCCACCCCTAAATAGTGATCTACAAAGGCATAGTTTTGTTCTGGGTCTAAGACCTCAAGCAGGGCCGCTGCAGGGTCCCCTCTAAAGTCAGCCCCTAGTTTGTCAATTTCATCCAACATAAATACGGGATTGTTGGAACCCGCCTTTTTAATCCCCTGGATGATTTTACCCGGAAGGGCCCCAATATAGGTTCGCCTGTGACCCCTGATTTCGGCCTCGTCCCTCACCCCCCCTAGGGAAATGCGTACAAACTTCCTTCCCAGGGCAGCAGCAATTGACCTCCCCAAAGAGGTCTTACCTGTCCCTGGCGGTCCCACAAAGCAAAGAATGGACCCTCGGACATTAGGGTTAAGCCTTCGGACGGCTAGATATTCCAAGATGCGTTTCTTTACCTTATCTAAATCATAATGGTCCTTGTCTAAAATTCCCTTTGCCCTTTCAAGATCCAAATTGTCCTCAGTGCCTTCGCTCCATGGCAATTCCAAAATCCAATCAAGATAGGTCCTGGCTACTACATATTCAGGGGAGCCCGGATTCATTCTGGCCAGACGGTTGAGTTCCCTTTCGGCCTCTTTATAAGCCGCTTCAGGCAACTTTTTCTCTTTAAGCTTTTGTCTGAGCTCCTCTATTTCGGCCTCACGTTCATCCTTTTCTCCCAGTTCCTTTTGGATGGCCTTAAGCTGCTGTCTCAAAAAATATTCCCGTTGCGCCTTGTCTATATCCTTTTTGGCCTCAGTCTGAATCTTATTGGCCAGCTCCAATACCTCAATTTCCCGATTTAAAAACCTAATAATTTCCTTCAGCCGCTCTTTTAGGTCAAATGTCTCAAGGATTCTTTGTTTCTCCTCTTTAGCAATGTTCAGGGTAGAGGCCACCATATCCGCAAGAACACCAGGTTCTTCTACACTCATAGCCATAACACCCAGATCAGGGGGGAGATAAGGCGATAATTGAACCACCTTTTGAAACAACCCCCGAACATTGGTCATCAAGGCATCTAACTCCACATCTTTTTGATATTCGTCATAATGAGGAGAAACAATGGCCTTGAGATATGGTTCCTCCTGGACGTAGCCCATAATTCGAATTCGAGCAATGCCCTGGATCAAAAGCTTGACTCCAACATCAGGCACCTTGGCCATCTTTAAAATCTGGGCAGCACATCCTACTCGATAAAGATTATTGGGAGGTTTTTGACCTTCTTCCTCTCCCCTTTTCATGGCCACTACAGCAACAATTTTGTCCTTATTGAGAGCATCATCCACAAGTTTAATCAAGTTGGGGTCTGTTACCATAAACGGCAGGACCATTTTGGGAAATAAAATAAGGTCCCTTGAAGGCATGACTGGAAGTTCAGAGGGAATTTGAGGAACTTCACTTGCACTAGCAACAATTTTGTTTTCTTCCATCATTCTCCCTCACTTTTAAGTATCCTCACTACTGGTTTCTTTTTAGGCAGCCTTATTTCCAAAATTCCATTTCTGTAAGAGGCAGTTACTTTGTCTTCTTCTATGCTACACGGGAGACGATATGTCCTAGCAAAAGGCCCATAGCGTAGTTCTATTTGATGGTATTTTTTGGGATCCGAGGTAGAAAAATTTCTCCTCTGGCCTCTTATGTACAACATATCTCCTTCAAGTGTGATATTGATATCTTCTTTATTCAATCCGGCCACATCCACCATAATGCAAATTTCTTCTTCGGTTTCAAAGACATCCATATCTGGTACCCAAGACTCAGTTGCCATTTGGGGAATAAACATTGGAGTCCGCAAAAAGGTATCCATAACATTCTTAACCCTTTCTTGCATTCTCCTAAGCTCTTCCTCAAAATCTATTAAAACGGCCATTTCTTACCTCCTAATAAATTAATCTCGCCCTGGAGTACCCTTTTATTTTAGCTTCCTATCGCAGGCGCCCATTAGGTCATAATCATAGGCATCCACAATCTTCACGGGAACTATTTCTCCAAGATTTGCCTCTCCCTCTACGATAAAGACCTCCCCATCAATCTCTGGGGCCTGCCAAGAGGTACGTCCTACGCCTTTATAACCCTCTTCAAACCTATCTATGAAGACTTCATGTCGGGTGTTAATAAGCGTCTGATATTTCTCTTTTACAATTTGGTATTGAAGGTCCATAACAGCCCGATATCTTTCTTCCTTTTCTTCGTCCGAAATAGGGTCTCCCCACTCATAGGCCTTTGTGCCTTCTTCTGCATAATACTTAAAAACGCCTAAATGGTCAAATCTTATTTGTTCTAGGAAGGAGGTAAGTCTTTGAAAGGCCATTTTGGTTTCACAAGGAAAGCCCACCATTACAGTACTGCGCAATTTTACATGAGGTAATTCCCTTCTGAAAGTCAGAAGGTTATCTTTTAACTCCTGCCCTCCCATTCCCCTGTTCATGGCCTTTAAGACCTCATCATCAACGTGCTGAATGGGAACATCTAGGTAAGGAACCAAAGATTTGCACTTAGAGTAAGCATCAATAAGAGACAAAATTCTTTTGGGATGGGCATAAAGCACTCTTACCCATTGGGCCCCTATTTTGTCAAGCTCAAAAAGCAGTTCGTTAAGCAAAGGCCGACCATAAAGGTCTATCCCATAGGCCGTGGTTTCTTGGGCAACCAGAATAAGCTCTTTTACTCCCATTTGGACCAATCGCTGGGCCTCTTCCAAAATTTCCTCTAACGGACGACTTCTCAATTTGCCCCTTATAAAGGGAATGGTGCAAAAAGAGCAATGGTTAGAACACCCCTCAGCAATTTTTAAATAGGCACTAAAGGGATGGGAAGGAACACGAGACAAATAATCCCTTTGCTCCCATTCTGAACCAGTCAAGACCAGGGTGGGAAATGTATCGTTTTTTATCCATTGAGGCAATTGGGACAGGGCCTTAAATCCTATCCAGCTATCTACTTCTGGCATAAGGGAAGGAAGCTCATTCTTATATCTTTCTACTAAACAACCTGCTACGATGAGGCGGTTGTGTCTTTTTTTCAATTGGGCCAGTTCTAAAATGGCTTCAATGCTTTCTTCTACAGCCGGCCGAATAAAGGCACATGTAGTCACAATAAACACATCGGCCTGCTCAGGCCTGTCTACAAGTTCTAATCCATTTTGAGAAAGCAGACTAGATAAAATCTCACTATCTACCAAATTTTTAGGACATCCTAAAGCCAGAAGATAAACCTTGCGCATTTTTTAACACTTGCCAAATAAACTTGGTTAGTATATTAAAACAAAAGTCCAAATAAATAAAGGGTTATTTGTCATGCGAAAAGGAAGGCTCTATTTAATATACTTATTGTTGATATTTTGTCTTAGTTGCGCATCTTATAGGATTCCTAAACATCATCCCCCGAGATGCGATATCAATATAAAGCCCCAAATCCTGCCTTCTAAACTTGAGAAAGCAGTCCCTCAACCATCTCAGCAAAATAAAGCCGAAAAAAAGGCAATCGTTGCCTCAAGGTTGAGTCAAAAGTCAACAGTTTTCCCAACATCCAAAAAGGAACAATCCAAAATTATTCCTCCTAGGTTGGATACAAAGATGGTCTTACAACAAACCCAGACAAAGGAAAAACCCCCTCATCCCCTAAAGGTAAAGAAAACAACATTATCAAATGTGTCTAATAAGCCCCCGTCTTTACCTTCTCCTTCAACCCCCTCCCCTCTTTCTTCTGCTGTCCCAATCATCATCAACAAACAGGTTCAAGCATATATTAACTTTTACACTAAAAATCCCTCCGGAAGGGTTCATTTTCAGCGCACCTTAAAGCGGGCTCAAGAATATCAAACCTTCATGGAGCGAATCTTGGTCAAAATGGGGCTACCTAAAGAAGTCTTTTATCTGGCCTTTATTGAAAGCGGCTTTGACAACCATGCCTATTCGGCATCTCATGCCTGTGGCCCCTGGCAGTTCATTGCCAGCACGGCGAGAAGATACGGGTTAAAAATTGACTATTGGGTGGACGAAAGAAGGGACCCAGAGCTGGCTACTAAAGCTGCCGCAAGGTATTTATCAGACCTTTATAATCAATTTCAGGATTGGTATTTAGCCGCCGCCGCTTATAATGCTGGAGATGGCATCATTGCCAGGGCCATAAAAAAATGCAAAACAAAAAACTTCTGGAAACTGGTTAAAAGGGCCAGAATAAAAAGGGAAACCAAGTATTATGTGCCCAAATGGTTGGCTACCATCATCATTGCTAAAAACCCTAAGAAATATGGGTTTAGTGACCCTCCTTCTCTCCCTTGGACCTATGAAAAGGTGGAAACCCCAGGGCTAGTGGATATTTCATATTTAGCTCAAAAGACCCATATCAAACTTTCCAAACTAAGGCACTTAAATCCCGCCTTAAAAACCGTTTTTTCTCCTCCTTATCCATATTTTTTGCGGGTGCCTAGAGAAAAAAAAGACATAGTAATAGCCTATCTTCAAGAACAAGAAGAGATTCGGGAAGTCTTTTCTCACTTTCGAACCTATTGTGTCAAATCTGGAGACAGTCTTTGGAAAATCGCCAAGCGGTTTCGGAAAAATATCAACTTTATCGCTAAGTTAAATAACCTTTCCTATCCTTATCTAATTCATCCAGGCCAAAAGTTGATTATCCCTTATGGGGAACCCCAAAAGCAGGTCTATACTGAAAGAGATAAAAAAACAGGTAGGCTCCAAGTGGTTTACACGGTTAAATCTGGAGACAGCCTTTGGAAAATCGCCAAGCGGTTTAATATCTGTGTAGAAAGACTCAAACAAATTAACAAAATAAGCGGCATTTTACACCCAGGAGACCAACTCATTATTCCCTTACCCACTCAACTTATCATATATGAAGTAAAAAGAGGAGATACCCTGTGGGATATTGCCCGTAAGTTTAAAACTACACCTCGAAGGATTATGATTTTAAACGAACTTTCTTCCCCTATTATCAAACCTGGAGATAAATTAAAAATCAGAATTTCAGGATAACGGCATGGTTCCCAGCATCAAGGAAACAAAAGACATTATTGCTACGGCCAAGGGCGAAAAAGAAGGGTCTCTACTCCTTAAAAATGCTCAAGTAGTCAATGTTTTCACAGGCGAGATTGAAAAGGCAGATGTAATTATAGCGGGCTGTTATATAGCTGGGCTGGGGACATATAAAAGGGCCAAACGAACTATAGATTTAAAGAACAAATATCTCCTCCCTGGGCTTATGGATGCCCATATCCATTTAGAAAGTACCCTCTTAACCCCAGGGGCATTTGCAGCGGCGGTTTTGCCCCATGGCACTACTACAGTTTTCATTGACCCTCACGAAATTGCCAATGTTTTAGGAATGAAAGGGTTAGAATACATCCTTAAGACCACAGAAGGTATCTGGCTTAATGTCTTTGTGCTTATACCCTCATGCGTACCAGCTACAGACCTAGAAACCTCTGGGGCAAGGATTACCGAAAAGGAAATCAAAACGCTCCTAGGACATCCTCGGGTCGTTGGATTGGCTGAAATGATGAACTACCCAGGAGTGCTCTCTCAAGATGAAAGCGTCCTTACAAAAATGGCGGTTATTCAAAGACAAAGGTTGGTTATAGATGGTCATGCCCCTTTATTAAAAGGACACTTGCTTCAGGCCTATGTTGGGGCCGGAATAGATGCCGATCACGAGGCCAGTGAGCTTAATGAAGCTCAAGAAAAGCTCTCTGCCGGCATGTGGCTCATGCTTAGAGAGGGTAGTGCTGCCCAAAATCTTTTAAGTCTTTTGTCAGTTGTCAACTCATTCAATTTTCATCGCTGCCTCTTTTGCACCGATGATATAGAGGCCAGTCACTTATTGGAAAGGGGCCATATCGATGCCATTGTTAAAAAGGCCATCAAGGCGGGACTCAATCCCGTTTGGGCCATAAAGATGGCCAGCCTTAATGTTGCCCAGCGTTTTGGCATAAAGCGGTTGGGGGCAGTGGCTCCTGGCTACTTAGCTGATCTGATAGTGGTGGATGATTTGGACAACTTCAACATAGAGATGAGCATAAAAGAGGGTGAAGTGGTATTTGAATATGGGGTTTTAAAAGTTCAATCGGCACTAGAAGCAGAGCAAAAGACCTCTGCCTTCCCCGAGGTTGTTAACACTATCCGTATTGCCGATTCTTTTTTTGCCGAAGACACTAGGCCTCAGGCGTTTAAGCTGTCTCTTGAGGGTTCTCATGCCCATGTCATTGGACTTCTAGAAGGACAAATTATTACCCAACACTTGATAAAAGAGGTAAAAAAGGACCATTTGGGCAATGTCGTTTCAGACCCTGAAAGAGACATTCTTAAGCTAGCGGTCGTAGAAAGGCACAGGGCCAGTGGTCGTATAGGGTTAGGACTGCTCTCTGGCCTTGGCTTAAAGCAAGGGGCGGTCGCTCAGTCTGTAGCCCATGATAGCCATAACATTATTGTAGTAGGTACAAATGATGAGGACATGTGGACGGCGGTGAAGGCCCTAAAACGGATGCAGGGTGGTTTTGTGGTGGTCAAAAACAGGCAGGTCAGGGCAGGGCTGGCCTTGCCTATTGCCGGCCTTATTTCTCCCTTAAAGGCGGAAGAAGTGGCTATGCATTTGAGACATTTGCACAAAGAACTTAAACTGCTGGGAGTAAAATTGGCTCATCCCTTTTTATCCCTTTCCTTTGTGGCCCTGCCCGTCATTCCAAGCCTCAGGCTTACAGACAAAGGGCTTGTGGATGTGGAAAAATTTGAGTTTATTTCGTTGGAGGCCTCGTGAAAGCCGTCTTACAAAGGGTAAAAAGGGCCAGAGTAGAAGTAGAAGGTAAAGTGGTAGGGGAAATTGGAAAAGGCCTCCTGGTCCTTTTAGGCATTGCTAAGGGAGACAATGAAGACATTGCTTCATGGATGGCCCAAAAGATTTGTCATTTGAGACTCTTTGAGGATAAAAATGGAAAGATGAATCTGTCTCTAAAGGACATCGGCGGAAAGGCCCTTATCGTTTCTCAATTTACCCTTTATGGAGACTGTCGAAAGGGCAGGAGGCCCTCGTTTGATATGGCTGCCCGCCCCCAAGAGGCCCAGCCGCTTTATGAAAGGTTGGTAGAAATGATAAAGGCAGAAGGTATCCCTGTGGCTACAGGGAAATTTGGGGCGTATATGCAAGTCTATTTGGTCAACGACGGTCCAGTTACCCTAATCTTAGAAAAATAGGGGGGAGAAAAAAAATGGCAATTGTAGAAATAAGTATAGTTCCCTTAGGGACGGCTACTCCAAGCGTTAGCCGCTTTGTGGCTAAGGCCCTTATGGTCTTAGAAAAAAGCGGACTTAACTATAAGCTTACTCCTATGGGCACAATTATTGAAGGCAATTTAGACAAAATATTTGAAGTTATTCGGCAAATGCATGAGGTGCCCTTTAAAGAGGGCATAGAACGGGTAGTCACTACCATCAAAATAGATGACCGTCGGGACAAGGTGGCTACCATGGAAAAAAAGTTAAAATCGGTGGAGGAAAAGCTAAAACGCTAAAAGCGCATTTGTCATTGTTAAAATTATGTAAAACTTTTATAAAGAATTTTTTTCATAAAAACTTGCCTTTGGTAAATATTTTGTGGTATCAAATAGCCCATGAGCTACTATAGACTCTTAGGTTTGCAAAGGGAGCCATTCTCCAATTCCCCTAATCCAGAGTTTTTTTACCTCTCACCTCGGTTAAAAGAATGTATATATAACCTAGAAATCTCCTTGCGTTTAAAAAGAGGGCTTAACTTAATTCTGGGTGATGTCGGTACAGGAAAGACTACCCTTAGTCGTTTTTTATTAAAACATTTTTCAAAAGAAAGGGACCGCTTCATCTTTCACCTTATCCTAGACCCCATTTTTCATACCCCCAATGATTTCTTGGAGCATTTACTCTATCTCTTTGGGGTTTCTACTACCAGTTCTAGTTGGGCGGCCCAAAAGGAGGGCTTACAAAACTATCTTTTTCAAAAAGGAATTGAGGAAAACAAGATTGTAGTTCTCTTTATTGACGAAGGACAAAATTTAAATGTTCATTCCTTGGAAATTCTTCGGAACTTGCTCAATTATGAGACAAATGAATCCAAGTTACTGCAGATAATTATCTTTGCCCAACTTGAAATCATCCAAAAGTTGAATAATTTAAAGAACTTTATAGACAGAATTAATTTTAGTTTTACTTTAAAACCCTTAAGCCTATCTGAAACCGAGGAGATGATAAAATATCGGTTAATAAAGGCCGGGTTGTCTCCTCAAAAAAATCTGTTCACAAAAAAGGCCATCAAGCTTATCTATCGCTATTCCCAAGGAAAACCTCGAAGGATAATCACCCTATGTCACCAGGCATTGCTTTCAATGCTCATCAAAGAAAAGGAGCTTGTAGACAAAAGTGTAATAAATCATGTTATTGATGAAGCAACTGAACACTCTCCAGGGAGAATTTTAAACTGGGTTAAATCAACCAAAAGAAGATTTTTACCTTTTAAAAACAGGGAGTAACAAAGGGTTCATATGCAGAGGGATAAAAAAGAAAAGGAACTTGCAGCCACGGCTAGGCTCCTTGAGGTAATCCGACAGGGTTCTGATAAGGAGTCAGAAACTAAGCCAACACAAGAGTTTGAAGAAAATATTATTTCTCCCTTTCTTAAAAGAAAGGCCCCCTTTCCCTTAAGCAAGTTTAAATTGGGACTGGAAATAGCCAAACACCATTGCGCTTTGGTAGGTTTAGAGATGGGATTGGGCTATGTTCGACTTCTAGGCTTTAGATTTGTCAAGTTTAAATCAGAGCAACTCCTCGAAGCAGTTAAGTTTATCACTAAAGATTTAGGCAAAGTTGATCAATTAACTATAGGCCTTAATGACCCTAGTTTGATTATCAAACAAATAAAAATGCCGCGTCTTTCCCGCCGAGAATTAAGAGATGCTGTTGCCTGGGAGGCCAAACGTTACATTCCTTACGAGTTGGATACGGTTGCGTTTGATTATCAAATCTTGGCCAAAAAACGAAGTGGAATGGATATCCTCCTGGTAGCCATCCCTCAAGAAAACTTAAACAGGATTATAAATATTCTTTATACCCATAAGATTAGGTGGACAATCACAGATGTAGCCCCTTTAGCCTTGATAAATGCCTACTTGTTTAATTTTAGGTTAATACCTAAAGGAACAATCGTCTTTTTTCACGCTGAGGCTCAAACAGGTTTTTTAAATATTTATACCGAGGGAGAAACCTTATTAAATCGCTATATCCCTATTCCAACTGTTAAATCGTTAAACGAATGGAACCCCGTCATTTTTGAAATTAAAAGGGCACTTACTTACTATGAGGACCAACATAAACAGGTGACTTTTGCAAAGATTATTTTAAGTGGAGGGTATGCGGATCTAGAATTTAAATCGTTTATCAAAAAGGAGCTAGGGATAGAAGTGGAAATTTTTGATCCCTGGCATAGGGTTCAAGTTGACAATCAATTTGCAAGTTTATTAAAACCACATAAAACTCGATTTTCAATAGCCTTGGGATTGGGAATAAGATGACTAAGGTTAAATATAAGATCAATCTAACTAGAGAAAAATCTTCATTTGATGTGTTATCACTAAGTTCATTTTGGATACCTGTAATCTTGATCTTTGCCTTATTAGAATTGTGTTGGGCATATTTCGTGTTTTATATGCCATTTCAAGACAATATTAGCAAGGCAAGAATGGAATATCAAAGATTAATAACAAGATTGCATTCCCTACAACGAGAACGAATTGGAGATATGAAGGAAGTGTTAGATGCCCTAGTTGCTGAGAGATTTAACTGGGCAGAGAAAATTGCCTATTTAGCCAAGGCCCTCCCACCAGAGATTTATTTGAGAGAAATCAAGGTAGAAAAGGAGCAAGATTCTAAGAGATATCAAAAGATTTTGGTCATTAAAGGCATTGTAGAAAGCACCTCCCAAAAAGATCCGCCTGAGGCGGTGGGAAATTTGATTTATGCCCTGAATAGCAATCCTCGTTTTTTATATGGATTAAAATCGGTAGAATTGAGAGGGATTCAACCACTACCTCGCTCTAACAACAAATTTTTGTTTGAATTGGCAGCAGAATATGCTAAATAAAAAGAATATTTTATTATTGATTACCGGAGTTATTGTGTTAGGGATAAATTTGGGCATTGTTTCCTTTATCTTTCATAAAAAAGCAGAATTAAAGAGATGGAAACAGAAAAACTTGGCTTTGCGTCAGCAGGTTGAAAACCTAAGCGCCGAGATTGAGCGAGAAAAACAAATATTTGCTCAAGGCAATATTGCCCGAATTAATTTCTTTCAGATTAATCATGTGTCTCCCCATGAATGGACCTCTTTTTTCTTACGTAAGATAGCCACATTGGCCAGTGCAAAGAAGATAAAAGTCTTTCAGATTAAACCCTTACCTAAAGAAGAAACGAGCTATTTTACCAAAATCCCTTTTATTATAAAAACTAAGGCCACCTATAGTCAGATGTTGTCTCTTTTAAAAGATTTGGAATATACCCTAGGACTTAATGTTGAAAAGATAAATGTTATTAAAGACCCAAGTAAACCTACGCCCATACTAACAGTAGAGTTAAACAGCATTGAAATGAAGGGCAAAAACTTTTCTCAAATAAAGATAAAAACACCTCTCCCTAGATTTCCTAAAACCAAAAGGGATCCCTTTTCCACTTACATCCTTAAGTCTCAAGCTTCACAGAAAAAACTGCCTTCCAATAGGATTCTTATCTCTTTACAGGGGATAATGAGATATAAAAATATCTATGAAGCCATGATTAACACCAAGGTTGTCAAAAAAGGAGAGGTAATTAAAGGCTACAAAGTGTATTTCATTGGCAAAGATCGGGTAGTTTTGTTTGGTAATGGAAATTACATTGTCTTAAAGCCTGGAACAAAAACCGAACTGCCAAGGATTGCTCAAATTTCTGAAGATATTACAAAATTTATTAACAAATGGAAGCAAGCATGGGAAAACAAAGATATAGAAGGCTATTTGCAATGCTATGCCTCTAACTTCTCCTTCCGAGGTATGGATAGAAAAGCATGGGCAAACTATAAAAAAGGGCTATTTAAACGATATCATCAAATAAAGATAACCCTGTCGGACTTCAAGCAAAGGCAAAAACATGACTGCATAGAAGTTACCTTTAAACAACACTTTGTTACGGATAAATATTCAGATGTAGGGCTAAAAATATTACTTCTTAAAAAAGAAAGCGGGGAGTGGAAAATTGTTAAAGAAAGTTGGCAACCAATACCAAATTAAAATCCTTATAATACTCCTTTTTCTTCTCTCAGCCTGTGCCCCTGAACAAAAGGTCAATTTGTCTTATAAGACTCCCAAGTCCCAAATTCCTTTAATTACCAACATGAAAATAAAGGTTCAAAAGGATAAAATAAGATGGCAAGTTGTGGCCACCCAGCCTTTTGCCTATACCCTCTATGAACTTCTTAATCCCTCAAGACTTGTCCTAGAAATTTCTGGGGCAAGGATTGATCCTACAATAAGAAGTAAAAACTTGAATAATTGGGGTATTAAAACTATTGTGATCCACTCTATGGCATCAGATAACATTGTAAAGTTTATTGCTTACCTAACAAAACCCTTAAGAAGAAATGTTTTTCCACAAAACAACGGTCTGGTTATAGAACTAACTCCCTTAAAGCCAGCTTCGATCTCTGTACCCCCTGGCCTTATCAAATATAAGCCTTTACCACAGCCTATTCCTAAAAAAGAGGAAACCAAACGTGATGAATATCCGCAAGATTTGATCTCTATTGATTTTGATCAAGCTGATCTCAGGTCTGTTTTAAGGTGGATGGCCAAAGAGGCAGGTTTAAATGTTGTTTTTGGCAAAAAGGTAAAGGGGAAAATCTGCATCCATTTGAACAATGTTCCTTGGAATGAAGCCTTTCGCTCCATATTGGTTTCTCATGAGTTGGTAGCCTCAAAAATGGGCAATTTAATTCGGATTGTTACCAATGAGACTTATGAAAAAGAGAAGAAAAAGGAACTGGCCCTGAGGCGGATTGAGGCCCAAGTAAAGAAGATGGAACTTGAGGAAAAAGAACAAGCAGCCAAGCTCAGCTTAGAGGTGGAAACCAAGCTTAAGAAGGCTCAGAAGATTGCTCAACCCTTAATTACGTGGGTGCAACCGGTAAAATATTTGGATGCAGAAGAATTAAAGAAAAATTTGGAACCCTTTTTAAGCAAAGACCTTGATGGTAAACCCTATGGGTTCATTCAAGTAAACAAAGACAAAAATGCCCTTATTATTTGTGATGTTAAGCAAAATATATCTCAAATTGTGCAAATTATCAGGCAATTGGATGTCAAGATTCCTCAGGTTGTAATTGAAGCCCGAATCGCGGAGATCAGTACAGATTCTGAAAGAGAATTAGGAATTCAATGGGGGACCAACGCCCAAATTGGGTCTGTGGGAATTTCGGGGGCAGCAAATGGCAACATAGTCAACTTACCTATTTCGACCCAAAACAACCCTACTGGGGGTCTTGATTTAAGTTTTACTAAATTAACAGGTAACACCTTTAATATAGATGCCAAACTGCTTGCCCTTGAATCTCAAGGAAAGGTAAAAATTCTTTCCAGTCCTAGAATTGCTACTATGGATAACAAAGAAGCTGTTATAGAAAGTGGGCGTCGTATTCCCTATCAAGAACTTACTCCTCTACCAGGCACGACCGAGGCTTATCCTACTCTATCTTGGATTGATGCCTTGCTCGAACTAAAAATAAAACCTCATATTATTTCTGAAAATCTTATCAAAATGGATATCTTAGCCTCTAAAGAAGAGGCCGATTTCACCAAGACAGTCCTAGGTGCTCCTACTATTGTAAAGAAAAAGGCGGCCACAACTCTATTGGTTAGAAACGGAGAAACTGTTGTAATTGGAGGACTATATAAAGAAAACCAAAACAAAGAAAAAAGAGGAGTCCCTTGGTTAGAGAAAATTCCCCTTTTAGGATATTTTTTCAAAGGAGAGCATCAAAGCAAAACCAACGAAGAATTGCTCATATTTATAACTCCAAGAATCCTAGAGGATTAAAATAAAGGTGCACAATGAAAAAATACCGTTTGAGTTCTGTTAAGTTAGGCGAAGTTTTATTAAAAAAGGGACTCATCACACCAGGACAATTAGAACATGCAATTAAACGGCAACAATTAACAGGAGAAAGAATTGGAAGCATTTTAGTTCAACTTGGATTCATTCAAGAAGAAGACATTGCCAAGGCACTCAGCGAACAACTTCACATCCCCTATTGCAACCTCTCTGAGGTAAGACCTCAAAGGGAAGCCATTAAAATAATCCCTAAGGATATCGCCGAGCGTTATACGGTTTTGCCCTTAAAAAAAGAAGGTGATTTTTTACATATTGTGACAGCAGATCCCTTAGACTTAACCTCCATCGAGGCCATAGAAAACCTCACTTATTTAAAACTCAAACTTTACATTGCCCCTCGGTTAAAGTTAAAGCAGGCCATTGCCCAACTGTATTCTAAAAAAGAATCGGCCATTGATGCCTTGGAAAATTTATTTCAGCTTCAAGAGGGAAAAGAAGATGAAAAGAGTGAAAAGGAAATTGACTTAGAACTTATAAAAGAGCAAGTTGATAGGGCTCCGGTTGTGAAGTTTGTCAACCAGCTTATCTTTGATGCTATCAAAGAACGTGCCAGCGATATTCATATTTCACCTCGTGAAGACAGCGTGAGTATTCGCTTCCGGATAGATGGTATCCTTCATGAAATCCTTTCGCCCCCAAAGGACTTACAACATGCCATTATCTCCAGAATCAAAATTCTGGCCGGAATGGATATAGCCGAAAGGAGATTACCTCAAGATGGCCGTTTTACTGTAGAATACGAACATCGCAATGTCGATTTACGTGTTTCCACCCTTCCTACGATTTTTGGCGAAAAGATTGTTATTCGCCTGTTAGAAAAAAATGCCCTTTTAGGACTGGAAGAAATAGGTTTTGAAGAAGACGATATTAAAATATTCAAAAAATGGATAAAGCGCTCTTATGGGATGGTTCTTCTTACAGGCCCTACAGGAAGTGGAAAAACCACTACTCTTTATGCCGCAATAAATTTTATCAAAACGCCCGAGAAGAATATCATTACCCTCGAAGACCCTGTAGAATATAAACTCGAGGGAGTAGAACAAGTTCAGATAAACCCCAAAATAGGACTTACTTTTGCACGAGGCCTACGAACAATTCTTCGTCAGGACCCTGATATTATTTTAGTAGGAGAAATTAGAGATTTAGAAACAGCAGAAATGGCTGTACGCTCGGCCCTTACAGGGCATTTAGTTTTAAGCACCCTCCACGCTAACGATGCAGTAAGTACAGTAATAAGACTTGTAAATATGGGAATAGAACCATTTTTGGTATGTGCTTCTCTTAACTTAGTAGTCGCTCAGCGGTTGGTTCGAAAGATATGTCCCAAATGTAAAGAGGCATTTGCTCCCCAAACTGAAATTTTAAAATCTCTAGGTATTGATTATTCAGAAAAGGAGGCAACCCTTTTTAGGGGACGTGGATGTCCCCATTGTCGGTATACTGGATACTTTGGACGCACGGCAATATATGAATTCTTAGAAATTACCCCAGAAATTAAAGATTTGATTCTCAAACAGGCATCCTTAGAAGAAATGAGAAACGTGGCCCAGAGGGCAGGAATGTGCAGTCTTAGAGAAAATGGGATTAAAAAGGTTTTGAGAGGGGTTACTACCATAGAAGAGGTTATGAGGGTAGTTTAATGCCTACTTTCGTATACAAAATTGTTAACAATCAAGGGAAAAGGATTAAAGGAAGCCTAGAAGCAGAAAGTAAGGAGGTGCTCGTTGAAACCCTTCAAAAACAGGGGTTTATTGTCCTTACCGTAAAGGAAGCTTCCTCTAAGGCCCTTAGACATTCATTGTTAAGACCTAAAATTAAGACAAAGGAACTCTTAATTTTATTCTCACAGCTAGCCGCTATGTTAGAAGCTGGAATTCCCCTTATAACGGCCCTTCAGGGATTGAACGAAGAAATAGAAAATAAACGTTTGAAGGGTATTCTCAGTTCTATCATCCAAGAAATTTCGCAGGGGGCATCATTCGCTGAAGCCCTAGCCAAAATGCAAATCTTTGACCCCCTTGTTGTTACCTTAGTTAAGACCGGGGAAACCAGTGGACAGCTTGATATAAGCCTAAATCAATTAGTTTCCTATCTCGAAGAAATAAATACCCTAAAACAACAGATAAAGTCGGCCCTTACTTATCCTATATTCCTAATTTTATTTGCTACAATGGCAATCCTTTTTCTATTAACCAAAATCGTGCCCATTTTTGCAAAAATATATGCTCGGTTCAAATTCTCCTTGCCCTTACCTACAAGAATATTATTGGGAATAAGCCATGCTATTGGTCAAAATATCCTTTTTATCCTAGGAGGTATTCTTGCCCTTATATCTTTGTTTTTAGGGCTTAAAAGAAACAAAGATTTTCAAATCCAGTTAGATGCTTTAAAACTCCGGCTACCCCTTGTAGGGCCCCTCATAAAAAAAACGGCCTTGGCACGGTTTGCCACATCCTTTGCCATTCTCATCAAAAGTGGGGTCCCTTTAGTCTCTACCCTAAGATTAGTCAGAAATGTAGTTCAAAACAAAATTATAGAATTGGGATTGGATGAAGTGATTATTTCTGTTGAAAAGGGAGATTCCTTGGCTGAAGCCTTAAAAAAAACAAGATTATTTCCAGGATTGGTTATTCAAATGACCGCTACAGGAGAAAAAACAGGTATGCTTGATGCCATGCTTGAAAAGGTAGCAAGGTTTTATGAAGAACAAGTTAAACTCAGCACTCGGAATCTCACTACTATGCTCGAACCAATAATGATTATCTTTCTGGGTGGAATTATTGGATTTATTCTTCTATCTGTATTTCTGCCAATTTTTAAATTGGGACAAATAGTTAGAGGATAGGGGCTAAATAGTAATAACCGTTACTTTGGCTGGATATCCCATTTTTCCCTCAACTAAAATATTACATTTTAGGATTTTTTTTGTCACTTCAACATTGGTTATCAAATGAGAGGAAACTACTGTTGTAAATGAAGAAACACCTGGGGTAAGGGCAAGGAAGGGTATAAGTTGATCCGCCAAGTGTTCGTCAAGGGCAACCTTTGCTTTTAAATAGCGAATGAAACAATGGCATACCTCTTCAGCCACCCTTTCAGCAGGTTTACCCCTAGCACCAAGAGCCGAAAAACCCGCCTTAATTTCCTCATCAATCCAGAGAAACAAAAAACTCCCTTTGCCTTTACTTTGAACAGTTTCTTCGAGCATTTGTAAAGAAAAACCCTGAACTTGCATACACTCACTAAGTCGTTTTGCCTGCTGTGTTACTATATGATGGGGGAGATTTGCAGCCGCTGAAAGGGCCTTTAAGGAAACAAAACTAGGGGGATCTTCCCATTTTCTTTGATGCTCTGTCAATTCCCTTTGTTGAGGTGAAATCTTAACCCTAATCTCTCCTCCACCTTTTGGATACCATCCCCAATTTATAAGCTCAAGCTCTAATTTAATCCCTATTTTGGAAAGTATTGGGACAAAGACATGCTTTAAATAATGAAAGGGTGGACTAAAGGGCACATGGGTTCCTCCCTTTAGAACAAGCATTGAAGGCCTGTTGGCGTGAGACAAGGGCAAAAGCAAACACTGGAGTAAAAGACTTGTTGAACCAGCGGTGCCAATGTCAAACTTATAGTCCCCGGGGAAAATACCTTTGGGCACAAAAATAAGTTCTTTGGAGCCTACATGAACGCCCCTTACTTCAGCTTGAGTGATGACCTGCATTGCCTTGACACAGGCAAGATGTTGGGGTCGAAGACCTGGCTTAGACCTTTTGGCCCGAATATTAAGGATATGTAGCGGAGTCTGAGATAGGGCGGCCAACCCCAAGGCAGTTCTTATAATTTGGCCGCCACCCTCTCCAAAACTCCCATCTATGAAAAGCATAACAATATTATTTAGGAATCTCCACTGGGATAAAAAGGGTCCCTTCCCTACGCTTTACTAAAAACAAAAGCACCTCACCTGGTTTGGCCTTTTTAATAATGTTAAAATAATCGTCCAGTTTCCGAATCGGACGTCTATTTATTTCCAAGACCACATCCCCTGGCCTCAAACCGGCCTCAGCAGCCGGGCTACCTTGTCTTATTGCACTTATCACTACACCCCGATTCACCCCCAATCTCATGGCAAGCTCTGGAGTAACTTCTCTTACCTGAATGCCCAAATCAGTAGCATTGTAGCTTCTTGCCTCTGCCTGAACTGTTTGTTCCTTTAATTCTCCTATTTTAACTCTCAAGGTCTTTATCCTTCCATTGCGAAAGATTTTCACTTTTACTTCGGAACCTACTGGGGTCGTGGCGACCAAACGGGGTAGTTCATTCATTTTATGAATGGGATGCCCATCATATTCCAAGATAACGTCCCCTCTTCGAATCCCTGCCTTGGCCGCAGGACCTCCTGGAGTTACATCGGCCACCAAAGCCCCCTTGGGTTCTTCCAAACCCAAAGCCTTAGCTACTGCCGGGGTAACCTCTTGAACCATTACTCCCAGCCAGCCCCTTATCACCCGGTGATGGGTTTTAAGTTGCTCTACAATAGCCTTGGCCATATTGACAGGAATGGCAAATCCAATCCCCTGAGCTTGGGCAATAATAGCCGTATTGATTCCTACCACTTCGCCTTTGAGATTTAAAAGTGGTCCACCACTATTGCCAGGATTAATGGCAGCATCAGTTTGAAGAAAGTTGTCATAGGGTCCAGCTCCAATTACCCTTTCCTTAGCACTAATAATCCCTACAGTTACGGTATGTCCCAGCCCAAATGGATTCCCAATCGCAATCACCCAATCTCCCACCTGAAGGTCATCTGAATTTCCTAAAGGAAGCACTGGCAAATTATTGGCATTCACTTTCAGCAAAGCAATATCTGTTTTAGGGTCTCTCCCTACAATTGTGGCCTTATACTTTTTATGATTGAAAAGTGTAACTGTAATTTCGGTCGCCTTCTCCACCACATGATTATTGGTTAAGATGTATCCATTAGGTGCAATAATAAACCCAGAACCCAAGCTCTTCTCTTTCATCTCCTGTTGGGGCACATTGCCAAAAAACTGGTCAAAAAAGTCTTTAAAGGGGTCCTCTTCACCAAAAGGCCCAAAAAAATATTTAAAAACAGGGCCTGGCCCCCTTACAATCCTTACAGTGCTAATATTGACCACCGCTGGCTCTGCCTTTCTGACAATCGGAGCCAGGGACGGCAAGGGTGCTGCGGTTTTGTTAGAAGCCGTATCTGGACTAGAAACTGCTGGTAGATTATTAGTAAACTGCATGCCTGTTAACCATACAAAAGACAACACAAAGGCACATAAACCAACCAGTAATAAAGACCACAGTGGAACACGTTTTTTAAACATAAAGTCCTCCTAATCTTTATTCTATTACCAAGGCACCAACTCTCAACCAATTGCCCTACTTAATCTGCTTAGACTCCTTCTGCTCTGTTTCTACCTGTTTCACATATCTCACTCGGAGATCAAAGAGGATATTGGCCAAAAGTCCTTCTTCTTCTGCGTCAAGATTGCCCTTCGTCTTCTCTTTTAACATTTCAAGAACATCTATTGTTTGCTTGGCCAAGGTTAGGTTCTTATTATACTGTCCTGTAGTGGGATCAGGTATCTCTCCCAGATGCATTAGAACCGAAGAACTTAAGGAAACAATGAATGTAGAAAAACTTACTGGTGGTAGAGATTTAGGTCCCTCCGGTTTATGTTTATCATGAGCAGAAGAATCCTCCCTGTCTTTAGACGGAGATTTGAAAATTTCTTCTGTTTGTGATGGTTCATCTTCCTTAAAAATCTTGCGTTTATCTACAAATTTAAACCCCTTTTCCTCCCCCATGTTTAAGCCTCCTATAATTCTAAAGACACAGTTGATATTACATGAGGAAGTTCTTTAATTTCTTCTAACACAGGGTTGGGAACAGGAATGTTTACGGAAAGCAGAATCAGGGTTTGGCCTGTAATCTCATCTTGCCCCACGTGCATTCGTCCAATGTTAATTTGGTGCCGTCCCAAAATTGTTCCGATATTGCCGATAACACCTGGCCGGTCTACATTTTGGATGAGGAGCATATGTCCTTCAGGTACTGCTTCTAAGGCAAAACCATCTATACGCACTATCCGTGGCTGTCTTTTTCCAAACAGAGTGCCAGTAAGCGATTTTTCTTCGCCTTTTTCAGTAAGTACCTTGAGGACAATTACATTAGTAAAATCTGTAGGCACCTCGCGCTTTGATTCTTTCACTTGAATACCTCTTTCTTGCGCAATCCAAATTGCATTAACAAAGTTAACCTGTTCACCTACAATGGGGGTAAGTAAACCTTTAAGGGCCGCAATTTTGATGGGTTCAGTATCTATCTTGCTTACTTCTCCAATGTATTCTATCTCTACCTCTTTAATGGGGTCTTTCACCACCTGGGCATGAAAGGCCCCCATTTTTTCTGCCAAACCAAGGTATGGCCCTACTACGGAAAGCAATTCTTGGCTGATAGAAGGAACATTAACGGCATTTCTGAGGATACCTTTTATTAAATAATCTATAATCTGTTCAGCAATGGCCGTGGCTACATTTGTTTGAGCTTCTTGAGTAGAGGCCCCTAAATGAGGAGTGCAAATTACCTTTTCTAATTTTAATAAGGGATTATCCGTAGGGGGCTCTTTTTCAAATACATCCAAAGCAGCACCAGCCACCCTACCCCTTTCAATGGCCTCATATAGATCCGCCTCCTTCACAATCCCGCCTCGGGCACAATTGATGATCATCACCCCATCCTTCATTCGAGCAATTGCCTTTTTATCAATAAGATACTTTGTTTCTGGGGTTAGGGGAGTATGAATTGTAATAAAGTCTGCCCTTTCATACAGTTCCTCTAAACTAACAACCTCCACACCCAATTTCTCCGCTATTTCTGGTCGAACAAAGGGGTCATAGGCAATTACCTGCATCTTTAACCCCTTAGCTCGCTCAGCTACAATGCTTCCAATTCGCCCTAAACCAATAATTCCTAACGTCTTTCTAAAAAGCTCTCGTCCCTGAAACTTTTTTTTCTCCCATTTCCCTGCCTTTAAAGAAGCCGTGGCCTGAGGAATGTTACGCGCCAAGGCCATAAGCATGGCAATGGTATGTTCAGCCGTAGTCACTACATTGCCCTCAGGGGCGTTCATTACCACAATGCCTCGTTTGGTAGCGGCCTTAATATCCACATTATCGAGTCCAATGCCTGCCCTTCCAATAACTTTCAAGTTCTCTGCCGCCTCAATAACATCTGCCGTAACCTTGGTAGCACTTCTAATTATCAAGGCATGAGCGTCTTTTATCCTTTCTTTCAGTTCCTCTGGAGAAAGGCCTGTGGCTATTTCAACATCAAATAAGGGCTCCTTCTCCAAAAGTTCTATCCCCTTAGGAGAAAGATTATCAGTAATCAAGATTTTATAGCGTTGTGGCATTGATTACCCTCCTTAAAGTTTTTCCAATTTTCCAATTATTTGTCTTTTAACAAGATCTCCTGGGCTACTTTTAATCCTACTCCAGGGGTAAGATTATATCTCAATTTTATTAAAGTTCTCTCCAAGGCCGCAATGACCATAATAATTTCATGTTCATCTACATATCCCATATGAGATATGCGAAAGATTTTACCTTTAAGCTGCGCTTGCCCTCCAGCAATGGTAATCCCATAATCCTCGCGCATAATCTTAGTAATCTCTTGGGCATCAATTCCGTGAGGAGCCTCTACTGCAGTTACAACCTCTGAAAGACCTTCTTTGGTAAATATCTTAAGTCCCATCGCCTTCACTGCGGCCTTTACCGCCTCAGAAAGTCGCTGATTATGGGCAATAATATTCTCAAGCCCAATTTCTTTAATCTGTCTTAAGGTCTCACGCAAACCAATAATTAAAGACACTGCTGCCGTAAAGGCCGTTTGGTTTTTGGCCAAGGACTTTCTTTCCTTGGCAAAATTAAAATAGTATTTAGGTAGATTTGAGCGCTCTACAAATCGCCACGCCTTCTCACTTAAGCTTACAAAGGCAAGACCTGGAGGCAACATAAGGGCCTTTTGAGAACCCGCTACTACCACATCCAAATGCCAGGCATCGGTTTTAATTTCCATAGCCCCCATGGCAGAAATGGCATCTACAACCAAAATGGTTCCCTCTTTATCTTTAACAATTTCCCCAATTTCTTTTAAAGGGAATTTAACCCCTGTTGAAGTCTCATGAGCCTGAATAAAAACGGCTTTGGCTTCAGGATGTTTCTCTAGAGCTGCCTTAATTTGTTCTGGTGTTACACATCTGCCCCATTCGATATCTATATTAATTGGTTCTACACCATAGGCCTCACAAATCTCAGCCCAGCGTTCTCCAAACTTTCCTGCCCGGACGACAATGGCCTTATCACCAGAAGAAAGGGTGTTGGTCACCGCCCCTTCCATACCGCCAGTACCGGTAGAAGCCAGAATTAAAACATCATTTTTCGTCTGAAAAACGTACTGTAAATCCTCTTTCACCTCCTCTAAGATAGGCTTAAATTGAGGTGAGCGGTGGTGAACAATAGGTTGGGCCATAGCCAGAAGCGCCTGAGGTGGAACAGGGGTTGGACCTGGAGCCAATAAATAGGACTTTAAGGGTTTCTTCATCCTCTCATCTCCTTTAACAAACTTAATTGACAAGGCTAACATTTAACATTGCCATAAGTTGATGTCAAGGAAGCGCGATTCCAAATCGCTTATTCAATAGTTTATTCAATTGCAACTAGACCAATGAAAGTTTGTTACTAACTGCCCTTTCTCCCTTCTATCCCACTCAAATTACTCAATTGTTCGGTCCAATTCCCACCAAGCGGAGAATAAATCATTTTTTGTGCCATTCCTCTTTAAGAATCTTCCAGCCTTCTCTTGCTTTGTGTAAATAGAGGCATTTTAGGCCCTTATCCATATGGACATTATCCTGGTAAACTTGGTCAAAACAGGCCATTATTATTTTATTAACAGGGATAATTCTTAAGTTATCTATCTTAACATTGACGTTCTTCCGAGTCGCAAATAAATGTCTTTTCCACTCCAGCCATTTCCTGAGATTTTTGCCTTTAGTGTAAAAGTGAGCACTGTAACAGGCAGCATATTCATTAAATTTTCTTTTTTGCCAAAGATAAAGCCAATGGGAAATGAATTCTTTAACTTCTTTGTTCAACCCTCTGGCAGTAGATCTTTGAGACAGAGATATGGATTTTATTTTTATTTTGTCCTTTAGTCTTGGATTTAAAACAATGGCCTGTTTGTATTCTCTTTGCGCCAAGCGGTATTGCCCCGTTTTCTCATATACAGAGGCCAAGGCATAATGGCTTTTGTAATTATTTTCATATAAGATGGCCTTTTTAAAGGCCTCTATTGCCTTGGAATATTCTCCCAGTTGAAAATAAGTCAACCCCAAGTAATGATAGACATATGAATATCTCGGCCATAAACAAACGGCCCTTTTAAACATGAAGAGTGCATCTTCATATTTTTGGGAGAGATAATAGAGTTTGCCCAATTCATAATAAATCTGTCTTGCCTGCTTTTGTTTTTTGGAATTAGATACCAAATTTAAGGCAATTTTATAGTTCTGGATGGCCCTTTGAATGTCTCCTTGGCTTCGAGCTTCGATTGCTTTATGAATAAAAAGGGAATATCCATAAGTTTCGTCTAATCTCGCAGCTAGGCGGTATTCACTTATTGCCTGCTCAAAATTACCCTCTTGAAGATAAAGCTGCCCCAAAAGGAAGTGAGACTTAGCATCCTGAGGATTTACCTTGAGAATCCGCTTATATTCCTCCCTCAATTTAGCGTTATTCTGCTCACTCTTGTAAAGAACTTGATATTCTAAAATGGCCTTTTTTAAATAAAGGCGAGCCAAATTGAAATGAGCTATTTTATAACTAGGTTCTATCAAAATTGCCTTTTTAAAAGCAGCCTCTGCCTCCTCAAGCCTCCCTTGAATCCAATAAACGACCCCTAAGGTATTGTACGCCTTGGCTTCTTTGGGAAAATTGTTTATAATGAACTTTAAATGAATAATGGCCTTGTCGTAATTATGGATATCAATGTATGCCTTCACCAAATTATAGCGAATGGTAAGAAAGGAAGGATTTACATTAAGCCCTTTTTCCCAAACCTCAACTGCCTTCTTCAAATGACCGGTTTTCACATAGGTCATACCTAAATCGTTGTAAACCTTGGCTTCGCTAGGGTCCTGAGTAATGATTTTTTTAAAAACCTCTTGGGCCTTTTGATATCGACCTTGGTGAAAATACTCCATCCCCTGGTCATATTTTTCCTGAAGCCCAGAATCGAAGGCATATCCAAGATGAAAAACTAAAACTAAAATCGCAACTAGGAGGCCTCTAAAAAAGAGCACTGCCAAAGAATATTTGCCCTGGCTATGAAAGGCAAATCCTGAATTAGGAAACATTGATATCCCTTAATCTTGGATTTGATTGAAACCCTTCCTCATGCCTCTTAACCTTGGCTAGCCCCGCTAAAAGGAGCATTGAACTCGATATAGATACTCCCCTTTACTCATCTACTTGGGCTGCTCCCATTTCTCTGTTGCAGATAATCTTTGATTATTTGGCCATGGTCAAAGGCAAACGAATCAGGAAGCTCATTTAAGCCAAAAATCCTGGCCTCAGCCGCATCATCTCCACCATGAGGCTTACCCTTGGCCTTGGCGATATAAACTGTAGTAATCGTATGACACCTAGGGTCTCGCTTGGGGTTAGAATAGGTGTGAAATTGCCTTATCAATTCTATATCAAGGCCAGTTTCCTCTTTGGCCTCTCTAATAGCGGCTGCTTCAAGACTTTCTCCATAATCCACAAATCCCCCCGGCAAGGCCCAGCCATAAGGGGGATTCTTCCGCCTCACTAAAACGATTCCGCCATCAATTTCAATAATTATGTCCACTGTAGGGATGGGATTTTTGTAAACAAAAACTTCTGCTCCACACTTAGGGCATCGCAAAATTTTTTTTGCCAAGGTAGGGCTCCCATTAATTCTAATATTTAAAAAGGCAAGTTTTAAGGCCACCCTTTCTCAAAATTATTCTTGCTCAGCCCCTTCTTCAGTTTCTTTAGGTTCTGTAACTTCAGGGCTTTCCCCTTCTTTTTGCTGTTTTTCTTCAGCCAATTTTTCCTCTAATGAGGCCTGAGCCTGGGTCAGATTGCTGTCCAAAGTGGCAATTTCGGATAAAAGGGTTTTCACTGTCTCATTGGAGAGGGGATTTTGTTCTCCTGCCTTGTAACTAAGTTCGTATACCTTACTGCCTAATTCGGCAAACTTTTCCGCAATCCTCATCTCTAGTTTTTTAATATCTATCTTGAGCTTGGCCACTTCAGCGCTTTCTTTTGTCTTGGTAGCCAATTTATGGGCCTTTTCTATCACCACTTCCATGGTAGAATAAAAGGTTTCCTTTACTTGATTCCAAAGTTCAACGGGATTCATCATCATTACCCCCTGATAAATTTAAACCCAAAACTTTTTAAAATCACTAAATACAACATATACCCAACCTTTGCTTAAAAAATAAACATGGCGTAGCTGAGAGTCAAGAAATTTTATTTTCCTATCTTCCCTATGCAAATCTTTTTTCTCACATAAAATCCTGGGCGACAATCCAGAATCTTTACTGGAACCGTAGTCAATTTCAAAAGTGCCCTTTGAGGCCCAATGATAAACACCAAAGGACTTCTCTGTCCAACCCTTTCTATCTCAGAGGGTCGTCCGGCCTTAATAATCTTGTGCTGAGTGTAAAAAACCAAACTGGGCTGAAAATATTTATAGGCCACAATTGTGGCCTTGGGAGTCATTTTTGATTTAATATCTAAGGCAAACGGCTTTGTGATTTTTAATTGATCAATGGCTGGAACAACCCAAAGTGTGGTTGTTATAATAAAAAAATACGCCATGAATCCTTGAGAGACAAGAACCCATCTTGGAGAGCGTTTCTTTAAATAAAGACCAACTTGCCACCCCAAAATGGGGAAAAAACCTAAAAAGGCAATCCATACAAGATGAGGATAAAAGTAGGCCAGGACTGCCCCCCCTCCAATCATTAAGACCAAACCCAAAAAGGCATTAAAGCATAGAAGGAGGTTTTGGGCCCATTGAGGACACCTTTGGATATAAAAGGCCGTTAAAATCGCCAAGGCCGGATAGATAGGATTAATATAGGTAGGAAGTTTTGTCCTTGCCAAAGAAAAAAAGGTAATAAAGATCGCAATCCAAAGCCAGAGGAAGATTTCAGTATTTGAAATCTTTCGGGAGATGCGGCTTTTATGTCCTGCCCAAAGTATATAAGGCAAAAGACCACCCCAGGGAAAAAAGGCAAACGGCAAAACAAGGAGGTAAAAAAAGATTGGGCCTTGGTGACCCTCCATAGGCCTTAAGAAACGGTGCAGGTTGTGTTTTATTAAAAATCCTTGGTTAGAAAACAAAAAGGCCCCATGGGTCTTTATGCCTACCAAAATGTACCATGGCAAGGCGATAAGAAGAAATATTACGATTCCCTGAACTACCCTTGCCTGTCTTAAGATAGAAAAATCTCGTTTAATAAGCAAAAAAACAAAAATTGTTGCCAAGGGCAACACAATTCCCATAGGGCCTTTGGCCAATACCGCGGCCGCCATGGCGATGTAAAAAAGGTAAAAATAAAGGGAACTTTTCTTTTCATACCCCAACAAAAAGGAAAAAATGGCCAGGTTGATAAAGAAGATAAGGGCCGCATCAGGGGTGGCAATCCGAACACTTATATTAAAAAAAAGGGTGGTCATCAGAATGAGTCCCGCCCACCATCCTCCAGGCCAACCCATAAGGGCATTGGCAGCACAAAAAACAAGTATTATGGTAGCAACCCCAAAAAGGGGAGAAGCAAAGCGGGCCCCAAATTCATTTACCCCAAAGAGTTTATAGCCTGCCCACATACACCAATAAACCAAGGCCGGTTTATCGGTACGTAGCTCCCAATTGAAGGTAGGCACAATAGGGTCATGACGAACCATCATTTCCCTAGCACATTCGGCATTGTTTGGTTCATCGATATCCCAAAGGCTGGACTTCGCTAGACCACTAAAAAATAGGACACTACTCAAAATAACCAGTAAAGATAATGCTGAAACCTTTTTTAAAATGAGCATAGCCTCTATTTAACAGAAACAGGCTCCAATGGCAACAACGCTCTGGCTTCCTAATTTGCTTATAGAGCTTCCCAAAAATAAAAAGGGCCTCCTTTCTTGGTTGAGATGGTGTATAATATATCTAATATTGTCTTGCACCCCTAGGGGTGCAAGACAACTCCCTGCCGCTATGGAGCGTCAGCGGAATAGCTGTCAGGTGGAGTAATTTGTTAGGTATGCAATATATTATTTCATAAAAGTTTCTTGAATTCTTCAACAGTTAATCCAACTTGCCTTATAATCTTTCGCAATGTCCCTTTTGCCACTTCACGATGGTCTGGAACAACAACGCGTCTATGAGGATATGCGGCTTGCCGTAAGACTATATGACTTCCTTTCTGTCTATCTTTTTCATAGCCTATTTTTAACAAAGCTGCTACTACCTCTCGTCCGGATATTCGTGGAAGCACACTCACACTGCTACCTCTACAGTTTCTTCATCTATGGATGGCGGAATAGGCTCATTATGTGCTTTCAAACTTTCAATGTAAACTTTAATTGCTTCTTGAATATTTCTTAATACTTCTGTCCGTGTTTTTCCTTGAGAAATACAACCAGGTAGAGCAGGGACCTCTGCCACAAACATTCCATCTTCATCTTGTTCAATAATAACTTGATATTTCATACGTTCCTCCTGTTTTTTATCTTTGCCTAACTAAAATCTTTCTTATTAACTGATGTTAGGCACATCACAAATTCCGTACCCCAACTTAAACCTTTGTCTATAAAGATTTTAATACTTTTTATTTGCAAGGCAAATTTGGAACGCCCAGAAGTATTATATTATTTTGATAGCAGAAATTCAAGAAGTGTTGAGGATTATCCAGCCAAATTATATTCCTTTTTTTGCGTAAGGTCAGTTACTAAAATATTGCATATCACAATTGGCCATGGAAAATTTTTATCAATATTCTCAGCGCTTGAACTACCCTTAAAGAGGGTCGGGCAAAGATATCAGGGTCAACCACATAGATTTGGTGGGTCTTTACGGCCGGAATGGAAGGAAAACGTTGCCAAAATTTCACAGCACTCCTCGCATCCTCTTGCATTAAGCATAAAACAATAATGTCAGGAGATTTATGGACTACTGTTTCCAGGCTCAAAATTGGATAGGGAATGTCAATGTGGCCAGCAATATTATTTCCGCCGGCCAATTCAATCAATTCATGAAGATATGAAGAACGACCACAAGTAAAAAGGGGCCTGAGACTGAGTTGGAGAAAGACCTTGGGCCTGGGTAAATTCTTAACCCTCTCATGGAGCTTCTTGATCTCGGCTTTAAGTTTAAAAATCAACTTCTGGGCCTGCTTTTTCCTTTCAAGCACCCTTCCAAGCAAGGCCACATTCTCAAAAATACCTTTTATGCCGTTATTTTTTAAAACCACTACCTTAATGTGAAAACTCTTCAGACGGGTGAAAATCCATTGAGGGTTACTTTGGGCCAGTCCAATAACCAAATCTGGTTTCAAGGCCACAATCCTTTCCAGTTGAGGAGAGGTAAAAGGCCCCACCTTGGGTAAATATTTAACCTGAGGAGGATAATTGCTAAAAGAACTCACCCCTACTACTTCCTCTCCTGCCCCTAGGGCATAAATCATCTCGGTTACACTGGGGGCAAGGGAAATGATGCGCCTGGGTGCAGCCCAGGCCTTGCAGGCCATGATAAGACAAAAAAGAACCAGAAGGCCCCTCTGAAGAGAGGCCCTTATTAGAATTACCATTTAAATTCTATGCCTCCATAAAGGTTAAAAGGCATCGTATTATAACCATAAGTTTCTTGATAATGGGCATTAAAGAGGTTGTTCACCCTGGTAAGCACGCTTAAATGAGATGAAAGACGGCATCTGGCAGATACATAAGCCACAAAATAGCTGGGGACTAAGACCTGACCGTAATCATAATATCTATCGGTATAAATACCTCTAAAGTCAACCGTTCCCCTTTTGTGAGGCAAGAAATAGGTCAATTCAAAGCCACCCCGATGATGAGGCCGTTTTAAAAGCCAGGTATGTCTGGTTACATCCTTAGCATTCAACCAAGTATAAAAAAGCTGGATTTTTAAACATGCCAAGGGGGTAGCGGCTACATTCAATTCCACTCCTTGAATATGCGACTTGCTGGTATTAACATACTGATTGTTGATCCAATCAATTTCATCTCTGAGCCAGTTAAAAAAATATGTAACATCTGCTTTAACCCTTTCATTCAAAAAAGATTGAGAGATACCAACATCATATCCCTGACTTTTTTCAGGTTTTAAATCAGGATTTCCGTAAGAACCATATAATTGATACAAACTTGGGGCCCGAAAGCCAGTGCCAAAGCTGGCATGAAGCCTTGTTTCGGTTGGTAAAAGATAGCTCCCTGCCAAGCGATAGGTGACCTTATCTCCCGCGGTTTGATGGCGGTCATAACGCACTCCGGCATTAAAATAGACATTTTGCCAGTCAAAGACCATCTCTCCAAACCAGGCCCTTTCATCCTGAGTTTTTTCATCCATCCATTTGGTATTGGCCCGCTCCTGCTGATAATCAAAACCACCAATAAATTTCAAATCAGGCAAGATGTTTACATTATGCTGCCACGAAAGGAAATACAAATCACCATCATAAAAACTGGCACTGCTAGGATAGGTGCGATGGGTACCCGTGTAAGCCAGCTTTAAAGTATGTTGCCACCTAGGCAAGATTTTTTGTTTATAATAGGTTTGCACAAATTCCAGCCTATCCTTTTCAAAATCATCCCAGCCATCCAACCCTTGCTCGGCATCAAGATAGGAAAAGGAGGTGCCTATTTCAACCTTCTCATTTATATGGGCAGTTAGACTGCCGCCGGCATTATTAAAACGATAGCCATCTTTATCCGGCTCATCAGGTGTTTTGGAAATGCCACTGCTGTCAAAACGCCCTAGGTTTAAGTTATAACTTACGTTTTCATTAGCACCACTAAGACCTAGCGTTTCTGTAAAGGTATTAAACGAGCCTCCCTCAAGGCGAGCGGTTGTCTGGGGTTTCCCTTTACCCTTCTTTGTAATGATATTAATCACCCCAGTCATGGCACTGGAGCCATAAAGCACACTTTGAGGACCGCGCACAATCTCAATACGGTCAATATCTGCCACACTTAAATGAGGCAAAAATGCGGAAAAATCACCTTTATTTGGTCCGCTTGGGTCATATACGGGCACGCCATCTATCATAATGACTGCCTGTCCGTTGTCACCACCCCTGACATAAACTGAAGCTGTTCCGCCAAAACCATTTTGGGTAACTATCACCCCGGGTACTTCTCTTAAGGCATCCACCACATTGGTAACGCCCTGGGCCTTAAGTTCTTTGGCCGTAATCACCGTTACTGAACTGGCAGTTTGTGTTTCTTTAATCCGTGAGGCCGTTACCACTACTTCAGGCAGAGGAACTGCATTTTGCTGGGCCAAGACAAAGACAGGAAAAAGCAAGAACCAAAATAAGACACAAACACCCACCTTTTTCATCACCAACCTCCTCTCTTTTAAATTTTTTGCAAGAGGAGGCAGGCATCAAAAAAACCCTTGGCAAACGCCAAGGGCTGCACCCGTTCTTCTTCGCCCTTTCCTCCTCTTGCCACACCCGTCCGCGCGAGGCGGCAAGAACGTTATCCAGGCAGGTCTTCTGGCTTCCGGATCTTCCTACTCCCCACGCCTTCCCAGGCTCAATACCCAGTGGCCTTTTGTGGGTTTCGTTCCCGGTTACAGCGGCGGGACCGCGCCGGACTTGCACCGGACTTCCCTATTAAGCCTTGCAGCACCTGGATAACACCTGCTCCCTAACTGGGAGTTTTAAATACCTCAGCCACCGGCACTACAGCCGGCAAAGAGTTGCCTTACCCGATGTAAAAGCTCATCTGGGTTGGGCATCTCTACTCTTTTTATAACTACTTCCACTTTTAAAGGCCGATTCAAATCCACCTCAGCCAGCTTTTGCCTTCTCCAGCGCCTCATCTGTCTGGGAGAAAGACAAAGTTTAAATTTGTCTCCTTCCTTTTTCCCTTTTAGATGCTCATCAATAACAGGCAATACCGATTGAAAGCCATATAATATTTCGGTTTCAGCCGTTACCCGCTGGCCATCCTGTTCTAAGGCCAGTGTCAGCCCTACAAGGCTACCTTCTGTCACCTGTTTGTTCATATTTTCTACACCTTTGCTCTTAATTTTAACAATCACTATTTACTTATACCTTCTGGCATTAAATCCTCTTACTCCAATAAATTCAGCTACTTCCCCTAATTCAGCTTCTATCTCAAGCAAACGATTATATTTAGCCAGTCTTTCACTTCGACACGGGGCACCGCTTTTAAGCATCCCGGTGCGGCAGGCCACGGTCAAATCTGCAATTGTGGCATCTGATGTCTCTCCAGAACGGTGAGAAACACAAGCCGTCATCCCTGCCTTTTGGGTGATCTCAATTGCCTTTAAGGTCTCAGTCACCGTGCCAATCTGGTTGAGCTTAATAAGCACACTATTAAAGGCATCTTCTTTAATGCCCCTTTCAATAATACTAGGATTGGTCACAGTCAAATCATCGGCTACCAGTTGGATTTTATCTCCCAGACGGGCATTGAGCCTTTTCCAACCCTCCCAATCGTCTTCTGCCAAGCCATCTTCAATGGAAATGATGGGATATTTTTCTACTAATTCTTCTAGCAAATCTATTATTTCCTCACTGGATAGTTGTCTGCCTTCACTGGCCAGATTATATTTGCCATTTTCATAAAAACTGCTGGCCGCCAAATCCATGGCCAAAAAGACCTGTTCTCCTGGTTTATAACCCGCCTTTTCAATGGCTTCTACCATCAACTGCAACGGCTCCTCGTTATTTTGTAAATTCGGGGCAAAGCCTCCTTCGTCTCCTACGGCTGTAGCCAGTCCTTTTTCCTTCAAAATCCCCTTTAAGGCGTGATAAATCTCTGCCCCGGCCCTCAAGGCTTCCTTAAAGTTTGGCATACCTGCTGGCACCAGCATGTATTCTTGAAAGTCTACATTGTTATCGGCATGAACACCACCATTTAAAACATTGAACATGGGCACAGGTAAAAGGGTTGCTCCTGTGCCACCCCAATACTGATAAAGGGGCATCTCTGAATATATAGAGGCAGCATGAAGACAGGCCAAAGAAACGCCCAAAATCGCATTGGCACCAAGTTTGGATTTATTAGGGGTGCCATCCAATTCTAGCATAATTTTATCAATCAGGGCCTGCTCTCTGACATCTATTCCCATGAGCTCAGGGGCAATCTTTTCTGTAATGTTGTTTATGGCCGTAAGCACTCCCTTACCACCATACCGGGTCTTATCTCCATCCCGCAATTCAAGGGCTTCCTTTTTACCTGTAGAAGCCCCAGAAGGCACAATGGCCTTCCCTACAATGCCACTTTCCAAACATACATATACCGCTACTGTAGGATTACCACGGGAATCCAACACCTCTAACGCATTGATTCTTGAAATAAACGGCATCTGCAAACCTCCTCGCCTATATTTTGTTTCAATTTATCTTAAAGGGCTAAAAAAGGCAAGAACAATCAATACTTGAACCTTTCATCTATCACCCTTACGGCCTTGCCTGGCTGGCGAGGCAGTTTGCCTACCGGCAAGATGTTAATATCCACATTAAATCCTAAGAAGTCATAAATCTTTTTATGTAAATTCTCTTTAAAGTCTTCTGCATTGTCTCCTTCATATTCCACTTGAAGCAGCATGTAATCCTTGCCTTCAATCTTCTTAAGTAAAATTTGATACTGGCCATAGGCACCATCAAGGCTCATAATAAGACTCTCAATCTGTTTGGGATAAAAGTTTACGCCTTTAATCACAATCATATCATCAGTGCGCCCCTTAATGCGATTAATCCTAAGTGAGCTACGGCCACATTTACATATCTCTCGAGACAAGATAGAAGTAATGTCTCCAGTACGGTAACGAATTAAAGGCAGACCTTCTCTAGTCAGGGTAGTAACAACCATCTCTCCCTCCTGTCCATCAGGAAGCACCTCCCCGGTTTGAGGGTCAATAATTTCAATAAGATAATGGTCTTCCCAGACATGTATTCCTTCTCTGTATTCACAATCAATTCCTAACCCGACGCCACCGGTTTCGGTCATACCAATGATATCAAAGGTCTTAATTCCCATTTGCTCTTCTATCTTTTGGCGCATTTCATCACTCCAGACTTCAGCCCCAAATATGCCCACTCTCAGTTTGGTATCTTTAAAATCAAAACCAATCTTTTTGGCCACTTCTATTAAGCGTAAAGGATATGAAGCAATTCCTGCAATGGCCGTAGTCCCAAGCTCCTTGATAAATTTAAGCTGAAGCTCTGACCTCCCTGGTCCGATAGGAACAATCATTGCCCCCAGTCTTTCGGCCCCATAGTGAAAACCAAAACCGCCATTAAAAAGTCCAAAAGAGGGAGTAATTTGCAAAACATCTTCTGAATTCAGACCGGCTGCTGCTAGACATCTAGCCATTATTTCGCCCCATTGTCTGACATCTGAGGCCGTCATGGGATTGATTACAGGTGTGCCTGTAGTGCCGGAGCTCATGTGCATTCTCACAAAGGCCTTTTGAGGAGCACATGCCCATTTAAAGGGATAACCCTTTCTTAAATCCTCTTTGGTAAGAAAGGGAAATTTTTGAATGTCTTCCAAACTTTCAATGTCCTTTGCTCCAAGTCCCTGCAGATGCCTTTGATAAAAGGAATTGTTCCTTTCAATATGTTCAAGGGTGCTTATCAACCTTTCAAGCTGGAGTTCCTTTAATCTTTCTCTGGACATTGCTTCCGCTTCTGACACAAAAGGCATTATCTCCTCCCTTCAAAAATTTTTCGTTTAGGTAAAATGGTTTTGACAAAAAGTCAAGATAAACAAAGATTTTGCTTTACCCTAGTTTTAAAAATAAAATAAAAACTTGACTTTTATTTATCATTTGGATATGTTTGCCATAAATTATGGATAAATTTGTTTTTCTGCCATTCATTGCCTTTGTTGTAGGATTGCTTACAGTTCAAGCAGGGGTATCAGGGGCATTCCTCTTATTGCCTGTTCAGATAAGTCTGCTTGGTATAACTTCTCCTGTAGCCAGTGCCACCAATCTAGCTTACAATCTTATTGCTATCCCTGTAGCCATTCTGCGCTTTAAACAAGAAAAAAGAGTGCTTTTGCCTCTCATTTTAGCCATAACCTCAGGCGCCATTCCCGGGGTCATTTTGGGAAGCTTTTTACGAACCACCTTTTTGCTTAATCCCAAACCATTTAAGCTTTTTGTGGGCATTGTTTTGGGCTTGCTTGGAATTCGCCTTTTGCTTCCTCAAAAAAGACAAAACCTTTCTGTAACCCAAGTCAAAATAAAAAGACATTCTTTTTTAAAAGTTGAGTTTGGGTTTGGACAAAGGGTCTTTTCCTTTTCTCCTATACTCATCTTTTTCATTACCTTGCTTACAAGTACTATTAGTGGGGCTTATGGTATTGGTGGAGGGGCCTTGCTCTCACCCCTTTTAATCTCTGCTTTTCGTCTCCCCCCTCACGCCATTGCTAGTGCTACCTTAAGTGGAACTTTTGTCACTTCTGGAATTGGAGTCATTTCTTATATAAAATTTGGTTATTCTCCTAATTGGAAAATCGCAGCCTTGTTTGGAATAGGTGGGATGGGAGGTATGTATATTGGAGCAAGATTACAAAAACATATCCCTTCATTTTTAATAAAGCTAATCCTTGGCCTTTTAATCTTTGTACCTGCCTTTAAGTATATCTTAAGTTATTTTAGATAACACCCTTTTAAACTCCTTGGCCAGTGATTGTCTTGAATGCCGGAACCGCCCATTTTTAAAACCAGGAGTCCACTCTTTAGTATATAAGAGGTCAGAAACCACCAAAATAGCCCCTGTCTTGAGAGCATGAGATTTTCCCCATTCAAGAAGACCCTGACTTTCCATGTCTAAGGCCATTACCCCTTTAGCCTGAAGCTGAATTACCCATTTTCTTTCAAGGGCATAGGGATTGTCTATAGAGAGAACGGGCCCCCAATGTTTGGATTGTTCTAAATTGTTTAAAACATCCTCAAAGGCTGGACATTTATCGGAATTTTCAGGGATAACAATATCCCCAATTTTTATCTCTGGGGCTATGGCCCCACACCATCCCCAAAAGAAAAGGCTGGTAATGCCCCAGGCATAAAGATGTTCCAAAATCACAAACAGTTGGGGACGTCCCAGACAAGGGCCTCCAATGACCATCTTATCAAATTCGTAAATCCTTGCTAGGGCAAGAGACTGCTTACTCTGCGGTTTAGGAAGCAAATTTAGAAGGTATTTTAAATCTAAGGGATGAGAAATGATTAAGGCCGTTTGAGTAGAAAAATGCCTCGGAGGAATAGGAATAAGCTTTTTACTGTCCATAGGTCATTACACCCTCAGTTAATCTTTTTTAAATCGGATTTTATTACTAAGTCATTTTAAAAACAACAGCTCCACTTCAATTAAAATTGGTCCTAGTAGCCTAAGTGATTAAGCGCTTAATTAGAATTGCGAGAAGGAGATGTTTTCTTCAAAATAAGCAGACTGAAAAGCAAGATGACAAAGAGCATAAAGCAGAAGAAAAAGGCATCATTATAAGCCATCATTGAAGTTTGACGTAAAAGCCATTTATAAATAATTCCAAGCCTAGGCAGGTGTGAAGGGGAAATCATTTTCAAATGAGTATAGGCCTGCTGTAAGGAAATATCTGTAGGGGTTAAGTGTTCTATAAGCCTGTTTTGATGGAACTGAATCCTTCTGGTAAGAATGGTGATCACAATAGCGGTGCCAAAGCTGCCCCCTAAATTGCGAAGCAAATTGTAAATGGCAGTGGCATTACCCATTTCTTCCTTTTTTATTTCCATAAAGGTGACTGTGGCCAAAGGCACAAAAAAGAAGCCAATTCCTATACCTTGAATTACTCGGGGCAAAACAATTTGCCAAAAACCCAAGTTTAGGCTAAAGTGAGACATCAGATAGAGGGCCCAAAGCTGGCCTCCAAACCCAATTCCCAATAACCAGCGGGCATCCACCCTTTGAGTCATTTTCCCTACAAGGGGTAAGACAAAGATACTGGCAAGGGCACCCGGTCCCATGACAAGTCCAGCCAGGAATGCCGTGTATCCCATTAATTTTTGCATATAAAGGGGCAAAAGTACCACACTTCCAAAAAATGCTAGAAATCCTAAGAAGATAATGGCGCATCCGGTTGCATAAGACCTCTTTTTAAAAATACTTAGCTTAACCAACGGCTCTTTGTTTTTTAGTTCATTAATTACAAACATAATTAAGCAGAACACGGCTATAAATGAAAATATAGTTATAAATCTGGAGTTAAACCAGTCTTTTAACTGCCCTTTATCTAATACCGTCTGCAAACTGGCCAGTCCTATAGCCAAAAGGCCCAATCCCCAATAGTCAATTTTTTTCACCTGGTGTTTGATATAAGAAGGGTCTTGAATTAAAAGAAAAATTAAAAGGAGAGAAACCATCCCCAAAGGCAAATTTATATAAAATATCCACCTCCAGCCCCAGTTATCTGTAATCCAGCCCCCCAAAATGGGGCCAATAGTAGGTCCAACAATACTCCCCATTAAATAAATGGAAATGGCCAGTCCCCGCTCCTCTAAAGGAAATGACTCCAGAAGAATGGCTTGAGTAACGGGCTGCAATCCCCCACCTCCAATGCCTTGTAAAAAGCGGGAGAAGACTAAAAAAGCCAGACTTCCCGCCATTCCACATAAAAATGAGCTAAAGGTAAAAAGGAATACAGAAAATAGCAAGTATCTCTTGCGTCCAAAGATGCCTGCCAGCCAGGCCGTAATAGGAATAATAATGGCGTTAGAAATAAGGTAAGAAGTAAGCACCCAAATAACTTCTTCAGCTCCTACACTAAGACTGCCCTGAATATGAGGCAAAGAGACATTGACAATAGTGGTGTCTATGATCTCCATCATGGTAGGAATCATTACTACAGGCACTACAAGCCACTTATTTATCCCTTTCATTTGACCAAAACTGTGACCACGGCAGACATGCCAATTCTTAACACCTTTCTCTTATCAGATGGATTAAGCACAATTTTAACAGGAATCCTTTGAGTGATTTTTACCCAGTTACCAGTGGCATTTTCAGGTGGGAAAAGCGAAAAGGCAGCCCCTGTGCCAGCCTGAATGCTCTCTACCCTTCCATAAAATTTCTTTCCTGGATAGGCATCAATTTTGACAATAGCCCTCTGTCCATGTGTAATTTTTTCTAATTGGTTTTCTTTGTAATTGGCCTCTATCCAAACATCATTTAAGGGAACAATCGCTAAAATGGGCATTTGAGGATTTACTCTGTTGCCTATTTCAACTGTTTTTTTGGTAATATACCCAGCCACAGGCGCCTTGATAGTGGTATATTTTAAATTAAGTTTGGCCTCTTCTAACCTTGATTTAGCAACTTCTATTCTCATCTGGGCTGTTTTTACCCTGCTTTGAGCCTGCCTTAATCTCTGCTTGGCAGCAGCCAACTTGGCCTTGGTTATTTTGTAGGAGGTAAGATAGACTTCATACCTTTGCCTAGAAATGGTCTTACTCTTAAAAAGGGCTTGAGCCCGGTGAAAATCGGCTTTGGACTTAAAAAACTCGGCCTTGGCGAGATTTATCTCTGTCTCCATTACCTTGACATCTACTTTGGCCTCTTTCAAGGCTGAAATGGCCAGGTTCAATTCCGCTAGGGCTTCAGAAAACCTTACCTGGTATTCTTTAGGATCAAGAAGTACCAAGGTATCCCCTTGCTTAACAAATTGATTGTCTCTGACCAAAACTTTTACTACCGTGCCATTTACTCGGGGGTAAATCCAGTGGATAGAGCCTTTAACATAGGCATCATCAGTAGTGATATGAGTCTTTTTATATTGGATAAAAACGAAAATTCCTCCCAACAGAAGTGAGAAAAGGATAGTAACTAAAATCAGCTTTACGAACCTAGGTGGCCTTTGGTTATTTTTATCCTTATTTTGTGCTTCCATAACAAAATTAATCAGCCGATTGATTGATTGACCACTTATATCTTTCTTTTACTCTTAAGTCAAGAGGTATTTTAACTAATCACTAACCGCTGCTACCTAAAACCCAGAACCCCAAAATTGGCAAACTTGAAAACCACTCAATGAATGATGGCAAGAAGCGGAAAATTAATGAAGCAAAACAAACTTAACAAAAAACTAACAAAAATTTAATCCTTATTTCAAACACGAGTGAATAATTAGAAGACAACCAAAAAGTTTGAAAGGAGGTAGCTATGAAAAAGTTAATGGTTTGTTTTTTGGCATTGGGTCTGTGTTTAGGCATGGTTCATGTTGCCAGGGGGGGACAAACCCTGATAGGGGCTGGAGCCACCTTTCCCTATCCCCTTTATGACAAGTGGTTCAGCATTTACCATCATCAAACGGGTATAAAGGTTAATTATCAGGCCATCGGTTCAGGGGGTGGGATCAGGCAACTATTAAACCAAATAGTGGATTTTGGCGGTACTGATGCCTATATGAGTGATGCAGAAATGGCCAAGGCCCCTGGGGAAATTTTACACATCCCTACCTGCATTGGGGCCATTGTGGTTACCTATAATTTGCCCAGCAATCCGGTGTTAAGGTTTTCTCCAGATGTGTTGGCCGATATCTTCATGGGCAAAATAAAAAGATGGAATAACCCGCGAATTGTGAAGCTTAACCCCAAGGTTTCTTTGCCCAACCTACCAATCGTAGTCGTCCACAGGTCTGAAGGTAGTGGTACGAATTTTAACTTTACCAATTATTTGAGCAAGGTAAGCCCTGAGTGGAGAAAACAGATTGGTTATGGAAAGGTAGTCAACTGGCCTACTGGACTTGGGGCCAAGGGCAATCCAGGCGTAGCCGGCTTGATTAGACAAATTCCCGGCAGTATTGGTTATGTGGAACTCATCTATGCCGAGGAAAATAAAATGCCTGTAGCCCTTATTCAAAATAAATCAGGAAATTTCATTAAACCAAGTTTAAAATCTGTTTCTGCCGCTGCTAATGTCAAACTGCCTGATGACACTAGAATCATCATTACCAACACCGATGCCCCTGATGGCTACCCTATTAGCAGTTTCACCTGGATTATTTTCTACAAAGAACAGCATTACAATGGGCGCTCTTACACTAGGGCCAAGACCCTAGCCAAGCTTCTTTGGTGGATGATTCATCAAGGACAAAAATACAATGCTGAGCTTCTTTACGCTCCGTTGCCAAAATCTGCCGTCAGAAAGGCCGAAGCCATAATTAAAAGTATAACCTATGATGGCAAAAGAATCATCCCCTAGACGGTAGGGTTATGGTGAGCAAAATAAAAGGGGGAGTCCTCAACCAACTCCCTCTTTTTATTTAAACACGAATGTTTAAATTAGAATCCAATAAGTAACTCATATTCTGATACTGAAGATAAAGCCCTGTAGCTTGCCATTTGGGAATCTGTCCAAATTCTGAAAACAAAAGAGTGCTTAGAACATAGTCAGTTTGGGCTTGGGCATTAGCACTATCTGGATTGAGATTGGCATTTATGAGATAGGTAATAGGCTGACTTTGAAGGGTATTTGATGTTTGGTTAGGAGAAGATGCAAAACTACTAGTATCTATCGAAGTGTAAGGAGAAATTAATATTGAATAAAGATCATTGATACTCGGTGCTGAGATAGATGCCATAACTCCTTTACCTCCTAAAAAAATTTTAATCATTTTCCCCCTAAGTAGCAAGCGTCTTGATTAAGAGACTTAGAAAAAGCGACAATGACAATGCAAGTTTAAAAATCAAAGAAGATAATAGAGTAAGCACAGTGGTCAAACAAATCTAATCGCAAATTTGGGCCATTTGGTTGCTTGACTAGGATTTAAAACCATGTTACCTATTTGAGTAAAGGAGGGATGGCCGAGTGGTTGAAGGCGGCGGTCTTGAAAACCGCTGAGGGTCTTAAAGGGCCCTCCGGGGGTTCAAATCCCTCTCCCTCCGCCAAGAGGGGCGTTGTAGTACAGGTAGATAATTTGCGTATTGTAATAGCTGCGGAGAGATGGCCGAGTGGTCGAAGGCGCTCGCCTGCTAAGCGAGTGTGGGGTTAAAAGCCCCACCGAGGGTTCGAATCCCTCTCTCTCCGCCATTTTCTTCCAGAAATTGGTTTTACCCTTTTTATTAATTCCTGACTTTAAGGAATTCGGATTATAACCTTATTTTTCTCTAAATTCTATTTTTACAGCGGGAATTTCGCCTTTTTCAAAAAATCCTTTTGGGTGGGTGAGCTTCATTACCAATCCAGATTAAGAACAAGATTTTTGTTTTCCCTTGCCTGAATCCAAAGTTGATGTTAGAACTAGCTTCCGTTAAGGGCTGTTAAAGAATGGTAAAAATGAAGAAAAAATCAGGACTGGACGTTTGCCTTTAAGGGTGGGAGTATATGAGGAAATTTATTTCACTCATTGTTTTAATAGGAATTTGCGGCTATTTCTTGTTTTTCCATCTGGGTAGCTATGGACTTTTAGAGACCACTGATGCCCGTTATGCCGAGATTGGTTGGGAGATGTTTAGAAGTCACAATTTTATCACTCCTCATTTTGATTTTATCAAGCATTTTCATAAACCCCCTTTTACCTATTGGATGACTGCCCTGGGTTATGCCCTTTTAGGGGAAAATGAATGGGGTGCCAGGTTTTTTTTGGGTGTCTTTGGACTGTTAACCCTGGGCATTGTCTTTTTAATTTCTCGACTTATGTTTGACAAAGAGGTAGCCCCTTATGCAGTGATTATCCTTTTATCCATGATAGGATTTCTGGGAGTAACTCATGTGGTAGCTACGGACCTTTATCTGCTCTTCTTCATTTGTCTGGCCATCTATTTCTTCCTCCGTTGGGAAAGGGGTAAAGGCTCTCTTCTGTGGGGCTGGGCCACTTTGGGAATAAGCACCTTGGTAAAGGGACCAGTAGCGCCTATTATTGTAGGAAGCGTTTGTTTTTTTTATTTGCTTTTTTCTGGACAAATTAAACGCCTTAAGGCAGCCGATATTGATAAAGGGCTGATTTTATTCTTTATTATTGCCTTGCCATGGTATCTTTGGGTGTGTTCACATAATAAAGGACTTTTCACTTATTTTATCAAAACCCAGTTTTTCTCCCGCCTAGAAACTGGCACTATGGGACATCCTCATCCCTGGTATTATTATTTTCCCATCCTTCCTGCCCTTATTTTTCCCTGGACTCTTTATACATTCGTTGGCTTCTTATTTTCTGTCCGCCATATGGACAAAGAAAAGCTGTTTTTTATTCTCTGGTCAGCAGTGCCCTTTGGCCTTTACAGCTTGATGCGCACCAAGTTGCCCTTTTATATCATTCCATGTCTACCACCCCTAGCAATCTTAACAGCGGTTTGGTGGATAAGTGTAAGTGAAAACAGCCAAGTCATACGCTGGTGTCATTATGCAATGTTGGGCGGGTGCGTTGTTATGGCCCTAACAGCCCTGGCAATGGCCATCCCTATGTTCAGAGGCCACGGCAATATCCTTGAATGGCAACAATTAAAACGGCTTTGGTATGCTGAAGCAGCCATGTTTTTGCTCATTGCCCTGGCCTTTGGAATGAGCCTTCGTTTGCGGCAGAGGTTAATCACCCTAGTATGCCTTTTGGGCATAACTAACGCCATCTGTCTGCCGCTTCTATGTTACGGGAATAAACTTCCCATCAACACTTATCGCAGCCTAGCTCAAACCATTTACAAACTGGCGCAGCCAGATGATTTGGTAGTTCAATACAGGTGCTACCTCAGGGCCCTGCCCTTTTATGTAAAAAGGCCAACTATTTTAGTAGATATACCCAGAGAAACCCAATTTGAAACCGATTTAAATTACAAAAGGATTTTAATTAACTCTCAAAAATTTTGGAAATTGTGGCAGGGCCCAGAACGCATTTATTGCGTTGTGCCAAAACGAATTTTGAAGGATTTTTTGGGGAAGGGTTATTTTTTCGTCACTCAAAGGCGTAAATACGCAGTCATTACCAACAAGCCCCTTCCAGGGAAAGTAAATACTGTTTCCACGGCAGTCCTGAGCTATATCCAGTAAGGCCCTGCTTTCCGATAACCCGATGGCATGGGAAAAAAATAGGCAAGGGATTGGCCTTGCAGGCGGCCGCTACTGCCCGTGAGGCCCTGGGGTTACCCATCCAAGCCGCTAGTTGAGAGTAGGTTGCGGTTTGGCCATAAGGAATATTTAGTAAGCTCTGCCAAACCCTTTTTTGAAATGGGGTCCCAATCATGATTAAAGGCACAGAAAATGTCCTTCTTTGGCCTTTAAAATAGGCCTCTATTTGGTCTTGACATACCTCTTTAAGTCTCTGGTCTTCTCCGCCAAACCCTATTCTGCCCAAATGTCTTTTGAGGTGCTTTACACAATGAGAGGATTCAATAGATGGCAATTCTTTGGTTTTTAAATCAGACATAACAAGCCCACACAGTTTATGGTTTAAACTTAGGCCTACAAAAGGCCAACCTAAAACTGCAAAGTGAAGATAGTTTAGATAAAACTTCAGCCGCCTCAAATTTTAAACCGCCTGCCTTGCCAGGTATTCCTTTCTTTAAGGCGTTTTTCAATGAGGTTTAAGGTCTCCCGTTTGTGCAACGACCATTCAGGGGCCAGGAGTTCATCTTTTCTGGGATCCCCCATAAGGCGCTGGATAACAACTTGTGAAGGTAATTGTTCCAAGGCCTCAATGAGAATGTCTATATATTCATCTTGGGATAGAGGTGTATATTGGCCTTTAAGATACATTTCCGCCATCTTTGTTCCTTTAACCACATAAAGATGATGGAACTTAATCCCATGAATGGGCAACGTAGAGAGGGCCTTCACCGTAGCCAGCATGTCCTCTTTAGTTTCTTCTGGGAGCCCCAAAATAATGTGGACACAGATTAAAAGTGGGTATCTTTGAGTCATTTCTATGGCCCTCAAGAAATCTTCATAACTATGTCCCCGATTGATTAATCTTAAAGTTCGGTTATGAATAGATTGAAGACCATATTCTATCCAGACTTGATATCTGGAGGTGTAACTAGCCAACAGGGAAAGAATCCTCTCATTGACACAATCCGGTCTGGTTCCTATTGCAAGCCCTACAATGTCCTGATGAGATAGGGCCTCTTCATAAAGTGCCTTTAGTTTTTCATAAGGACCATAGGTGTTGCAAAAGGACTGGAAATAGGCAATAAACTTTTTTGCCTTATAACGACGGCGTAAAAAGTCCTTTGCCTGAAGGATTTGTTCAGAAATGCTCAATCCCCTTGCCCAGGCTCCGGTTCCAGACCCCAAGGGATTACAGTAAATACAACCACCGGTCCCCTTGGTGCCATCTCGATTAGGACAGGATAAACCGGCATCAAGGCTAATCTTTTGCACCCGACAACCAAAATGTTGTCTTAAAAAGGTATTAAAATCATAATAACGCTTATTGTTTGAAAAGAAAGGGCTAAAAGACATATTTTATATTTTAATCTGAAAGCAGGGAGTTGGGAAGGGCAAATTACACGTAAATCCTAGGGTTGCCTCTTCCAATCCGACAAAGGACATCGTAGCTGATCGTGCCTGCCTTGGCAGCTACTTCTTCGGCTGTAATTTCCTCTTTACCCTGTCTGCCCAAGATTACCACTTCATCTCCTATAGTAACATCTTCTATTTCTGTAATATCTACCATTGTAAGGTGCATACAGATGGTGCCAATAATGGGCACACGTTTACCGCAAATCAGGACTTCTCCTCGATTTGAGAGCTGCCGAAAGAGACCCTGGTCGTATCCTATAGGAAGCACGGCCACCTTTGTGTCTCTAGATGTAACAAAGGTATGCCCATAGCTCACACCTACACCCGAAGGAAGCCATCTTATGTAGACTATTCTGGTCTTAAAGGACATAACTGCCTTTAAGTTCAACTTCCTTTTTAAACTGGTTGTAGGATAAACTCCATAAATCGTTAGCCCAGGTCTTATGACAGGAAACTTCTGAGCATACATTAAGGCCCCGGCACTATTGGCAATATGATTACATTTTAAGACCAATCCCTCTGCCTGGGCTACCCTGACAATATCTTCAAACCGCCTAAACTGTCTCTGAGTAAATTCTCTATCGGTCTCAGCCACAGCCAGGTGCGAAGTAATACCTTCAATCTTTATACCTTTAAGCCGCTTAATTTCTTTCAAAAAGGAAATTGCTTCTTTATAGTAAACCCCCAAGCGCCCCATTCCGGTATCTATTTTTACAAAAATGGGCAAAACCTCACCTTTTTTCTGGGCCTCTTGGGATAAATTCCGCGCCACTTCCAATCGATAAACAACAGGAATTAATTGATAATTGAATAAGGCCTCTATCTCACACGGTAACACCCCTAAAAGGATAACAATAGGCAAGTCTATTCCTGCCCGGCGTAACTCAACCCCTTCATGAACATAACTTACGGCCAAAAAATCAACCCCTTCTCTAGCCAACACTTGGGCTACAGGAATAAGCCCATGTCCATAGGCATCGGCCTTGATTACAGGCATAATCTTTCTTTCTCGGCCTATAACCTTTCTTATCTCACTAAGATTGTGAGCAATGGCTGCTAAGTCTATCTCCACCCAACCAGACATCACAATTGCTTATAATCCATTTCAAACCTTTGTCAATGTAGTTAAAAAACAAAAACTCTAAAAGAAAATCCGTAAGGGTAGTAAAATAAGGGTGTAGAGGTCATAGAGGGAAACCTCAACAACCAAATACTAAGGACTGCAATAAAAAGCCGGTGACCTCGGTCACCGGCCAAGAGGAGGGAGAAAACGATCACTACTGCTTTTTTCTTATGCAAATACCTTGCCAAAAGGTGAAGGCGGGAAAACCGACACTTTTCTTGTAGTCATCCTTGCTGCAAGTTCAAAAATTTGAACCCTCAGGAATTCCGTTGTGAAAAAACGGCGTTATATAGGAATCTTTTTAAGATTCAATTTTTTGTACCCAAAGGTAGCTCAAGACAACAAATTGTACTTTTTGATCTTGTATTGTAAAAGGCTTTTGGTAATACCCAAAATCTTGGCGGCCTTACTCTGAACGTAATTGGCCTGGGCCAGGGCGCGGCGGATTAGTTTCACTTCAACTTCCTCTAAAATCTGAGGCAAAGTAAGGGTAGTCGGAATCTGCTTGAAGATGTCAGAATAAGATTGCTGGCTCTGAAAAAGATGAGGAGGCAAATGTTCGGGAGTAATTTCTTGACCTGAAGAAAGGATAACGGCCCTTTCTATAGCATTTTCAAGCTCCCTTACATTACCAGGCCAAGTATAGGTATAAATAAGATTGAGGGCCTCTGGAGAAATTTCCACTCTTTGCCTTCCTACTTCTTGGGCATACTTTTGCAAAAAGTGGGCTACAAGAAGGGGGATATCATCTGGACGCTCTCTCAAAGGAGGGAGGTGAATATGAACTACATTAAGCCGATAAAAAAGATCTTCTCTAAAATGCCCTGCCTCCACCTCTTCCTTTAAATCACGGTTAGAGGCCGCAATTATTCGTACGTCTACCTTTAATGTTTTTGTGCCCCCTACCCTCTCAAATTCTCTTTCCTGTAAAACCCGTAATAGCTTCACTTGAAGGGTAGGAGACATCTCGCTCACTTCATCAAGAAAGAGGGTTCCTTTATCTGCAAGCTCAAATCTACCCTTACGCATACTCACGGCACCAGTGAAAGAACCCTTTTCATGTCCGAAAAGCTCACTTTCAAGCAATGACTCTGGAAGGGCAGCACAATTAACAGAAATAAAGGGTTTATTTTGGCGGGGACTATTGTAATGAATGGCCCTGGCCACAAGTTCCTTTCCAGTCCCGCTCTCTCCAGTAATTAAAACCGTTGCCCTTGTTTTGGCCACCTTTTGAATTAAAGAGAATATCTCTTGCATGGGCTTGCTTTTCCCAACGATATTCCCAAAATTATATTGGTTCCTCAATTCTTGATTAAGATACCTATTTTCCTTAACCAACCGATAGATATCTACAGCCTTTCGGATAGTAACCTTCAGCTCTTCGTTAGAAAATGGTTTAGTAATATAGTCATAAGCCCCTTTTTTCATGGCCTCTACGGCCTTCTCAATCGTGCCATAAGCAGTCATCATAATTACCGGCAAATCAGGATTTATCTTCTTTATCCTTTCAAGGAGGCCAATACCATCCAAATGAGGCATTTTCATATCTGTCACCACGGCATCCAAATCTGTGTGCTCTACAACGTCTAAGGCCACCAAGGAATCCGCGGCAGTCAATACTTCATAACCCTCTTCTTCCAAGAGGCTTTTCAGCACCACTAAGAAGTTTCGTTCATCGTCTACTACGAGAATAGTTTCCATATCTTTTATCCCTCAGGGAAGAAAAGAATTACCTTTGTTCCCTTCCCCTCTTCACTCTCAATTTTAACTTCTCCTCCATGATTTTCAATAATCTTCTTCACAATAGGCAATCCTAAACCGCTACCCTGTTCCTTGGTAGTAAAGAACGGATTAAATACCTTCTCTAAGACCTCTTCTGGGATCCCAGGGCCATTATCAGTAAAGGTAGCCAACACCCCCCTTTTCTTGAAGTCTCGCTTTAATTCTATTTGGATTATCCCTCCAGTGGGCAAGGCCTGAATGGCATTAATCAAAATGTTCAAAAAGGCCCGGTAAAGCAAATCTGGATCGGCTTTGATGACCGGATCATTTATGTAATCTTTGACTATTTTGATATCCTTTTGTTCTAAATCAGACTTCAAAAAGCTCAATACTTTATCGATTATGGCACTTATCCTACAAGGATTCGGATTAGGAAGTTGAGGTCGGGCAAAATCTAAGAATTCGGTCAGAATCCGATTAAGTCTTTTCACTTCATCAACGATTATTTGCGCCAATTGGGCATTGGTGGGATTTTTTTGCTCTCTCTTTAACAAAAGTTCGGCTGTACTATTAATTACCCCTAAGGGATTTCTAATCTCATGTGAGACCGTAGCCACCATTTCTCCCAAGGTAGCCAAGTGCTGGGTTTGTCTCAACTTATCCTCTAGCCTTCTTTGCTCCTCCACCCTCATTGTAATAATGTGCTCGGCCCTTTTTACAATTAGGGTCAAGCCCAAAAAAAGCAAACTCATGATAGCAATAGCACTTGCCGCTACCGTAAATTTAAACCGTTTTATCGTATGATAGTCCTTGGTAAGGTCTTGGGTAATTTCAAAGATTCCCAGCACAAGTTTTGTCGTTTGAGCTGGGGCCCGCTCGGCCCTGAATGGGGCATAGGTTTTTAACTTGTTACCTTCTACTCTGGAAGCAATAGTCCCTTGTTTGGCAAGATAAAACTCTGGAGGTACTACTACCTTCTTGCCAACCAACTTAGGGTTTGTGCTATAAGCAATGGTGCCTTCTAGGTCATAAATATTTACCTGCTCAATATCAAAACCATGGATTGTGTTACGAACAATAAAGTCAAGGCGATTAAATTGAGTTTTTTCCCTTAAACGGATGTGGCCAAAGATAAGGGCCGTAGGTAGGGTAAACTGTAAAAAAACCTGATGGTTTAAATTTTCGGCTACCAAAAAGGCATATTCCTCATTTTTTTGCAAAATAAGCCCCTTGGCCCCTTTGGATACAATAAAAACCAGGGCCAAAAAGGCGACAAAGAGCAACAAAAGACTACTATAGGCAAAGTATTTGACCAGTTTAAACGGTCTTACCGGTTCTGGTTGCATTCCTCAAACTTCGTCCTGAGACAGGTTGAAAAACCAATCTGTCAGTTCTAACCTTTCATTTTGATATTCCTCCCGTCCCATAAGGGCTTGGGTATAACGTTTCCCAAGTTCTACACCAGGCTGATTCAAAGGATTAATTCTCATCATCAAGCCACAGCACACAGTAGCCAGCTCTAAGCAATAAAAAAATTCTCCCAGCTCAAATGGGCTTACGACATCCATTTCAAGTTTAGCATTGGGTCTCTTTGCCTTTGTCAAAGCGGCTTCAGTAGCGGTCTGCTCGGTGTAAATTAGCTCATTAAAGGTATGTCCTCCTAAATAGGCAATATCTGCAAAAGGTGCAAAATGGATAGGAATATCCAATCGAGACCGAAATCGTTTTACAGTCACAAAGGTAATTACCTTGTCTAAAGGACCTTCCATATAAAGCTGGAGTTGGGAATGTTGGTCGGTTACCCCCAAGGCCTTCACTGGTGTAGGCCCCTTACCTTCTTTACCCAAGCTTTCAGCCCAAAGTTGACGCCACCAATCAGCCAGTCCCCTCAAGGCATAAACATAAGGGAAAAGCACATGGATATTATAGCCCTGCTGTAATAAAAGAAAGTGAGTTAAGGCATAAAGATAAGCAGGATTTTTTATCTCCTGGCAACGTTTGGCCATTGTTTGAGCCCCTTTTAAAAGGGCATTTATGTCTATTTTCAAAATGGCCGCAGGCAAGAGACCTACAGGAGTAAGGACCGAATATCTTCCCCCTACTTCTGGGGGAATACTAAAAGAGACAAACTCCTCTTCTTGAGCAATTTCCCGTAAAGGCCCCTTTTGGGGATCTGTAATAATAATTATTTGCTCTTTAGGAGAACCAGCCCTTTTTATTTTTTCAAAAAAAAGCAGGAACTGGGAAAGGGTCTCGGCCGTCTTGCCTGACTTGCTAATAACAAGGATCAGGGTTTTCTTGATCTCTATAACATCCAATAGGGCTTGAATAAGCTCTGGGTCAACATTATCCAAAAAGTAAATCTGAGGGGAAGAAAACTGATTGTGAAACGGATGATTAAAGGCTTGATGCAAGGCCAGCGCTCCTAAACAAGACCCGCCAATGCCCAAAACTATTACACTTTTGAATTTCTGTCTTATATCAACCGCTATCTTTTTGATTCGGTCAAGTTCAGGCTGCTCAAAGGGAAGCTTCATAAAACCAAAATCTCCCTTGTTAAAACCCTCATTTATTTTTTGATGAATTTCGGCCAATAGCTCTCTATTGTTTTCAAAAAAGTCGTCAGGCAAACCATGGCTGCCAATGTTTTTTTGCATCAAGTTCCCAAATTTATAGGTAAGCACTTCTTCCTCCTAAACTCTAGGTTTTGCCAAAATCTCAAGCACCCTCAAATCCAAAAAACGCTTTGAGGCCGCAGACTTAATAATGGTCACGGTATCCGCCCCCTTGGCCGTACCTGCCATGGCCACCACCTCTTGTCCTTCTTTAATTAACCCTGCATCACAAGCCTCCATAACAATTTCGCAACATACCTTCATCCCCTCTCCCAATCTTCTCAGGCTTTGAGCAATAAGCAAAGTAGGATAAACGCCAGAAAACTTTTTGGCCAGGGCCGTTTCCAAAGAATGAGTAAGAATGGTGCCTTTATAAACTTTGGCCTTTAATTTGGTAAGGGCTTCAAGGTTCTCAGGCAAAAATTCATCCTCATTAGGCCCTTTAAACCCCACAGAATGGGCTACTACCACTAAATTAACACCAAAATCCTTCAAACGCTCGGCCGCAAGTCGACCTGTACGACCTGTAGTAGAAGCAATCACAAAGTCTTTAAAACCTTCTTTGGCAAGGGAAACCAAAATCTCTATACATGCCTCTGTATTTTCTACTCCCGCCCCCTCAAAATAAATTACCTCTCTCTTTTTCATCTCTTCACCTCTCACACAACCTCATATTTAAGGATAATACTGTGAACGCTTAACGTATGTCAAGCTATTTTAAAATATTAGATCAGCCAAAGTTCGGACACTATTCTGGCTTGATAATAAGTTTTGTTTAGAGTATCATAACATTAGTATGAAGGTGCTTTATTATCCTTACTTGACCTTAGAAACCACTTCCCTAAACAAAGTGGCCTCGTGCTTTGAAGAGGTCTTTGTCTTGTCACCTCTGGCATTGCGGCCTCGGTTTGTTATCCCTAAGGTAAAGTTCATTGAGCCTTTACCCTCTGAATGGTCCAAAAAATTTCGTTCTCTTATAAGCCAGTACCAAATTTTTAAGCAAGTTTATACTGATAAAAGCTTCCTAGAGTATCTCAAACATGTTCCTCCAGCTCAGCCAGACTTTGAAGCCATGACTTCGCTTATGCGATTTCTCCGAGGCAACCAAGTAGATAAACCAGAGGAATCTTTTCCTCCAGAAGTAACTTGTGCCCTTTTTCTTCATCTTGCCAGGCAATATAGTCAAGACATAAAGGCCATTTATCAAAGTATCAGGCTTGTTAAACAGCAGGAAGAAAATTTAAAGCAAATTTTGGACAGCCCTTTGGAAACAGACAACACCTCACTTTTGGAAATTAAGAAAAACCTCTTAGAGATCAATCTGGATTATGTCCATCCGGATGAAGATATCTGGCCCTTTATGGACAAGGTTCTTTTTGCCTTTTCCATTCTTTTAAAAAAGGCAGGTCTTGATTTAAAAATGGCCTTTACTGAAGATGAAGTTGTCCATGAATATCTTAAGATGCGTTTGCAAAAGCTCCCTTATAAGATTTTTAGTCTTATTTTGCCTTACCCCTGTGATAACCTAAATTATTTTTGGAACTCCCTGTTAGAAATTTATTGCGATGGGAGAGATTATACGGCCGTTTCAGAGTTACTTACGCCCTATCTTCATAACAATCAAGGAATTAACAACTCAGGCAATATAAGCCTAGAGATTATCTTTGTGCCTAGACACCCTGCCAGCGATGTCCTAAAAGGCAATTTAGAAACCAAAGAAACAAACGGAATATTTTGTTTGTGGAAAGGAGAAGGCTATGCCCACAAGAATTGAAGTCGGTTTCAAATCGGGCATAAAAGATGCCCAAGGGGAGAAGATTGCCAAGCGGATAAGAAACTTTTTAGATATAGAGGTAGATGAGGTCAAAACCGTCTTTGTCTATACCATAGATGCCCATCTCTCTCAAGAGGAGATAGAGCTTGTTGCCAGTGGTCCTTTTAGTGACCCTGTAATTCAAGAATATGCCATTGATCATCCCCTTTCTACTGAATTTGATTGGATGATAGAGGTAGGGTTCAAGCCAGGGGTAACCGACAATGTGGGCAAAACTGCTAAAGAAGCCATTGAATGGCGGCTTTCCAGGAAATTAAATCCCGAAGAAAAACTTTACACCTCTATCCTTTACCTCCTCAAGGGCAAAACCCTTAACAGAGATTTGGTAGAACATATCGCGACCGAACTTTTGGCCAATCCCTTAATCCACCGTTATCACATTACCGAAAGAACAAAATGGGATGGAAGTGTCCTCCTTTATGTGCCCAAAGTAAAGCTTATTAAAGAACCCACTGTGCAAAGGTACAATCTCAGTCTTATGTCTGACGAAGAGCTTTTAGAGTTAAGCAAAAGCAGGCTTTTAGCCCTGGATTTGAATGAAATGAAGGCCATTGTTAGATATTTTAAAGACCCTAAGGTAATAGCCGAAAGGGAAAAGGTAGGGCTTGACGAGCGAATTACAGATGTAGAGCTTGAATCCATCGCCCAAACATGGTCTGAACATTGTAAACACAAAATTTTCAATGGTATTATCCATTATACTGACGAAAACGGAAACTCCAGGGTGATAGATAGTCTGTTTGATACCTATATCAAGGGGGCCACAGATAGAATACGCCGTGAGAAGGGAAAGGACGATTTTTGCCTCTCGGTCTTTAAAGACAATGCTGGCGTCATTAAATTCAATGAACACTGGAATCTGGTCTTTAAGGTAGAAACCCACAACTCTCCTTCGGCCCTTGATCCCTACGGCGGGGCCCTGACAGGCATTGTGGGGGTAAACCGAGACCCCTTTGGGACTGGAAAGGGTGCTAAGCTCATTTTCAATACCGATGTCTTTTGTTTCGCCTCTCCCTTTTATGATAAGCCCCTTCCCCCCAGACTTCTGCACCCAAGACGCATCTTTGAAGGCGTAAGAGAAGGAGTGGAACATGGGGGTAACAAAAGCGGTATTCCTACAGTCAATGGATGTATCGTCTTTGATGATCGCTATCTTGGCAAACCTTTAGTCTATTGTGGTACAGGCGGTATTATGCCTGCCAAAATAAACGGGCAACCAAGTTATGAAAAACAGGCTAAACCCGGTGATTATATCATTATGGTTGGGGGACGGATTGGTAAAGATGGGATTCATGGAGCCACCTTTTCTTCTGAGGAACTTCATGAAGGTTCACCGGTAACGGCGGTTCAAATTGGTGACCCGATTACGCAAAAAAAGATGTTTGATTTTTTACTCATTGCCAGGGACAGGGGCTGGTATAACTCCATTACCGATAACGGGGCCGGAGGGCTCTCCTGTTCGGTAGGAGAAATGGCCCAAGAATCTGGAGGAGCGGAATTGCATTTAAATAAGGCCCCTCTTAAATATGCCGGCCTTGACCCCTGGGAAATCTTTGTATCAGAATCTCAGGAAAGAATGACTTTAGCCGTTCCAGAAAAACATTTAGAAGAATTCCTAGAGCTGGCCAAAAAGATGGACGTTGAGGCCACAGTTTTGGGAAGATTTACAAACACCGGCAAATTTCAGGTATTATTTGAAGGTAAAACCATCTTTTACCTGGATCTGGAGTTCCTGCATCATGGTGTTCCCCAAAAAGAAATGGTGGCCAAATGGTCTCCCCCTAAACATCCAGAACCCGAATTCCCCTGCCCTCAGGATTTAAATGAAATGCTTAAAAGAATGCTAGGACGCTTGAATATCTGTAGCAAAGAGGGGGTAGTAAGACAATACGACCATGAAGTCCAAGGTGGAAGCGCTTTAAAACCACTTGTAGGGGTTTGGGACCATGGGCCAAGCGATGCTGCTATTGTAAGGCCGCTCCTTGATAGTCTTGAAGGCGTAGTGGTCGCTAATGGAATATGTCCCCGTTACGGCGACATAGATACCTATCACATGGCTGCCTGTGCCTTAGATGAGGCCGTCCGCAACGCTATTTCTGTAGGGGGAAGTCTAAAACACATGGCCACTTTGGACAATTTCTGTTGGTGTGACCCCATTTTGTCAGAGAAAAATCCAGATGGGGATTATAAATTGGCCCAGTTAGTCCGGGCCAATCAAGCCCTTTACGATTATACCGTTGCCTATGGAGTCCCCTGTATTTCCGGCAAAGATAGCATGAAAAACGACTATCGGATTGGAGATATTAAAATTTCCATTCCCCCAACTATCCTGTTTTCAGTAATTGGAAGAATTCCAGATGTGCGTAAGGCTGTAAGTATGGATGCTAAAAGACCAGGAGACTTGGTTTATATCCTGGGGATAACCTATGATGAGCTGGGTGCAAGTGAATATTTTCATGAAATGGGTTTTATTGGCAACAAAGTCCCTCAGGTAAGGGCTGAAGTAGCTAAAAAACTTTATGAAAGCCTACATGCCGCCATTGAAAAAGGTCTAGTGGCTAGCTGCCATGATTGCTCAGATGGCGGCTTGGGAGTGGCCTTGGCCGAAACTGCATTTGCTGGGGGATTTGGCATGGAAATCGATTTAAGGCAAGTTCCTTATGAGGGAATCAGGAGGGATGACTTCGTACTCTTTTCTGAATCTCAAAGCCGCTTCATAGTCACTATCCATCCTGAAAACCGAGAGGAGTTTGAAAAGACCCTTCAAGGTAATATCCTGGCTCGTATTGGTCAGGTATTAGAGGAAAAGGGCTTTGAGGTAAAAGGACTTAAGGGTGAAACAATCATAAATACAGACATTCTAAGCCTCAAGAAGGCCTGGCAACAGACACTAAAAGGCCTTTGGGAATAATAATATCAGGAGGAAATATGAAAAAGGGATGGTGGCTTTTATTCATTATCTTTTTGGGATTGGCCACGTTTGGGTGTACTGAAAAGTCTCAAATTAAGCTTCGCAAGAAGATATTACGAATCACGGGCGGTAATTTCAAAGTCAAGGTTTACAATTACGGTCACCAATTAGCTGAATATATGGTAAAAAACGGATATGTTTGGTTTGAAGAAACCCAGCCCGGCGTGGTCTTTTTCAAAGACGCTCAGGGACGCATTATTCGGATTGGGGCCTGGGGCGGAGTGGTAGTTGTAGAACAACAGAAGTAACCATCAGGTAGACCATGAGACACTACGAAGTTGCGGCTGGGGTCATCTTATCCAAAGATAAGGTGCTCATTACCTCACGGCCTCAAGGAGATTCCTACGCCGGTCTTTGGGAGTTTCCTGGTGGGAAGCTAGAAGATGGGGAAACCTTAGAAGAATGCCTTATAAGGGAAATCAAAGAGGAATTGGGAATAAAAATTGCTCTTCAGCGATACCTTTTCTGTGTAGACTATACCTATCCTGAATTTCGCATCCGACTCCATATCTTTTTATGTAAGTATTTAGGAGGAAAAATCTCCCCTTTACCTGGGGTAAATTACAAATGGGTTTCTCTTCAAGAGTTGGCAAATTTTCACTTCTTAGAGGCAGATAAAATCGCCCTTGAAAAATTGAGGCAGGTCCTTATCTAGATTAATCAATCCTGGATTTTGGCTCAGCTAGGGGCTCTCTCTATCAAACCTTGCCCAAGTTTAGCCGCCTTATTTTTGGGAATTAAACAGATAAAGATATTTCAAAAGCGGCTCTTTGGGAGTAATCACAAGATTGGTATTTTTATCAAAGCCCTTTTTATAAATCTGCATAGACTTAATAAATGCAAAGAAATCAGGGTCTTTTTTGATAGCATTTGCATATATCTCAATTGCCTTCATATCTCCTTCACCCTTTATCTGCTCGGCCTCTTTATAGGCCTGAGCAAGGATGATAGCCCGCTGCCTGTCTGCTTCAGCCTTGATTTTCATGGCTTGCTCTTTTCCTTGAGACCGATAACGTTTGGCCTCCCTTTCCCTCTCGGCCCGCATCCGTTCAAAGACATGGCGCTCGTTTTCAGGAGGCAAATCGGCCCTTTTGATCCGAACATCAATCACCTTGATACCATAATCCGCCGCCAGTTGATTGCATTTGCGAGTAACCTTTTTCATAATCTCACTTCTTTTGAGAGAAACTACCTCTGTAAGAGTATGTTGCCCCAATTCTACTCTTAGTTGGGCATAGATAATATCATCCAAACGAGATTGTGCCCCTGCAATTGTCTTTACCGTTTTATAAAAAGTAAGCGGATCTTCAATCTGCCACTTAGAATAATTATCTACTACCAGGGCCTTCTTATCTTTGGTAAGAATTTCAGCCGGCGCTGCATCATATTCCAGCACTCGATGGTCAAAATATACCACTTGTTGCAGAAAAGGGATTTTAAAATGAAGACCGGGCTTTAACACGCCATCTATAGGTTTCCCTAATTGGAGAACAATGGCCTGTTTTGTCTGGTCTACGGTAAAAATCACTTGAGAACAGGTTAGGAGTATCAAAAAGAGTATAAAAAAAACTGAATATTTTCTCATTATTGCCTCCCCTCCAATTGTTTTTTAATCAAGGGAGACAATGAATTTGTTTGACCTAAGGGTAAAATCACCTTTTGGGTATTTGAAGGCACAATAATTTCTTTTGTTTGGGAAAGAACCTTTTCCATGGTTTCCAGATAAAGACGCTCTTTGGTAATTTGAGGGGCCATTTTATAGGCCTTTAAACGGCTTAGGAAACGCTCCATCTCTCCCTGAGCCATTTTAATCTTTGTCTCTTTATATGCCATAGCTTCGTTGATGATTTGGGCAGCCTTTCCCTTAGCCTTAGGTAAAATATCGTTCCTATACGCCTCGGCCTCATTAATGTATTTACTCATGTCCTCCTTAGCACTAGCAACATCCTTAAAGGCATCAAGCACGGCTTGAGGGGGATGGACATCTTGAAGTTGGACGGCCACTACAGTTAAACCACAGTCATATCTATCTAAAATGTCTTGCAAAAGTCCTTTGGTCTCTTGCTGAATCCTAAATTTGCCTGTTGTCAAGGCCTCATCTATTGGTGTCCTCCCAATCACCTCTCGCATGGCTGCCTCAGCTGCATCCTTTATAGTCTTGGGAATGTCCTTCACATTAAAAAGGTAAGCGGCTGGGTCTTTAATTTTATATTGGACAATAAACTCCACACTCACAATATTTTCATCCCCGGTAAGCATAAGGGACTCTTCTGGCACATTTCTATATCTAGCTGGAGGACCAGGAGATATAGTGCGAAAACCAATTTCCAATCTTCTTACCTTCGTCACCCTAGGTTTGATAACGGTCTCAATGGGATAAGGCAAATGATAATGAGGGCCAGGAAGGGTAATTCTAGCCATGGCTCCAAAACGCTTCACTACCCCCACTTCATCTGGCGAGACAATATAGACCCCTGAAAGCAACCATAAGGCAACAAAAATTAACAGGACAACAGGAATGCCAAGTCTATTTTTGAAGTCCCGCCACTGTTTTCCCCACTTTTTGAAAGAAGAGGGAATGTTTATCTCCCTTTCTTTTTGGTACTCTTCCCAATCCCAAGGCATAAAAGCTCCCTCTTTTGCTAATCACATTAGCGGCAAAAAACATAAAAGTCAACAGGCCTTCCCAAAAAATTTATTTTACTCCTTAATCAAGGCTTCTGGTTTCAAATCTTCATGGGAAAATAGTAAAACGGAAGAAATAAAAAACACAGGTGAATAAATGATTGAGTAACGAAAGGGAGCCAAAGGCAAACGTCTAGTAGGAAAAATAGAAACTAAAACATCTAAAGCGTAAATAAACATTTTAAGCCCTGCTTTGTTACAGGAATCTCGATATATCCCAAGTTAATAGCAACCCCCTTAATGGCAACAATTCCAACCTATCAAATTCTGAAACAAAATTTAACAAAAAAATAAAAAAACAATTTCGTCCTTTGAATGATACTAAAAAGACATCAAAAGGTGTGCTTTTATATAATAAATTTTTTCTATTTGTTGCCAAAGCCCACTTATCATTTCACTTTTATGACAGCTAGCTTCTTAAGTCTTCTTGGCTCCTGAAACCATTTCTGAAATTGTTTCCAGTTGATTTAAGAAGTTCTTGCGGAGTTTTTCTCCCATGGCTCTCAATTTTCTAACAATAACTACTTCTTCTTTAGACAAAGGTAAAAGCTCCTTTACCTCCTTGGGAACAAGCTTTGAGGAAAAATCCTTGTCTCCATATTCTTCAAAGAAATAGGCCATTGGAACATCCAATGCCTTTGCAATTTGCTGGAGACGCTCTACAAAAATTCTATCTTTGCCAGTTTCATATTTCTGGATCTGCTGAAAAGAAACACCCACCTTATCCGCCAACTGCATCTGAGTAAGTCCTCTTTCCTTACGCGCTACCCTAATGCGTGCCCCAATCTCTTTGTTTGGAATACTCTTCCTTGTAGCCTTTGGCCGCCCCTTTTTTTTGCCCTTTGTTTCCATTACTTACCTCTCTCTTTGATTTTTGTAGCAACCAATTACATCTATTTTTAAAAATTGTCTACAAACTGTCTATTGAAATCTTGACAATCGCAATCAATAGTAGTAGTATACCGCTCCGATGTAAAAAAGCGAATGAGCCCATTGGAGTAAGCATCGTGAAGGCCTTAATTGTGGAAGATATGCCTGCTGTAGCTGAAGTTATCTCTGAATTCTTAAAAATCATGGGTTTTTCTTCGCAGGTGGTCCATACAGCCCATGCGGGGTTGAGCCAATGCCAGACCCAAACCTTTGATCTGGCAGTCATTGACGGTGGACTACCTGATAAAGAAGGTCCTCTTCTGGTTAGAGAAATCAAATTCATCCAGCCTTCTCTCCCTATCCTAGGCATTGGTAGTGGCTTTTATGCCGAAGAGTTTTATTATGCAGGCGTTAATGCCTTTCTTCCCAAACCCTTCACATTTGCCCAATTTCAATCTGCTATAAAGAAAATTATTCCCCCTCAACCTTCTATGGTTAATCATAGGAATTTTTATCCCTTATCGCAAGGGGCCGAATAAAAGTTTTTTATTTTTCACAACCTTGACATTAGAAAAAATTATTTTTAGTCTAAATTCGTGATTAAAGAGAGGATTTGTTACACTCAATTTATTGACTATGCCCTTTTAAAACCCACAATGTTTCCTTCAGAGGTTGTTTTTGAATGCCAAAGGGCTATTGACTATGGTTTTTATTCTGTCTGTGTGCCCCCTGTTTATGTCGAATTGGCCCAAAAAACAGTTAGAAAAAGCAATGTCAAAGTAGCAACGGTTATTGGCTTTCCTTTGGGATATACAGATACAGACACCAAAATTTTTGAGGCCCAAAGGGCGGTAGAAAGAGGGGCGTCAGAACTTGATATCGTCATCCAAATTGGATGGGCCAAGGCCAGAAAATACCAAGAAATAAAAAGAGAATTAGCTCTCATTTGTACCCACTTACCTAAAACTATCACTACCAAGGCAATTTTAGAACTGTCTTATCTGTCTCAAGAAGAAAAAAGGGAGCTAATCCTTGCTCTTGCGGATTCGGCGGTAGATTTTTTAAAAATGGCTACAGGATTTGGCCCGGGTGGGGCTACATTGGAGGATGTAAAAATGATGCAACGCCTTCTTAAGGGACGTAAAAAAATCAAGGCCGCTGGCGGGATAAAAGATGTTCAAGCCTTCCTTAAGTTTATCCAAGCAGGTATAGATCGTATTGGGACCAGCAGTGGACCTGCTATTATAGATAAATTATCATCTCATTATAAGTGAAATAACTAAAAACGCACCCAATGAACCAAATACAAAAAGGACATATTTTCCTTTTAGAAAAACTGAAGGAGGTAACTGTTAAGACCTTCGGGAAGGGAGGAGAAGTTTATCTCGTGGGTGGCTGCGTGCGTGACTTGCTCTTAAAAAGGCCTATTTCTGATTGGGACATCGCAGTCGGTTCAGAGCCAAAGGAATCAAGCAAGGCAAATGTTATTGCCATCTCCTTTGCCCGTTCTATAGGAGGACACTTTGTAGTCTTGGATGATAAATGGCAAACATATCGGGTAATGGTTAACCATTCACCATCCACTATTAACCAAAAACCAACCATATTTGATTTTGCCCCTTTGCGGGGGAACAATATAGAAGAGGACCTCTGTCAAAGGGATTACACCATTAACGCTATGGCGATAAATATCTTTGACTTTGACTTAGAGAAGAATTTTCAAGAAACAAATATTCTTGACCCAATGGGAGGCAAGCAAGATTTAAAAAATGGTGTCTTAAGGGTAACCCACCCTAAGGCCTTTTTAGATGACCCCTTACGGATTTTAAGAGGTTTTAGGCTTGCTGCAAACCTCAGCCGTCCCAATTATATAAAGGATTTACAACATCTACACCTTTTCTCTTTAGAAGGAGAAACAAAACAATATATAAAAAAATATGCCCCCCACCTCAAATCAGCGGCCTCTGAAAGAATCTATCAAGAATTAAAAAAACTTTTTTCAGCCCCTTTGACTTCCTTTTGGGTTAAAGAAATGGACAGCTTAGGGGTCTTAAAAGTCCTTATTCCAGAAATAGAGAGACTTAAAAATATACCCCAAGACGGATTTCACCACCTTGATGTCTTTAATCACAGTTTGCTAACCCTGGAAAAAATGGAAAATTTAATCAATTATGACCATAGGCCACAGGATATCTACCATCCACCATTGGCTAGTAATCATCAACTAAAATGGGCCGCTCTTTGCCATGATATTGGCAAACCCTTAACCATCAACTATCAATCACACTCTATCAACCAATGTCAAAGGCAAATTACCTTCCATGGTCATGATAAAGTAGGGGCTGAAGTCTTTCAGAAAATAGCTCTAAGGCTATGTTTCCCTAAAAAAGAAACCCAGAAAATCGTCTTTTTAATCAGGAACCATATGTGGCCCTTTCATTTATTTAAGCTTTTTATAAACCCTTCGGGGCAGAAAAATAACAGATTAACACCAAGGGCCATCCATCGCTTTTTAAGAAAAACAGAACCCTATACCTTAGAACTGCTTCTTTTGGCCATGGCCGATAATCTGGCCGCTCAAGGACCAGGAAAACCTAAAGAATACGACCAAGAATTCAAAAAATTCTTGAAGTTTTTGTTAAAAGAAAGAGAAAAATATCTCCACTTTAGGCAAATGCCTCGCTTGGTAACTGGTTATGATATTATGAATTGGTTCGGTCTGAAACCGGGTCCAATAATAGGAAAAATGCTTGCCAAGGTAGAAGAAGCATACTTGAGGGGTGAGGTTAAAACCAAAGAAGAGGCCTATCAATGGCTCAAAAGGAGTTTCTTCTCATTAGAAGCGAATAAAAACTCTGGGATTGCAGCAAGCCCAATAGTGGCTTTAGAAGCAGAACGAAAAACCTCTTAACTAGCAATCTATTGATAATTGTTCATTTCGCTTTTAACGAAGACAAGGCTGAACCAATGTTAAGCAAGATTGCTGTTTTATTCCTGATCTTCCCTTTGCTTCAACTAGAGGCAGAACGAATAAACTCATTTTATAACTCCATTTCTTCATTACATCTCAAACAGTCTTTTTCTAATTTAAGTTATTTTGACCCTAATGGGGCTTGGGGAATAGAAGGATTACAGGGCAAGGCCCTAATAGAGACAAGGCGGACAGAGGGCGGGATAGATATTAATGCCTTGTTGAACTTGAGATCAGGCCAAACATTATGGGATAGGTGGTTTTTTGATTGGCAAAAAACTCCACTATATTTAAAGGCAGGCGGGGCACTAAGATTTATTAAAAGAAACAAAATCAACAATGTAGTTACCTTTAAAAAGATCGTTTTGAAATTGGCCCACAATTTAAATCTAAGATTGACAGGAGCGGTCTTGGCACCCCAAGCATTAAACATCAAAAGAATAACCTTAGAGGTAAAAGATATCGCCCCCATCTTTGACCTTCTTTTGAGGCAACCTTTTGAAGAGACTTATCCCTTCTTAGCGGATTTAAAGGCTAAGGGAAGTTTAGAGGCTACAGCAAGGGGCATTTACTTTGCTTCTCAGAAGCGAAGCGAATATCAAAGACAAAGTGGGAATATTTATCTCCAGCCAAGGGCCAAAATTTTTTGCAAATTTAAGGGAGATATTGAATTACCCTATGCCAGTTTTAAAGATATTCACCTCGCCTTACCCATCTTTTTTCAAACCCCTGGACAGGCAAGGGGAGAACTAAAAATTAGGCACATATCTTTAAAAGGAATGAGAATTCCATCTCTTAATTTAAGCCTTTTCAGTTTTAAAAATGGTTTTTCTTTGTTCCAACCTACTCAACTGAAACTTAACCAAGGGTCCTTAACAATTCATTCTTTTAAAATCTTCTGGCCCTTTTTGATTCAAGGTAACCTTTCGATAAAAAACGTTTTTTTATCTTGGCCCTATTTTAGGGGCTTGCTCTCAAGTCCCAAACTTGATTTCAAACTGGATTTAAGCCTTTTAAGGGTTAAAGGCAAATTGCATTTGAAGGCATATGGAGGAAAAATTTCAATAGAAAACATCATTATAAAAAGTCCCTTTTCTCCCTCAGCCAAAATAATGGCCGATATTTCTTTTAGAGACATCGACCTTGAGAAATTTTCTCAGCAATTTCCCTTGGGGCGTATTCAGGGGATAGTCAAAGGACAAATCAAAAACCTTGTTATAGCCTACGGGCAGCCTGAATCATTTGATATGACCATAAAAAGTGTAAAAAAGAAAGGCAAAAGGCAGAGTATCAGTCTTAAAGCCGTTAACAATATTGCCATTTTGGCCCAGGGACATCCCATTAGCCTAGGAGGATTACTACCCAAGGAATTTAGCTATCAAAAAATTGGCATTCGGTGTACTCTTAAAAATGACATCTTTATTATTCATGGCCTTATAAAAAGAGATGGAGTAGAATATTTGGTTAAAAGGCGTCTTTTTGGTATAAACATTATTAACCGTTCTCCAGGACAACGGGTGCCATTTAAGGAAATGTTAAAACGATTTAAACAAATTTTAAAGGAGGTTAAAAAATGAAGACCAAGCGTTTGAGTACGGTTGTTTTTATGTTAGTTTGTTTTCTGGCTTGTGTTACTGTAAACATCTATTTCCCCGCGGTAGAGGCCCAGAAGACAGCCGAAAAAATCGTAAAGGACATTCGAGGAAAATCTACCCTTCCTAAAAAGAAACCTAAAAAAACAAAGCCAGAATCTTGGCATCTAAAGACAGAACCGGCGCAAATATCCAGAATAGGGCGGTTGTTTATTACTTCTGCCTATGCCCAAGAAGGGGCATTGGAGGTTTCTAATACCACAATTCGGGCCCTAAAGGCCTCTATGAAAAAAAGGTATCCATCATTAATGTCCTTTTTGCAAAAAGGCAATCTGGGTGAGAATAACAAAGGCTTCATAGCAGTTAGAAGCTGGCAGGGATTAAATTTAAGGCAAAGGGCCCAGTTAAAGCGCCTCTTAGAAGCAGAAAACCAGGATAGAAGGCGGCTTTATCAAGAAGTAGCCAAGGCATTGCAGATTGACCCCTCTCAAATAGAAAAGCTCCAGAAAATATTTGCCAAGGAATGGCAAAAAACGGCCCCTCAAGGAACTTGGATTCAAAAAGAAAACGGCAGGTGGGTTAGGAAGTAAAAAAGCCCCGCTTGAAGGCGGGGCCTTTTAATCGTCTATTAATACTCAGGCATGGGCGGGGTAGCGGCTTCTTTCTTCTCTTCAGGTTTTTCCGCCACCATAGCCTCAGTAGTCAAGAGCAAGCTAGCGATGCTAGCTGCGTTTTGCAAAGCGCTTCTCGTTACTTTGGTAGGATCAATGACCCCTGCTGCAAACAGGTTTTCAAACTCGCCTGTAGCGGCGTTGAAACCATAATCATCTTTGCCAGCCTTAACCTTCTCTACGATAATAGAACCTTCATAACCAGCATTCCTAGCAATCTGACGCAAGGGTTCTTCAATGGCCCGTTTGACAATCTTGATACCAGCCTTTTCGTCAACATCGGTTGTTTCCTCAAGCAGTTTTTCCAGGGCAGGAATAGCCCTAATCAAGGCTGTGCCACCACCAGGAACAATTCCTTCCTCTACGGCAGCCCTGGTAGCATTCAAAGCATCTTCCACTCGGGCCTTCTTTTCCTTCATCTCTACCTCAGTAGCCGCACCAACCCTGATAACAGCCACACCACCAACCAACTTGGCCAAGCGCTCTTGGAGCTTCTCACGGTCATAATCAGAAGTGGTTTCCTCTATCTGAGTCCGAATTTGTTTAATTCTGGCTTCAATGTCCTCTTTTTTGCCAGCACCATCAACAATAGTAGTATTGTCTTTATCAATGACTACTTTTCTAGCCCGACCCAGTTCGTTCAGGGTAATATTTTCAAGTTTTACACCCAATTCTTCAGAAACCAACTGGCCGCCAGTCAAAATGGCAATATCTTGTAGCATGGCCTTTCTTCTTTCACCAAAACCGGGCGCCTTAACGGCAGCACACTGAAGTGTTCCCCTCAATTTGTTCACTACCAAGGTAGCCAAGGCCTCACCCTCTACGTCTTCAGCAATTATCAAAAGGGGCTTACCAGAGCGGGCTACGGCTTCAAGCAAAGGCAACATATCTTTCATACTACTGATCTTTTTCTCATGAATTAGAATATACGGATCCTCAAGTTCGGCTTTCATCTTCTCAGGATCGGTTACAAAGTAAGGAGAAATATAACCACGGTCAAACTGCATACCTTCTACTGTTTCCAAGGTAGTTTCAATTCCCTTGGCCTCTTCTACCGTAATAACTCCCTCTTTACCTACCTTTTCCATAGCTTCAGCAATAATATCACCAATGGTGGTATCATTATTGGCCGAAATGCTACCTACCTGGGCAATTTCTTTTTTGGTTTGACAAGGCCGGCTCATCTTTTTGAGCTCTTCCACCACGGCATCAACGGCCTTATCAACACCACGCTTCAACATCATAGGATTGCTTCCAGCGGCCACCATTTTGGCACCTTCTTTAAAAATGGCCTGGGCCAACACAGTCGCTGTAGTAGTCCCATCACCAGCTACATCACTAGTCTTGCTGGCCACTTCCTTAACCATCTGAGCACCCATGTTTTCAAACTTGTCCTTAAGCTCAATTTCCTTGGCTACAGTTACACCATCTTTGGTAATTAATGGAGCACCAAAAGTCTTCTCCAAAATGACATTCCTTCCTTTAGGACCTAAAGTCACCTTTACTGCATTTGCCAAGGCATCTACACCCCGCATAAGCGCTTCCCGCGCCTGAACATCATATTTTATTTCCTTAGCTGCCATAGCTACCTCCCTCCTTTCATAATTTTTTATTCTTCAATTACGCCTAAAATGTCGTCTTCTCTCATAATAAGATGCTCTTCACCTTCAATCTTGATTTCAGTTCCCGCATACTTACTGAAAATAATCTTGTCCCCTACCTTCACAGACATAGGAACCTTTTGGCCGTTATCCAGGACCCTTCCTTCTCCCACTGCAATTACTTCTCCTTTGATGGGCTTTTCTTTGGCAGTATCAGGGATAATAATACCACCCTTTGTTTTTTGTTCTTCCTCAATTCTTTTAACAAGAACCCGATCATGCAACGGCCTAATCTTCATCGCTTCAACCTCCTTCCTTCATTTTTATTAGCACTCACTCTAGCTGAGTGCTAGCAAATATATAAACACTTTTTCTAAAAATGCAAGAGGGGGATAAAAATTTTTTAGGGATTGGCAAAATCAGGTCCTACCTGCACAATGCCCTGGCGGGATTTGACTTTAACATTTAATGTGGCTAATATGAATATAAAGTTTTTTTCGAAAGGGAGGGCCTATGAGTGAATGCATTTTTTGCAAAATTGTTGGTGGTGAAATTCCAGCCGTGAAGGTATATGAAGACGATCAAGTTTTAGCCTTTATGGATATTAATCCCTTAAATAATGGTCATACCTTGATTATTCCCAAAAAACATGCCGAAACCATTTTGGAAATTGACCCCGATGAATTGGCAGCGGTTATGAAAACGGCTCAAAGAATCGCTCAGGCTATTCAGAAGGCCTTAAACCCTGATGGAATTACCGTGATCCAATTAAATAGAAGAGCTGCCGGGCAGGTAATCCCCCATCTCCATGTCCATCTTATCCCTCGGTGGGAAGGTGATGAACTTCAGATTTCCCGTTGGGAACCTGTAGCTGGAGATATGGAAAAAATAAAAGAAATAGGTGCTAAAATTAAAGCAGAGTTGTAGAATCCAGCTTTAATGACTAGCAATGGGTAGGGAAGGTTGTTCTGTTTGAACTGGTAGTTAAGGAAAAGACGGTCATTTACTATTTGAACATCTAATAATTCTAGGAGGGGAAAATGCTGCAATATGATTTAGTAATCATTGGAGCAGGACCAGCGGGGCTTACAGCAGGCATTTATGCTGCCAGAGCCAGGATAAATAGTATCATTATAGAAAAGATGCTTCCTGGCGGACAGGTAATAACCACTACCAAGATAGAAAATTATCCCGGCTTTCCAAACGGTATAGATGGCCCAGAGCTTATGATGCGGTTTGAAGAACAAGTAAAGAATCTAGGTGTGGAAATCAAAGCCCCTTTGGAAGTGAAAAAAATGGAAATTAACGGTAATAAAAAGATTATCTATACTGATAATGAAACCATAGAGACAAAGGCAATCATTCTAGCTACAGGGGCTCATCTTAAAACATTAAATGTACCTGGTGAAAAGGATTTTACCGGCAAGGGGGTGTCTTATTGTGGCACTTGCGATGCTCCGTTTTTTAGAGATAGGAAGGTAGCCGTTGTAGGGGGCGGCAATACAGCCATTGTGGAGGCCCTTCACCTCACCAAATTTGCTCAAAAGGTCTATGTCATCCATCGTCGGGATGAGCTTCGGGCCGAGAGAGCCCTCCAAGAAGAGGCCTTTGCCAATAAAAAAATAGAGTTCATTTGGAATACCATTGTTAAAGAAATAAAAGGCAAGGAAAACGTAGAATCCTTGGTGCTTGAAAATGTAAAAAACAGAGAATCCTCAGAACTTAAGGTGGATGGTTGTTTCATATTTATTGGAATTGTGCCCAATTCGGATCTGGTAAAAAATTTAGTGGAGCTTGATGAGAATGGATTTATTATTACCGATGAATTTGGTCGCACTTCTACACCTGGAATATTTGCTGCTGGTGATGTAAGAAAGGGCCCCTTAAAACAAATCGCTACCGCCGTAGGGGATGGAGCCATTGCCGCTATAAGTGCAGAAAAATATTTAAATGGTCACGACCCCGTCTTTGGCTAAGACGGGGCAAGAAAATTATAATGTTACCGATAGAGGATTAAGGCCCCCATTATTTCGGGAACTATTTCTCGAGATAGATATAAAAGTAACTCTACATTCCCACTAGCCACTATAAAGGTGTCTATGTTAGGCACTATTTGCTTAAGGACATCCAAAACTTCGTCTCTATCTATAATTTTGGCCTCCCCAATGTCTTTGAAATGTTCCAAAACCTCATGGGAATCTGTAACAATACTTATTTGAGTTCCCTCAAAAAAGCGTTTCACAAACTCCTTTGTTTTCTCTGAAGAAATGGTACCGTCTAGATATAAAAGAACCTTGTCTGGCATTTTAAATGAAGTAACCATAGCAATAGGATAAGGAGATTGATCTATCAGGTCTGTATGCAGTCTGCCCAAATATGGCTTTTGCGAAATCTGGGAATAATGAACCCCGGCCACAACCAAATCGTAAGATTCTTTTTTCAATTGATCCAATATTTCCCCACTTACACTCCCAATCTTCACTACTGACTTAATTTTAACAGCATCGCAATGAGGTTCGCTTGTAACCATTCTTTTAATCTCTCTTTCCATTTTTTCAATCTGCTCTTTTTCCCAGTGTCTCCTGGCATATCCCATACCCCACCTAAGCACAAAAGGAATAGTTTGAATCACATGCATAGCATGAACAGTAGCCCCCTTTTTACCAAGCATACATCCAAATCTAAGGGCATAGCTGGATTCCAAACTGTGGTCAATAAGACATAATACCTTTTTTTCCATTTTTCCCCTCCTACTTTTTATTTTGAAACTTCTGCCAAAAACAGCCCTGCCTCAAAATACATTTGACCTATGTTTGAGAACGATCACCGATCTTTCTTATCTTTTCTAAGAAGTCTTCTTTATAAATTAAGTCGTATTCACCTTTTTTAAATATGTCCGCATAGATATAGCAAACATCCTCATTCTCCATAAGCATATCCAACTGACGGGTAAATCCCATCAATCTTCCAAGTATCTCTAGTTTTTCTTTTGTAATTTCTAGGGGATATTTTTTAAACCAAGCGTTTATCAAATCAGCCTCCCTTATCACTGAAAAACCCAAATATTTCAAGATCTCTTCAATACATTTGGCCCTTAGACTGCGCCGATCTGCGCTTGCGCCACCACCAAAAAAGCGAAAATTAATGTAGTTATTGGCTGCAATCTCACTACAAAAGGCATCCACGAGGGAATAATGATAAGCAAGCCGAATATTGAAATTCATATATTCTTTGGAAATAATAGCATAACTAGGTTCTCCCAAGTTACCTTCTGCGCCTGCCATACTGCGCATTAAAACCCCTATAAAGCCTTGGATATTAACACCAACAGGTCCACTCCAACGCACCTTGGGATGACTCATCCCTTGCCATAAGGCCTTAAAGGGAATAGAGGTAATTTGTTCTGGTTTAACTACCTTTGCCTCGGTAGCGGATTTGTTTATACCTCCACCCAAGTCAATAATAAACACAGGCACTGGTAGATGGGAAATTAACCGAACCACCTTCATGCGTTTACTAGAAGCCACCTTATCACTCAAATTGAACATTTCTTGAATAGAAACTTCATGGATAAACCGAATAATATCATGGATTGTTTTACAGCTCTGAGGGCGAAATTGGGGACTCCGAGGGTCTAAAAGCGTCAGAGGCAAAATAAGTTCTAAGGTCTTCTTGAGGTTTTCAGATTCCCCGCGTTTAACGGCCTTGGGTTTTAATTCCTCTCCCGTTTTAAGAATATCCTCTACGCGTCCATCATAAACAACTCCATTATTTCCATCTATAGTAACAATTTGGCCATCTCTTAAGAGTGAGGTTGCTTTAAGGGTATTAAGTACTGCTGGAATACCCTCTTCTCGGGCCACAGTTGCCATGTGTCCGCTTGGATTCCCAAGATCAGTGATGATTCCCAACACCCTTGGGATTAAGGCAGCAAGCTCAGGAGAAGTATGCTTGGTCACCAAGATTGTCCCTTCGGGCACTTCACTTAAAGACTTTCCATCTAAAATAAACACTGGGCCCGAAGCCACCCCCAAACTAACGCTTATGCCCTTTAAAAGAGGCTTGGCTGGAGAATTAAATCTGTGGGATAGAACCCTTAAGATGTTCAAAGGTCTTGTTTGTAATATATAAACGCCTTCCTTATTTACGGCATATTCAATATCTTGAGGGGCATTAAAATGTCCTTCTATAATCAATCCATACTGTTTTAAAAGACTTATTTCACTTTCGGTTAAAGAAGACTTATCTTTAAGGTCTAATGGCACAGGTTTCTCTTTAATGCCATCTATTTCTAGAACTAGCATTACTTCTTTGTGAGCAATGTGAGCTTCTATTTCATCCTCTATTCGGGAAACCCAAAAATAATCTGTAGAGACCTTACCGCTTACCACATACTCTCCTAATCCCCAATAGCTAGTGATAAGCATTTTATCTTCCTGGGGCTGCCTTGGATCTCGAGTATAAATAACCCCTGCTGCCTTAGCATTAACCATTTCTATAATCAAAACCGCCATAGGCATCTCTTCATCTTTAATCCGTTTTTGCATTCGGTATACAATAGCCCTAGGCGAATACTTACTGGCAATTACTTCTTTATAGGCCTCTAATAATTTGTCCTTTTTGACACCTAAAACACTCTTAAACTGGCCTGCAAAAGAAAATTGTGAATCTTCTCCATAAGCACTACTTCTCACCGCCACGATTCCTGAGAAAGTTGATTTTTGTTGAAGTCTTTGCCACTGAATCTCGATGGCTTCTTTAATATCATTAGGAATATCTCCTTTGCGGATCAAATCTGTTAGTTCAAGGCTTGCTTCATTGACAGCTTCCAAATCGTTTAATTCTATTTTTTCTATCTTTTCTTCAATAATCTCTTTGTAATTATTATGTTCAATAAACCTCTTAAATGCAGTAGTAGTAAGCACAAAACCTGAAGGTACAGGAAGATTTAGGTATGAACGCACCTCCCCAAGATGGGCGGCTTTTCCTCCCACCAAGGCAATTAAATCTACATCTGCTTCATAAAGGGGGATGGCCAGTTCAAGTAATTTGGATTCAGGAATAAGCCTATTTGTGTTGGCTCTAATTTGCCTATCTAATTTAATAAAAACTTCATAAAGGTCCTGATATTTGTTATCGGTAAATTCATTAAGATTCTGAATAAGGAAAAAGGTAGTATCCAAAATTTTTATAATCAAAGAACGTACTACCGGAACATTAAGATAAAATTTGTTAAGTTCCTTTTGAAGCCTACTAAAGAGATCAAGCAATTCATTGTTTGTCAAAAGAAGATTTTTAAAACTATAATATCTTTGAGTAACATCAATTTCTTTCCGAGTCTTCCTTCTTCGGGAAAATATTTTTTTTACGAAATCAAACATTTTTTTGCTGTTCTATTTTCTCAGTTGCCTGCACAATAATATTGCGCAAGTCTTCTAAGCGAAACGGCTTAGCAATAAAATCAAACGCCCCTTTCTTTAAGGCGTCTTTGGCAGCTTCGCTGGTGGCAAATCCGGTTATAATGATAATTTCGGTCTGAGGATTTTTCTGTTTTGCTGCCTCTAAAATTTGGATGCCATCTACCTTTTCCATTTTTAAATCAGTCACTATAATGTCAAAATCCGTCTTTTTGAGCCTTTCCAGAGCTGCCACACTATCTGTAAAGGTTTCCACTTCAAAACCCATTTTCTCCAAAGTTACCTTTAATCTTTTGCATACGATGGGTTCATCATCTATAACGAGCACCTTTATTTTATTCACTTTCGATCCCTCCTAGTGTTGTTGCCACTTATTAGACAAAAATTGGTCTACATAATAATCTATGGCCTTATCACTTTTCAGCATGACATCTAACTGACGAGTAAAACCAATTAAACGACCAATCATCTCTAGTCTTTCTTCCACATCCTTTTTGCCAATTTCCCTAATTCTGGCTACTACTAAATCTCCTTTGGTATCTACTCTAAAATCATAAGTTTCTAGAATTTTACTTAATAGTTGCGCTCTTCTTGTTCTTCTAGTAATTTCGGTCACCCCTCCTAAAAAACGAAAGTAGATATAATTATCCACCATATTATCACTCATATAAGCATCAACCATGTTAAAATGATATCCCAATCTCAAACTCAGGTTGAGATATTCTCTGGAAACCACGGCTAGGTTGAGGCCTAAATATCTTGGCGTAGAAGAAAGACTTTGGAAAGTGCTTGTCATACTTGACATAAGGGCCTTAAAATCTACCGATACAGGCTCAGTACGCCACACGCCAGGGGCAGAAAGTCCTTTCCACAAGGCTGACATGGGTAAGGAGGTTATATCCTGAGGGGAAATGGTTGTATTTTTTTCGGCCTCGGGACCTAGCCCCCCACCTAAATCAATTAAAACCAAATCAAGGGGAATTTTCGTTTTCAGTTTTTTGGCAGGGACATTTTCCCAAACTGTCTTGTCCATATGAAGTTCAATAAGCTCAGCCACTGCCTTTTCATGAGCAAACCTTAAGATATCATGAAAGGTATGACAACCTTCAGGATTAAAGTTGGGATCATTGGGATCAGTAAGATTAAGCGGGGCCACCCGAGACAAAATTTGTTTTAATAACCGATATTCTCTAGTATCTTCAAAGGGAATCTCTTTAATAAGATAATAATCTAATAGCTCCTTAACAATTCCTTCATAAACAACATTTTCTTCAGCATCAACCGTAACCTCCATTCCATTTTTTAATACTTGCGTGGCAATTCCCGTATCTACTATGGCGGGAACCCTAAATTCTCTTGCCAAAGAAGCCATGTGTCCAGTAGGACTGCCAATGTCTGTTATAATGGCAGCCACCTTATGCATAATGCGTCCAAAGCGAGGAGATGTCTTTCGAGTTACCAAAACCCCCCCTTGCGGAAAGTTAGCAATATCTTCATCGGTTTCTGCTATAAAAACCCTTCCAGCTCCAACACCTCGCTGAGCAATAACTCCCTTTTTCTCTAAAAGAACCCGATATTTATCTCTTAAGACTGAAAGTCCTACCGAACTCTTAGTTGGCTCGGTAATTCCTCGTAAGGGACGGGTTTGAAGAATATACAATTCCCCTTTTTGATCATAACTCCACTCGATATCTTGGGGTTTTTTGAAATACCGTTCTATATTAAGCACCACTTCTACTAATTCTTTAATTTGTTCTTCAGTTAAGCAGGAGCTTGCCGGAGCCTCTGTTTCGATAATCCCTCCTCCAGGGCGAGCCAAAAGCATTGTCTTCTCAGAACTAATTTTTTGCTCTATAATAGGATAAGGTGGATTTCGTGAAATTTTAAAATGATCCAGACTTGCGGTTCCTTCAACCACGGTTTTTCCTAATCCCCAATTGGCATTTATGAGCAGGGTGTTTGAAGAAGCATCTGTAGGGTCTATAGTATAAATGACACCACTTACACTGGCAGCAATCATTTCCACACAAAGCACGGCCATAGGTAATTCTAAGGGAGAAAAACCTTTATGATAGGCATATGTCATTGCCCTAGGGCTAAAAAGGCTGGCCAAAACCTTTTTATAGGCATTAAAGATTTCATCCTTAGGGACATTAAGTTCTGATTCAAATTGACCAGCAAAACTATATTCGCTATCTTCCCCTACAGCACTGCTTCTTACAGCAAAGAGAACATTTTTATGCCTTGCAATTTTGCGTATTGCCCTTTCCATTTCTACCTTAAGATCTGGTGGCAACTCTGCTTTTATAAAAAGAGACCTAATTTCAGTGGTTATTTCTTCGGTATTCTCTTCCCTTTCTCTGTCCCAAAGTTTCAACAGTTCTTCAATTCTTTCATTCAGCTCATTGTAATCCAAAAATCGCTTATAAGCAGTAATGGTGATGGCAAATCCATCTGGAGTAAGGTAATTAAGTTTATTCCTAACTTCTCCTAAACGAGCCGCCTTGTTACCAACAATGTCAGCAATGGCTTCGTTTAACCCCTCAATGGGAATAACAAGGTCTTCTATCAGGGTATAGGTTTTACCTTCTATTAAGGCCCGTAATTGAGTATTTATATTCTCAAATCGGTCATAAAGTTTGATATATTTGTTAGAGGAAATTATGTTAAGATTGTATATGACTTTATAGACTGTATCTGCCAATTCATTATAGGAATTAATAATATATGTTTTATCAAAAATGTAATCCCCACTCAGCTTTTCTCCCATATCAGCAATGATTTCTAAGGCCCGATTGTTGTTATCAAGAAGCTCTCTAAAGCGGGCAAAAACGCTTCTGAATGCAATTTCGCCTGATATTCTAGGAGGTCTTTTGTTAAAAAATTTTTCTTTAATTCTTTTTAAAACACTGAGCATTTAAGCTCCAAAAACTTTATAAAAGGTATCAGGCGCCTAAATTTTGCCTGATACCTTGGTTAACACTTTCCTTAATGCCCTCCTTTAGAACCAAAAACGACCCCCATTAAAAATCCGACAATAATAGCCAGTACTACTGCTAAGATACCATAAATTAATGAATGTTTAAAGGCCAAATTACGGCAAAAGGCAGGAAAACCTACAAGCTCCACATGAAAAAAACTTTCCAAACTACCCATTAATTGCCCATTGTCAAATCCATACAGCGTTACCTTATATTCTCCAGGTGGAATCTTAGCCGGGGCAATTAGCTCCAAAGAAAACGCTTTAAGATTTTTATTTTCTGCTTTATTAAAGGTAATCCTTTTAGGGAGAATACTATAAAGCCCTTCTTTCTCTTTTAGAGCAACGAAATGTTTGAACAAAAATTCAGGACTGTCCCCTGGCACAGTAGAATGAAGCTCAATTTCTTTGGCCAAGGCTTCATATCCAATCTCTGTCTGATCCAAAATGGGCTTGGGAGCAAGCTGATTAATATTTGCAGAAGTAGCCACCAAATAAAAATTAGGGGCATGTTTCACTTCCACCGTCCCCACATTCATCCATAGAACACCTACCTTCCCTTTACGTTTTAAGGCAACATCGTGCCTTGAACCACAAATCTTTATAGCTATATTTTCCCAGGAGACAGGAACGTATCCAAAGATTTTTACCTTCTGCCCTTTAAAAAAGGAACCAATGTGGATTTTATTGGGTTGAACGTGTAGGACAGGTTTTTTTTCTATTTCAGCTCCATGAGAAAAACTCATTCCTACTAACAAAACAACCAAAATGGTAATTAACCCTGTTCTTTTTATTCTCATCATTAGTGACCTCCTTTGTAAGAAAGTAAGAGGTGTGGAGTAACCAAAAGACCAACTAGCATCTTCACCATCACCAGCAGGACAATGCAGGCCAAAAGCAGTTTTAACTGATCGCCTTTAAGGAGTTTGCAAAGCCTCGCCCCTACTTGAGCCCCTATAGTAGAACCAAGGAGCAAAATCAAGGCCAGAATAAAATCTACCGTATGATTCATATAGGACTGCATAATGGTAACATTTATACAGGTAAAAAGGATTTGAAAAAGACTGGTTCCTACAACTACATGCATGGGCATTCTCAAAAGGTAAACCATAACTGGAACCATAATGAATCCTCCACCTACACCCATAATAGCGGCCAAAATTCCAACAAAAGTGCCTAAAATCAAGGGTAAAAACAGGGAATGGCGTACACCTGATTTAGGAAAATCCATCTGAAAAGGCAAATTAGCTACAAAGCGACTAAAGGCCGAAGGTTTTGGTTCTATTTCCGCCGTCTCGGATATTTGAGGAGCCTTAGCCTTTTTAAGACTTTGAAGACTTTCATAAAACATATATCCACCGATACTGGCCAGCATGATAACATAAGTAACCTTAATCACAAAATCTGCATTACCAAGCGCCCTTAAGATTTGAATAAATTTAACACCTACTGTACCTCCAACAACGCCACCGATAAGCAAAAGGGTTCCCATTTTGAAGTCTACATTCCCCAACTTATAGTGGGCATAACAACCAGAAGTAGATGCCGCTACAATTTGATTAGAGTCTGAGGCCGCCGCTACAGTAGGAGGAACTCCTATCATAATCAAGAGAGGTGTCATTAAAAAACCACCCCCAACTCCAAATAGGCCTGATAAAAGCCCTACTAAACCACCTAATCCAAACAAAAGAAAAATGTTAATACTTGTCCCCGCAATCGGTAAATAAAGCCACCAGCTCATTATTTCCCCTCCTTTTTAAAATTTTAATCCGTCCCATCAAATGTTTCTGCGTCTGGCATCCCCCCTTTCTTGGATTTTTTATTGACTAAAATTACCGGTCGCTGCAATTTCTTTTGAAACTCATTAATCTGACTGCTATAAGACTTTCGTTTTCCTTCATTTTCTGCTGAAGGCATTACTACAATATCCGCTCGGTATTGTTGGCAAAACTTAAAAACCTCTTCTATAAAATCCCCCTTAGTAAAAAAACATTCAATTTCTAGGCCCCTTGTCTTAGACCTCTCAACAAACGGCACAATAAGCCTGAAGATTTCTCTTTGTTTACTCGGACTAGTTTTAGTAAACACAAACAGCATCTGTAATCTAGCATTTAGCCTCTCAGCAAGGCCTTGGGCATAAGTTAACGGGGCGAAAATAGAGTCCTGATCGTTAAGGGCTACTAAAATAAATGCCTGCATATAAAAGATAAATTGCAAATTATAGACCAATTTAAAAAAGTCTGGATATATATGAAAATGCCAAGAAATGAAAATTAAGAAGTGTTTCAAAAGTGTTTCAATCTTGTTTTTAGTGTTTCATATTAAAACAGTTACAATAGCCCATATTTTTTTAATTTGCGCCATAAGGTAGTTCGAGAAAGTCCCAAAAGCTTGGCGGCAGCAGTTTTATTATAGCCTGTCACTTCTAAGGCCCTTTGGATATGTTGTTTTTCTTGCTCGGCTATAGAAAAGGGGATCTCTTCTTCTGCCATAATCTCAAATTCTGAGATATCTTGAGGCAAATCTTCTATGCTAATTTCGCATCCCTCAGCCAAGGCCACTGCCCTTTCAATGATATTTTCGAGTTCCCTTACATTCCCAGGATAGGGATATTTTAAAAGACACTTCAAGGCATTTTGAGCAATTCCATTTATCTTTTTCCCGAAAAAATTGTTGTATTTTTTCAAAAAGTATTGAATGAGAAGGGGGATATCGTCTTTTCTTTCTCTAAGTGGAGGTAAATGGATAAAAACCACGTTAAGACGATAAAAAAGGTCTTCTCTAAATTTACCTGTTGCTACCAGTTTTCTTAAGTCTCGATTAGTAGCCGCAATAATCCTAATATCCAATTCAATGGGTCGAATACCCCCCACTCTTGTAATCTTCTTTTCTTCTATGGCACGCAGGAGTTTAACCTGCATGGAAAGAGGCATCTCTCCTATCTCGTCTAAAAAAACGGTCCCTTTGTTTGCAGCTTCTAAGAGGCCAATTTTTGTCCGAAAGGCCCCTGTAAAGGCCCCTTTCTCATATCCAAAAAGCTCACTAGCAATTAATTCTTCTGTAAAGGCACCACAATTGAAAGGAACAAAAGGGTTCTCTCTTCTCTTGCTATAATAGTGAATAGCCCTAGCTACCAACTCTTTACCTGTCCCCGTCTCTCCATGAATAAGAACATTACAATCTACCCTGGCAACTTTGATGATTGTCCGATATATTTTTTGCATCTTTAAACTTTTACCCACAAGATCGGCAAAAGTATAACGAGCTAAGGTTTCTTTTAAGCGGCGATTTTCCTCTTTTAACTGAATTTTGTCCTCTATCTTCTTAACAAGAGATCTAAGTTCATCCAGTTTCACCGGTTTTGTTAAATAATGAAAGGCGCCCTTTTTAATCGCCTCTATAGCCGTCTCAATAGAACCATAACCGGTCATAATAATAACTTCGGTTTCTGGAAAGTTTCTTTTAATTTCTTCCAAAATTTGAAGTCCATCTATATCAGGAAGCTTCAAATCAAGCAAAACGATAGAGAAAGGTTGTTGAAACAATCCTTTGAAAGCCTCTCTTCCACAATGGAAAACGGCCACTTCATAGTTTTCCTTTGTAAAGAGACGTAACAAATGCTTACAGGCAACCTTTTCGTCTTCTATAATGGCAATCCTAATCTGATTCCGTAACATCTCTTTCTATGGGTAAAAGAATTGTAAAAGTAGTTCCTTTATTAGGCTTACTTTTAACTTTAATAGTCCCTCCATGTTTTTTTATAATACCATAAGTTACTGCCAATCCTAAACCAGTTCCCTTTTCTTTAGTAGTAAAGAATGGTTCAAAGATACGATGAAGGTTTTCTTGAGGAATGCCCATTCCCGTATCCGATACATCTATTTTTAGATAATTGCCCTCCTCTTTGGCCCTAATTTCTAAAACCCCTCCTTTGGGCATAGCTTGAATGGCATTTTCAATAAGATTTATAAATACCTGCCTAAGGCTATTGGGATCTGCCTTTATCCTAGGCAAATTTTCTGGCAAATCCATTTTTAAATCAATGTGACTTATTCGGATTTGATTTTTAGCAACCTTAACAACATTATTAATCACATCTGCAATATTCACTTCCCCTATTTTATACCGTTTGGCCCTTGAAAAATCTAGAAGATTACCTACAATGTTGCTTGCCCTTTGGGCCTGTTGCAAAATATCCTCAATATATTCCCTTTGATCAGGGGTAAGCCTTTCCCCATATTCTTCCAAAAACATCTCTGCGCTCAGATAGATATTGTTAAGGGGATTATTGATTTCATGGGCAATTCCCGCAGTAAACGTCCCTAAAGATGCCATTTTTTTGGCTTGAATCAATTGTTCCCTCCGGAGCTCCAACTCTTGCATCATTTTGTTTAGGCCATCTACAAGGCTACTAATCTCTTCTAAAGAGTGTTTTGGTTTAGGAAACAAATTAAAATTGCCCTCAGCTATTTGTTTTGTAGAATGCTGAATAAAGTGTAAAGGAACAATAACATAGTGGAATACAAGAAATAGTAAAATCATAAGACCAAAAACTACAATTGTGGCAAACAAAACAGAAAGATGCTTCCATCTAAGGAGGGCATTTTGAATGCTTAGTTTTATTCGTAAATCCAGATTAATTGAGGTATTTACAATATCCCGACCTAAGTTACGGAGTTCCTTTTCTAAAATCCCTTTTTTATTTTTAGGATAATCCTGACGGTAAAGGTTAGTAAAAACATTCTTGTATTGCTTAAGTTTTCTTTTTAGGTGAAAATAGACATCAACTCCAAGAACATCTACAATTAAACTTTCGTTGGATTCTAGAAAGGACTCGCTAATTTGGAGATAAAGGACAGCATGGGTATAACTATCTTTCTCTCCATATAAAAGAAAATTTTTTTCGTATCTTCTTACCTCCAAAATATTATTCACATATTCATCACACTTCGCTAAAAAGAGGAATTTATTTACAATTTTATTAACATTCCAGTAATGTAAAAAAACGCTCAATAAGAGCAACAGAAAATAAAAGATTGAGAGAGCAGCAATTCTGCCACGTAGAGATTGCCACCATTTACATAAACACCTGTAAACCTTTCTAAGGCCTTTATTATTTTCATCGTTCTGCATTGTAATTAATCAATTAATTAAGCAAAAAAGCAATAATTCGCAATTTTAAAGAACCAGTTTATTCAAAAATTAGCAAAGTTTAAATTATCCTTTTTCGGCGATAGTTGGTACCACAGAGAGCAAGGCTCTTCTGGGTACCTTAGTTCAAATCATCCTTTTTCGGCAATAAGTCCCCTTACCAAATAAAAGGTAATGATGCCTGAAATAGTAAGTGCCGAACCCAACACCATTATTCCTGCTGCTTGAGACATTTTCATTTGTTTCAAGAGCACAGAAGTAGCAGCCAACAGCAACATAACTCCATAAAGAAACCTAATCCCATAACCCCTTACATATTTTACGGCTGAGGCCCCTATTTGAGCACCAATAGATGCTCCAAGGAGCAAAATCATGGCCGCCACAATCTCTACTCTTCCCTTCATAGAATAACTAAATCCGCCATAAGCTCCAGAAATTACACAACAAAGCAAGCTTGAACCTACTGCCACGGCTGTAGGAACCCCTACTAGATAAATAAATGCAGGCACCAAGGCAAACCCCCCACCTACACCCATAAACCCTGCCATAATCCCAATTAAAACACCAATACCAAACAATGTCCAAAAAGACACCTTTACCCCACTTGCCTTTAGGGAAATCATGGGAGGCACCTTGATATGCTGAATCTTAGCAGCCAAACCAGGTTTAGAAGAAACTTTAGATGTTTTGGGAACTTTTACTGGAACCTTTTTTATTGCAGTATAATAATCATAAAGGATATAACAACCCAAAAAGGCCAAAAGGATCATATACACATATCGAATAATAGGACCCGCTAGACCCTTAGCAGCCAAAAACATAACTACTCTGGCACCTAACTCTACTCCAATCATCATGCCAATTGAAACAAGGATGCCTAAAGGAATATCCACATTCCCTAGCTTGGCATGCTTTTTCACGGCTACAATAGACTTACCATAGATATGAAGCAAATCCGTCCCAATGGCCAGAGGCATGGGAAAACCAAAGATGTTAAGAGCAGGGGTAACAATCCATCCCCCTCCCATGCCAAAGAAACCTCCCATTACACCTAAACAAAATCCTATTGCTAACAAGATAAGGATGTTAAATTCCACCCCTGCAATAGGAAGGTAAATGTGAAAAATATCCATCTTTTCCTCCTAAAATTACTCTGTATGGTCCATTTTTTCTGCCTTGTACCCAAGCATTCCCATAATCCATTCTGTCAGATAGGCCAATACTATTCCCATCACGGCCATGATGATTATACAGGCAATGGAGTGCAATAGACGATTATTATTATAGGTTTCAGCTAACCATTTGGTAAAAAAATTTGTAGCCCTGCTAATGTCCGCTACATGATGTAAGGGTTCTTTAGTGGCTTCACCGGCCCACACCCAAACAGGATAAAACAGAAACATCAAAAAAAACATCCATTTTTTCTTTCCTTTTTTCATCCTTTTCACCCCCCTTTCTTATTAGTGTTTCATTTTGGAACGAAGTATAAACTAACTTCAAGTTAAAGTCAAGTATTTTATAGTGGAATCCTCCTTTGTTTCTAAAAGAAACCCTGCAAGTTCTTGGCCTTAGTGCTTAGTTGTTAAGTTTTTATTCTAATTTCTCTTATATCTCTAGCCCAAGTGGGTAAAATCTCTTTACTCAAAAACTTTGGAATTTGACATTTAGAGGTTAACCTTTTACAACTAAACTAATTAGACTTAGGGACAAAGGGGGCAAATATGATTTATTTGGACTATAACGCCACTACGCCCATTCATCCTGACGTCAAAAAGGCTATGGAACCCTTTTGGGACAAGGAATTTGGGAATCCAAGCTGTAGTTATACCTTGGGAAAGAAAGCTTATAGGGCTATAGAAAAGGCTAGAGCTCAGGTAGCAAGTTTAATCAATGCTAGGGAAAATGAGATTGTCTTTACAAGTGGGGGAACTGAAAGCAACAACACTGTGTTCAAGGGAATCCTCTGGGCCTTAAAAAAACGAGGCAACCATGTAATTACTACCCAAATTGAACATCCTTCCATAATTAATCCTGCCCTGTTTATGGAACAATTAGGATTTGAAATATCATTTGTACCTCCCAACAAGGAGGGTATCGTAGACCCACAAGAAATTAAAAGGCATATAAAAAAAGAAACTGTACTGATTTCCGTGATGCATGCCAATAACGAGACTGGCGCCATTCAACCAATTGCTGAAATTTCCAAGATGGCAAAGGAATATAACATTGTCCTTCATAGTGATGCAGCTCAGAGCTTAGGAAAGATTAGGGTGGATGTAAACAAGTTGGGGGTTGATTTGCTCACCATTGCAGGACACAAATTGTACGCCCCTAAGGGAATTGGGGCCCTCTATGTTCGCAAAGACATTCCTTTTTTGCCCTTAATCCATGGAGCAGGCCAAGAAATGGGCAGGCGGGCTGGTACAGAAAACGTGCCATATATTGTAGCCCTAGGCAAGGCATGTGAAATTTTGCAAAAAAGACTAGCTAATGGAGAAAATGAAAGGATAGCTTACCTTCGGGATAAGTTATGGAATGGAATTAAAGACTTAAACGTAGTGCGGTTTAGCCCCCCTATTTGTTTGCCCAACACCCTTTTTGTGGGATTTAAGGGCCTCCTTGGGCAAGACGTTTTAAATGCCATTCCTGAAATCTTGGCCTCAACAGGAGCAGCATGTCATAGTAAGGAGATAAAGCTCTCTCATGTCTTGGCTGCCATGGGGGTATCTTTCGAAGAAGGCAAAGGGGCAGTAAGGTTTAGTATAGGTTATTTTAGCACCGAAGAAGAGATAAACAGGGCGATAGAATTGATTAGAGAACAAGTCCCAAAATTACAAGAAAAAACATCAAAATAGATACAAAACCGTTAATAGTAAAAAAGGCCATATTGATTTTAGAGAGGTCGTTGGGTTTTACCAAGAGATGCTCCCCTAAAAGAAGAATCGCAATGGCACCAAGTCCATAAAAGTAAATCAAGGGTAAATGAACGACTTTGCCCACCATATAAAAGCAAAAGATAGTTAAGATATGAAAAAAGGTGGATATACGCAAGGCCCATTTGATGCCAAATTTGACAGGTATAGAATGAAGCCCCTCTTTTTTATCAAATTCATAGTCCAAGCAGCTATAAAGCACATCAAAACCTGCCACCCAAAGGGCCACCCCAGCCAGCATCCACAAAGGAGCAGATTCAAAGACAGGTCTTATAGCAAGCCATCCTCCTAAAGGCGCTAAACCATCAGCAATCCCCAAAAATATGTGGCAAAACCAAGTAAAGCGTTTGGTGTAAGAATATCCCATTACAATAATCAAGGCCAAAGGAGAAAGATAAAAAACCAGTCGATTGAGACAATAAGTAGCAACAAAGAATACTATTATCCAAAAGATGATGAAACCGTATACCCACCTTGGAGTCAAAATGCCCTTTGGCAAATGGCGATTTTGGGTCCGAGGGTTTTTGGCATCTATGTCTTTGTCTACTAAACGGTTAAAGGCCATTGCCGCACTACGGGCACTTAGCATAGCTATGAAAATCCAAAAAAGCTTGGTGGTTGAAGGAAGTCCTCCCTTTGCCAAAAAGGCTCCAATAAAGGCAAAAGGCAAGGCAAAAATACTGTGCTCAAACTTAATCATCTCTAAAGCAAGTTTTATTTTGGAAAGTAACGTCTTAATCTTCATTTTGCCATTAATCCCAATGTGTGGACAAAACAAGAATCCTTTATTAGTGGGGTGGAAAACTTAATGGGCATAAGCCTCAATTTGAGTCCTAAAATCTTAGCAATTTGATTTTCTTCTAAAATAAGCTCTGGGCACTTCAGGGCATCTCCAAAGCTATAAAAAAGGATATAACCACCCCTTTTGAGTTTTTGAAATGACAAACCATAAATCTCCATAAGATTGTCTAAAATCTCTGAATCTTTATCTTGCTCCTTCAAACTCTGCTTTATGTACTCGGGAATGTTTGAGAGATAAATCAAATCGTAGTTTTCTTCCAGTTCTTTTAAGGCCTTTTCGATTGGCAAATTTAAAAGGGAGTACGGCTTAAGAAAGCTCTTTATTCTTTCAAATTGCCTTTCATCAGCAAAATGGGGAATTAGATGAGCAAATGTCAATTCACGCCAGTTAGGGAAAAGAAAACCTTTGGGATGAGAATTAATTTCTTCTGCCAACCAATTACGGACTGGAAGAGAAAGAAAATGCTTTATCTTTAGGTAAATTGCCAATTTTTCTTCTTTTGTAATTTTAGGCAGAAAGGGATTTGAAAATGGGGGGGCAAAAAGGCTGCGAAATTCTTGAAAACTTAAGTATTGCATGGCCTTTGTTTTAATTTCGTTGACAAAACACGCCTTAAGCGCAATGTCTATCGCCACGATTTGTTTAGGTTTAAGTGATAACAAATTGAGAATATTGTCCCCTGAGTCCGCAATAATAAGCACTTGTTTATTTCTCCAAGGCAATTTTGACCATATCAAAAACGGAAAATCAGTTGCTAAAATATAGGGCTTTGAAGTTTGAGAAAAGCCACTTTTACTTTTAAACAAATCCTTCCCTTTAGAACCATTTGTCATAACTGGGCTATTCTATCATCTTAGTGTCTATATGCAAGTATTCTATTCTATCGGCTAGGGCCTAAAAATGCTCCTGTATCTTGACCGAAATTGAATATAAATAGAATAGTTAGCAGAATAATAATTCCAGATTTTGGTTTTGGTGGTTGACTTTGAGCAACCAATTTGATACCTTTCCTTTGTTTCAGACTAAAACCTTGCAGTAAAGGGTATTTTGCTTTCTTAGGGAGGGGAAATGGGCAAAGAAGAGCTTTCTAAACTGAGAGAACAAATAGATAAGCTAGATAAGAAAATTTTGGAGCTTATAAGTAATAGGGCTCGGATTGCCTTGGAAATAGGAAGGCTTAAAAGCAAAGACCAATTAAATTTTTGGGACCCAAAAAGAGAAAAGGAAATTTTTGAACATTTGAAAAGTCTTAATAAAGGCCCCCTCTCTCATCAAGCCATTTTTCATATCTTTCATGAAATTATAACCGCCACCAGGGAAATTCAACACCCTACCAAGGTAGCCTTTTTAGGACCAGAGGCTACCTTTAGCCACATGGCTGCCATAAAACATTTTGGCAAAACGGCTATTTTCTATCCTCTACCCAGCATCAAAGACGTCTTTTGGGAAGTGGAAAAGGGTAGTTATGACTATGGGGTTGTTCCAGTTGAAAATTCTACTGAAGGGATTGTGGCTTACACTCTAGACATGTTTATGCAATCCGAATTAAAGGTAGCAGGTGAAATATATCTCAGGATAAACCATTTTTTGGCTGCATCTTTTAAGGAAAAGGAAAAAATTAAAAAAATTTATGCCCACCCCCAAGCAGTAGCCCAATGTAGAAACTGGATTTCTTACCATATGCCTAACATTCCTATTTTTGAAACCTCAAGCACCGCCCTAGCTGCTAGGAAGGCTAAAGAAGACCCAGAGGCTGCCGCTATCACTACCAAACTGGCAGCAGAAAAGGCCGATTTGTTTATATTAGAACGTCATCTTGAAGACTTTGCTCATAATACGACCCGTTTTTGGATTATTGGCCATAGGCTACCCAATCCTACAGGCAGTGATAAAACATCACTACTTTTTGCTACACCTGATAGGCCAGGTGCTTTGTATAAATGTCTCAAGCCATTTGCAGAAAGAAGGGTAAATTTGAGCAAATTGGAATCAAGACCAATGAAAAACCTCCCCTGGCACTATTTGTTTTTTGTAGACTTAGAAGGTCATTACACAGATACCCCAGTAAAAGAGGCCCTAGTTGAGCTCAAAGAGGTTTCTGCTTATTTGAAGCTTCTGGGTTCATATCCTAAGGCATTAGAAGAAATGTAAGGCTTTGATACTAATCTTTTTTGAGAATAACCCTTTTATTCAAAAATTGGGCAAGTGAGGGCGTCAAAATAATCAAACCAAGGAGGGCATATAATGAAAATCCTTGTCTTGGGGATTGGAAATATTCTGATGAAGGATGAAGGAGTAGGGGTAAGAACGATTGAGTATCTGCAAAAAGAGGATTTGCCCCAAGAAGTGGAACTTTTAGACGGTGGCACTTCCACCCCTCTTTTATTTCCCGAGTTTGCTGAGGCCGATTATCTAATTGTAATTGACGCTGTAAAAGGTGGTATGTCTCCAGGAAGTATTTACCGGTTGCGGCTAGAAGATTTAGTCCCCCCAGACAATTCCCCGGTTTCCTTACATGATTTAGGTTTAATAGATGCCCTTCAAATGGCATCTTTGATAAATAAAGCCCCTCAAAAGGTGCTTATTTTTGGCATTGAACCAAAGGAAATTGATTGGGGCATGGAACTCAGCCCTGAAGTTGAAGGATGCATCCCTAAAGTGGCCAAGCTTGTAAGAGAAGAAATAAAGGCAATTCTTAACCCGGAGTTGCGTAGCTGTGAAGACCAGCCAGTAAAAAGTTAACTCCAAAATATGTAAATAACACCGAGGCAAATCCAATAATGGAAATTACAGCCATCTTTTTTTCCTTCCATCCCTTGACAAAGCGGCAGTGTAAGAAAAGGGCATAAATAAACCAAGTTATAAGTGACCATGTTTCTTTGGGATCCCAGCTCCAATAACTCCCCCAAGCCTTGTCTGCCCAAACAGCCCCAGTGATGATCCCAATAGTAAGTAAGGTAAATCCAAAGGCAATGGTTTGATAAATCAATTCATCAAGTTGTCTTTTTGAAGGAAAAATCTCCCAAAAACCGCTTTCGGACTTTTTCAAAAGATAAACGATGCTTAAGCCACAAGAAACTGCAAAGGCGCCATAAGCCAGAAAACAAGTAATTACATGCACAATAAGCCAGTTACTTTTAAGGGCAGGTAGGAGTGGCTCAATGCGGCTATTTACATCAGGAGAGAACGAGGCATAGGCCATAGTGAGGAATGAAAAGGGTAAGACAAAGGCACCAAGTAAATAATTTTTGTATTTTCTTTCAATAATTAAATAGAGGAAGGTAATGCACCATCCAAAGAAAATAAGCGATTCATAAAGATTGGAAAAAGGGGCATGTCCTATTCCCATTTTGTGAGATTCTATCCAACGCAAGATGATACCCGCTGTGTGAAGCGCTAGAGTTAACCATGTTGCCCAAGTAGCTATCTTTTGTAAGGCCTTTTTCCGAAACACTAACAGGCTTAAATAGAGTAGGAAACAACCTAAATACAAAAATGTTACCCAACTCAGAATCTTTATGTTCCACATCCCACTACCTCTTTGATTTCCTTTGTCCACTCTTCAAACATATCTCGAAACGCCTGCTTCCTTTTATGGGCCATTCCACCAACCCAAATCTTAGAACCCTTTCTACTAGGTTCTATCATTACCCAAAAACTCCTCGGGACGATAAAGAAGGTAATCATTAACCCCCCAACTAAGATTAAACACCCTGCCCAAACAATCCATACCCCTGGGTCCTTTTTTACTTCCAGACCTGTATAATGAGTGAAATCCTTCACTACAAAGAAATAATTACTACCTTTACGGTGCATAGCATCAAACTCAGGGAAATTACTAAAGAGCAAAACCTGCCTTTCTTTACCGCCATTTTTTTTCAATAATAGCAAGAACGCTGGGCCTAAATTCCGAAAATCTCCTACGGCTTGGGCAAGCTCTATTACCCCATCTTTATTGGGAAGGGGAACCGGTTTTCGAAAAGGCACCTTCAATTCAAAACTTTTCCCAGTTTTCTTATCCTTTACTTCTAACAGGATAGTTGGTTCTTGGGCTACACCAAAACTGGCTTGATAAAAGCGAAAGCCTTTATAGTCGAGAGGGCTATTGACCTTAATGGTAGTTTTCAAGGTCTTCTTCCCATCAATCAATTTGATATAAGAGCGATATTCCTTAGGCCGTCCATTTTCATAATATTCAACGACAAACTTTTCACATTCAAGACTAAAGGGCAAATTATAAACTTGATGATGCCTTCTGCCTTGAAGAAATATGGTATTGGTCCTCCCCCCTTCTGGGATAATCATCATTCCCGAAAAACCCTTCATAGAGGTGATTAATCCCCCTAACAAAATCACCAAAATTCCAGCATGAAGTATATAAGGACCCAGAAGACTTATTTGTCCCTTTTTTAAGAAAAAAACATGCTCAGGATTCCCAGGCACTTTAGATAACTGGCCTTTACCTTTTAGAAAAGCGGATATTTTCCCTTTAGCCTGTTCAAAGGCGATATTGCACTCAAACTGATCACTCAAGGGCAGATGATGAAAGAAGCTTTTGTCTTTAACCTCTTTTGCGTGTTTTAAAATACGCCATGTTTTAGGGAAACGGTCTAAAGAGCATATGAGCAAATTAATGGTAAAAATTATCAAAAGCACTTGGAACCATGGGGCATGATAGAGGTCATAAAGACAGAAGGACTTAATAAATCGCGCTCCTACTTGACCAAATTGAGCTACATAAACCTGCGAGGGCTGATTTTGAGGCAAAAGGGTGCCTATTATGCAGGCAATAGCCAAAAGAATCAACAAAAAGATAGCAAGTCTTACTGATTTCAAAAAGCCAATTATTTTCTTTACCATGAGAAACAGAAAGCTAAGCCTCTTTTTTTATTTTATCTTCCTTTTCTTCTTTATCATCCAACTCCTTTTCAGGCGTTACATCAATAGCCTTATCCTCTTTAAAGGCCTTTTTGAAATTCCGAATGCCTTGGCCTAACCCCGCTCCAATTTCTGGCAATCGACTGGCTCCAAAGATTACAAGCACAATGAGAAGAATGACTAAAAGTTCTGGTAATCCAATACCAAACATTTGCTTCTCCTAACCCTTAACAGTTTTAATTTTATAAAGCGGATTCCAAGGTAGCACTTATTCGAATAGGTGTCAATATGAATTGGATACCAAAATCTGCGACTTCTTTTGAGTAAAATCATTTTCAAAATTGTTTTTTATTGCCTTGTCCTGATTCAGCATTCAGGTCTCTTGTTTTCTTTTTTTTGTTTTAAATACATCTGCTAGAAAGCAAAACAGTCTCCATAATCACTAGTAAACAAACTAAAATAGAAACGATTCTATAGCAAAAAAAAGGAAATCTATTTAACTAAGAACAGAATTAAATTGGAATAATTGTAAAAAATTTTTTCTTTCTTTTTTCTTGACATTAGGCTATCTTTAAGTTAATTATTTTTAACTAACAACATTTTTAGGAGAAGAATAATGGTTAGTCGGCGTCAATTGTTAAAGGGATTTGGTGTTGGGATTGCAGGACTAATGCTGTCAAAGTTGGAAGAAATTCCTTGCTTGGCTTCTCATCATGGAGGACATGGTAGACATAAAATTGTACCGCCAGATGAAGCTATAGCTCGTTTAAAAGAAGGAAATAAGCGCTATGTGAGTATGAAATGCCTGAAGGATCCTGGAATCGGTCCTAAAGTCAGGGAAATGTTGACTAAGGGTCAATGGCCCTATGCTACTATCCTAAGCTGTTCGGACTCTCGTGTCCCTCCTGAAATAATTTTTGATGAGGGATTAGGAAGGCTTTTCATCGTTCGAGTAGCTGGAAATATCATTAATCCAGCCTTATTAGGAAGCATTGAATATGCCTCTTTGCATTCTACAAGTCGGCTCGTTGTAGTTATGGGTCATGAATCCTGTGGGGCTGTAGGGGCTGCAGTTCACGCCTTTGAACACCCAGAAAGTAAAGAAACTCCAGCAATAGAAGACATTATTGAGAGAATTATGCCTGCCGTTAAAAAGGCCCATAAGAAAACTGGGGCCACAGGTAAGGTCTTAGTCGAAGCTGCAGCCAGAGAAAATGTAAAAATGGTAATAAAACAAATCAGAGACCAAAGTCCCTCTTTACGCAAGATGCAAACCAAAGGAGAGCTTAAAATTATTGGTGCCTATTATTATCTCAAAACCGGCAAGGTTGAATTTTGGGTCTAATTGATTTTGAGTCATCAAATTTTTAACGGAGCTTATTGGTGGCTGGTAAACATTTTTTGAGAGATTAAAGCACCAGCCATCACATTAGGAATATAGCGGGTTATAAAGAAAACTTTTCATTTTAATAACCTTTTAATAAGCTTCTTTCCATCCTCCTTTACAAACTTTGTTTAAGATCAAATGCGGGGTTAAGACCTAAAAATCATTGCCAAAGTGATTATCCTTTGGTAAAAAGGAATAAAATTTATTTGATTTGGACCTAAAATGGTTAGTGGCGAAATTATCATCATTGGCGATGAAATTTTGGAGGGTGAGGTTTTAGACACCAATAGCTTTGATGTGGCAAAAACCTTGAGCGAAGCAGGTTTTTGTATTGCTCGAATGCTGGCCATTGGAGATAACGAAGACGTCATCAAAAATGTTTTAAAAGAGGCTATCCCCCAATATGATTTCCTCATATTTACAGGCGGTCTAGGCCCTACTTGGGACGACAAAACCGTTAGGGCAGTAGCCGAAGCTTTAGATCTACCTTTGGAGCAAAATGCCGAGGCCTATAGCCATTTGCAAGAAACACTAGCCAAACAAGGTAAAAATTTCCTTGGTGGCCATCAAAAAATGACCATTTTGCCTAGAGGGGCCAAGCCCCTAGGAATTGCCTATCGTGCCTGCGGTTTTAAGTTGATTTACCAAAATAAACCTCTGTACTTTTTGCCTGGGGTACCTCACCAGATGAGGCAAATTTTAAAGGAAAAGGTTGTCTCTGACTTAAGAGGCATTTATCCCCACGTTACTGCTTGGTATAAAAAGAAACTCCGACTTTTTGGAATAAGTGAAAGCCAAATTCAAGAAAAAATAAGTCTTATTTTAGAAACATATCCTCAATTAAAGATGAGTTCTCTACCCCACTTTCCTGAAATACATTTGATTTTAAGGACGCCAAATAAGAATACTTTAGAAAGGGCCGCCTTAGAAATTAAAAATCTCTTTAAGGAAAATATTTTTGGCGAAGGCGACCAAACATTACCAGAAGTGGTAGCCAAGTTGCTCTTAAAGCAAGGCCTAAAACTGGCTACGGCCGAATCTTTAACTGGGGGATTAATTGGACATTTAATTACTCAGGTCCCGGGAAGTTCAGATTTTTTTGAGCAAGGAGCCATTACATACAGCAATCAGGCTAAGATAGATGTTTTGGGTGTCCCTTTAGCAATTATTAGGGAGCATGGGGCAGTAAGCGAACCTACGGCTCGCTATATGGCTGAGGGCATAAAAAAAATTGCCCACGTAGACATTGGCCTTGCTGTAACGGGCTACGCTGGCCCCACGGCTGGACCAGAAGGCCCTGTAGGCACTGTGTTTATTGGTATGTCTACTCCCAAAGTCACTGAGGTAAAGAAATTCCAATTTGAGGGCTCTAGGACAGAAATAAAACTCTTAACGGCCTTTACAGGCCTAGATATGATAAGGAGATATTTACTTTCATGATTAGAAGTTTTATTGCTATTGACATCCCAGAAGAGGTAAAAGAAACCCTTGGTAAATTGATATCTCAAATAAAACCATCTTTGCCTAAAATAGGCTGGACGAAGGCCCAAAACATCCATCTAACCATTAAATTCTTAGGCAATATTCACTCTAGCCAGATTCCTGCGGTCAAAATGGCAATGGAAGAGATTTGCATGATACCTTCTTTTAGCCTTAAAGGGCATGGATTAGGCATATTTCCTAATATTAAGCGTCCCCGTGTCATCTGGGTAGGTTTGCAGGGTGAATTATCTCCCTTAAAAAGGATCCAATTTTCGATTGAGAAAACCTTAGAAAAAGATGGTTTTAAAAGAGAAACACGAGGCTTTCATCCTCACCTTACCTTAGGGAGAATCAAAAGTGCCGTATCTCAAGTCAAGCTTTTAGAACTTTTGCAGGAATACAAAAATTTTTCTACCCCGGCATTTGAGGTAAAAGAATTAATATTATATAAAAGTGAACTACGCCCCGAAGGGGCAAGGTATACTCCCCTAGAAAGAGTACCATTAAGGTAATATTTTTCTATGCAAGGTAGTTAAATTTTTAAAACTTTTAAGGAGTAATAATTATGAAGGCAGAAAAACAGCAAGTATTGCAGACGGCTATCAGTCAAATAGAAAGGCAGTTTGGGAAAGGGGCCATCATGCGCCTGGGTGCTCAACCTAAGGCATTCGAAATTCCTACTATTCCTACAGGAACGCTCTCTCTAGATATTGCCACTGGGATTGGAGGTATCCCCAAGGGTCGCGTAATAGAGATATTTGGGCCTGAGTCTTCAGGAAAGACTACCCTGGCCCTCCACATCATCGCCGAGGCTCAAAAACAAGGAGGTGTAGCGGCCTTTATAGATGCGGAACATGCCTTTGATGTCTATTATGCCAAAAAGTTGGGTGTTAATACCGATGAACTCCTCATCTCACAACCCGATTATGGCGAACAGGCCCTTGAAATTGCAGAGATGCTTGTAAGAAGCGGGGCAGTAGATATAGTAGTAGTAGATTCTGTAGCCGCCCTTGTGCCAAAGGCTGAACTAGAAGGAGAGATGGGGGATGCCCACATGGGCCTTCAAGCCAGACTCATGTCCCAAGCTATGCGCAAACTAACCGGTATTGTCAGCAAGTCACAATCGGCCCTTATTTTTATCAATCAAATTCGTCAGAAATTAGGCGTCATGTTTGGGAATCCTGAAACCACCACCGGAGGAAATGCCCTAAAATTCTATGCCACGATGCGGATAGACATTCGGCGGATTGGACCAATAAAGGAGGGGGATCAAGTCATAGGTAATAGAACCCGAGCCAAGGTCGTTAAAAACAAGATTGCCCCGCCTTTTAAAGAGGCTGAATTTGATATTATCTACGGAGAAGGCATTTCCAGAGAAGGAGACATCTTGGATTTAGGTGTTCATTACAAGGTTATTGACAAAAGTGGTGCTTGGTATGCCTATAAGGATGAGCGCCTAGGTCAGGGCAGAGAAAATGTAAAGCGATATTTTAAAGAACATCCTGAGGTTATGGCAGAAATAGAGAAAGAAGTTAGGAAAAGATGCGGCTTGATTAAAGAGGAAAATAATAAGCAAAAGACAAAGGAAGAAAGTAAGCAATAATTACAGAAATCTAGCGTTGGAGGAGATATGCTTTCATCAGAGATAAGAAAAAGATTCTTGGGCTATTTTCAGAAAAATGGGCATACTATTGTTCCCAGTTGTCCTCTAGTGCCCCCAGGAGACCCTACTTTGTTGTTCACCAATGCAGGGATGGTACAATTTAAGCGGGTGTTTTTGGGTGAAGAAAGAAGAAGCTATAGCCGGGCGGCAAGTTGCCAAAAATGCCTGCGGGCTGGTGGGAAACATAATGACTTGGAAAATGTAGGCCAGACCATTCGTCATCACACCTTTTTCGAAATGTTGGGGAACTTTTCTTTTGGGGATTATTTCAAAGAGGAAGCTATTGCCTATGCTTGGGAACTCTTAACCAATGAATTAGGGCTTCCCAAAGAAAGACTTTGGATCACCGTATTTCAAGACGACGATGAAGCATATAATATATGGCATAAAAAAATGGGAATTCCTTCTTCCCGCCTTGTGCGGATGGGAGCAAAGGATAATTTTTGGGCCATGGGAGACACTGGTCCATGCGGCCCGTGTTCGGAAATCCTCTTTGACCTTGGAGAGGACTTTGGGTGTGGCAGACCCGAATGCCAAGTAGGCTGTGATTGCGATCGTTATTTAGAAATTTGGAATCTTGTTTTTATGCAATATAATCGAGACAGTGAGGGAAAATTAACCCCTCTTCCTAATCCATGTATTGATACTGGTATGGGACTTGAAAGAATAACGATGGTCCTTCAAGGGGCAAAATCCAATTATGAAACTGATTTATTTAAGCCTGTTTTGGACGCCTTGAGCGAAATGACGAACATCGTCTATACCCACAGGCATCCTTTGGCAGTTCCCTTTAGAGTCATTGCAGACCATAGTCGGGCTATCGCCTTTGTCATTGCTGATGGCATCTTGCCTTCAAATGAAGGTCGAGGCTATGTGTTACGCCGCATTCTTAGAAGGGCAGTGCGTTATGGAAGAATCATTGGGATTAAAAGACCCTTTCTATACAAATTAGCTGAGGTGGTGATTGACTATATGGGCAAAGTATATCCTGAATTAGAAGAGGCCCGACCCCTGATCAAAGAAATTACCTATCGGGAAGAAGAACGCTTTTTGGAAACCCTTGACTTTGGATTAGGTTTGCTAAACCAGGAGATAGAAAAGCTCAAGAAGACTGGACACAAAACCGTCTCTGGAAAGACAGCCTTTAAGCTTTATGATACCTATGGATTTCCCATAGACATCATTACCGATGTCGCCCGTGAAGAGGGCTTTGCGGTAGACATAGCCGGATTCCAAAAGGAAATGGAAATTCAGAAACAGCGGGCCCGAAAGGCCCAAAAGTCTGGCAAGCAGGCCTTAAGTGGCATGGATTTATACACAGAATGGACCTATAAAGGGGAAAAAACAATTTTTTTGGGATATCAAACACTAGAGGCTCAATCAAAAATTGCCCACATTATCATAGATGGCAAGGAATGTAAGGAAGTTAAGGCAGGCCAAAGGGCAGAAGTTATTACCTTTGAAACCCCATTTTACGGCGAGGCTGGGGGACAAGTAGGCGACCAAGGGGTAATAACTGCTCCTACAGGCAAGGCCTTCGTTTTGGATACCAAAAAGGCCTCCAATCTCATAGTCCATTTGATAGAAGTAAAAGAAGGGAGCATTAAAAAGGGTGAACTAGTTCAATTATTAGTAGATAAATCCAGAAGGCAGGCTACCGCTTGTAATCATACTGCCACCCATCTTTTACAGGCGGCCTTAAGGCAGGTATTAGGTAAACACATAAAACAGGCTGGCTCTTTGGTCACACCTGAAAGACTGCGTTTTGATTTTACCCATTATGCCCCTGTGGATACCGAAACGCTTTATAAGGTAGAAAGGATTGTCAATCAGGCCATTCGTGATAACCAACCCGTTGAAATTCAGGAAATGTCCTTGTTAGAAGCTATAAAATCTGGAGCTATCGCAATCTTTGAAGAAAAATACGCAGATATAGTTCGGGTGGTCTCTATCTCTGGATGGAGCAAGGAGTTATGCGGAGGTACCCATGTTAATCAAACAGGGGATATTGGGCTTTTTAAAATCATCTCTGAATCTAGTGTGGCCTCGGGGGTAAGAAGAATTGAAGCGGTTACAAGTGAAGTAGCCATAAAATACATTCAATGCCAAGAACAAATTTTAAACAAAATTGAAGTCCTACTACGGACAAAGGCAGAGGAAACCATTTCAAAGATAGAGAGACTCTTGATTGAAATCAAAGAATATGAAAAACAAATCAGCGCCTTAAAGGCCTCTCTAGCGGCAAAAGAGGCAACAACACTCTTACAAACAACCAAACAAATAGGCAATGTTAATGTCCTAGCCCAAGAGGTTTCAGGGGTAGATGCCAAGGCCTTAAGAGAAATGGGAGATAAACTCAAAAATAAGCTCAAAAGTGGGGTTATTGTCTTGGGAACAAGGGCCAATGGAAAGGCCACGGTAATTGCAATGGTCACCAAAGATTTGACCAATCGGATCAAGGCAGGGGAAATTATAAAGCAAATTGCCTCCTTCATTGATGGAGGAGGTGGTGGGCGTCCTGATATGGCCCAAGCGGGTGGCAAAAATCCTGAAAGACTTCCTGAGGCTCTAAAGGCAGTATATGATATTGTAGCCAAAATGGTAGGGTAAGAAACCTAAAAAATCAGTTTTTGGTTCTAAAAAACTCTCTGGTAAGGATGAACAGGAATAGGTTAGGTCCTGTATTTCACCAATTTAACTTACCCAACTTGCCACCTAAGCGATGAGTGAGAATAGTAAACAGTGTGATATTCCTTTGCAGTCCTTAACGGTGCTCTGTTTTTCTTAATAATTTTGAATTATGGATTATGGATTTTGGATTTTGAATTAGGTTGCTCAATGTAAAATAGGGCAGGCTAAAGGCGAAGGTTGTAAAGGTTGTAGAGGCTATAAAAGTTGTAGAGGTTATAGAAGCTGTAAAGGGAAGGAATTTTTCTTAAAACTTAAAACTTAAAACTTAAAACTTAAAACTTAAAACTTAATAACTAAGCACTAAGCACCAGGCACTAAGGGCTACTTGACTTTGAACGTCAAATGTGGAGGGTCTGCCTTCTAAAGCTAATTCTTAAGAAATGTGTTTAAAATCGAAATTCAACAAAATCAAAGAGCTATAAATGGGATATTCCATTGCTTAATTACCAAATGCACTAAAATTTCATTTGACAGGCAGCCTGTGGAGACCTTACCCCGCCAAGAATTTTATCTTAGCCATTGTTTGAAAGTCCTGTTTCACATTTAACTGGAGACAATTGTAAACCCTGAACTGTTGCCAATTAAGGTTAATACCTACCGGAGATACAAACACACCATTTTCTGAGTATATCTTTTCTAGTTTAACTTCAGATTTGGGAGGAATTTTTATGGTTTTACTTTCCCTTATTTCTAAGGGATGGTTATTTATCCGGAAAACAAGGCGGAATTGAGGATGGTGATATAGATACCTCTCAAGGTTTGAAATAACATATTCTAAAGGGGGATCAGTTTTGACACGATAAAGCTTAAAAAAGTAGCTTAACATCAGAAGGTGGTATTTGACCTTCAGATATAAAGAGGGCAATTGTTTAGATACCTCTAAACAAAAGGCAGGTTTTTTCGCCCTTGTTAAGGTATAGTAGGTCAAAGATTTTCGTTGCTCTCTATGGGTAGTAAAGGGAGAAAAGGTGTGGGTGTTGTAAATACTGAACCTGTGCCAAGGGGATTCCACATCTTTGTTCACCTGTCCTATCACCCAAGCAGCAGTTTGATATAAGGACCATTCTTTATAATTGGCTTCGTCAATAACAATGCACTCTCCCCATGCCCTTTTGTTCCTAATATGAAATCCTGCTCCATCATGGAGAGAAAGCACCACGTTTACATCATTTAAGCAAATGTGTTCTTTTAACCAACAAACCCAGGGGAAATCTGGATCTGTTTTATTAAGACTAGCAAATTTACGGTTCATATCCCCATTATAGCCTCGCACATTGGCCAAGATGGAAGTGAAGTTTGACCTAGGGATTAAAATAAGCCTTCCTTGAATTACGTCGAGCCTAGAAAGAATGTCTACCGCCTTATAGGCCCCGGGCTCATTTCCATGAATGCCGCCAATTATTAAAATATTTCCTCCCTTTCTCCTTCCCTCTTTATAAAAACTCTGTTTAGGCTTAGGAGGCAAAACCACATGAAATGGCTTCAAATTATTGGCCGCTAGAAGCATAGAAGGAGCTATTACTTTTCCTAAAAGGGCCGTCAGTCCAATTACAAATTTTCTTCTTGATAAGTCCATTTCAAGCACTATAACGGGAAATTCTTCTAAATATCTTCTAGCCTCTTCTTGATTAAGTGTCAAGGGGAAACCGATAGGACAACTACAAATTTCCTTTCCAAATCCAATTTTTACCTTTGGGCATTTCTCTCGAGGGACTAGGAAGGATAACTATTTTTGTTACCTTTTTCTGGTTTTATCCTTGCCTCCAAGAAACCAAGTTGCCAAGAATTAAGATTACATGTAAAATTGCTTTTTAATGGATAAAGTAAAGAAAAGAATGACCATAAGGCTGTTTTTTGCTATTCCTTTTCTGTGTGTAAGTCTGGTTCTTATTACAATCTTACTATTTACCCGAATGTTCCTTTCCGGAACTTCTTTACAAGCAATTTTTGTAGCCGCCCTGTCTCTATTAGCCTTGGCCTTAATTGCCGGAATTGTTTTGGCCAAGGCAATTTTGGGCCCATTACATATCTTAAAGCAGACAGCAGAGGCTGTAACTAAAGGAAACTTGGCCCAGAAACTCAATTTCCCTACTCAAGATGAAGTTGGCAGCCTGAGTGAAGTCTTTGACAATTTGATTAACACATTTAACAAATATCTTAAAGAAAGCTTAGAAGCAGCCGTGGTGGTCATAAATAGCAATGGGGAAATTACAAGTGCAAATTCCAAGGTAAAAGAAATTTTCGGAAGGGAAGCCATTCAGGGCACACATTATAAGAATCTATTTGAAGCCATTCCTGAAGTTTTGTCCGTGATAGAAAAATCTTTAAAAGAAAAAAGACCGCTTTCATCCCAAAAAGTGAGATGCAATGGTAATCAGGTTTTCAGTGTGAGTGTTACCGTCTTTAAAGAAGATTTGGAAAAGGAGCCTGGAATAATTGTTTTCTTAAGAGAGGCTGCTCAACTGGATAACTTTAGACGGCAATTAGTGCAGGCTGATAGCTTAGTATATCTGGGAACGTTAACCGCAGGCTTGGCCCATGAGTTCAGAAATCCCTTAGCGGCCTTGCAAGGTTTGATAGAACTGATTGAAACAAATTTTAATAATCCCAAAAAATGCGAGCAATATTTGGAAAAAATGAATGAGGTAATTACTAGGCTCAATTCTATGGTGAGCGATATGCTTGCATATGCTCATGCAGACCCAGAAAGTTTTAAGGCCATCGATTTAAATCTGCTAATAAAGAATACATTGACGATAGTCGCTTATGAGTTTAATATGGATAAAATTAGGTTGACAAAGGAATTACACCCTGAGCCTTTAATGACGCTGGGAGACGAAACAAAGCTATTTCAAGTGTTTAATAATCTTATTCGTAATGCCTTTCAAGCAACCTCTCAAGAGGGCGAGGTTAGAGTGGCTACTAAAAAAATGGGCAATAAGGCAGTGGTAGAGATTACAAATACGGGCTCTTATATTCCTCCAGAAAAACACACTGAAATATTTGTTCCCTTCTATACTACAAAGAGGAAAGGGACAGGTTTGGGGCTTCCGATTGCCAAACGCATTATTGAGGCCCATCATGGGCGGATAGGGCTTAAAAGTCTTCCTGAAAAAATTACCACTTTTATTGTGGAGTTGCCTCTTGAGAAATGAGTGAGCGATTATTGATTGTAGAAGACGACGAAGTAATGCGTTTCACCTTGAGGGAATTGCTTGACCAAAGGGGATATGAAGTAGTGGAGGCTGAAGATGCAGAAACTGCTATTGAAATTGCCCAGAAAGAATCAATTGACTTGGTGATTTTGGACATTAGACTTCCTGGAATGAGTGGTTTAAAGGCCCTTCCCATTTTACAGCAAATAGATGTAACTTTGCCAGTCATTATCATCACAGCCTATGGAGATAAAGAAAAAGCCATAGAAGCAATAAAAAAAGGTGCCTATGATTACTTTACAAAGCCATTTAAAACCGAAGAAATTGAGATAGTAATCAAAAGGGCTCTAGAAAAAAGGCAGCTTCAAAGGGAAGTTTTAGCCTTAAAGGAACAAGTATATGCTGAAAATGGCTTTAAAGAAATTGTAGGCCAAAGTGAGGCCATCAAGAAGGTTTTTTATCTCCTTCGTAAGATTTTAAACACTGATGTAACAGTATTAATCACAGGGGAAAGCGGAACAGGAAAGGAACTTATCGCGTTTGTCCTGCATTATTACAGCCCTAGAAGGGAGATGCCTTTCATAAAGATAAACTGTGCTGCTATTCCTGAAATGTTGCTTGAAAGCGAACTTTTTGGATATGAGAAAGGGGCCTTTACAGGGGCCCTATCCTCTAAACCGGGTAAGTTTGAACTAGCTCATAAAGGCACTATCTTTTTAGATGAAATTGGAGAAATGCCCCTTTCTACCCAGGCAAAATTGTTAAGAGTCCTTCAAGAAAGGGAATTTGAAAGGCTTGGCGGAACCAAGACAATAAAGGTAGATGTTCGATTGATTGCTTCTAGTAACCGAGATTTGTGGGAAGCGGTGCAAAAAAATGAATTTCGGGAAGACCTCTATTTTCGATTAAATGTGGTAAATATCCATTTGCCTCCTCTAAGAGACAGAAAAGAAGACCTTCCCCTACTTGTGGAGCATTTTATTAAAAAATTTAATAAAAAATTCAATAAAGAGGTAACAGGGGTTTCACAGCAGACCTTGGCCTTGCTTTATCAATATCCTTGGCCTGGCAATGTTCGGGAATTAGAAAACTGTATTGAAAGGGCTGTCTTACTATCTCCAGGAAACTTAATCACTCCAGAAGAACTACCACCTCAGATTTTGGGGCAGTTTGAGAAAGAATCTTTCCATAGTAAAAATTTAGATGAAGTTATTCAAGAGGTTGAGAAAAAAATGATTGTAGATGCCTTGAGAAAGGCTCAAGGGATTCAAGCAAAGGCAGCAAAAATTTTGGGAATTAACGAGCGAAGCCTGTGGCATAGAGTCAAAAAGTATAAGATTGATGTAAAACCGTTTAAAATGAAACAACAATAGCAAAATTTGTAGCTTGACCTACATTATTTGTCATTCTTTTGATTAAAACCAACATAAAAGCATTGGATATTGGCGATAAAATTTGGTATAAATTTTGCAAAAATATCAAATCAAAAACTTGAGGAGGGAGGTAAATATGATGAGCCAATGCAAAAAGCTACAAAGAGAAGGGGGTTTTACGTTAGTTGAGCTGTTAGTGGTTTTGATTATTTTGGGAATCTTGACTGCCGTAGCAATACCGCTTTATACAAGTTATGTCAGAAAGGCCCGTACCGCAGAAGGGAATACCATTATTAGTGCAATTTTTAACGCCGAAAAGGCATATTACGCAAGCCATGGGCAGTTTACTGATCTTCAGACCTTAGTCAACGAAAATTTGCTTGATTCAAACGACATAAATGAATGGGGGGGACATTGGGAGATTGCCATAACTGGGGGAAATAGCTTACAGATTACACTTACAGGTAAGGATGAAACGAATTTTAAAGGAATTACAATGACATTCAACTACACTCCAGGTACTGCTCCTTCTGAACCAACAGTTACTTATAATAGTTAATTTAACAGTAGTAGTTAACTTTGAGGGAATTCGATGTTGTGTAATCAAAGGGGATTAACCCTGATAGAACTTTTGGTTGCGGCCATAGTCTTGGCGATTATGGCCGTGGCCATTGCCTATATGTATGGTTTAGGGGGCGGGAAGCTACAAAATTTGGGTCTTAAGCGGCAGCAACTAACGTTGGTCAACAGCAAACTTGAAGAAATTAGGAAAAAACCTGCACAACCATCAGGAGAGCGTATTTTGGATAATCGAAACACCCCCAATGACCCGAGTGATGATTTGGTTTTAAGTTGGAACCGAGAAGGTGTGGATGAACTCCAAAATGGAACTGATTATTATTTATGGACAGTTGAAATTAGAGATAAACGGTTTGATAAAGTGCTTTTATGTGTCAAAACAATGATAGCACCTTAAAAGGGTTTAAAGTTGATTAAACTAAAAGAGATGGCAAAATTTAATAGGTGGGGTGCTCAGTTTGATAATGAGGGCTTTTCTCTGGTAGAAGCCTTGGTCGCAACGGTAATTCTGGCGATATTTTTGCTTGGCCTCTCATTTTTTTCCATAAATATGAATACAAGTTATGATAAAGATCAAGTTAAAGTAGAGTTAAACCGCGAGGGCAATTTTGCCATTGAGTCCATGAAGTTTTTGAAAAAAAGGCTAAATAACGATACAATCGCCTTTGGCCTTTTGCAAGCCAAAGGAATGTTGATTGAAACCAACGATGGGAATCAAAAACTGGTTGTGGTTTTATCACGTCCTGATCCTCAAGATTCAACAAAAGAAATCTATTATTTAGGCTGGTTTTATCAAGAAGGAAATAATTTAATGTTTAGATATAAATATGATGGAATCCTTTCTACCCCAGAGGTTATTATTCCTAGTAGTTTTGTTAAATATAACCTTAGCGTCCAGTTTACTTATCCTACTAGTTTCAGTCAAACATTGACTGTAGATCAAATTAGTGATGAGGCGTTTAAAAAGTTTCTTCAAGCAGAAGGAATCAATGAACTTCACGATGGAATAAATGTTAACTTGAAATTGACGGACACAAAATTTGGTTATGGATGTAGCTTCTCTTCTCTGGTCTACTGCCGCAACTTTGGGGGCTAGAATGCGAAAATTGAACCAAAAGGGTATAGCCTTAGTTATCACATTGGGAATTGGTTTAGCCCTAGTTGTTTTGGGAGCAGTTTTATTTTTCCTTGCTCGGATAGAAAGGGGGCTAACTCAAGAGACTATTGCCCAAACAAAGGCATTTTGGGAAGCAGAGGCAGGGCTTCAAAAGGCACATTGGTGGTTGAGATTTACAGACGAACTTAAAGAAGATGTTGTAGACAAGCCAATAACCATTTTAGATAGTGATGGTAAAACCTTTATCCCAGAGCCAGGAGGAAAAATTTTAGTAACTAAAACTACCAAAGGGTCTGATCTTGATAAGGGTGGATTGGTGATTGACCTTATTTCAAAGGCCCAGGTTCCTACTCAAGTCCGTCAGGGAGAAAAAAAAGAACAAGTCCTTAAAGAGCAAGTTTTGTTAACTCTACCAGGTTCTCTTGGCCATCATAATGTTGCTATTGCTACTCCCGCTCAAATCTATTATGTAGAACCCCCAGGTCCCCCTTGTTCTGATTGCTGTCACGGATGGCACGATCCAGGATGGTATCATGGCTGTTGCCACCACAAATACAAACAAAACACAGAAAGCCTGGCTCAGGTTCAGGGTGATGTAGAGATAGGAGATAGCGTCACTTTGCCCCAAAAATTATTTGATTCTTTAGATGACTTTAAAAAATACTTTAAAGGAATTAGGACCCAAAGGATGGACTATACAGGGGACCAATCCTTTTATGATGGGATATTGCCAAAAGATGATCAAGGACATGACATTAATTTCATCTTTGTGGATGGAGATATTTCTCTTTATGGGAATTGGAAGGATAAAGATGTGACCTTTGTGGCTACAGGGACGATTTATTTAAAAAACCAGAAAAGTGGGTGTTGTCGTCATTCTTCCTACAATCCAGTAACCACAGGCGATACCGGCAGGTTAACCTTAATTGCTTACGGTGACATTGTGATAATAGGCAGCGATGCTTCAAATGTGATCAATGGTGTTATATGTGCCAGAGGAAATGTGGACTTTAAGGGCGTGTCTACATCAAGATGCAAATGCAAATGTGGATGTTGGCACCGGTGCAGGACCGACCCTAGTGGTGGAATCTTTAAAGGCAGCATTTTGGCCAAAGGTGAAGTAAGACTAGGTGTTAACTGGAACATTTATTATGACTCCCATGTAATCACTGGTGATATCGGAAACTCAAGGTTTGGGTTACCTCGAGGGTTTCAATATAATCTAGTCAGCCTTTCTTGGGCGGCTCAATAGTCATTACTGCCTTAGGCCGTTTAGTCGGTCCAAAAATTTCCTAACCTTTTCTAAAGATAAGGTTTATTTTTGTTGTTAGTTATTTGCATAATTAAGACTGCTTTGCTTCTAACATAAGGCCTTTCCTGAGCAGTTCCGTAGGGAATATGATAAACGGACAAATTGGGCTGACCAATAAACTTGACTTTTATTTATCTTTGATTTAAGGCAAGGGAAAAAATTAGGGGGAAAGGAGCAATGCCGGCCAATGTAGCTGTGATTCTTGGTCTAGCGCTTTATTTTGTGTGTTACAGGTTTTATGGACGTTACCTTCAACATCATGTAGTAAAGGTTAAGGAGCAACCTACACCTGCTATTCGATTGCAAGATGGAATTGATTATGTGCCTGCCAACAATTATGTCCTTTTCGGACATCATTTTGCCTCTATTGCTGGAGCTGCTCCAATTGTAGGTCCAGTCATCGCCTTGGCTTGGGGATGGTTACCTGCCTTGCTTTGGATTTGGCTGGGGAATATCTTTATTGGGGCCGTCCACGACTATTTATCTCTTATGAGTTCAGTAAGGTATGATGGACATTCAATCCAATGGATTGCCGGTAAGGTTATCAAAAGGAGGACCGGGTACATTTTTGCCTGGTTTATTTTCTTTGTCCTTATTTTGGTCGTCGCTGCCTTTGGGGCCGTTTTGGGAAAGATCTTCGTGGCCAAGCCTCAAGTGCCATCTTCTTGTATCATGATGATAGTTGCGGCCATTATTTTGGGAACCCTTCTTTATCAGATAAGATTTGGTTTTGGTCCCTCTACGGTCATTGGTATTGGAATGCTCTGTCTAACCATTTGGTTAGGTATAAAATTTCCTGTTAAAGCCAATTATCAGTTTTGGATGGCCTTCTTTCTGATTTACATTATAATTGCTGCTTCCCTTCCAGTTCAAGTTCTCCTCCAACCTAGGGATTATCTTAATGCCTGGTTATTGGTGGGCGGTCTTGTTTTGGGCGCTATAGCCGTAATTTTTTCTTGGAATAAGATGCAGTTTCCTGCCTTTACCAATTTTAGTGTGCCCCTCATTGCTGGAAAACCTACTCCCTTCTGGCCTATCGTGCCCTTAATCATTGCCTGCGGCTCCCTTTCAGGTTTTCATTCTTTAGTCGCTTCAGGCACCACCTCTAAACAACTTTCTAAGGAGATTGAAGGGCTTTTTATTGGTTATGGCTCTATGCTTACAGAGGGATTTCTCTCTACTTTGGTTGTAGCTGTCGTAAGTGCCTATGGCTTTGCTATTTTTTCACCCCAATCTTTGAGCCTGCTTAAAGGAAATACCTTGGCCTTTGCTCAACATTACGGCCAGGCCGTTCATACTAGTGGTGGCCCTGTGGGGGTTTTTGCCAAGGCCTATGGACTGGCAGTTTCCTCGGTCCTCCATTTTCCAAAGGAGTTCGTAACTATTCTGGCGGCAATGTGGGTAGCCAGTTTTGCTATGACCACTCTGGATACTACCAATCGTCTGGCCAGATACACCCTTACTGAACTATGTGAGCCCTTAAAGGATATTAAGGGATTGTTTAACCTTCTAACCAACCGCTGGGTGGCCTCTATTATTCCAGCCGCAATTGGAATTGGACTTGCCTGGACCGGTGCTTGGTCTATCATCTGGCCTGCCTTTGGAGGGGCTAATCAAATGCTTGCTTCAATTGCCCTGATTACCATTGCTGCTTGGGTAATTCGGGTCCAGGGACAAAGGGGGTGGTTTTGTCTCCTCCCTGCCCTTTTTCTATGGATTACGGTTACGCTGGCAATGGTCTGGTACCTCTTTACCGCAGTGCCCACTTTCATGGCCAAGAATCCCCTTCAAGCCTATGCCATCGGTACCATGATTATTGTCATGCTCTTTTTGAATTTGCTTCTTATTTATGACTTTTTTAGCTCAAAGAGGGCTTAAATGGTTTTAAAACAAATAAAAGACTTTCTATCTCAATTTGGTCAGGGATTTAAAGAGGCAAGTATAGATCAAATTCAGCGGGAATTGGAAGAGATGGAAAATGCCTTTGCCCTTTTAATCTGTGGAAGTCTAAGTGGAATGCCAGCCCCTCCTGCCTTTCTAAGCCTTTGTCTTTTGCCATACATGGAGAGAGAATTGAAAATCATGTTCAGCAAAACAATTTTCTTGGATGATAAATTGGCCGTATGGTCTGACCTTGTAGAGCTATGAACAAAATTTTCTTTTTTTTAGGCAAAGGAGGGGTAGGGAAAACCACCCTTTCAGCCAGTTTGGCATATTATCTAAGAGAAAAAAACAAGACCGTTTACTGGGCCTCTATTGACCCAGCCCACAATATTTATGACCTCTTATCCCTCCCTGCCAGTCCCAAGGTTCAAAAAATAGAAGCAGGGTTGTGGGTAGAAGAAATTGATGTAGATAGATATTTAAGGCGCTTTTTAGAACACATTCAGGAAAAGGCCCAAAAAGTTTATCAATATCTCCAAATCTTAAATTTAGACAAGATGTTTAAGGTTATCAAATACACCCCTGCTATGGAAGAATATGCCTGTCTATACGCCTTAAAAGAGGTTTTTAAAAAACATGAAGATAAGGACTATTTGATTATAGATACCCCTCCTACCGGATTAATGCTACGGATTTTTAGCTTGCCTTTTGTTACAGAACTATGGCTTAAAGAACTTAGACATTGGCGAGAAGAAATTTTAAAAAGAAGACAGATAGTAGCCCATATAAAGCATGTTGATTTTGGACCCGGTGCCCAACTTGAATTTAGTAAGGATAAGGTGTTTAATGAACTAAATGCGCAACAAAAGGATATGCAATATCTTAAAGACGTGTTTACAAATCCCAAGAAAACATTCTTAATTTTAGTCATAAATCCCGATAAACTATCTTTGCTCGAAGGCAAGCGCATTGTTGAAACTCTAAATAAATTTGGTATTCCCATTAAAATTGTGTTGTTGAACAAAACAGGCCATTCTATGGAACTTAAAGAACTGAACTTTTTTAATGACTTACCCCAGAAAAAAATTCCTCTTTTTGAAGGACCTTTTCCAAAACAGGTCCTTCTTAAAATAGCCTCATTGTGGGTTGAAGATGCTTATCTCTAGGTATATATTCTGGTCTTTTTTAGGCCTTAGCCTGTTAATCATTGGCTTCTATCAATGGGGTATGAGGCATAACCTGAAACTCTGTCGGCTTTGGGCCCAGACTTTGGAAGAAATCCTTACTCCCCAAACAAAAAAATATACTTGGTTAGGTGGAGTAATTGGGTTCAGTGCGGAATATTCTAACCCCTCTTTTAAAAAGATTAAAGCCGTTTTAAGGCTCATCCCCCGCCAGAGTCTCTTTTATTTACCAATAGCCTTGCTTACAGGCAGAAGAGATACCCTTCAGCTTCTTTTTTATTTACCTTATAAAGTTAAAGAGGAAATTCATTTAATCAAAAAAAGGCTTTACATGCCCCATGTGGAAAACCAAGATCAATTTCAAAAAAGGGAATTTGCTCTCAAGGGAAATTCCTTCATCTTATTAAGTCAGCAATCCCTCTGCCAAGCCAAGTTTTTTCAATTATTAAGCCCCCAGATTATGAGGGATCTAAACCACCTAGCCCTTACAAAAAGGCACAACGTGTTTTATATAGAAATTACAGCCTCCAACCCCGGTCAAGCGAAAGATACAATTTGTCTATTGGCAAAAAAATTCTCTAAAGGGAATATTTAAATAATTATTCAATATTTTGCACCTGCTGGCGCACTTTTTCTAATTCACTTTTTATTTCTACTACCTGCCCACTAATAAAGGAATTATTGGCCTTTACCCCAAGGGTATTGGCCTCCCGATGCATTTCCTGAAGCAAAAAGTCTAACTTACGGCCAATAGGCTCCTCTGTTCCCTCAATCAGTCCGCTAAATTGCCTTAGATGGCTTTTTAAGCGAACAATTTCTTCGGTAATATCGCTCCGCTCGGCAAAAATGACAACTTCTTGGGCAATTCTACCTTCGTCCACTTGGTCTTCAAGTAATTCTTGTAAGCGGCGTTTAAGCCTTTGGCGATATAAATCCACAATGCTAGGCGCAGCCTGTTCAATCTTTTCAACCATTTCGGTTATATATCCAACTCTTTGCCTCAAATCCTCTTTTAAATTCTCTGCCTCTTTTAGGCGCATCTCATCTACTTGACTAAGTACTTCCCTTAGGGCCTCCTCAAGGGCAGGCCAAAGTTTGTCTAAATCATTTTCAGATTCTTCAACCGTAAAAATATCCTTTACTCCTAAAAACATATCAATCGTAATCTCTCCTGAAAGAGAAAGCCCTGTTTTTAATTCTTCAAGAAGCCTCTTATACGCCTTAGCCGCTTCCCAATTAATAGCAACCTTATTCAGTTCTTCCATATTCCCTGACATCTTAATAACACAATCCACGCGCCCTCTGTGAATAAAACTTCCGATGAGCCTTTTAATGCGTTCTTCTAGTAAAAATAACCTTTGGGGAAGCTTCAAAACGATATCTCGATATCGATGGTTCAAGGTGCGGATTTCTATTGTAAAGGTTAAATTTTCCCACACCTTCTCGCCTCTAGCATAGGCCGTCATGCTTTTCATCTACCTGCCCTTTCTTTGATAAAGATATTTTTTTCGAATCAACTTCAAAATTTCTTTAACCTGCTTCGTTGCATAGTCAGGATAAGTCCAAGGTAGGTCTTGGAAGTCCCCTTTTTGATAAATCAAAGTCAAGTCGGCATAGACGCCATCTTTGAGATAGACCCGATGCGTATAATTCTTCCCGGTCGCCAATATCAGTCTTTCGGGCGTAAGATATCCTGGGTCAATATTGACCTGCCTCTTACCATCTAAGGCATAGTTTTGTTCAAGCGCATTTGTATTTATCTTAATTTTAGGAAGCTGCCCTGGATATATAAGCTCTTGAAAACTTACAAAACGTCTAAAAAGGGGCTTGCCCATCTCAGGATAGTAGTATTGAGTGTGGGTAAAGGGTAAAACTTCGCTAATAAAATCCATCTTACCGAAGAGTTGAGATAGCCTCTCAAGGGCTTCATAGGCAATTTCGGGGTTGTGGTAAATGACGCTTGCAATGAGCTTAACTGGAGAAGAAAGCCTTAAGGTACTCACTGAAGGGCCTCTAACAGCTTTTGTCTAGAAACCGTGGCGGTGCCCAATTCCCCTACTACAATGCCAGCCGCTAAATTGGCCAAATATGCTGCTTCCTTAAGGCTACTGCCAGTAGCCCAAGCCGCAGTCAAGGTGGCAATAACTGTATCACCAGCTCCGGTTACATCAAATACCTTTTTGGCCATAGCTGGAATATGAGTATAACTGCCATCTCCCTCAAACAAAGTCATTCCTGATTCGCCTCTGGTAATTAACAAGGCTTGGGGAGAAAGCCATCCCATAAGCTTATGGGCCACCTTGGCAATTACATCATCGGTAATTTCCTCGATACCATTGTTTAAACCTGCAGCTTGTAAGGCCTCATAATGATTAGGGGTAATCAAAGTTACTCCCTTGTAAAAGGGCATATTCTTTACTTTGGGATCTACAGTAATTAAAACACCCCTTTGAACAATAAGGTCTTTCAACCCCTCCATCAAAGGGGCACAAATGACCCCTTTGGCATAATCAGAAATCAAAATGGCATCTATTTCATCCAGATGATGAGAGACAAAATCCAAAATGCCATTTATGGCCTGGCTAGAAATCGGATGCCTCTTTTCTCTATCCACCCTTACAACTTGTTGGCTATGGGCAATAATACGAGTCTTTACAGTTGTAGGACGAGACTCATCTATCACCAGACCTTCACCACAAATTCCCAACCTTTTTATCTCGTTCCTGAGCCTTTGACCCATTTCATCATCGCCTACAACACCAGTAACAAGCACATTTTTTATATCTAAAGCCACAAGGTTATTTACTACGTTAGCTGCCCCTCCCAGTCTCAGGCTTTCATCCATCACATCCACGACTGGAACAGGGGCCTCAGGGGAAATACGACTTACCCTCCCCCAAACAAAGACATCTATCATTAAATCGCCAAGTACCAGAATTCTTGCCTTATCCAAATTTCGAACTAGATTTCTAAGCCGCTGCCTCAATCTTTTCAATTCCCCCTAGATATGGTCTTAAAACCTCTGGAATAATTACACTTCCATCCTTCTGTTGATAATTTTCCAAAATGGCCACTACGGTCCGTCCAATGGCTAGGCCAGAACCATTTAAAGTGTGGACCAATTCGTTTTTCTTTGCACCTTTACGTCTAAAGCGAATGTTCGCCCGTCGGGCCTGAAAGGCCTCATAATTACTACACGAAGAGATTTCCCGATAGGTCTCTTGTGAGGGAACCCAGACCTCTATATCATAGGTCTTGGCCGCCCCAAAACCCAAGTCTCCTGTACAAAGGGTTACTACCCGATAGGGCAGTCCTAGCATTTGCAATACCTCTTCAGCATCGGCCAGAAGGCCTTCAAGTTCCTCATAGGAAGACTCAGGGGTAGTAAACTTAACAAGCTCCACCTTATTAAACTGGTGTTGACGAATAATTCCTCGCACATCTCTTCCATAAGAACCAGCTTCGGCCCGAAAGCAAGCCGAATAAGCCACATATTTTAGAGGCAAATCTTCCTCTTTTAAAACCTCATCTCGGTGTAAATTGGTAACTGGCACCTCAGCCGTGGGAATTAGATAGTATTTTTCGCCCTCAATTTTGAACAAGTCTTCTTTAAACTTTGGCAACTGGGCAGTCCCAAAAAGGCTCTCTTCATTGACAACAAATGGTGGAAAAATCTCTGTATATCCATGCCTTTTGACGTGTAAATCAAGCATAAAATTGATAAGTGCCCTTTCAAGGGCCGCTCCTAGACCCCGATAGACTACAAATCGAGACCCGGTAATCTTAGCAGCTCGCTTAAAATCCAAAATCTTAAGGAACTCACCGATTTCCCAATGGGGTTTGGGGGGAAATGAAAAGGCTGGTTTTTCTCCCCACATTTTGACAACTACATTTTCAGATTCATCTTTTCCTACAGGTACTGAGGCATGAGGGATATTAGGAAGTTGCATCAGCCAGTCTTGAATTTGACTTTGAATTTGGGACAGGGTTTCATCAAGGGACTTTGCCTTAACAGAAATTTCTTTCAAGGTTTGAATAAGCCCTGTAGCGTCCTCCCCATGCCTTTTTAAATGGCTGATTTCGGTGTTAAGCTTGTTTCTTTGGGCATTAAGTTGCTCAAGCTCGGATAGAATTTTTCTCCTTTGGGCATCTAACCTTAAAAAAAGGTCAACATCTATATCTGCCCTTCGCTTCTCCAGGGCCTCTTTTATCACATCAATATTCTTACGAACAAACCTTATATCTAACATAACGCCCATTTTTAGCACGATGGAAACTTTAAGTCAATTAGGCTTGTTCTTATACTAAAATAGGATTATCATAACGCAGCATCTTTGAAGGAGCCTAGTTTGGAAAAAGGACTTAAGAATCAAGTAGAAAGACTACTAGAAAAGAAGGACTTGAACGAATTAAAGAAACTTTTGTTCAAACTTCACCCTACCGATATCGCAACTTTGATTGATGATCTTTCGGAGGAAAACAAAAGGAGAATCGTCTTTTCACTTTTGGATATAGAGATGGCCTCTGAGGTCATTGTAGAACTTTCTGAAGACGCCAGAAAGGACATTTTGAAAGGCCTTACTAATGAACGTTTGGCCTACATTGTAGAGGATTTACCGTCTGATGAAGCCGCTGACATCATTGCTGAACTCCCGAAAGAAAGGGCCCAGAGAATTTTGGCTCGGATTTCACCCGAAGATTCTGAAGAAGTCAAAAATCTTTTAAAATATCATGAGGAAACCGCTGGCGGGCTTATGCAGACAGAGGTTGTGGCCCTTCCAGCGGATATTACTGTAGAACAAGCCATTCAAAAACTAAGGCAAATTGTAGAAGAAACAGAAGAAGAATTCCACAATGTGTTCATCGTTGACCATGAGCATAAACTTGTAGGTATTGTGTCTGTAAACCGCTTAATCCTAGCTCGTCCAGACCAATTGTTGAGTCAAATCATGGATCCTCCAGAAACCGTTATCTATGTAGATGAAGATCAGGAAGAAGTCGCTAAAAAGTTTCAAAAATATGATTTAGTTACGGCCCCAGTAGTAAACAGAGAGGGAATACTTTTAGGCAGGATTACCATTGATGACATTGTAGATGTCATAGAAGAGGAAGTCTCTGAAGACCTGTTTCGGATGGCAGGTATAGAAGAGGCTGAAGAGGTAGTGTACACAGACAGGATCTTCAAAATTGCCCAGATGCGTCTGCCATGGATTATTGTAAATATTTTAGGAGAGTTTGTCACAGGTTACCTTTTATGGCTTTTCAAACATACACTGGCTGATGCCATTATTCTTGTAAGTTTCATCCCTGTTATCAATTCTACCGCTGGTAATGCCGGGCTACAGTCTTCATCTATTGCCGTAAGAGGCTGGGCCACAGGCAGAATCAACTTTTTCAATTTTAAACAGCAGTTTCTAAAAGAGATAAAAGTAGCCCTTATTATGGCTATTATTTGCGGAACCGTTGGGGGAACAGCGGCTTATATTTGGCATGGACACAAGGCCCTAGGGCTTATTATTGGGGTATCTATGTTTTTCACCATCAACATTGCCGTTTTTTGGGGTACTATCTTTCCTGCCTTGCTGAGAAAAATAGGTCTTGACCCTGCGGTAGCCGCTGGTCCTTTTGTCGCTACCCTAAATGATATTATGGGAGTCTTAGTCTATATGAGCATTGCTACCTTTTTTCTCCACCATTTAAAATAAGAATATCGCTGATACCTTCGGCAATCTTCCCGAACCCAAGGACATTGGCGTTTAATCTTCAAAGAAAACTTCGGATTCCCATGGAGAAACAATTGCTTGCCTTAAACCTAAACTTATGCTAATTTTGGCATAAAAATCAGGTAGTTAAGGAGGGCGAAGTGGGAATAAAGGACCAGATTCTGGAGATGGCTCAAGCGGCAAAGGTGGCTAGCCAAAGCTTGGCAGTAGCCCGAACAGATGTCAAGAATCAAGTCTTAAAGGGAATTGCCAGGGGGTTAGAGGAAAACATATCCACCATTATTGAGGCAAACAAAAAGGACGTCATCTATGCCCAAGAAAAAGGGCTCTCCAAGGCATTGGTCGATCGTCTTACCCTAAATGAAGCCAGAATAAAGGGAATGATTAACAACCTGTATGAAGTCATCGCCTTACCTGATCCCATAGGTAGTATTGTCAAGATGTGGCAACGCCCTAATGGCCTCAAAGTGGGCAAAATGCGCATCCCTCTTGGGGTCATTGCCATGGTCTATGAAGCCCGTCCTGATGCCACTATAGAGGCAGCCGCTCTCTGTCTTAAAGCCGGAAATAGCGTTATCTTAAGGGGCGGTTCTGAGGCCATTAATTCTAACCTTTGTCTTGGAAAGATTATGACTCAAGCCCTTATCTCGGCTGGACTACCTCAAAAGGCGATTCAGGTGGTGCCTATAACAGATAGAGAGGCTGTGCACGAATTACTCAAACTTGAGGAATATATTGATCTCATCATTCCTAGAGGCGGAGAAGGACTCATTCGGTTCGTAACTGAAAATTCTCGTATTCCAGTCTTAAGACACTATAAAGGTGTATGCCATGTATATGTAGACGAAAAGGCAGATTTAAAGAAGGCCGAGGAGATTTGCTTCAATGCCAAGGTGCAACGGCCAGCGGTATGCAATGCCATGGAAACCATGCTGGTGCACGAGGCCATAGCCGAGGCATTTTTGCCCCCGATGCTAACGCGTTTTGTAGAAGCCGGGGTAGAAATTAGGGGCTGTGAAAAGACTTGCAAAATCTTTCCTCAGGCCAAAGTGGCTACTGAAGAAGATTGGCCAGCTGAATATCTTGACCTGATTTTGGCAGTCAAGGTAGTCAAAGACATGGATGAAGCCATCAGTCATATTGATCGTTATGGTTCTAATCACACCGAAGCCATTGTTACTGAAGACTATACTCGGGCCTGGCGTTTTTTGGAAAGGGTCGATGCGTCAGTAGTATTGGTAAATGCTTCTACGCGTTTTAACGATGGCAATCAATTGGGGCTTGGTTCAGAAATCGGCATCAGCACCTCAAAACTTCATGCCTATGGCCCGATGGGACTTGAGGAATTAACTACTACCAAATTTATTGTATTTGGGCAGGGACAGATACGGAGTTAGTGGCTGGAAAAGTGAAGAGGAAAGTCGGACTCTTTGGAGGCACGTTTAACCCCATTCACCTTGGACACCTAAGGGCTGCAGAGGAAATCAGGGAGGAGTTTGGGTTAAAAAGAATTATCTTTATTCCCGCCGGAATTCCCCCTCACCGTCCTTTAGAAGAGGTAGTCTCATTTGCTGACCGTTATGAAATGGTTAAGTTGGCTATTGCCTCAAACCCCTCTTTTGAGGTTTCTGATATTGAAGGAAGACAAAAACGGCTGTCTTATACGGTAGAGACTCTGAAATACTTCTCTCAGCAAAATCAAGATGATGAGTATTATTTCATTGTGGGCTTGGATGCCTTTATAGAAATTCATACCTGGAAATCCCCTCAGGAATTGCTGAGACTGGCGCATTTCATTGTTATGCCCAGAAAGGGATTAAAAAAAGAGGAAATTTTAAAGCCCCTTAAAATGGTTTTTTCGCAAAGCGTTTTTTTAAGAAAAGACATCTGTCAATTGCCCACCAAGAAAAATGTCTATTTTTGTGATATATCTTCTTTGAATATCTCAGCTACCTTCATTCGCCAGTTGCTGTCCCAGGGGAAGTCTATTCGTTACCTTGTGCCTGAGGCTGTAGCTGATTATATTTATCAGAAAGGCCTTTATCGGAGGAAAGATGGATAAACGGATTAAAATCACCATAGAAGCTGCCCTTGAAAAGAAAGCAACAAACATTGTAGTCATTGACCTAAAAGGGCTTTCAAGCCTTACGGATTGCTTTGTAATCATGAGCAGTAATTCAGACCGTCATACTCAGGCCATTGCTGAAGAAATTCTTCTGAAAATGGAGAAGGCAGGTCATCAGGCCTTGGGCGAAGAGGGCATTACCGAAGGTCGTTGGGCTGTTTTGGACTTTGGTGATTTCATGGTCCATATTTTTTATGAACCCCTACGTCAATATTACGACCTAGAAGGCCTTTGGGCCGATGCTCCAAGAATTGAATGGAAAGAAAAGGAAGGAATTGAAATTCCTTCTGATTCAAAAGAGACCTGAAATTCTATAGGGCAGCCTAGAGCCTAACTCAACTTGCTACCTTTATTGGAGTGTGAGAGTGAAAGGGGAAAGTCAAAAGGCTATCTAATGTTGGATGTTGGATTTTGGATTAATTTCTGATTTTGGATGTTGAATCAAATTTCTTTTTCTAATTCCAAATCCATAATTCAAAATTATTAAGAAAAACAGAGCACCGTTAAGGATTGCAAGGGAATATAACTCACACTGTTCACTATTATCACTCATCGCTTAGGTGGCAAGTTGGGTTACTTTACAATAACTCCTGCGTAACCTACTACGCTACCATAATCCCCAGAGACGTCTCCAGAAGTAGCATAGGCCACGACTTCTGCAAATTGTGCCCCTAAAAGTTTTGTAGCAATAAGCATCACTGTAGCGGGAATAACCCCACACATTGTAATATTGTGGCTGTGAACCGTATTATATAGGCCCTTTGGGTCCAGAGCCAGCATTTGTTCAATGGCAAGCTTATCCTTTGCCCTTGCCTCTTTGTCTGGTTCATAATGGGTCATATCGCTGCTAGCAATAATAAGCACCGGCTGTCCTAATCTCTTTATGGCATTAGCAAGGGCAGTGGCCAAAATTTCACAGTTTTGATACTGAGTATGGGCCAAAATAATAGGGACAAATTTAAAATCCTTTTTTAAATATTGCAAAAACGGAAGTTGGACTTCTATAGAATGTTCATATTGATGGGCTCTGAAATCCGGGCTAAAAAGCTCGCTTTCTTCTAAAATAAGTGATGCAAGGGTCTTGTTTATTTCCACACTACCCAGAGGAGTAAGCCACGTTCCTTTATCCATAACGGCAAAGGGCTCTCCAATACCTGTATGATTAGGACCTAAAATAATGATATTATCAGGAATAGATATTTTTCCATAAACGGCCCCGGCCACCCCTCCAGAAAACATATATCCTGCATGGGGACATACGGCCCCAAGCACAGATTCTTTCGTTCTTTGAAAAGAAAGATATTCTTCTACATATCTTCTAAGCAAAGCTGGACTATCTGGATAAAACTGCCCGGCTACAATAGGTTGCCTAATCATGCTTTAAAATCCCCTCAACGATTTAAACTTGCAACCACTATAACACAGCCATTCAAACCGTGCAAGAAAATTTATTGCCCCAAAATCCGCAATCTTACTACAAAAATTTCTCAAGTAGGCTAAAATGTGTCGTTTTTTTTAAAACTACATATCAGCCAAAAAGGCAGTCCAAATCGCTAGGTTATTTTTGTTATTAATCTTAACAATCTGGTTTTAAACTACCCTTTTTGAGATTAAAAATGGCCTTTTTCCATCCCCCTTTTTTCAAAGTCCGATAGCTCAAAAATGAAGAAAATTTATATAATTCCCTTTTAATTTTAAGCGTAGTAGTCTTCTCAAAGCCCACAAATTCGCCCTTTTCCCCATCATAATTAGTTACGGCAAAATCAACAGGGCATTTATAACTAGCACTATTTTTAAGCTGTTGTTTTATTTCTTTATACATCACTTCATATATATTTTCCCAATTAAATTCTAGTCCCCTCTCCTTTAGGTAAGACTTTAAGCTCTTGGCATGGGGGACAATAATGGCCACCACCTGTTCAGCCTGGTTAAACTTATGTCCCAAAACAAGGGATTCATAAATAAGAGGACTCTCATTCAAAATTTCTTCCACCTCTTCAGGATGGACATTTTTTCCTTCAGGGGTCACAATGACATATTTGCTTCTCCCAGTAATATAGAGATTTCCAGCCGAATCCTTTTTAGCCACATCTCCTGTTCTAAACCACCTTTGTCCATTCAAGGAAATAAATACCTGCTTATTGGACTCCTCATCTTCATAATATCCAGGAGTTACAATGGGGCCAGAAACAACCATTTCTCCCTCTTTATTCCCCAAATTGGCATAAAGCCCCTTTGGCGGGACATCTATAAGTTCAATGTCCACTCCATTTATAGGGGGGCCAATAGAACCTACATGCCTTTCATAATAATTTGTGAAGTAAAAACGCCATGACGAAAACGGCTGAACGCATCCCACAGGGGATAGCTCACTCATCCCCCAACCTTGGATAAGGGGAAAACCAATAACAAAATATTTCAAGGCAAGCTCTGGGGGAAGATAGGCCCCACCACTCACCAATAAACGGAGTTTTCCCCCAAACTGTTTGTGGAGCCTTCTAAAAAGAAGACGTCCGATGTTAATCCTCGTTTTTTGTTTAATTTTTTGGGCCAATTCTAATGCCCTTACCCACCTGTCCCATTTGCCTTGCTTCTTTACTTCATTCTCAATGCGGGAATAAAGCACATGAAAAATCCTTGGAACTCCTATAAAAACTGTTGGGCTTTTTTCTTGAAAGGCCTTTAATACCCGAGTTTTACTGTTTTCCATAATTACAGGAATCCCTTTATACAAAGGGATAAGAAACCCTGCTGTAAACCCGAAGGTATGATGTAAGGGCAGAACCAGAAGCATCTTGTCCCTATTGTGAATCTTGATCTGTTCACAAGTAGCTATTACATCACTTGCAAAATTGTGATGCGTCAACATAACCGCCTTGGCCGCTCCTGTAGTCCCTGAGGTAAAGACAATAGAAGCCAAATCTGCCGGTTTGACTTGGATCCCAAGGTAATCCTGGTGCCATTTTTCATCCTTTTCTAAAAGGGATTCAAGCCCCATTTTGTCTTGTAAAAAAGGGTCAAAGGTATAAACATGATATTTTTCCTTTCCCACTAAACTCCCCAACTTTGACACCAAAAAAGAAGACACAAATATCCTCTTTGCCCCGACCCGTTTGATCTGCTTTATCAGTTCCTTTGGTGTTAATTCTTTATCCAAGGGAACTGCCACCCAACCGCCACAGACAAGGGCCAGATAAGCAACAATCCAACCAGGGGAATTCTCCCCCAACAAGGCCACTTTCTCTCCCCTTTTAAGTCCCACCTTTAAAAGACCGGCTCCTAATTGCTTAACCCAGTTCGCAATCTTATCATAGGTAAACATTAAATACCGCTGCCCATTCCATATCTCTATGAAAGTGGCCTGAGAATTTTTCTTAACACTTTGTTGAAAAATTTTCTTAAGTGTGGTTAAAGAGTTCATTTGCCCTTCCGAATTTTACCAAATTTGGAGGGATTTTGACAGAAAAATGACCTTAAGGCAAGGGGCAAAATGGATGGGTAAATAATTAAGTGGAAAAAAATAGAGTAGAAACTTAGGCACTTAGGAGCTAAAGGGCTTCTAACGCGATAAATGCTATAAACGCAATTGTAATTATGAGGATGGAAAAACTTTATGAAGTGTGATAGGATATTCTCCAGCGACTATGGATACTAAATATCTTCATCCCAATTTGGCCATTCATCGGTATGAGGTCACCATCAAGGCTTTGACCCCTTTTGTGATTCCTCATTTTCCGGGCTCTATGTTGCGAGGGGCCTTTGGTGTGGCCTTAAAAAGGGTCGTATGCCTTAATAAAAATCGTTCATGTGAAAGCTGTCTCCTTCAAAAGGGATGTGTCTATCAATTCCTGTTTGAAACCCAAACAGATATTGCCGAAATCAAAAATCCCCCTCATCCAATGATGCTCTATCCCCTTTCGCTTGGTGGCAAAAAGATGCGCCAGGGCAGCATCTATCAATTTGGCTTTACCCTCTTTGGTCAGGCCAACGAATATCTGCCCTACATCATATATGCCTTAATGCAAATGGGCAAGCTGGGCATGGGCAAAGGCAGGGGTAAATTTGAAATAAAAGAAATCAAAAAATATGTTTCCTTTAAACGCAAACGCATTATTTTTAGCCAAAAAACACAAAGGCTCCTTTCTCCAAGCACCTGTTTAAACAGCACAGATATCTTGCAGACAAACGAGATTGCCCATGCCATTTTGCTCAAAACCATCACCCCCCTGCGATTCAAAATTAAAGGGAGGTTAACCGACAAAATTTCTCTTAAAGACATCCTTATTGCCATAATCCGCCGTTTTAAGACCTTAACTCAACTTTATGGTCAGGGAAAAGTCTTTTTGGTCAAAGAACTTAACCTTGAGCCCATGCTAAGCAAGATTCAGGTAAAAACCAATTTCAAGTGGCAGGATTTTACCCGCTTTTCTAAGCGCCAGAATGCTCATTTGCAAATCGGGGGGGCCATGGGTGAAATGGAAATTTCAGGGGATGTTTCTGATATTTTCCCTATACTACACCTTGGCGAATACATTCACATTGGCAAAAATACCGCCTTTGGGCTAGGCAGATATTACACTACAATACTATCTACTTCTTCCAGATAAAAGGGTGTCCGTCCGAGGTGCTCAATCTTCCGACGGCAATGGTTACAAAGCAGATAATAAATAACACTATCTTCATGGGGGTCAAGAACTTCCTTTACTTTAGATTTCATTTGGGCAAAGAGCCCTCTAGAAAGAAGACACTCAAAGACACTATAAAGCACCCTAACGCCATAATCTTCCATTATCTTGGCTACCTTTTGCAACCGTCTTTCATCAGCAATATCATAGCAGGCCAGAACAAAAACCTTATTTTTCATACGATAACAAAGTCCTCCTCTTGGGGCACCTCAGTAATACCCTCTACCTCGGCCGTCTTTTGACAACTGCGGCATAGCTGATAAATTCTTACTCGATCTTGATGAAGGTCGATAAGCAATTTTATCTTTTGTCTTAATGTTTCATACATAAACTCGGTTAAAAAACACACAAAGACGCTTTTTTGCACCCGATAACCATATTCTTCCAACAACTTTGCCATCTTACGAAGCCTTTTTTCATCGGAAATATCGTAAGAAATTAGATAACACTTTTTCATCTAAACACCGCTGGCTTATATTTTTCTTTCCCCTTTATGTCCCTGACAAAAGACCTCACCTGGGATTCTATGTAAGCTCGGTAAGAAAGCCTCTCTTCGCGTTCAGGACGGGTTAACACTTCGTTCATCTTCCTTTCAAATTGGGCAATAAACTTGCGCCATCCCTCTGGAGTTAAATAAATCCCTTCTTGTTTAGATTCAAAATCGCCCCTATTTATCACCTTGCGATTTATCATGCTTAAAACTAAGGCATCCACAATAACTGGCCGCCATTCTTCCATCAAATCAAGTGCCAAAGAAGGCCTTCCATAATCTACGCTATGAAGACATCCCAAATAGGGATCAAGTCCTATCAAATTGATAGCACAAAGCACATTGCTAAAAAGTAGAGTGTAGCCTAAGCTTAAAAGGGCATTGATAGGGTCCTTGGGCGGTCTCCTTTCCCGGTTTCTAAATTCCCAAGTCTCATTGAATCCTTTTGCTAGGGCCTCAAAGTAGATTCTGGCCGCTGTCCCTTCAATCCCCCTTAAGGTTTCAATCTCCACACCTTCAGCCTGCCTTGCCAAGGCCTTAAGTCTTAAAATGGCATCTTCAAGCCCAAGTGCCTTGCGATTAATACGCCTCAAAAGCAATCTTTGGTTTTCAATTTTGCCTTGGACAATTGCCTCAGCCACTCTTCTTTTAAAATCTTTATCCTTAAAACGCTCAAACTGTCTAAGCCGCAACTCTATATTCTTGCCCATCATTGGGCTAAGCCTTCCTAGAAAACGGCCTGATTTGGTCAAAAACACCACATCAATTTGCCTTTTAAGCAGGGCAGTTACAACTGCAGGAGATAAAGAAATGCGTCCAACCAAAATCACCTGCTCAATCTCATGAAAATGAATAGACCTCAAAAGCCGGCCGTCCTTTTTGGCCAGAAGTCTTTGCCCCTCTTTTTGTAAAAAAAGTCCCTGTTCTACAGCATAAAAAATGGCCATTGGTTTGTTCCTACTTTACCAGCCTTTTGTTTCAGCTTTAGGTTCCTGCTACCACCAAACGCCCTTCCTTCAAACAAAGTCTCCTTCCACTAACATTTATTTCAGCCCATCCCTTCTTTTTTAATCCGCCTTTTAATTCATTTTCCAATATCCTCAATTGCCCTTCAATCCTCTGCCTCTCCTGCCAGAGCCAGATAAAACGCTGGGCCAGCTGTTGGAGCGAACTCCTCTTAAGCGTAAACCGCTCTATTTCTGTAGGTACCAAAACAGGATTTATGTGCATCACCGGTGATGGATACCGTCCATCGCTCAGGTCAAATACACAATTGCAAGTCAAACTGTGAGCCAGTTCTGGTAAAAGCTCTCTTATCTTAATACAACTTATGGGATTGGGTTTTAATCCTTTAAGAATGCGATTTACCCGATGATAATTATAATCAGGTAAGGGATAAAGCACCTGATGCAAAAGCTCCTTATCCAAAATACCGATGGTATAAAACAAAACTACCTTTTCATTACGGGAAAGGGGACCGCCTTCCTCTGTCTTTTCCAAAATGGCCTTGATAATACTACAGCCCTGTTTCAGCCTCTCAAGCAGGGGAGTTTGTCCCTTGCTCAACGACTCTGTTTGTTCTAATTTCAACTGCTGAAAATGCCTTAAAAAATTCTTCAACTCAGCTACTGGCAACTCTTTAGCCCTTTTTAAAAACCGGAGCTGTTCTGAATAAGCCTCGCCATGACCATCAATGAAAAGGCTTCTTTGCCCCGTTTGCCTTTCAATACCCAGTGGTAAAAGCATAGGCCGCTCTTGCCAACCTACCCCAATAGGTTTAGTGGGCAAATATGCCTCAATCCTTCCTCCAAAGTGGGGCAGAGAAAGTCTTGTAATGACCTCTTTCAAAAACCGTCTTACCTTTAAAAAGTGTATAAACTCTTCTAGGAACCACCAGATTCGATAAAAAAACCGATTAACCCTCTCCAGATATGCAGGTAACCCCCACCCACAAATTTTATTAAAAGATTTAAGGGTAAACTCCTTCAAAGACTCTGCCTTAACCTCCAAAAAAGATGGCTGACGGGCATAATAAAACAAGTCACGTTTGGGTATAAAAATGGCCAGGATTGCCGTTTTAACTTTCTTATCTTCCCTTAAGGGCAAAAAGAAAATTGTCTTCTCACCTAAAACATGGTCTTTCATCAAAGACTCATCAAGACAAATGTCCTGATAAACCAAGCGGGAAAGCCCAGTCCTTTTATCCCTTTGTTGGACAAACAGGCCTCTATGGCGACCTGAAAAAAGATGGAGGAACAGACGGGCTTCATTTTTTCCCACGCTGGGTGGAAAGTATCTTAAGTGTTGCCCCCGAAAGGGTTGCTCTGAGATCTCCTCTATGCTGCCTTCAAACCCAAGCTCCTTCAAAATTCGGTGCCAATACTCATCTATTTGGCCATCACCAGGTCTAAGCCCTTTTAAACGCCTAAAGGCCCCAAAGGCCTCCTTAAGTTTCCCTGTTTCATAGAATAAAATCGCTAGTGGTTTTAGATAACGGGGATTGTCAGGCGAAAATTTAAGGGCTAAACCATAAGCAGAAATGGCCTTTTTGGCCATACCCAAAAGCTCAAAGACTTGAGCCCACTTATAGAAAAGTTCTGAATCAGTATGGTCGGTAGAAAAATACCTCAAGGCCAGCTCCTGAGCTCGTCCTTCTTTGCCTTCAAGAAGGGCCTTTTCTACCCTCTTTAAACATTCAACAGAGGCCTCTTTCATATTTAAAGGAGATAATAAAAATTTGCCAAAAAGTCAAACTAAAATTTAAGTTACTTTGTGGGCGGATGTTTTCGCCATCTCCGCCTGCTTTTGATATAAAGGATTTATGCCTTACAGTATAATGTTATAAAACTTCTCCAGAAAATTGAGCCCTCCACAAGGGAAGTCCTCATCGCTGTCCTGGAGGAAATTGAGCGTCAACGAGAAGCCACGGTTACCAAGAGGGAATTCAATGAGCTAAAGGACATCGTTAAAGACCTCAGTCGGGTCGTGAAAGAGCTGGCCGAGGCCCAGAAAAAAACTGAAGCCGAACTCACAAAGCTCATTGGTGAGCATCGCAAGACTCGAGAGCAGCTTGGGGAACTGGCCCATGCCGCAGGCTACATCCTTTTGAAGATCGGGCCCGCCTCTGCTTGAGAAAGAATATGGCCTAAAACTACTCACCCCCTTAAAAAGGGACTCTGTAGAGATTGGTCCTGGCAGATACCTTGAAGTGAACATTATTGGTAAGGCCGCTCAAAATGGTAAACAGCTTTTTGTGGTAGGCAAATGCAAAACCCAGCTTAAAAAGCGAGATGTAGATGGCTTCTTGAAAAACCTCAACATCATAAAAGTCACACTTAATCAGGAACTCCTTCCCATTTTGGTTACCTATCAGGCCTCTCCCCAAGTTCAAAACTATGTCCAACAAAAGGGTATAAAACTTTACTTTTCTTATCAGTTCCCAGTGCAAAAAGTTAAAAAACACTCTTTCCCTAAACCAGCCTTAATGTATGTTGGGCAGGTGTCACATTTGGCAGAGCAAAATAGACCCTTAAAATGAGGCCCTGTTTGGCCTTGGGTAAAAAAATATTAAAATTTTTCTTGACTATTTTTCATGTCAAAAATATTATTGACGATAGATAGATAAGTGGAGGATTTCAGGTTGAGGTTGATTGACAAAATTTCTTTGGCGGCGTTGTTACATGACATCGGCAAATTTTATCAAAGAACCGGGTTAGAAATTAAGCGTCCGGGCAATTGGCATGATTATATCCCCAAGGAGTATAGTTATCCCCATGCCCTTTACACCTACCGCTTTTTTGAAGAAAATGAGGGTGTTTTTAATGAAGGTCCCACTAACGATGAAACTGCCTTGATTAATCTGGCCGCCAGACATCACAATCCATCCAACCCTTATGAATCCATCATTGCTGTAGCTGATCGCTTGAGCGCCGGATTAGATAGAAAACATTATGACAAATTAGGGCAAGAAGAAGATGTCAAGCGGTTTCGTTGCGTTAGGTTAAAACCTATTTTTGAGGAAATAAGTCTTAAAAGGCATGATTGTTATAAAGAAGAATTTTTATATCCCCTGGTTCCATTTAGTCCTGAAAAGATCTTTCCTCAAGAGAAATCTCTTTTTAAAAACTTAAAAGGTGAGAAGTGTCAAGAGGAATACCAAAGGCTATGGCATAATTTTGAGAGAGACTTCAAAAGGATAAAATACACTAATTTTAATACCTTTTTTAATGCCGTCAGGTCATTGCTAGAGGTTTACACCTGGTGTATTCCCTCAGCCACCATCAAGACTGTGCCTGACATTCCGTTGTACGACCATTTGACCACCACTGCGGCCATTGCGACGGCCTTGTTTGGCTATTATGAAGCCAAAGGCCAACTTCAAAGATGCAGTCTCAATTATTTGGAACATACCCAGGACAAGCCATTTGTTTTTATTGTCGGTGATTTCTCAGGAATTCAGTCCTTCATCTTTGATCAGGGCGGTAGTGCCAACAAGTATGCAGCCAAGATTTTAAGGGCCAAGTCCTTTTTTGTGTCCTTGGCCACAGAGACAGCCGCTTACCTTGTTATCCAGAAGTTCGGTCTAAACCCCGCCTCTATACTGAGCACAGCCGCTGGTAAATTTCTTGTCTTAGCCCCTAATCTGGATAACATTGATGAACATCTCCAAGAATTAAAGCAGGAAATCAGAAGGACCTTTCACAAAAGATTCTATGGAGAGGTCAACTTTTGTCTGGCCTGGTTGAGAGCTAGCACTGAGGAATTCAAGTCTGACAGATACGCCTCTTTTATGACCAATCTGGCCTTAAAACTTGAAGAGGAAAAGCTAAGCCCCCTTGATCTTGATCCCCAATTGTTTGTCTTTAACGACTATCTTGATAGAATAAGGTCTTCTGAGGATATCTGTGCCATTTGTGGCAAACATCCAAAGACCAAACAAATAGATGATGAAATGCCCATTTGTGAGGATTGCTTGGCCTTTAAGGAAATAGGTGAAAGGCTAGTTAAAGAAGAATTCATCACCCTGGGTGAGAATTTGAAGTATCGGATTATAGGCAATTATGGGTTTGAATTTGGGAAAGATAATGCTGCTGCCCAAACCGGCCTGGTCTATCAGCTCAGTCCAGAAACGGGTTTTAAGGGATATCCTTTAAAACATATCGCCAAACAAGTGCCCAAGTTCAAAGCCAATGAGTGGCAGGAAAAAAGGTATAAAGACCTTAAAAAGGAAAAACTCCCCCAGGACTACAAGGCAGGCAGTATCAAGACCTTTTATCATTTGGCCTGCGATGCCCTAACCTTGGACAGAAAAGGTAACCGAATAGGCAGCCCATTTTTAGGAATATTCAAGGCCGATGTAGATAATCTAGGACTTATCTTTAAAGAGGGCCTAAAAAGAGACCAAGGACAGCTTCTGACCGCCTCGCGCTATGCCTACCTCAGTCGCATGCTGGATGCCTTTTTCTCTTTATATATCCCTTACATAGCCACCAAAAGATATCCTGAAATTTATACAGTTTTCACCGGCGGAGACGACCTTTTTCTCATCGGCCCCTATACCCAGATTTACCAATTTGCCCAGGAAGAAATCGGAACACACTTTAAACGATATGTGTGCCATAATGAAGACATCACGATTTCAGCCGGGCTTATCCTGGCCAAACCGATGGTGCCAGTAAGGCAAATGGCCGAAGAGGCAGAAAGGGCACTTGAGGCCTCAAAACAACGCCGGGACAAAAACGCCATTACCATCTTTCAACAAACATTAGATTGGAAGGAATTTAAGAATCTCTCTTTGTTTGAAGCCGAAATAGACCAAATTGAACAGATTGAACCATTGCCAACGGCCTATTTTTATCGCCTGCTCACCTTATCCGATTGGGCCGAAAAGATGTCTGAAACCCCGCAATTTGCTAAATGGCGGGCCATTTTTGCCTATATAACGGCCAGAAACTTTGGTAAAAAACCTTATTATGAAAGGCTTTTGGATATTGGAAATAACTGGATAGAGGCCTATAAATCCAAGTTAACCATACCCCTTTCAATAGCAATTTACAAAAGGAGGAAAAGGAAATGACCCCCAATAGACAACATTACTCCAGACAGGGAGAAGATGTTCGTTTACCAATAGAATTCTTTGCTGATCAAGAAAAGAAGTATCTACGGCCACAATTACTTTCTGAAGATGCCCACAGGCTATCGGATTGGTTTGCAACAGAGAAGAAAATGAGCATTCACCAACTGCGAAAATTTTATAATTATCTTCTTGTCATCAAGCAACGCATTGAAACCAGAGACAATCCTGAAGAAGAATTCAAACGGCAGTTGCCTTATATTAAAATGATGAAGGCAATGGCCACTTACGCCGAGGCCCGCAAGCGGGCTACTAAAAACTTTAAAATTTTTATAGAAAAACAACTTGATAAGGTCAACCAAAAAGGGGACTTTGACGCCTTTTGTGATTTATTTGAGGCCATTGTAGCCTTTGCCACTGCCAACAAGTCAAGATATCAAAACAGATAAAGGAGGAATATTAATGGAGAGCTATCGCCTGCTTGACATTAAAGAAATAAAGGGCACGATTAAACTCCTTACGGGTCTGCACATTGGAGCAGGTAGTGATGAAATAAGGATTGGGGGCATTGACAATCCTGTTATCAGACATCCATTCACAAAGGAGCCCTACATTCCTGGTTCGTCCTTAAAGGGCAAGGTCCGGTCGTTGCTGGAGTGGTATCTGGGTAAAATAGACCCAGAGGGAAAACCCTGGGATAGGCCTGATGATGACAAGGGTAAGGCCATCTGTCGCATCTTTGGCATCTCCGGGGCCGAGGCCGAGGGCTATAATGAAGGGCCTTCCCGAGCCCTGTTTCGGGACTGCTTTTTAAGCGAGGCCAGCAAAGATAAACTCAGGAGATACAACGCCCTGACTGAGGAAAAGATAGAGGTAACCATTGACCGTATCAAAGGCACCTCAGGCGGCGGTGGTCCCAGACACATGGAAAGGGTGCCGGCTGGAGCAGAGTTTGAATTTGTAATTCATTATAAAATCATGGACATTAACGGTGATAACGGCCAAGTGGACCGTGAGAATTTTAAATATCTGCTGCAGGCCCTGAAGCTTTTAGAAATGGATGCCCTGGGTGGCTGTGGCTCAAGGGGATATGGCAGAATCCAATTTTCATTTGACGACCCTCAAATGGCAGAGCAATTCAACAACCTGACCCTGTTTGAGGATTAAGATGGAGTCTTTAAAGATTACCCTCAAGCCCAGGTCCTCCTTTGCTTCACCCCTAATGAGCGATACTCTGTTTGGAAACTTCTGCTGGCAGTTTGTGGAGCTCTATGGGGAACGCCGCCTTGAGAAATGTCTGCAAAATCCTGAGCCCTTCATTGCCTTTTCAGATGGATTTCCAAGCGGTTTTCTGCCCAAACCACTACTCAAACCTCAAGGACAGGCCGATAAACGGCATAAAAAATTGTCTTTTGTCAGAAAAGACACCCTGTTAAACACCCATCCCTTAACTGAAACCAGACTCTTTCAAAATTTGACTGAGGAGGACTTCCTCAATCTCCCCTTGAAACAAAAGCGGATTTTCAAAAACACCATTAACCGCCTTTCCAACCAAACTTCCCATCTCTATTCCACTGAAGAAACTTTCTTTGAAGAAGGCCTTTGTTTTGATGTCTATCTCAAGTATCAGAGCCACCTCATAAAAAAAGAGGAAATATACGAAGTCTTAACAAACATGGGCAAGGCAGGTTATGGCAAAGATGCCTCTACTGGCAAGGGAAGATTTGAAATCAAAGAGTGCGAAACATCTCCTGAGATTTTAAGGCCAAGGCCAGATTGCAAAAGTTTCATGTCCCTCTCCCACGGCCTTCCGGACAGCTCTATAAAAAGGGGCTATTTCAAAACCATTACCAAATTTCCCAAACACGGCGGCTATCTGGCCATTGCTGCCAATCCCTTTAAAAACCCGATTATCCTTACCATTCCCGGCTCTGTCTTCTTTGTCAATGAAATAAAAGAGGTCTATGGGCAACTGCTTAGCCTTTCCCCCAACAGGGGCAATCACCTCCACAGCGGCCTTATGCTACCCCTTTTTATTCATCTAGAGGGAGAAAAGGATGTTTGAACAAAGGATACCTATCACCTTAACGGTCTTGAGCCCGGTCCATGTGGGCACAGGCGAAGACTACATCCCCACCGAATATGTCATAAAAGACGGCTACCTCCATGTGCTCAACAGAGATGCCTTTATGGATTACCTTATTAAAGAAGGTAAATATCAACACTTTCTGTTTTTGTGCAATATCTCAAGCCCAGAGGGCATATTTAAAATCAGGCAATTCATCTATGACCACTTTAGACCCGAATTTTCGGTTTACAAAGTCAAGGTATCCCAAGCAGTGGCAGAAAATTATTCCCAAAATTTAAGCGATTACGCCCAGATTGAAACTGCGGTCATTGCCTCTCTGGCCATCGCCAAACTGCCTAGAAATCCTTTAAACCATCAGGTTTTTATTCCTGGTTCTTCTTTGAAAGGTAGTTTAAGGACGGCCATTTTGAACTATCTGTGTCAGTCCCAAAAAGGGGCGGTTAAGCAATGCCTGGCAGACCATTCAGACAAGCCCCGCCAAAACAAGGCCCGCATTTTAGAGCAATGTATCTTAAAAAAGGCCTCTGCCAATGACACCTGTTCTGACCCCTTTCGGGCCCTAAAGGTCTCGGATCTAAAAATGACAAAAGGCAATATCAAAATAGACATCTCCTATAACCTCAAGTCATTTCAGACCCAAAAACACGCCCAAGGCATTCCGGTAAAAATGGAATACATTGCCCCAGGGGCCGCATTCACCGGCACCATCACTATTCACAAGGCCCTCTTTGAAAGGCAATATGCTCAAATAACGGGTTTAAAGACAAGTCTGGACCAAAAGACCCTCATTACGGCCTGCCGCTATCACTACCAAAACATCTGGGCCGAAGAAAAAGAGCGGTTTCACATCTCGGCCGCCACCACCAAGGATTACCAGATGTGGGCACCTTTGCCTGAAAAACTAAACAATCCCAAACTAAAACAGGCCTGTTTTATCAAACTGGGCAAACACAGTGGGGCGGCAGCGGTAACCATAGCAGGCTTTAGAAAAATTGTTGGAGGCAAAGATTTTCAAACCACCATCTGGGCCCTGGACAACATGCCCATGGCCTGGTGCTTATTGGAAACAAATGGGTAAAAGTTGCTTTTTGCTCTTCTCACATAAACTGACCCCTGAGCAGGCAGGGGATTTAAAGGAAAACTGGCAGGTAGAAAATATCATCCCCTTGCCAGCTAGGCTCCAATTTCTGTGGTCAAACATTCCGCCAGATTTATCTGAATTAAACGGCTACTTAGAACCGATTAAACATTGGCTTAAACAAAATGCAAGGCCAGGCGATTTGGCTTTAATTCAGGGCGATTATGGAGCCACCTACCTGATGGTAGGCTATGCCCTTTCCCTGAAGCTTACTCCCATCTATGCCACCACAGAAAGGATAGTCAAAGAAACTTTGCGAGGACAGGAGACAATCGTTCAGAGGGTCTTTAAGCATAAAGGCTTTAGACAATACGGGAGGTAAAAGATGGTGCCAGAAGCAAGCCCGGTTAAATTATTGAACGGGGCAAGCGTTATGGTCTCTTTGGTCAGTCAGCAAACCATTCCCAATGTCCTAGCCATTTTGCACTTTAAACCAGAAAGACTGCTATTTGTCAGCACAGAAAAAATGCAACAAAACCACACCGTAGAGGCCATTTTAAAGGCCCTGGAGATAAAAGGCCTCCCTTTCTCTTCCGAGCAATACGACATAATCAAGGTTGAAGAAAACTCTGTCAAAGATTGTATGGACAAACTGAAAAATTGGACAAAGGGGCTCTCCCTAAACCGCTCTAAAATCATCGTCAACCTGACCGGCGGCACCAAAATGATGTCCATTGGGGCCTATGAAGCCTTTAAGGGCCTTCCCTGCCAGATGATTTACATCCCCTTCCCGCAAAACGAATTTGTCATTCCCTACCCGCCCCACAATGTCAGGCCCCCCATCCCAATTGAAGTCAGGCTCAGGGTGGTGGAATACCTAACAGCCTATGGCATAAGCATCACAGCCAAAGGAATAACAAACATCACCGAACAAGACATAAAACGCATTGAACAAAGGGGCAAACTGGCCAGAGACCGATTTGCCAAAACCAAATTCATCTATGACCACTACCCGCGGTTAAAACCATTTTTAAAGCAAATCTGGAGTGAACTAAAAACACTGGAACAAAAAGGTCCAAACGAATTCCAAAATGCCCTCAAACAAGAGCAAGGCCTTGCCTTCTCTTTTACCTATTCCCATTTTCTTAATGAAGACCTCCACACACTCTTTCGTCATTGGGGATTCAAAGCTCATGGCCAGAAGGTTCACTGTAGGCTCAACACGGATACCTATCAATACTTTATCGGCGGCTGGCTTGAAGAATATGTCTATAACACCCTCTTTGAGCTCACAAAAGAGGGCCTGACCGATGTGCAGCTAAACCTTCAGCTATTTCGCAAAGGGGTTCAAAACGAATTTGATGTCATGTTTACTTATGAAAACGCCCTGTATTTTGTAGAATGTAAATCCCTTGATCAACGACACGACAAAAACCAGGACATCCTCTACAAAGTTGGGGCCTTGCAATCCGACTTTGGTTTAAGGGTCAAATCCTTTCTGGCCACCCAATCACCCAGCATCTTTGACAAAAAAGGAGAAATCAAGGACAGCCTAAAAAAGCGGGCCAGACACATGCACACCGAAATTCTGCCCTTAACCCAAATAGGAAACCTTAAAAGGGTATTGAGAGAAAAAATACTTCAAAACTAAAAAAATACTTGCCCTCTGACCCTAAAATATGCTATAAGGGCATTAAAGTAAAGCTCTTTTGAAAATCGGGTTTGGGAACGACTGGTAAGCCGGGCAGGCTTGGAGGCAACAGTTTAGAATAATTCTAAACTGCGGAGACCTAGCCCCTTAACCTAAGTGCCCAAAAAATCATGGCGGTTCCCGCATAGAAATTTAGTTGGTTTTTAGGTGGTTTGCAATTTTTAACAAAAATGTAAAGTGCAAAAAAGAGGGGTTAAAGAGGAGGTCTCCGAAAATGGCCTTCCAACTGCCCTAAAAATCAAAGCAAAAAAGGGGTACTGTTGGAAACATTGACCCGATTTGAGGGGATTGCGACAATATTCCCAATTAAGCAATTCTCCTTCTGTATGGAGTTGGAAACATTGACCCGATTTGAGGGGATTGCGACTAATTCATCATCTTCTTCTATTCCTAAGTTATAGACCCTGAGTTGGAAACATTGACCCGATTTGAGGGGATTGCGACTCTTCATAGGCACTACCATTATATCTTGCTATTCTAAGCTTGAGTTGGAAACATTGACCCGATTTGAGGGGATTGCGACTCAATATCACTGCTTTTATAGCAAAGTAGATTGGTTGTCCACGTTGGAAACATTGACCCGATTTGAGGGGATTGCGACTCTGTTAATGCTACACTTAAAACCTCCCGAAGATTGTTTCCCGTTGGAAACATTGACCCGATTTGAGGGGATTGCGACGGATATTTGTGTTTAAAATTTCCTTCATACCATTCCTTGTTGGAAACATTGACCCGATTTGAGGGGATTGCGACCTGACGTGCTTTGGCATACAGGTCCCTCATCATTTTCTCTAGTTGGAAACATTGACCCGATTTGAGGGGATTGCGACGCAACTAAGTCCCACAAACCCTTAGAACCTGCACTGTTGGAAACATTGACCCGATTTGAGGGGATTGCGACCTCTGTTTCCTATCCCATCCCAGAGGGCATCCCAGTTAAACGTTGGAAACATTGACCCGATTTGAGGGGATTGCGACT
>JALWFG010000010.1 GCA_027038965.1 Candidatus Desulfofervidaceae bacterium | reverse complement strand
ACTATAAAACTCCTTATTCTGTCTACTACAACAATGACCCAAAACCCCTTTCTAAAAAATGGGAGATTTATGCTTGACAAATTTTATATTAACCATTATATCTTTCCAAAAAATTGGGGCATTGCACTGCTATTCTTATTGCTTCTTTATTTCCTTTTAAAGTTTCTATTATTATGCTGCTGTCTATAAAGAAATTCATTTAATCGCCTTGCATGTAAATCTCTTCTTCTGAAGGTAAATCCTCTTCTTTTAACCTACCTGCATTCTTTAATAAAAATTCCAAAAATTTTTTTGCTTCTTTCTTTTTAATCTCTTCAAGTTTTTCCTTTACTTTATTGTAAGGAATGTCTAAATCAATAACTTCATGGATTTCCTCTGGTACTTTGATTATAATTTCTCCCATACTTAATCTCCGAAGTTCTTTTTATAAGTCTTAACACAATTTGCTCAGCACTGCAATTGATTATCTTCTTCCATAAAAATTATAGACCCGGCTGATGCAGCTGACGCTTCGGTTGACGCCGCTTTAAGATAAACTTTAACAGATTAAAGCCTTCAAAACCTTTAGCTTTCCTGCCCTTAGTCCTTGGCCTCTTGCCTTTCACCTTTTGCCTTTTGCTCCTGCCCCTGAATGCCGCTTATGATCTTATCTATCACTGAAGCCCCCTGTTTGAGGCTGGCCTCCCAGAGATGGCTGTATCGCTGGGTTGTCCTGAAGTCCTTATGCGTCATGAGCCTCTGCAGGGTGTAGGGATTTACCTGTCCGCTTGATGCCAATAGACTGGCATAGGCATGCCTTAAGCCGTGAAAGCGGAAGCCCTCAGGCAGGCCCGCAAGCTTCTTGATCCGCTTCCAGGCAGTTTTGAATTCCTTTCGCATTTGCCCATCTCTACCCGGAAACACATATTCAGAGACCTGAGGGTGGTTTTGCAGGATGTTCATGGCCGTGTTGTTTAAGGGTAAAATCTGATCCCTGCCGCCTTTGGGATCACGCAGCCTCAGCCAGCCCCTTTCCATGTCAATGTCGCTCCACTTAAGCTTAAAAAGCTCTCCCCGCCTCAAGCCCGTGGCCAGGGCAAAGAGGACGAGGTTGCCAGCCTGCCTGTCGTGGTAGCCCTGGCACACTTCAAAGAGGGCCTTTAACTGCTCAGGCTCAAGGTATTCGGTTACCTCATTGTTCGGCCTGGGCAGTTTCACCCTGCTGACAGGATTTTCTCCCTCAAACATGCCCCACTTTATAGCCAGATTGAAAAGACGCCTTAAAAGGGCAAGATACTGCAGGATGGTTGCCTCTGCATAGGGCTTACCCCTTGCATTTGTCCCCTTCTTAAGCTCCAGCTTGAACTTCTCAACCTCAAAGGGGGTAATCTGATCAAGCCTCTTTTTGCCAAATCTTTCTTTCAAAAGGTAATTCCATCGGATTTCATCATCGCGCCACGACTTTTTGTTTTCCTTTGCCCAGGGCAGGTATCTATCCCAGACTTCGTTTAAGGTGTAGCTGCGCTTCCGTCTGTCGTAGTAATCCCCGGCTACAAGCTCCGCTTTAATTTTGCTTTCTATTTGCTTTGCCAGCTCAAGACTGCCCGGGACCATCTTCTGAACCCTGCGGCCCTGATGAACCACGACCACCTTGTAGTTTTTGCCCTGCTTTGGCAAAGGCCTGCCGCAGCTTCGGCAGGTTGTGTTTTTCACATTCTGATCGGTTTTGCAGTAAGGACACCGCACATAAACAGGCATCTTTTCCCTCCTTTACGTTTAAGGCTAAAGGCGTGAGGCTAAACCTTTTACCTTTTCGCCCTTTGCCTTCTTCGCCTTTCGCCTTTACCCTAGCTTTACCCCAAAAGTAGGCCTAAAACGCAGACATCCTCAGGCTTTTTCCCCAATCAGGGGGTAAACATAGGGTAAACTTTTTTGGTATAATTAGTCAAGAGCAAACCCAAAAAAGAGAAAAGAGATGCTTAATTAAGCTTGACAAAGTGTTGTTATTTAGGTATGTTATGACCAATACAGGCCAAGAGAGGATAAGAGGGACCACAGGGTAAAATGGGGGTTGCAACGGACTGAAAATCCGTATGTCCCCAGTTCGATTCTGGGCCCCGGCACCAGCAAAAGCAAGTAATTAAGGTCAGTTAGCTTTTTTGTTTTGCCGAGTGTCCAATTAGGGCATAGTTTGCCGCTTTTTTTAGTGCAACGACATTCATTGATTTCTCAATGCACCCTGCAGGGGCAGATTTCCACATTTGATATTTAGAAGTTCTTAGTGTCTGGTCGTTAGTCATGGTTTGTTAAGTTTTAAGTAAAAAGGCCTTTCCTACTTACCCATTTACTATCAACCGTCAATTATTTAACCAAATTAAGGTGTGCCCTTAGAACTTGCAGGGGTTCTTTGAGAGCGATCACGGATTTAGAACTATTTTTATTTGACAATAATTTTCAAAGATGATAGTGATAAAAGTTACTTTTATGAGAGGAGGCGACTGATGGATACGGTATGGTTGGCACGTTGGCAGTTTGCTTTAACAGCTCTGTTTCACTTCATCTTTGTTCCTCTAACGCTGGGTTTGTCTTTTTTGGTTGCCATAATGGAAACGGTCTATGTAAAAACGGGGAATGAAACATACCTTAGGATGACAAAGTTTTTCGGTAAACTCTTTTTAATCAACTTTGCCCTGGGATTGGTTACCGGAATTACACTTGAGTTTGAATTTGGTATGAACTGGGCACAGTACTCAAAGTTTGTCGGTGACATATTCGGATCGCCCCTTGCCATTGAAGCAACTCTTGCATTTTTCTTAGAGTCTACATTTTTGGGTGTCTGGATTTTCGGGTGGAAGAAGGTATCTAAAAAGGTTCATGCCCTAAGTGCCTGGCTGGTAGCATTTGGAACAAACATTTCTGCACTATGGATCTTGATTGCCAATGCCTGGATGCAACACCCCATTGGCTATGTGATAAGGAACGGAAGGGCCGAGTTTGTAAATTTTTGGGCTGCCGTACTTCAGCCCTATGCAATTCTAAAATTCCTACACACAGTCCATGCAGGATATGTGGTAGGGGCGTTTTTTGTCATGGGCATTTCTGCCTATCACTTGCTTAAGCACCAAGAGATTGACTTGTTCAAAAGGGCCTTTAAGATTGGGGCCTACTTCGGCCTTTATGCAGCGATTGTAGTATTCATCATTGGAGATTTGCATGCATTTGAAGTTGCCAAAACGCAGCCTACAAAATTGGCTGCTATGGAATCGGTCTGGAATACAGAAAAAGGGGTCCCGCTTTATCTTATTCAATTTCCAGATGAAGCTCATAAAAGAAATGCCATTCAATGGTTTGGTATACCAAAGCTACTAAGCATTCTCGCATATCATAATCCAAATGCAAGCATCAAAGGTTTAAAATCCTTTCCAAGAAACGATAGGCCCCCTGTAACAATCACCTTCATATCTTTTAGGACTATGGTTGGTTTAGGGGCGATATTTATCATCTTTGCTTTAATTGCTTACTATCTCATTAAGGCCGATAGGCTCCTTGATAAAAGGTGGTTCTTGAAACTCATGCTGTACGCAATTCCTCTTCCCTATTTGGCATGTGAGCTTGGATGGATTGTGGCTGAGGTTGGAAGGCAGCCATGGATTGTTTATGGTCTTTTGAGAACATCGCAGGCTGTTTCAACCGCTGTAAATACCGCTCAGGTTGTTATGACACTCATAGGGTTTGTTTTCCTGTATGGGACTTTGGGCTTTATAGACATATATCTGTTGTTTAAATACGCTCGGAAAGTCCCAGAACCAGCAACAACGAAAGGAGGGTACTAAAGATGCTAAATACAATCTGGTTTGCCTTATGGGGTCTGTTATGGGCTGTATATTTTATGCTTGATGGCTTTGACTTTGGAGTTGGAATTTTGCACTTATTTGTTGCAAAAGACGATCTAGAAAGAAGAATGGTAATCAATACAATCGGTCCTGTATGGGATGGAAATGAAGTTTGGCTAATTACAGCCGGTGGGGCCACATTTGCGGCCTTCCCAACAACCTACGCGTATATGTTCAGCTATCTATATACGCCTCTTTTCCTGATTTTAGCCTCTTTGATCTTAAGAGGTGTGTCATTCGAGTTCAGGGGGAAGATAGAATTGGAAGGATGGAAGAGGTTTTGGGATTTTGTCATCTTCTTATTTTCACTGATGCCAGCAATTCTATTTGGTATTGCTTTTGGAAACATTTTTAAAGGCTTGCCCTTTGATGCCAATGGATACCACGGAACTTTGTTTACCCTCCTCAATCCGTATGGTTTATTGACAGGCGTTTTCTTCCTGTTGCTCTTCTTAGAACACGGAGCCTTATGGTTGTCATTCAAGGCCTCAAACAAAGTCGCAGAAAGGGCCAAATCTACGGCTCAAAAAACTTGGCCCTTGCTTTTGATTGTGGCGGGATTGTTTTTAATCTTTACAAAATGGGCCACAAAATTATACAACAACTATATAAATCACCCTGTATGGTTTATAGTGCCGGCTATAGCTGTTATTAGCTTAGTGTTAATTAGAATCTTCATGAAAACATCTTACGTCAAAGCCTTTATCTCCTCATGCGTCCTAATTATAACAGTAGTTTTCACAGGCATTATTGGTCTCTACCCAAATTTAATCCCTTCAAGCATAGATCCAGCCTGCAACCTGACGATCTTTAACTCTTCTTCCAGCCAATACACGCTTAAGGTTATGCTTATAGTGGTGATTATATTTGTGCCAATCGTAATCGCTTATCAATTATGGGCACATATGCTGTTCAAAGAAGCTATTAAGAAAGAAGATCTAGAGGACAAAGAAGTTGCAGCATACTAATTTTGCCCTCCCTTTAAGGGGGCTTCCTTATTGAGGATAAGTATATATCCACAAAGTGGCTGTTAATTGAATAAGCAGCGAGAATTTGAACTTATCTGCCAGCTTCTAATGGGTTGACCTGATCGCAATATTCTTTTATTATATCGTCCAATCAGTTAAGCCAGCGTAGCTCAGTGGTAGAGCAGCTGATTCGTAATCAGCAGGTCAGGGGTTCAAATCCCCTCGCTGGCTCCATAAAAAAGAAAGAGACGAGGCCCGCCGCCAGAGGTTTTAGGGTTTTTAGTTGATAGGATTTGCACCACCCTTAAGTTTTTCCCCTTAAGGTTATGATAGAAAGATATATCTGACTTTATTTTACATTCCAACTTAAAATGAGACAAATTCCAACATAAAATGAGACAATTCCAGGATAAGGTTAGACAATTTTACAAACCGTGTCTTGGTCTGTAATAGCGTGTTTTTGTGTGCTGCTGATTATTAAGAGTAGAAAAGCATTCCTTTGTCTGACAAGCTGTTCATAGGTTTTTGTGTGCTGCTATGATTATTTAGACTTCATTCTTCAGTACTCCCTAGCTGCCACTACAGGCACACCGACATGATCCCTGACCGTTTGTTAGATTTAGAGTTATTAGCAAATGTATTGATACCCCCTTCAAAGAATTGTTTCTCCCATTTGTAAAACATGTTAGGATGAATACCGTGTTTTTCGCATAGTTCTGACACAGGCACTTTGTTTTTGAAGTGTTCCCGCAGGATTTCAACCTTCTTTTACTTCTCTGTAATGTTTTTTGTTTGGTCATCTCTTCCTTCTATCATTTCCATCTTAACTCAGATAGCCCGTTTGTCCAGTTCAGGCTTAAGCAGAACACCTAAATAACCTTCTTTCCATCCTCTGTCCTCTATTTCTGAAAAAAGCTTTTTCTCGTTAGATTTGCCATACACTCAAACCACAACACCTATTGTGAACTATCCGCCTGTTAATGGGGCAATGAAGGTTTATATTGGCGCAAGTAAAGTAATGTTTCCCATCGTTTTTATCCCTAAAAAACAAAGAATTTTACCGGAGTTATAATAGGTAATTCCTGGTTAAGTGGCCATATTTTGGCCGGAGTAGTATCTTGCTCACCAAGTTGATACATAGCATACGAAGAACTAGTCTGCGACCAACCTAACATATAGCATCCAGCATAATAACCCACCTGGCCAATTACTGTGCTCACACTATGAGAGGCAACACAATGCTCGCACGGTTCACCAGGGTATTTGGGAGGCGCTGTTTTGTCACACACATTCACTTCTTCAATAAGATTATAATTTATTTGCCCATCTGGCATGACGACCCATCCCGATCTATACACAGAAGAACCAGGCTTACAAACATAGTAGAAAGTTTCTTCGTTATACGGGAGAGGGCTACAAGGTGCTATCCAAACAGGCCCGGGGATAGCCCCATCTGATACCGATAATGTTATATAAGATAAATATTCCCCATTTACAGAAGGTATTTCTTCCCAAAGGCTTATTGTTCCCTGTTCGTCAACAACATACATAAGTGAATAATCACGCCGCCATTCTCCACAATAATGGCCTGCCTGCCAGTCGCAGTACCAATTTTCATACGGCGTCCCCTCTACATGGTAGCCGTAGAAAGAACAACTATATACACTTGGTGGTATGATAGCATCCCAGTATCCCACAGTCCGTGTTTCGTAACTTTGCAAAAGAATAAAAAAACGTTTCGTAAGGTAATTAAACTGACAATCATATAAAGGTAGCCCTGCTGGGTCTACGGTGCCTGTGTCTATGGTGCGTAAAACTCTTATTTCTCCAGTTCTTATATCAACTCTTATTTCCTCATAAGTTTTCCACGAGTGACGTAAAGCATAAACCGTGTACCCCTCAATCTCCCACGCCAATAAATTATCATAATTAAGTGGCCAGGGTATAGTTTCTTGATAAACTGCCCTGTCTCCACTAATATCTAAAATATCAAATCCCCACCAACCTGCAAAAATAGCCTTTTTTTCTTCTTCTATAACTGTGCAGTCGCCCCAACCCCAATAATAAACTTCTTCTTGCCCCTGCCAATAATATACCAAAGGTATTATTTTTTTCCTTCTTAACAAAAGAACAATGTCGCCATAGTTATTAGAAATATAGACAATGGAGTAATTACCTTTATGCTTATTTCCCAGCAAAAAAAAATTATCCCAAAAATCATTCGGTAAATTTTCTTCTCCATCTAATGGGGTGGTTAACTGAACACTTAAGTCAGGTAGGTTGATATAATACCAGTTGCCATCTTCTGGGTTTTTGGCCAATATCTTAGGATCACCACATTGCCTTATTTTACCATCAATAGCAACAACAGTAGGGTTTCCATCTTCAAGGCGCACTATAACTACATCATCAATTAAAAATGCCTTATGTGCTCCCTCCAACGCCCCGTTTTCAAGCCTATTGGCATCAGGTTGGCAATGGTAAAACAGAGGTACATTGTTATAAACTTGTCCTGTTGGTTGACCGTTTTCCAATATTTCTATTTTGGCCACATCAAAATCTGTGTTAATGCCTAAAATCCTGGCTTTTTTAAAAGTAATTCTTTCAACTGGATATTCCAAACTTGGGGCATCTAATCGTGGCATTTATGCACCCATTCCCCAAAAGGTTTGTGGGATAATAATATCACTTTCCTCATTCAGCTCATACGACACATTGCTATCTGAAATGGGCTCTCCTGCTTGCGGCAAAATACCTCCATTAAAAAGTCCTGGCACAGGGCCACGACAGCCTTCTTGTAGCCCTTCTTCTGTCTGGCTATATCCCCCTTTGTAAATAACACATCTTCCACCTACGCCATACCTAGCCCAATCACTTGCTCGCAAGTAATATGTCTTACCTTTATATAGTACCTCATAGCGCAGCCGCTCATCACCAATCCATTCATCCGGTGTCCAGTTGCTATAACTTCTTTCTAGCACCTGCCCTTCTTCATTCACCAAAACAAAACCCTTTACTTCCGCGCTTGTAAAGCAATATGTTTCAAAATAGCACCACCCTAACACTAACGGGTTACACTGACCTATTTCAAAGTCATCAATCAATCCCCAGGCCTGGATAAGTTCTCCAGGGAATGGTTTTTGATCTGAAAGGGACACTTGCAAAATAATAGGATTGTTATATAAGAATTTTAAGCTGTTATCTTCAGGAATAGCCCCTGTGCCGCTAAAATACCAGCCGGCCAGCAGCCCACTCACTTCCCCCATCAATACTACTTCTCGCAGGCTGCAAATCTCGGTTGGATTTATTTCAAATTTTAGCCACGGTTCAGGCACTTTTATTTCTTTTTGTTTCCAGATGCCGCTTTCATCTTGATACCAGTCGCTATATTCGATATGGTACTCCTGATACCAATGTATCCTCTTTTCACACTCTCCTGCACACGGCTCATCTGGCCTTTCTACTTCGCCTTTCCATTCTCCTCCTTCATATACAATCCGACGCTCTGCCCCAAAGCACAAAAAGCAATCAAGCACCGTCTTATCTTCTTTTAGTAAGTACACTGTTACTTCCAATCCTTCGCATTGGTATCCTTGCGGGCATAAATAAACTTCTACTTTTACATTTTCATCGTTTTCATCGCTCTGGATGGATATAGTATTCTTACACCTTTCTCCAGCAATTAGGCCCGGAGGCTGCCAAGGTTGTGGGCATAGGTAAGCGGTAAGTTCTATGGGCTCATTTTTATTTGTCTGGGACAGTAAATTCGTCATTTCTAATCAAGTCTTCATCTGAATTTTTATAGCCTGTCTTTTCTACCCGCAAAACATGATTGCCAACGCTTAGTTCGCCTAAATATATGCGCCCGTCTTTATCCGTATTGCCCACAAAATCTCCGTCCACCCACACCTTTGCGTTTTCCAAAACCTTTCTAGTGCAGGCACATTTTACGGTCAGATAAACCTTTCTGGTTTTACGTTCCCAATCAAGCACAATATAGCCATAGCGGTCATCTTTAACTACTTCTAGTAATACTTTTCCTTCTTTTTGACTTTCCACTGCAATCCTATCGTAATAAGCAGTGTATTTCACACGCAATACGCCAGAAAGTTTTTGCGGTAGTTTTATCTCCTCTTCTCTAAATTGCGGTGTTGGGTAGGTTCTGCCTACCCATTCCCAACTTTTGATCATAACGCAAGGATATTTTAAAGACTGACGATCTTCTTTTACGAATACAATATCTTCTTCAACATCAAACGGTAGCCTGGATGCAACAATTCTGGCACTTCCCATAGAAGTAAAAAGCTGCGGCTGTTGCCCACCTGGAAATAGACGCACATAACAGGTATCTTCACCAGGACGAAAGGCATTTTGGGTATTCATCTCATCTAACTCTAAAACAAAATTCTTTCCGTAAAAATCACCAAAACGAACTGTGCTGCTGGTCATTTATTGTGCTCCTACATACACAATAACCGGGTATTCGTCATAAGACTTTTGAGATACGCTAATGGCATAGCGGTAAAACTGAGTATTATAACATACTCTGGCCAGCCCAATGCCATTATCACCGGCTGGATCAGGTGTTTTCTCGACTTTTAAGGTAAAAAGTCCTGTTTTCTGTATTCGCCCCAAATTATTTCCTAACCATTTATAACTCACCAGGTTTAAACATGGTTTTTTCACTGTTTGTTCAGCTTCTTCAAGAAATTCAATATCTGTTTCGACTATTTCCTGCCCTTTGCCTTCTTCTGTTAAAGTCCCGTCGGTAACGGTCAAAACTAAATTAAGCGCCGGATCAGCATAAACTTTAAAATAAGCCTTTTCCCCATATCTAAAACTGCTTTTTCCGTTATTTTTTTCCTCATCCAGTTCAATGACAATATCTTCAGCGGCTCCGGTTTTAGTGAAGGTAATAGTTACGCTGGCCACAATAGCACCTCTACTTGATTGAGTATTTTCAAAGGATTTGCTGAGATGACAATACTACTTTCAACTACTACCCCTCGTCCATAAGGCGTATCAACAATAAGCCCATCCACATCACACAATTCTTCTTCAAACGGCAAACAGGCCTTTACTAGCCACAACCCCTTTTTTGCTGTTAATTCATTTTCAGCTCGCATCCGGGCCAGGCCTGCTTCGTTCAAAAGCGGTTCTTTTATTTCAACAATATTCTGCCCGATGCCCTCAAGCACCGTCACACTGTTCTCGGTTTCTACGGCACAAAAAAGGGCTTTGCTTTCAGCATAATTGGTCAGGCGCCAGAGGTCATATCTAGTCTTGTATCTAACAGTCACAAGCTTACAATCTTCATCACAATAAATATATTGGCCTGCCACATCAGCACTTGGGCAGCCTGTAATAGACAAAACCTCAAGTACTGGCTTACTCAAATTCCCCTGGCCATTTTCAAGCACTACATCTTCTTCTACTTCTTCAATCACTCCCTGAGCTTCTCGATAGTACACGTCTGCCGTGCTATTCATCATATATTCGCCCAAACAATAAACCTTTACTTCTACCCAATCGCCCGGTTGTACCTCTGTTCTGTCAGCCTCTAGGGCAAGAAAAGCAGCTTCCTCGCTTCCATACATTACCTTTATACCATCTGCTTCTTTAATCCTCTTTTCACGGCTCAAACTTAAACACCAAGCCAGGTTAAACTTGGGGATGCCACCTTGATATGGATTGACGATATATATTTGCCCATCAGGCATGGCCCTTACTACACCGCCCACGGCATTGGCCAAATCCTTGACTACTTCTAGGGCATAGCACTCCCTTTCATAAAACCGCACCAGATAATCGGCTACCTGCCAGGAAACGGGGTAAGGTTGGCATATCTCGCTGGCAATATCACTGGCCATCCGGTTTTTAAACCGATACTTTTGCCTGATAGCCCAGGGCTCGTATAGATTGGCTACCTTAGAACGTCCCCAAAAAGAAACGGTTTTTGTTTTGCTGTCCTGGCTGATTTCCTCTAACAGAAACTCAAAGGTCTGATTGCCAATTTGCATTTTTACTATTTTGCCACTCAAAACCGCATCAGTTTTTAAATTCAATTCAAAATCGCTTAAAATTCCTTTTCCAAAAAGGTTTATGTTGCTGGTAACAACTTTATTTGTTATCTCCTGACTATCCAGCCATATTTTAATATTCTGACTGACTATTTTCGCACTGGTCTCTATGGCATTTTTGATTATATGGGCAGCATTTATCCCGTGTTCACAAATGACGGTATTAATTACCTGGTTGCCTTGATACCGGTAAATGTCAATATTGTTAACAATTTTATGGTTTCTCAGGATGCCTTCTGAAATATCATTTTTATAACTGTCAGCCTTATTGCTACCAATTGGAGCGATAATTTTACGCTTTTGAGCTCCAATATTACTGTGGGAAATGGCTGTGCGTAAGCCAAGCTGGCTGCCTACTCTATCAGAAAGATTATTAATCACCGACTCGACCTGGTCCAAAACTAGCAATACCGGCCTTTTTATCCCGGTGCCGGTTCCAACAGCCCCCAGCATAACCAAGACTGTCTTCTGATTGACAAAACCATTCAAAATAGCATTTTGCTCATCAAGTATAAAAGAATAGGGCAAAGAAACGTCTTTATCGTTGCCTATAGAAAAACTGTTAAGCCTTTCCCCCTTTATCAATAAAGAGACAGGGACAGAGAAATACTCGCCTTGTTGCTGAAAAATCACCTGGGCAAAGCCCACTCCGAGGGCATTTACTTTATTAAAAGTCATTCCTTCTTGTTGCAGGATTACTTGGGTAGCGTTCACTTCACACTACTCCACAAACCATTCTGCAACTACTTCATTTTGAGGCTCTCTCACTGTCCCAGCCGGTATGACTTCTTTCCACCAAATGGCCCTTGCCGCTGGCACGGTAGTAAAAACGACTGTGTCACCTGCTGCCCAGCTTCCACCCCAGGCAGCGGTTTCAATAAAAAAATATGGTTGGCCAGTATTGGGGTTTATCGGCCCATAGACATTATCGATTGATCCATTTGCCTGACTACCTTCATTTGCTCCTGAGCATGTAAAACTAGTAGCACTAGTGAAAGTAATCGTCCAAGTATCATAGACAGTGCCAACATTGTTAACAGAAAGATAGTTACCGTCAAATATTCCTGCCGGAGACGTGACTTGCACATTCTCTTTTGCCGGAGCTAGATCACCAAGTTCAAGACAAACACCGACATAGGTATTGTCTGCTAGGTAATTGTTAGGCACTTGATCATAAAGATTTATGGTGGCTATGTTGCCACTCCACGTATAACAACGTTCAGTGTAATCTGCTGTGACATTGGTAGTGTCATCAGGAGGCGTATCAAAGCTTAAATTCCAGTTTCCGGTCTCAGCTTCCACGCTTCCGCTGGAAATGTGATCCCCAGTAATATTACCACTTTTGTCCGTGGTGGCGGTATAATTTGTGCCCCCAATCGTATAATGTATGACAAGGGTAGTTGGAATTATTGGTATATGCTGCAAAGAACCAGAAAAGCTAGTTGCTATTCCGTCACCAATAAAGAGTCCTTCTGCCGTATACTGATTATTGGCTGTTTTAACCCAGGCTAGGTTAGTATCATCCTTTATGCAAAGTGTAACATCATTTGGAATGGTATAATCGTCTGCCTCAAACTCAACCTGTATCTGAGTTGCTCCTGCGCTTACATTTGTATAAAGTTTTCCGCAGCCTATCCAACCATCAGTGCTTAAGTCTGCCTGAGTGTCATCTTGAGTGCCAGGCCTGATGTAAAAACGGTCGCCACCATTTGAAGGCTTGATAATGCAAAACAACGCCCCATAAGCTATTTCATTATCTGCATTCCGATTAGCCATAAATTCTTTTCTGTATCTCGTATAACCATTTATGCGTTCTGTATAACTTACTCTAGGGAAAAGATTGTATTTTTGACCACTCACAATCTCTTTTGTTTCATCCATTCGTCCGCCATTTTCGGGTGTATCAGTAACAGTTTTGGACTTAAAAAATTTTATATCGGTTAACTCTAAGGCCATCTTATACCTCCTTAAGTTTTATACGCCCATAATAATAATCAGTAATTTCGGCATTGGGTCTGGGGATGATTGGTATCATTTCCAATACCGGTGCGTCTTCATGCCGGAAGCGCACTGTAAACTGGCGTCCTTCATATTCAAGTTGCCATATTTGCCCTGCTTGTGCTGCCATGCTGGCCAGTGTTTCAACCTGTGTTCTAGTCAGCCAACCGCTTTCCTCTGTAGCCACAAGGTCAATGTTTTTGCCTTCTCCGCTGATCTGTTCAAAATATACAGGATTGCCATTTATGCTCATCTCTTTTGTGGCCAAAACTGGCGTTTGCCCAAATTCATCTTCCCAGAGTAAATCATCAGGCAAAACCAAACTTCCCAATTGTATCATTTGCTCCCTTTGCAGCCAGGACAGGGTATTTTTGTTGGTGTTTGATATACCATTTTAGGCCCCGCAGGCATTGCGTGCGGTGTTGGAGGCATCATATTTTTAAGTCTGGCTTGAAATGCCTGCTCCAACCTAAAATCCACAATGTCAATTGGCTCTTCAAAATAGGCCTCAAGACCTATAACTTTGTCATGGTCGTTTAAAATCAGCGTGATTTCTGCTCCTCTTTCACACGAATATTTTGTCACTTTACGCATTTACATTCCCCCTAAGCCATTTTAAGCTTCATTCTCCGCATTTGCCTTTCAAAGGTATCAATCATTTCCTGCGGTGCTAGTCCCTCAAGCACCGCCTCACCTAGCTTTATCTCAAACCGCCGATAAAGCGGTTGTTTATCCGCTTGAGACATTCTGACTTTAGACAAAGAAATTTTGGGTAAACCTGGCAGGTTAAAACGCAGATTATTGATAGCTGAAAGCAAACCTACTCCATATCTCGCTACTGCCTCTTTTCTAACTACAAATTCCCCTGGTTCAAGCAACGCCCTCACTCTGTCCCCACCGCCAAAGCCAGGAATCTTCCCGCCTCTGGCTAATTGCCTTATACCTGCCAATCCGCCAAAGCGATGTTGCTCTACATGTTTTTCAACCACTGTCACCGTAACGGTCTTATCCCTGATCGCATTAATTTTTGCCTTTAACTCCTCAATTTTTTCTTTGGCCTTTCTGATATCAGCATCAATTTCAGTGACGGTGCGTTTTTGGGCCATATCGTCAAGCTGTTTGTTTAAATCAGCCAGCTTGACCCGATATTTTTCAATTTGGTCACTAAGGTCTTCAATCTGTATCTTAAGCTCACCGACCTTTGTTTTTTGTTCTTCCCAGCTCTCCTGTGCCTCGGCCTTCATAGTTTCATGAATTTGAACTAGCATATCGCCCGCTTCTTGGACGGCTCGTATTGCCCTTTCCTGATCCTTAAATCCCTCAGCCACATTTTGGGCCTCTTTGGCTAACTTATCTGCCTGCTCATATTGCCCGGTCAGATATGCCTCACGGGCCTTTGCCAGCTTTTCCTCGTATTCTCTTTGCTTATCTGCCTCTAGCTCTGCCTCACTCATTCCCCGCCGACGAATCTGGCGGATTTTATCCTCGGTGCTGGCCTGAATATCAGCAATCGTCTGCTGCTGACGCATAACCTCATTGGCATACTGTTTTTCAAGCCTGATAGCTTCATCCAATGCCTGCTCTGTGACCCGCTTTCTGGTTTCAAGCCCCCGGATGGCCTCTTTTTGGGCATTGATTTCTTCCTGGACTACCTGCTTAGCCACTTGCTGACGTTCTTGCTCTAGCCGGGAGAGTTCCTGCTCGGCTTGCTTTAATTCGTTTATAGTTTTTCTTAGTTCTTTTTCTTCTTTTGAAAGCCTTTTTGCTCCTTTCATTGCATCTTCAAATGGATTTTCATTAAGTTTTTTAAGCCACTCAACTCCCATTTCATCATAGAGTTTATGTGCTTCTCGGTAGATTTCTTTAAGTCTTTTTAGCCCTCCTTTTGCGCCACTTTTTAGCCACTGCCAAAAGCCACTTAATTCATATTGTGCTGCGGCAGCGGCCTGGAAAATTCTTCCTACGAACCAAATAATAGGTTTAATCACATTATTTAAAAGATAGTTTCCCCACCTAACTAAGGTGCACAAACTAGGTAAAAGCATTGTGCCAATAGTTGCTTGGAAATTTTTAACTTCCTGATTCAGTTTGGCTGTCTGCCCCTGATATTCTTTGGCTAATTTAGCGGCATTACCCACCATTGGAGCCGTTTCTTGCATAATCCCATTAAATTCTGCCTGTCTTTTTTCAGCCAGGGTAAGGTTGTTTACTCCTTTTCCTAGTTGTTCTGCGTATTCTTTCCACATTACTGATACGTTTTTTGTTACTCCAGCATTATCCACTAGGATAGAATTTTCGTTCTTAAGACCTTCTGTGGCTGATACTACTGCCTCAGCCATAGAAAGATGGGCTTGGCGGTTAAAGGCAGCCGCATCTTTTAACCGTTCAATAATGGCAATACTTTCTTCTAAGTTGAAACCGCGTTGTAAGAGATTTTGTAAGGCTTTACTGGCACTGGCCACATCCATCAATCCATCAGCAGCGAGTTTAGAAGCTGCTTGTAATGCCTGTGCTACATCAACTCCTTTATGTTCAGCAATAGCAGAAAGGCCAAGTATGGCACTTTTGAATTCATTGGTCTCTCTAATAGTGTCTCTAAAAAATTGCTGTCCTTTAAAGACTATGAACGCCGCCAGCGTGTCCCTTAACATACGCTCCAAACCATTAAGATGCAGTTTAAAGCTCTGCATTTCACTTCCAGCCTTTTTGAGATTATTGCCTAGACTATTAATCCCAGCACTAACCGTTTTAGCAGTTTGCCCTGTTTTTTTAATCTCATTATTGGCCGTTCTAAATGAGTCACCAAATTGCTTGATTTTTCTAACTGCATCTGCTATTCTGACCTTAATAGTCAGTGTTAAAGGGGCATTAGCCATGTCAGAACTCCACCATCAAGTCAAACAATTTTTTACCGGGCTTATAAAAGGGCTCGCTTTCTTTTTTGGGTTACTCCTCCTTTTTATTATCATTGGTGGTAAGTTCCCCACACTCTTTTCCTTGATTCTGGTAATATCTATTGTTGCCGCTGTAATTGGGGCCGCATTAGGTCTGTTTAAAGGCATCATCAGATTTATCGCTCGTACTGCTAGGGATGCTGTAAAAAACGATTAAACTCTTCTTTATCTGCCCATACCGCAATCCTGATTAAAATAGCCATTTCTTTATCCCTTTGCCCACTTGCTTTAATCGCTTTAGTTAGATAGCTAAGCCCATATTCCCAGGCATACGCATGCCCTCTTTCTATTAAAAATGTTACCGCATCCTCTATCTGGCTATTACCAGCCTTTCCATCTGGGCTGGTAAGCGTGATAAAAAATCCTTGTTAACTTCTTGAAACGCCTCAAGTACCTTTGCATAGTTATTGGCTGAAGCCAAAAGCTCTTCTATCTTTTCGCCCTCTGGGACATCAATACATTTTTTAAATAGCCTCATCATCGTGTCATAATCCCCCACAACAATATTGGCCAAAGTCTCAGTTTGTTCAAACCATAGCTTGGCCTGGTAAATATCTTTAGCAGTAAGTTCTTTTATCACCACTTTCTTCCCATCAATCTCTACTGTTTTCTCCAGTCTCATTTTATCTTACCTCTCTGACTATGGCTTCATACAAATGCTGTACCTCTTCTGGTTTGGTGAAAGAACCACTAAAGCTCATTTTCACCCAGTCATCGCCAATCAACTCAAGGTCTCCTTCCGGTGCCAGCTCCACATCCCCTTCAATGTCAAGCACTGTGCCTACCGCCGGATCACCTACAAAAAGCAACCGCCCCTTGATTGTACTTGAAAGGCCCGCTAGGAGCTTTTTGGCATCAAGTGCCCCATAGGTGCCCGTAACATGGATATCTTGCCCATCGGAAATCGCACCGTCTTCTATGATATAAATAAGCCCACGCTTTTTATCCAAAGTGTAATCAGTGCCTTCAGCATAAGTGGTGACATCATTACTGTCCTTTACCACAATATCATCACCAAGATTGTAATAGCCAAGCTCAAACCACTGATCCTGTTTAACCGTTTTAGTTACATCCAGAGTGCCCGCCGTTTGGGCTAAATCCTGAGCATCAGCCATTAAGAATTTTTGCAGGTTTTTCACCGAAAGACTGTCCACACTGAAAGAAATATTTGCATCTAAGGCCAAAATAACTTCTTTGTCTTTGACTTTCAGACCGCTACGATAGCTGTGATGTTCTTTTTTCTCTGTCTTAAAGCTCACTTTGAAGTCTGTGATATTTCCCCAATCATCATAGCCCTCGCCGGCAGCACCCACTGGCCGAAACAGGCCCTTGCCCCGCCCAAGCGTAAAAGTCTGTGTTGTCATATTATCCTTCCCCCTTACTTTCTTTTTCTAAAACTTCTAACTCTTTAACTTTTTGGATTTTTATCTGCTGAAGATGATTAAACGCTTGTTGTAATCTTTCTTGCTCCCTTATAATGTCAAATATTTCAGCTTTTAATTCTTTAATTTTGCTTTGCATTTCTTTCCCCCTTTATTACATACCGATAATAAACCAATTTGCTCCATCTGATTGCAGCATCCTGAAATCATATTGCGTCCCCAAGCTAATAGATGTAGCCCCATCTATTGTTTCAAGGTCCGTTGCAGTAGTAATGGTGACTGTATTGGCACTATCATCTATCTTCTTGATAACATAAATTCTGGTTGGACATGTATCAGCAGATGGCAAAGTAAGTGTAAGGGGTGCGGCCGAAGCATCTGCAAATACTGCGAAATAACTATCGTCTAGAGTAGTATCTGCCGTGACGGTGGTTTGAGTAAAAGCAACACTACCAGCAACTTCAAAAGTGGAATTAGGAGTCGTTGTTTTAATGGAAACATGGTTTTCATCAGCAAAAAATATGGGATTAGAATTGAATCCTATCAAGAGAGAATTAGGAATATTATTAACTAAAGGAGTGCCTAAGTTGAGTCCTGTCCCTATCACAAAGCTGTAATCTGCTAGAGCTTGTGTAGCTTTGCCTAATGAAATAGCACAAGTACCAGAAGCAATATTATTAAAACCTACTGTGAGTGAAGCTACACCAGTATTCACATCACTCCATGCATCTGTTCCTACACCTCCAATATGTAAAGCAGCCTTTGCTTGGTTATAATACACACCAGAAGAATCAATACCAAAAGCTACATATGAACTATTTAGCTGGAGGTCATATCCTTGTGGATAATCAGGATCACCGACTACAATTTTACCATTAAAATTAAATGGCACCCCTTCCTTAAATATAACTCTCATGTCCCTTACATCTACAACCGAAGTAGCAATGCCACTAGCATCAACTGAAACGTCTGCAATAGCTATGGCATCAGGAACTTCAAAGTCTCTAAGTGTTGTTGAAATAATAAGCTGTCCATTTGTATCTAATGAAACATACTCATAATGAGCTGCTCCTGTATTGGTAACCGTAAGAACTGTATCAGTAATCACTTCTACCCTTTTACCATCAACATATGCGATACCTGGACTGATAGTAACTTTGTCATCTGTGCCAGTTACTGAACTAGTAAACCCAGTAACAATAAATTTTGAGATAACATCGCCAGCAATCAGTAACGTATCTGTTGGTGTTGCTCCACTATTCTCATAATAATCAGGCTTTCCCGTAAATGGATTTATCTTCCAGGGCATCTATTTCTCCCCCCTTATACTGGCGCTTGGCCGTATGTATAAAGCGTCCGGTTATCCCAGACCTTATCAAATGCGGCCGAACCGTCCGCAAAAAGCTCGGCTATTACATTTCCATTAGCATCATATTCAAGTTTCCGTATTTGCCACTTGGTTTCACTTGTGGCTGCTCCCGGCTTAGCCAAACCAATATAAATCACATTACCATTAGCATCGTAGTCAAAGCGTTTTGTATAGTCACTGCTAGAGCCACTAACTATCCTTAGTGCTCCCTGTGGATCAAAAACCTTGTTTAAGATTTCTACAACTGACCAAAATCCCATTTATGTTTCCTCCACTATATTTGTCTCATATACCTGCCCAAATACGACAATTTGAGCATCGCGATATATCAGACGCTCACGTTTAATTGCCAGTGGTGACATCCTAAAGCTATTAAACCGCACACTGTCTAAAGCTGCTTTTGTTTTCTCTAATAATTCATACACCCTTTGTCTTGCCTCATCTTTTTCAAAGCTCTCTACACCGATAATAATTGTCCAACGCATAATTCTCGGTTGGAACTTATTTACTCGTTCAAAATCACTGGCCTCGTAGCTCACCAGCGCACAGGGCATAAGCCCCAAAATTTCCTCATAAGTCTCTTTAACAAAATCCCCTTCATAGCCTTTCACGGTGAGGAATTCAGGCACCTCACTTTTAATTCTATCTATGATTGCCTGCTCAAATTCTCTAAGCACGGGTTAGCCTCGCTAAGTGTTTTTCTAGAATGTCAAAGATGGCCTCTTTATCTTCATCAGGTAACCGCTCCATTGGCAAAAGCATCCGCTGCGGTATATAGCGCGTACCAAACTGATGGAATGGCGCATAAAACACATTGGTTCCTATACACACGCTGTCTCTGCTTGCCACCGGCACAAAGCTATTTTGCAACCTTCCCGTATCTCGCAAAATCTGTGCTGCCGGCCCAGAACCTTTACCTTTTCTTCTCCTAACCAATGTGCTAGGTGCTAGCGGTTTCCACTCTTCACCATACGGATTTTTCTCTTGTTTCCACCTAAGTTGCCAATTAGCCAAAAGCTCCTCACCAATTTCTTTCATCACCGGCGTTAAGTCAGAAAGTCCCTTTTGTAGGCGGGAAAGCATCTGCTGTATCTGCTCCATTCCTTTTAGATCAATTTCAATTTGCATCTCTAAACCCTATAAACGTCATAAACCTCAAAAATCTTTCAATTTCTCCCTGGTAAAAATCCGTTCATTTGCGCTAATCTGCGGCTTGCCACTAACAGGCACATCTGGTTCTTCAGGCATGCCTAAAGATGCCATGCCCTTTGAGATATCCTTTAAAAAGGTAATAGCATCTTCATAATTCTGCCGGCGTTTTTCTGTTGGTGCCCGGCGGCGTGATTCCAGAAAATAGACTGCCATGTCCACAGCTATTTTCTTTAAGACTGTGGGCACAGTGGCAAGCGGCAGCTTATAGCGTGAGCCGATATAGCTATCTATCACCGCCTCGGCATGGTCTATTTCGGCATTCACCACGTCCCAGTTTGGAGTTCCAAGCCCCTCATCATCTGTGAGGGCAATCAGTTCCTTTTCACTTATCTGACTACTTAAGTTATCTTGGCTGATGTATTTCCCCATCTAAGCCTAGCTCCTAAAATTGCTTCTAAGGCGTTTATAAACGTTTATAAACGGGGGGTTTAAAACAAATGCATATAAAAAATATCAAAACAGCCTCCATAGGGCTTTTAGAGGGCTTTTAGAAGCCGTTTTATGTTAGCGATTTATATAACTATCGTTTAAAACAATAAAAAATAACTTCTGGGCTGTCCAAATGCCAGTCCTGTCCTCATTATTTACTCTCCTGCAACTTGAACACCTGAGCAATTTTCTCGCCAGACCGCCCAACAATATAGCCACCTACACCTATCTTCAGAAGCTGCCACATGTCAGGTGGAATAATAGCTGGTTTAAGCTGAGTAAAGACACAACTTAAAACAGGCACAACGGCATAGTTCCACGCAATGATGAAAGTAAAGACTGTCATAAGCATGGGACGCCAGTTTCTCTGCAACCAACTATGTCCCTGGGCTTCAGCCACAACGATTTTAGCACGATTCTCAATCAGCTTCTCTATCTCAGAATGGTCCATCTGTGAAAGTTCAAGGGTAACCTGCGTTTTCAATTTTTCCCGCAGGTCCTTGTCAGGAACAGCTTTATCAATAATCCCTAATGTCTTCTTAATAACTGTGCCAATGATTGGAATAGTATCCCAGAACATAATCAGCTCCTATCGTTTCATCGCCCATTTAGCTCTCTTTATTTCTTCCTTCAGACTAAATCCTCTGGCTCTTGCTACCAGCTCTGCTTTCTTCTTGTAATTGTTCGCGCCGCAAAAGAACCCAATTATGAAAGTTATAATTGTCCACAAAATAAATCCTAATAAAAGTTTGAACATTTTACCCCCCTTAATCAAGATAAGGAACAACTAAAAGGTCAACAGCCTGGTAGAGAGTATTAGTACTGCCCGAGATTCGCTTGCTATTTAAAAGTGTTTCTGCCGCGTCCTGATTTGAAGGTCCACAGACCAAAAGTGTCGGCCTGATCTTAAGCGGTTTATTGTATTCATTTTTTATTGTCTGCATAGCTTTTCTAGCTGCCTTGAAGTTATCGGCATTAAGCTCTGCTTTGCTAGCGAAGGCCTGCATCCAGAAGCCGTAGCCGGCGTTACCCCGGTAATCAACGCCATAAAGATATTCCTTGCGCAAGAACACATTTGAGTCTTGGATATTGTCCAGGGCCACAAATTCAGGCTGACGTCTGAACTGCATGATTAGAGGCTTAACCGGTTTACTTGTGTCCAAAAGAAACCAGGCCGGTCCGGTACCATCCTGCATGTTCGAATATGTAATCTTGCCAATTTTGTGGCTGGTGCTAAAAAACGGCTTGCCGTCAAAGCATTTGTTTTGAAAGCCATTTGCGAGTAATTCAAATACAAGCTCATCTGGGTGCGTCTTGGCTGAGGCTGCCAATTGCTGAATAATAGGTTTATAAACACCAATGTTGTCATCTTCTATGTCATCCCTATCCACTGCTACTGTCGCCTCAAACGGCTTATTCACTACCTCATACGAAAAAGCCGAAAGATTTTTTACCTGCCGTTCCCCAATCCATTCCCGCAGAGTCGGCATTGCTCCCAGCCATTTATAATCATTACTCCGGCCAGTAGATGGCACTCTAGTTGCCACCTGTTCCCAAAAAGTTTCTGTCACTTCTAGTTGTTGGTTAAAAATGGTTTTAAAATTTACATAAATGCCCTGTAATGTCTGTTGATTAATGATCATTTATGTCCTCCTATTTGTAAAACTCTACCCAAACACCTTCATCATCTACATCAAACACCCTGCCAGCGACTGAGCGTGTTGGACCAGTACCGGTATCACCATTCGTCTTCGCCACTGTTTCGTCGTCCACAAGATAACAATCATTGCCAATGTCTGCCTTACTGACAGGATCAACATCGCTGTTGTTGTAGCGGAAGATACCCCGCTTCACTATTACGGTCTCATCTCCATCTGCCCCAGAGCTGTTATCTACAAACTCTTCCGCCCGGCCAACAGCAGTGAGCCCGGTAGCTTCCACCGCCGGCTTGGCATAGCCTGCATCAAGCACCACAATAGCCCCAGCATAAATCTTTGCTCCGGCTTTTACAGGCAATTCCCTGCTAAACGAATACCAGGGGCAAATTTGGTCTGTCATTCTATCTGCACTTAATGCCATCTCTTATCCCTCCTTCTGCCTTAAAGCATATTTTTTAATATCACAGGCACTAATCTCCATCTGCTTGGCGATCATAAGAGTGATATCATCAATTCCATCCGAGCTGGTCTTCACGATTTTTGCAAACCCTTCACCCACTGGCACCTTCTGCGGCGCCTTCTGGATGTAAACCTTAAAGCCTTCTGGGTCTTTCCTGGCATACTCTTGCGCCCATTCTTTTTGGGCGGGCGTAATTTTGCCCTGCTTTAAGGCCATCTCAACCAGTTCTTGTGTTTCTTTTGCAAGTAATTTCTCTTCCAGCTCTTTTACCCTTTTTGCCAAATCATCATTAACTACTTTGCTTTGTTTCAAAGCTAAAATAGAAGCTTTGACTTCTGAAACAGTTGCATTTTCTTTAAGGTCTAGTGCCTGAGTTATTTCAACAGGGATTTTCACAGCCTCTGCTTTCTGCTTTAATGCTTTGATTGCCTCAGGTATCTCTTCTTCTTTTTCAATACCTAAAAGCTCTAAAATTTTTTTCATATCTCCCCTCCCTTGCTTATTAATTAAAGGCCTTGCATTTTTAGTGGCAGGTAAATTAGTCAAAGCCACTGACTGCAAATAAACAGCACGCCCTTCTTTATCCACCCAGACAACAGGCGATAGATATCTATATTCTTTTTTGCTAATGTATTGTTTTGCCTGATCAGTCCATTCTACCCTGCCATATATGCCATCATCACCCACGTATAGGTCTTTGATCCAGCCTGCTGCGGGTGCTTGGACATCTTTGAGCGTCTGATGCTCATAGTCAATCACTATGTCATTACCCATCTCGCGGAAAATAGACAATATCATCGCCGTTGCCTGCTCATCTACTGTATATGTTCCTTCAAGAGTCTCCACCTTGCCAAATGGCAAGAGTAAAATCTCACCTGGAACATTTTCTGCTTTTAAAGTCAGGGCTTTTGCCTGCTGTTTTTTTGTGTCTATTAACTCTAAAAGCCTTCCCGCAGCCTCAAAGATATCCCGCTCTCCTTGTTGCGCTGCCCTCTGTCTAATGGCAATAAGCCCGCTTCTGTAAACTTCTCCATTCTTCCCGTATGGATACTTCCAGGCTTCTTTTGTCTCAGGATTGGCAGAAGTATCGTGTCCTAAAAACCATTGCCTGTATTGGTTCCACGTAGGTGGATTGCCTAAGATAGCATTTGCGTCTTCTGCTGAAAAAGACCAGGAAGCAGTCTTATTTACCTTCCCCTGCCTGATGAGACTTAAGCCATGCCGATAGCCAGCTTGATTTAAAACAACATTAGACATTTTCAGTCTCCTTTTTAGAGCTAACTAATAAAAACATAATACCAGTCTTTTTGTACAAAATCTGCTAAAACTCGGCACAGGTAGACACGCATGTTACAAAAATTGGCGGTTGACAGCCTTACTAAAAATCATTAACATAGAAACATGCAGGAGAGTTTTTGGGAGCATAATCCCACTAAGAAAGAGATTAAAAAGCTTTTTGGTGAACTAAAAAAGGAAGAAATTGAAGAACGTTTAGGTTCCCTTCCGCATTATGGCCCGATTGTTGATTTATACTTTCTGCGCCGGCAATATGATAAGGTAGAAGAGTATCTAAAAAAAATGGGTAAAACCTGGGATTGGTATATTGCTAACGCTCATTTTGACTCCTTAGAAGTTCCTTAATAAATGGTTCCCATCTCTCTTGGAATCTCTCTTCAGAGACATACCAACTTGTAGCATCATATACCATATTTCTTATTTGTAATTTCTTTTTATAAAACTCCTCTTTATTTGTCATAGAGATAATATCCAGTTTTTCAATTATATAGTTCTCTACATCTAAAAGTTTTATTAAAGTGTTTCTTTCAGATAAATTTAAAAGCGAGCCTGCATCTATCTTAAGACGATTAAAAAACCAGCGGGTTTTTTTTAAAGGCAAGCTGTATCCATAGCCTTCATTCAAGGTTTTTGTTGCGAATCTTGGAGTATAACCAAAAGCCTGCAAAAGTTCCCCATAAGTTAGCCTTGCGCGCCATTGGTGGAAGGTTTCCATGACGAGTTTGTCTATATCAGGCAATAATGATAACTCTCTTTTGCTTTGACAGCTATGTAATATCTCATGCCATAACGACTCAAGGGAATATTCTTCGTTAAAAGCAAGGGGCTCACCCTTTTCCATTTTCTTTAAAGCATTCTTTAAATCCTTGCTGGGGCAAAAATTATTACAGCTATAGAAAGTACTACTGCTGATTCTTATTTCATTACCATGCGTGCAAGCCATAAAATAGTTTCTTTTCCCTACTGCCTTTATCTCCTGAATATTAAGATTAAGTCTCTCGTTTAAGAAATCCTTTAATTTAGAAATCGCCCCGGGAATTTTTTGTGGCGGTTTTAAGATTTTAGGATTTACTTTAAAAAGGTCTTTATATTTTTTTCTATATTTCTTTATATCAAGTTCAAAAGTTACCTTCCCAGGATTATACTCAAACCCCATATCAGGCTTTACATTCACACTCTTGCCTTTTTCTACCTTAAGCCCCTTTCGCTTAAGTTGGTGTTCAGACAAGGCAACAACCCGGCATCTGCAATTAAATCCATTCGGTGGATACCAGCTATCCCAGATAGGATCATCTGCCCTAAATACCTTCCCATCCATCGCCCGATGTGCTGGTCTAGTGCGGTTATCGTTCACTGCATCATACATCCAATAAGGCCGGACATCCGCCATCTCGGCCATCTGTTTATATCTGCCTGCCTGATAGGCCGTTTGAATATTGGTGCGAAAGATGGTTTCAAGCCGCCAGGGTGTAAATTTAGGATCATACCAACCCCTTCTTTTTATTATTTTTTTAAAATCCTTCTTAAACTCATCTAATGTTGTTCCTTTGTTAATTGCCTTTTTTATTTGTTCGTAAATATCTGTTAACACATCAAGACGCATCACCCCAACTACCGTAAAACTCTTTGCGTGCATCTCAGTCCACAACTCATCCCATCTTTCAGTTAGGACTAACCCTAACTGTTCAAAAAAATTGATTGCTTCCTGTGGTGGTAAAGGTTCTAATTTTATTGGCATTCCAGGACAACCTTCGACAATTACTTGGCTGAGAACCTACCAAATAAGTCTGCTATAAACATTGCCCTTGCCAAAAGCTCCTGAAGTTCTGCCGGTGTGTATAACTCACTAAAAATTGTCATGATTTTTTCTTGGATTTCCTCATAACTTCCACTTTGCATCACAATTTTTATAATCGGATCAATAACTTGTCCCATCACCTCGTTCGCCTGAGAAACCACATTTTCTATAAGCCCTTCAATGGCCTGCTGGTCAGAAGTATATTGCCTTTGCTCTGTTTTTGTCTTGGCTTTGAACGCTTTGGGCATTATCATAGGTATTAAGGTATCCTTCTCATCTTTTGGTGGTGGAATATTAAACTTATCATAAATCCAGGACTTGCTCATCGGCACGCCAACATCTTTATAAAGAGTGCTTACTACATTTACCTCTTTCTCCTTGTCTTCTGGTTCTTCTACCACAAACTCAATATAAGGTGCCGGTACATCCCAGCCAAAATTAAAGCCAACTAATGGGACAAAAAGTTGCTTTCTAATTGTCTTTGCTAGTGCTGTTGCGTCTGCTGACAAAAGATCAAGCCGAACTTCATTATGCACCTTAGCTGCGGCATAACTGCCTTTATCGCCTACCTCTGCACTCAAAGTCTGTCCTAAAACAGCCTTAGAAATCTCTGTATTGGCCAGCTTAATCAGTCTATCATATACATCCACCGTGGCTTGCTTGAGCGCTTCTATAAAGTCAATCTCTGTGCTTTTTGAAATAATCCCGGCTGCATCACTGCCTAATTGCTGAATGGCCTGCTTTAAGGCCTCTTTATCTTCGTCCGTAGCGTTTACATCATACTTGCCAAGCCGTAGAGGCATTCCATAGACTTCTGAAAACGCCACCCAGTCTTTTATGGAATAGTGCTTGAATAAAAACATCCAGCAGCAAACCCGTAAAATAGGAGCCCGGTTGGGATGACCAGTCACAGGGCAATACGTATGAAATAAAAACTTAAAAGGTGGTATTTCAACACCATTTGGCTCATCGTCTGTAACCAATTTAGGATAATATTCATTCCAGGGCCAGATAAATTTCTTTTGCTCCACAGATTTGATTTCTTTGGGGACTGCCTGTCCCTCACTCACATCCCACATGATCTCTGCACTAGCAAAACCTCTGGGGACGGCTGTTTTAAGACACTCTATCACATCGTCAAAATCAATCTCTTTTTCTATTACCTCCTTGACAAAATTTGCTACATCTATGTCTCTTTTGTCGTCGCTAAAAGGCTTAATCTCATAATCCACCGTTAATAAAGCGTTTTCTCTTTTTGAAACCTCAGCCTGTATATGCCCATCCTTTTCTAATACCTCTTCAAAAAGCTCTGCTTGCCTGAGCACATATCCCTCATCTGCCTCTCTAAAAATCCGGGCTAGTTTTTCAGGAGTTAAGCCAGAACTTGGGTAACTCCACCACCTATCCCTTATTGACGCTACGGCCAGCTTTCTTTTTGCAGGCCGAAGGCCTTGCGTTTCTACTGGCCTGCCAAACTGGTCATATATGATAATGTTTTTTGCCATTACCAAGTGCCTCCCCGTTTATATCTACGTCTTGCCACGGTTTCATACTCTACCGGGCCACTTTTTTCATTGATGAGAACAGAGACCGCCATCTCTAATGCATCTGGAAGATCATCATGCGTTTTTGGGAAAAACTCTAGCTGTTCTAATAAAAGGCTCTGCTCTGGTCTGAAACGCAAAATACCTGCTTCGACAAGTGGAGATAATTTTGAAATGCGAAACTGCTTATTGCCTGTTTGTTTCTGACCTATTACCGGAAGTATCAATCCTTCCCTCATGGCTTCTCGCAAAAGCATATTTTTGTATATTTCCTGAAACACATTTATCTCAAAGAGAATTACAGATGGCCTCCAAATTTTAAACATACTGATAATTTTAGCTATCAAATCTAGGTCACTAATTTTTTTGCCCCAAGCATCAAGGGTATAAATAAGCCCATTGGGCGCTAGCCCTGTCACCACTACTGCTGAATAGTCCCCTGCCTCTTTCCCCGTAGCAGGATCAATTGCCATTACCTTCCGCAAGTTGCTCAAATCAACATCTTCCAGCTCAAAAAATTTAAACCATTCCCTTCTAAACTTTTTCTCGCTCTCAGGCTGAGGTTCATTATCCCACTCCGTTGCCCATATTTCAGGATCAAGGTCTTCTTTTTTTTGCAGAAGAGTTTCTTTATCCCAGCGTTCAGGCCAAAGTGGCTCACCTTCCGGAGTAAAAGCTGAGAACAAAAAAGCCACCCAGTTCTTTAATTTTTTACCTTTGCTTTCCTTGATAGTCTTTAAAAGCCTGCTGGGTAAATCGTCAGGATGCATAATGGTATTGACCATCACAATTAAGGCACCTTTGCCTAAATTCATCACTACTCGCTTAAACCATCTATATAATTTGTCCCGCGCTGTTTTACTGTCTACCTCATCATCTTTAAGCAAATCATCACAAATAATGTGTGTTGGTCTACGGGTCTTATCCTTTATACCTCTTATTCCTTCTCCTTTACCTAGTGTAGCAACAGCATTGCCATTTTTAAGCACAATCTTATTTTTTCTCCATATTTTGCTTTTTTGTTCGCCAAAATCCTCTATTAGCCTGTCATTATTCTCCAGTTCAAACTTTATGCTTTCCAGCCACTCCGCTGCTCTCTCTGTGCTCACCCCAATAGTAAGCGGAAAAACACGCTTCCTGGTCAGTGCCAACCACAGCGGAAAAAACTGACTCATTCTAGTAGTCTTGCCGTGATCTCTGGGCTCAAAATCAAGAAGACCATCTAAATGAGAAACAGGCCTTAAATAAATATGATGTTTAGGCTTAATAAATTTTTTCAGCCTCTTAATATGTTCTTCTGTAACTGCACTCTGGTTAATTATCTCAACCAAGATCTTTTGATATTCCGCTAGTGGGTGGTAGAAGGCATCTGGAAAATAATACTGGCAAAAAAAGGCGAAATCAGCCGTTGCCCGTTTGATACGGGCCTCCTTTTCCGGGTCGGTTTGCCCAATCAGGTCCCTGATAATCACTTCTGGGCCTCAACACCTTGAATAATCTCTATAAGGCGGGCCTTTAGCTCAGGATGCTTTTCAAGCTCTACTGAGACAGCACAAATGATCTCCTGCTTCGCTGTCTCAAATCCCTTCTGATAATCAAGCCTTAACTTTGCCACCCGCACCTGTGCCTCAGAAAGCTGCCTTACCGCTAACACAAAGGCCTTCGGGTCATCAAAATTAAGTTCTTCAACACTCTTAGCAAACTCAAAAAGTTTGTGAGCTAAAAGAGAATTGGTTACCTCAATCACATCGGTATTAGGATTATCTTTGACGGTTTCAAGTAAGATTTTGGCTTCATCAAGGCTCTTTTTATATATCTCGGCCACCTCTTTGGCCGATTTTATCCTGCGCCTGATGCTTTCTCTGCTTATATTATATCCTTCCTCACGCAAAATCTGCTCAATTTCCTTAATTGTCTTCCCATCCTCATATAAGGAAAGCACCCGCTCGACCAACCCGTATATATCTACTTTAGATCGTCTTGACATTACCTTTCCTCCAGAAGAACCCCATCATCCCGAATTGTCCCCTCCATCAAATCAACCCCCTTTGCTGTCAGCTTATAAAGAACTTGTCTTTCATACCGATGCACCGGGTGCGGTTTCTCAAGCCTCTCCACATATCCCTTATCCACAAGGTAAGCTAGGGCCTGTCTAATATATTTATCACGGTAGTCCTGATAAAACACACCAATCACATCCAGCTCAAGAACCATCGTAGGATATACACCTTTAAGGAAATCAAGAATTAAACCACGTAATGCCCTAAGCCGCCGCATCCCGTTTCTCCTTTAACTCTTCATAACGCCCCTTCAAATAAAAAAACTCCTCCCTGAGCTTATCTATTTTTTCAGATAAAATCTTTACATCCCCACGCCAGCCCGAAATATCTCTATAAAAATCTTCTCGTTTAACATACGCCTGCTCAACAAAACTGATCTTCTCTCTTGTATCCCTAATCGTGACTTCAAGATCATCAATCCGCTTTGTTACATCCTTTCTAAACAAAACCATCAGCACACACAACAAAATCAACGCCGGTGCCGTGCCGTATTGAAGAATCAGCTCGAGTGCCCTTATCTCCATTATTTCAATAACTCTTTTACCAAATCTAAAACCCTACTCAGCCAGCCTTTTAAATAGCGCGGGTCTGAATTTAAATAGTGTCTTAACCTCAAACTAAGCAGATATATAGCCACTTTTAATTCGTCACAGTCCTGTGCAGCAGCAACAGTCTTAGGCCCGATTATTCCGTCTAGTTTTAAACCCTTTTTAAACAAAACATTCAGGCTCATCTGAAACCAAATACCAGCCTTAAAAACACCGCAGTTAACAGCCGTATCAAGCAAAGCTAGGCTTAAAGCATACGGCAAGCTATCTCCCTGAATTTTCTCCCAATAATCCCTTTTATAAATTTCTATTGCTTCTTCTTCTGTTAAATTTTTTATATCCACATCAGGATATGCCCGCTTGCTTATACCATACTTTGTTTCGCCCCCTGGGTCATGCGGATCAAAAACATATCCTCCTTCATGCTCAAGCACAAATTGAATTGCTTTACCAAAACTCATAACCACGATGATATAAAAAAACAGTGTTTTACATGCAAAATCTGCTAAAGAGAAAGGGAAGGGGAAGATAGGTAACCTTAATCCTTCCAATTAAACGGATGTCTTTTCTCTAAGTATTCCAATATGGCCGACCGCGGTATCCGCCAAACACCCGCTATTTTTGTGGCATCAATTTCGCCTACTACCACAAGCCGATACACCGTCCAATAATCCACCTGTAAAAATTCTGCTACCTGTTTAAGCGTCAAAAAATGAGGCATTTGCTTGATTTCTTCCCTGATGCTCTTTATCTCGAATTGCCACATAGCAATTATCGCCCCATATACTCAAATCTCTCTATAAAAGGCCTCAGTTTGACCCAAATTTTTTCTTTCGTGGCTATGTTGTAAAGTAAAAGATTATCAGGTGGTCTTACCTGGGCTACCTCAAAAACAAATCCACTCAATTTATCAATCCATTTTGTGCCTTCCTCTGGCATTGCCATCTTTCCTCCCTTTCTTCTTTTCTATTTCGGCCTGGCTCATCAGGACCCTGGCAGCCAACCCAGGGCCGACCGTCGCCCCGCAACACGGGGCTAGGTTTCGCCTAATACAACTCGTAGGAAAAATCCTCCTTTAAAACCCTTTCAGTGCCAACCACAAACAGCTTCTCATCCGGCCACTTTTCAAGCACATCCCATTTAACGCTTTTGCTCACCTTTATCGCCTCAGTCATGCCAAGCCCTTCAAGCCTTTCTAAAACCCCTCTTGCTCGTTTCACCCGCCACTTGGCGTGATACAAAAGTGCCCCATTTGCGAGTTCCACCCGCTCTGTCTCGGAAAAAAACTCACTGCGATTTTTCTTAGCCAGACTTTTGATTTTCCTATCAAGGGTATTTATGCGAGTTTCAAGCGATTCCAATACAGGTAGCCATTTTTCTCTCACTTGCCTGATTTCCTTTTCTGCCTGCTCCATATATTTTTGGTGTTCTTCCTTTGCCTTCTTCAACTCCGCCAACAAATCATCCGCTGTTTTATAAACCTCTGGATATATCTTCCTGGCTGCCTCTCCCATCTATGCTACCTCCCTTGTTAAATTAAGCTGAATTTGTCCGATCAGCTCAGGCAAAGTCGTATTCCGCAGCTTTGCCTCCATCGCCAGTGCCCTTAAAGCCCTCCTTCTGAGCTTCTTGCAATACACCTCTAAATCTGTTCCTGTTGAGGCCAGATAATACCCACCTCCGTTTGTTTCCGTAGAGGAGCAAACTGGCACACCTTCTTTCCGAAGCCTTGTTATAAGCTGCCGAAGTCTCCTTGTGCCTGAAATTTTGTCCTTTGGCTCTTCCTCAAAAACAAATCTATACAGCTCTACCATAGATATAGCCCTGGCCTTGCCAACATGCCTTGAAAGCACTGCCAGAAGCCTGGCTATATATCTCTCGTCTCTTTTCATGCCGTTCATCCCACCTTTGGTGTCTCCATACACATTGCCCTCTTCAATTCCCACAAAATTTGCATTTCCATTGGCCGCATCTCTTCATCAGCCCGGCGCTTGAGCTCCTCAAGCAAATGCGGTGCCGGGCTAAAATCTATCAGCACACACTCTGCCTCTGTCTCTTGCTTTTTCTTTTGAACCCCTGTTTCTTTCTTAAGTGGTGGCAACCTGCCTTCTTTTTTAAGCCGGCTATAACAGGTTGCACACAACTGACCTGCCCCCCATTTTTTGGAATGTCAAAAAGGGTAATTTTGTGTAAAATTTTTGAAAAAGGAGGTATTATTATGAAACCAACAAAATATCCACCAGATAAAATTATACAAATTCTTGCTGAAG
>JALWFG010000009.1 GCA_027038965.1 Candidatus Desulfofervidaceae bacterium | reverse complement strand
TACATAGTTGGAATTTTGCCCAGCTCCAGCAGTTTATAGAGTATAAGGCTCAGGCAAAGGGAGTAAGGGTTGTCTATGTAGATGCCCGTTACACCTCTCAAAAATGCAGTAAGTGCGGACATATTTCTCGTTCTAACCGAATGGATCAGTCTCACTTTGTTTGTAATCAATGTGGCTATTCCCTCAATGCCGACCTCAATGCCAGCAGGAACATAGTCAAAAACTATCTGGCCTCTCTCCAAAAGAGAGAGGTCGGGACTGGGAGCGGTATATCCCTCCCAGTGGGGCGCCGTCAACCGTCCCAATGTAGCGGTGCTACCACAGCGTAGCATCAGCTACAAGCTCCTTCCGTCAGGGAGGAGTAGTTGACTTTTTACCTGCACATAATGCTAAATTTAAGTTTGCCACCCTTGGAGGTGGTATTTAATATCTTGGCCTTCACCTTTAATCTTTTAAGGGCATTTACATATTTCACAAGGCGATCATAATCCTCTGTCTGACCTTTAAGCTCGTATTTGCCCTCTTTGTAGCTAATCAGGTCAATGTTCAGGCGGCCGTTTTGGGCCTGGCTTAAAATATAAAGCAATCTTAATGGGGGAATGCCCTTTTGCAAAGAGCAGCTTCTGGCCTTATATAAAAGCATGCCATAGGGATCAGGATAAGACTTGCCTTTAAATGCCTGTTCGTAAATGGCTTCAATCCTTTGAGATAGATTTTTAAGCCTTGAGGTGGCCACCTTATATCTTAAGATACCCCCTGTAAGGCAGAAGATAATAAGGATTAACATAGAAATGCCAAGGGTAATGCTTTTGGTAACAGAAATAGAAGGGGTATCCATCACATTGAGGTGAAGTAGCTTTGTCTTTTTGGCCTTTTGGGCCTTAATTAAACCTTTGATGGTGTCTTTTATATCCGGGGTAATCAGGGTATAAGGGCTATCTATGCCTTTTAAAAGCTCCCTGGCCGTGTCTTCATCACCAGGGAGGTATCTTAGAAGGCCGTTATTGACAATGGCTACGATGCCATTTGCGGCATAGATAAAAGGGGAGTGTTTTAAGACGAATTGAATAAGAAGGGGAGTGGTAATAAGAGACGCCTTTTTTATAAGTTCCTGCCCATTAATTTCTCTCTTAAATATATAACCAAGAATAGGTTTGGTTTTTACATATCCCACAAAGTCAGTTTCTTCTAAAGGGAAACAGTTTTTGGCATAGGCGCGCACGGTTTCGGTGATTCGCTTTCTGGCAGTGATCTCGGTTTGAAAAAAATAAAAGAGGTTGTCTGGCAAAATGGCATATATCTTTTTACCATCAAGCCTTTTGGGATTGATAGGCTCTATTTTTTCGTTATAAAATTGCCAAGCTCCATTTTGAAGAACCGCAATCACAACCTCACTCATAAAAGCCTTTCCCTTCAAAATATTTCAAAATTTGTGTTCTTTTGCCCTGCCTTTTTATTAAGGCCGTGGCGCAATAAGCATATTTATCTATATTGACGACAATCCTGACAGCAAATTTATCACTTTCAGTGGTGATGTATGGTTGCACCGCCAGATAAATGTCGTCGGTAATTCCTGCGACATTTCTTAATTGAGTGATGTTTGTAAAGGGGTGTTTTTGCCTATAAGAAAGAAGGTCATCTATTGAGGGCTCAATTTCAGGCAGATATGCCTGAAGTACTACTTTAGACGCAAAATTGATATTGATCCGCTGCGAACCATCTACGGTAAAATAGTCATGAAAGAGATTGCTAAAATTGGCCATTGCCCTGATAAAGTCTATTTCTTTTAAAGAATAAAAAGGTTGTTTTCTGGGCAAATACGGTGGCAGATGGCTTAAATAATAGGCCTCGTCATAATCTACATCCTTTTCTACCCATGCTTGCATATAATTTAATACCTCTTCATCTACCCCATGTGTCACCAGAATGTCGGCTATGGCCGTTTTTAATCGTCTTTTTAAGCTGTTATTATGCGTAAAAAATAGATTTAAGTCAATTTTAGCGTTTGTAGGAATTATCTGAACCATAACTTCTCCATTTTTAATAGGCAGAGGAGGTAACTTTGCCCAGTTGTCATCTGGTGAGTCATAGTGGTTGTCGTCTTCTTCAAGCAATTTTGCTGCTGCCTTTAAGGCCGTATGGATATAAATACCGGCCTTATTGGCAGTATAAACCCTTTGCGACCAATCGCAATTTCTTGAGACCCATGAGGTAATAACCACTACGGCGGCCACACAACTGGCCACCAAAACAAGCACCAGGATCAAGACAATACCTTTGTTATTCAACAATTCCCCTCTGGGCAAAGCAATATGTTTCAGAGCGTATCTTAAAACATACCTGAATGAGATTGGTGGGTGTGTCCTGCCAGTGATTATGGAGATAAAATTTGTAGCCTATGCCTTGAACCATGTTAGTTAGGGGGATACAAAGGTCTATTCCGCTTGCCACATCTGTTTCCTTACGATAGAGATATTGCCTGTTATTTTCATCCTTCTTTAAAAAATAGCTGATCTTGACCGGCACAGCCCCACTAAAAAACAGAGAATGGGTAGTTGTAAATTCCAGGTAAGTAACGCCCTCATCGTCCTTTCTAACTATAAACTTTCCCACCTTGCCCCTGATGTCTGCCTGCATCAGCAACACCATCTTTGCTATGATTTCTATTTTGTCTTTTTTACCTTTGAAGTGTTCTCTTATAAGGATTAAATTTGAAAAAATTTTATATGCTCCAGCCATGATTACAGCCGCGATGGCGACAGCTACCAGCACCTCCAGCAGAGTAAAACCCCCTTTATTTCTCATAAAATGTATAACCAATCGTTATTTTCCCTTTTTTGAAATCCCACTCTGTTTTAATAATTCCATACATACCTGTGCTCTCTTTACTAATCCGCTGCGCCTCTATGTCAGGATTGTCTTCTAAATATACCCATCCGTCTGTGGGTTCAGGTAGGTTATTTATGGCCGGGAAGATTAAGTTGGTAGAGGCTAGAACGAGCTCTAAACGCCTTTGGGCAAAGTTCTGGGCATAAATGCACTCATTTAAAAGGCCATAAATACCAAAGGCAGAAATGGCAAAGATGGCCAAGGCTATAAGCACTTCTAACAGGCTGAATCCTTTTTTATCTCCACCTGAGCAATAAAGGTAGAGAGTCAATCGTTTTGCCATTGCCAAATGTAACCTTTACCTGATCCATAATTCCGCAAGGATAGATTAAAAAATAATACCTCAACCCTTCTTGATAATTTCTGTTTACCTTGACATCAAATACATCGTAAGGAAGTGTGTATTGTTTATTAGCATAATAGATGTGATTTGACCCCTTTGTCCCCCAGATAGCAATGGGACAATGGCTTTCCCGGGCCTCTTCAAATGCCCTTTGGGTCAAGCGATTCAATAACTCAATGGCGGGATTATTGGCTTTTTCCGTAAAAAAAGAGGTCATTTTGGGCACAAAGGCAACAAGGGCCACGGTTAAAATGGCCATGATAACAACGACTTCAATTAAGGTAAATCCCTGTTTCAATGCAGCTCCCAGCTTTTAATGTCGGCATTGACCCCTGTTCCCCCCTCTTTTCCATCTGCCCCCAGGCAGATAATCTCATAATCACGACCATTATCACCAGGACTACGATAGATATAGGGATGGCCCCATGGATCTTTAGGAATGCTACCTGTATCCAGATAACCTCCTTCCTTCCAGTGTTGGGGAATAGGGGGAATTTCTGGTTTTTCTATAAGTGCCTTTAATCCTTGCTCTGTGGTGGGATACATGCCGTTATCAAGTTTATACATCTTAAGGGCCAATTCTATGGCCTTAATATCACTTTTTGCCTTTACTATCCTAGCCTCATCAGGTTTTTGCATAATCTTAGGCATTAAAAAAGTGGCTAAAATGCCTAAAATGACCACAACAATCATCAACTCCAATAGGGTGAATCCCCGCTCGGTTTTTAACATTGGTCCCTGAATGGCCAGACAAATACCATCTGGGCTGGGGTATTTATTAGCCGCCATTTAAGGTATTCCACTCCCCAGCAGGCGGTATTTGGAAACACCTATAAAAATTTTACCCAAATCAGGAAGGGTTGACAAGGGTTTTGTTTTTTTGAGCTTGTTCATTGACAATTTTTTGATGTCTTGCTAGAAATGCCGACATGGATATTTCAGTGATTATTCCTGTTTATAATGAGGAACAAAATTTGCCGTTGCTTTATCAAAAGTTACATCAGGTCCTTTCCCCCTTGGGCAAAGAGTATGAGATTATTTTTGTAGATGATGGTAGCACAGACAAAAGCTGGCAGGTGCTTTGTGAATTGAGAGAAAATGATAGCCACTTGAGATTAATTCGTTTTACCCGCAATTTTGGGCAGACGGCTGCGATGGCGGCTGGATTTGCTGAGGCCGAAGGTGAAGTTGTCTTGGCTATGGATGCAGACCTTCAAAACGATCCTGCTGATATCCCCCTATTTCTTAAAAAAATAGATGAGGGATACGACCTTGTAAGTGGTTGGCGTAAAAACAGGCAGGATGCCACTTTGAAACGGAAGATCCCTTCTCGGATTGCCAATTGGCTTATTGGCAAAATTACTGGGGTCAAAATCCACGATTATGGCTGTTCTCTGAAGGCCTATCGCAAGTGGGTAGTTAAAAATCTCCATCTCTATGGTGAAATGCATCGTTTTATTCCTGCCTTGGCTGCCCTTGTAGGAGCGCGTATTACCGAAATTCCTGTCAGACATCATCCTCGGAAATATGGCCAGACAAAATACGGGCTTTCTCGGACCTTTAGGGTGATTTTAGATTTGATTACAGTCAAATTTCTGTTAAACTATTCTACTAAACCCTTACATTTCTTCGGTCTTCCTGGTCTGCTTTCAAGCTTTGTGGGATTGATGATTTGTTTATATCTTTCCTTTATGAAGATTTTTTATCAAGTCCAACTTTCCCAAAGGCCGCTTTTGCTGTTAGGGGTGCTTTTGCTCTTTATAGGGGTTCAGTTTATTAGCCTAGGTTTGCTAGCAGAATTAATCATTCGTGCCTATCACGAAACCCAAAAAAAAACCATTTATGTGGTTAGGGAGAAAAAATAATGCGCTATTACCCTGTTTTGGTAGATTTGAAGGATAAAAGGTGTCTTGTGGTAGGAGGAGGCCGGGTGGCCCTGAGGAAGATAAGGCGTTTGTTGGAGTGTCAGGCCCGGGTCTTTGTAGTGGCTCAAACATTAGTTGAGGAATTGAAAAATATGGTCTCCCAGGGAAAGATTGCCTATTTAGGAAGTGAATATAAAACCGAGTATTTAAAAGGTACTTTTTTGTTAATTGGGGCCACAGATGATGAAGAATTAAATCTGAGGCTGAGTCAAGAAGCAAATGAGAAGGGTATTTTATGCAATATTGTAGATCAACCTGAAAAATGCAATTTTATCGTGCCTTCTTTAGTAACTAAAGGAGACCTTATCATAACCATTTCCACTAGTGGTAAAAGCCCTGCCTTGGCCAGAAGGCTACGCCAAGAGATGGAAAAAATGTTTGGTGAAGAATACGCTCTCTTCCTCCAAATCTTGGGTAAAATCCGAGATGTTCTAAAAAGGCATATTTCTTCTCAACCAGAACGCCAAAAGATTCTTGAGGCATTAGTCTATTCAGATATGATTGAAAAAATAAAGCTCAAAGACTGGTTAAGCGTTGAAGAAAAACTCAAAAGAACTTTACCCCTTGAGATTCCTAAAACGGAAATAGAGGCCTTGCTTAGAGAATTACACGAAAAGTCTTGAGATTGGTTTTGTTTCGACATACCGATTTGATTTCCTTTTACCCCTGTTTTTGAACCATTAGACTTTCATTATGTCCGTCTGTCACTCTGGGACTGGATTTTTGTCAAACAAAAAGATAAAAGGCTACTAAAACAAATTGAGGAGGGAGTTATGGGAAAGAAATGGTGTTGGATTGGGGTGATGGTGTTGATTTTGATAGGGAGTCTTACTTGGTCTAGCATGGCAGAGGGAACAGGAAAGACCCTTGTTCAAGGCAGAGTGTGGTCAAAATACGATATGGAACTTTATGGTCGGGTTAAGATTGACCTCCACTACGATACCGTAGCCTTTGATGCTTACAATGATTTTATTGGGGTGATTTCAGATAAACCCGACTACAAGGTGGATTCAATTGATTTTAATCCTAGAGATACCCGGTTTGGTTTTAAGGTCAGACACACCTCGGGTAATTGGGTAGGTCTAGGAAGGTTTGAAATGGACTTTTATGGGGGTACCTTTGGAAACAATATTGCCCCTAGGATCAGACTGGCATATGTTGATCTCAATAATAAGGAAACCAAGACCGATCTCAGGATAGGGCAAGATTGGGTGCCTGTGGCCCAGCAGAATCCGCATATGTCTGAATTTGGTATCTTAACGGCGGGTGGTAACCTCTGGTGGCGCATTCCTCAGGTTACTTTAAGACAACGGCTTAGCGATTTTGAATTCTTGTTTTCGTTAATGAGACACCGCCGGACCTCTCCTGAAGACAACCGTTGGTCCTGGCCATGGATTTTGGGACGGATTGCCTATAATCTGCCTTTTTTTGACAAAGGAAGTCTTATTGCAATTGGCGGTGGCTATATGACTGAAAAGGCAAAATCTGCTACCCAAAGTGGGAGTGATGTTACCTTTAATTCTACGCCAGACCTAAGGCTTCACAAATGGCTGGCCGTATTTGAATATCGGTTGAGAAAGAATCCTGTAGAAATCAAGGGTGAGGCCTGGGTTGGACAGGGAATTGGAGGACATTGGTTAAGATATGATATGGATTACAATCCCTTTACTGGGGATGAAATTAGGTCCCAAGGCGGCTTTATAAGTCTATTGTATAAGACCCCTATTAAGAAACTTGCCTTAGCAGGTGGCTTTGGAATAGACCACAACACAACTTCTGATTTAAAAAAATTTGATTGGGGCCAAAGTGGAGATTACGATTTTTACAAAAGGCGGTTTAAACAAAATATGCAATGGTTTGGAAATATCCAGTATCAAGTGACTCCTGGCATTAAATTCATTTTTGAATACATCCACATGAACACCATGCGGGATACCGTAAGGCAAGGTAACAGAATTACCTTTTCCACTTTCTATAGCTTCTAGAGAAATTATAGACCCTCTGTCAATTGGCAGGGGGTCTTTGTTTAATATTACTTAAGTTTTAATTTAGCGCGGCGTTGCACTTCAGTCCTTTTAATCCCACTTACTCAATTACTTAACCACTTAAGCTCCTTGGCCAAGCCAACTGAAGCAGAACAATAAAATCTGGCCAGAGAGATATTGACATGAGCGTTGAAGAAAGTGTTTAATGGAGCTGTTATATAGCATAAGGTTTAGATAAGAAAACAAAGGAGCTTTGCAATGGCCCCTAAACCTATTTTAGGCATTACCTTGGGGGATGTTTGTGGTGTAGGCCCTGAAATCACACTTAAGGCCCTTGGCCACCCTGAAATTTATGAAATATGTCAACCAGTAGTGATTGGAGACAAGGGGGCCTTGTTAAAGGCAGCCAGGGTTTTAAAGAAAGAGGTTTCCATCGTTCCCCCGGCCTGGGAATTCCAGACCGAACTTCATCCTGGAATCATTTCCCTAATGGCTGTCTCTGATTTGCAAAACTCAGATCTCAACTATGCTCAACCCACAGCCGCGGTGGGTAAGGCGGCTTATGATTACATTAAAAAGGCCACTTGCCTGGCCCTTGAGGGCAAAATTGCAGGTATCGTAACCTGTCCTGTGAACAAGGCCGTGATTAACAAGGCGGGCATCCCTTTTAGTGGACATACTGGCCTTCTGGCCGAGCTGACCCAAACCAAACATTATGCCATGCTACTGGCCGGAGAAAACCTTAAGGTAGCCCTTGTTACTATTCATGTAGCCCTGAAGGATGTGCCAGGCTTGATAAATAAGGGAAAAATCCTTGATTTAATTCGTCTGACACATCGTTTTTTTGAACAAAAATTAGGGATTTTTCCCCCAAAAATCGCGGTAGCTGGGCTTAACCCCCACGGAGGCGAAAATGGATTGATGGGCAGAGAAGAAATAGAAACCATTGGCCCAGCAGTGGAGCAGGCCCAGAGGGAGGGCTATCAGGTCAAAGGTCCCTTCCCCCCAGATACCATATTTTATTGGGCCAAAGAAGGACACTATGACGTAGTGATATGTATGTATCACGATCAAGGCTTAATCCCCTTTAAATTGCTTCATTTTCGGGACGGAGTAAATGTAACGATGGGACTTCCTATTGTGCGAACTTCTGTAGATCACGGTACGGCCTACGATATTGCCGGTAAGGGAATTGCAGATGAATCTAGTCTCCTGGCGGCCATTAAAATGGCAGCCGAAATGGTAAAAAGAAGTGGGGCTTAAGGAATCCATTTATCATATCTTTGGCCCTAAGGGGCTTTTGGCTCAAAGGCTACCTCATTACGAATGGCGGCCATCCCAACTTGAAATGGCCCAGAGGGTAGCCGAAGCCATAGAAAAAAGACAATTTCTTGTTGTGGAAGCAGGCACTGGAACTGGCAAGACCTTTGCGTACTTGATCCCGTCCATTTTGAGTGGGAAAAAGATCGTCATTTCTACTGGCACAAAAAGCCTTCAAGACCAGCTTTTCCATAAAGATATTCCCTTGTTGGCAAAAATTTTGGGGCAAACTCCTTCTGTAGCCTATCTTAAAGGTCGGCGCAATTATCTTTGTCTCTTTCGGTGGCATAGAAGGGGTCAAGGCAGAATTATGCAGACATCGGAATATGAACAAATCGCCCGTTGGCTTGAAAAGACTCAAACAGGGGATATCTCCGAGCTGGAACTTCCGCCTGATTGGCCTGGGTGGTCCGACCTGACTGCTACCACTGAACAGTGTTTGGGACAAAAGTGTCCGTTTTGGAATGATTGTTTTATCACAATGATGAAGACTTGGGCCAAAAAGGCATCTCTAATCCTTGTTAATCATCACCTCTTCATGGCCGATTTGGCCTTGAAAAAACGGGGCCATGGCTGGGTTATCCCCCCTTATGAAGGAGTATGCTTTGACGAGGCCCATCAGTTAGAGGAGGTTGTGAGTTCTTATTTTGGGCTTCAAGTAAGCAATGCCAGAATTAAGGAGTTTTTGCGAGATACTAAGTCAAGTTTCACCTATCTAACTCCAGAGGTTAATAAATGCCTCAAGGATGTAGAAGAAAAATCCCGTCATTTTTTTAAAGAAGTGCTTGGCAGGGTAAGGGGAAGAGTAAGCTTAAGAGATGTTTTAGAACCGAGGTTGTTAGAGCAAAATTTATCTTCCCTTTTCCAGTCTCTTGAAAGGCTTCTTACCTTTATTCGCAAAGACAAGATGGACAGCGAGATTAGAGAAAACCTTGAGATGCGTCTCTCAGAAATCGTGTCTGATTTGAAGTTTGTTTCCCAAATGAGTGATGAGGACTATGTCTATTGGGTAGAAAAAAGACAGAAAAGCGTAAGCATGGGTTGTTCTCCTATTCGGGCCGATTTAATCCTGCAAGAAATCCTTTATCCGAAGGTAAAGTGTCTTATTTTCACCTCGGCTACTTTAAATGCTGGAGACAATTTTGCCTTTTTTAAATCAAGGCTTGGCTTGCCCCCAGAGACATCAGGCGTTGTCCTTGGTTCCCCTTTTAATTACCAGCACCAAACTTTGTTATATCTTCCTCCCAGGATGCCTGACCCTAACACTAAGGAGTTTATCCCCAAAGCATCCCAAGAGATCATCAAAATTTTAAAGGCCTCTCAAGGCAGGGCCCTTGTCCTTTTTACCAGTATTAAGGCCATGCAGGAGACATACCAATTGGTGAAGCCGCACTTGCCTTATCAAATGTTCATCCAAGGAGAACACTCGGCTCCACATCTTTTAAACATGTTTAAAACAGACATTCACTCTGTGCTCTTTGCCACAGCCAGCTTTTGGGAGGGCATAGATGTCCCTGGAGAAGCCTTGAGTTGTGTGATTATTGACCGTCTTCCCTTTTCAGTGCCTGAAGATCCTCTTGTCAAAGCCAAGGCAGAGGTGTTAGAAAGGCAGGGCAAGAGTGCCTTTTGGCATTATCAACTGCCTCAGGCCATCTTAGCCCTGAAGCAAGGATTAGGGAGATTAATACGCCATCAGAATGATAGAGGAATTTTGGCCATTTTGGATCCTAGGGTTGAAGCTAAAGGATATGGAAGGAAATTTCTAGAAAATTTGCCAGATTGCCAAATAACAAAGGATTTGAAGGATGTGGAGGCATTTTTTAAACAGAATTAATCTTCTTCCCTATGATATTTTAAACCTTGTTTTTGTCTCATTTTTGCTTTTTTTAAGCCTTGTTTTTAAGCCCAAATTGCCCCAGGATAATTCCTTAATAGCGACCTATATAGGATTGATTTTTTTTGTCATTTTGGCTTCCTTTTTCCCTTTTGATTTTCGGAAAAGACTAACCTTTATCCACCTTTTTTATCCTTTTATCCTCATCCCAATCGTATTTGAAAGCCTTGGCAAACTTATCATCTATATTAATCCCCACTTTTGGGATGCTACTCTTGCCTCCCTAGATAAGGCGTTTTGTGGTCAATATCCGTGTCTTTTATTAAAGCAATACGCCAACCCCTTGCTAACAGAGATATTACAACTGGCTTATACCAGTTATTATTTTATGCCTCCAATATTAGCCATCATGCTCTTCTTGAAAAGAGACAAAAGGCTTGCTACCGTTGCCTTTGGAATCATTTTGGGATTTTATGCGTCCTATATTGGCTATCTGTTTTTCCCTGCCTTAGGACCTCGTTTTTACCTAGATCCCCCAGATGGAATCTATAAGGGCACCCATTTAGCCAAACATATTGCCTCTTTTTTGGATGCGGTAGAAAAGAACAAAACCGACGCCTTTCCTAGCGGTCATACCCAAATTAGCATTATGTGTACTTATTATGCCCAAATTTTGGGACCAAAATGGGCAGTCATCTATGGTGTCTTGACCGCCCTTTTAATTATTTCCACCATTTACTGTCATTATCACTATTTAGCGGATGTGATAGCTGGAGTATTCTTGGCCGCTATTTGTCTTAGAATTGCCCCCTCTTTAGAGGCACGTTTCAAGGGCTTCAGCGATCAAATCGCCCATTTTTTCAGTTCCTACTAAGGTCTTTCCCTTTTCCCAAATATCCTTGGTGCGATAGCCCTGTTCCAAAACCATTTGAACGGCCTTGTCTATGGCAACTTCAATTTCAGGCATGTTAAAACTGTGGGTAAACATCATTCCCACCGAATTGATGGTTGCGATGGGATTGGCAATATCCTGGCCAGCAATATCTGGAGCCGAGCCATGGATAGGCTCATAAAGGCCAATTTTGCCTCCTATGCTAGCAGAAGGAAGCATTCCTAATGACCCTGTCAGCATAGCACAAGCATCGCTTAGGATGTCGCCAAAGATATTGGTAGTAACCATTACGTCAAATTGTTTGGGCCAGCGGATAATCTGCATGGCTGCGTTGTCTACATACATGTGAGAAAGCTCTATATCAGGATAATCTTTGTGGACCTCGGTGACTACCTCTCTCCAAAGCACTGTGGCTTCCAAAACATTGGCCTTATCTACACTGCATACCCTTTTATGCCGTTTTCTAGCCGTGTCAAAGGCCACTTTAGCAATGCGTTTGATTTCATGTTCTCGATATTTTAGGGTGTTAATCCCTACTCGTTCTCCTTCTTCCTCTATGATACCCCTTGGTTCGCCAAAGTAGATGCCACTTGTAAGCTCTCTTACCACCATGATATCTACCCCAGAGACAACCTCTGGTTTTAAGGAAGAGGCCTCAATAAGGGGTTCATAAAGTTTGGCAGGTCTTAAATTGGCAAATGCTTGAAGCAACTTTCTCAGTCCCAGAAGGGCCCTTTCTGGTCTGATGCTGAATTCAAGGTTGTCCCATTTAGGGCCACCCACGGCGCCCAAAAGCACGGCATCAGCCTTCAGGACTAATTGCTGTGTTTCTTCAGGGAAGGGAATTCCAAATTTATCAATGGCGCATCCTCCAATAAGCCCTTCCTTCAACTCAAAGCTAGCCTTCTTCTTTTGTTCTATGACCTTTAAAACCTTTAGGGCCTGTTTCATAATTTCAGGTCCAATCCCATCTCCTGCCAAAACCGCAATTTTGAAATTTTCCATACTTCCTCCTTACCAAAAAATGGTTGCTTAAAGGTATTAGCAGAGATTTAATATAGGTGTCAACACCGGAAATAAAAGTTTTGGGTCCTGGCTGCTCTGGAAGGTTTCCAAACGGTTTCGGGTATACTTATGATATTTAAAGTTTTTTTATTTGCTCTTTCATCTGGACTTTTTCAATTTTTTTTGTTATTTTCTATCTGCCTCTATGTTGGCGTAGAAGGGATTGAAGGATCAAACATTCTTGACACGGAGTGAAAGAATTGGTAATTTAAATGCTGGTGTAGGCACGTAGCTCAGTGGGAGAGCGCTACCTTGACGCGGTAGAAGTCGGCGGTTCGATCCCGCCCGTGCCTACCATTTTTTTATGGGGAGAAAATGTCAGAAGAAATTGAAATTCAGTTGGGTGATGCAAAGTCTCGTTTCCCAAAGGGGATTACTGTTAAAGAGGCCTTAGTTAGACTTGGAGGCTATGATGATACCAAGCTAATAGCCGCTAAGGTAAATGGAAAGGCAGTGGATTTGAGCTTTAACCTCAATCAAAATAGTGAGATAGAAGCCATTACTGAAGACTCCCCTTTAGGATTGGAGATTTTGCGACATAGTGCCGCCCATATTATGGCAACTGCCGTAAAGCGCCTGTTTCCTGAGGCCAAGGTAACCATTGGCCCGGCGATTGAAAACGGGTTTTATTACGACTTTGACTATCCCCCTGGGTTTACGTCGGATGATTTGGCAAAGATCGAAAAGGAAATGGAACGTATTGTAAGCGAGAAGCAGCCATTTGTCCGAAAAGAAATGTCCAAGGAAGAGGCCAAAAGGCTATTTTCCTCTTTAGGAGAAACATATAAGCTAGAAATACTAAATGAAATTCCTGAGGATGTGGTTTCCATCTATCAAAATGGGGAGTTTATTGATCTATGTCGGGGTCCTCATATAGAACATACAGGGCGTCTTAAGGCCTTTAAGCTCCTTTCAGTAGCCGGCGCTTACTGGAAGGGGGACGAGAAAAACCCTATGCTTCAACGAATTTATGGTACTGCCTTTTTTAACAAGAAGGACTTAAAGAAATATCTGGCCTTTATTGAAGAGGCCAAAAAGAGGGATCATCGGCGCCTAGGGAGGGAATTAGAGCTCTTTACCCAATTTGAGGAGATTGGGGCCGGTTTTCCGGTTTATCTACCTAAAGGGGCCATTTTAAGGCATATTTTGGAGGAATTTGAAATAAGAGAACACCTCAAGCGTGGTTACCAGATGGTTAAAGGACCTCAGCTTTTAAAGGCCGAGTTATGGAAAAGGTCAGGCCACATGGACTATTACAAAGAAAATATGTATTTTACCAAGATAGATGATCAACTTTATGGCATTAAGCCGATGAATTGTTTGGCCCACATTTTGATTTATAAGTCTAAAATCAGGAGCTATCGAGATTTACCTTTAAGATATTTTGAGCTAGGTACAGTATGTCGTCATGAAAAATCTGGTGTGCTTCATGGCATGTTACGGGTGAGGCAATTTACCCAAGATGATGCCCATATCTTTTGTCGTCCTGATCAACTCCTTGATGAAATCCGGGCGGTGATAGATTTTGTAGAAGAGGTGCTCAATATCTTTGGATTTGATTTTGAAATGGAATTAAGCACTCGACCAGAAAAATCCATCGGCTCTGACGAAATATGGGAGCACGCTACAAACGCCTTAATTCAAGCGATGGAAAGTAAGGGGCTTCAATATGATGTTTGTGAAGGAGAAGGTGCCTTTTATGGCCCCAAAATTGACATCAAATTGAAAGATGCCTTAGGGCGCAAATGGCAATGTGCTACTATTCAATGTGACTTTGCCTTACCGCAGAGATTTGACCTAAGTTATGTAGATAAAAATGGAGAGAAGAAACGCCCTGCCATGTTGCATCGGGTAATTTTGGGGGCCTTGGAGAGATTTATTGGTGTCCTCACCGAGCATTTTGCAGGTGCCTTTCCAACCTGGCTGGCTCCAGTTCAAGTGAAGGTGTTGAGTATTACGGATAGAAGCGTAAATTATGCCTCGCAAGTTTTCAAAAGGCTGCAAGCCCTTGATTTTAGGGTGGAGGCAGACTTTAGAAATGAAAAATTAGGTTATAAAATTCGTGAAGCCCAATTGCAAAAGATTCCATTTATGTTAGTAATTGGGGATAAAGAGGTAGCAACGCAGACAGTTACTCCTCGGAAGAGGACAGGAGAGAATTTGGGTAATATGTCCCTTGACGAATTTATAGAAATGCTGCAAAAAGAGGCCCAAATTCCAAGAACAAAAGGAGGGAACATCCATTAGTAAAAATAAAGTAAGAGTCAATCGGCAAATAAGGGCCAGACAGGTAAGATTAATAGGCTCGGATGGAAGTCAGATCGGGGTGGTGAGCATCGATGAGGCTTTGCGTAGGGCAGAAGAAGAGGGGCTTGATTTGGTAGAAGTGGCGCCTAATGCTAATCCGCCTGTGTGTCGGATTATGGATTATGGCAAATACAAGTATGAGCAGAAGAAGAAACTTCAGCAGGCCAAGAAAAAGCAGGCTCAGGTTCAAGTAAAGGAAATAAAGTTACGGCCCAAAATAGAAGAACATGACTTTCAATTTAAACTAAAGCATATAAAACGTTTTCTGAGTGAAGATAAGGCTAGGGTAAAGGTAATGATTTGGTTTCGGGGCAGAGAGGTGGTTCATAAAGACTTAGGGAGGGCCATTTTAGACAGGATTGTGGAGGAGTTAAAGGATATTGCCAAGGTGGACAGGGCCCCTCAAATGGAAGGAAGGCATATGGTAATGTTTTTAGCACCAAAGTCATAAAAGGAGGAAGGGGATGAAAAGGGCTATACTGATAGTGGGCGTGTTTGTTTGTATAGCGGTGTTGTTTGGAACTATAAAGGCAGAGGCAAAAATGGCTAAAGGGATAAAAAGGGCAATAAGGGTGTATTGCTTGACGCATAAGACAGATCCAGATTGCAAGGCAATTAAAGAGAAGAAATGGCAGTTGAGTAGGGTTTTGGCCAAAATGAGAAAAGATAGAGTAGATATATGCAAAAAATATCCAGATGAACCATTTTGCAAAGACATAAAGCAATTGAGGGAGATAAAAAAAGAAATAAATGGTCATTTAAAGGCAATAAGGCAAAGGATAAAAGAGAATGATTTAAAAAACCAGAGTTCCCCTTTGTCTGTGATTAAAACGAACAAAAACTAAGTTTCAAATAAGGAGTATGAGATGCCCAAAATAAAGACTAATCGGAGCGCAGCTAAAAGATTTAAGGTTACAGGAAGTGGCAAAGTAAGACGAGGTAAAGGCTGGCATAGCCATCTATTAAGCAAAAAAGACCCTAAACGTAAACGTCGCTTACGTGTGTTTGCCTTGGTAGCTCGGGAAGATATGAAACGTGTCAAACGCTTGATCCCAAATTCTTTTTAGTGAGGTGGAAAAATGCCAAGAGTGAAAACAGGAACTAAGAGAAGAAGACGCCATAAAAAGATTTTAAAGTTGGCTAAAGGTTATTGGGGAGCTCGGGGCAGGTGGTATGCTCGGGCCAGAGAAACCGTTTTTCGTGCCCTTAATTATGCCTATCGCGATAGAAAGGCTAGAAAAAGGGACTTTCGTCAGCTTTGGATTTTACGGATTAACGCCGCTGCCAGAGAGAATGGTTTGAGCTATAGCAAATTTATGCATGGGTTGAAATTGGCAGGAGTAGAAATTAATCGGAAAATGTTGGCAGAGATGGCCATCCAAGACCCACAGGGCTTTAACAAGCTAGTTGCTTTGGCAAAGGAAAAGGTAGTTTCTGCATAGCCTTAAGACCATGGAAGATGTCATAAAGAAACTTAAAAAGATTGAGCAAGAGGCAATTGCTGCCATAAAGGCTAGTTCCTCCCAAGGGGACCTAGAAGGGGTAAAGGTCAAATATCTGGGACGTAAGGGGAGATTAACTGCTTTCTTAAGGGAGCTAAAAAATATTCCTTCAGAAGAACGTCCTATTGTGGGCAAAACGGCCAATGAAATAAAAGAACATCTTAAACGGCAGCTTGAACTAAAAATTCAAGAACTAAAGCAACTAGAGCAAAATGAGAATTTAGCTGTAATAGACATTACGTTGCCTGGCAGGCGAGCCTATTTTGGTGGCACATGGCATCCTATTACCCAGACTTTAAGGGAAATTTGTGATGTATTTCTCCACATGGGTTTTGAGATTGCTGAAGGTCCAGATGTGGAACTAGATTACTATAACTTTGAGGCCCTCAACATTCCACCCCATCATCCTGCCAGAGATATGCAAGATACCTTTTATATCTCTCCCAAGGTTGTCTTGCGAACCCACACTTCTTCCATTCAGAGCCGCATTATGGAAAAACAGCCCCCTCCAATAAGGGTTATTGCTCCTGGGGCAGTATATCGCTGTGATGCCGATGTAAGCCATACTCCTATGTTTCATCAGGTAGAGGGTTTATTGGTAGATAAGGATATCTCTTTTGCCCATCTTAAAGGGGTGCTTACGGCCTTTATGGAGGCCATTTTCGACAAGGATATTGGAGTGCGGTTCCGCCCTAGCTTTTTTCCATTTACAGAGCCTAGTGCTGAAATGGATATCTCTTGCATCATTTGTGGTGGCAAAGGATGCCGAGTTTGCAAAGGAACTGGTTGGTTGGAAATCCTAGGTTGTGGTATGGTAGACCCGGCGGTGTTTGAGAAGGTAGGTTATGATCCAGAGAGGTGGACAGGCTTTGCCTTTGGGCTGGGGGTGGAACGGATTGCCATGCTTAAGTATGGGATCAATGACATTCGTCTTTTCTTTGAAAATCATTTGCGTTTTTTAAAGCAGTTTTAGAGGCAAAAATGCGAGTACCGATTAGATGGTTAAAGGACTTTGTTGATTTTTCGTATTCTGTTCAAGAATTGGCTGAAAGATTGACAATGGTTGGGCTTGAGGTAGAGGAAATCCTTACCCCCTTCTCTTATCTGAAGGATGTGTTTATAGGTCAAATAAAGGAAATAGCCCCCCATCCTAATGCAGATAAGCTCCGGATTTGCCGAGTTTCTCTGGGGCAAAGCGAGATTAAGGTGGTTTGCGGTGCCCCAAATATAAAAGAAGGTATGTTTGTTCCCCTGGCCTTAGAGGGATGTGAGCTGCCCTCAGGGATTAAGGTGAAAAAGGCCAGGATAAGAGAGATTGAATCTCCGGGCATGCTTTGTTCTCAAAAGGAGTTAGGGTTGGGCGAGGACCATAGTGGAATTTGGAGTCTATCTTCTGAGCTCCCTCTGGGAATGCCCTTAAACAAGGCATTGGGGCTTGATGACGTTGTGCTTGAGGTTTCTATTACCCCAAATAGAGGTGATTGTCTGAGCATTTTGGGCATTGCTAGAGAAGTAGCCGCCCTAACTGGAGGAGGAATTCGCTTACCCCAAGTTGAAATTTCTGAGATTGATGGAGACATTAAACAGGAATTCAAGGTTGCTATAGAGGCTCCTGATCATTGTTATCGGTATATTGGCCGTCTTATTAAGGATATAACCATTGTCCCTTCACCTTGGTGGATGCAAGCAAGGTTGCTTTTGTCAGGGCTACGCCCTATAAATAATGTCGTGGATATTACCAATTATGTGATGCTTGAATATGGTCAACCCTTACACGCCTTTGATGCCGAGAAAATTGCTCAAAAACATGTGATTGTAAGATTAGCTAGGCAAGGAGAGGAGATTTGCACTTTAGATGGGAAAAGGCATAAACTTTCTCAAGATGACTTGCTGATTTGTGATGCTAAGACTCCCATTGCCTTGGCAGGTATCATGGGGGGATATGAATCCGAGATTACTCCTCAGACAAAGGATGTCTTTCTAGAAAGCGCCTATTTTAATCCCATTACCATTCGCAAAACCGCCAAACGACTCGGAATTTCTACCGAGTCTTCTTATCGGTTTGAAAGGGAGGTGGATCCTGAGGGAACATATAATGCCGTCCAAAGGGCTACTCATCTTATCCAAACCCTGGCTCAAGGGAAGGTAGTATCAGGGATGATTGATAATTATCCCCGACCGTATTGTCCCAAGAAGATTGCCTTACGTCTGCCTAGAATTAACCAAATCCTAGGCGTTAAACTTGAGAAAGAAGTAGTTAAAGGTATCCTTTCCAACCTTCAGATAGAAATCAGAGAAAGGGAAGATACCTTAGAAGTAACTCCTCCCAGTTATAGGCATGACCTAGAAAGAGAAATTGATTTTATTGAAGAGATTGCCCGAATTTACGGATATGATAAAATTGAACCTTCCTTCCCCTTGGTACCTTTAAAGGGTAAACAAGTGCCTTCCCACCAAAAATGGCGGGAACAAATTAAAGACTTTATGGTAGGACTTGGGTGGCATGAAATCATTACGTATGCCTTTATTGATCCTAAAAGCCTTGATAAACTCCTTCTGCCTCAGGGTCATGAGATGAGAAGGGTAGTAAGATTGCTCAATCCTCTAACTGCCGACCGCTCAGTGATGCGTTCTTCCCTTATTCCCGGTCTTTTGGATGCCTGTGTTTATAATCAGCATCAGCAAATAAATCACTTGCGACTGTTTGAATTAGGGAAGGTATTTTTAGATAGAGGGGAAGAGTTGCCTGAAGAAAGGTATAAAATAGGGGGGATTTTGAGTGGATATCATTACGATCCATCTTGGCACTTCAATCCCCTGGGTGCAGCCGATTTTTTTGATGTTAAAGGACATTTAGAAGGATTATTTAGACTGATTGGTATAAGGAATTTTTCCTGTGTTCCTTGCAATGATATTCCTTATTTAAATCCTACCAAGGCAGCCTATATTCTTCAGGGCAATTTAAAGATTGGTTATGTGGGTGAGCTTCAGGCTGAGGTTCAAGCCCATTGGGACCTAAAAAGTCCTGCTTATGTGTTTGAGCTTGACATAACTGAGCTTTTGAGGTGTATTCCCAAACAAAGGCAGTTTGAATCCTTGCCCAAGTTCCCATTTACCTTTAGAGATGCCTCTTTTATTGTGCCGTTGAGGTGCACGGCTCAGGCCATCAAGGACTTTGTTTCTTCTCTAAAGGTGCCATTTTTAGAAGAATTGGAAGTTATTGATGTTTATCAAGGTAACGAAGTTCCTGAAGGGACAAGAAGTCTTACATACAGATTTATTTATCGTGCTCCTGACCGGACCTTAAAAGATAAAGAGGTAGAAAAAATCCATAGGAATATTGTGAATAAAATAGTCAAAAAATTCCAAATCAAGGTGAGGTGATGAAGGTGACCAAAAGGGATATTATAGAACACGTTCACAAAACGACAGGCCTACCAAAACTGTTGATAAAGGATGTGATTAATGAGGCTCTCCAGATTATCAAAGAAACCCTTCAAAAGGGAGAGCATGTAAAGATTGTCCGTTTTGGAAAGTGGCAGCCTGTGCTTCGCAAACCCAAGCGGGTGAAACATCCAGCCACAGGAGAGATAATCCAGGTACCTGCCTATGCAACTGTAACTTTTAAACCAAGTCGAGAGATTGAAAAGATATAATTAGAAAATTATCCACGGCTTGGGCAAAAAAATACGTTTGTACAAATCTAAGGCATAACGGTCAGTCATTCCCGCGATGAAATCGCAGACTGCCCGTTCTTTGCCTTCTTTAAATTTCCTTTGACCACTGAGTTTGAAAAATAGTGATTTGTCTTCCAAAAGTTTGTGATATAAGTCTGCTATGACCCGTTTGGCCTTTTCAAAATCTTGTTTAACTACGGGATTAAAATAGACCCTTTCAAACAAAAAATTGCGTAGGTGAAGCATCGCCTCTAAAACATCGTCTCCAATGCTCAGCGTTCCATCCTTATTTTGAGTTTCGGTAACCACGCTAGAAACCATACTATTAATACGGCGGGCATGGGAATGTCCTAGGACTTTATGACAAATGTCTGGAATGTCGCCTTCTTTAATAATTCCCGCCCGAATGGCATCCTCTAAATCATGGCTCACATAGGCTATAATGTCAGAAACTCGAACAATTTGTCCTTCTAGAGTGATGGCCTTATTTTCCGGTAGAGTGGGAATAATTTCCCCTCTTCCCTTAGAGTGTTTGACAATGCCATCCCTGACTTCATAGGTGAGGTTTAGCCCCCGCCCATTTTTTTCTAAAATGTCTACTACCCTTAAACTCTGTTCACTATGTGAAAAACCCCCTGGAACAATTTCATTCAATACCTCTTCTCCAGCATGTCCAAATGGTGTGTGTCCCAAATCATGCCCTAGAGCAATGGCTTCAGTAAGGTCTTCATTGAGGAAAAGGGCTCTGGCAATTGTCCTTGCGATTTGGGCTACTTCTAGGGTATGAGTAAGGCGGGTTCGATAGTGATCCCCAGTAGGAGACAAAAAAACTTGAGTTTTGTGTTTGAGACGCCGAAAGGCCTTAGAATGAATAATCCGGTCTCTGTCCCTTTGAAAGGCGGTGCGAAGAGGACACTCAACTTCTGCTCTTAACCGACCTCGAGATTGAGAACTCAGGGTGGCGTGTGGAGAGAGGGTCTTGCGTTCCCTTTCTTCCAAAATTTCTCGAATACACCCCATTACCTTTTGCTAGCCGAGACCCTTGCTTCTAAACACTGCTTGATTTTATTTTTAAGCTCTGTCAAATCAAAGGATTTAACTACATAGGCATCTGCGGCCATGGATTTAATATCACTTTTATAAGTTTCATATGCGGTAGAGAGAATAACAGGTAAGTTATAATAATTGTTCCGAATCTGCTGAAGCACATCTAACCCATTGCAATCAGTCATTTTAATATCCAAAATAATTAAATCGGGTTTTTCCTTTTCTATCAATTCCAAAATATTTTTACCTGAAGCCGCAGTAGCTACTTCATAGCCTTCTTCTTTCAGCTCCTCTTCATAGAGCATCCTGATATGTTCTTCATCATCCACTACCAAAATCTTGGCCATGATTACCCCTCCTCTATTTCTAAAAGAATCTTATGATTTACCAGAGACATGCGTTTTATCTTGGCCTTAACTATTTTTTGCTCGCCAAAGATATTTACCAAACGTAGCTTATCCCCTTGGGGCTCAATAACATCTACAGATTCTAAAAAAAGTTCCTCTTCCCCATCTTTGACCACATAGGCAGATGCTTCACACATTGTCTACCCACTCCTTTAAATATTTTTTAACTATTTTTTCTACCAAATGGGGTAATGGTTCTTCCCCTATTCCCACAATTTCCACATTTTCCTGCGCCAAGGGTAAGAGAATCTTCCGAGCTGGACTGGCCGCAATGGCCTCAGTCATTTTGGGCGTTACTTCCCCCATCATTCCATAGGAAAGCATAATCCCTAATGACCCGATGATAAAGTCCACTTGAGGGGCGTTAAAAACAATGGCATTTTCTCCAGTGGCCCCTTTATTGGCCCCTGATTTCATCATTTGGGCGGTAGCAATAGCATTTGTTCCTAAGGCAATGATTTCTACATGTTCTCCAAATTCATCCTTTAACCTTTTTACAACCACGCTACCTATGCCTCCTCCATACCCATCTATTACCGCAATTCGGATTTTATGTCTACTTCCTTCCGACATATTCATCTCCATTCTAACATTTTTATCAAAAGATTTCAAAACTATTTTTGATTTGCAAACCAGTCAATTTGATGACATATTCCTCTGATGATTTTTACATCGGCCTCTGTCAGGGGAATTTTCCCCAAAAGTCTTTTGAGTACCCGATAGGTATGTCCTTTTGGTCCACCAATAACAAACCCGATTTTTTCCAAGGAATTCATGAGATGCTCATACATTTGCTCTAGCTGAGAGGTAGAGGCCAAGGGGGGCATACACCAGGAAATACCTTGAGAGACTTGAGTAAATAATTCATAAAGGACTACAGCCACCGCATGAGAAAGATTCAACGAAGGGTGGATAGGGGCTGTGGGGATGGTGATTAAAGTATGGCAATGAATGGTTTCTGTGTTGGTCAGGCCTGTTCTCTCCGGACCAAAAATCAAGGCAATCTTGTTTTGCTGGGAGATGGCCGTTAATAAAGGGGCGATTTCTCTAGGGAAGTACCGAGTTTGTTTATATCTTTTTTTGGCCGTAGTTCCCACTAGATAGTGGAAATTGGAGGCAGCAGATTCTAAATCGTCATATATAGCGGCCTCTCTGAGGATATCATCTGCCCCAGAGGCACGAGCAATGGCCTCAGGATGGGTAGGAGAGGCTTGAGGTGCTACTAGAATGAGGTGTTTGAACCCAAAGTTTTTTATGGCCCTAGCGACAGCCCCGATATTTCCAGCAATGGCAGGCCTTACAAGAATGACTCCTATATTTTCTGGCCTTAAACGATACATTAATCCTGGTCTGATTTTCCTTCTACGGTTTCTTTGACGGTATTATAAACGCTCTTAAAACAATCAGGGAAGCCGGTGGGAGAAATTCTTCCCATTTCTATAAACTTGATTACGATTTCCTTTACTACCTTCAAGATTTTTTCTTCATCTTGAGTCATCTTCGTCTCCTAAAAAGCCTCTGCTGAAAAGCGGAAGAAGGCCATTCAGAGTTCAGCAGAGGCTTTGATTAGGGAATACCACCGGAGCAGCATCCCCGGCAATGATTTATACCGACTTCACTTGATGACGTCAAGCACCTTTCTTGCACCAAAAGGTGCCTCGTGGGGTATCTATCAACACAAGACCCTTTTGGGCGATTTCCTTTCTGATTCTATCTGCCTTTTCCCAATCCCTGTTTGTTCTAGCCTTATTCCTTTCATCTATAAGGGACTTAATTTTTGAATCTATCTCCGGGAGCTCAAAGACAAAGATATTTAAAACTTCATTTATCTTCTTCAGGGTCTTCAAAATGTTTTCTTTATCCATCTCGCTTATGCCCTTATTCTTTACTACAGGATCCATCTTTCTCACAAAGTCAAAAAGGGCTGCCATGGCACTAGAGACATTTAAGTCATTATCCATGGCCTTTGTGAACCCTTGTTCTAGAGTAGTTATTTCTTTATCAAGTCCTTTATATGAGGGGCCGGGTGGCAGGGCTAAAAGCGCGAAGATAAAACTTTGGAGTTTTTGGAGGCCAAGCCTGGCAGCATTCAAGGCATTAAAGGAAAACTGAAGGGGCTTGCGATAATGAGTGACTATGAAAAAATAACGAATTTCCTGAGGGCTGTATCCCTTGGCCAGGAGATTCTCTATGGTAACATAATTGCCAGAGGACCGAGACATTTTTTTCCCATCTACAAAGACGAGTTCACTATGGATCCAATATCTGGAAAAGATTTTTCCTGTAAAGGCTTCAGCAATGGCAACTTCATTCTCGTTGTGAGGAAAGATCAGATCCTTTCCACTAGTGTGGATATCTATTATTTCGCCTAGATATTTCATGGCCATGGCCACGCATTCAATATGCCAACCAGGCCGAACCTTTCCCCAATGAGTGTCGTAATATATTCCTGCCTTTAGTTCCTGAAGAGTACACCGCTTTAAAAGGGTGAAATCTCTTGGATTTTCCTTTTCGTAACTGTCTAGGTCAACCGTCAATCCTACCTTAATCTTTTCCAAATTGATATGGGAAAGTTTGCCATATTCTTTAAATCGGGTGATATCAAAATAAATGGAGTGATGTTTTTCATAGGCGTACCCCTTTTGAAGAAGATGTTCGGCAATCTTTAGCATTTCAGGGACATGTTCGCTTGCCAAAGGGTAATAATCGGCAGGCTTTATTCCAAGGATCTCAACCGTTTTCAGAAACACTTGAGTATAAAACTGGGTGATTTCCTTGAGAGGCTTATTTTCTTTGATGGCCTTGGCAATGGTTTTATCATCAATATCTGTAATATTTATGACATGCTTGACTTTAAGCCCCTTAAATTCAAGGTACCTTTTTAACAAATCAGAAACAATCAACCGCCTCCAAACCCCGAGATGAGGCACATCATGAACCGTTGGACCACAGGAGTAAAGGCTTATCTCTCCGGGTTTTAAGGGTTGCAAAAACTCCTTTTTTCGACTTAAGGTATTGTAAAGCCTTATGGTTAAAGCGGGTTTTTCTACAAAGAGGGAGGTGCTTAAATACCTCTCGCCCCCATCAGGAAAGATAACAACAATAATTCCTGACTTTAATTCTTTGGCCTTCTGGATAGCGGCATACATAGCCGCTCCAGAGCTCATTCCTACTAGGATACCTTCTTCTTTCGCGAGCTTTCTAGCGGTTTTGATGGCATCTTCTAGGCGGACATTTATTTTTTCATCCAATAAATTTTTGTCATAAATTCCAGGAACATAAGACTCTTTAAGATTCTTAAGTCCTTGAATTCTTTCCTGGGGATATGGTTCTACTCCAACCATTTTTATCTTTGGGTTATACTCCTTAAGGCGACGTGAGATTCCCATAGCAGTCCCTGTGGTCCCTAGACCCGCAACCACCATGTCTACCTTGCCGCCTGTTTGTTCCCATATTTCAGGGGCAGTCCCATAATAATGTGCTTGCCAGTTGAAGGGATTATTGAACTGATCGGTTAGGTAATATTTGTCAGGATTTTCTCTAGCCAACTGATAGGCCTTTTCTATGGCTCCATCTGTTCCAAGATGGGCAGGGGTAAGAAGTAAATCAGCCCCATAAGCACGTAAGATGCGCCTTCTTTCAAGACTGACGGATTCAGGCATGGCCAAAACAATTCTATAGCCTTTAACTGCTGCGACCATGGACAGCCCAATTCCTGTATTGCCGCTCGTGGCTTCAATGATAATTTTGCCCCTGTCAAGCAGGCCTGCTTTTTCAGCTCCTTCAATCATGGCCAAGGCGACTCGGTCCTTGATAGAGCCGCCGGGGTTAAACATTTCCAACTTGGCCAGAATAGTTACCCTAGGGTTGGGATTAAGCTTTGAAAGCTCAACAATAGGCGTATTTCCAATTAAGGAAAGGATATTTTTATAGACCATAGCTTCAATCCTCAAGAATTGCAGCCCATTCTATCGCATGTCCCTAGGAATGGCAAGGCTGCTTTTGAACCAAATTTGGTTATAGAACTTTCCAAAAAAATGAAAGACCTTTTCTTAAAAGCCGCCTTTTAAGATGATTTACTCACTTTGTCTGGAGGAGAATTAAGGTATATATATCATCAGCAAGGGAGTACTCTGTCCTGCACCCCTAGGGGGCAGGACATTTTCACCCATTCACTCTTTCTATTTCCCACTTTCTTATGTTCCTTTCTTCGGAATCAAATATTATTCCAAGTAGATAGATCTCTTTATTCTCCTGCAAGTATTTTTCATAATATTTCCTTTGTTTAATTTGCTTTATGGGTTTCTCTTTCTGTCCATCAACTTTAAACTCTATGATGAGAATTTTGTCCTTCATCTTTAAGGTTAAATCTATCCTCCCTTTATTTGTTATATCTTCGGGTATAAGATCATAACCCAGTGCCATAAGATAGACAAAAATGACGCTGCTATAGTATCCCTCATACTTGGATATAATATTGTTGGCATAGTTTTGATATGGGATGGTTGCAAAGATGGTCTTCAGGTAATTTATGAATGAGTCAAAGTTATTTTCCTTCAAGGCATTCTTTATATTAAGCTCATACCTTGTCTTTTCTATCCTCTGGTTTGTGAGGTAGTCTATAAATAGCCTGTTTAGGGAAAACTGAACCTCAAGGTTGGGGACAGAGAGTCTGTATAGGTTACTCCCTGTATCATCTGTTAGTCTCTCTTTGATTGTCAAATATCCTGTCTGCCAGAGAAGTGCCCTCAGGTCTATGTATTCCACATCAAAGGTTTCCAGTGTCTCTTCTGAGATTAAGGCATTCTCAAGCTCTGGAATGTAATAGTTTTCTTCCTTGAGCTTTTCTATAAGAAATGAAGGATTGCCTGTCTGCCACCAGTAATTTCTGAAGTCATGACCGGCTGAGAGAAACAAAAGTATATCAAAGGGATTATAAAGAGGTTTGCCGAAATAGCTATAGCCATTATACCACTTCTTGACCAGGTTCAAGTTGACACCCTCTAGTCTGTCTTTAAAGACAGTCAGTAGGTCATCATGAGTATAGCCGCATATCTCAGCATATTCCTTATTTATGGTAATATCCTCTAAATTATTCAAACCGCTAAACAGGTTTAGTTTTGAAAACTTTGATACTCCTGTAATAAAGACAAACCTGATATATCTATCGTGGTCTTTAATAATACTGTAAAAGTTCTTCAGTATATTTCTTGCCTCTGTTGCTACCTCTTTGTTCGTAATGTTATCAAGAATGGGTTTATCATATTCATCTATAAGAATAACTACTCGCTGATTGTATTTGCGGTAGGCCTTTTCTATAAGCTCTGCAAAACATTCCTCGTTTTGAGTCTTTTCGCATTGTATCTTTAGCTCATTCTGATTTCTTTCAAGTATCCAGCCTATCTTCCTTTCTATTCGTTCTATAGAAGTTGAATAATCTCCACTACCAAACGATATCGTTATAATTGGATGAGGTGTGAAGTCATACCTGTCATAAACATACAGGCCTTTAAATAGTGTCTTATGGCCTGAAAATATCTCTGCCAGTGTGTCCAGAAAGAGGGATTTGCCAAATCGTCTGGGACGGGATAAGAAATAATACTTACCTTTTGTGATAAGTTTGTATGCAAACTCTGTTTTATCCACATAGTAGTAATTTTCTTGTATTATCTCACTAAATGTCTGAATACCTATGGGAAGTTTTTTCATATAATGCCCCCCTTTTAAGTGGACATATGTTTACCACCTTTGATTTACCGCTTCCTCTATTATCCACTCTTGCAAAAATTTTATTTACCCTATCTCTAACTCTAAATAAAATCAATAACTGGGGGTTAAACCAAACTCCTGACAATTTTTCAACCGCTTCAAGCTCTGAGGATTTTTGCCTTAGCTCTTAAAAGAAACACCTATGGTCTTTTGGGTCCATTCCCAGGCCTTTTGTCTGGGTAAAAATTTTATAACTTCATAAAGTTTGGCACAATCTTCATAGGAAAGCTGGCTTAAAAGGGCCTTGATTTTGAATTCTTCTACGAGATGAGGGAAGGGGACATTTTCTGTAGGCTTCAATTCTTCAGTGACAAGAAGTTTGTTATAAATTAAGGTCCGAGCTGCCCAAAGCCTTTTTTTGCCACTAGAAGGGGCCCTCTGGGCAAGATACCAAAAAGTCAACAGGTCACCAGGGACAAAGGGATGAGGTAGAGTCTTCCCCAAAATTTTCTTTGATATTTCACAGGCAGGCCTAGCCAACAAAAATGTGGTCCGAACCCTCAATCCTTGGGGCATGAGTCTTTGGAGATATTTGGCAAGAAAGAGGTGGATATAGCCGGCTTCTATAAATACCTGGCCGTTTTTTTCTCTTAAATAATGGGCGATGGCTTGGGCCCTCAATTTATCTCTTAAAGAAATTCTTTGAGCATCTGCCTTAGCAAAGGCACAAACAGTTTGGATTGCCTTTTCAAAGTCATTTTCCATTGCCGCTTGGTAAAACTCCAACAATTTCCCGCTGGCTTCATGCTCACAGGCATAAACTTCTTTAAAAGAGGGATTCTCTCTTATTTCTTGGGGTGTCTTACCTTCTTCCAGGAATTGATACATCTGAAGCAATTTTTCTACATAAGGGTCTATTTGGGTAACTTTCTTTTTCAATTTATAGACTTTTTGTAACAGTTGATACTGTTTTGTTAAAAATAAAGGAAAGTCTGTATCAAGGCTTTTTACATAGAACTCCGGCGTAATTTGATCTAGGAGCAAAGAGGGGAATAAGGGATGAGGTGCATCTTCTAAGATGATGATATCGGCTTGGTTGAATGCCTTTTGATAAAAGGGAATGGCCTCTAAGCGGTGGGCCGAAAAGGCAATTAGGACTTCTTTAACCATGTTTATTCCCTTTTTTGAACATTTGCCAAAAACAGTAGACGTCCAAGAATAAGATTCCGCTCCAGGCTATAATCATAAAAAACCACCCACTAGGTTTCATTGGCCTTCCTCCAAGCCCTGTTTACAAGCCAAGAACAGAAGATAAATGCCGAACCGATAAGCCCTCGGGCCACCCAGCGGTATGGCCTTGCGGCTTCAGGCACACCTTTCATCAAAAAGATGTTGATTCCATCCTGTCCCATCCAAATAATGAAGAGCCCGATTAGGCAGGCAGGGGTGACATATTTTAAGATGGATTTAAAGAAACTGGGAACTTTCAAAAGGGCCCCTTTATGCATTTCTTCAAAGCCTTTATCTATCCCATAGACCCAAGCAAATAGAATAACTTCAATGGTACCTAAAAGGGGTAGGCTTACGGTCCCAATCCAAAAATCAAGTTCATCCAGGAAGCCGTATTTAAGCCAAAAGACGATTAAATGAGCCGGAATAAAAACGATAAAGGCCGTGATAATTACCGCCCTCTTCCAGGGGACCTTAAGCTCATCTATAAGAAAGGAGACAAAGGGTTGAATAATAGACACCGAAGAAGTAAGCCCTGCAAAAAAGAGGAGTAAAAACCAGAGGAATCCCCACAACCGACCAAGCGGTATATGGGCAAGCACCAAGGGGGTGGAAAGAAAGGCCAGATCAAAGGCCCCTCCCTTGGAAATGGCATTAATTCCAAAAAAGGCTACTGCAGCCGGAATAGCAATGGAACCTCCAAAAATTACTTCAGCCGTTTCGTTTAAAGACGTTACCGTAAGGCCTGAGAGGACAACATCATCGTTTTCGCGCAAATAACTGGCATAACACTGAATGGTCCCTAATCCTAAGCTTAAGGTAAAGAATATCTGGCCTGCAGCGGCTAGCCAGGTGCTGGCATTTCTGAGCTCTGAAAAGTGGGGATTCCACAAAAAACCCAAGCCATTTAAGGCATTCCTTTCTGGGTGAGTTGGATCAGGGGTCCCTAAGGTAAGGGCCCGAACCATAAGCAAAATGGCAATCAAAAAAAGGGCTGGCATGGCCAATTTAGAGAGGCGTTCTATCCCCTTAGCCAGACCGCGATACATGATCAAGAAATTGGTTGCCAGGGTAACCAGGAAAAACAAATAAGCAGGCAGAATGGAGGTGAAATAACCATTTCCTATTCCTTGATAACTATGTAAAAACGAGGCCATGGATTTTAAGTCATTTAAGCCGTAATAAGAACCCTTTAAAGAAAATAGGGCAAAGGCCAATGTCCAGGAACATACATAGAGGTAATACATTGCCAAAATAAGGGGAATGACAAGTCCTAAAACACCTAAGTAACGAGATAAGGGATGTTTCCAGAGAAGGCTAAATATCCCAGGGGTAGTGCCATGACCATATTTGCCTCCCATTCGGCCAATGGTCCATTCAAGCCACATGAGGGGGATTCCCATAATCAAGAGAAAGAAGAAATAAGGAATCATAAAGGCCCCGCCTCCATGTTGGCTGGCTTGTACTGGGAAACGAAGGAGGTTACCAAGCCCTACCGCAGCCCCGGCCGTGGCTAAAATCATGCCGATTTTGCTTGCCCAGCTTGCTCTTTCCTCCATGGCCATTTACTACACATAAGAATACAACTTGTCAAGAATAAATAGAGGCTGTTTAAAAAATAGTTGTCCTGCACCCCTAGGGGTGCAGGACAATTGTTTCAACCGTTATCTACACCTAACACCAAAATGTGTCAATTTAGCCCTGTCCTGTACCCTGGCGGTGCATTGTCTTTCTCTTGACAAATAAGTGCTTTCCATTAACTTGGGAAAACATGAATCAAAGAATCTTTAATATCCTTTTTATTGCCATTTTGGTTACTATGATTGGATTGGGCATTATTGTTCCTCTGATGCCCATTTATGCCCAAAGCCTTGGGGCTACAGGTGTGAGCTTAGGAATTATATTTTCAGGGTTTTCCTTATCTAGAATTGTTTTTATGCCCATCATTGGGAAATTTTCTGATAAAAATGGAAGAAAGCCCTTTATTATAACTGGCCTGTTTCTTTATGCCCTAGTTTCTTTATTTTATCCCTTTGCCCAAAGCGTGTCTCAACTTGTTTGTATTCGTTTATTTCACGGTTTTGCTTCGGCCATGGTGCTTCCTATTGCTATGGCCCATATTGGGGATATTGCCAAAAAGGGAGAAGAGGGAAGAACTATGGCAACCTTTACCCTTGCCCTTTTTTTAGGTATGGGGACAGGGCCTTTTCTGGGAGGGCTCTTAAACGATAAATTTGGCCTTAAAATGGCCTTTTTTACCATGTCTCTTTTAAGCCTTATGGCCTTTTTTATCACCCTTTTGTTCTTACCTGAAATAAAAACTCACCATCAGATAAAAAAGAAAAATATTTCTTTGAGACAAATTTTAAAAAATAAAATTATTAGGGCCCTTTTTGTGTTTCGGATGGCCAATGCCATAGGTAGAGGCGGGATTATGACCTTTTTGCCAATTTTGGCAGCCAAATTTTCTATATTACCCGCTCAGATAGGTTTGCTAATTTCTGTTATTATCTTTATCACGGGCCTTTTTCAAAGACTTTTTGGAGTTTTGGCGGATAGATATAACAGATTTTACCTCGTATTTTTGGGTTCGTTGGTGGCTTCTATCTCCTTAATGCTTTTCCCTTTTTGTAATAATTTTTCTCAACTTTTGGTAGTAGGTGCGCTTATGGGAATAGGTGGTGCGGTTGCTATGCCCGCTGCGGCTGCGATTATAGTAGTGGTAGGAAAAGAAACCGGAATGGCTGCTTCTATGAGCATTTTTAATATGGCTATGAGTGTAGGTATGATGCTTTCCCCTATCGTATTGGGCTTTGTTATGGACACTATAGGAATATCTGCCATCTTTTATTTTGCAGGTATCTTTGGGCTGTTGAGTAATGTATTATTTTTGATTCTTATGCCTAATTAACCAAATTCAATCTTAATGTGTTGATTTTTACTGTATTCTATTTAAAATAGCCAAGGTATTACTTTAAATCGCCGAGGAGTGTTATGGAAAGATTGAAGCAATTGGCCATTAGTGAAGAGGGTTTTATCTTTGATCCTGTCACAGGAAACAGTTTTACCACAAATGGGACGGGTCTTTTTATTTTGGAGGCCCTTAAAGAAGGGAGGGAAGAAAAGGAGATTGTGGACCTGCTAACCGAGGAGTATGGGATAGATAAAGAGAGTGCCAGTCGGGATCTGATGGATTTTATGGAACAGTTGCGTTCTTATAGGTTAATTTAAGGGGCTTTAGAGAATGGAAAGACTTTGCATAGGAGTTTCAGGAATCAATGCCGTGGATAATCCAGGCCCTGGTGTTGGGGTCATTAGGAGTTTGAAAGAAGACAAAGATTTGAAGATAGAGGCCATCGGGTTGGCCTATGATGCTATGGAACCAGGGATATATATGGATTGGCTGGTGGATAAGGCCTTTGTTTTGCCTTATCCTTCCAGTTCCGAAGAAGAGTATATTGGACGTTTAATCTATTTAAAGGATAAAGTCGGTTTGGATATGATAATTCCTACCTTAGATGCTGAAATGCCCCTTTATATTAAAGCGGCCCCTCTTTTAGAATCTCAGGGGATTAAGACCTTTTTGCCAACCAAGGAACAATTTGACTTGCGGGGAAAGACAAAATTACCACAGGTAGCTAAAAAAATTGGTCTTAAGATGCCTAAAACTAAAACAATTGCCTCTTATCAAGATTTGATGAAGGCCATTGAAGAGATTGGATTGCCAGTAATGGTTAAGGGGGTATTTTATAAGGCCTACCGAGCCTATACCTATCAGGAAGCAGTTGGATATTTCCGTCAGATTGTCGCTGAATGGGGATATCCAGTGGTTGTCCAACAGGTAGTGACTGGGGAAGAGATGAATGTTATTGGAGTAGGGGATGGATTGGGAAATGACCTGGGGCTTGTGGCCATAAAAAAGCTATGGATTACAAGTTTGGGGAAGATATGGACAGGGGTGACTGTTAAAAACGATGTTCTTTTAAAGGCGGCCAAGAAGTTTGTGCAAAAGTTTAATTGGAAAGGGGCCTTTGAATTGGAGTGTATTGTTTCGGCAGATGATGTCTATCTGATAGAGATTAATCCTCGTTTTCCCGCTTGGGTTTACTTTGCCACTGGGGTAGGGGTTAATTTGCCTGCCACTATGGTAAAGACGGCCTTTGGTTTGCCCTTAAAAAGTCCTAGGGATTATCCAGCAGGAAAGCTTTATGTGCGCTACACCTACGATATAGTTACAGACATGTCTGTATTCCAGAATATTATTACCAAAGGAGAGCGCTAGAATGGTTAAAAAAAATTACGAAAAACCAGTTATAAAAAAGCTCCAAATGGGGTTTATGAATAAATTTGGCAGGGGCTATTTAAGCCACATTCGGCAGGCTATAGACGGAGTGTTTATTGATAAATTGGTAGAAATGTACGGTAGTCCTCAATTTGTATTTTCAGAAAAAAGGCTTAGGCAAAATTACAGGCGCCTTTATAATAGCTTTTCCAATCGATATCCCAACGTCCAGTTTGGCTGG
>JALWFG010000008.1 GCA_027038965.1 Candidatus Desulfofervidaceae bacterium | reverse complement strand
TCTTGAGTCCTTTTTGGGTTTTTAGGCCAATATTAAGCCGAAATCTTTCAAGCAAATAGTTGTCTTTAGTATTGGTGTATTTTTTTATATTGTAATTGTTCTGATATTCATAACGCAAACGTAAATTACCACCAATGTCTAAAAAGGCATCACCCAGTTGTATATTTTTTAACTGGGCAGAAGGTAGGTACGATGCCATTACTTCAGCCCCAAGCCCTAGAAAAACCAATAACCCACTTAAAAAACAAGTAAGAAATCTCATTGTTTCCTCCTTTCTTATTCTGCGATTTTAAATCCGTATTTTTTAAATATGACCTTGCCTTCGGTTAAAAGGTAATCAATATACTTTGCGGCCAGTTTTGGATGGTAAGGCTGCTTCATCGTGCATACAGGAATTTGGGCAATACAATTAACTTCTTTTGGAATAGGGATAATCCTTACCCTTCCTGATTCTACGGCGTCGGCATGCCAAACAATACTGGCATCGGCATTTTTGCCTTCAATCCAGTGCACAAGTTGTTTCACCGTTACCCCTCTTGCCACTACATGCATTTTTGTTTCATCTAAACCTGCTTTTTTGAATATGCGATTGCCTACTCGTCCAATGGCACACGCCTTGGCATCTCCTAGCACCAGACGCACATCTTTTTTCATAAAATCTTGGAGGCTATTTACTTTAACGCTATCTAAGGGAGTAATTATTACAGGTATGTGGTAGGCAATAGGAGCATATTTCTTTATATAGCCTTTTTTTTGAAGAGTTCTGGCCCACTTTTCTGAACCGGGAATAAAGGTATCTGGTCTTTGCCCGGCCAGTATCTTATTGCCCAATCGCCCACTACCTTCATAATCATAAACTACCTTTATGCCATATTTTGCCTCAAACTGTTTCCCAATTTCATTTAACGGCACCCGCATTCCTGCCCCGGCAAAGACAAGGACATACTCAGATGCCCATACCATGCCCGTAAAGAAAACAATAAACCCTAACGATAAAAGAAATTTTAACATTGTTGCTCCTCCTTTTTAGAACTTATTCAAAACTTAACGAATTGCCATACAGGGGCATAAATGGCCTGATAAAGACTATAGGCAAAGTTGATAAAGCCCTTAAATCCTACATAAGGACCACGAACTTTGGGTTGAGGGAAATTGCAAAAACCAATGCCTAACTTATGGGAAAGGAAGTTTTCCTTAATGCCTCCCATAAAGACATCAGGCCTCAATTCCTTCAAAAGATGTTCCAGATCATGTTCTGAGGCATCGTCAATAATATAGGTGCCTGTTTTGGCATATTGCCAAGCTTCTTTGTAGGTGTCTTTATTGCCAAATTGAGATCCAGTAAAGACGACCTTCATCCCTAAATCATCTAATGCCCTAAGCAAGATAGCCATTCTGGCCGCTCCAAAAAAAAGAGCTGCCTTTTTGCCTTTAAGTTTAGGCAAGAGCCAATCTAGTTTGGGCTTGATGGCTTGATATTCTTCAGCAATTACCCTTTCAGCCTCTTTTTTAAGTCCAAAGAATTCTCCAATCTTTTTAAGACCTTCTATTGTCTGACTTAAGCCAAAAAAAGAAACCTTTAAACAGGGGATACCATATTTTCTTTCCATCGCTTTAGCTAGGCTTTGACCACTATTCTGGCAAATGAGAAGGTTAAGCCTTACTTTATGGGCAGAAATGATTTTTTCGTAAGGAGCATCACCTGTAAAAACGCAATGCACATGAATGCCCATTCTTTTTAAAAGTGATTTAAGCACCTGTGATTCGCTATTTATGTTGTAATCGCCTATGATGTTGATATCATAGGGACCAACTTCCCTTTCTTTCTTGCCAATTAACTCCTTAAATAGACAATCATAGGCAATTTTGTGGCCTTTGGCCTGACTTTCACCCTTAAAACCAGGAGAGTCTACCATGATAACTGGACAACCTAGGTGTTTACCCATGTGTTTGCAGACCCAATAGGCGTCATCTCCGATTAAAGAAGGAGTACAGGTAAGATAAACAAAAATATACTTGGCTTCTGGTTTAAGTTGCCTTACCTCAAAAAGACTTTTTATAAGCTTATTAATTCCCCCAAAGATGATGTCTCTTTCTTCTAGGGCCGTAGAAAAGATGCGGTAGCTTTGTCCCCTAACCGTGCTGCCATACTGGGCACAACCTACCGGACCATGTACTAGGTGAATGGCATCTTTTAACGGGGCCAGTATCCATCTGGCCCCATAAAAGACGCAACTGCGTTGAGTAATTTTCCCTGGGGCAGAAGGTCGCTGGCAGCGAATGTCGTCCCACAACTCTTTTGTTTTTTTCCACACATTGGCTGCTTTAAGACTACAGCAACCTCCACATCTCCATTTGTCTCTTTTTACTGCCTTTGCCACCTTCATTTGCTAAAATTCCTCTTTTATTTTTTTATTGGTGCACCCTATCATCAGGGAATTTAGCATCAAGGATGGTATTTACAATCAGGGAAAGCAGAAATTCACCTCCACGATAACCCACATAGGCACGGCGCTGATAACCTACTCGGTCATAGACAGGAAAGCCAATTCTTACCAAGGGCACATTTGCCTCTTTAGAAATATTTACACACTTGGAGTTACCCAGAATCAAATCGACCTTTTCCTTCTTCACTACATCTTCCCATTCAAACATATCTCCACCATTAAATATCACCGGCTTATAGCCATATTCTTCACAGGCAGCCCAGACTTCTTGAGCGAAGGTTGCGCTTTGGGTGCCGCTAAAAACAGCCACAGGTTCCATGCCTAATTCACAACAAAATCTGGTAGCCGCTGCGGCAATATCAGGATCCCCACAGATAGCTACTCTTCTTCCCATGGTGTAATGAAAGGTATCGGCCATGGCGTCTATGAGGATACCCCTTTCATCTTTGATTTCTTCTGAAATGGGTTGCCCTGTAATTTCGCTTAAGGTTTTTACAAATTTATCAGTATTATGCACTCCCAAGGGTAAAGGCCCTAAGATGCCTGGCACCTCATAACGCTTGGCCAGATAGTTGGCGGCGCCCCTACCTTCATCAGGACACAGGGCAAAGGTGGCCAGCGAATTGGCAGTATCTATGATTTCTTCTATCCTTGTTCCGCCTTTGGGATAATAAGGCATCTTCTGTGGTAGGCGCAAGGGACAGTCAAGAGTTTCAGAGATGTCAAAAAGCATGATATAGTCTATATGCATCAGCTTTAAGATGTGCTTGATTTCTCTAATATCACCAGGAGTAATCATGCCAGGAATGATGTTAACCTTGTTGTTAGGACTTCTGCGCTTAGCCAGAGTCTTTACAAAGGCCTTGGCTGCCTCATCATAGCCATTTACATGAGAACCAGCGAAGCTCGGAGTATGAATAATTACTACCTTGAGTTGGTCCCGAATTTCAGGCCCAAATTCCTCTTCTAACATCTCCCATGCCTCGTTTAAAAATCCTTCTATGTCATCACCAATAATTTCAGATGAGCAAACAGTAACGACGGCAATTACTTCAGGATGGTAACGATAAACAAGATTGCGAATACCCTGAAGAAAGTTTCTTCTACCCCCGAATACTGCGGCATCTTCATGAAATGAGGCTGTGGCGATAGAAACTGGTTCTCTAAAGATTCGACTAAAGGTATAACGGGGATAGGTCGTGCACCCTTGGGCCCCCTGTACAAAGGGAATGCATTTATGTACTCCCACACTTGCCCACATTGCCCCAAAGGGCATACAGATACGACCTGGATCAATCACAACTGACCGTTTAGAAGATGGAATGATACTTTCATCTGGTGGGATATATTCTGGACAGATAGGTTCTTTTTCTATGTAAATCTGCTCGTATGTAATGCCTTCTATTGGCACCTCTGGCAGGGCATTTAGTTGTTCTATAGTAAGCCTGCCGTTTAACTTTAAGTTACCATTAATTGGTTTAAGTTCTGACATTTTTTACCTCCTATGCAAAATCTTTGTCTTTAACGAACTTCCATACGGGGGCATAAATGCCCTGGTAAATGTCCCGGGCAAAATTAATAAAACCACGGAAGCATGCATAAGGGCCCTTTTCGTAAGAATGGGAGTTCACTGTAGGCACACCAAGCTTTCTGGCCAAGTACTTTTCCTTTAACCCGGTGAGAAACAAATCTGGCTTAAATTTTTCCAGACATTCTTCAATTTCAAATTCGTTAGGGTTATCTACAAGAAAAACGCCATCCTCTGCTCTTTTATTAATCTTTTCATAGTCATCTTCGTGAGCAAAGGTGCACATGCCAAACACTACCTTCATTCCCAATTCCTGCATCACTTTTTGCCAGTGCCATACCCTTGGCCCACCGACATAAAGCCCTATCTTTTTACCTCTCAATTTTTCCCGGTAAAAATTAAGTGCTGGTGTAATGGCCTTTATTTCCTCTTCAATGACCTGTTCTGCTTTTTCCATCATTTCTTTAGAACCAAAAAACTTGGCCGTATCTCTTAAAGCCTTAGCCGTTTGTTCAATGCCAAAAAAACTTACATTAATATAAGGTATTTCATAGCCCTTTTTGATTAGGTCTGAAATGTAGGTGCAAGAACGCTGGCAGTGCAGGATATTAAGTTTGACATCAGGAATCTTTAAGAGGTTATATAGCCGCTCTCCACCAGTAAAAACCGCTACGACCCGGCAACCTATTTTTTCAAACAATGGTTTGATATAGGCCAAATCCCAATCCATATTAAAATCCCCAATAATAGCAACATCATAAGGTGTTTTTTCTTCTTCCTTCATACAAAACTCAGGATGTTCCTTCCTCCATTCCACCATCTGCTCATAAAACTGAACATTAAAGTGATGGTGACCTGTGGATTGACTTACTCTACATAGACCTGGAGAATCAAAGACAAATACAGGAATAGGGCGTCCTTCTTTTTTCTCCAGCTCTTTTTCTACCTCCTTGGCAACTGCCTTGCAGTCATCACCAATGAGACCACTGGTGCAGGTTGTAAAAATAAGAATGCCCGCTGCTCCTGGAATCAGACGCCAGGCCTCAAGGCAGGCCTTTTTTAATTTTTCCATGCCACCAAATACTACATCCCGCTCCTGCAAATCAGTGGTAATAGCCCGACGACGATTATGGGAATCGTTGCAAAGTTTGCCTGGTCCGGCCCAGGCATATATCTTGGAAAGATTCCGCCTTGTGCCCCATTGATACCAAGCACAACCGGCTGGAGCATGTACTACCTGAATACAATCTCCTATAGGGCCACCTACAACGCCACGACACCCAGCAAAGGCGCAACCCCGCTCGGTCATATCTCCTGGCACGGTCTTGATATTGCAGGCCGGGATATTGGGCCTTTGTCTGTTGGTAAGAACCATGTGCTTGTAGCGTTCAGGAATAACCCGATCACACTTTAGTTTAAATTCTTCTGGCAATTTATATTCTGGTACTGCCATTTTCCCCTCCTTTTTAAAGTTTTTTTAATGCCTGCAGGCCGTGCAGGCTGTCGTATAGGTAAATGGGCAGGCCTTTTGTTGCAACTGGCTTCCTACTTCTTCTCCAGGTACTCCGACAGCATCCGCCCGGCACTGTTTGCAAAGATACCATTGTCTGATGATAGTCTCACACTGAGCCCGCACCTGTTTTAATTCTCTTGATGTTGGAGCCTGTAGATGGGCAAAGTGCCCAAGAGGAATAAGGGGCATAATATTCATGATGTAAGCCCCGGCCGTCTTAACTGTCTCAGCTACTTCTATGAGATGCCGATCATTAACCCCTGGGATAAGCACAGAGTTTACCTTAATTACAAATCCCGCTTGGGCTGCCTGATAGATGCCTTCCAACTGTCTTTCAAGCAAAATCCGGGCGGCCTTTATGCCTTTATATACCCGCCCCTTAAAACGCACATGGTCATATATTTGAACCCCGATTTCTGGTGAAACCGCATTAACCGTCACTGTCAAATATTTAATACCCAGCTTCTTCAACTCTGGCAGCCTGTCCAGAAGGGCCAAGCCATTGGTGCTAAAACAAAAGTCAATTTCTGGAAAGGCAGGTTTTATCTTCTCTTTTACCAGGGAAAATGTCTCCAGCGTTGCCTCATTGGCCAGAGGGTCACCAGGGCCGGCAATGGCTACAATACGCAGCCTAGGCTCAAAGCCAAGGGCAAATTTCAGGCGTTTTAAGGCCTGTCGAGGAGAAAGCACCCCAGCGGTAACCCCTGGTCTGTTGAGAAAATTATTATTCGTCTGCCGCACACAGTAATTGCACTGGATATTACAGAACGGAGCTACTGGCAGGTGAATGCGTCCTACTTGATAATGCGCCTCTGCATCGTAACACGGATGTGGAATATACATTGTCTCCTCCTACCACTTTTTATAAGGCAGATATTTGCCATTAAAGGTAATTACTACCCGATCACCGTTTGGGTCTTCCTGTTTTTTAATGTCAATCATAAAGTCAATGGCACTCATGATGCCGTCACCAAACATCTCATTGACTACCGCCTTAATCGCTGGCCCATAAACCCGCATGATTTCATAAAGCCGATAAATAAGAGGGTCCGAAGGGATAGAAGGTGTTTCTGCTCCGCGCATAGATGGCTTCTGAATGGCAGCATAACACTCATCATCTAACTCAAGAAGCTCTTTTAACTTCTCTGCCTCCTCTTTTGAGGCGGTTGCCTGCCGATAAAGCAGCGCTGCCACCCAAACCTTATCGCGGCCTAAAGCCTTGCCTATTTCTGCAAAACTAAGTCCTCTTGCTTCTTTAGCGGCAATCAGTTTTCTAATAACAGGACAAAAATAGTAATTCATTGTTTTCCCTCCTTAATTAGGCTTTGTCTCGGTTATGCGCTCGCCTGTTCTGATTTGAATTGTTTCCTGTACTGGACAAACAAAAATACGTCCATCGCCATGATGTCCGCTTTGGTTTGTCTTGATGATTGTATCAACTACCTTATTCACATCTGCATCTTCAACAACTAGATAAAGCAGGCGTTTAGGTACATAACGCATTGCATGTTTGCCTTCTTTAGCAAGAATTTCCTTTATCTTTTCCTTGCTTGTTTCTGGAAAACTCAACTCGTCAGGTCTAAGTCCCATTTGCTTTCCTCTACCCATAACCCGATAGGTATAAGCCGTCATTGCCGGAAAGCCGGCTGCTTCAAGTGCCTTTTTGGTAGCCTGCATTTTGTTTATCCGGATAACAGCGTAAATTTCCTTCATATTAGCCTCCTATAATCCTCTTTGTCCGGTACGAATGGTGTAACTTTCCTCAACAGGAGAGATAAAAATCCTTCCATCACCAAAACGGCCAGTACGGGCATTTTCCATGATAATATCCACAATTTCATCCACATTTTCCTCCCTGGCAACCAAAAGTAACATTGTCTTTGGTAACTCATCATAACGAATGCCTTCCACTTCTATGCCCTTTTGTTTACCTCGTCCGACTACATCTATCTTGGTTAAGGCAACAAAACCTGCCTCTGCCAAGGCGCCCACTACCTCTTCTGCCTTTTCTGGTCTTACGATAGCTCTTATCATTTTCATGGCCGTTTCCTCCTTATTTTGTTCTTAATCAACAATACCGTATTTCACGACCAAGTTTTCCAATTCATCCATTGTCAAAGGTTTGGGAATAACAAGGTCTTTATTATTAATGATATTTTCAGCAAGCTTTTTGTATTCCTGGGCCTGGTTACACTCAGGGTCAAATTCTATGACCGTCTTTTTGTTAAATTCTGCCTTTTGCACAATGTTGTCTCTGGGCACAAAATGCACGAGCTTTGTCCCTAAACGATCACAAAATTCTTCCATTAGCTCCATTTCCTTATCCACCTTACGGCTGTTGCAAATCAGTCCTCCCAAACGCACCCCCGTACGCATGGCATATTTAGTCAAACCTTTACAAATATTGTTGGCGGCATAAATGGCCATCATTTCGCCTGAAGTAACAATATAAATTTCCTGTGCCTTACCTTCCCTCATAGGCATGGCAAAACCACCGCAAACAACGTCACCCAAGACGTCATAAAAAAGAAAATCTAGGTCTTCTGGATAACCTCCCATTTCTTCCATGAGATTTATGGCTGTAATGATGCCTCTACCAGCACAACCAACACCTGGTTCAGGGCCACCAGATTCCACACAACGAATCCCACCAAAGCCAACCTTGACTACCTGTTCCAATGTTATTTCCTCCTCTCCCAACTTCCGCACCAAATCCAGCACCGTTTCCTGTGGTTTACCTCCCAAAATCATTCGAGTAGCATCGGCTTTTGGATCGCAGCCATGAATCATCACCTTTTTGCCAAAAAAATAAGCCATGGCTGCGGCCGTGTTCTGTGAAGTTGTGGACTTTCCAATCCCACCCTTGCCGTAGAAAGCGACTTTTCTTGTTGCCATAACAACCCTCCTTTTTTTGTTTTTTTAAACATAACTGTCTTGTTCAAAGGCCTTGATAAAAGCCTGAATGCACACATTGCCCCGTTTTACAAATTTGGAAAAAATATCTAGAAGCAGCTTCCCGTCATAGTTTTCCACAGTAGGTTCCTGGGCATCAGCAATCTTAAATTCAATCTCTAGTCTGGCTGTTTCTTTGTCTTCAGGTATAACATCAACCTTTTGAATCTTTCTAATGGCCAACTGCATTTTTACCCTCCTTATACTGCCTTGATTTTTTGGAGCAAGCCAAAGCAAGAACGGTGCCAAGAAAAAAATAATAATTTTTACGGATGTTATTAAAATCCACCTGACAGGTTTGCATGACAAGTTTGCAAATAATTTTACAAAAATGTTAAAATAAGGACAGATAAAAATGTGAAAAAATGATAAATTTAGGTCAATTTCAATTAAATTTACTCATATAAAGATTGGTTTTGAAACAACAAGACAGAAAATTAAAAGATTAGGTGTTGCCAAGAAGATGTTATAAAAGGCCATAAAAATGGCTGAAAAAAGGCGGTTTTAGATATTAAAACCCTGATTCTAGATTTACCTTTTTGTAAATTTAAATGCCAGGTTTATTTTACATTTTTGTAATAATTAGGGAATGGTCGTAAGGTTGATGACATGAGCCCTTTGGGATAAGGTTTCCTTTAACCATTCTTCCTTGGTGGCCAAAAGGATTTGAAATTTGGAGGCTATTTGTTCAAGAATCTTTAAAATCTTCATTGTCCGTTTTTTATCCCAAGTTAGAAAGGGGTCATCCAGAAGCAAGAATAAACCCTCAGGTATAATCTCTTGGGCTAGAGCAAGTCTAACGGCCAAATAAAGTTGGTCCTTAGTGCCTGTGCTAAGGGCCTTAATAGGGTAGGCCTTTGATTGGCTTATGGCCTGAATTTGGCCATTTTTTATCTTTAATCCCTGCCAGCGATGGGCCGTGATTTCAGCAAATTGAGCCGAGGCCTTGTTTAAAATTTCTCCTAGCACCGTCTCAGCCTCGGTTTCAATGTCTAAGAATACCTGATAGACCCCAAGCCATTCCTCTTTTTCCCTTTCTATTTTCTTTAGCTCTTCTTCTACCAAATAGAGTTCGTTAAACACTTGAGCCTCGGCCATTTCTTTTTGCCGCTCCAATTCTTTAAGTTTTCCCTGACATTGGTTTATATAAGCTTGAATATTATCTAACTCAATTTTCAATTTCTCTAGATTTGTTTGAAGCTCCCTTTCATCAATTGTTTCGTCAGGTATGTCTTTCAAGGTTTCCATTTGTTTTTTTAGCGATTTAATTTCCATTTCAGGGTCTGAAATATTTTCATTTTGCAATGTATCTTGATAGGCCTTAAGTTGATTTTCTAAAGCCTCTTTCTCCTTCATTTTCTGATGATAAATGCTTATAGCCTCTACTCCTGCCTTATGGAGAATGGTAAATATTTCTGCCTTTATTTTTTCCTCTTCTTTGTCAACTGTTTCCATTTCAAACCTCAATTTTTTTCTTCTTTGATCTAGTTTTAAGGTCTCATCTCGGAGCATTTTCTGAATCCTTCTTTTGTTATCAAGATCCCTTTGGGCTTCATTTAATCTAAGTTTGGCCTGTAAGCGTTTCCCGTATAAATCATCAAGTTCCTCAGCATTTCTTACACCCAATTCTTGACATAAGGCCTGGTAATCTTTCAGACACAAATTAATCTGGCCTTTAATCTTTTCTAACTCTTTTTCCTTTATCTCTAGAAGCTCCTTTTGTTTTTGATAGGCCATGTTTGTTTGCAAAAGGTCTCTTTGAAGGGCCTCCAGGTGCTTTCTTTTTCTCCACCATAGATATCCCAACCCTATTCCTAAAAGGCATGTAATTGTGAGAAAGACGGTTTTTTGTCTTTGCAATATAGTTGCCACCAAAAGGATGGTATCTAATATCAAAATGAGACTGATAAGAATACTTTTCCTTTTTTCTTTAAAGGAATTCTTTGTCAATATTTCTTTTTGGGATTGAAGCTTTTCTTTTTTACTTTGTTCTTGTGAGATTTTTTCTTGATACTCTTTATGATTCTGTTGTAAAAGGGTCATCTTTTGAAGTAACTCCTTGGCCTTGTCTAAATCCACCTTGTTTATTTTAGGCATTTGTTCAAGTCCAATCCTCAACCTTTCTAATTCAAGCTCAATAGAAGTTATTTCTTGGTTTATTCTTTCTTCCTGAGACCTTTTGCCTTCTATCTCCTTATCAATCTCTCTCAGTGCCTGCTTTAAGGCCTCCCTTTTTTGATGGATTTTTTGGAGGCCTTCCTGACATTCCATAAGCCGGTCGCCTTCCTCCCTTGTAAAGGCCTCAAGTGCCGCCAGTTCCTTTTGCAGTTCCCTTTCCTTTTGCTTAATTTCTTTAAGTCTTTCACACCGGTTAAGACGTTCGCAGATACCCTTTTTCTTTAAAAGGATTTTAAAAGTGGCTTCCTTTTGTTCCCATTGTTTTAATTCCTTTTGATATTCTTGGGCCTTTTGATTTGAAGATAAAACTTCTTCATTTAGATGCCTGATACGGAGATAAATTTCCTTTTGTTTTTCAAGCCACGTCTTTTTTTCTAAAAGCCTCTTTTGTTCTTCTTCTAATGTGCCTGTTTTTAAGAATTTTTCCTTAAGAGGTGCCAGTTCCTTGCCCATAAGGGCCCTTATCTTTTCTTTGGCCATTACCAAAAGCTCTATGTCCAATAGCTTTTCTTTGAGGAAGGAGAAAAATTTGCGGGGTTCTTTAAAATCAAGCTCGCCTGTGGGGACAAAAAATATGTTTTCAAATAAGATCGGAGGGATTTTGAGGCCTATTTGGGCAGGGTCAAACTTGCCATTAAAGGCCTTAACGGTCTGTCCATTATGGTCTATGATAATGGTTACAGTGGCCTTCCTTTCTTTTATCCCAGATTTAGGTCCAAACAGGGCATATTTGATCCCCTTTAAAAGGCTGGTCTTGCCTGCTTCATTGGGTCCATAGATTAAATTCAGCCCTGAAGAAAATTCAAAGGTGGCCTCTTTAAACTGCAAAAAATTATGGAATGAAATTTGTTTTACATACATTATGCCTTAGGCATTGCCTCTTGGTAACATTCTTTTAAGCAACCGACGCCCCGATATAAAACCCGCCACCAATAATCCCTTTCTTGGGGGCTTTTTTCAAGCCTCTTTTGAACTATATTTCTAAATTGCCTCGCCAACGGAGTGCTTTCTATCCAGGCCATATCTACGGTTTGATCTTCCCAAATTACTGATATGGCTTGTTCCTTCAAATATTTTTCTACCTTTTGTTGCCAGACTTTTACCAAAACCTCATCTCCAATACCTTTGAGATGAATTTTTAGAAAACAAGGCCCGAACCTTTTAGGTAAGGTTTCAATCTCTCTCCATGCCCCTTCAAATCCCTCTGGAGGAATCTGAACGGTTATTTCTTGATAAGACTGCTGACAACCAATTTCTATAGGGCTGATTGCGATTTCATTTGAAAAGTGTCCTATAAAAACCTGCCTTTTTCCCTTCTCCTTAAAAGACAGAGGTTCAATGCTGCCTGGGTAAACACAGTGAGTTTTTCCTACCTGCCAGTATTTGGCATTGTGATAATGCCCCAAGGCCAAGTAATCAAATTGAAGTAATTTAACATCCTCAGGCAAAAGGGGGATATGAATGGCCTGGCTATCTCCCAAATCATTGAAAATATCTCTTATGGCCACATAACTAGCATGACAGACACCTATTTCAAACTTCGCTTCTGTTTTTTGCCTGATTTTTACCAAGTCTTGTCCGGTAATTTCTGGAGAAAAGGGGAAGAGATGAAAGGCAATGCCTTCTAAGATAACGACTTCATAGTCAAACGCTACCTTAACCCCTGGCAGTTCTATACCCTCCAAGGCATTACCCTGCCTCAAATCGTGATTGCCAGGAATCACTAATACGGTTATGCCTTCACGCGTCAGCCTTTCTAAAGATGAGCAAAACCTTTGTTTAAGCCTCCTTTCTGCCTGACCATTATCAAAGATATCCCCAGCGATTATCAAAATATCTACCTTCTCCTGCTGGGTTAAGGCAACAATCTTTTCCCACTGTTTCCAGATATCTTCCTCTCGTCCCTTCCTGCCTAAGTGCAAGTCGGATGTATGTAATAGTCGCATACTCAAAAATGTAGCAAACCTGGATTAGGAAAGCAAGGGAGAATTTTTTCAGCGCCTAGTTCTTAGTTCCTGGTGCCTAATTATTCTGCCAGAGGAGTTAAGCAAGACATTGTCCTGCCTCCTAGGAGCGCAGGACATTACTTTAATTTTTTTAAGCATAAGGATGAAAAAACACCACTCAAGAAAGATTAGATATTCTGAATACATAATGGAGGCCTTTGGTTAGGATGGGGAATTCGGGTAATCAAAAATGGGGTAACACAAAAAATTGGCATGGCCGTTATCCTTTTAAGATTATTTAAGTTCATTTTCCAAAGAAGTTCCATGATATTATTCCTTTTGTATATAATGCATTTACAACCATGAAGCCAGCTGCTACCCAGTTAGTATATGCAAAAATCTGTTTTAGATACTTTGGTTTTGTCTTCAAAGAAAATTTCCCACCAATTAAGCCGCCGATGATTGTAATCACTGCTAATGGAATGGCCAGCTTGGGATTAAAGTCCCCCCTCAACGCATGTCCGCTAAATCCCATAAAAGAGGTAGCAGCTATTAGCGTTGAAGCAGTTCCAACTGCGAGATGCATTGGGGTCCCACAAGCAAGCACCATTAAAGGCACTAAAAAGGAACCCCCAGAAACCCCTACCATACCAGAGGCAAAGCCTGTAAGAATGGTAATTGGTACGGCTATCCAAAGATTGACTTTTATGATATTTTGACCTGCTGAAAATGTGACTACGCCAAAACGTGCATCATCTATTTTATTCTTTTTTGCTGAGATGGGGATAAGCATAAGGGCTCCAGCCAAGAAGAGTAAAATTGCGAATATAATTTTGAGAGAAAATCCACTAAATAGATGAGAGAAATATCCACCACCCATTGCAGAGAGTGAGGCCAGGATGCCTATAAGAAATGCCAGGTGCCAGGAAACAGATTTGTTCTTTTGAAATACCAACATAGCAGCAATGGATGCAGTAAACAGAATGAACTGTCCGGTGGTTGCGGCCTGATACATGGGAATACCAGCTATGGCTAATATCACAACATAAAAGTTGCCTCCGCCTTTTCCTACCATTGTCATAACAACAGCAACCACAAACAAGAGAATGCCTACTATGATTTCTTTGAGCATAGTCCCTCCAATTTGTTATGTGTTGTTACCACTATTTCAGGTTATTATAAACGAGTTTAGGCTTAAGAAGAGATGTTAGTTGTTCTGATGTGCCAAGAAAAACTTTAACTTTATCAAAACCCTTTTCAAGCAAATAAGTATAGGCAATGGCAGCTCTTACAATGGATGAACAAAAGGTTATTACTAGCTTTTCTTTAGGAACTTCATTTAATCTTTCAGGTAGCTCATTTAGTGGAATGTGATGGGCAAATGGGAACTGAAGGAATTTATATTCCTCATGGGTGCGAACGTCTAAAAAGAACACATTGTTATCTTTAATCAATTTAATTGCCCCATCCACACCTACTCCATGCTGGGATGTACCAAAAAAATCAATATCCATCTTTTTAAGCAATTCATCTAGCCTCATGCTGACCTCCTTTATTGGTTTGTGGGCAATTTTGCCAGCAAACTTTTTATAAAGAAGCTTAATCCCTGTCAAAGATAATATGGTAAGATTTTTAATTTTGCAATAGGGGAGCTGCAAGTTACCTGCCTCTTATTCCCGTCCCCTGCTGGCTCCTCTGCCAAGGTAAACACAATTTTGGAATTTCCCAGTTGCTAAAATATAGGTTTTCTGTTAGCATTCAATCTGGAAATTTAGCTTAGGGGAAACAAGATGTTGCTTGATTATATATTAGGATGGTTTTCAAATGATTTGGCAATGGATTTGGGCACTGCTAATAGTTTGGTTTATATGAAAGAAAAAGGAATTGTCCTCAATGAACCCTCTGTGGTGGCAGTTAAAAAAAACAGCATAGGGAGAAACAAGGTTTTAGCCGTAGGGAAAGATGCTAAATCTATGTTGGGAAAAACCCCTGGAAATATTGATACCATTAGACCTCTTAAGGATGGGGTCATCGCTGATTTTGAAGTGGCCCAGGAAATGTTGCGTTATTTCATTCGGAAAGTGCATAACCGGAGGAGTCTCATTCGACCCCGTTTAGTCATCGCTATCCCATCTGGAATTACCCAGGTTGAAAAAAGGGCCGTGAAAGAGGCTGCTGAATTGGCTGGGGCAAGAGAAGTGTATTTGATGGAAGAGCCCATGGCAGCAGCTATTGGTGCCGGCCTGCCTATTACCGAACCACGGGCGAACATGGTAGTAGATATTGGCGGCGGGACTACCGAAGTAGCAGTAATCTCATTAGCAGGGGTCGTCTATAGCAAGTCGGTTCGGGTAGCAGGAGATAAAATGGATGAGGCCATTTTGCAGTATATAAAACATAAATACAACCTTCTTATAGGTGAATACACGGCCGAGCAGATAAAAATTCAAATTGGAAATGCCTATCCAGGCGTAGAGGAAGGAGATATGGAAATTAAGGGGCGAGACTTGGTTTCAGGGATTCCGAGGACATTGACTATTACGGCTGAGGAAATAAGGGCTGCTATTCAAGAACATGTGGACACGATCGTTGCTACGGTCAAGGATGCCTTGGAACAAACTCCTCCTCAACTGGCGGCTGATATTGTGGACCAAGGCATTATGTTAACCGGTGGAGGGGCTCTGCTTAAGGGACTGGATAGGTTGTTACGTGAAAAAACTGAGGTGCCTGTTTTTGTGGCCGATGATCCCTTAACAACCGTGGTTTTAGGCGCAGGCAAGGCCTTAGAAAACATTGACATTTTGAAAGAAGTTGCTGTTTCATAGCTTACAACATTTCGTTCAAAGGAAAAAAAGACAAATTATAATTGTTGTCTTTGTCATTCTTTTCATTCTTTTAAATGTGTGGTGTCGTGTCTTTCGCTCTTTTGTCTTAAACATCACGGCCCCCTTTTTGGAAGGAGTAACCAAAACATGGCACTATTTTGATACCCTCAAACAAGAATATTACGATCTTCATAGGGTAAAAAAGGAGAATCTTAATTTAAAAAAGGAATTATCGCAACTTCAAGCCAAATTGGTTCTGTGTAAAGAGTTGGAAAAGGCCAATCAGAGGCTAGAAAAACTCTTGGCTTTTAAAAAGAAACTTCCATATCCTGTTTTAGGGGCAAGGGTTATTGGATATACACCCCCATTTTGTCCTGCCTTTATATTTATTGACAGGGGTGCAAAGGACGGAGTTTGTCTCCATTGCCCAATTGCATGCAACCAGGGTGTTATAGGACAGGTGGTAGAGCTAAGCCCTCACTACGCCAAAGTCTTGCTTGCTGTCAGCAGCAACAGTCATATTGCAGTCATGTCTCAAAGAAGTAGGGCTCAAGGGATATTTACTGGGAAGGGAATAAATCAAGGGGAAGTCCTGTATGTAAGTACTGGAGGTGGCATGGAAAAAGGAGATTTATTAATTACCTCTGGATTGGATGGGATATTTCCTAAAGGTTTAGCGGTAGGCAGAGTGGTTTTAACCGCTTCTGAGCCCTCGTCTTTATTCCAAAAAGTTATGGTCAAGACTACGACTGACTTCACTAAGCTAGAAGAAGTCCTGGTCATTTTAAAACCCCCTTCAATACCCTTCAAAAAAGGGAAATAGTTGTCCTGCACCCCTAGGGGTATAGGACAAAAGGCAAAAGGCGAAGGGCAAAGGGCAAAGGGCTAAAGGCGAGCTCACTTAAAACTTAACAACTAACAACTAAGGACCAGGGACTAAGCACTAAAGACTAGTTAGATTTTGAATTTTGGATTAGGTCGCAATTGCTCAATGTAAAATAGGGCGAAGGGCTAAAGGCGAAGGTTGTAGAGGGAAGGGATTTTTCTTAAAACTTAATAACTAATAACTAAGCACTAAGGACTAAGCACCAGGGACTAGGCGCTAAGGGCTAAAGACAAGGTATAATTTTCTTCTACCTCAGCCCTAAATAGTGGTTCTATCCAGACCGTGGTGAAAGGCTCTACAATGACCGCAGGACCTTTGAACTTGTCTCCAACGTGGAGATGATTCCAATCAATGACCGGTGCTTCTATCCAACCTTGTTCAGTAAAAACCTTGGTAATTTCCAAAGGAATATGATTGTTTTCTTTAGTGATAGTCCATTTGTCTTCTGGCGGGCGGCCTTTTAAACGTAGCCGCATGATAACAATTTCTATGGGAAAATCTGGGCAAGTGTAACCAAATTGCCTGCGATGCATTTCCTCAAAAGCAGAAATATAGTCTTCGCAAAATGGAATACTTAATTCGTAGCCTTGGCCCTGATAACGCATGTCTAAAAAGCATTCTTCTTGGAATTCTTGAGGTCTGAATCCCATTTTTTTCATGTTTAAAAGGGCCTCTTTCTTGAGTTGTTCTTGGATCTCAAAAAGCCTTTCTTTTTCTTGAGCCTTGAGCCAAATGGTTCGGGAAAAGTCCTTAAGGGGTGGGGCAAATAGAAGGCCAAAGGCCGAAAGTCCCCCTGCCAATTTGGGTATTAAAATTCTTTTTACGCCTAATTCCTTGGCCAGGCTGCAAGCATGAAGGCCTCCGGCTCCACCAAAACAGAACAAAGAAAATTCCTTAGGGTTATATCCCCTTTCAAGCGAAACCTTCCTTAAGGCCCTTATCATATTGACGTTGGCCACCTTGATTATTCCCAAGGCCGCTTCCTCTAAAGAAAGTTGCATTCTCTGGGCCAATGGAAAGATGGCCTTTTGGGAGCGGTCTTTTTGAAGGCGGAAACGCCCTCCTAGGAAACAATCAGGCAGGATGCGTCCCAATACAAGATTGGCGTCAGTAACGGTAGGTTTTTCCCCTTTACCATAACAAGCAGGCCCTGGATCAGCCCCAGCACTCTCAGGCCCCACTTTTAGAGCTCCACCCATATCAATATAGGCAATAGAACCACCACCAGCCCCCACCGTATGAATATCTATAACAGGAATGCTTAAAGGGAATCCATCTAAAACATATTCTTTGGTAAAGGGGATTCTTCCATCTATTAGACATACGTCAGTAGAAGTGCCTCCCATGTCAAAGGTAATAATTCTTTTTTCTCCTAAGTCTTGAGCCCACATAAAGGCCCCACTTACCCCTCCTGCAGGGCCAGAGAGCACAGTATGAGCGGCTAGTCTAGCGGCTTCTTTGGCCTTAAACCATCCTCCATTTGATTGTTGAATGTAGATTGTAGTTTGGGGCAATCTTTGTTTAAGCCGATTTAGATATCGACTCATAACTGGGCTTAAATAGGCATTGATGGCGGTGGTAGAAGCCCGTTCATATTCTCTAAATTCTGGCAAAATCTCTGAAGAAATACTTAAAGGATGTCCTAGCTTTAATAAGGCACTTTTTAAAAGTCTTTCATGGTGAGGGTAAAGATAGGCATGAAGAAGGCAAACAGCAATGGCCTCAATTTCCTTTTTCTTAAGGTGTTCAAAAAGACGTTTAGTCTCAATTTGAGATAAGGCAGTAATGACATTCCCTCGGGCATCAATTCTCTCTCGAACCCCTAAGCAGTTTTCAGGCCTTACTATAGGGGACGGCTTTTCTACAGAAAGATCATAAAGATGGGCTCGAGTTTGGCGTCCAATAAAGAGAATGTCTTCAAAGCCAGCCGTGGTTAGAAAGGCAATCTTGGCTCCTTTGCGTTCCAAAAAGGCATTTGTTCCCACAGTGCTGCCGTGAATAAGACTGGTAATCTCAATCCCAGAGGTAATTTCTAAAATGGCCAGAGAGGGATCAGGAGGAGTGGAAAAAAACTTGTTGGTTTTTAAAACCCCACCCTCTAAATAGATGGCATCGGTAAATGTTCCTCCCGTGTCAATGGCGATGCGCATAAGAAGTAAAATACAATGAAAAAGGAGATGTGGCAAGATTAATAACTCCTGGCCTTACAATTCTGGCTGGACTTATAGTGAGGTCCACTACCGTTGAGGGCAAATTTCCTTTTGTCTGTCCCCCATCTAAGACGGCTTCTATTTGAGATTTGAGTTTCTCTTCAATCTCAGTTACCTTAGTAGGTGGAGGGTGCCCTGAGATGTTGGCACTAGTAGCCGTAAGGGGAAGGTCTAACTCTTGAAGCAATTTTTGGGCCAAGGGATGGCTGCTAATGCGGATACCAATCTTGCCTGTAAAGCCAGTGAGGATTGAAGGAATAATTGTCTTGGCCTTGAAGACGATGGTAAGGGGACCTGGCCAATAAGCCTTGATTAAATCTTGGGCCAGAGGGGGGATATCTACCACTAGCCTTTCAAGCCATTTAAGTCCGGGAATTAGGATAGAGATGGGTTTATGAAAAGGTCTTCTTTTGATCTGAAACACCCTTGTGACGGTTCTTTCATCCAAGGCATTTCCTCCCAATCCATAAAATGTTTCGGTAGGATAGGCTACTATGCCACCCTTCTGAATAATTTTAACTACCTTGGATATTTCATTTCCGCTTTGCTTTCGTTCCACAACGCCACTCAACACTTACTCCAATTGTTTGCTTATTCCAACCTATTCCAGATGCCCCATTTGGAGCAAAGCAATTATTTTTTATCTTCTTTTAAGAGTTGGTTTAATGTTTTGCTTAATTCTGTCAATCTATATGGCTTGGCAATAACGCCTTTAAAACCATGTTGCTTATAGTTTGTCATTATGGGGTCGTCGGAATAGCCACTAGAAACGATTACTTTTATCTCAGGGTCAATTTTTAACAATTTTTGAAGGGCCTCTTTCCCCCCCATTCCTCCTGGAATAGTTAAATCCATAATCACGGCCTTGAAGGGCTTTCCTTCTCTTTGGGCCTGGATATATTTCTCTATTGCCTCTTGTCCATCTTTGGCAAAGTCGGGTTCATATCCTAGCTGAGTTAAAAGTTCCCCTACCACTTCTCTAATAATTTCCTCGTCATCCATGAGCAAGATTCTGCCCTTGCCTTTAATAACCTTTTCAGATTTTTCCCTTTCATCTAGGGTTGCCCTTTTAGAAGCTGGTAAATAGATATGAAAGGTGGTGCCCTTTCCTACCTCTGATTCTACTGTAATGTAACCATTATGGTTTTTAATCACAAAATAGACTACCGCAAGGCCCAATCCACTCCCCCCAGGTTTGGTAGTGAAAAAGGGATCAAAGATTTTATCAAGGTGTTCTTTAGGAATGCCCTCTCCTTGATCCTGAATAGATATTTTAACATATTTCCCAGGTTCTAGAGGCAAATTGTTCTCATGTCTCATTGGTTCAGAGATGACAATGTTTCTGGCCTTAATCCTAAGCGTACCTCCATGGGTCATGGCTTGAATGGAATTTATAATCAAATTATTGATTACTTGGGCAATTTGGCCTTCGTCTATCTCAACCAACCACAAATCTGAAGCACAACAAAATTCAAGTTTAATATCAGAACCGCTCAGGCATAAAGTAGCTGTGTCTTTTAATATTTTCTCAATAGAACAGGTCTTTTTAATAGGCAGTCCTCCTTTAGAAAAGGCAAGCATTTGTTGAGCAATTTGTTTTGCTTGAAACACGGCCTTTTCTATAGTGAGTAACCTTTTAAATAGCTTGTCTTCAGGGGTAGTCTCCATTTTGGCCAATTCAATGTTGCCCAAAATTGCGGTTAAAATATTATTGAAATCGTGGGCAATTCCTCCGGCTAGGAATCCAATTGCCTCAAGTTTTGACCTTTTCAAAAATTCTTGTTCTATTTTTCGCCGTTGAGTTACATCCCGAAATATCAAAACTATTCCCAACAAATTGCCCTGATCGTCCTTAATGGGAGAAGCACTGTCGTCGATGGGAATCTTCTTGCCTTTTTTGCTTATAAGCATGGTATGATTTCCTAGACCTACAATCGTTCCCCTTTCAATTACTTTTCTTACAGGATTTTCTATGGGTTCTCCAGTGTCTTCATTCACAATATTAAATACCCTTTCTAAGGGCCAACCCAACGCCTCTTCCTGCTTCCAGCCTGTAAGTCTTTCAGCCATGGGATTCATAAAAATTATTTTGCCTTTGTTGTTAGTTGCAATTACCGCATCCCCAATGCTTTTAAGGGTAGTATAAAACCATTCCTTTTGTTCTCTTAAATTTCGTTCCATTTCAGACCGATAAAGGGCAACTTCAATAACGGTTCTTAATTCCCTTTCTGAAAACGGTTTCACAATGTAACCCAAAGGTTTAGTCAATTTGGCCTGTTGAAGGGTGGCTTCATCGGCATAGGCTGTTAAATATATTACAGGGATATTCAATTTTGAGTAAATTTCTTCAGCAGCTTCAATACCAGTCATTTTGCCTTCCAGTACAATGTCCATCAGGACCAAATCTGGTTGCAATTCTTGGGCCTTTTTTATCGCATCTTTTCCAGTAGATACCACACTGCAGACATCATATCCTAAACGTTGCAAGGTTTGTTTTATGTCCTCGGCCGCTATGCGTTCATCTTCTACCACCAAGATTTTTTTTGAAATCATGGTTCCTTATGCTCCTTTTTGAATTTTATTTTAAAGCCTGTGCCTTGATTTTTCGTGATTTCTAGTTTTCCCCTGATCTGCTCGCTGAGAAGTTTAACCAATTTCAAACCCAACGATTCTGTATTTTCAAGACTAAACCCATCGGGTAGTCCTACTCCAGTATCTGAAATTTGCAATTCTACCTCGCCTTTCGGATTTAGATGCATACTTACTCTGATTTGCCCTTCTTTATTTTCAGGAAAGGCGTGTTTTAAGGCATTGGAGATCAATTCGTTAATTATCAACCCGCAAGGAATAGCAGTTTCAATATCAAGGGGAATATCTTCCACATCTAAAAATAGTTTCACTCTTTCTGGGTTTACTTTGTAGGAAGCATATAGATTGTTTGCCAATTGTTTGACATATTCACTAAATCTAATATCTATTAGATTAGGAGAGCGATAGAGGCTTTCGTGAATAAGGGCCATTGACCTTATCCGATTTTGACATTCTTTAAGGACTTGAATAGCATTTTCATCTTTTAAGTACCTAGTTTGAAGATTGAAAAGGCTGGAGATTACCTGCATATTATTTTTAACTCGGTGGTGTATTTCTTTAAGCAACACCTCCTTTTCTCTAAGAGAGGCCTTAAGTTTCTGCTCGGTATTAATTCTTTCCTTTACTTCTTTGGCAAATGTATTCCTAGAGACCGTAATCTTCTTTAAATTTCTAACCATGGCGTTAAAGGCCCGCGCAAGTTGTCCTATCTCATCTTCAGAACTTACTTCCACTTCCATATCTAAATTCCCCTTGCCAATTCTTTCTACTGCCTTGGTAAGCTTTACGAGTGGCTTGGAAATATAATAGGAAATGCCTATGCCCCAAAGCAAGATGAGGCTTAAAATCCCACTTCCAATTTCCCATAAAATCTTATGAGATTCCAAAATTTCCCTTTTTATTTCTTTCTCCATTTTAAAGGCATTAAAAAAGTGTTCTTCTACCATGGGCTCAATGATATGAGAAAGCTCGGATAAAGATTTATGCAACTTTTGCTCAAGGGACTGAATTTTCTTGGTGGATAGCCTTTGGGGAGAAATTAATGTGATTTGGACAAGTAGGTTAACAAAGTTTGTTACCTTTTTATTTATAAGCCCTAATAAGGAGGATTTATGGTATATGTGATAGACCTCATGGAGCACTTTGTATTTTTCTATTTCTTTTATTTCCTGTTCAATGCCCTTTTTGTTTTCCTCATTTCCGCTATTTAAGTAATTATCGGCATAAAACATGGCATGATACATAGAGGCCTTAAGACCTGCGATGGCAATGGTTCCTAAAAGTTCATTTTCTACTGTTTTTTTGAACTGGTTTGAGAGCCTCTTCTGAATGGTGAAATTTGCAAACTCAATGGACAATACCAAAAGGACAACCACCAAAAAGGCACTAATTAACTTTTCTCTAATTTTCATTAGTTTTTAGTAATCCGAAAGCCAAATTTTTTGAATATTTGCTTACCCTTTGAACTGACATATTTGGCAAACTGAGAGGCCAGTTTTTCATTGGTCGTCGTAGCCAAAACCGCTACATGGATTTCCTGAATATCGTTCAGCCTTGTTGGAATTTTAATCATGGCTATATCTTTGACATGAGGCCATTTAAACATATCTTCCCAAATAATGGCTGCATCTATATCTTTGGCAACAAGAAGGTCAAGCAAATCCGCAACGGTGGGTGTCTTTACATGAACATTTTGCAAAATTTGATGGGCAAATTTGGAGCCTTTGATTATTTTCTGAGCTATGTCCCCAATAGCACACATATCGGGATTACCTATTCCCAATCTTGTTTGAGGATTGGCTAAATCTTGGAAGGAAATGATTTTTTGATGGAAATCTTTACGCACAACTAGAACAGGAACATGATAGGCGACAAAGTAGTGCTTTTTTACTAGTCCATTGGCCCGTTTTATGGCCTTTAAATAACCTGAAATAAAGATATCTCCTTTTTTGCTTTGTTTAATTGCCTCTAGACATTCATTTGAACCCGCGTAGATTGCGTGTATCTTTACTTTGTGTTCCCTCTCAAATTGAGAAACAATTTCTTTTATAGGGAATATCATTCCTTTTCCAGCATACACAATAAGCTCTCTTTTTGGTTGAGTACATCCCAAGCTTATAAAGAAGAAAATAGAATACAAGAGGCATCTCTTGAATACACTTATAAACATGCTCAAATCCCGCCTACGGTTTGAATAAACTTAGATTAAGATAAAAGACTTGACCCTGTCAAGCCACAAAAATAGGTTAAAAGAAGAGAGGTTAGAAGGTTACGTAACATTAAGGGAGCCTTAAAAGAGGTATTCCCCTATTGTCCATTCTTGCTTAACTTGGTTACTGGGGCAATTATGGACACCATGTGGACACATGGCTTCAGCTAACAAAAAAGCCAGCTAGGCTTTTCCCCAACTGGCTTTAGTCCTTTGCTCTTTTGGTAGCGGGGGCAGGATTTGAACCTGCGACCTTCGGGTTATGAGCCCGACGAGCTACCGAGCTGCTCCACCCCGCGCCAACACATCTATCTTTGTAACCTTTTTAAGAAGGACTGTCAAGGGTGGGGTGGGTAGTGGGATTCGAACCCACGACTCCTGGGGCCACAGCCCAGTGCTCTAACCGCTGAGCTACACCCACCATCTGATTGTATGTTTAACAATTTTTTTCAAAAAAATCAAGATATCCTTTTAAAGGATTTTTAAAATTGTTTTCCTTAAGATGAAAAGGGGATAAGCCAATTGTTTTGGCAAAGAATTGTTGACTTTTTAGAATTAATGTTTTATCAATTAGAATTAATATTCCAAAAATGGAAATGGGTATTCCAATGGGCAGACGGGAGCAAGAAAGAAGATGGCGAAGACAATATATCTTAAATGTGGCTGAGCGTTTGTTTGCTAGGAAGGGGTATCATCAAACCACCATGGCCGAGATTTCTAAGGCCTCAGAGTTTGGGATGGCCACCATTTATCAATTTTTCAAGAGCAAGGAAAAGATTTACATTGCCATTTTTAACGAGAAACTGGATTTATTGATTAGATTTGTTGAAGAGGCCGTAAAACGGGCGAAGGATCCAGTTGAGAAAATCAAGGTAATTTTAAAGGCTAATTTTGATTTTTTTAAACAGCATCAGGACTTTTTCAAACTTTACTCTATGGAAAGAGAGGCCATTGCCGTAATCATAAAGGAGGACCTTGGGAAGGGAATTTATAAGAAGCACCATCAGGGCATTAAGCTTGTGGCTGAAGTAATAGAGGAGGGGATTAAAAGGGGGTATTTCCACCCCTTACCGCCCAAGGATGTAGCCATTTTGTTTTTGGGTATGATGGAAGAGTATATTAATACTTGGATTAAAGAAGATGTTGATTGGGAGCAGAAGCTTAAAATTATTACTGAGGTGTTTTTGAATGGCATTTTAAACCGAAAACATCAGGGGGAAAGAAATGTCTAAGAGGATATTTGGGTATGGTTTTTTAATCATCTTTTTAACCCTTTTAAATTCGGTTCAGGCAGAACCTTTAGACTTAAAACAAAGTTTGGCTTTGGCCTTGAAAAATAATCTCCTTCTTCAGCAAAAGCTGGCTCAAATCAAGGCAGCAGAACAAGGCATTAAAGAAGCCAAGGCCCAATTTTTACCCAAGTTTGAAACTACCTATGCCTATACTAGGCTTCAAGATGAACCTTATATGATTTTTAGGAGCATGCCGGACAGGCCTCGTATTATAACAGGGCCAGAAAATAATTACACCTGGGATGTAGAGGTTATTCAACCCCTGTTTACCGGTTTTTATTTGAAAAATCAGTATAAATTAAGCAAACTTGGGCTGAATCTAGCTCATCTTCAGAGGCTCGAAGCAGAACAAGAAGTTATTAAACAGGTTAAAGTGGGCTATTTCCAAGTATTACTTGCCCAAAAATACAAAAAGGTAGCCGAAGTAGAGGTAAAAAACCTTATGGCTCACCTTAAAGATGCTCAGGCCCTGTATGATGCAGGTGTAATTCCTAGGAACGATTTACTTAAATCAAAAGTGGCCTTGGCTAACGCTAAACAGGATTTGGTCAGCGCAGAAAACAAGGTCCAAATAGCCGTTTCGGCCTTTAATATCCTGCTTAATCGGGATGTAGGTCAAAAGGCGGATTTAAAGGATGTCTTATGTTACCATCCGTTTCCTGTGAGGCTTAATAAACTTTATGAAATAGGAATTTCCTCCAGGCCAGAGATAAAGGAACTTGAAACCCAACTGGCTCAGATAGATGCTGAGGCTAAAATGGCCAAATCTCAATATTATCCTCAATTGGCCTTGGTGGGCAAATATGAACGCATTGGCAACCATCCCAATGTTAACGGCAATGGGTATCAAATCCCAGATAATTTTTACCTGACCCTTCAGGCAAAATGGACCTTTTTTGAGTGGGGACGCACCAAGGCCCAGGTGGAAAGGCTGCTTTGGCAAAAGCGCGCTCTTGTTAAGCTTCTTAAGTGGACGAAAAGTCAAGTCAAGCTTCAAATAAAACAGGCTTATTTAAACCTTAAAGAAGCTGAGCAGAATATTGAAACAGCTCGGGTTTCTGTGGAGCAGGCCAAGGAAAATTATCGGATTACTAACGTGCAATATAAAAATCAGGTTACTACCTCTACTGAGGTTCTTGATGCCCAGACCCTTTTAACTCGGGCCCAAAATAACTATTATACTGCCCTGTATAAATACAATGTTGCCATTGCTGAACTTGAGAGGGCCATCGGGACTTCACTTACTGTTCAATAAACCGTTATAGTAGGGAGGCAACCATGAAAAAATGGAAGGTGGTAGTGGTTTTGGTATTTGTCGTTGGAGTTGGATATCAAGGCTACCGGTTTTACAAGAGACACGTGCATAGGCCAGCGGTACGGCTTCAAGCGGCTGTTCCGGTGAAAGTCACCAGGGCTGAGCTTAAAAACATGACCTTTAAGCTGGATTTGGTTGGCAATATAGAGCCTATTCAAGAGGTCAATGTATATCCAAAAATCGCAGGAGAAATTCTGCAAAGACTTTATGTGAATGAGGGAGACAGGGTTAAGGCAGGTCAGATAATTGGGGAAATGGAAAAGGAAACCATTGCTGCCAAGCTAAATCAGGCTAAGGCGGCCTTAAATGTGGCTATGGCCAATCTATCACAGATTGAGGCCAAGCTTGGGAGTATAAAAAGGGATTATGAAAGGATAAAAAAACTTTATGCCCAAAAGGTAGTTGCGAAACAAAGATGGGATCACATAAGGGCTCAATATGAGGCCACTTTAGCCGCCAAAAAACTGGCTATTGCCCAGATTAAACAGGCCCAAGCTGCCTTAAAAGAAGTCCAAATACTTTACAGCAACCACACCATTTATGCCCCGATTTCTGGCCTTGTTACTGCCAGATATGTGGATGAAGGGGCCATGTCAGATACCAAAACTCCCATAGTAAGAATTACCAATGACAATTTAGTTAAAGTCGTCGTGGCCATTTCTGAAAAGGACCTGCCGCATGTAAACCTAGGCCAGATGGCCTATATTAAGGTAGATGCCTATCCCAAGAGGCTCTTTAAAGGCAAGATAGATATCTTAAATCTCAGGATTGATCCTGTTACTCGGACGGCAAAGGCTGAAATTTACATTGCTAATAAAGACCATCTTCTTAAACCAGGCATGTTTGCCCGTGTAAGTATAATTTTGGGCCAAAAACAGGTAGTGGCCGTTCCTAGAGATGCCTTGCAAAAGATGCCGTCCACGGCGGTTTATTATCTGTTTGTCATAGATAAAGGCAACGTTGCCCATTTACGCAATGTTACAACAGGAATAAGTGAAAACAATTTTGTAGAGATAAAAAAGGGGCTTAGGGCAGGGGAAATAGTGGTGGTCTATGGTCAAAATCGGTTAAAAGAGGGAACCAAGGTGGAGGTGATTCAATGAAACTGCCTACATTTGGCGTCAAACGGCCTGTAGCGACCATGATGCTCTTTTCGGCCTTGATTTTGCTGAGTGCAGTTGCCCTTTTTAAACTACAGATTGACCTTTTCCCAGACATTGAACCTCCAGTAATCAGTGTACTTACTTATTGGCCTGGGGCCAGTGCCGAAGATGTGGAAAAAAACGTAACTAAATATCTGGAGGACCAGTTAACCACCGTCAATAACCTAGACGAACTTACGTCCAAATCCATAGACAATCTTTCTTTAGTGCAATGCAAATTTGAATGGGGTACAGACCTAGATGCGGCCAGCAATGATGTTAGGGACAAGATTGAATTGGCAAAAAGAGATCTGCCTCCAGATATAGAAAAGCCTGTCCTTTTTAAATTCAGCAGTGCTACGGCCCCTATCATGTTTATGACCATTAGCGGAGGACAGTCGTGGCCCAGACTTTATCATATTGCCGACAAGGTGATTGGCGACGAGCTAAGAAGGGTGCCTGGGGTGGGGGCAATTGTATTTTATGGCGGTGAAAGGAGACAAATAAATGTGTATTTTGACCTGACCAAGCTTAAAGGATATCATCTTAACCTTTTGCAGATAAGACAAATTCTAGCGGCCGAAAATGTGGATATGCCCTGCGGGGCAATAAAGCAGGGTACAAGGGCTTATTTTATCAGAATTCCCGGTAAATTTGAAAATATTAACCAGATAAAAGATACCATCATTGGTTATTACCAGGGCAGACCCATTTACGTCAGAGATGTAGCCCAGGTGGAAGACAGCTTTAAAGAACCCATTATGAAAGGTTGGGGTGATGGTAAGCCAGCTATAGTGATGCTTCTTCAAAAACAATCGGGTAAAAACACCGTGGAAGTAGCAGATCGGGTCAAGAAAAAGCTGAAGGAAATAGAAAAGGTATTGCCGAGCGATGTCAAAATCAGCATTGTAGAAGATAATTCTGAGTATATCCGCAATGCCTTAAAGGAATTAAAGACCACTTTATTACAGGGAATTGGTTTAGTCATTGTAGTTGTCTTTGCCTTTTTACTGGACATAAGAAGTGGCATTATTGTGGCCTTAACTATTCCCTGTTCATTGATTATTTCCTTTTTGCTGCTTTATTTAGGTGGCTACACTATCAATGTTATTTCTCTTATGTCTATGACCATTGCTTCAGGAATGGTGGTGGATAATGCCATTGTGGTGGTAGAAAATATTTCAAAGTACCTGGAAAAGGGGAGCCCTCCTCATATTGCCTCAATTTACGGTACCTCTGAAATGAGTATGGCCATTACGGCCTCTACGATGACCACAATTGTTGTGTTTGTACCTTTGATGTTTGTTACAGGTATTACAGGGATTATCTTTAAACAACTGGGGTTTGTTATCATTGCTACCTTATTGGCCTCACTCTTTACGGCCTTGACCTTTACTCCTATGCTTTCTTCTAAGATTCTAAAGATAAATGAGGCTCGGGCCTCAAAAGATGGCCTTACTTCCAAACTAAGGGCAATCCTTGATAGACTTGATGAAGGATATAAGAACCTTATTGGTTGGGCCCTTCAACATAGGAAGACAGTCATTTTTATTGCCCTTTTAATCTTTGTTCCCACCCTGTTTATGACTAAACTCATTGGTAGCGAATTTATGCCTCAATCCGATGCCGGCTTTGTTAGTATTAGCTTCAGACTGGCTGAAGGCACTAGGCTTGAAGAAACCCAGAGGGTGGTTAATCAAATAAACAAGTGGATTACTAAGGAAATAAAGCCTGAAGAATTCAGACACAGCTATGGATTTGCTGGACATACAGAAAAGGGATACGGACTAGCCCTTGGGTTTGAGGAAGGAAGCAATTGTGCTGAAGTAGGCTTAAAATTAGTGAATAAGGACAAAAGAAAACGCTCTGACAAAGAGATTGCCAATATTTTAAGGCAACACGTTAAACAAATTCCGGGTGTCAGTCGCATGAAGGTCATTGCCACCAATCCCATTATGTCCCTATTAATGGGAGGCACCAAACCCCTTGTGATAGAGGTAATGGGAAAAGATTTAAACCAAATTTTAAGGGTAGCCAAAAAGATAGAGAGGATTGTTGAAAGTACACCTGGGGCTGTAGATGTAAGCCTTTCTTTTAGGCCCAAAAGGCCTGAAACCTGGGTTAAAATTGATCGGCAAAAGGCCGCTAGCCTAGGCCTAAATGTGGCCATGATTGCAAATCAGGTGAGGACATATTTTTATGGTAATAAAACCACAAAATTTAGGGACATGGGTGAGGATTATGATATTTTTATAAGGCTTAGAGATAAAGATAGAAATAAATTGGCCAATCTGCCAAATGTGCCCATCTTTACACCTAATGGGAAAATGATTCTTTTAAAAAACATTGCCGCTGTTGAGGAGAAAAATGGTTATACAGAAATAGACAGGAAGAATAGACAAAGGATTGTCAATATAGAGGCCGATACCTACAAGCGCTCTTTGGGGGCAGTCACTAGAGACATTAAAAAAAGGCTTGAAAAAATGGATATTCCATCTGGAATAACCGTTAAATTTGGAGGTTATGTAAAGGAACAAAAGAAGTCCTTTAAGGCCTTAACCCAGCTTTTAGTTTTAGGCATTATTTTAACCTATATGGTTATGGCCTCTCTATATGAGGGACTTTTAGACCCATTTGTGATCATGTTTGCTGTTCCCTTTGCCTTTACTGGGGTTATCTGGGCTTTTCTCTTAACAGGGACCGTCTTAAATGTTATTACCTTTATGGGTATAGTTATGCTTGTGGGTGTGGTTGTGAATAATGCCATTGTCCTTTTAGATTATACTCATCTGTTACAAAAAAGGGGATTACCCCTTTTTGAGGCTATTACTGAGGCAGGTCGCTCAAGATTAAGGCCTGTGTTGATGACCACTTTAACCACCATTTTTGGAATGCTACCCATGGCCCTAGATAGGGGGGTGGGGTCTGAGATTTGGAATGCCTTGGGCATTACCGAAATTGGAGGGCTTTCACTTTCCACCTTAGTAACCCTTGTGTTGGTGCCAACTTTATATTCTATTGTGGAAGAGTGGAGACAAAAACATGGTAAGGGTATAAAATCTGAGTTAAGATAAAGGCTAAGGACTAAGAATGGGACAAAGAGAGATTACGCCTTCCTTTTTGGATAAAATTGCCCAAAGACTTGGCTATCCCAATTTTGAAGATATGCGCAGGCACCATTTGAATCCCCTTCATTTTTATAGTCGTCTGAGAGATTTGGGTATTTCAGATAAAGAGGCTAGGGAAATTGCCACATTTTATGAAAAATTTTACTATGAAAGGTTTTTAAAGGGCGATTTTAGAGACAGAATTGCCCTTTTGTCTAATATGGCCCGTCCTATTCATATTGTATCTTTGCTGTATGCAAGCATTATGGCTTCCATTAGTCTTTTGTTTAGGCATAATATCCCATTGTGGGATCACTATGGGCTTATTTACCTGGGATATGTAGGCTTTGTCTTGGTGCTGTCTCAATTGGTGAAGGCTACATATCATCCCCTACTTGCCTTTGGGGCACTTATGTATCCATGGTTTTCTGTTCCCAATTTTTACGAATTGTTAAGGCACTACATTCATGCCATTTTTCCAAATTTATTTGATCCTCTTATTCATCATTTTGAATTGGCCATATTTGGTATTCATCCCACGGTCTATCTTCAAAAATTTGTCTGTCCTTTACTTACAGAAATTATGGCCTGGGGCTATTTTTCCTATTACCTGATTTACATCTTTCCCCCATTCATCTTTTTCTTTTTTAAACGTAAATATACGGCCCCTCTAATCTTTTCTATGACCCTTGCTTATTACGTTTGTTTTATTATTTTTGTTCTATTCCCCTGTGCAGGTCCAAGGTTTACCCTATCCAATAAATATACCGTATCCTTAACGGGTTATTTTTTGCCTGCCATTCAGGCCAAAATGATGGCAAAATTTGCCTTAAAGGGGGCAGCCTTTCCGTCTTCTCATGTGGCCATGGTGGTGGCAGCGACATTGACTGTGAGGAGATATATGCGCAAGCTGTATTACTTTATGTTACCTTTACCTTTTATGGTAGCCTTAGGGGCGGTATATGGGAGGTATCATTATGTAACCGATGTAATTGCGGGTGCCCTGGTGGGGGGCCTTAGCTGTTGGATAACCTATAAAATCTACCAGGAGTCTTAGATGAAAGGAGTCTTTTTATTTTACCATATTGAATACGAGGAAGAGGTCATACAGGCCTTACAAAATGCAGGTATAAATGCCTATACCAAGTGGGAAAAGGTGCTTGGAAAGGGCGAAAAATCTGAACCAAAATTGGATACCGCTGTCTGGCCTGGTTTTAATGGGGCCTTCTTTATTGTTTTAAAAGAAGAAGACGAAAGACAACTGGCTGAAAAATTAAAGGATATACAACAAAGACACAATATAGGAGTGGCTGTATTTTCTTTCCCAATAGAGCGGATTATATAACTGCATTTTTCACGAATTATATCCCTTAACCGCAGCTATATATGCCTGAATGTGTTTAATTAAGATAGTGGCGTAGCTACCTGAAGGCAGGGAAAAACAAAGTTTAACCTTGTAATGTTTGGGGTAAAGTTCATCTTTGCCTAGGTGTTCTATTTGCAAATCTTCTAACTTGATAAGGCCTCTTCTGGTAAAAGATTTAATGTAACAGGTTCTAAACTTACGGAAATTGAAATCAGAAGGTTTTAGGTTATGTTTTTGAAGCACCTTTTGGTAGATTTTTCTACTTAGTTCATCTGGCATCCTAGCGTTATATCCGGGCGTAACAAATTTTTGAGAGAGATATTGCTGTCTTTCTTTGGGAAGTTCCGTAGGGAAAAAATATTTGTTAACCCGACCTTTTATTTCATATCCTTGCAGAGAAAGGGACAAAAGCAATTCTCTTAAAAATAGATTCCAAAGATAGCTTTGGTAAATGGAAAGTTGGAATTCTAACTCTGGTTTGGGAATCAGATTAAGGGCTCTAAAATAATCTTTATTCTGGGCTAGAAAGGAAAAAATGCGTCTTTCAATCTTGGTTTTAGCATGGTTAAGACATAATTCAGGATCATCAAAATGGGCAAAGAAAAAACGCTTTCTTTCTTTGGTCTCCTTTTTTTCTCCGGGATGAATGGTGCACAAAAAGGCCTTGAGTGCCCCTTTAAATTCCTTTTTGACAATTTTTTCTCCTACGAATCCATTTAGGGCGTCGTATGTTCCAAATCGCTGCTCTCCATAGTAATTGATGAGTCCATTTTTTTTGACAGCTTGTAATACATTTTCTACCAAACCAATTTCTTCTTGAGAAAGCTTTCGTAATACAACTTGAAATTTGTTTTTAACAATTAAGTCAGCACTTAATGGACGGTTAATTTCTCCTACTGGGAAAAGATGCCAGTTTTTACTTCTAAACTCACGATTTTTAACACCTTTAATTGCTACATACTGTCTGGTAACTGCATAACGGTCTTTTCGTCCCGCCGCAGATAGGTAAGAAAATGGTATTTTGTATGTGCTTGAAAGATGTTTTAAGACGTCAATGGTATTCCAATTTCTCTTTTCTAAGAGAAAGAGACCGTAGGGCCCGTTTTTAGAACCTCGTTTAATTTGTTCTTCTACAACAAAATCTTCTGGTTTAACTTTAATTTTCATGAGGAGATGCTTGCAAGTTTTCCCAAATTTACATGCAACTTTCCATCCACTTACCTACTCTAGAGTTTCAAGAAGGTAGCGGCATATCACTGAGTTTTTTATACCGGATGAACCTCCGCCTGTCTGCCGGAATCCTGAGTGTAACTTCAGTTCCTTGCCCTATCCGACTGTTTATCTTTATATACCCCCCATGGATTTCCATAATTTTTTGCGTTAATTTGAGTCCCATGCCGACATCCTCAGGCCTTTTGGTATAGAATAAATCAAATATTTTTTTAATTTCACCTTCTTCCAATCCTGGGCCTGTATCTTTAACTCTCACTTCAATAAATTCTTTAAGGACTTTGCTATTATTGACTTTGGTTAAAGAAACTTCAATTCTATCCCCCGGCTTTGTAAAATCACAGGCATTTTTCAAAACTTCATCCAACGCCATATCCAAAAGGAAGGGGTCAGCAACTATCTTCTGGTTTAGAGGACGATAGTTGGAATCTATGTGAAAACGCCAGCGTCTGTCAGTTTTTCTTTTCATCCATCTTCTAAGCACCCTTTTTAGCAGGGATATAAATTCAAAGGGGCGAAATTGGGGAGTAGGCAGGTAAACAAAGGTTTCCACAACGTTCATTAACTTCTCAAGTCGAGCTACTTGACGGTGAATTATTCCTAAATAATCCTGGCACTTTGGGTTGGAAAGGCAGACTCTTAAGGCACGTTTGGAGAAACCGCCAATGCTTGTAATAGAATTCCGAAAATGGTGTACCATAAGATTGGCAATTTCTCCAACACAGATCAGCTTGATATGGTTCTTTAATTTATGTTCTCTTTGGCTTTCTTTAGCAAGATCTTTCAATACATATACCCATCCGCCAGATTGGGATTTAAAAAGATGCAGTTGATAAATTGTCTTACTCTTGTCTTTCCCCATAAGGGCAATTTTGCCCTCAAAAAAACCCTTTTTAAGGGAAGTGAGCTTCAAGTTCTGAAAAAAAACCTTTCTATCCTCAGGGAAGAGGAGTTCAGTAATGGATTTACCGATGAGTTCTTGAGAAGAATATTTTAAAAGGGATTCCACTGGTCCAAAACAATTATTGATTACATCTTGAGCATTGGTTATAATTGCAATTGCTTCTAACGCCTGGAGAATTTGGTTGGTTAAGGAAATGTCCATCTTACTACCTTGACAACCTTTCTAAGGCAATTTTAATCCTTTCACAAGCCTTTTTAATAGTTTCTAAAGAAGTAGCAAATGAGATTCTGATAAACCCTTCCTTGCCAAAGGCAATACCTGGGACAACGGCTACCTTGGCCTCTTCTAATAAATACTCAGATAATTTTACAGAGTCAGATGCCTTTAAATTAAAAAATGAGGAGACATTTGGGAAGGCATAAAAGGCCCCTTCAGGTTCAAAGCACCTTATTCCAGGGATTTTTTTAAAAAAATCCATCAGATATGTAGCCCGTTTTCTAAACGCCGCTACCCATTGCTCTAAAAAGTCTTGAGGGCCTGTCAGGGCTGCTAAGGCTCCCCTTTGGGCAATAGAATTAGGGTTAGATGTACTTTGACTTTGTAATTTAGTGGCTGCCTTGATGACATCCTTATTCCCTATGAGATAACCGATGCGCCAACCAGTTAAGGAATAGGTCTTAGAAAGTGCATTTACAATAAAGGTTTTTCTTTTTATTTCTTCATCTAGATTGGCAATGCAATTCCATTTTAATTCGGGCTTAAGTAATATTTTATGATAGACGTCATCAGAGACAATCCAGATGTTTTTGTCCTTTAGTATTGCCCCAATGCCTTCTAAGTCTTCTTTAGTATAAACGCTCCCAGTAGGATTGGAAGGGCTATTTAAGATAATGGCTTTTGTCCAGGGAGTGATTGCCTTTTCTAAAGATTCAGGAGTGACTTTAAAGCCATTTTCTTCGCTGGTTTGTACAATTACAGGTTTCCCACCAGCTAAAAGGACCATAGGGGGATAGGAAACCCAGTAAGGGGCAGGGATAATGACTTCATCCCCGGGATTTAAGATGACTTGAAAGAGGTTATAAAGGGCCTGTTTGCCGCCACAGCAAACCAGGACTTCTTCTTGGCTATACTTGAGGTTGTATTCCTTTTGAACAAAAGAGATAATAGCCTCTTTTAATTCCGGAATACCCCCTACAGCCGTGTATTTGTTAAAGCCTTCCCTTATGGCTTTAATTGCAGCTTCTTTGACATGTTCTGGAGTATCAAAGTCTGGTTCTCCAGCGGCCAGAGAAATAACATCTTCACCCGCAGCTCGCATGGCCTTGGCCTTGGCGTTAATAGTAAGCGTAGGGGATGGGGGAATGAGTTTTATTCTGTTTGCAAGCATTTTTACCTCCTGCCTTGACACATAGTTTAAGAAAGGGCATCATAACGAATAAGCCTTAGCGAGAGTTTAACATTAAATTTAAAAATATGGAAGGAAAAATTGTTGAATATATAGATGCCCAAAAGGTAATTGCTGCTATTTGTCTTGAAGAAAAAAAGGGAAAGGTAAGACTCTTAAATATTAACCATCGGGAAACCGTCTTAAGCAAAAACCGCATCTGCCTAGTTTCTCAAGAAAGCTATTCCTTAAGCCAATCTCGCGAAAACTTAATAGAAGTTTTAAAAACAGAAATTTCTAAAAGGGAAGTCTTAACACAACAGGTTGATGTTATAAGCCTATGGGAACTTTTGGAACCTGAAGGAGGCAGTTATTCGGCTCAAGAATTGGCCGGGTTTTGTTTTCCTAAAGTAGAGGAATTTGCTCAGGTTAGTGCTGTTTTTAGGGCTCTCTTTGCAGACAAGATTCATTTTAAGCTTAAAGGGGGTATCTTTGAAGTTCAGCCAAGAGATAGGGTAGAGCAAGTTCTTATTCAGCAGGCCAAGGAGTTAGAAAGAAGGAAAAAGATAGAAGAGGCAAGCAGGTGGATTCAGGCCGTATGGAAGGGAGAAAAGATTGAAGGCGCAGAAGTAGCAGAAGAATGCATTCAACTGATCAAGCAGTGGTGTGTTTGGAAAGATGAAGCCCCTAAGGCAAAGATGATTAAAGAGATTTTGACAAAGGCAGGTTTGAATACCGAGGAGCAACCGTTTTTATTCTTGGTAAAGCTAGGTGTCTTTTCAAAACACGAAAATTTATTGTTGCCTCGGCTGCAAATACCTATTAAGTTTTCAGAGGAGGTTCAGGCTCGGGCTCAACACATTATCAATGCTCCGCCGTCATTTACCAATCAGAAAAGAAGAGATTTACAAGACCTTTTTACCTTTACCATTGATGGGCCAGAAACAAGGGACTACGATGATGCCCTTTCTTTAGAAAAAAGGGGAGATAATTACTTGGTAGGTATCCACATTACAGATTTAAGCCCCTATGTAACTCAAGGTGGAGTTTTGGATGAGGAGGCCAAACGGAGAGGGACTACTGTTTACTTACCTGATCAAAAAATACCAATGTTGCCTGAAGGAATCTCTGAGCATTTAGCCAGTTTGAAGAAAAATGGCCCCAAACCGTCTTTAAGTTTTTTGGTTACCTTAAATAAAAATGCTGAAATTGTAGACTATGAAATTGTTCCTGGTGTTATAAAAGTAGATAGGCATTTTATTTATGATGAAGTAAATAATTTGTTGACAGAAAACGAAACTTTCAATATTCTATACCAGCTGGCTTTAAATTTTAGAAAGAGGAGATTGCAACAAGGCGGATTGATTATCTCTTTACCTGAACTGGTTTTTTCCTTTTCGTCAGACCAGGTAGTGGATATAAAGCAGAGGAATCCTGAACAGCCAGCACGTATTTTGGTGGCTGAGTTTATGATTATGGCCAATTATCTCGCAGCCTCTTTTATGCATGAGAAGGGCGTTCCTGCTCTCTATCGGATGCAATTGCCTCCTAGAGAAAGGGTGATGAATGGCACTTCTTCTGATTTGTTTGTTCTTTTTTTGCAGCGGAAATTGCTTAATAAGTCGGTTATAGATACTAAACCTGGATTTCACCATATCTTAGGGCTGGATAAATATACTAGCATTACATCTCCTTTAAGGCGTTATCTTGACATGGTCATGCAGAGACAACTTATTTATTATCTTCAGCATCAAGAAATTCTTTATTCGGAAACGACTCTTTCATTCCTTATTCCACATTTTGAAGAGATTATAAAAAGGACAGGTTTTATAACCACATCTAGGGTAAGATATTGGGTTTTGACCTATCTCAAACGTTTTGAAAGAGAGTGTATCGATGCCTATGTTTTAGAAGAAAGTGGGCGGGGTTACCGTTTGTTATTGCCTGAGTATCTTGTGGAAACCGAATTGGTAGGAGCCAGTGGCAAGTTCCAGCCGGGTGATAAGGTGAGGGTAAGGATTGATGTCGTTAATCCAATGAAAGGAATTTTAAAAGTGGTTCTATCGTAAGTAGGTTTGAGGAGGGTTATGAATAAGTTAAGCCTAGATTATTTAATCGCCCAAATAAAATCTCATCCCGATTTTTCTAAAGTAGGTATGATTGCTTCACATTTAGGCATTGTTCGTGCCTTTTCCCGAGGCGGCCAAAAGGTTAAGGCAATGGATATTCAGGTTGATATGCAGAAGGTGCAAGAGATTATAGAACAAAAGAAGAAATCTCCAGGCATTGTAGACATCTTAGTAGAAGTGAAACAGGGAAAATTCCAAGTAGGAGAAGAAGTTATGGCTGTGGTGGTTGCAGGGGACTTTAGAGAAAATGTGTTTAGCGTTTTAATGGATGTAGTGAACTTGATTAAAGAGAAGGCCGTACAAAAAAGAGAGGAATAATATGGATGTGCTAAATAGAATGAATCGGTGTCAGAGGACTAGAACCTAGGTTATTTCCACTATCAACTATCTTGAAGGGGGGAGGAAATGAGCAATGAGATTTCCAAACTGCGTAATGTAGCTCTTATTGCACCAGCGGGTGCAGGTAAGACTTCATTAGCAGAAGCAATGCTCTTCACAGCTAAGGCGACGCAGAAGCTAGGTAGCGTAGACAAGGGGAATAGTGTGCTTGATTATGAGCCTGAAGAGGCTAGAAGACACATGACAATTAGTACTGCTTTTCATCCCTATAATTGGGGAGAATGTGAGGTGACCCTTATAGATACCCCTGGGGATGATAATTTTCTTTCAGATACCATTATTGCCCTTCAAGGAGCGGATGGGGCCATTTTGGTTATAGATGCTGTGGAAGGAGTAAAATTCCAAACGGAGAAAATTTTGGGCTATGCCTTCAAGAACAACCTTCCCTGCATAGGATTTGTTTCTAAAATTGATAAGGAACATGCTTCATTTGAAGATGTTATTAGCGACTTAACAAATACTCTGGATATCAAGGTAGTTCCTATTTGTTTACCTATTGGAGAGGGAGAGGATTTTTCAGGGATTATTAACTTATTATCCATGGAGACCTTCCTTTATCAAAAAGACGGTTCTGGCAAATTTAAGAAGGGGCCTATCCCAGAGGAATACCAAGCTAAAGCTGGGGAATATCGGGAGAAAATGGTAGAATTTTTAGCAGAAACCGATGATGGCCTCTTGGAGAGATATTTAGAAGGAGGGGAAATAAAGGATGAAGAATGGCAAGTTGCCCTAAGAAATGGTGTTTTATCAAGGCAATTTTTACCTGTGCTTTGCGGTTCAGGGATATTAAATATGGGAATCCAGCCTTTGCTTGATTTTATCAATCAATGTTTGCCATCTCCGATTGATAGAGGGCCAGTGATTGGCTATGAACCAGGAACAGATAAAGAGGTAAAAAGGAAACCCAGTCCTGACGAACCGTTTTCGGCTTTGGTTATAAAGACAATTTCTGACCCCTTTGCAGGCCGGATTACCGTTTTTAGGGCTTTTTCAGGACAGCTCAGCTCAGATAGTACCATATTGAATGCTAACAAAGGACATAAAGAAAAGGTGGGGCAACTTTTTGTGCTGGCAGGGAAGACTCAAAGACTTTTGGAAAGAGTTGTTGCCGGTCAAATTGCGGCGGTAGCCAAGTTAAAGGATACCTCAACAGGAGATACCCTGTGTGATGAAAAATATCCTATTATGTATAAATCTGCCGAACCCTTACCCCCTGTCATTTCCTTTGCAATTGAGCCGAAGTCAAAAGGGGATGAAGAAAAACTTTTTGCTTCATTAGTAAAACTTGCTGAGGAGGATCCTGCTTTGCGTCTGCAAAGGAATCCTCAAACTAAGGAGCTTCTCCTTTCAGGAACTGGGCAACTCCATATTGAAAATACCATTGAGAAGTTAAAACGTAAATACAACGTTGAGGTAGACCTCAAGGCGCCTAAAATTCCTTATAAAGAAACGATTAAAGGCAAGGCCAAGGCCCAAGGCAAATATAAAAAACAGACAGGTGGCCGTGGCCAATATGGAGATGCTTGGATTGAGATTGAACCCCTACCTCGCGGAGGGGGATTTGAATTTGTAGATAAAATTGTTGGTGGTGTTATCCCCAAGAATTATATTCCAGCAGTAGAAAAAGGCATTAAAGGAGCTATGGAAGAGGGTATTTTGGCTGGTTATCCGATAGTTGATGTTAAAGTAACCTTATTTGATGGAAGTTATCACCCTGTGGATTCTTCTGATATGGCCTTTCAGATAGCCGGTTCTATGGCCTTTAAAAAGGCCTTTATGGAAGCCAAACCAATTTTGCTTGAACCTATTATGAAGCTTGTGATTACCGTGCCAGAAGAATTGATGGGAGATGTTATTGGAGATATTAATAGCCGGCGAGGGAAGGTTTTGGGCTTCGAGGCCAAAGGAAAATATCAGATTATTGCAGCCCTTGTTCCTATGGCCGAGGTTTTAAGCTATGCCTCAGACCTTACATCCATTACTGGTGGCAGAGGCTCCTTTACGATGGAATTTTCACATTATGAAGAGGTGCCAGGAGGACTGGCCGAGAAGGTTATAGAAGAAAGTAAGGAAGAAAAAGGGCAATAGCACGGCAAGGGGGATACCCCCCCTTGCTGCTAAAGAGAGGAATTGGAAGGAGCTGTTTCCAGTTTAATGGCCTCTTCAATGAGCATTATAGGGATATCTTCTTTGATGGGATAAAATAGTTTACACTTAGGGCAAAACAGTCCCTCTCCGTGAGGCCCACTTTCAATATATTCCAAATCGCCCTTGCACTTGGGACAGGCCAAAATTTCTAATAGTTCTTTGCTTATGGGCATCTTGCTCCTCCAAATTTCATATTAAACCTAACATCAATTTTAATCAATTAAAAGTTAAAACCTTTGTGTTAAGTAGGGAAACCCCGATTTTTTTAGTCACCCTTTAATGGGCGACCCCTTGCCACTTTTTAAAATAGTCCTTTACCTTTTCCCAAAAGTTTTTATAAGGATTGTCTTTCTTATCTTGTTCAATTCTTTCAAACTCCTGTAGAAGTTCTACTTGGCGGGGAGTAAGTTGCTTTGGGACCTTTATCAAAATCCTTACGATTTGGTCTCCTTTTCCCCTCCGGTCTAAATAGGGTGCCCCTTTGTGTTTTAAACGAAAGGTAGTCCCGGGCTGAGTCCCGGCCGGTATTTTAATTCTTTCAAGACCATCCAATGTAGGCACTTCTATTTCTGCCCCTAATGCGGCTTGGACAAAGGAAATAGGGACCTCGCACACAATGTTGTGACCATCTCGGTGAAAGAAAGGATGCCTTTTTACCTTAATAAACACATACAGATCCCCAGCAGGCCCCCCGTGCCGTCCTGGTTCTCCTTCTCCCTGAATCCTTAATCTCATCCCTGTATCTACCCCAGCAGGGATTTTGACTTTAATTTTTTTATCTTGAATAACCCAACCCCTTCCCTCACATTTTTTGCAGGGATGAGTGATAATATACCCCTCCCCCCCACACTTGGGGCAAGTGCTTCCAATCCTTAAAAAACCATGGGTTTGATAGACCTGTCCTTTCCCTTGACAAAAGGGGCAAGGTTGAGGTTGATACCCGGGTTGAACGCCAGCACCATCGCAAAAAGGACAAGTGGTCTTTTTAGGAATAGTAATTTCTCTTTCGGTCCCTTTTACAGCCTCTTCAAAAGAAATTTCTAACTCATATTTTAAATCGGCTCCTGCTTCAGGGACGTGTCTGCGTCTCCTAGGACCAAACCCAAAGAATTCATCAAAAATTTCACTAAAGGTAGAAAAAATATCATCAAAATCTTGAAAGTGGGTTTGAGACACACCTTGCCCTTGTAATCCAGCATGTCCATAACGGTCATAAATGGCCCGCTTTTCAGGGTCTCTCAATATGTCATAGGCCTCAGCAATTTCTTTAAATTTTTCTTCAGCCTCTTTGTCTCCCGGATTCCTATCAGGGTGGTACTTTAGGGCCAAACGACGATAGGCCCTCTTGATTTCCTCTTGCATAGCGTCTCTAGGGATTCCCAATATCTCGTAATAGTCCCTTTTCATTTCTTCCTTTTCTTAAGCCTTTTTTTGTTTTCTGGTTGCTGGCCTGTCCCAGGCAAAAATGTTTGGGGTAAAACAAAAAGCCCTTTTTCTTTAAGCGCCTTTTCTATTTCTGCTACTTTAGAACTGAGATTGGCCTTTAAGAAGGCTTTATAAGCAAACAACAACTTTCCTTGCTTCAAGGCATTTTGTCCAATTTCTTCCCATAATCGAGGTTCAGGGGTTTCTTTCAAAGATTTATAAATCTTTTCAAACAAAAAGACATCTCCTTCTTCAATTACCCGAGGGAGAAGACTTTTTAACTCATTCCATTCCTCGGCCTTGGCAAAAAAATCAATGGCATCACTGAGATAACCTGCATCTTGAAAAAGTTTACCATAATTTACACATTCATCCCTGCCAAATACTTGGGCATTGAGATAATCCCTTTTCTTTAAACAAGATAAAAGCTGCTTTTTACTCACTTTTAACCTCAGATTTGGGTTTTACCTTCCCGGCCGCAATTTCTCTCAAAGCAGTAACAATTTCTTTATTTTTACATTCTACAAGGGGTTTGGCTCCTTTACGCAGTTGTAAAACCCTTTTTACGGCCATGTGTACCAACGCAAACCGATTATCAACTTGTTTTAAACAGTCTTCAATGGTTACTCGGGCCATGATTTCCCTCCTGTTTTAGTTTACTTGGAAAACTATCCCAAACGGTATTTTTTACCATATAATACTTGTTGTTAAATTTTATCCAAGTTTGATTCTTTATCTCAAAATAGCTCAGGGTTAGTATTAACTTTCCTTTCTTATCCCATAGTTTAACCCTTGCTTGAGGTGATGTGAAGGGTGGAGGGGGTTTTTTTGAAGGCAAATATTTTAAATCCGCCAAATCATCAAGTAGAAAGTCTATTTCATAATCCTCAGCCAATTTGGGAACCACGCTCCAGCCTTTATCTGTCCTTTTGGCTATAAGAGTCCTGTTGTGGAAGGAGATTTCTACCTTAGCGACTTCCTTTTTATCAAAGTGGATAAAATGTCTATCTTTATAGAAGTCTGCGGGGCGAGTTACGTAGTCCCATAAATCTTTACCTAAAACAAAGCCTTGACAGTGGTAGCTGCTAATTCCCCAGAGTTCTTTTCCTTTTAAGGCCAACTTGAGCCACCTTGGTGATTTATCATTTGTTTGCCAGATTTTAATTTCTACCTGAGGCTTGAATTTTAATCTATCAAAATGTTTAATACGAGCGGTTTGGAAATTGAAAAGAAGGTTATCTACTTCATCCCCATCCGCCTTGGCGGAATACGGGGCTTGCAATTGCCAAATATCTCCTTCTTTTAAAAGTCTGATCGATTTTTCTGCTTGTCTTATTTCTATTTTTAACACCTTAGCGGGATCAAATAAAAGTAAACGTTTGTCCCTCAAGTCATCAGCTTTTTTATTGAGGGTAAAGATAAGACTTGCTTTTAGTAAATATATGGCTTTACCATCTCCATTTAAGGCATAAACATACATATTGTTAGGCGTATTGCTACCAAGTTTCAAATAAAAGGATTTCTTAGGGGTCTTCAAGGTCAGTTGAATTCGAGGGGATTCAAGTCCAAAGGGATCCAATCTTTTAGGGATGGGCTTAATTTCTTTTTGAATCTTTGCTTTCAAAACGGTATCAATCATGTTGTCGATTTCAACGGTGTCGGCCCAGTCAGATATAGGGCTAACCAGTCTCCATTTTCCTTTGGTAAGCCTAAGGCGACAGTTTCCAAATTCATTCTTTAATTCCATTTGGGTGACGGCCTCTTTCTGAAGATGACAGATATGTTGAGCCGCCTCCTTTTTCCCCTTTAATCTTTTAATACGGGCCTGTTGGTGAACATAAAAAAGGGCCATGATAAACAGGAAAAATAGATATAGACTTAATTTCCGCCAACTCATAACCGTCTTCTCCTCCAATAGACCGCAATGCCTATTCCAAGGACAAATAAAGGCATTATGACCACAGGCACCCAGAATATCAGTTGAGCCTGATTTCTAGAAAGCGCAAGCGGAGCAGCTTTCACCTTTTTAGTAGGAATACTAATCAAATCGCTTTCTTCTCCAAGCCAGCTTATCATGTTTAAAGCCAGGTCCTTATTACCAGAGAGATTGAAATAGGTATTGTTGATAAAGTCGCTATCTCCCACAACGACTATTTTGAATCCGCCCTTCTTCCAGGCACTAACTGCTACAGAGACTGGACCAGGAACATCATTTTTGTCAAACATGGCCTTATTTTCGTCCTCAATCAGCTTGATATTGGTTTCACCCCAAGCCTTTTCACTGGTCCATGCCAGTAGCTCTGCCTGAATACCCTTAGGAAGATTGGAAAGCAATCTCACTGAACGTGCTAAAGGGAAAAAGCAAGCCAGCTTAAATCCCCTTGTGATTGGATGATTGGGATTGAAGCGAACAATTACAGGAATGAGATAATCTCCTCCAAAAAGGCGGCTCATCTTATCTACAATAATATCATCATCCAACCTAATGCCCATCTTCTTTAAAAAGGATTTGAGTCCGCTTGAAGTTTGAGGGTCAATCAGAAAAAGGATGTGTCCTCCCTTCTGGAGATAGCTTTGAAGCTTTTTGATTTCTCCTGTTAGAATTTCCTTTTGAGGGCCACCTACTACTACAAGAGCTGCATCTTGGGGGACTTGAGGCCGTTTGACGAGCCATAAAGACTCTGCCCTAAAACCCTTGTTGTTAAGAACTTCCTTAAACTGGCTATATCCATTTTTACCTGTATCATTTATATCATGTTCTCCGTGTCCAAGTAAAAAGTAAATTACCTTTGTTTTGGCCCTGGAAAGACGGATAATGGCATTGGTCAGGCTTTGTTCTGAGATTTCATCTACTTGTTCTTTCCTCTTACCGCTCTCTAATACCAAAACATTATACTGGGTTACATGATATTTTCTGGCCTCAAGAGGATATCTGTCAGGGTCGATAAAACGATATTTAATCTTTTTGCAGTAATAGACATACTGTTCTAGTAATTCTTGGGCTTTGTTTCTTTCCATTCCCGTAGCAAAGAAGCCGATGATATTTATTTTTTGACGAAGATGTTTGAGAACCTTAATCGTTTGGGGCGAAAGGGTGTACTGCTTTTCAGAAGTTAGGTCAAAGCGCTTATGGTATTGTTGGGCAAAGAGATTTACAAATACCAGAATGCTCCCAAATACCACTATATATAAAACCAATTGGGTAGAAAAAGCCAATTTTTTCATAGCAAACCTCTTAGACGTTGAGTTTCTAGGGATCGAAGACTTAAGAATAGACCAAAAATGATAAAGGTTAGATAAAATACAATATCGGTTGTATCAATAATGCCTTTTGTGAAATGCTGGAAGTGACTTATAAGAGAAATGTTTTCACAAATTTTGGAAAGCGGAGAATCAGCGATGTAACCTACCCAGTTTATAATCCAGAAAAGCAAGAGAAGACCAAAGGTGAGGGCAGCAGCTACAACCTGATTTTCAGTCAGGGTAGAAACAAAAACCCCAAAGGCAATAAAGGAGCTGCCCAATAGCAAGAGTCCGAGATAACCTGAGAAAAAGACACCCCATTCGCCTACACCAAGCCACCATAGAATTAGAGGATAAACAAGGGTGCATCCCAACATCAAAGTGTATACCCCCACACATCCCAAAAACTTTCCTAATATGAGGTCTAAATTTCTTATAGGGTAACTACATATTAATTCCATGCTGCCTTGTTTTTTTTCTTCTGAGAAAACCCGCATTGTCAAAAGGGGGAGCAATAAAAGAAGGACTACACTCATATTTCCAAATAAGGGCTGGATAACCCAAGTAATAGGATTAAAGTTTGCTCCCATCCACTGGCTGGCCTGAAAGCTCATAAGGCTGTAATAAGCTACGTTGCTATAGAAAAAGTAGCCGCTCAAAAGGAGAAAAATGAATAGTATGGTATAAACAATAGGAGAAGAAAAATAGGTGTAGAACTCTTTCTTTAATATTACCCAAACATTGCGCATTTAGCTAGCCTCCTCAGTAACCAGTTGAACAAATACTTCTTCCAGGCTTAGCCTCCGAGAGCTAATTTCATAGAGCTTCCAACCATGTTTTACAACTTCCTCTACCAAAACAGGGCGCAGGTCATCATGAGGTGAAAAACTAATAAGCAAACGATAGAACTCCCCTTCTTGACTTATTTTTAAGTCTTTAACTCCTGAGATGGATTCTAAACCCCTTTTAATTTCAGCCTTTGAAGGTGCTTTGAGCAAAATTTCCACCTGTCCTTTTTGTGAAGTGAGGTTTTCAGGGGTGTCCTCAGCAACGACTTCACCCTTATTGATGATGATTACTCGGTTACATACCATATTCACTTCTGGCAGGATATGGGTGCTCAAAATGACAGTTTTTTGAGCCGCTAAATTTTTAATGAGTTGCCGAATTTCAGTAATTTGTTTTGGATCTAAACCAACTGTTGGCTCATCTAAAATCAGAATTTCAGGATCATTTACCAAGGCTTGAGCCAGCCCCACCCGTTGTTTATAACCCTTTGAGAGCCGCTTGATGAGGCGATTTCTCACCCCTTCTAAGCCACAAGAGGCCATGACTTCTTGTATCCTTTGAGTTTCTCTTTTTCCATTGACTCCTTTGATTCGGGCGACAAAGCGGAGATAGCCTTCAACGGTCATTTCTAGATATAAGGGGTTATGCTCTGGTAAATACCCTAAGCGTTTTTTTACTTCAATGGGATTTGTGAACATATCATGGCCAGCCACTTTTATTGTTCCCTTATCAGGAGGGAAAAAACCCGTCAAAATGCGCATGGTGGTTGTTTTACCCGCTCCATTAGGTCCAAGAAACCCTACAATTTGGCCTTTTTGAATAGTAAAGGAGATATCTTTTAAAACTTGCCTTTTCCCAAAAGATTTTGAAACCCCAAAAACCTCAATCATCGTTCCCTCCAGCTTGGATAAAATATAAATACTTTCAGCAAAAAGTAAAGCCCTCCATTTCTCCTGGCCAAGACAATTTTCTTTTTTCTTTAAAATAACAAAAAAAGAAAAATTCAAGTCCAAATAAGAAAGATTAGTTGAGAAAAAATTCCATTTTAATGCCATAACACATACCATAACACGTCTAAATTACATTAAAAAATTGATTGTGAAATTTTTTACACTTATTATTACCCAAAGTCCCATTTAATGCGAAAAATAATGAAATATTTGACTTTTTTATAGCTTTGTGTTATGCAAAAACAGAGAGATAAAGTGGAAATGTGAGTAACACCCCTTTCAGTGTATGTAAAGGGGTAAAAATCCCAAGAAGGGAGGAGTCTATGGGTTTATCAAGACGTGATTTTCTGAAGATTTGTGGAGGAACGGCGGCTGGTGTAAGTCTTTCTCAGGCCTTTATTCCGGAATTGGCAGAGGCCTTAGAAAAGGCCGCAGCTACAAGGCCGCCTGTATTATGGTTACAGGGGGCTGGATGCACGGGATGTTCAGTGTCTCTATTAAACACGGTTCATCCCAAAATTGCTGAGGTGCTGTTAAAGATCATCGATTTGAGGTTTCATCCCACAATAATGGCCGCTTCAGGAGAGATGGCCTTAGATTGCATTACCCAAACAATAGAGGGGGGTAAGTTTGTTGTTGCCCTTGAAGGCGCAATTCCAGTAGGAGCTAATGGCAGATTTTGTGTAATTGGTCAAAAGGGAAGCAAGGAAGTTACTATCGCTGATGCCATGCTGGAAACTGCTCCTAAAGCGGTAGCCGTTTTGGCCATGGGCACGTGTGCTGCTTACGGTGGGGTTCAGGCGGCAAAACCTAATCCCACTCAAGCTATAGGGGCTCAAGAATTCCTGAAGAGGCATGGAATTAAGACGCCTGTGATTAACATTCCTGGTTGTCCAGCCCATCCTGATTGGATGATAGGGACCATTGCCCATCTGTTGCTGTACGGCATTCCAGATTTGGATGATAAAGGGCGGCCTAAACTATTTTATGGCAAATGTGTTCATGAGCATTGTCCGTACAGAGGATTTTTTGATGATGATGTTTACTGCAAAGATTTCAATGACAAAGAGGGGTGTCGCTATCAACTGGGATGTAAAGGCCCGGATTCCTATTGTGATGCTTGGAAACGGCATTGGAATGGAGGAGTGAATTGGTGTGTGCAAGGAGCTACTTGTATTGGGTGCGTGGAGCCTGACTTTTGGGATGCAGAAGCCCCGTTTTACAGCAATGATTAACGTTAAGGTAATTTAAAAAAGGAGGTTAGTGATGGCTGGCCGTCGGCAAACATTAAGAAAACCAACCAAGATTGTAATAGATCCGGTAAACCGGATTGAAGGCCACCTGAAGGTGGAAGTGGAGGTCAGTGGAGGCAAGGTAGTAGATGCCCGTTGTACTACAGGCCTCTTTAGGGGATTTGAAATTATTTTGAAAGGAAGGGATCCTAGGGATGCTTCTCAGATTACCCAGAGGATTTGTGGCGTTTGCCCAACTTCACATGGCACGGCCTCGGTATATGCCCTAGATGCGGCCTTTGGAGTTAGGCCTACGACTAATGGTAGGATTGTTAGAAATTTGATTCTAGCAGGTGATCATATTTGGGATCATATCTTGCATTTTTATCATCTAGTGGCTTTGGACTATGTTAAGGGGCCCAATGTCCCTCCATTTATTCCCAGATATGACGGTAAAGGGATCTATAAATTGCCCAAAGAACTCAACGATTTTGGAGTGAAAGGTTACCTGAAGGCATTAGAGATTAGGCGCATTGGGCATGAAATGATGGCCATTTTTGGTGTAAGAGGTCCTCATGTTCATGGATTGGTGGTTGGTGGGGCTACAGTAGTGCCCACTACAGATGCCATTGTGGGGTACCTCTGGAGACTAAAAGAAGTAGAAAAATTCTATGATGAAATTTATTTGCCTACAGTTTATGCAGTGGCTAAATATTATCGAGAGGCATTTGAATTTGGACAGGGGTGCAAAAATTTTCTCTCTTATGGTGTTTATCCCCTCAATGATGAATATACTGAATTCCTTCTTAAACCAGGCGTTTATATTGACGGTCGAGATGAGGCTTTCGTACCAGATAAGATTACAGAATATGTAAAGTATGCCTTCTACGATGATAATATTAGCGGTCGCAATCCTAGAGAAGGACAAACACCAGTGCCCAATCCAGACAAGCCAGGGGCCTATTCCTTTACCAAGGCCCCAAGGTATGAAGGTAAACCTTGTGAGGTTGGTCCTTTGGCTAGAATGTGGGTAGCTAACCCTGTACTCAGTCGCCATGCCAGCGAGTTTTTAGGTAAAAAAGGCGAAGTAAGAATGAGGGATTTTGGCGAAAAGGCATTTTCTGTCCTGGGAAGATTGGTAGCTAGGGCTGAAGAAGGATGGTTGGAGGTCCAAGCGGCTAAGAAGTGGATCACAGAGCTTAAGCCTGGGGCCCCGGTGTATAAAAAGGTTGATGTGCCTGAAAGCGCTATGGGTTATGGATGCACCGAGGCGCCTCGAGGCTCAGTCGGACACTGGCTTAAAATCGAAGGCAAAAAGATTGCCCATTACCAGGTGATTGCGCCTACTACATGGAATGTTTCTCCTAGAGATGATGCTGGTACGCCTGGCCCAATTGAACAGGCCTTGATTGGAACACCTGTTCCAGATCCTAATAATCCAATCAATGTTGTAAGAGTGATTCGTTCCTTTGATCCCTGAATTGCGTGTTCAGTGCACGTGTTGCACACGGATAAAGGGAAAGAGGCAGTAGTAGATTTGCCTACTCTTTAAGGTATTTATCTTTGAGAAGGCGGGTTTTAACCCGCTTTCTCTATTTCCTCTTTTAATCGGCAAATTCCACACAACGGTGCTAAGGTGGGGTAACCACAACGAGGGCAAACTTGGCTAGAGGTTGTTTCTTCCCTTTGAAAGGGGGTAAGAAAGGGTTTCATCTTTTTTAAAAAACCTTGATAAAAGTCCAATTTTGTTCCAGGAAATTCATATTCTATTTGGTTAATATAATGCTTATAGCGCAGAAAAGTAGCACCTTTACTAAAGGGACACTTGCCTGCAAAGTAATCAATATTGTTTATAAAGGCATAGGCCGCAATCTCATATTCCGTGAGGCGGTAAAGGGGCTTAACCTTTTTCACTAAACGATACGCTGGTGGTAAAACAGGCCCTTGGTCCACTAAATATGACATTTGCCATCTTAAAAGATTGGCCAAAAGCCGACTAGTTTCGTCATCCAGATTGTGGCCTGTGGCCAGGATGTGAAATTTTTGTTCATAGGCAATCCGATTAAAGAAATATCGCTTTACCTGCCCACATATAGCACAGGGTTCTTTTCCGGTCTTCTTTACTACTTTTGGAATGGGAATTCCTTCTTTTTCCAGGTCAACTATAATGAGTTTAGCATCCCTTTTTTGAGCGAATTTTTCTACTTTTTCTCTGGCGTGTTCAGAAAAACCACCTATTTTCAAATCAACAAAAAGGCCAGAGGCATTATACCCCAGCTCCAACAGGATATGCCAGAGGGTTAAACTATCTTTTCCTCCTGAAACTGCAACCAAAATTCGTTCTCTAGGAGAGAACATGTGTTGTTCTTTGATGGCCCTTTTTACCTGACGCAAAAAATAGAGTTTAAAACAATCCCTACAAAATGCCGTATGGTGACTTCGCAACTCAATTTCTGCCTGCTTTCCACAGCGACGACACTTCATGGCTAACCTCTAGAGGTGATAATTCGTATTTCTACTTCGTCTCCATTCTTAAGGGTCAAATCCGAAGTTAATATTTTACCATTCCTGATAACCAAGGCCGTTTGAGGAAGTAAATTGAGCTTCCGAAACAACTGTTTCACGGTTAAAGGCCCTTCAAGTTTAATCTCTTTGTTCTCTGGGAAAAATCTGACCTGAATCATATTGTCATTCTTTCATGGAAAGGGCATAATGTCAATTGGGATGCCCGATGCCTATGTCTGGACTAATAAGAAGGTTCTGTTTGTATTATGCCTTAAAAAGGCAGTTTTGAGGATGTTAGGCAATGCTTAAAATAGGTTGTTGTGGCTTTTGCGTTAATCAAAAGATCTACTTTGCCCATTTTGATGTTATTGAAATCCAGCAAAGTTTTTATCGTTCTTTGGGGGAAAGGCAGGTAAGAAATTGGCGTCAGAAGGCCCCTAAGGGGTTTGAATTCATTCTAAAGGTCCCTCAGTGTATAACACATTTTCCGAATAGTCCTACCTATCGCCGTTCAGACCTTTCTCTAGAGGAAAGGGCCCTTTGTGGCGGTTTCAAACTCAACCGAGTAACCGAGAGGATAATGGAAGAATTATTTGCTAAGGCAAATCTTTTAAATGTCACTAAATTTGTCTTTCAAACCCCACCTTCTTTTAAACCCACTTCTGAAAATCTAAAAAACATGGCCCGGTTTTTTCGTTTCTATAAGACAAGGGGCATCTATATCTGGGAACCCAGGGGTAGAGAATGGACGCCCCAAATTGTAAAAGAGGTTTGCCAGGAGTTGTCATTAATTCACGCCTCTGATCCCTTCTTAAATGGCCCTTGTGTATGGGGTGATTTTAGTTACTTTCGTCTTCATGGCAATCTAAAGACATACCACTATTCTTATTCAGATGAAGAGTTAAGGAAAATTTTTGCTATGGTAAGCTCTAAGGCGTATGTGATGTTTAACAACTCTGATATGTTTGCCAATGCCTTGAAGATGAAGAAAATGGCTATTTCTCTACAATAATCTTTACTTGGCCTTCTTTTCTAGTAACGTTGATCACCACATCTCTTTCATAGCGTTTAACATAAAAGTTTACCCTGGCCTGTCCTAACTTGAGGTTTTTAATCCAGACAGCATCTAAGAAATCTGGCAGGACAGGATGATAGAACCTGATTTCATTTTCTTTGAAAGAAAGTCCTAAACATGCCTGTAATAACAGAAACACAGCCCCAGCCGCCCAGGCTTGAGGGTGACAAGCCACAGGGTAATGGGTAGGCCCTTCGCTTGGTCGTTTGGGAAACCCACAAAATAGCTCAGGAAGGCGGTGGAGCTCAAAAAAGGTGCTTGCTTCAAAAAGGCCTCTTAAAATCTTAAGGGCCTGCTCTTTAAAGCCATACCGACAGAGTCCTAAGGCAATAAGGGCATTATCATGGGGCCAAACAGAACCATTATGATAGGACAGGGGATTATAAAGGGCTTCTAGGCTAGAAACTGTTCTGATACCCCAACCAGAAAAGAAATGTTTTTCAAAAAAAAGCTTGGCCAGTTTTTGGGCCCGTTCGGCACTTGCTACTCCACTAAAAAGGAGGTGTCCTGCACAACTTGATCTTACTTGACAAAGTTTCTTTTGGCCATCTAAGGCCATTCCATAACAGGAAATTTCTTCAGACCAAAACCACTTTTCTATCTTTTCTTTTAGTTCTTTAGCCTCTTGCAACCATTTGATAGTCAAATCTTCTTTCCCTAAGACTTTTGCCAGCTTGGCGGCTTCCCTTTTGGCCTGATATACGTATCCTTGCACTTCTACTAAAGCAATCGGCCCTTCGGCCAGGGTCCCATCGGCATGAAAGACACTGTCATGAGAATCACGCCATCCCTTATTTATAAGCCCCCGTTCTGAAGCCACATATTCTACAAATCCATCTCTATCTATATCTCCATAGCTCTCAATCCACTTGAGGGCTAGGAGAAGATTAGGCCAAATTTTTTTGATAAATTCAATATCTCCAGTCCGGTCATAGTATTTGCCTGCTAAGATAACAAATAGAGGGGTTGCATCTACACTACCATAGTAACGGGCAAAGGGAATTTCTCCTGTGGCTGCCATTTCTCCTTCGCGGAGTTCATGAATGATTTTCCCTGGCTGGGCATCTTGCTCTTCATCGAAATTCTTTGCCTGAGTTGCTGCCAAGTAGGCCAGAGTCCCTTTGGCAATATCTGGATTTATCCACAGGCATTCATAAGCAGTGATTAAACCATCTCGGCCAAAGGGGGTGTTAAACCAAGGTATGCCTGCATAGGGATATATCCGCTCTGCTTCTGATTGTCCGTAAGGGGTTTCAGTGATCAGCATCACAATATCTGCTAAAGAACGATGAAGCCACTGATTAAATTGCTCGTTAGAGGTGTATATTAGACAACTGCTTTCTTGCCACCGTCTCAGTTTGCTTCTTATTTCAAAAAAGGCCTTTTTATAAGGAATAAACGCCTGAGGAGGATTAAGATTAGAATTGCAATTAGAATTGCAGCTAATTACTATATAAAAGGCACGTCGTTCCTTTGGTTTAAGCTTAAATTTCAGAATGGCCTGATGAGAGGAAATTTCTTCAGGGGGGCAAGAAAAACGAATTACCGTTTGACGCACTACCCTATCCAGACCCTCATAAGACAAAACTACTCTGTCTTTTTCTACCAAGGGGGGCATTTGTTGGCCACGTTTTTTTCTTTTGGCGCCTCTTACTTCAAAAATGTCTGCAAAATCGCTTTCAAACAAGAAGGAAATCTTAACTTCCGAGGTCAAAGGGAAAAAATTTTCTAACTGAATGCGTTCATAATAGCAATTTTTGAACAAAAATTTGCTTCGGAGGATATGCACGCTCCCCTTAGCCAAAGTTAGGAAACCATTTGAGACAACATCGGCATTGGTTAAATCTACTGTAAAGAGGGAATTGTCTTCTTTAATACTTGAGCTTAAAAGCAGGGGACGGGTATCACAAATGTGCATTTCATAACGGGAGAGATATCTGGTCCCCCGATAATAAAGCCCCTGCTCTCCCAATCCAACTGGTTCTATGTCCCCATAGGCGTTGAAAATGGCAAAACTTTCCTCGTGTTTTAATGTTCGACTTCCTTGGCCAATCCGAGCCGAGGTGGCCAGGATGTAATATTTATTGTCTACACAAATAACTTCCCTTTCCATTGAATCTTCCTACTATACCGCCTTGAGTAAAGTCTTAGCCCTTGTCCTTAGTAATTTCTGGTAAACTTTTATATAGTCCTCAGCCATACGTCTGGCAGAAAATCTATTTTCAAAAGTCTTCCGACAGGTCTTTCGGTTGATCTGCTCTACCTTCCCTACGGCCTTTACCGCTTCATCCATGCTATTTACAATAAAACCTGTTTTACCGTCTTCAATTACTTCAGGTACAGAGCCACAGCGCCAGGCAATTACAGGTGTCCCGCAAGCCATGGCTTCAATCATTACTAACCCGAATGGCTCCGGCCAATCTACGGGGAAAAGCAAGGCATAGGCATTTCCTAAAAAATCGTCCTTTTCTCTTTCCCCAATCTCACCGATAAATTCTACTAAAGAACTGCTTTTCATCAAGGGTCTTATAACCGTTTCAAAATATTCCTTATCTTTTGCATCTATCTTGGCCGCTATTTTTAAGGGTATCCCTACACGTTCAGCAATTTTAATTGCCCTATCTGGCCTTTTCTCTGGAGAAATGCGACCAATGAAGGCAAGGTATTTCCCAGGATTGGGATGAAAAGAATACAGGTTTTGAGGAAGTCCATGGTAAACTGTAGCTTGCCAATTTAGCCAGGGCAGAGGACCTCTTTGGGCATCCGAAATGGATACAAATGGCAATTCTTTAAATTTTTGGTAAAGGGGTATAAGGTCAGGGATATCCAATCTCCCATGCAAGGTGGTCAAAGAAGGCGTCTGGCATCTTTTGGCCAAAGGAAAATGGATATAGTCGATATGAAAGTGAATAACATCAAAAAATGAGGCCCTTTTAAATACTTCCTCAAGCATTAAGATGTGATGGCAAAGGCTATCTTGACATTCAGAGTCGAGTCGTAAAGACCTTTTGCAAATGGGGATAAGATGGGCCTTAGTTACCGAATCAGCACTAGCAAAGAGAGTAACTTCATGCCCCATTTTAACCAATTCTTCCGTAAGATAAGAAACAACCCTTTCTGTTCCTCCGTAAAATTTTGGAGGAACACTTTCATAAAGAGGCGAAACCTGCGCAATCCGCATTTTTCCCCTCCCTTAAGCCAGCAATGATTTTTTCTATTTTATTTTTTTAAAAAATTTGCTTTTTAAGGTAAGATGAGGCATCTGTATTAGAAATAAGTATGGTTGTTTTTTGAAGCAAGAGGCTAAAATAAAGGTTATTTGCTGTGAGAGTCGAAAGACAGATTTGCCTTTATCTAAATTAGGATTTACAAATTAGATAATTATGAGTCTTTTCAAGCAAGTTCCAGAGGACTTTCAGGTTAAGGAACACCATAATCTTTGCTTTGTGCCTGAGGGCAAATATGCCTATCTGCTTTTGAAAAAGCGGAATTGTAATACCCTTGATGCCTTGAGAGAGCTTGGAAAAAGGTGGAAAATTCCCTTAAATCAAATTGGTTTTGGCGGCCTTAAGGATAAATTTGCCCTTACTCAACAAATAATTTCTATTCCTAGAGGATATTTAAGAAGTAAGGATTATAAATTAAGTTCCCAAGTTAAGTTAAAATTTCTTGGCTACGGTAATTATCCCATTCAGCTTGGCGGTTTTATCAAAAATGAATTTAAAATTCGGTTGCGGGGTTTGGACAATGAGCAAATATATAGATTAAAGAAGGCGGCTCTTTTTTTAGCTCAATTTGGTTTTCCAAATTACTTTGGAGAACAGCGTTTTGGCTCTGTTTTGGGGACAAAGGACTTTATTGTCCGCCTTCTTCTAAAAAACGATTATGAAATGGCTCTAAAGACATACCTTATTTCCTTTTTAAAAAGACCTAGGCAAAGGACTATTTTAAAGAATTGGGGCAATTGGGAGGCTATTAAGAATGTTCTTCCCCAAAATGATAAGGTCAAAAGGGCGGTGGTAAAGGCCTTGAAGAAAGGTAAATCTTATGAAGGGGTTTTTAAAGTAATTCCTAAAAACATAAGGGTGATGTTTGCCTTTTGTTATCAAAGCTACCTTTGGAACGAACTCCTTTCTTGTTTTATCAAGGACAAATTCTCACATTTTTTCATCCCGATTGCCCTTTGGAAATTTGCTGTTTACAAGGGGCCTTTGAGAGATTTATCAAGTTTAGAAGGAGTAGAACTTCCTTATGTAGGGACATCCCATGTTCCTAATCGGTTTGAGGTGTATTACAAGAAAGTGCTTAAAAAGGAAGGCCTTTCCCAAGACGAGCTTTGGGCCCAAAAAATAGGGATAAAATTATTTCTTGAAGGTCAAAGGAAGATAATTGTTATTCCAGAGTCTTTACAAGTAATTAGAGAATCTTCCCGGAATGTTCTCCTCCACTTTTTTCTGCCCCCCAATAGTTATGCTACAGTAATGATAAAATGCCTATTTTCCCATCGTTAACCTTGCCACTTTTGTTTATTTAAGTTATCTTTGGGCAGGAGGTATGTTTAAATGTTAGGTAAGTTGCTGAAGAAGATTGTAGGGACCAAAAATGAGCGAGAGCTTAAACGGCTAGCCCCCATTGTAGATAAAGTAAATCAATGGGAACCCAAAATAAGAAAACTTACCGACGAGGCCTTGAGGGCCAAGACGGTCGAATTCAAACAAAAAATAGAAAACGGTGCCAGTCTGGATGAGATATTGCCTGAGGCCTTTGCTGTGGTCCGAGAGGCAGCTCTAAGAGTATTGGGGCAGAGACCTTTTGATGTGCAAATAATTGGGGGCATCGTTTTGCACGAAGGCAAGATCGCCGAGATGAAGACAGGCGAAGGTAAAACCCTGGCTGCTACCATGCCTGCTTATCTAAACGCCCTTTTAGGAAGGGGAATGCATATTGTTACGGTTAATGATTATCTGGCCAGACGTGATAGCGAATGGATGGGAGGAATTTATCGTTTTTTGGGCCTAGAAGTAGGGGTAATTTTGCATGATATGGATGATGTCGAACGTAAAAAGGCATATGCGGCAGACATTACCTATGGCACCAACAATGAGTTTGGTTTTGACTACTTAAGAGACAATATGAAATTTGACCTTGAAGATGTAGTTCAACGGGATCATTACTATGCCATTGTAGACGAAGTGGACAGTATCCTTATTGACGAAGCCCGGACACCTCTTATCATCTCAGGTCCAGCAGAACGAAGCACCGCCCTTTTTTATCAGATAAATCGCCTGATTCCGCACCTGAAAAAAGAAGTTGATTTTACCATAGATGAAAAGTCAAAGACAGCGGCTTTGACTGAAGCTGGTGTGGCCAAGATGGAAAGGCTTTTGAAAATAGAGAACTTGTATGATCCCAGATTTATTGAAGTTCTGCATGTAATTTACCAATGCTTAAAGGCCCACCATCTGTTTAAGAAAGACCGGGATTACATTGTCAAAGATGGTAAGGTGGTCATTGTAGATGAATTTACTGGGCGTTTGATGCCAGGTAGGCGGTATAGTGAAGGCCTCCATCAGGCCCTTGAGGCCAAAGAAGGAGTTGAAGTGCAGAGTGAATATCAGACCTTGGCTACGATAACCTTTCAAAATTACTTTCGGATGTATGAAAAGCTGGCTGGAATGACCGGTACTGCCGATACCGAAGCGGCTGAGTTTAAAGAAATCTACAATTTAGATGTGGTGGTTATTCCCACTCATAAAAAGATGATTCGAATTGACTATCCTGATGTGGTCTATCGCACAGAAAGGGAAAAATTTAAGGCTGTGCTTGAAGAAATTAAAGAGTTGCATAGACAAGGAAGGCCTGTCCTTGTAGGGACTGTATCTATTGAGAAATCAGAGCTTTTAAGCCGAATGTTGAAAAAAGAGGGTATCCCTCATGCCGTTTTAAATGCTAAACATCATGCCAAAGAGGCCGAGATTGTAGCCGAGGCTGGGCAAAAGGGAAGGGTAACGATTGCTACCAATATGGCAGGTAGAGGGACAGATATTGTTTTGGGAGACGGAGTGGCAGAACTTGGGGGCTTGCACATCATTGGCACCGAGCGACACGAGAGTCGGCGGATTGACAATCAGTTGAGAGGCCGGTCTGGAAGACAGGGAGACCCGGGTTCTTCCCGTTTTTATCTTTCCCTAGAGGACGACTTATTACGTCTCTTTGGAGGAGAAAGACTGTCGGGCATGATGGATAAATTGGGAATGAAAGAGGGAGAACCTATTGAGCATAAATGGGTAACCAAGGCCATTGAAAATGCTCAACGCAAGGTAGAAGCACATAATTTTGAGATTAGGAAGCAATTGCTTGAATTTGACGATGTCCTAAATAAACAGAGGGAAGTGATTTATGGAATGCGTCGTCAGGCCATGGAAGGGAATTTAAAGGAGGTTATGCTTGAAATTATTGATGAAATTGCAGAGGGCCTTGTAGAAAACTTTTGTCCTAAGGACAGACATCCTGAAGAATGGGATAAAAAAGGGCTTAAAAACCAAATTGAACAAATATTCCAGGTTAAAATTGACTCTGAGGCCCTTGAAGATTTGAATGATCAGAGGCGTCTAGCCGAACTGATTAAGGAAAATGTCCAAAAGCAGTATGAAGAAAAGGAAAAAATAATTGGCCCTGAAAATATGCGCTTTTTAGAAAAATATATCTTTTTGCAGGTGATTGATAACCTTTGGCGAGACCATCTTGTGGCCATGGACCATCTTAGAGAAGGCATAGGACTACGGGGTTATGGACAAAAAGATCCTCTTCAGGAGTATAAAAGAGAAGGTTTTATGATGTTTGGGCAACTGGTGGACAGAATTAAAGAGGATACAATTGCTAATCTCTTCAGGGTAGAAATTAAACAGGAAGAAGGACTTCAAGATTTAAGACCAGAAGAACCCCAAAAAATGCAATTGAGACATGGGGAAGGAGAGGCCAAACGCCAGCCTATAAGACGAAAGGGCAAAAAGATTGGGCGCAACGACCCTTGTCCCTGCGGCAGTGGGAAGAAGTACAAACATTGTTGTGGAAGGAATCTTTAAAGAGATATTTTTTCTTGCTTTTTGTTTTATTTTGCAGTAAAAAAAGGGATATAACAAATTCTTGGGTTAAGGAGGAAAACAAAGATGGACTATGCCAATAAGCCCTTTATCCTCTGGTTTGAACAGATTTCAATTAATGATGTTCCTTTAGTAGGAGGGAAAAATGCCTCTCTGGGCGAAATGTATCAGAAGTTGAGCCAGGCTGGAATTAAAGTCCCTAATGGTTTTGCAATTACGGCTGCAGCATACAAATATTTCATTGAGAAGGCTGGTCTGGTAAATGAAATTAAGAAGAATTTAGAGGGTTTAGATACCCATAATATTAGAGACCTTCAAAGGCGGGGTGAGAAAGTAAGGGCTTTAATCCGCAACGCCGAATTTCCTTCTGATTTAAAAGGCCAAATTATAGAAAGTTATCACAAATTATCTGAGAAGTACGGTACTGAAAATGTAGATGTAGCCGTACGTTCTTCGGCCACGGCCGAGGATTTACCGGATGCCTCTTTTGCAGGACAACAAGAAACATATTTAAATATTAGAGGTGAAGACCGGCTGATAGAGGCATGTAAAGAATGTTTTGCTAGTCTTTTTACAAATAGGGCCATTTCCTACCGTGAGGACAAGGGGTTTGGTCATTTTGATGTTTATCTTTCCATTGCGATTCAAAAAATGGTCCGAAGCGATGCCGCTGGTTCAGGGGTTATGTTCACCCTTGACACCGAAAGTGGCTTTAAAGATGTGGTTTTGATTACAGCGGCTTATGGTTTAGGTGAAAATGTAGTGCAGGGGGCGGTAAATCCAGATGAATACTACGTATTTAAGCCTACTTTAAAACAAGGCAAACGTCCTATTGTAGGGAAAACTGTAGGGAGTAAAGAGTTAAAGATGGTTTATACAGAGGATGGACAATCAGTTAGAAATGTTCCCACTTCTGATGAAGAGCAAAAGAGCTACGTTTTAAAGGATGATGAAATTTTACTTTTGGCCGACTGGGCATGTAAAATAGAAGAACATTATGGTAAACCTATGGATATTGAGTGGGCCAAAGACGGAGATGGGAAGAATGTAGGCACAGGAAGTTTTTTTATTGTCCAGGCCCGTCCCGAGACAGTCCATTCCCAAAAGGATTATTCTTTTGTAGAGACATACGTTTTGAAGGAGAAATACTGGGAGTTGGAACAACAGGGTAAGGTAATCTGCACCGGACTTTCCATTGGAAATAAAATCGGCCAGGGTAAGGCCCATATTATTGAATCTGCAGATAAGATTGCTGAGTTTAAGCCGGGCGAGGTATTGGTAACCGATATGACTGACCCCGATTGGGAACCTATTATGAAAGTAGCTTCCGCCATTGTGACTAATCGTGGAGGGCGAACTTGCCATGCTGCTATTGTTTCCAGAGAATTGGGTATTCCTTGTGTAATTGGAACGGGTAATGGGACAGAAGTAATTAAAGACGGCCAAGAGGTGACAGTTGATTGTAGTGAGGGTGAAGTGGGATACGTTTATGATGGCCTTATTTCTTATGAGGTAGAACAGCTTGACCTTAAAAGCCTGCCTAAAACCAAAACAAAGATTATGATGAACGTGGGTATTCCTGAAAAGGCCTTTTTCCAAGGGCAGATTCCTTGTGATGGTGTGGGTTTGGCCAGAGAGGAGTTTATCATTAATTCTCACATTGGCATTCATCCTTTGGCCCTAATTCATTATCAGGAATTGAAACAGAAGGCACAGGATAACCCTGAGATTGCCGAAATTGTTAAACAAATTGATGAAAAGACTAACGGATACGAAGATAAGGTATATTTCTTTATCGAAAAGCTTGCTTGTGGCATAGGACGCATTGCGGCTGCCTTTTATCCCAATGATGTTATTGTAAGACTTTCAGATTTTAAGACCAACGAATATGCCAATCTCATTGGGGGACAACTTTATGAACCCAAGGAACATAACCCTATGATTGGTTGGCGTGGTGCCTCTAGATATTATGATGAAAAGTTTAAGCCTGCCTTTGGGTTGGAATGTCAGGCCCTGCTTAAGGCACGAAATGAGATGGGCTTAACCAACATCAAGGTAATGGTTCCCTTCTGCCGGACCCCAGAAGAAGGAGCCAAGGTAATAGAGGTAATGAAGGAATATGGGTTGGTTCAAGGAGAGAATGGTTTAGAAGTTTATGTAATGTGTGAAATTCCAAGTAATGTGATTTTGGCAGACAAATATTGCGATATTTTTGATGGTTTTTCCATTGGTTCTAATGACCTTACTCAGTTAACCTTGGGTTTGGACAGAGATTCTGAATTGGTTTCTCATCTCTATGATGAACGAAATGAAGCCGTAGAGAGACTTATTGCCCAAGTGATAAAAACGGCCAAGGAGAGAGGGCGCAAAATTGGGATTTGTGGTCAGGCACCTAGTGACTTTCCAGAGTTTACTGAGTTTTTAGTTAAGTGTGGGGTTGATTCCATTAGTCTCAACCCCGATGTGGTTGTCAAGACGAGGTTATTAGTGGCCAAAATTGAGGAGAGCTTAAAATAAAGGGCTCAGGGGTGTTCCCCTGAGCCAGCCTAAAAGGTTGACTTATTTTAAAATTTCCCCTTTTTGTTCAATTCCATTAAAAAAAACCGTATTCTTTTAAAAAGTCAACCGTAAGGTCTCGTTTCTCCTGCCAAGGAGAAACGAGCTTGGCCACGTATTTACCAATTAAATCGGTTTCGACATTGACCTTATCACCTATCTTTAATTCTCCAAAGGTAGTCATGGCCGCAGTATGGGGAATAATGTTAATCTCAAAGCTGCTTTGATGGCACCGATTTACAGTCAAACTAACACCATCAATAGTAATAGAACCTTTTTCTACCACATAGCGCATCCAGTTTGGCTCAAGGGAAAATTCCAAAATTTTATGTTGCCCCCTATTTTGACATCTTATTAAGGTGCCTACAGTATCTACGTGTCCTGTAACCAAGTGCCCCCCTAATCTATCCCCTAGGCGGAGGGCCCGTTCTAAGTTGACCTTTCTCCCGAGTTTGATGTCCTTAAAGGTAGTGCAAGACAGGGTTTCCGGAGAAAGCTGAACCCAAAAGCAGTCATTTTCTATTTTAGTAACCGTAAGACACACACCATTTACTGCAACGCTGTCGCCAATTTTTAAATCTTCCATTTTAAACAAAGGACAAATTTTTAGTTCCATCCCCTGAGAACTTTTTTTAAGCCCTTCAACTTTACCCTTTCCCTCTACAAGACCAGTAAACATGACTTAACCTCTCCTTGTTAAATTGAAATAGACTTTAAAAGATTGCCTTGCCAAATTAGTTAATTGCCCATCTATTTTTTAAACCCATTATATCACAGCTCTATCTAGCATCAACAAATTTATAAAGTAAGATAGCGGTTGAGTGAGATGTCCCAAGACGTCATAAACATGTTCAAAAGAATTTTGATAAAAAGCTTGCATTTTTAATAAAAAACGTTTACAAATCTGTTGTTTGCTTTGGATCAGTTGGAAAAACACTAGGAGGTGCGTTGATGCCTATTTACGAATATAGATGTGAGGATTGTGGGCACCAGTTTGAGTATTTGCTAATAGGCAAGGAAGAAGTAACTTGCCCCAAATGTAAGAGTAAAAACTTAAGCCGCTTGATTTCTGCCTGCAAGTTTAGTTTTGGGGCAGAAAGTGGCAGAAGTAACACCTCAATAAAGGCAAACAGCTGTAGTACGTGTTCTTCCTTTAGCTGAGCTAGCTGTCGTTAGGAGTGCCTTGGATGGGTACCAAATTGGTTCGAATTGGCACAAGGGGAAGTGCCCTTGCCGTAAGGCAAGCCCAATGGGTTGCGGAGCAGTTGGGTGAGGTTTATCCTGGCCTTCAAGTAGAGATTGTTAAAATAAAGACAAAAGGAGACAAAATCTTAGACGTTCCCTTGGCTAAGGTTGGTGGAAAAGGGCTTTTTGTAAAAGAAATTGAAGAGGCCCTTTTGAATGAAGAAATAGACCTAGCCGTACATAGCCTTAAGGATGTTCCTTCATTGTTGCCTAACGGGCTTTGCTTAGGGGCCATTTCCAAAAGGGAAGACCCCCGGGATGCGTTTATTTCGTATAAGTATTCAGATATTTCTGAATTGCCTTTAAACGCCCGAATTGGGACGAGTAGCCTAAGACGCCAAGCCCAGCTTCTGCATTTACATCCTTCTTTCCACATTGTGCCTCTACGAGGTAATGTAGATACAAGACTGCGAAAGCTTAAAGAAATGAACTTAGATGCCATTATTCTAGCTGCGGCTGGGCTTAAACGCATGGGGATGTCAGACAGGATTACCTCTTGCATTTCGCCTCAAATAATGATTCCTGCCATTGGTCAAGGGGCGTTGGGCATCGAAATCAGGGCTCAAAAGGAATGGCTTGATTTTGTTGCTCCTTTGAACGATAAGGCTACGGCTATTACTACCAAGGCCGAACGGGCCTTTTTGGCCAGATTGGAAGGTGGATGTCAAGTTCCCATTGCCGCTTATGCGGTTCTAAGAGAAAATAGGCTTCAGGTTACGGGTTTGGTGGCGGACATAGAGGGAAAGAGATTTTTTAAAGAGGTTTTAGAAGGAGACGCCAAAGAGGCTGAAGATTTGGGTAAGAGATTGGCGGAAATTCTTTTAGAAAAAGGGGCGAAGGAGGTCTTGGAAGAAATTTATGCCAAAAACAGCTAAGGTTTATCTAGTTGGTGCCGGTCCTGGGGACCCAGAACTCCTTACCTTAAAGGCCAAGCGCCTTTTGGGTGAGGCAGATGTGGTTATTTATGACTATTTGGCCCATGAAACCCTTTTGAGTTATGCCCCTCAGGCAGAAAAAATTTATGTGGGAAAAACGGCTGGGCGTCACACCTTACCACAGCCAGAAATCAATGCCTTGTTGGTAAGAAAGGCCCAGGAAGGTTATGTTGTGGTGCGTTTAAAGGGGGGAGACCCCTTTATTTTTGGACGAGGGGGAGAAGAGGCGGAGGAGTTGGTTAAAGCAGGTATTGACTTTGAAATCGTGCCTGGCATTACCTCAGCCATTGCTGTCCCTGCCTACGCTGGAATCCCCTTGACCCATCGGGCCTGTGCCTCCTCAGTGGCCTTTGTTACTGGGCATGAAGATCCTACTAAGCATGAGTCTTCTATTGACTGGGAGCATTTGGCAAAGGGTGTGGATACAATTGTCTTCCTAATGGGGGTAGGGCGTTTGCCCTTCATTGCCGAACAGCTTAAACGTTATGGTCGCCTTCCAGATACCCCTGTGGCAGTTATTCGTTGGGGAACCTTGCCAGAACAAGAGGTTTTGATTGGGAATTTAGATAATATTGCTGACTTGGCGAGAAAAAAAGGCCTTAAACCGCCTGCAATTATTGTGGTGGGAAACGTAGTAAAATTGAGACAGATTTTAAACTGGTGGGAAACCAAGCCCCTTTTTGGTAAGCGGATTTTGATTACTCGGGCTCAGGCCCAGGCCAGTGCCATGATGAAGGGATTACAAGCCCTTGGGGCCAGATGCTATTTGATTCCTACCATTAAGATTGTACCTGCTAAAGACCGGCGTCCGGTGGATACTGCTATCAAAAATTTGTCTTTTTATGATTGGTGCTTGTTTACAAGCGTGAATGGGGTAATCTACTTTAGAAAACGTTTGGAATCCTTGGGCTATGATGTGCGGGCCTTAAGCCATTTGAAATTTGGAGTGATTGGAGAAAAAACGGCTCAAGCCCTTTTGGCATGGGGAATCAAACCAGACCTGATGCCTGATGAATATCGGGCCGAATCCCTTGCAGAGGCCCTTTTAAAGGACGATTTGAAGGACAAAAGAATTATTATCCCCAGAGCAAGGTTGGCTCGAGATGTATTACCAGAGACCTTACAAAAAGCAGGGGCCAAGGTTGATGTGGTAACCGTTTATGAAACCGTTGTACCTGAGGACAAAAAGGAAGAATTAGAAAGGATTATATCAGAAGGGATAGATGTTATTACCTTTACTAGCTCTTCTACAGTGAAACATTTGGCCAAACTTGTTTCTCCTAAAGACTTGGTAGATTTGTTAGATAAGGTGAAGGTTGCTTGCATTGGACCCATTACAGCCGATACAGCAAGAGAGTTTGGCTTAAGAGTGGATATTATGCCTTCGAAATACACAATAGATGCCTTAATTGAAGCGATTGCCAATCACTTCGTCCAGAGTTAAATGAGCGAACCGAACTTGTGAGTTAAGCAGTTTTTCTAGTTTTGCTACTCGTTTTTTGAATATAGGCAACAGCTTTTGAGGTAAGGGTCTTCCGGCAGGGGACCGGAATTTAAGATAATTCACAAAATGGCCGTTTTTGATAAAGCGAAAGTCTAAATGGGGGCCTGTGGCCAGTCCGGTCATGCCTACATAACCGATGACTTGTCCTTGTCTGACTCGACTTCCCCGTCGCAATCCCTTGGAGAACCGAGATAGATGTCCATAAGTGCTGGCATATATGTGGTTGTGCTGAATCTTAATAAACTTTCCGTATCCCCCTCGCCATCCGATATAGACAATACGTCCATCCGCAATAGCCCTGACAGGGGTGCCAATAGGGGCGGCGTAATCAATACCCAGATGAGGACGAACGATTCCTAAAATGGGATGGAAACGATGATAGGTAAAGTAGGAGCTGATGCGCTTATAATGAAGGGGGGCCTTTAAAAAGGCCTTACGTAAAGACTTTCCATTTTCATTATAATAGTCACCTTCCCCTTCAGGGTTTTCAAAATAAAACGCCTTATGAGTTTCTCCTTGGTTAACAAATTCAGCCGCTAAAATGCGCCCATAGTGCACAAATTGGCCGTCTATATAGACCTTTTCGTAGATAAACCGGTAGGTATCCCCAGAACGAATATCGGTAAAAAAGTTTATATCCCAGGCAAAGATGTCAGCCAATTCCAACACAAGGGCAGGGTCGATTTTGTTTTTTAAGGCTGAATTGTAAAGATTGCCCTCAATTTGTCCCTCGGCCTTTGCCAAGAAGATATGTTTGTCCGAAGTCTGAATACAGGAAACAATTCCCAGAGGGGTAAGGGAAAAGATAAAATTTTTACTAAGGTGAGGGCACAGGATACATCTTTGTAACCGGTTATTTTTAAAGACCAAAAGCAGTTTACAGCCAGGTCTTATTTCCTTAACCGAAAACCTTTTTTTTATGCTCTGAATCAAGGTGTAAGCCGTAGAAGGTGGAACCTGGTATTTTTTGACAAGCAATTCGTATAGGAAATCATTTTTCCTAAAAGTATAGGCAATTACCTTTTGCTGGTGGAGCTCATTTTCTTTCCATTGGAAATAGTCAAACGGCTGAGAACAGGCAGATATACCGCGGCCTCTAATATCAAAAAATAGACAAACCCAGATTAGCAAAAGAGAAAAACAGAACAAAACTCCCCATTTAAAAAGACGCCCTTTGGGCAAAAAAGACAAACGCATCATAAAAGATAAAAAACAAGGGGTGGTTCATCCACCCCCTCTATTTTAGTCCTAAATTTCGGCAAACGCCTTCTGGAATGGAGGCACTACCTGTTTTTTACGGCTCATAACTCCTTCAAGCCATACAGATTTGCCTTCAAGCTTTTTACCAAAGGCCTTTTCTACTACGGCTGGCTCGTCAGTGAGACATAAGAGCTCAGTTCCTTCCTTCATGATATCAGTAAGCATTAAAAATATGCTGTGACGTCCCCCTTCCTCTTTGACCTTTTTCATTTCCTCATAGATGGGCTCTTTAAGTTCATCAAGCAAAGACAAATCTACTACTTCAATTTGGCCAATGCCTACCTTTTTGCCATTCATATCAAAATCTTTGAAATCCCTGAAGATTAAATCCCGCGGCGGCTTGCCAGCCACATCAGATTTGGCCTTAAACATGTCCATCCCTAGGGCTTCCATATTATCCACACCAGCAATATCTGCTAAGGCCTTAGCTACTTCTACATCCTTATCGGTTTTGGTAGCAGATTTAAAGATGACGGTATCGCTTAGAATAGCACAGAGCATCACCCCAGCAATGTTTTTAGGGATTTCTATACCATGGTAATCATAAAGCACCTTGATTACTGTACAGGTACATCCCACAGGAGCGGCTAAAAAGAAAATGGGATTAGGAGTGGTAATATCCCCAATCTTATGGTGGTCTACTACCTCAACGATTTCAGCCTGGTCAATATTGTCCAAACTTTGAGATTTGTCACTATGGTCCACTAAAATTACCTGTTTGCCAGCTCCATCAGTGACTACCTCAGGGGCTTCAAAACCAAACTTTTCTAGGACAAAGGCCGTTTCTGGATTTAAGTCCCCTTGCCTAGCTGGCACGGCATCCATCCCTAACTGTTTCTTTAAATGGGCATAAGCAATAGCTGCACACACAGAATCCGTATCTGGGCTTTTGTGTCCAACGACATATACAGGCATCTTCCCCTCCTTATTTTTTATTCTCTTAAGCAAAACCTCAAAAATCTGGCTCTTTTTACCTCAGCAATAGGTTTTTGTCAAGTATTTTTTCTACCAGACCAGGTTTTTCATTTGCATTTGACTATAGCCCAAGCGGTTGAGTGGGTGTTGGGCGATAGGTGCCAAGTTTTAAAGTTTTAGGTGGCAGCGTTTAGCGGTGTTCTGAGCCTTAATTGGACAAACGGGCTATTTGAGTTAAGGTGGAAAAAGGGGAAGGTTTTACAACCCTCCCCTAATATTTTTTAGAAGAACCAAATAAGATCTAAGGCCAAACGAATAGATTTGTCATTGCATCGAGTCCCCTGGCTGGGGTAAACATTCCTATCAATGGCATCAAGGGCCGCGGTTATATCCTTGGCCCCTGCACCTGGAAATAACACTGCTCCTTGGGCTTTGACCGTAATGTTGTGGTAAAATTTAAAGGCCAATTCGTTATTCCATTCAAGGCCTATGAAACGATTGATGTTGGCCTTTTGTCCCTTGCTCTGCAAGGCAACATTGAGGCCGTCCACGGTTTGGAACCACATAAACATCACATTGCCCTTGTAGCTTATCCAGGAAGTTGGCTTGGCCTTAAGACCACCACCCAACATAACCAAGCCAGGGTTATCCAAATTCCCTGTTCCAGTAATGGCACCACCACAGGCGCCTACCATCCCGATCTGGGCTGGGATCATACTGTAAAGAATTTGCCCCAAGACAGGATTGCCGTCAAAGGCAATGCTGGCCTCTGTGCCAAAACGGGGAGAAAAACGGTCAATCCCTGTGACCGCCATAAAGCCAGAAAACTTTCCGTCTAAGGGGTCACTGTCACCTCCAACATAATAAAAACCTATGTGGGGTTCAAATTGCTTTAGCCCTACCTGTTTAGAGAGGTCAAAGGCTACATCTCCATAAAGGGCATAGGCAGTAATGTCAAAATCATTGTGGGAATTGACAAAATAAGAAGTTCCATGAACGGCATCATACACACTCTTCACCGAACCGTTGTAACCATCAGCATCACCCCAGTCATAGGCAATTTCAAAAACAGGTTTTACAATTCCAAACTGTCCATATCCCTGTAATCCCACAAAGTGTCTGAAGATTCTGCCCGGCACTTTATAGGTGTTGTATTCAAACACATAAAAACCTTCTAAGGTAAAGTTAGGAAAAACTTTGTAAGCCACATTATTCCTTAGAATCCATCTATCGGCATCGAAGTCCTTCAAGGCCTCTCCGATGGCATTGGTAATGCTTGAACCTCGAAAATAACCTGCCTCTCCTTCCTTTTTCATTATGAAACCGAAGTCCCATTTCCATTTGCCTTTATGGCCATAAAGTCCAATGGTGGGATCATCATCACCATAAACAAGCCCACCAGTATGAATGTCTACGCCTTTGGCGTCCCAACCCATCCAGAATCGGGAATAAAGACTAGGGATTTTGGCAGATACTGCCAGCCTTTCAATTCCAAATTGTTGACTTTGTTTACCTTCTACAAAGTCGGTGCGGTCAACGGCTGTAGAACTTAGTACGGTATCCATCTCCAGGGCCATATAAAAATCCCATTCATCACCGCGATTGGCGTTAAAAAATAAGCGATTTTCTGTTCCAATGTAATCATCCTTGACTGAACCACCTCGCTCAGTTAAATGGGCCCGAGAACTAATAGCCCGATATTTATTTCTTCCCGTACTATCTTTTTTAAACAAAGAGGGTCCTAAAAATCCCAAACAATCAGCATTTCCATTAAAAAAATCATTGTTGACATTGCTCAATCCAAAGTCTCTGTCATTTTCCCAAGTAGGGATAAACCTTACCTGCGCCCCAAGACGCATGGAAATATCGCCCTTCGTCATAAGTTCTACTGTTCCCGGGCCGGCATAGGCCGATACCGCGGCTACGATGCTAAAAACAAATACCAACAAATGCCATTTCCACCTCTGCATCTCTCCCTCCTTTAAAACTCGATTTTTAAGTTATTTCTTACTAAACCTTGACTTGAAGTTAATTCACCTCCTTCCTTCCATTTTTTTCAAAAAATTGTGCCTCTCTTAGCATAGATATTTAAAAGTGGCAACTGTGTATCTTCTTTTTTAGATGGCAAACGGTAAAATAGGTCGGTAAATGGTCCTTGACAAGGGTCTAAGACAAAGGGTATAACCCCTGCGTATGGAGGAGAGAGTCAAAAGAATTTTTGAAGAGAGTATTTCAGTCAAAGAGCGTTTTTTGATTCAGGGGAACACTCAAGTAGTTGGCCTTACCCAAATGGTGATCGAAACTTTAGAAAAGGGCGGTAAGATATTGATTTTTGGCAATGGAGGCAGTGCTGCTGATGCCCAGCATATTGCGGCTGAATTTGTTAATCGGTTTAAGAGGGAGCGGCATCCTCTAGCTGCTCTTGCCCTAACTACGGACAGTTCCATTTTGACAAGTATTGGAAATGACTATGGTTATGAATTTGTTTTTGTAAAACAGATTGAGGCTTTGGGTAAACCAGGCGACATGGCTTGGGGTATCAGCACTAGTGGTAATTCCCTCAATGTAAACCTTGCCTTAAAGAAGGCAAGGGAAATGGGGTTAAAAACCGTGGCCCTGACAGGAGGAAACGGGGGACGAATGATTGACTATGCCGATTTGAGCATTATTGTTCCTTCGTTTAATACCCCTCGGATTCAAGAAGTGCATATCACCATTGCCCACGTTGTTTGTGAATTAACAGAAGAGGCCTTGTGCAAAGTCATACCCACACGTTGAGATTTATTGACTAACTTAGGTGTTAATCACTTTTAACTATCCACCATCAACTAAAATTAATTCTCTTGACATCTTTTGTCCTCCAAGGTAACTTTAACGAAGGTAAGGATATGTCATGAAAAGATTATTAGCAGTTGTTCTTATAATCGCCGGTTTTGTTTCTCCTCTTTGGGCAGGTGGTCAAAGGGTAGTTATGGTTATTGCCCATCAAAACTTTCGGGATGAAGAGTTGTTTATTACAAAACAAGCTTTAGAAAAAAGTGGTTTTAAAGTAGATGTGGCCTCTTCTTCATTATCTGTAGCAAAAGGTATGCTAGGTGGAAGGTGCAAACCTGATATCCTTTTAAAAGACATCAATTTAAATAATTATAGCGCCATTATCTTTGTGGGGGGGAGTGGGGCTACCGAATATTGGGATAATCCTATGGCCCATAGATTGGCTCAAGAGGCAGTCAAAAGGCATAAACTAGTAGCGGCCATTTGTATTGCCCCAATTATTCTGGCTAGGGCAGGGGTGCTCCAAGGCAAAAGGGCCACCGTATGGTCTTCTGAGGCTGAGGGCCTTAAGGCCGCTGGGGCGATTTATACAGGTGCTCAGGTAGAAAAAGATGGTTTGATTATTACTGCCAATGGACCTTGGGCTGCCAAAGAGTTTGCTAGGACTATAATTGAAACCTTAAGAAGGGGGATACACTAGATGCCAAATGTAGTTGTAGTGGGATTACAATGGGGAGATGAGGGAAAAGGGAAGATTATTGATTTTCTTACTCAAAAAGCAGATGTTGTAGTAAGGTTTCAAGGGGGTAACAATGCAGGACATACTATTGTAGTAGATGGCCAAAAGTATATTTTGCACCTTATTCCTTCAGGGATTCTGCATCCTGATAAGGTATGTGTGATTGGAAATGGAGTGGTGGTGGATCCGGCTGTGCTTCTTAAAGAGATAACTGAACTTCAGGCCAAAGGGGTTAAATTAAGCCCCAAAAGATTCTTACTCAGTGAAAAGGCACACGTAATTATGCCTTATCACAAGGCCATTGATCTTGCTAGAGAGGCCAAAAAGGGAAAGGGCAAGATTGGTACTACTGGAAGAGGGATCGGTCCTTGCTATGAAGATAAGGCCACAAGGACGGGCTTTCGAATGATAGAACTTTTAGATAAGGAACACTTTTTAGAAAAGCTCAAACAAAAGGTAGAAGAAAAAAATTTTTATCTCACTCAATACTTAGGAGCAGAGGGAGTTTCCTTTGAGGCCATTGCTGAGACATATCTTAAATATGCCGAATTCCTCAGGCCCTATATTAAAAATGTGGCTAGGTTTCTTTGGGAGGCCAAAGAGGCCAAAAAAAATATCTTATTTGAAGGGGCTCAAGGAACCCAACTAGATATTGATCATGGGACATATCCTTATGTAACCTCTTCCAACACCGTAGCTAGTAGTGTTTGTTCAGGGGCAGGGTTTCCGATTACTGCTATTACCAGTGTGGTAGGGGTTTGTAAGGCCTACACAACCCGTGTTGGGGGAGGGCCTTTTCCTACTGAATTGTCTGATGAAATAGGCCAGCACCTTCAACAGAAGGGGGGCGAGTTTGGCTCAACTACAGGAAGACCCAGACGCTGTGGTTGGTTGGATTTGGTAGTTGTGAGAGAGGCAGTAAGACTGAATGGGGTGCGAAAGCTTGCCATAACAAAGTTGGATGTGCTTAGTGGAATTAAGGAACTTAAGATTTGTGTGGGCTATGAATGTAATGGTGAAAAGATTGACTTTTTACCTGCTTCTATCAAGGATATCGAAAAATGTAATCCTATATATGAGACCTTTGCTGGTTGGGATGGAGAACTTGCTGGGAAGACAGAATTGCCTAGCGAGGCCCAGAGATATTTGGAATTCATTTCTGACTTTGTAGGCGTGCCCGTGGCCTTAATTTCTACTGGCCCTGGACGGGAGGAGATAATTTGTGCTGAGGAGGTTTTTTAAAAGATGAAAAGAGCAATATTGGTCTTAGCAATAATTTTGTTACCTTTTAAGCTCAAGGCAGAGCCGCCTTCCAATTTTAAGGGGTTGTTAAAGGATATGCATATCCAAATTATGAAATGGGAGGACCAATTAGAACAAATGAAGGCTAACCCCAAGATGCCTTTAGTAGAGAAGGGGGTAATTGAAACACTTATAAAGCTTTTAGAGCAAATAGATGCTGCTATTCGGAGGTTTTTACCCCAAGAGCCAACTGTCAAAAAAATACACACTTTATACAAAAATTTCAAGCAAATGCCTTGCTTTTTGTTTTCCTAAATGAGATTGCAGTTGCAATAGACATCCCATGCAGGTGGTAAAAACAAGTTTTGTGTTGCTCTTTAAAATTGCCTGCTGACGCTGGGAGAAGATTCTTTCCGAAAGCTCTGGGAAGTTGAGCATAAAACTTCCTCCATGTCCACAACATTGGCCTTCAGGGCTGCTTTCTACAAAAGTGGTTGTTTGTCTTAAAATTTGCCTTGGTTCTTCCCATATTTGGTGATGAAAACGTAAATGACAAGGGTCGTGCCAAGTAGTCCTTATTTGTTTTATATTTAAGGAGGAAACTTTTTTTAAAATGGTTTCTATCCCTCCATTTACTAAAAACTGACTTAGTTCAACTACCTTGGGGCTGATACCGGCTTGCCTGTAAGGAGAAAAGATTTTTAACTGGTGATAACACGAGGCACAAGGGGTAATAATGATATCGGCCTTTGTTTGAGTAAAGGCAGAAATGTTTTGCTGAGCCAATCGTGATGCCGTTTGAATATCGCCTAAGGAACAGGCCATGAGTCCACAACAGGTTTGGGTTGGAGGAACAATGACATTGAAGCCCATGGCACCTAGCAATTTTAAAAGGATTTCACCCAAGTGAGGGTAAATAAAATTGACACCGCAGCCAACGAAGATGGCGATAGTTCCCTTAGTTTTCAAGGTATCTTTTGGGGCTGGCGTAGGAATATTTGATAAAAATGGCCTTGAAGCAAAGCTAATGGGGAGAAACTTCAGCGTTCTTGTTAAAGCAAATAAACGCCACCAAATGCCCGTATCAACCTTTTGCTTTGTTTCTGATTGGAGAAATGCCAGAAATTTCTCCGTTATAAAAGAACGGTAGAGATGCAGTTTTTGTTCAGGCCATAACCTCCTTCGCATCTTTTTAATTATTTCAGGAGTATCTATATTAAGAACGCATACTTCCTTACACCGTCCGCACAAAATACAAGCATTAACGGCTTCGGCTATATGAGAGTTAGGCAAAAGCCCTTCAAGGCAAAGGTCGATGAGGTCATTTTTGCCTCGGGGAGAAAACCTTTCATGGGATGTAATTTTATATACTGGGCATACACTAAGGCATCGCCCACACTTAATACATGCGTTATCCACCAACAACACTTCCCAACTTAAAGATTGGCAAATAGAGTGCTACTACTAGTCCACCTATGATACCTCCCAGAAAGACCATCATCATTGGCTCCAGCATGGAAGTTAAGGCCTCTACAGCGGCGTCTACCTCTTCCTCAAAAAAATCAGCTACCTTAGAAAGCATATTTTCAAGTTCTCCAGTTTCTTCTCCTACTGCAGTCATTTGAACCACCAGAGGTGGAAAGAGCTTAATAGTGCTCATGGGGGTTGCCAGAGTAGCCCCCTTACTTACTTCCTCTTTGACTTTAAAAAGCCACTCTTCAATAACCTTATTCCCTGAGGTTTTGGCTACAATTTCTAGGCTTTGCAAAATAGGGACACCACTTTGAAGCATAGTGGAAAGGGTGCGCGCAAAACGGGCAATGGCTGTTTTGTTGAGTAGGTTGCCAAAAACCGGCAATTTAAGCAAAAAATTATCTAAATAATAGCTTCCCTTTTCTGTTTTTCTAAGAATTTTAATTACGGCGATTAGGACAAAGATAGACCCAAATATATAGCCATAATTTCCTCTAAACCATTTGCTTAAGTTGATTACAAATTGAGTAGGAGCAGGCAGTTCTCCACCAAAGTCCACAAATATCTTTTGGAATGAAGGGATGACATATATCAAAATTACAGTTAAGACCGCAATGGCTACAAAAAGGGTAATAGCCGGGTAAACCATTGCCCCTTTCAGCTTCTTTTTAAGGGCGGCGGCCTTCTCTTTATAGGTAGCCACTCTGTCTAAGGTTTGTTCTAAGACCCCACCTGTCTCCCCAGCGGCTATCATGTTTACGAATAAATCATCAAAAATCCTGGGGTATTTTTTAAAAGCCTCTGCCAAAGAGCTGCCGGCCTCTACACTAGTCTTGATATCCTGGATTACTTCTTTGAAATATTTGTTTTTTTGCTGGGCTTGAAGCACGTCCAAGGCCCTTATGACAGGAACTCCAGCCCCAATCATAGCGGTAAGCTGTCTGGTGAAGATGACCAGTTCTCTTTCTTTTACAGATTGGAGAAAAGGCAAATATTCGCTTAGGGTTTTCTTTTTTGGGGAGAGTTTGGTAGGAATGATGCCCTGACGGCGAAGGATAAATCTGGCCATGCCAATATTGGAGGCCTCAATTTGCCCACTTATGACCTTTCCATGGGCATCTTTTCCTTCCCAGACATAAACAGGCATAACTAATTATACCTCACTTCCACCTGCCTGACCACCTTATTTATCAAAGGCCCTGTGAAACAAGGCTTCGTTCACAGGGCCCCAATTTGTGTTAATACATTTAAAATTCTTCAAAATCCTCATCTAGCGGAATGACATCTTCAGGGTTCACTTCCTTGGATTGTTCTTTTGCTTTCATCATTTGCCCATTGGGCCAAAGTTCGTCAGGAACGGGCATACCCTTTTGTTTCCGCTGGTATCTGGCACACTTGGTGTAGTCTCCCTTGCAATATTTCCTTTTTAAGATTTCAGCGGTGCTGTCCATCACCTTGTTGAAAAAGGGACATCTGGCAAGATTGGGACATGTTTGTTTTTCTGGTTGTTTGCTTTCAGCACTCAAGGCACCGGCCACCTTGGCTGAGGTTGTCATGGCCCTAGGCGGGGTTACATACCGCATTTCTCTGGGGCCTGCCTGCTCAGTTTTACCGAACTTGAAATGGCTGAGGAGTTCAATCAAGGTGGCTGCCTGGCTTTTCAATTCCTCACTGGCTGAGGCAAGCTCTTCGGCATTGGCGGCTGCCTGCTGGGTGGCCTTATCCATCTGGGAAAGGGCAATATTCACCTGGCTGATGCCCTGAGTTTGCTCCTGAGAGGCAGCGGCAATTTCTGCCACCAGACTGGCCACCTTGGAGGCCGATTCTTCCACTTTGTTAAATTCTGTATCTACCTTTTTTACCAGGTCTAAATTGGTGTGAATGCCTTTAACAGTTTGCTCAATGAGCTGGGCAGTGTCCTTGGCAGCGGCGGCAGTTCTTTGAGCCAAATTCCTCACTTCATCGGCCACCACCGCAAAGCCCATGCCGGCCTCACCAGCCCTGGCGGCCTCTACCGCAGCATTTAAGGCCAAAAGATTGGTCTGAAAGGCAATTTCATCAATGCTCTTAACAATCTTTTGTGTTTCTTCGGCCAGTTTGGCCATGTCTTCCATAGAATTTGTAAGTTCCTTCATGAATGCCTCTGTACTCTTTGCCACTTGACTAGTTTCTTTCATCAATTGGTCTGTCTGCAGGGCATTATCGGCATTCTGCTTGGCCATAGAAGCAATTTCTTCCATAGAGGCAGTGGTTTCTTCCAGAGAAGCCGCCTGCTCGCTTGAGCCTTCAGCCAACTGCTGAGAAGAAGTGGCCACTTCAGAAGAGGCAATATCCACCTGCTCTGCGGCCGCTGCTACCTGTTGCGTTAGTTGCCTTAAGTTTTGAACCGTTCGATTAAGAGTAAACGCCAGCCTTCCAATTTCATCTTCACTGGTGACAGGTATCTCCACCGTTAAATCTCCATCTGCTATGATGGCGGCCTTCTCTGTGATGGTTGTTACAGGCTTAATGACTGTTTTATTAAGCATGGAGTAAACGAGAATAAGAATGACAATGATGCCAACAATACTTAAAAGGATATGCCTGTTTCTGGCTGAGGCAATGGCGGCATAGGTGGCAGTGACGGGTGTTTTAACAATTAAGGCCCCCAGCACGGGCTTGCTTGAGCCATGACAGTGATAACAGGCAGGTTCGTTTTTGATTATTTTAACGCTGGAAACAAAATGGTCCTTGTCTGTAACTTCATGAAGAAGTTCTTCAATGCTAGTTCCATTTTGAAGGGCCTTGCTCAATTCATCTAAAGCCTGTTTGGATTTGATGAACTGAGACACCTTTGCATTTCTGAGATTGGGGTTGGATGTATATACAATCCTTTGGTCATTATCGCATAAGACAACGTCCGTCTTGGCATACTCATTTATGTCTTGTAAAAACGCATTGATGACTTTTTCATTGTTAGCTTCCATGGGAAATTTCATAGCTGCCCAAAAGATTTTATCTGTTTCCCCTAGCAATCTGGTCATTTGATTGACACTGTCATTGATCATTGCATGAATTATTATTATGGCGATAGCTGCCATAGTAATACCAAGGGTGAATAACAGGGTTAAAAAGACCTTTAACTGCAGCTTCTGTTTAACTGCCTTCCACATATTTGCCCCTCCTTTAATTTAATTAGTTGATAGTCACTAATTACCAATCACTGTTCAATGTGCCCCAGCATGCACCAAGGGTTTAAACCCAAAGTTCCCGACCCTTGCGGCATTATGGCAGCGTTCACAGTCCCGCATAGTTATTTTGACCTTGATGTCAGCCGGGCTATTGCTTTCCACATGGGCCGAGCCGGGGCCATGACAGGCCTCACAGCCTACCTCCTTCAAATCAGGGGTGGACACCGGGTCTCTGAATCCGGTAGGGTCTCCATATCCAGTGGTATGACACCCATAGCAAGACTTAAGCTCCTCAGGGGTTAAATCATGTTTCATTTTCATTACATCTTCAAATGAGTGTGACTTTTTGGTATATTTACTCCACTTTTGGTATTCCTGCTCATGGCATTCGGCACATTTCTTAGAGCCTACATAGGTTTTACTGCCTGCGTGCACCCAGTTGCAGGTGATGACCAGAGATGCACCTCCAACCAGACATCCAATGACATAATTTCGCCAACGCATTCCCAATTCCCCCCTTATTTATTTTTTTGCATTTCTTAGCATCTTAAGCATATATTTAAAACCATCAACCCTTAGCTACTTCTATGCTTCACTCATTTCAAATATCCCAGTTACATCTAAAATTAGCCCGACCTTTCCGTCTCCCATAATGGCACCTCCAGCAATTCCCTTTACCCTTCCTAGCCCTTCTCCCAAACTTTTGATAACCACTTCTTGCTTGCCAAGGACATCATCTACCATAAGACATTTCCGTTCATTCTCGCTTTCCACAAGGACCATCAGGGCTTCCCAAGGTTTGGTATATTTGGGCTCTACATTAAAAAGTTTATGCAGACGCACGACAGGGAAGAGATTATCTCGAACGTTAATCATCTCTGCCTGTTCAGCATAGGTGTTATATTGGCTTTTATTGGGGCGAAAGACCTCTTGAACAGCAATGGTGGGCAAGATGTAGCGCTCGTTACCTACCTTAACAATGATACCATCAATAATGGCCAAGGTGAGAGGAAGTTTGATAATGAATGTAGTTCCTTTGTCCTTTTCGGTTTTAATTTCTACCTTTCCTCTCAACTTTTCAAGGGCCTTTTTGACTACGTCCATCCCCACACCCCTGCCCGAAACCTCGGTGACTTTTTCCGCGGTGGAGAAGCCAGGTCTAAAAATCAGTTGATAAACTTCTTGGTCACTAAGGTCCTCTCCGCTATGAATAATGCCCCTTTCAATGGCCTTTTTTAGAATTTTCTCTTTGTCTAATCCTCGGCCGTCGTCCTTAATCTCAATGACAATATTACCACCTTTATGATAGGCCATAAGTTCTACTGTCCCTATCTCTGGCTTTCCTTTGGCGGCTCGTTCCTCTGGCATTTCAATGCCGTGGTCCACCGAATTTCTAATCATGTGGACAAGGGGGTCATAAAGTTCCTCTACCATGTTACGGTCAATTTCAGTTTCTTCACCCTGCATGACAAGTTGCACCTTTTTACCCGATTTTTTAGACAGGTCTCTGACCAACCGAATCATTTTTTGGAATGTCTCTTTTATCGGGACCATACGTAAAGACATACTGATTTTTTGCAGTTCTGTGGTGATTCGGCTTAACTGTGAGATGTCTCGAACCAACTTTTGGTCTTTGATACCTTCAATGACAGGATTTTGTCTAATCATTGATTGGGTAATTAATAGTTCGCCAATCATGTCAATTAGACTATCAAGCTTTTGGGTATCTACTTTGATTGTGGCAGAGGTTTTAGCGGCCCTTTGACTTCTTATGGCTTTGGTTACCTCCTTAGCCGGCACCTTTTTCTCTTTGACAAGGATTTCTCCTATCTTGGCAGAGGTGGTCTTTTGCTTTTCTAGTGCCTCTTTGACTTCATCTTCTTCAACCACTCCTTTCTCTACTAAAATTTCGCCTGTCTTTTGGAGCTTAGGTGGAGGAGGAGGGGCCTCTTGTTTCATCTTTTCAACTAGATAAATGGCCTCAATCTTTTTAATTAATTCCTGCACTGGGAATTTTTGCCCTGTGGGTTGTTTGGTGGTAATTTGATTTTCCAAGTCATCAATCATGGCCTTGAGCATATCCACGGCTTCCAAGATAACATCGATGGCCTGTTCGTTGATGTTAAGTTCACCGCTTCGGGCGGCATCAAGCATGTTTTCCGCCGCATGAGAAAGCTTGTTAATGGCTTCTAGATTTAAAAAGCCCGATACGCCCTTTATGGTATGAAAGGGACGAAAGATGGAGTTAATAACCTCTAAATCGTGAGGATTTTGTTCAAGGTTGATGATATTCAATTCTATAGAACTCAAATGCTCTCTAGCTTCATTAATGAAATCTTGGTACAGGTCAAAATCTTCTTCAAAATTGACTTTGAGTTCTTCGCCTTCAATAACAGACGTTTCAGAAGGCATTTGCTTTTTTTGTTCTACTTTCTCTTGGGGTTTAGAAGGAGATGAGGGTGCTTTTTGTCCTGTCTTTATCTCTTCAATCTTGTTAATTAAGGCAGAAACGGGAAAGGTTTTCCCTGTGGGTTGGCCGCTTGTTATTTGGGCTTCAACATCATCAATCATGGCCTTGAGCATATCCACGGCTTCCAAGATAACATCGATGGCCTGTTCGTTGATGTTAAATTCACCGCTTCGGGCGGCATCAAGCATGTTTTCCGCCGCATGGGCTAGCTTATTGATGGGCTCTAGGTCCAAAAAGCCAGCAATTCCCTTTATGGTGTGAAAGGGACGAAAGATAGTGTTAATAACCTCTAAATCGTGAGGATTTTGTTCCAAATTGATGATGTTGACTTCTATAGAGCTTAAATGCTCTCTTCCTTCATTTATGAAATCTTGGTAAAGCTCTAAGTCCTCTTCTGGATTGATGGTGATAGCTACTTCTTTTTCAGCCACCTTTTCCCCCTTGGAAGCATTTTCTTTATCTTCAACGGTTGGAGAGCCTTTTTCTTCTTGTTTCTCTTGAGTGAGTTCTGAAAAATCCTTCATAAGTTTTTTTTCATCAATTTCCTTTCCTTCTAAAAGCTTCTGCAAAAGAGATATTTTTTCCCCTATTACCTGAAGCCCTTCTTCAATACTGGTCTGATTATCTAAAATGTTGTTTATGCTTTGGGATATAGAACTGGCAATGGTGTAAAGATTCTTTTGAGAAGGGTCTATATGAGAAAGAAGGGCTTGGACGCCCCCTTTAAAGGCTTCTAAATCCTCTTTGCTGCTTTTGGGTCCAAGGTTGAGAAGACTTATTGTTAACTCGTCAATTATAGAGTTTAGGTCTGCACCTCCCATTTTCATCCTCCGTTAATTCAGGTTATTCGCTTCGCTTCCAATAGCAGCTTTAGTGGCCTCTATTTGTTTTGCCTCTGTCTGAATAGAACTCTCTTCGCTAAAAGCAAGTTTAGCCAAAATGGTAATGAGCTTAGAAACAGGGATTTCTCCGATAACACGACCATTATAGCATACAGGGATAGAATATTTTGCCCCTTCAGCAGCCACTTTGGCTACTTCTATTAAACTGGCTTCAGGAGAAACATTTATAACCTCTGTGTTCATAAACCACGAAATTTTAAATCGTTTAGTAGCCTCATCCTGAGGCCGACAATATTCCCGAAAGGGCTCTTCCAAGAATGGGCTCAAGCCTCCTCTAACGTCTGCTAAGGTTATAATTCCCATTAACTTTAACCCATCAACAACAAAGAGGTAGTCAGAATGGGCCTCTTCCATTTTGGTCAAGGCCTCTGTCAGGGTGGCTTCTGGATATATGGCTGGAAAGTCCCGTTCAGCAATGTCTTCGGCCGTGAGCCCATGGCTATTCTTTAAAATTAAAGTTTCAAATATATCGGGTTTGGGTTGGGAAGGAACTTCTGGGGACGGGATTTCAGCTTCTTCCGGTGGGGCAGCGGTTTCCTTGGATTTTTCTTCTACCTTACCTTCTATTTTGTCTGCCAGTGCCCTGCTTAAAATAAAGGCAATTTTAAATTCAAATCCCTCAGTGGTTACTATTCCCACATAGCTGACATATTCTTGAGAAGGTAAAAACTCTGAAGAATTCTCATATAAGAACGAATTTCCTTGACTGAGATGCCAAGCGTCATTTACCCGCTGTCTAAAAATATCATCAATTATTCCCACCAGCATATTACAAATTTCCTTTTGAGCATCAAGCATAGACTCGTTTAATTCGCCTTTTTTTAAGGCATCTTCAGCCGTCTTTTCTGGGAGCATGAGCATCTTGCTACTTAGAAATATAGCTCCCTTTTTTTCTATCAGAATCCAAAAGTCATTTTCTAAGATCTCATCAATTTTGACTTGGGTAACAAACGCTTCGGGCCATAAAATCTCTTCTATGTCCTTTATGTTGCCTTGGGGTCCTGGTTGGTATTCAATTCCAAACTCTATGCCACACAGGTCTCCGAGCAGTTTTTTGGTCTCTTTAAAAAGCTCTTTTGCTAAAACACCAAGTTTTACAGGCATAATCCGCTTCTTTTTATTAGCTCTATCTTTTGTCTGTCATTAACGGGCTTAGCCTAAGACACTCTTTAATGTCTCCCCAATTTTTTGAGGCGTAAAAGGCTTGCGGACAAACCCACTTATTCCCAAAGCCTGGGCCTTGCCTACTACATCTTCAGCTCCTTCAGTACTGATAACCAAAATGGGAATGTTTTGGGTTGCCTCTGAAGATTTTAAGGCTTCAATAAGCTCTAACCCATTCATTTCAGGCATATTAATATCTGTCATGACCAAATCAACTTGGTTATTTTTTATCACCTCTAGGGCCTCTTTACCATTTCCTGCTTCTAATACCTCATCTACTTTATAGCCAGATTGCCTTATAGTGCGCAAAATAATCTTTCTCATAGTTGCAGAATCATCTACAATTAATACGTTCATAAAACTCCCTCCTCTTTAGTTATTTTTTTCTTCTAGACAAATTTGCAGATAAAATTCTTCATTGTCTGGATCTGTAAATTTCACTACTACCCTCCCAATTTCAGTTCCCCCTCCAATGGTGTGTTTTTGACCAGTAACCACAGTAGGTAAGGAAATCTTGAACTTATCATTGTATTTGCCTTTGGCATCTCCAGAAATCATATTTATTAATTCGCCCACTCCATCTCTCATTTCTTCTTCCTGTACTTCTTCTGGCTCTAACATAAGCATATTGGCAACGATCTTTTGAGCTAAACCTATAGGCAGTGTTACGGCTACTGAACCATGTATTTCTCCAGAAATTTCCTGAAGACCTGTAAAACCAATAATCCCTGAGACATCGCCATAGACATTCTGTCCCCCTTTTTGTTCAAGAACCTCCTTTTCTTGAACTTCAATACCTGCCATCATTCCAAAGACTTCCTTAGTGGCATCAATAAAAGAACGGATAAGTTCCCAATCTAGGGCCTTTCCCTTTGAAATTGCTTTTTTAGGCTCTTCAGCTTCTTTTACCTTTAATATACTTAAAATGGCATCAAGCTCAAAAGGTTTTAAAAAATGTTCTCCTTCTGTATTAAATCCTAAAAGAAGAGGGCCTTGAGTGCCATCGGGTGAAGGTACATAGATAAAAATCCAATCCAAATTTTTGTTGCCTACTAAGGCAAACAAACTTTTTTCTTTCACACACTCAAATCTGCCTTGCAATTTTGATATCCAGTCTTTTTCTTCAATCTCAGGAAAGCCTACAAGACAAACCGTAGCCATTTATCCCTCCTTTCAATTTCCTTCTAAAGTCATCGGATAGTGACAAAAAATGTCCGTTTATTTTTTACCTTCCCTAATTAGCTTGCGTTGCCTCCTAAATATATAATAAATTAAGGCTTCTCTGTCATCTTCATGAATTTCAAGAAAGTTTATTCCTACTTCATATTTATTTTCTTTTGGTTTTGTCCAAACCACTTCTCCTAGGGCCTTTATCTCAAAGGTGGGGAAAATTGGGAGTAAAAAAATAATTCTCAGCTTTGTTCCTGGTTCCATAAATTCTTCAGTGATTAACCTTATTCCCGCTCCACTAATGTTAATAAAGGCAGGTTCTTTACAATGTAATGAGCATTTTTTGTTGCCACTCTTGGCCATAATTTTCAACAGATTCTCTAATTTTTCGTTTATAGATACCAGCAATCCTAGAAATACCTGGTTGAGGCTGGAATGAGAAATTTGCTCTTCTACTTTCTCTCCAGAAAAGGGCAGGGACAAAAAGGGATATTTTAGTTTTACTTTTTCTACCCCGCTTGGTTGTTGATAAAAAATTTCCTTTTCCTGTCTGTATTCATCTTCAGAGAGCACACAATATTCAAAAACGAGGGTGTCTCCAATTCTAATATGTTGCCTTTTTTCCCTTTCCTCCATTGTGTTTTCTCCAGCCATATTGGTTATTATAACTATTTAATCTTTGAAAATCAAATGACCCTTAAATTCAGTCTTTAGAAGACAAAAAACATCTCAGGTTACATTAGAAGTATGCAATTTTCCTGCCAATTTTAGGTAATCACACTAACTGTCTATTTGAGCATATACCAAGTAGTTGATGACTTCTTGAGTGAGAAAATCAGCAATAAAGAGCCCCTTAGTTCCAAGCCTCAACCATGGGGGGTCATATTTTAAGAAGCCCTTAGCCAGCATTTCACGCCAATAAATAGTTTGAGACAAGGAGTTCCATTTATCAATAAGTCCTAAATTCTTTAAATTAATTCCCCTTAACATACGCAATCCCATGGCTATCTTAAGACCTAAAAGCTCGTCTTGTGGTAGCCTTTCCTTTTTAATTAAGGGCTGTTTGTTATCTTTAAGGAAAGCGAAATATTGATTGAGATTTTCTACATTTTTATGATATATCCCATCATAGAAAGAGACCGCTCCAGGTCCAAGGCCAAGGTAGTTTTTTAGCTTCCAGTAGCCAATGTTATGTTGGCACAGATGACCAGGTTTGGCAAATGAGGAGATTTCATAATGGATAAAGCCAGCTCGGCACAGAGTTTCATGGACGAAAAAATACATTTCTTTTTGTTGCCCTTCAGGTAAAGGACGAAAGTATCCCTTTTGGAATTGTTCATAAAAGGGGGTGTTGGGATAAAAAGTAAGTAAATAGGCGGAAATGTGTTTTAAGGGAAAAGAGAGAAGAGTTTCCAAATCTTCTTGAAGGTCTTTTATCTGCTGTCCCGGGATGGCAATCATAATATCTGTACTTACGTTTTCAAATATTTTACATGCCCATTCCAAGGCCAAAAGGGCCTTTTTAGAAGAATAGGGCCTTTGGAGAACCTTTAATAGCTGTGGCTGTAGAGTTTGGATTCCAAGACTAATTCGGTTTATGCCCATAAGCTTGATTTCTTTGAGAAAATCCAAGTCAAAGGTGGCAGGATTGGCCTCAATTGTGGCCTCTGTAAAGCTTTCAATCCTTGTTATGACCCTTTCAAAGAACGACACCGACATCAACGATGGAGTCCCACCACCAAAATATAAGGTGGGATTTTGCCAAGAAAAATTTTTAAGGAGTGCCAATTCTTTCAAAATGTAAGAGGCATAATTTTTGGCCTTACATTTCTGAAGAGGCTCTGAATAAAAATTACAATAAGGGCACTTCTTCAAGCAAAAGGGAACATGAATGTATATTCCAGAGATTAAATGACGGTTCATAAAATGTAAGGATTTTTTCTTTGCCTAGAGTAGATGATGGTTTTAGGACTAAGGGTTTGGGCTAGGCCTTTAGCCAAGGCGTGGGGAAGACCCATTTTCCTAAATCGGCAATATAAGTGCAATTCGTTAAAGTGGTGTTGCAACAAACTTTTTATAGTTGTTATTCTAACTATCTTAAAAACCACCTTTCGTCTCCTTAATTAATAAAATCGGAATTTCTGGATTAGGGATTCGGTGCCTTCTCTATTAAATTTGGTTGCCTGTTATATTCCTATTGGTGAAAAAGTCAATGCATTTAGCATTTACCTAAATTGGTTAAGGGGCAGATTTTGGGACTTGCTTTTTTGTCTAAAACTGTGTAAATGTTTATACATGGGCGAAGTTAAATGTGTTGTCATTGCGGGTTATGGGACAAACTGCGAGGAAGAAACGGCGTTTGCATGTAAACGGGCTGGGGCTAGGGCAGATATTGTTCATATAAGCGAACTTCTTTACGGAGAAAAGACCCTTGATAACTATCATCTCTTGTGTTTCCCTGGCGGTTTTTTGGATGGAGATGATCTAGGAGCTGCCAAGGCGGCAGCGACGCGGTGGCGCTATGCCCGGGTGAAGGGCAGGGAAGAGGCCTTATTTGAGCAGTTAATGCGTTTTATCAATGAAGGAAAATTGGTTATTGGAATTTGTAATGGCTTTCAGTTAATGGTTAAGCTCGGCCTTCTGCCGGGAATTAATCGCCGCTATGGCGTCCAATCTGCAACTTTGACATACAATGATTCAGGCCGATTTGAAGATAGATGGGTTTATTTGAATATAGACCCCAATAGTCCTTGTGTCTTTACCAAGGGGATAGACAAATTGTATCTTCCAATAAGACATGGAGAAGGTAAGTTTGTACCTCAAAATGAGGCCATTTTGGCAGAGATAGAAGAAAGACATTTAAGCGTTATGAAGTATATAAATCCTCATACAAATGAGCCTACCCTAGAGTATCCATTCAATCCAAATGGCTCTATAAACGCCATTGCTGGTCTTTGTGATTCTACAGGAAGGTTGCTTGGAATGATGCCTCATCCTGAAGCATTTTTGCACTTTACCCATCATCCCCGCTGGACTCGAGAGAAACTGCCTGAAGAAGGGATGGGATTGGCCTTGTTTGTAAACGCGATTGATTATATCCGGCAAAATTTGCTTTAGTTTTTAGGAGTTGCAAACTTTTAACTTTAAGAAGTTTCTTCCTACTTACCTACTCATTTTAGCATGTAGCGGCTAGCAATTAGTGTTAAAGTAAAGTAACGGATGTTCATGGGCCTTCTTGTCCCATCTTTGTGCCAAAATGACACAATAACAAAAATGCAAGGGGTGTCTCCAGTAGATTGCCCAATTGGTTTTAAAAACTATTATAAAATGTAATAATCCAATTTTGTTGACATCATATGCGCTCTGTGATATATAGCCTTCAGCTAGGGCCACGAAGGCTCCCTTTTGCTCTGAAGAGGAGGGGTTTTTGTGGCCTTTTCGTTTTTTGTGAGTGATGAACTTTTAAATGGGAGGGGAGGAAAGATGAACTCAGAAACTGTTGAATTAAAGGTAAGGGGCTGTTTGATGAGCCTTGGGTGTTTGATTTTATTGTGTTTACTGCCTGCATTGAGTTATGCTCATTTTCTTTTGGTCCTACCTTCAGATAACATTGTGACTACCAAAGAAAATAGAACTATTTCTTTGCAAATTGTTTTTACCCATCCCATGGAAGGCGGGCCCACTATGGAAATGTTAAAGCCCCAAGCGTTTGGGGTAATGTTAATGGGCAAAAGGTATAATCTTCTTTCTTCCCTAAGACCAGTAAAGGTTCCCCTTTTTGCTTCGTGGAATTCTGAGGCCAGAAGATATACCCGAAAGGCTACTGCCTGGCAGGCAAGTTATACCTTAAAGCGTCCAGGGGATTATCAATTTTATGTAGTGCCCCAGCCCTATTTTGAACCTGCTGAGGAAAAGTTCATTTGGCAGATGACTAAGGTAGTTGTAGATGCCTTTGGGGCTGAAGAAGGATGGGGTGAGCCGATAGGGTTAAAGGCGGAAATTATTCCCCTGACACGGCCCTATGGATTATGGGAAGGAAATGTTTTTAGAGGTCTGGTGTTAATGAATGGTAGGCCGGCGCCAGGGCTAGAAGTAGAGGTTGAATATTACAATAAGGATGGTAAAGCCCATGCCCCAGAGGATTGTATGGTGACTCAGGTAGTTAAGACAGATGCTAATGGTGTTTTCAGCTATGCCATTCCTTGGGCTGGCTGGTGGGGATTTTCGGCCTTGGGTGATGGAGGTCAGAGAGCATATAAAGGGAAGATGTATCCAGTAGAAATGGATGCCGTTATCTGGGTGAAGGCCTATCCCATCCCTAAGGGAGTTAAATAATGCATATATCTGAAGGTATTCTGCCGGCGCCAGTCCTTGCGGCTGGTGCCATTTTAAGTATTGGGGGGATAGCCTTAGGACTAAAAAAATTAGACCATGAAAGAATCCCCCAAACGGCTATTCTATCGTCGGCCTTTTTTGTGGCCTCTCTCATTCATGTTCCCCTTGGTCCGAGCAGTGTCCACCTTCTTTTAAATGGTTTGGCTGGAATTATCTTGGGATGGATTTCCTTTCCTGCTCTATTTATTGCCTTGTTTTTACAGGCGATTTTGTTCCAATTTGGTGGTTTGACAGTTTTGGGAGTAAATACCTTTAACATGGCCTTCCCTGCAGTAGCGGCCTATTGGGCCTGTCGTCCCCTTTTAAAAAGACCGACCAAGTTGAATATTGGAATTTGTGGAGCATTGGCCGCCATTATTGGTGTAGGATTGGCAGGTCTGTTTGTAGCCCTTGAATTGGCAGTTACAGGGCAGCAATTTGTTCCGGTTGCCAAGTTGGTTTTGATTGCCCATTTGCCTGTGATTGCCATTGAGGCAGTGATTACAACGGTAGTTTTAGGATTTTTGGTCAAGGTGAAACCCGAGATTTTGGGAATAGACATTATGTGAGGGGAGTTTTGAATGCAAACTAAACAGATACTGGTGTTTTTATGGCTGGGGATATTTGCAATTAGCAGTATTGCTTATGCCCATAAGATTACTGTTTTTGCCTATGTAGAAGGGGGGATAGTTCATACCGAGACTTACTTCAGTGATGGCACTAGAGCCAAACATGCCCAGGTGTTTGTTTATGAGCTTAAAGATAATAAACTGCTCTTGCAGGGTAAGACAAACAGAAAGGGAGAATTTGATTTTAAGCCCCCTTTGGTTTCAGATTTAAAAATAGTGGTAGTGGCTGAAATGGGACATCGGGCTGAGACCGTTGTCAAGGCGGTGGATTTAAAACAGGGCGGGGTTAGCCAAGCACCCTCAAGTTCAAAAAATGCGGTTCAAACAGGGAGGTCTTCTATATTTGTTACTATGCCTCATAAAGAGAGTGTGGTTCAAACATCTTCTCCAGCCAATATAGATGAATCCAGATTGCGCCAGATTATATCAGAGGAGGTAGAAAAAGGACTTAAGCCTATTCTTGAGCAAATGGTTAAAATTAATGAATCCCTTTCTAGACCTTCCTTTATAGAAATTGCTGGTGGCATTGGTTACATTTTGGGCTTTTTTGGGCTCTGGGCTATATGGCGTAAAAGGGATTAAAGATGTTTCATGAAAGGTTTGTGAAAGGAGAGAGTCTCATTCACTCTCTAGACCCTAGGGTCAAACTGATTGTGGCCTTTCTTTATGCCATAATGGTTGCCCTTTCTTCAAAGATTTCCAGCCTTATTTTGGCCTCTTTTTTTACGGCCTTTTTGTTTGTTCTATCTCGCTTACAGATTTGCCAGGTGTTAAAACGGATTTTGACAGTAAATTATTTTATTGTTTTATTGGTGGTCGTTATGCCGTTTACCTTTCCGGGAAGGGTGTTGTATTCTCTCGGTCCTTTGGCTATGAGCAAAGAGGGATTGATTTATGGCTTTACCCTTTTTTGGAAATCAAACCTCATTTTGACCACCATGCTGTTGTTACTTTCTACGGCGGGCATTTTTAATTTGGCTCATGCCTTACATCATCTCCATGTGCCTGAAAAGTTGGTCCAACTAATCTTTTTTTCTTTCAGATATATTCATGTGCTTCAAAGGGAGTATCAAAAGCTTGGAGCGGCCATTAAATTAAGGGGATTTTCTCCTCAAACAAACCTCTATACCTATAAAACTTATGCCTATCTAATTGCCAGCCTCTTGATAAAGAGTTATGACAGGTCAGAAAGGGTTTATAAGGCAATGCGGTGTCGCGGATTTCAGGGTATGTTCCCTACTTATAAGCATTTCCAGATGAGTCCTAGAGACAAGGTGTTTGCCTTGATTTCAGGGATCTTCTTGTCTCTGCTTGGTTTTTACACCTTTAGACCATTTTAAGGAAGGTTGTATGGAGGCCATTTGTTTAAAACAGGTTAAGTTTGCCTATCCGGGGAGAAGCCCTGTTTTTACAAATCTGAATTTTTCTCTTAAAATTGGGGAAAAAATCGGTATTATGGGCCCAAATGGAGTGGGCAAAACCACTTTACTTCAAATAATTGTGGGGCTTTTGAAACCTCAGGCCGGGGAAGTAAGGGTTTTTGGAAGGTCTAGAAAAGACGAAAGGGATTTTTATGAAGTAAGAAGGCGGGTAGGCCTTTTGTTTCAGGACCCCGATGATCAATTGTTTTGCCCTACAGTAGAAGAGGAAGTTGCCTTTGGACCTTTAAACTTAGGAATAAGCCGAGATAAAATAAAAGGAATTATAAAAAGGGTTCTTTCATTGGTGGGCTTAAGCGGGTTTGAAGAACGAGTTACTTATAAACTCTCTGGCGGGGAAAAGCGATTGGTTGCTTTGGCGGCCGTGCTTGCTATGAATCCAGAGATATTGCTTTTGGACGAACCTACCGGGGATTTAGACAGAAAAAATCTTAATCGTCTCATAAGGGTGCTTAATCAGTTGAACCTTTCCTATATAATTGTATCCCACGATGAAAAATTCCTTAAAAGCGTTGCCTCTTCCATCTATTGGTTTGAGGATGAAAAATTTTCACCTTTAGGTTAATTTTATTGCTTATAAAACGGATGGCGCCGTTAAGGCTCGGACAAAGGATTTTTGCCCCTGATTGCCTGTAAAACTGTCCTGATTTTGACTGCATGATTCTTTTGTTAGAGAAGACTACGAAATGTGCCTTGGTGTTTAAGAGATAATTGGGGGCGAGCAAAACATTTACCTTCTGGGGTAAATCAGATGGCCTTATTTTCCCAAATGGGAATAAAAATTTATGTCTTCCATAGACACAAAGGAAATCAAGCTTGGGGGAGATTCGCCTTAGGATTACTCCATCAATAGATTGGACTTGAGGGAGATGTTCCGGAGTGATTAAGGGGATATGTTTCTGCCTGCAGAAGTAAAAAAGTTCCCAATATTTAGGAAAGTAGAGGTGCTCGGCCACTGTCCATACCTGTTTAGGATTGAAATGATGAGCCATAAATGATAGCCCATTGACGTAGTTGTATCGGGCTAAGGGAAGAACGAGGTAATCAATTTGCATGATCTTTTCGGACCAAAGGGCTGGGGCCACGATATTTTTAGTAATATCAAAAGGAGACCTTGAACCACCACCAATAAACATCTTTTTACCTTTGGGAAATTCAAACAAAATACAATTACCCCTTCCTATGTCATAAAAAGAAATTCTAAGTTCTGATTGGGTTTTAACCATATAGAAGTCTAGGCTGAAAAAACAAATTCCACCCAAAAGGATAAGATGAGGTAGATAGGAAAAACGGCGTTTAAGGAAATTTGAATATAGTAAACTTAGCAAAATGAGATAAAGGGTCAAGACTTCCATCCAGTTTAGAATTGGTGTGTAAACAAAGGCTGCGGGTATTTTTATAATCTGCTGTAAAAGAGAGATGAGAAACAAAAGTGCCTTTTGGCCTAAGAGGAGTAAAAGTTTGGCCACGCCTTCAGACAGTGGGAGCCAAAAGATACTAAGCAGTCCTAGGGGTAAGATCAAGAATCCTACCATGGGGATAGCAAGCAAGTTTACAAAGGGGCTTATTAAAGAAATGCCGCTAAAGTAATGGAGGCTTAAGGGCAGGGTAGTGATATAGGCGGCTGTAGAGGTGCTTAAGGCCAGAATCAAGTAATGCTTTATTTTTTTGAGGAAGGGGGAAGATATTTGGAGTTTAAAAAGGCGTTCTGTAAAAAAGTTGTATAAATGGGGCGTTAAGACCAGGATGCCTGCTAAGGCCAGAAATGAGAATTGGAACGAAAGTCGAAAAAGCAAGGGGGGATAGAATAAAAGCAAGACCCAACCAGCAAAAATTAGAAAGAACCAGGTGCTTTTTAACCGAGGGCTAAAATATAACCACCAAAAGAGAATAAGCATAATGAATGACCTGGCCGTGGCTGGAGAAAAGTGGGCTAATAAGGCATAGGCGAGGGTAGGGATTAAGGCCATAAATGCGATCCATTTTTTCAGCTGGAAATGAAGTAAGGCCCATTCAAACCGGGAGAGGATAAACCAAAACAGGCCAAAGAACATTCCCATGACCATTCCTAAGTGAAGTCCTGAAACGGCCAGAAGATGAGAGGTCCCTGTGTGGGTAAATGCCTCCTTTACCTGGGGGAGAAGATTATCCTTTTCTCCTAAAAGGAGGGCTTGATATACACCTAAACTGGGTTGGTGCAGGGAAAGGAAGAGAAAATTTCTGATTTTATTTCGCCATAACTCCAAAATTTTCTTAGGAAACGATATGTCTTTATGTGTAACCCAAATTACATTCTTTCCACTTACATAAACCTGAACCCAAATACCTTTGCTGTGCCAATAAGAAGCACTATCCATTTGTCCCGGATTGCCAAAAGAGCGAATGGGGCTCATATTGGCCCTGATTTTTAAGACATCTCCTAAATGAAATTCTCTCAAGGGGTTATAAATTGAAAGCCTTAATTTACCCTTTAGGATATGGCTTGAATTTAAAGGCTTGATGTTTTGGAGTATGATTTGAGTCTTGTTAGGGCCATTTTTCACCTGAGCTACTTCTCCTTCAAAAGTGAGCTGTTTGTTGACATAGGTGTAAATATGCCAAGGCCCTTTAGGGGGAGCAAAATAATGGGCTTGCCAAAAGGCCGCTAAAAAGAGTATAGAAACGCCAATAATGACATTTTGTCGCCATAGGAACCTGAGACAAAGGCAAAGGCAACCTAGAGTTAAGAAACAACTTAATAAATTGGGAAGGAACTTTCCTATAATAAGACCCAGCAAAAAATAAGGCAGGAAGAGAATCAAGGGATGTCTAGGCAGGGACCCGTTCAATGTCTGCTCCCAGGGCCTGTAGTTTCCTCTCCATGGCGACATAGCCCCGGTCAAGGTGATAAATCCGAAGCACTTCCGTTGTACCTTGAGCTGCAAGTCCTGCTAGAACCAAAGAGGCACTTGCCCTCAAATCGGTAGCCATTACCGGGGCACCTATTAACACATCAACCCCCTTGACAATTGCACTAGCCCCATCAATTTTGATATCTGCCCCCAGCCGTTTTAGTTCAAACACATGCATAAAGCGATTTTCAAATATCTTTTCGGTGATAACACTGACCCCATTCCCAAAGCACATAAGAGACATAAACTGGGCCTGCATATCGGTGGGAAAACCAGGATAGGGCAGGGTAGTGATATCGGTGCTTTGAATAGTTTCAGGGGCCGATACCTTGACCAGCTTATCTTGTTTTTCAATCTTGATACCAGCTTCTTGCAGTTTGTTAATAATGGCAGTCATGTGTTCTAAACAACAGTTTTCAAGGTAGATTTCACCCCCTGTGATGCCTGCAGCCACCATATAGGTACCTGCTTCAATTCGGTCAGGAATAACCCTTACCTCTGTGCCTTGCAATTCATCCTTGCCCTTAATGCGGATAACATCAGTGCCGATACCTTCAATTTCAGATCCCATATCTTTGAGCATCAGGGCTAGGGCACTTACTTCAGGTTCACAGGCGGCATTCCGAATGATGGTTTCTCCTTGAGCCAGAGTGGCTGCCATCATTAAATTTTCAGTCCCTGTGACTGTGGGGATATCTAGGTAAATCTCTGTTCCTTTTAATCTTTTGGCGTTGGCATAGATGTAACCCCTTTCTAATCTGATGTCTGCCCCCATTTGGGCAAGCCCTTTGAGGTGCAAATTTACGGGTCTGGCCCCGATAGCACATCCTCCTGGCAAGCTTACACACGCCCTTCCCATCCTAGCTACCAAGGGCCCAAGGACAAGGATTGATGCCCTCATGGTGCGAACTAATTCATAGGGCGCATAATAATTTTTAAGGTTTGGGGCATGGGCGACGAGGTCTTTTTTACCTTCAAAGCTGACCCCCAAGTCAGAGAGAAGCCTTTTGATGGTTTTGATATCCTGTAAGTCTGGAATATTGTGATAAATGATAGGCTGAGATGTCAGGAGACTTGCAGCCAACATAGGCAAGGCCGCATTTTTAGCCCCACTTATCTTTACTTTCCCTTTTAAGGCTTTACCCCCATGAATTACGAATTTATACATTTTATATTCCTCTTCCCCTATACTTTTTTAAGGTCCTTGCCTAAACCCGTTTTTCTACCACAACAACCCGTTTAATTCCAGAGTGGTCTTTTACGAAATTACAACTCCCCCAACTTTCTATTTTTTGCGCTATTTCTTGAACTGCTTTAGCTTGATTGTGTCCTATTTCCATAATCACCCAGCCCCTTTTCTTAAGATAGACCCCTGCCTCTTTTAAAAGGTAACGCACAAATTTAAGCCCATCCTTCCCACCGTCCAAGGCGATTTGTGGTTCGTAATTCCTTACTTCTGGGGCTAGATGAGGTATATCTTCGCTTTTTATATAAGGGGGATTGCTGACCACCATATCAAACACGCCTTTTTTAAAAAGGTTCAAACCTTTGCCTTGAACGAGTCCTATAGAAAGCTTGTTTTTTACCATATTCCTTTGGGCAATCTGTAGGGCGGCAAAGGAAATATCAGTAGCCATAACCCTGGCTTGGGAAAGCTCCTTTTTTAAGGCTAGAGCGATGGCACCACTTCCTGTACCCCAGTCCAAAATTACAGGATTTTGAAGGCAATTTTTACGAACGATATCAATAGCAATTTCTACCACAAGTTCTGTTTCTGGCCTAGGAATAAGAACTGCCGGGTTGATTTCCAAATTTAAAGACCAGAAGGCATGTTCTCCTATGATATAGGCCAGGGGTTCGTGTCTTAACCTTCTTTTGATTAAAAGCTTAAATTTCTTAAGTTCTTCAGGAGTTAACGGCTTATCATAGTTGATGTAAAGCTCTACCCTTTTTAAGTTAAGGGCATGGGACAGAAGATACTCTGCAGTCAAGCGAGGGGAATCTATACCCTTTTGAGAAAAATATTTTGTAGTCCAGCTTAAGACCCCTTTAATGGTCCACTTTTGGAGAGGTGTCTTCATCTTGAAAAGACTTATAAAAGATAAGAGGGTAAAAAGCAAGGTTCATTTAAGCAAAGATTGCGATATTGATTTAAGAGGCTTTCAGATTTATTCCATAGGGGGTAATGAATATCTTTTATTTGCTTTATAGGCAAGATTTCTATCACAGCATTGGTTAAAAATACCGCTTGGAAAGACCTTAAATCTTTGGGATAAATAGGGATTTGCTGGACTTTCATTCCCATTTGGCTTAAAATGCCAATAATTTTATTTCTAGTAATACCCGGTAAAACGCCACTTTTTAGGGGAGGAGTAACCACTGTCTGTTCATCTTTAACAAAGAAAATATTGCTGATGCAACCTTCGCAGATTTCATCCCTTTCGTTTAAGAATAAGGCCTCATAGTAACCCAATTTTCTTGCCTTTTTAAGGGCAAATATATTTTCCAAAAAACATGTGGTTTTAAAATATCTTAAGGGTGAAGAGGAATGTTTTTTAAACGGGGCCAAGGTTATTTTTACTCCCTCTCTTTGGAGCCTTTTAAGCTCAGGGTTAAGGGGCTGAGAGTGAACCAGAAAACTGGCTTTTTTCTTTCCATTTATTTCGTCATATTTCAAGGTAAGTCTGAGACGAAAATCCGAATGGGGAGGCAATTTTTTTATTGCCCCTTCTAATGTTTTTAAGGCCATTTTTTGCTCAAAGGGCCATCCAAAAAAGACTGTTCCTCGCTTCATCCTTTTTAGATGTTCCCTTACAAAGGGTATTTTGGGTCCTGGATATACACGCCAGGTTTCAAAAAGACCTTTACCAAAAAGGATTGTGAGGTTTTTCATTTTGTTATCCTTAAAGCTTGCATGGTGGCCTTGGCCTTTAAAAGACTTTCTTCATACTCTGCTTCAGGGTCAGAATCAAAGACAATACCTCCGCCTACACCCATTACTCCCTTATTTTCAAACAGTTCTATGGTGCGAATGGCTACACTTAAGACCAATTTCCCCTGCCAGCAAAAACCGATGACACCGGTATAGACCCCTCGTTGATGGGGCTCCAATTCATTGATAATCTCCATAGCCCTTTTTTTAGGTGCCCCTGTGATAGAACCTGGGGGAAAACTGGCTTTGAGAATGTCTATCAGCCCGATATTGGGATTGAGTATTCCTGTAATGTGAGAAACCATCTGAAAGACGGTGTGGTATCTTTCTACAACAAAAAGTTTAGGTACCCTTACACTCCCAGGAACGCAGATTTTCCCAAGGTCATTACGCATCAAATCCACAATCATTAGGTTTTCAGCCTTATCTTTGAGACTTCTTTTTAAATCCTTCCGAAGTTTGATATCCTCTTTCAGACTGCGGCCTCGTTTCCTAGTACCTTTCATCGGTTTACTCAAAACCTGGTTTTTGTTTACCTTTAAAAACAATTCAGGGCTCCCGGAGATAATAGTTCCAGAGGGGGTATTTATAAAGGCCGCATATGCAACTGGTTGGGATTGGATTAGTTGAAGAAAAAATACATAAGGATGACCTTGATACCTGAAGTAACATCTTTGGGTATAGTTTACTTCGTAAACGTCGCCTTGCCTAATATAATTCAAAATTTTTTTAATATTTTCTAAATATGTCTGTTTTGTCTGGTTTGTTCCAAGCCATTTGGCCTCAAAATTGCCGATGCTACTACCTGTATTTAATTTGACTTTTGGGGGAGTTGAGTTAAACCACTGCCACCACTTTTTGGTGAAATGGTCGTATTGAAGAAAATTGTCGTAGGCGGCAAGATAACAATGGGGTAAAGGAGTATCTTTCTCTTTTAAGGGAGGCAGGTGTTCAAACAAGTGCCCTGTTTCATATCCTAAATATCCAGCGATAAAATTACTTTTGTGATTTTCAACGAAATGGGTCAACTGACTAAGCCCAAGATTATTTATGTTTCCTTCCAAAACTGACCTAGGTTCCCAGGTAATAAAGGAATATCTTTCACTAAAAGAAGGTCTTTGGGTGGTCAGAAGAATAGAACCAGAAAGGGAAGAAAGAGGGGCAAATGCCTGTTCGGGCAGACAATCAAACATTAAGCTTTGTTTTTGCCATCCTGTCTCCAAAAGGACCCCTCTGCTCAGATTTGATAATTTAAGCAGGGATATTTTATCCCAAAAAAGGTGCTTCTGCAAAGTTGATAGTTGTGGCTGATGGAAGTGTTTTGTAGAATTTTTTTAATATTGGCCTTGTTTGGCCTTGACAACCTGTGTTTAAATTTTTAAAAACGCTTTATGCATGAGTTGGCGATTGCGGAAAGTTTGTTAGAAATTGTTAATGATACAGTTAAAAGGCATCATTTAATCAAAGTGAACAAAATAAGGCTTAAGATTGGTTTATTGACTTCAGTGGTGCCCGAGGCATTAGAATTTTCGTGGCAGGCGTTAACAAAAAACACCGTATGCGAAGGTTCATCCCTTGAGATGAAGATGATCCCGGTTAGAGGTAGATGTAGAGGCTGTGGGAAAGAGGTGTTTTATAAAGATGCAGATCAATTTTGTTTTCTTTGCCCTGATTGTGGTCAAGAAATCGAGATTTTGGAGGGAAGAGATTTGAGCATTGAGGAAATAGAAGGAGAAGAGGAAGATGAAAATTCCAGTAGTTAAAAATATTTTAGAGGCCAACGAAAGGATTTCATTAGAATTAAAACAATTGTTTGACCAGAAAGGGATTTTGGTGATTAATCTCATGAGTTCTCCTGGGGCAGGAAAAACAAGCCTTTTGGAAAAAACAATTGAAGACTTGAAGGATAAGGTAAGGCTTGCGGTCATAGAGGGGGATGTTCAAACTACTTTAGATGCCGAGCGAATTGGTAAATATGGGATTCCTACTGTGCAGATAAACACCCATGGGGCCTGCCATATTGATGGGAACATGGTTAAAGATGCCTTACCTGAGTTGAATTTAGATGAAATTGATATCCTTATTGTGGAAAATGTGGGCAATTTGGTATGCCCGGCTGAGTTCAAGGTGGGTGAAGACTATAAGGTAATGATTTTAAGCGTTACTGAAGGAGAGGATAAACCTGCCAAGTATCCCCTTATGTTTCAGGAGTCAACGGTCCTGCTTATTAACAAGATAGACCTGATTCCCTATGTTGATTGCAATGTGGACAAGATTAAAAAAGAGGCCTTAAAAATCAATCCTAAGCTTACTGTTTTCCCTATTTCCTGCAAAACAAATGAGGGCCTTTCTGCCTGGACCCAGTGGCTTTTAAAAACCTGGAAAGATAAAGCAGATGGATTATAAAGAAATCGTCGGTTTTGTAGCAGGGATTTTGACTACATTTAGTGGGGCCCCACAGCTTTATTATTCTTACAAATATCGCGATGTGCAGAGCTTTACCCTGAAATTCCTTATTCCCTTTTTGATAGGACTTTCCTTATGGACCTTTTATGGTGTATTCATAAAATCTTGGCCGGTAATTATCTTTAACCTGATTGCCCTTTGTCTCTGGCTACCCATTTTCATTTTAAAGCTTATCCTCAGACACAAATAGTTGATAGAAACTAGCATGGATTAGCATGTTGCTTGATAAATAGTTGGCCTGATGTCAAGCTTGACGTTTAAGGAATAAAGACGATAAAATCAAATTATCAGCCGTTAAAACCATAAATGGTCAGAAAAAATTCCTGTTAATAGGAATTTGGACTGTTGTGAGCAGAAAAAGGTGCTAAATCGTGCCAGTTCAGGTTGAAAGGCAGGAGTTTAAACGTCTTCTTTTTACCCTCATGCGCCCCTTTTGGCTTGCCCAAAGGGATAATTATGCTGCCCTGGATAGAATCAGATATTTAGAAACCTTTGTAGAGGCGCTCTTGGAACGGTTAATTCCTTTGGCCCCTGAATGGCAAAAATCCATTTTGGGCAAATTGCCTACTGTAATAAAGGGCTTTGATAAGGCAAATTTAGAAAAAAAGAAACAGAAGATAAAAATGGCCCTTTGCCTTTTTGAGCAGCTGAGGAGTCCTTTGCCTGAGTGGGAAATCCTTTTTACATCCCTTGATAAGATTCCACTTTTTACCAAACGATGGCAGCAAGCCTTCAGAAAAAAGGGGGTTAGCCTCCTTTTAGATGTCCTCTATTTTTTACCTAACTGCTATGAAGACCTCCGCTATTTTAAAAAGATTGCTCAGGTTAAGCCAGGGGAGACGGTTTTAATTAAAGGTAAAATTGTAGCTGCTGGTTTAGTGTCTGTAAAGCAAGGGCGGCGTAAAATCTATAAAGTAATCATTAAAGACGAAACGGGATATCTTTCGGGCATCTGGTTTAATTATAAGATTGCTTATATGGAAACCGAATTCAAGGTAGACCGAGAGGTCATTTTTTTTGGAGAAATTAGAGCTTATGGCAACCAAAAGGTTATGCCTCATCCTGAGGTAATATGGGATATTAAGGATTTTAATCCGCAAATTGTGCCTATTTATCCAGAGCTTAAAGGGCTTTATCCCCGGCAAGTGCGAAATTTTATGCAAAGGGTGGTGAAAAAATATGCCTATTATTTGGGCAACCCCTTTCCAGAGGAAATCCAAAAGGAGTATCAGTTGCCTTCCTTATGGGAAGCGGTTTATTTTCTGCATTGCCCACCTGCAAATATATCTATCAAGGCCTTGAATATGGGTAGTTCTAAATATCACAAAGCCCTGAAATTTTTAGAGCTTTTTGCCTTAGAACTAGGTCTGGCCGTGAGGCGAAGGGCGTATTTGGAAAGGGAAGGCATTTCCTTTGCCCCTGATGGGCATCTGGTGAGGCCTTTTTTAAGGACATTGCCGTTTGAGCTTACTCAGGCCCAAAAACGTGTTTTAAAGGAGATTAAACAGGACATGATGGATAAACATCCCATGCACCGTTTGCTTCAAGGGGATGTAGGAAGTGGCAAGACCATTGTGGCCCTGATTTCTGCCCTAATGACCATTGAGTCGGGTTATCAAGCAGCAATTATGGCCCCCACAGAAATTCTGGCCAGGCAGCATTTTGAGACGGCTCAGAGGTGGCTTCAAGGGCTTGGCATAAAAACAACCCTTTTAATAGGCCACTTAAAGGGCAAAGAAAAGAGAACCCTTCAAGAGGAAATTGCTCAAGGAAAATATCAACTTGTTATCGGCACCCATGCCCTTATTCAGGAACCAATTAGTTTTAAAAGATTGGGATTGGTCATTATTGATGAACAGCATCGTTTTGGCGTAGCTCAACGAGCCGAGCTTATAGAAAAGACCTCAGTCGTCCCGGATGTGTTGGTGATGACCGCTACCCCCATCCCCCGCACCTTGGCCATGAGCCTTTATGGCGATCTGGATATATCTATTATTGACGAGATGCCCCCTGGGAGAAAGCCGGTCAAGACAGTGCACTTCTGGGATGACCAACGGGAACAGGTTTATGAATTTTTAGAGAAAATGTTGCGAGAAGGAGCTCAAATCTATGTCGTTTATCCCCTGATCGAAGAATCTGAGGCCCTAGACTTGAAGGCCGCAACCAGCATGTATGAAGTGTGGAAGGAAAGATTCTCAGACTTTAAGGTGGTGCTTTTACATGGACGGATGAAGACAGAGGAAAAACAAGAGGTGATGGAACTGTTTTACAAAGGTAAGGCCCATATTCTTGTGGCAACGACGGTGATTGAAGTGGGTGTAGATGTCCCTCAGGCAAGAATAATGGTGATTGAACACGCTGAAAGGTTTGGTCTGGCTCAATTGCACCAACTTCGGGGAAGGGTGGGAAGAAGAAATGAGGAAGGATTTTGTGTTTTGATCACTCCTAGAAAAATTAGTGCTTTAGCGAAACAGAGATTAAGGGTCATGTTGGAGACCAGTGATGGTTTCAAAATTGCAGAGGCCGATTTACAGTTAAGGGGGCCAGGAGAAATTTTGGGTCTAAAACAGGCTGGATTTCCTGAATTTCGTTTTGTAAATCTGGTGCAAGATATAGAAATATTAAAACAGGCCAGGGATGCGGCCTTGAGGCTTATCAAGCTTGACCCAAGATTAGAACAAAAGGGCCATAAGGGATTGAGAGAATACCTCAAACATTATTGGGGAGAAAGGTTAAGGTTGAGCTTGATTGGCTGAGATACTGATTACTTGGCTACATATTTTGTTTCCATCGGCTACAATGGCACATATTTGATATAGATAGCGATGACTTCTGGTTATGGCCATATCCTTCCAATGAAAACTGCCTTCTTTTTTGTTAGGGAAAAACTTAGTATACATTTCCAAATTTAAAGGACAGGAAAGACATATCTTTTGATCAGGGGCTATATCTTTTCTAAAAATCAGAAAATGGTCTGCGGGGGTGCCCTTATATGTCCAACTGAGTTTTATGCCTTTTTCTTCCCACCCTGCCTTAAATGAGGTGATTTTTCCCTTGAAGCCATATTCCGGAACAACAATGGGCGTTTTTACCCCGCAGGCTAGGATGAAGGCCATTAAAATTAAGGCTAGAATTGGCCGCAAGACAAAACCTATCTTCTTTTCCAAAAGACTACTCCCCCTATAATTATGGCTGTAAGGGCAATCAATTGAGTGATAGAAAGACCATCAAAGACAATAGGTCTCAAGTCTCCCCTAAAAAATTCAATGATGAATCGTTGGCATCCGTGTAGAAGTAAATAAAGCCCGAATATCTGGCCATAAGGAATTTCGGGATCAAAAAGACGTTTTATAAAATAACGTTTTTTGAGGATGATTAAAATTATGGCTATTAAAAAACAGGCTAGGCTATGATAGAGTTGCGTGGGATGTAAAGGGATTCCAATAGGGGCCAAAGAGTTTGGGTCTTTGAATATTACGGCCCAGGGAACATGAGTAGGCCTTCCGTAACAACATCCGGCTGAAAAACACCCTAAACGGCCAAATCCTTGAGCTAAGGCTAGCCCAGGGGCAATCAAATCTGCTAATTGCCAGAAGGACAAATGATATCTTTTGACATAAATGATGCCTGCGATGAGTCCAGTGACTACTCCTCCAATAAAGACAAGTCCCCCCTTCCATAGGGCAAATGTATATAAGGGATGCTTTAAAAAGTAGGAGGTATTATAGAACACAAAAAGCAATCTGGCGCCTATGATGCCTGAAATTACGCAATAAAAGGCCAAGTCAGAGACAACTTGAGGGGGTATGTTCTCTCGTTTGGCTTCACTCATTACAAAGATCAAGGCTGCAAAAAAGCCTATCGCCACCCAGAGCCCATATGTATAAATAGTGATGGGGCCTATCCGAAAGAGAATAGGGTGCATTAATGAGACTCCTTTAGAAGAATAGTAATGGCCAGGATAAACATCCCAATGGTTACTGCACTATCTGCGATGTTAAAGGCTGGCCAATGATAACTTCGAAAGTGACAGTCAATAAAATCTACTACATTCCCGTGTAAAATGCGATCTGTGAGATTGCCTAGTGCCCCTCCAATTACCAATCCACATCCCAGATTGTTTAAAAGACTTGGCCCCGTTTTAAAAAGATAATATAAAATGGCGAGTATGGCCAAAAGGCTAAAACCAATAAAAAAGAGCTGTTTGGTCCATCCTCCTCCAGCCCAAAGTCCAAAAGCGATACCTGTGTTTTTAATGTGAATAATACGCAAAAAGGGCGTAATTTCTATTGCCTGTCCATAAAGGGGAATGTGTCTAACAACTAGCAGTTTGGTTATTTGGTCCATTATCCAAATGCTTATGAAGACAATAAAAAAACTAAGCCTTGTTTTAATCACTTTTCCCTACTTTTTTGATTCTAACCTTTGCATTACCTTGGCACAGCGGCCACAGAGTTCAGGATATCTTTTGTCCATACCAATATCAGCCCTCCTTTTCCAACATCTTTCGCATTTGGGGTAAGGAGAGGGCCTGACTGAAATTTTTAGTCCTTCAATTTCTCCTTCCAGAACACCTTCTTCCGGGAGTTCTGATTCATTTACTAAGGTGCATTGAGAGGTAATGAAGATGTCAGCCAGTTCAGATTCGTAATCTTTTAAAATTTGAGTTAATTCCTCTGGAGCACTAATTAAAATCTCAGCATCAAGAGAATGCCCAATTTCTTTATTTCGCCTGGCCTGTTCTAGGGCTCGAGTGACCTCTCCCCTTACAGCAAGCAATTTTTCCCAACGTTCCGCAAGGGCTCTATCCTCATATTCCGGCCTAGGTTCAGGAATGGTACTTAGAAATACGCTTTCCTTACGTGGAGCCCACTCTGCTAAATATTGCCACAGCTCCTCGGCCGTGAAACTCAATACAGGTGCCATTAGGCGCACAACGACTTCAAGAATCTCCCATAAGGTGCTTTGGGCAGCCCTTCTTTCCTTGTCTTTAGGGGCGAAGGTATAAAGGCGGTCTTTTAACACATCTAAATAGAGGGCACTTAGGTCATTGACGCAAAACGCATGCAGGGTATGATAGATTAGATGAAACTGGTATTTTTCATATGCCTGTCGTAATCTTTTAATGAGCCATTGAAGGCGGTGAAGTATCCAGCGGTCAATTTCCCTTCGTTCCGCATAAGGCACGAAGTCCTTTCCGGGGTCAAAATCATATAAATTGCCAATTAGAAACCGAGCCGTGTTTCGAATGCGCCGGTAGGCCTCTACAAGTTGTTTTAAAATGTCCTGAGAAAGCCTGATATCGTCTTGATAGTCAGAGGCTGCTACCCAAAGACGTAAGATTTCGGCCCCGTATTTCTTAATAACCTCTTCAGGATAGATTACGTTGCCTAGGGACTTAGACATCTTTCGGCCTTCTCCATCCACCACAAAACCGTGGGTGAGGACGGTATGATAAGGCGATTTTCCCCTGGTGCCTATCGCTGTGAGAAGAGAGGACTGGAACCAACCCCGATGTTGATCGCTGCCTTCCAAATATAAGTCGGCAGGCCACTTTAGATCTTCCCAATAGGGATGTTTTTCCAATACGGCTACATGGCTAATTCCAGAATCAAACCAAACATCTAGGATATCCATTTCTTTTCTAAATTGTGTATGCCCGCAGTGGGGGCATTTGGTCCCCTGGGGTAACAACTCCTCTGCCGGGTATTTAAACCAGGCATCTGCCCCTTCCTTTTCTACGATTTGGGCTATATGCTCAATAACCTTTTCATCCTTAAGCACCTCTCCGCATTTTTCACAATAAAGGACCGTGATGGGTACTCCCCAAACCCTTTGTCGCGAAATGCACCAATCTGGTCTTGCTTCTACCATAGAACGAATCCGATTTTTGCCCCACTTGGGAATCCATTTAACGTGCTCTATAGCCTCAAGTGCCCTTTTTCTCAAATCGTTTCTTTCCACCGAGATAAACCATTGTTCTGTGGCCCGAAAGATAATGGGCTTTTTACAACGCCAACAATGAGGGTAACTGTGGCTGATTTCTGATTGATAAAGAAGGGCCTTTGTTTCCTTTAGTTTGTCAATGATGGCCTCATTGGCATCAAATACAAACTGCCCCCCAAAGTAGGTAACATCTTCAGTAAATCTGCCCTTTGAATCCACGGGGGCATAGACATCAAGCCCATACTTAAGTCCACTTTCATAATCCTCTTCTCCATGGCCTGGGGCAATGTGTACGCAACCGGTTCCTGTATCTAGAGTTACATAATCTGCTAAAATAATTAACGATTGACGATCAATAAAGGGGTGTTGACATTTCTTTCTTTCCAGAGATTGAGGGGAAATTTTGGTCAGTATCTTGTAGTTGCTGAATCCAAAATCAGACATGCACAGAGGCAAAAGACGTGAGGCCAACACATAGACTTCTCCACCTGCCTCTGCGGCTACATACTCGGCTTCAGGGTTTAAGGCAATACCCAAATTGGCAGGAAGGGTCCAAGGGGTGGTAGTCCATATTACCAAAAAGACGTTCTTATTTTTCAATTGCGGATAATTATTAGTGATATCTGAAATAAGACGAAACTTGACAAAAATGGAAGGGCTTTTTTCATCGGCATATTCTACCTCGGCTTCAGCCAAGGCAGTTTCGCAATGGGGACACCAGTAAACAGGTTTTTTGCGCCGATATACATTGCCATTTAACAAAAAGTTGCCGAACTCTCGCACAATAGTAGCTTGGTATTTGTAATCCATGGTTAAATAGGGGCGTTCCCATTGGGCAAAAATCCCCAATCTTTTGAATTCTTCCCGCTGAATATTCACAAACTTTTCTGCATAAGAGCGACAACGCTGGCGGATTTCAATAGAGGCCATTTCCTTCTTTTTGCAACCAAGCTCCTGGTCAACCTTGTGTTCGATAGGAAGTCCATGACAATCCCACCCAGGGACATAGGGGCAATTAAACCCCATCATTTGTTTTGACTTAATGATAAAGTCCTTTAATACCTTGTTAAGAGCCGTTCCCATATGAATATGTCCGTTGGCATAAGGAGGGCCGTCATGAAGGATGAAAAGAGGCCTATTTTTGAAGGCCTCTCGCATTCTTTGATAAAGGTTTGTTTCCTGCCACTGCCTTAAAAGACGGGGCTCAAGTTTGTTTAAATGAGCTCGCATTGGAAAATTAGTTTGAGGCAAGTTGAGTGTGTTTTTATAGTCCTTTTTTTCTTCCATCTTCCCCTCCTCAATGACACAAAACAATAGCACAGCACCTTGAATTGTCAAGAAGAATAAGGATTCCAAAATCCGGACCCATTGGGGCTGTTTTAATTCAGGTAATTACGTTTGTTGAATTTATAGCATTTAGGCAATAGTGGGTTGACTTTCTATCCTTTTAACGGTAATAAGGTCATGAATCTTTTGGGGAGTGGACAAATGCTTAAGATTGAAAATTTAAGTGTGGAAATAAACGGCAAGCAGATTTTAAAGGACATTAGCCTTGAAGTTAAGAAAGGAGAGGTATTAGTACTTTTTGGCCCTAATGGCTCTGGGAAGACCTCTTTGCTGATGACCATTATGGGATTCCCTCGCTACAAGGTGGTAAATGGTAGAATTCTTTTTAAAGGGCAAGACATTACCCATTTGCCGGTTTATGAAAGGGCTCGCCTGGGGATTGGGATCTCCTTTCAACGTCCACCTACGATCACAGGGCTTAAGACTAGGGATTTAGTAAAACGATGTGCTGACGATAAGGAAATAGATATTGAGACCTTGGCTAAAGAACTAAATTTTACTAATCTTCTGGATAGAGATGTAAATGATGGCCTTTCTGGAGGAGAGATTAAACGTTCAGAGCTCTTGCAACTGATGGTTCAACAACCTGACCTGGTGCTTTTGGACGAACCAGAATCAGGGGTAGATTTGGAAAACATTGCCTTAATTGGAGAGGCGATTAAAGGCCTTTTGGGTAGAGCGCCGGTCAAGGCCATCTCCTGCCGTTCCTTAAAAGAGGAAAAACTAAGAAAAAAGCGTTCTGGAATTATCATCACTCACACAGGTCACATCCTAAAGTATGTCCCTGCCGACAGAGGGAAGATTTTATACAAAGGCAAGATGTGTATCGGCGGAAATCCCTTTGAAATATTAGAGCAAATTAGTAAATATGGCTACCAGGAGTGTATAAGATGCTTAGGGATAAACAACTCGATTTAGAGACCCTCCCAGAAGATGAAAAAGGATTACTGGCGGAAGTGGGCATAGAGGTGAATGAAGAAAGAAGGGAAGGTTCTTTTCTGCAACAGGATTTAGATGTGGTTCACTGCACGGTTAAACAGGAGGGGCTTGAAGTTCTACCCACTCAAGAGGCCCTTGAAAGGTATGAATGGCTTAAGGACTATCTCTGGCAGCAAGTGTCTTCCGATAAGGACGAATATACCAAGGCCGTTAAAGAAGGCCCCTATAATGGTTATTTCATCCGGGCTTTGAGGGGAGTGAGGGGCTTAAAACCTATTCAGACGGCCTTGCTTATTGCTACACCTGGATTTGTGCAAAATGTGCATAATATTGTTATTGTAGAGGAAGATGCCGAGTTACACATCGTTACTGGTTGTCTTACAGGCCCTCATGTTTCCAAGGGCAAACATTTAGGAATTACCGAGATCTATATCCGAAAGGGGGGGAAGCTTCGTTTTACGATGGTTCATCGCTGGGGGAAAAATGTAGTTGTCCGTCCTCGGACTGGAGTATTAGTAGAAGAAAATGGCCAATTTATTTCTCATTATATTACTTTTGGAGAGGTGAAATCAGTTCAAATGTTCCCTATAGTTCATCTAAATGGCTCAAATGCCATTGCAGAGATGCAATCAGTTCTCGTAGCCCCACCTGGGGCTAGCCTTGATATTGGGGGAGAAATTGTTTGCAATGCTCCAGGCACAAGGGCCGAGATTGTGTCTCGAGCGATGACTACTGGAGGCAAGATTATTTCTAGAGGTCGGCTTGTAGGGGCTGTTAAAGGCATTAAAGGGCATCTTGAGTGCAAAGGGCTTATTTTGAAAAGAGGTTTAATTCATGCTATCCCAGAGCTCATAGGCCAAACCGACGAGGTTGAGCTTTCACACGAGGCCGCGGTGGGCAAAATTGCTCAAGAGGAAATAGAATATCTCATGGCTAGGGGACTTGATGAAGAAGAAGCCACCTCTATGATTGTGAGGGGATTCCTTGAAGCCGATATAGAAGATTTACCCGCGCCTTTACAGAAGAGGCTAGATGAAGTTATTGAAGAGACAAGCAAGGATTTAATGTAAATTTATAAGGAGGCGAAAATGTCCAATATCATAAGGGTTGAAAGGGTTATTGTAAGTGTAACCCATAAGGAAGGTGTGGTGGAATTTGCCAAATTTTTGGCTGAGCAAGGAGCAGAGATTATTTCTACTGGAGGCACGGCTAAACTATTGCGAGATAATGGTGTGCCAGTGACTGAGGTGAGCGATTATACCGGCTTCCCAGAAATACTTGAGGGGAGAGTAAAAACTTTACATCCTAAAATTCATGGTGGCATTTTGGCTCAGCTTGATAAAAAAGAACATACCGAACAGATGCGGAAATACGATATCAAGCCTATTAATATGGTCGTGGTGAACCTTTATGATTTTGAAAGTGTTTATACCAAGAAAGATGAAGTAGAAATGCCCTTACGGAAGGCCTTAGACCAAATTGATATTGGAGGTCCGACTTTACTTAGGGCAGCGGCCAAGAATTTTCCCTATGTGGCGGCAGTTTGTGACCCGGAAGATTATCCCAAGCTTATGGAAGAAATTAAAAGGGATGGTGGTATAAGTGGGCTGACGAGATTGCGTTTGGCCCAGAAGGTATTTGAAAGGATTAGTCAATACGATGCCATGATTGCCAAGTTCCTGGACGGGGCAAGAAAATCACTTGAATGGAGCATTGGCATTGCCTCTGAGATTCAGGTGGGGATGAAATTGGGTTAAAAATTAGTATTAACCAGTAATTAAGGGGGGATTTTGATGAAGGTTCTGGTCATTGGAGGAGGAGGCAGGGAACATGCCCTAGTGTGGAAGATTAGTCAATCACCACTGGTGAGAAGAATATATTGTGCCCCTGGAAATGGTGGTATTTCCAGACTGGCTGAATGTGTGAATATAAAGGCCTCAGACATTAAGGCATTGGCTGAATTTGCCGAAAAGGAAGGTATTGACCTCACTGTGGTAGGCCCAGAGGCTCCTCTAGTAGAGGGAATTGTAGATGAGTTTGAAAGGCGGGGGCTACGCATTTTTGGCCCTTCCAAAAAGGCTGCTATGATTGAAGGCAGTAAGGCCTTTGCCAAAGAGCTGATGTGCAAGTATGGAATTCCTACAGCCGATTTTGAGGTCTTTTCAGACCCTGACTCTGCTAAACAATATGTTAAAGAGAGGGGATGTCCTATTGTAATTAAGGCCGATGGTTTGGCGGCAGGCAAGGGGGTTATTCCGGTCCGAACTTTAGAAGAGGCCTTTAAGGCCATTGATGTAATTATGGTTCAAAAAACCTTTGGAGAGGCTGGCAGTAAGGTAGTCATTGAAGATTTTTTGGAAGGGGAGGAGGTTTCTTATCTGGTCTTTACTGATGGTGAGAACGTTGTGGCCTTCCCCTCAGCCCAGGATCATAAGCCTATTTACGAAGACGATAAAGGGCCAAATACAGGGGGGATGGGGGCCTATTCGCCAGCTCCTATAGTTACCAAAAGGGTGGAGAGGCATATCTTAAAGGACATTATTTATCCTACAATTAAAGGTCTGGCTCAGGAGGGATGTCCTTATAAGGGGGTGCTTTACGCCGGGTTAATTATCAGGGACGGAAGGGCTAAGGTGCTTGAGTTTAACTGTCGGTTTGGAGACCCTGAGGCCCAGCCCTTGCTGATGCGCCTTAAATCAGACTTAGTAGAGGCCTTCAATGCCGTAATTGATGGCACCCTGAAGGATAAGACCCTTCAGATTGATAAGAGGCCAAGTATGTGTGTGGTCATGGCCCAGGAGGGATATCCTGGCAAGTACGAAAAGGGAAAACAAATTACAGGGCTTGAAGAACTTGATGATCAAGATGATATTTATATCTTCCATGCTGGGACTGAATTGAAAGATGGAAAATTTTATACAAATGGAGGCAGGGTGCTTGGGGTAACGGCCTTAGGAGAAACCTTACCTCAAGCTATTGCTAAGGCGTATCAGGCTACCAGAAAGATATCATGGGATGGGGTTTATTATCGGAGGGATATTGGATTTAAGGCCCTGAAACACATGGGGAGATTTGTAGGAATAGTGATGGGGAGTGCTTCAGACAAAGAGGTGATGCTTAATACAAAAGAAGCATTGCTGGAAATGCTTATTCCTTCAGAACTTGTCGTGGCCTCTGCCCATCGAACACCTGACCTAGTGGCCCAATACGCCAGAGAAGCCAAAAAGAGGGGGATAAAGGTGATTATTGCCGCGGCCGGCTATGCCAATCATCTGGCCGGGGCTATAGCGGCCCATACCACCCTGCCGGTAATTGCAGTTCCATTAGCGGTGCCTCCATTCAACGGGTTGGATTCTTTACTCTCTTCTGTCCAAATGCCCGCGGGTGTGCCTGTGGCAGTTACTACTGTGGGGAAGGCAGGGGCCAAAAATGCCGCCATTTTAGCGGCTCAAATTCTGGCCTTAAATGATGGGGAGTTAAATACCTGCTTGGAAGAAAGAAAACGAAAAATGGCCGAAGCGGTTTTGAAGATAAATGATTAGATATCTTGTTTTTCCATCCATGACTTGAGGCTGTCGTTGCGGATAAATACGGTTCCTGTAAAAATGCCTACTAGGGTGCCGTCTTGCCTTTTGATTTCAATCCGATAAATGCCAATGTGGCGGCTTCGAGTTTCTTCAACCGCTGTGGCCGTGAGTATGTCTCCTGCTTGACTTGAGGCGGGGTAGTGCATCTGAGTGTTTAAGGCTACAGCTACTTGGCCATAACTATTTGAGGCTACCGCAAAGGCAAAGTCGGCTAAGGCATAAGTAGCGGCTCCATGGGTAATGCCTACCGCGTTAAGCATTTTTTCTGTTACCTTCATTTCTACGACGCACCTGCCAGGGGAAACATCTTTTACCTTCATTCCAAATTGAACCGCTATTTGGTCTTTTTGACTCATAAAACGAGCAATTTCCCAGGCCTGATTTTTCATTTTTTACCTCCCAAGCATTTCATTCAAAAATGGTGAAGGACGCCCTGCATAGGAGATATAAAGCCTTTTTTGAGCCCGGGTAATGGCCACATAACACAGGCGCCTTTCCTCTTCTAAGTCATGGGCCCTATGGTGGGGCAGAATTCCAAGACTGCATCCAATCAAGAAGACCACAGGCCATTCAAGCCCTTTGGCCTTGTGGATAGTAAGTAAGTTAACCCTCTTACCCTTTTTATATCGGCCTTCTTGCATTGCTACCTGCAAATAGGCCAAAAATTTGCCCACGTCCTTAAATCGACTGAGACTTAAACAAAACTCATTAAGGGTGTCAATATGGGATTCATCTAAAGACTTTCTTTTCTGGTTAAGATATTCATCATAGTTTGTGTAATGTCTGATTTGCTTTACAATTTCGCCTAGATGGTAACTTCCTTTCTGGTAGATGGCGTTCATTTTTTTAATAATGCCATAGAAGCGTTCGGCCCGCCTTTTCATTTCTGAATGAGGATAGCGAATCAGAGGAAGACAACAAAAGAGGGATTTGCCTGTTTCTATGCTTTTTTCCTTTAGGAGCGGCACCACGGGACCCAAATCTCTGGGAGGGACATTGAAGATGTCTAAAAAGGCCTTGTCGTCATTAAAGTCAGAAATCAGCTTGAGGTAGGCCGTCATGTCTTTGATTTCCTTGCGGAGATAAAATCCAGTGCTACCCACAATGGTGTAAGGGATGCCCAAATGGATACAATTATCTTCCAAAGGACGAGATTGATAGTTAGTGCGGTATAGAATGGCAATGTCCTGAGGGGATGTTCCCCTCTTTATAAGCCCTTGAATTTCTTTAATGACCTTAAAGGCCTCTTCTTCACGATCTGGGGCCGTAAGGATTTTTGGGGGAGGCCCTTCTTTATTACTGGTCCAGATATTTTTGCCAATTTGGAGAGAACTGTGTGACATAAGGCGGTTAGAGATAGAAACAATGCTTTTAGTAGAGCGGTAATTTTGCTCTAATTTTACCGTTTTGGCGTTAGGAAAGTAATGCTCAAAGTGCAAGATGTATTGAGGAACTGCACCTCGGAAATGATAGATGGCCTGGGCATCATCGCCAACCACAAAAAGATTGTTTTGAGGCGGCACAAGCAGCCTGAGCAACTCAAATTGGACTTTGTTTACATCCTGAACTTCATCTACCAAAATATGTTCAAAACGCTGGGCATATTTTTTCAAAATTTGAGGGTTTTTTTTAAAAAGACGCCAGGTTTGGATTTGCAGGTCATCAAAGTCAAACAAACCCTCCTGATGCTTTCTTTGTTCATAAAATTTGTAAACGGCATATTTCTCATCCACTACAGGGCTTATTTTAGCCTCATAGGCCATGTCCTCTACCAAACGCAAATTGTTTTTGGCCAGGCTGATAAATTGACTTGCTTCCTTCAAACCCATTTCAGCCTCAGTGGCAGCAAGGGCATGTTTGATAAGTAAAAGCCGCCTTTGTTCTTCCATTAATTTAAAATTGATGCCTTCTTCTTTAAGAATTTTAAAACACAGGGCATGGAATGTAGAGCACCAAATCCTTTCGGCCTTTCTTTGACCAATTAATTTCTTCAAGCGTTTTTTCATCTCCGCAGCGGCTTTCCGGGTAAAAGTAAGGGCTAAAATTCGAGATGGACAGATGTTCCTTACCATAATAAGATAGGCAATGCGGTGGGTGAGGGTCCGAGTCTTACCAGAACCAGGGGCCGCGATTACCCGCACAATTCCCTCGGCCATTACAGCCTGTTTTTGAGAGGAATTAAGCGAGCTAAGGATATTAGAGCCTAAAAAACAGCTTTTCATCAGGTGCATAGCGATGCGAGGTTAAAGGGGAAAGCGGGGTTTGTCAAGGGTTTTTATATATTTCCTTCCTTAGGGACCTTAAGTTTTTTGTTGACTTTTAAAATACAAAATAGTAGTATTTTAAAGGAAAATGGAAGAGAAGAGGCGTTATCCTAGAAAAAAGGCAGAACACTTGGTATTTTATTTCTCCATGTCTGAACTAAAAGAAGGTTTAGCCAGAAGCCTAAATGTAAGTAAGGCGGGGGTTTTACTAGAAATGGCCGAAAAATTAGAACCTTCAGCTCATATAGACTTGAGCATTTCTATAGGCGAAGATTCTATCCCACTAAGGGGTAAGGTGGTGTGGGTTAAAAAAGAGGGGGGATTATATCTAGTAGGGGTGGCCTTAGAAGACCTAGAATTGCCTGTAGAGACGCTTTAAGCCAGCCTTCCTAGCTGCTTCAATAGCTTCTTCATATTCTTCCATAGTAATAGGACGATTTATAAGCGGATCTTTATAGGCTTCACCACAGGGGCGATATTGGGACATGATGTTGACAAAGGTATTAGGAGAGATTTTAGTGGCAATGAATTCCATTATTTCCTTTGTGCCTGCTAGACCATTTGGTAACACCAAATGCCGGACTAGCAATCCATATTCGGCTAATCCTAGCTCATTGATATAAAGGTCTCCAACTTGACGATACATTTCCTTTAAGGCTTCCTTGGCCCTTTGAGGATAGTCTGGGGCAGAAGAATATTTTTGGGCTACTTCTGAATCCCAATATTTAAAATCAGGCATATAAATGTCAACGATGCCATCTAATAATTTTATAGTTTCTAGTTTTTCATATCCACTTGTGTTATAAACCAGAGGAATAGAAAGCCCCTTCTCCACGGCTGTTTTTAAGGCTACCAAAAGTTGAGGGACTATATGAGTTGGAGTGACAATATTGATATTATGGCAACCTTGAACCTGTAAAGAAAGCATCATTTGGGCGATTTCTTCACAGGTTACTTCTCGACCTATACCCAAATGGCTGATTTCATAGTTTTGACAATAAATGCATAATAGATTGCAATAAGAAACAAAGATAGTCCCTGACCCGTATTGGCCTACTAAGGGCGCCTCTTCCCCAAAGTGGGGGAAATAGCTATCAATGATGGCCTTGGCCCCAGTTTTACATATACCCTTTTGTCCCTTTATTCGGTTTACCTTGCATTCTCTAGGGCATAAAGTGCACTTTTCTAAGATAGAATAGGCCTGGACAATCCTTTCATCTAACACCCCGGTTTCGTATGCCTGAACGTATTTAGGAATATAACGCATTATAAAATCCCATCTTCTATCATCTGGGAAAGCATTTTTTTATAATCAATGCCTGCCAGAGCAAATGCCTTAAGACCATATTTCATATTGGCTTCAAGCACATAATACCTACCATTATAAAAACAGATATCAATTCCTACATTGTCTAAATTACACTGCTGACTGACTTTTAACGCCAGGTCTATGGCCTCTGAAGGGATGTCATCAAAGACAATGGTGGCCCCTCTAGCCACATTACACCGATATTCTCCTCTCTTTTTTACCTTCCAGTAAGCAAGGATGACTTGATTTTTAATCACCACTACCCTTAAATCCCTTTCTAAGGGAAAGTATTCTTGGATATATGCTACATGAGTCATCTTATTGTAGGTGGACAATTCGCTCTCATTTCGGATTAAAAAAACGCCTTTGCCTCGAGCCGAACCTCTGGGAATTTTGGCAATAAAGGGATATTTGAAATATTTCAAAATTTGCCTTTTTTGTCTGTCTCCATAAAAGGTGCGAGTTTTGGGATGGGGAATTTGAAGCAACTTGAAAAGGGCGGTTTGTTTAATTTTATTACAGGCGTATTGATAACATTCATAGCTAGGGAATGTCTTTTTTCCCATAGTCTTAAAGAGACCTGCATAAAAAAAGGTCGGGAAATATATAGTTTCTGCCTCATAGATTAACCTTTGTTCTTGGGGAGTATAGTCCTCAAAGTTGGGCCTCATGCCTAAGGTGATGACATTTTTACACCCGCTAAGCTCTTTTCCAATAGCTATTTTGGGGCAAGACATACCTTTTATTTAACACATCTTGCAGGCAAAAATCAATTTTGGAAATAAGAATATTCAAAAAAAATAATCTAGAACAGACAAGATTTAAAAAATTAGAATAGGGGTAAATGTTTGTTCTGTTTTCCTTAAGGTGCAGGGCACTAAGTAGCTCCTAAACGAGCATAACGAATTTAAGGCTCAGCTTCAGCGGCTTGTTCAACTAATATTCCATTTATCCAGAGTTCTGCCTCACTTAAATCAATCTCTTCGTTCCAACTGATGTCATGCCCACTTCATCTTAAGCCAATTCAGCCATACATGTAGCTTGGGAAAAAGGGCAAACGCATCATTCCTCAATGGCTTCCTTGACTAGCTCCAGGGGAATGTCCAAAACCTCAGCGATCTGTTCTGCCGAAAGTTTGAGCTTAAAATAAAGCCTTCTGGCATCCCCTTTCTTGGCCTCAAGCATTCCTTTTTCTATCCCTTTTTCTATCCCTTTCCTTATCCCTTCTATCATCCCCTCTCTTTTCCCCTTTTCAACCAGTTCCTTCAAATAAAGGTTATTCTCAGGATTGATTACCAGGGCCATTGTTTTCACCTCCTCTTTGACAAGTTTTAATATTTGCTCCTCTCTTTTTTAGACATTCAAATTGATAAAATCAAGCTTACAATAACGAAGGCAAAAGGGAAAGGTTGTAGAAGTTGTAGAAGTTGTAAAGGTTATACAGGGGAAGTTTTTTCTTAACACTAAGGACCAAGCACTAAGGACTAAAAGCACTACTTCAGGCCTTTTAGGCCTGCGGTCGCAATCCCCTCAAGTCGGGTCAAGGTTTCTAAGGTTCTTTCACAGATCATCATGGTTACGCCGACCTTAAGAAGCTTGAGCCTTTGTTAAGCATTCAATATCAGATACCAAAAGAGAAGCTGTTAGAGGTCTCCAAAAAATGTTGAAAAAAGAAACCAAAACTGTTAGACTAAAAAAGAGAGGGGAATAATCATGATCAGAGCAAATACAATGAAAAGTTTGGATGTAACCTTTACAAAAGATAACAAAGTGGCTTTACCTAGAGAAGCCCTTCTTTCTATTTTGAAGGAGCTTTTAGAATGGGATCCCTCCAATTATGAGCTTGCAGTTTTATTTGTGGCCGTGAGGGATGGAAAGAGGGTTGCAGAGGTGGAAAAAGAAATAGAAGAAGAAACCGGCTATCTCATGGGCAGTGAGGTAATGAAAAAAAGATTGCTGGAAGCGATGAGTCGGAAAGAAGGTATACCTTATGAGGCCATCCGAGAGAAGTTTGGAATTTGATCCCTATGGTTTTGAAGATTTCGTCTGGTGGATAGAAAAAGACCGAAAGACCGCTCTAAAAATTGCCAAGCTCATTAAGGCTACTTTAAAAGACCCCTTTGGGGGAATAGGCAAGCCTGAACCTTTGAAACACGAACTCACCGGCGCCTGATCAAGGCGTATAGATAAAGAACATCGGTTGGTATATCAGGTCCTAAAAGACAAAATCAGAATTTTATCCTGTCGTTATCATTACTAAACACTCCTGGTGTTTTTCTGTCCAATAGGTCCACCCTTATTCCTTCAACCCGCTATCATCATGGTTACGCCGACATGTAACGGAGTAGTCGCAATCCCCTCAAAGCGGGTCAAGGTTTCTAAGTGCAGTATTGCCCCGCTGCACAGAAGGCGGTGGAACTGGCCGAATCAGGTCGCAATCCCCTCAAGTCGGGTCAAGGTTTTCCAACTTCAATATGGAAACATGCAAAGTGTATGTTCCCAACCGTGGGTGTGTCGCAATCCCCTCGAATCGGGTCATGTTTTCCAACTTGACCCAAGCACTAAAATGCCAGCGTGGGCTCAGGTCGCAATCCCCTCGAATCGGGTCATGTTTTCCAACCAGAGCACACCCGTGTGGTGTGTTCTGGTAGGAATGAAAGTCGCAATCCCCTCGAATCGGGTCATGTTTTCCAACATAAGTTGTTTCGCATAGCAAATAAGAAAGATGCGTTTGGCGAAAGTCGCAATCCCCTCGAATCGGGTCATGTTTTCCAACAGCACCCACTTTTTATTTCGATTTTTTGGGCAGTTAAAAGGTCACTTTCGGAGACCTCTTCTTTAACCCCCCTTTTTTGCACCTTACATTTTTGTTAAAAATCGCAAGCAACCCAAAATCCAAGTAAATTTCTCTGCGGGAACCGCTATGATTTTTTGGGCACTTAGGTGAAGGGGTGAGGTTCCCGTTTTTAGAATTATTCTAAACTGTTACCTTTAAAGGCATCTCGCTTGTCTTCCCAAATCCGATTTTCCAAAGAGCTACACCGTAATTCTTTTATAACATATTTTGAGGGCAAAAGGCAAGTATTTTTTTGAGGCGGGCTGCAACCTTACCTGTTCTCTTGCCGTCTGAAGAATTCACCCTTGTCTTTACGGCTAGAGGATATGATCTTCACATGGCTGCTTTTTATAGTGACAAATACCCTTCCCCTTTCATTTAATCCCATCAATTCATAGGCATTAGGGGTAAGGAGGGCCTTGAGATAAAGTCCCTCTATATCTAGTGTTAACCACACAAGGTGTCCCTGTACCTTTGTATTTATAATCCGGCCACAAAAGACATTGGACACATGACTAAAGGAAGATTTAGGTGAGATAAGAATGTGTTCAGGTCTTATAGCCACAATTGCCTCTTGTCCTATGGGGCCTTGGTCTTTGGAGTAAAGTTTGATACCTTCTGCGAGCTTTAAGAGGCTAAGACCATTTTCCTCTCCGATGATTTTGCCTTTAAATGTATTTGCTCCCATAAAGTCGGCTACAAAGTTATCGGTGGGATTTGCAAATATGTGTTCTGGAGGACCTACTTGCAACACCTTGCCATGGCGCATTATTACCACCTTTGTGGCCAGATGCCAGACATCGTCTAAGTCATGAGTGACATGAACGGTAGTGGTTTGATACTCTTTGAGGGCGGTTTTAACAAGCTGTCTTAATTCTTTTTTGGTTTTTACATCAAGGGCACTAAAGGGCTCATCCATCAAAAGGAGCCGTGGTTTTACCACTAGTGCCCTAGCGATGGCCGTGCGCTGGGCCTCTCCTCCACTCAGAGTGCCTGGGAAACGATGCAAGAGGTGTTCTATTTTCAATAGGCGGGCGATGTGCTTAACCTCCTTTTCTATACAGCCTTTATCAAAAGTCTTTTTTAAACCATAGGCAATATTTTCATAGATCGTCATGTGAGGAAAAAGCATATAATCTTGATACACAATACTCATATTTCTTTTTTCTGGGGGGAAATAGGTAATATCCTGACCTTCTAAAATTATTTTTCCTGTTTCAGGTGTGTAAAACCCAGCAATGGTTTCAAGGATAACTGATTTGCCACTTCCTGTAGGACCAATGATAACAACATAATCTCCCTTTTCTATATCAAGATTGACATCCCTTAACTGAAAGTCCTTTAAGTCTATACTTAGATGAGCGATTTTAATAAACATTGTCCCTCTCAAACCACTCAAAGATGGCAATAGCAAGGAAAGAAACCAATATCAGCACAATGCCACTGCTTATAGCCATACCGATGTTCCCATAAGAAATGTTGAGATAAAGGGTGATGGGTAAAATCTCGGTTTTCATGTAAGACCCCCCTGCCAGAATCAAAACTGCTCCAAAGGCTCCGACACATCTGGCAAAAGTAATGATGGTAGAGGCAAAAATGCCATTTTTGGCCAGAGGCAGGGTAACATTCTTAAAGGTCTCAAATTCTCCATAGCCCAGACTCCTTGAGACCAATTCGTATCTGGGGTTGATGCTATTAAAGGTAGAACAAATAATACGTACGGCATAAGGCAGTCCTGTAAAAAATTGGGCCACAACAATGCCGGTCTTTGTAAAGACAACCTTTATACCCATTGTTTCAATAATTTTTCCAATGGCCGTATTTCCAAACAGCAAGAGCAAAGCCAGTCCGAGCACCAATTCTGGAAAGGCCATTGGCAAATCAACGATAGATTTCACAATCTTTTTGCCTCTAAAAGAGCCTCTGGACAAGGCATAACCTATAGGGATGGCTATCAACATGGCACATGTGGTGGCAATGAAGGCCGTAATGAGAGAAAGCTTCAGAGAGTAAATCATTTCAGGGGATGTTAGGGCCGTTATTACATCATGGGGCTTGGGCACTACAAACAAAGAAGAAATGGCAATGAATAAAATTAAGGTGAAAAGAACGGAAATGACAAGGCAGATGTCTTTAAACCTTATCTGCACGGTTTAAACCCCCATTTTTCCCAAACAGCAAGGCTCTGAGGGGTGGTAATAAAGTCATTAAAGGACCGGGCCAGATCAACAACACCATGCCTTTTAGCACAGATAGTTACGGCCGTAGGGATGGTTTTGATAATATTCTGTTTGGCCGAAATAGGCACTACCTTAATCTTGCCTTTTGCCTGTGCCCAGGAAGTCATATCCTCCCAGACAATGGCGGCATCTGCCTGACCAGTGGCGATATAGATAAGGAGTTGGTTAACTGTAGGGGTAAAGGTAAGGACATTTTCCTTGACTTTTTGCCATAACCCGTTGGTTTCTAAAATCTTTTTGGCCACCTTTCCAATGGCAGTTGCCTTAGGATCCCCTAAAACGAGTTTTACACCAGGTCTGGCAAGGTCTTCCAAGGCCTGAATATGTTTGAGATTATTCCCTGGCACGATAATAATGGGTATATGCAGGGTTACTTTTTTGACAGTCTTTTCAACAAGATAACCTTTTTTTAATGCGTCTTGGGTGTATTTGTATGCCCCAGGGATGAATACATCGCAGCCGCAGGTGGTTTGTAAAATGCCAAAAATTTCAGCACTCCCTCCATAGTGCACTTGTATCTTTGCCCCTGTTTTTTGTTCAAACTGCTTAATCAATTCATTCATGGGCTTCATAAGGCCTGCTCCGGAACAGACCATAAGGGTCTGACTTTTCTCCCTGGCGGTCTTTTCCCTCTTTTCACAACTAGTCAAACCGATTAAACCAAGGCACAATGTGGCTAAGAGGAAAAATACAAAAGACTTTTTCATTATTGTTCCCCTTTCAAAGGCATTAAACTTACTTTAATATCTGCTGGTTTTCCAAAATAGGCACAACTTAAAACAATCAAATCCACACCTGTGGCCGCATAATCGGCAATGTTTGTCTCATTGATGCCTCCAGCCGCGGCCACCT
>JALWFG010000007.1 GCA_027038965.1 Candidatus Desulfofervidaceae bacterium | reverse complement strand
ACTATAAAACTCCTTATTCTGTCTACTACAACAATGACCCAAAACCCCTTTCTAAAAAATGGGAGATTTATGCTTGACAAATTTTATATTAACCATTATATCTTTCCAAAAAATTGGGGCATTGCAATCTTTTTGTCCTTGTTGTCTTTGTTTTGGGATAAAACCTGTTCGAATATTTTTATTTCTTTAAGATAAGTCTTGTAGAGATTTTCTGGCAGTTTCCTTTTTAGCTCCCTTACCAGTCTGGCTGCTATGGTTTTAAGCTTCCTGGCACTCCTCTTGGCCTTTTGGTAGTTCTTGGGATGATTCCTGAATCTTTGTGCCTGCATCAGTTTGGTTATCGTCCTTTTGTATGTCTGCCTTACGCTTATCCCTGCCTCTTTGGCTATCTTGACACATCTCTCTGCTATCTTTTTGTGTTTGTGTCCGTAGGAAAGGTGATGTTTTTTTCCTGAACCTCGTGTCTATTAATACCTCTTTCTCCCTGGCCTTCTTACCGTGAAGCTTTATTGAAACCTCTAAAATCTTTTTAATTCCCTCTTTGCCTATCCTCCTACGAAAATACACCAAATCAGTCGGATCACAGGGAAATTCCCACTTGAAATATACCTCCCCACAAAAGTATTGATAGTAAGGATTCTCTGTCCATTCCTTTACTACCCTTTCATCTGATAGGTTCCTGAGCTGCTTTAGAATTAATAACCCCACCATGACCCCGTTAAATATTTAACGGGGCTGCCTTTGTCTGAGTAAATCTTTTCAATTTCCCTTTCAAAATAACCCCAGGGGATTGCTTCGGCTAATTTGTATAAGGGATGGGAGGGGTTTAACTGGTTTTTTAGTCTTTGCTTGAATAGATTAGGCTTTCTTAGGTCAGGACTTCTCCCTTTCATTGGGCTGTCTCCGTTCTTAAACAGTTGTCCTACCCTATTTTTTTAAAAAAGTTACAGTAATAAGGAAGGTTATATAGTTTTTCAGGGACGACTAATTACACTATTTCAATGTCTTTCCATGAAATGATTTCAAAATCTTTAAATTTTCTTGACTCATTGCCAGCAAAAATTATTTTTTTATTCACTGAGATAAAATTATTTGCGGGAAATTTATTAAAGTTCTTAAAAAATTTTTCTGAAACTGTTTGAGACATTTTTATTTCAATTAAATCAAGCATTATACCATTGTCTATTACAACGTCTATTTCTCTTCCTTTATGCTCCCTATAAAAGTATAAATTATCCTGCTCTCCCTTATTAAATCTGTTTTTTATTAGCTCAGCAACAATGAATGTTTCAAAAATTTCTCCTTTTAGGGGATGAATTTCAATATGTCCTGGCTCTCTCATTCCAAGGAGATAACAAAGCAGTCCTGTGTCAAGAAAATATATTTTGGGAGTTTTTACCATTCGCTTGTTTAAATTCCTATAAAATGGTCTGTGAATTTTAATAAGGTAACTTGCTTCAAGAACACTTATCCAGGATTTTATTGTGTTATGACTTACATCGCATTCATCAGCAAGAGAACTGAGATTTAATAATTGACCGCTTCTTCCTGCTAACAATTTTATAAATGTTTGAAACTTTGTTAAATCTTTGACATTTATCAGTTTCCTCACATCTCTTTCAATGTATGTGGAAATATAGAATGAAGCCATGTCTGTAGGCGAAATTCCTTTATCAAAAATTCTTGGGAAAAATCCTGTGAATAATACTTCATATAAAGAAATGTTTTCTAAGTTGCTATAAGCTTCGTTTAATGAAAAAGGCAATAATTTTACAATGGCTGTCCTACCGGCTAACGATTGGGAAATAGATTCCATTAGCTCAAATTGCTGAGAACCAGTTAAGATAAACATGCCTTCTTTGTTTTTTTTATCTACAATTGCTTGAATATAAGAAAAAAGATTTGGAGCATATTGAACTTCATCTATAACAGCTCCGTCTGGAAATCTTGCTAAAAATCCCCTTGGGTCTTCAAGTGCAAATTGCCTTTCATCAATTTCTTCAAGATTGACATATTTTTTATCTTGAAAAAGCATTTTACATAAAGTGGTTTTTCCTGACTGTCTTGGGCCTGTAATGGTTACAACAGGAAATTGTCTTGAATATTCCATAACTTTTAAGCTAATTTTTCTTTCAATCATGCTAAATATATATCCAAAATGGCAAAAATTGTCAATTAAATTTACAGATTTGGTCAAATTTCCTTTTTCAACTCCTCTTCTACCTTTTCTGCCGGGAATGTTTTCATTAAGGATTGATAAGGCACACTTCTTTTGTTGGCCAGGAGTTTTAAGTGGTCCAGCAATAACTACGGAAGTAAGTTTAACCGATGGCTTTAAATTTGGCATAACGATTGTCCTGCACCCCTAGGGGTGGCAGGACAACTCTTTTTGTTTTAATGCCAGCTTTAATCATTTTTCTAGCAACTTCCTTTCTCTGGTGTTTAGTTATTAAGTTTTTTTTAATGATCTCATTAAGCACCTGTATTTCTAATTCTTTTTTGGGCCAAGCAGTCTTTTGAGTCTTAGGTTCTCGTCTTCAAGGACTTTAAGTTTTTTTAGCTTCAGAAGAAGAAAGCCCTTTATATTTTTGTTTCCATCTATCAAAAGTGCTTCTCGCAATGGAATATTTTCTACAGACTTTAGCAATGGGGCTACCAGGAAGTTCAGCTTCAGCAAGAATTTGGATAATTTTATCTGGTGGGTATTTTGTTGGTCTCATAACAATACCTCCTTTTTCAGAAATTTTACACAGAATTATCCTTTTTGACATTCCAAAAAATGGGGGCAGGTCAGTACATAGGTAGCATAAAAGCTGCTCAGGATTCAAAGCCAGAGCCCATGCAGACTGAACCAGAAACAGGTAAAAAGCAGGTGGAAGACAGGAAGAGTTACTGGGATCAGAAGGATGTAAAAATAAGCAGGATGAATGTGCTGGGCACGCCATCAAGGTTCTGGAGATTGCCGGGGCAAAGGGTTCTCCTCTGACCATAACAGAGCAGGCTTTGATTCTGGCTGAGCAACTTGAATTTGCGGTTAACAACGGCTTTGCCCCTGCCAGAGAAAAGGTGAGCAAATTGGGAGCTGAGTATGAGAAAAAGCTCCAGGCAAGAATGAAAAGAACAGCAGCGTCCTACCCGTCTCCATAACTGGATAATCCCCCGTTTGACTCAAAAAAACGGGGGGTGTTTTTTTACATTTTTTCACTCCCTTTCACCTGCCCCGTGAAAGAATTTTGTTCTTTCCTACCTTTTTACATTTTTCTCTTTCATGGGGCCTGCTCATCTCCCCCGGTTGTCTTCTACTCTAGTATACGCAAAATGCCAAAACGTTCAATTTCAGCCCCTCTCTTTTTTAAGATTTTTCTTGACACGGGCATCTCCCGTTGGAATGGGACAAGTTGCGGTGCTGGTTGCCTTTGACACCTCTGGTGATGACCAGCTTTATTCCCGGTGGGTGTTTAGGGACATTTAACCTGCATTCTGCTGTTTGTGCTATTTTTTTTACACAATTTTTTTTACACAAAAAAGAAAAAAGGAGAAGAGAAAAAAAATGAAAAGGCAGTTTTTAACGAAGAAAGAAGCGAGGGAGCTCGTTAAAGAGCTCCCTATTGCCTACCATGACTATGGTAGGCATGTGGGGCTCCATGTGAAGGTGTATAAGTTTCCAAAGTTAGTTGAAGAGATTCTTTGGGAATCTCTTCTCCTGACTGAGGCCTTTGAGAGTTCCTTTGGAACTGTAGGAACTGTAGTATGGGAGCTTACAAAGGAAAAAGTAAAAAAGCAGTTGGATGTTGACATCTATTCCACTGGCAGATACGACGGTTACTGGGGTTTCTGGGTTTCTGATCTGAAAAAGCAGGGAATTTCTCAAGAGAAAGCAATCCGGACCCTCAGGAAATCCCTTGCAGAGGCTCTTCACACCTGCTTTGGCGGACCGGAAGTAGAGTTACTCAGGTTGGGGCAGGACCTCAACCCAAGCGGAACGGAAACAGCTTACATGCAAATTCTATGTCATCTTGATGACAGTAAAAAAGGGTACAGAAAAGAGGTGCGTTTAGACGGAGTAGAGCAATGGGTGAACTTGAAAGAAGATATAGAGGAACTTGTCCAGGATATGGATTATCAAGGACTGGCGAAACTCTGGAAGGACTTTGATACCGCATGGCAGATGCGCCATGTGGTGTGCTCCTATTCTCCTTCTCCCTGTCCATAAAAACGGTTTTTATAGTAAAATCACGGGCTAAAACCCCGCTTTTTAAAGCGGGAATACAGCCCGACACCCTGAAGGGGTATTGACTTTGGAACTGCTGGAAATGTATCTGCTGAAACGATTAGGAGATACATAGAGGAATGTCAAGGAAAGTAAAACGAGCGATAGTTTTTGAACTTAACCGTTTGACAGAAGAACAGCAGATAATACTTGGGCATCTAACCTATCACGCTGGGAGACTCCGGAATCAAGCGAACTACCTCATAAAGAACAGGTTAGCAAAGCCTGATTACAGAGACCTGTATAACAAACTCAAAGACACTTCACTCCACCTGCGTTCCCTACACTTCAAGGAGTGCTCAAATAGTTCTTGATGAACTATCAAGAGGCTGGAGAAACTTTTTCGGTTTTTTAAAACAGCCTGAAAAGTTTAAGAAAAAGGGAATAAACATTGTTAGACTGCTGGGCTATGTAAATCCTGAAATGCCCCACAGGGTAGTAACCTGGGATAAAACAGGCTTTAAGATAGAGGATAAAAAGAACAGGTTGTCTCTTTCAAAAGGCTTAAAAGAACACTTGCTTGAAAAATTCGGATTTTCTCCTGCTTACCTGTGGATAGAAACAGGATATAAAGGATTAGAAAATCTTCCGGTTCTTAATGTTCAGATAGTTCCCTGTAAGGCAGGTGGACAGGTAAGCTTTAAGCTGGTGGTAGTGTATGAAAAAGAAGTCGCAAAAATTAAGCCTAAAGGTAACAAGGTCTTAGCAATAGACTATGGGATAACGAACTTTACGGCCTGTGTAATAGAAGGCAATCCTGTTTCTTATATCATAGATGGGAGGGGGTTAAAGACACTGCTCAGGAAAAAGTTCAAAAGGATAGCTGGACTTCAGAGCAGGCTTGACAACCTCAAAAACAAGGGATTGCCGACAGTTCAGATAGAGAGGAAACTTCATAGGCTCTGGAAGGGCATCAAGAATCTATTAAGGGACTACGCCCACAAGGTCAGCAATTTGATAAAGGAGCTTGCAGTAAGAAACGGAGTGAGAACGGTAGTGATAGGAAAAGTTCAAGAGTCAAAGAACAAAGCAAACAACCTTCCAGACCTTGTAAACCAGATGTTTAAGCTATTACCGCACGGGAAGGTGACGGAGTGTTTAACCTATAAGCTAAAAGAGAAGGGAATAGGAGTTAAGCTGATAGATGAGAGCTATACTTCCCGGACTGACAGTTGTGATAGAACCACAACTGTTTCAAAGCAGAACAAGGGTCTGGGAAGAAGAATAAAAAGAGGATTGTTCCTCTCATCAGTCAAAGGATTCATCAATGCAGACACAAACGGTGCCAGGAACATCTTAAGGAAGTTCGAGAAGGGATGGTTTGACCTTGTAACAGGGCTAAAGAAAGCAGTCAGGGTAAGAATCTACAACTTCAGCAAAGGTATCTCCAAGTCTCTGCTGTATGCAGGGATAGGAGTAGGTGGCGGTGTGAACCTGCCACGGGGGATAAGGGTCCCGCCCTGGCGGGATCAAACTCTCTCAGAAGCCTGCGACTTTAGTCGTAGGTAGTTCACATGCTTAAGGTTTGATGGTTGTTCAAATTGAACATTTCAGGCAGCAATTCAATAATTGGAAAAGTGGAACCAGAAGACTTCAATCGCTTTTCTTTTATGTTTTTTTCTGCTATTGTTTAAATCAGAACGAACGCTGAGCCCAGCAAAAAAGGACGGAGAAAAAGATATGTGTGTTGATTTGCAAAAAGTTGGAAAAGCTGCGAAAGATATTGAAAAAGAAATGGCAGATATTCATTCTTTAATTGACAATTATACCGATAATGAAATAACTGGAAATATCCATTACCTTAAGAGCCTAAAACTTTCTGTTATCCAAATTACGGAAGCAATTGGCATTATACTTCAGCATTTGTTGGCAAGAGTGTTTAAAGAAAGCGTTGATGGTTATCAAACAGTAATGGATAAAGCCAGAGAGAGAAAAATTATTTCCGAAGACTTATACCTGCGTCTCAAGAAATTTGTAAGGTTTAGAAACATGTTGGTTCATGGTTACTGGAAAGTGGACAACCAGACATTTCTAAAAAATATGAGAAAGGGGATAAAAGACTTTAGTGATTTTTTGGAAGAAATCAAGGATTTTGTTGCCGGGCTTGATTGCGTTTCTAAAAGAAGGTTAGACCATACATCCTTTCCTCAAAATAAGTGAATGAATTTAGCTTCCAGAAGAGAAGAAATCAGGAAAAAGCTTAAACAGTATTTTTCAAAGCGTGATGACCTTGCGGCAGTTTACCTATTTGGTTCCCTGGCCAGAGGAGAGCCTGTGGCAAACGATGTGGATATCCTTATTCTTCCCATAGATGGAGCTGAGAGGGACGAAGCGGTCATCAGAACAGTCGTAGACCTGAGTGCCATTCTCTGTCTTCCAGAAGAAAAGCTGGATGTGATTCTTTTTTCTCTTGAGGAAGTTGATCTGGAAGTTCTGTACAATGCTGTGGATAAAGGGGAGCTTTTAATTGAGAAAGACTCTGATTTTTTAGGAGATATGCTTGAAAAACTATCTCACCGTATGGTAGAGAGTGAACCTTTCAGGGTCAGGGAAAAGCAGTCCAGACTGAAAGAATTCTTTGTAGATGAGTAAATGGGTAGATGAGTAGATGGGGTAATCGCTGTTTCTTTCATCTTGTCCTTTATATCCACACCTTGACAGGAGATTGGTGTTTGCCCCGTTAAATGGAACCAATTTAACGGGGTTTGTGTATGTGAGGCTTAAGGCAAAAGGCTAAAGGCGTACGGCTAAAATTAATGATTCTGACCACCATTAATGTCCCATTCAAAAAAGAATACCAGCTTGCAGACAAACAGGCGGCAGATTTTATCAAAAAGCAGGTGTTTCCTGAGAAATACAGGGAGAACTTTTTTATCCTTTTCACAGAGGTGGACAATCAGACCCTGTTTCGCTTTTGCAAGAGATTCGGCATTTCTATAAAAGAACTCAGGGACTATTACGAAAAATTTATAAAGCGAAGTTACCGCAATAAAAGATTAGAGGAGTTCTTCAGGGCATGGGTGGATTGAAACAGGACTGGCTGCAACTGCTAAAGCTTGCTTACTCTTTTTTAGAACACACAGGCATACCGCTCACCAAATGGAGCTGGGGTGGTGGAACAGCCCTGAGGTTTTATTACTCTCACAGGGTTTCAAATGACATAGACATTTTTTTGACAGATATTCAGCAATTAACACACCTTTCTCCACGGCTTAACGATTACATCAAAAGCAGGGCAACAAGCTATACCGAGATGTCCAACTGGATAAAGATTGAAATCCAGGACAAAGAGATTGACTTCATTGTTGCCCCCAATCTCACAGGTTTAAGGCCAAAACTCATAAAGGTTCAAGGGATAAAGTTGTTTATAGACAACCCTGTGGAAATCGTTACCAAAAAGCTGTTTTACAGGGTAGAAAGTCTTAAAATGAGAGACCTTTTTGACCTGACAACAGTCCTGCTCAAATACCCGAAGCAGGCAGACGTGGAAACCATGTCCAGGATCGTGTGCTCCAAACTGGACATACTGAAAGACCGCTTTGACTTTCTGAAAAAGCACATGAAAGGTGAGCTTAAAAAGCTGGAAATTTTGGACACCTCTACAGCGGCTGAAATTGAGAAAATTGTGCCGCTTTTTCTGAAAAGGCTGGAAAACATCACCGATCGTTCACCCGGGTGTGGATTTTCTCCTTGAGCAGTCTTTGTTAACAGCGATGTCCGATTAGATGAGACTTTTCTTGGCATTTTAACAGAGGGAGTGGAACAATGGGTGGCGTTAAAAGCAGAAATGGAAGATATTGTTCGGGAAGGTGATTTTGAAGATTATCAAAAAGTGGCAAATTCTCCACATTTGACATTATCTTTCCTTTGTGGTATCTGCCGATTGTGGCAAGGCCCTTAAGATTATGTCTATTATTTATATTTATTTAGATTTAGCGCAGGCCCAGCAGAGGTGTAAGGGGGTTGTAATGGATAACATGGAAATGAAAAATCCTTTAAAAGATGGCTTTAAGGGTTTTAAAAATGTTAAATAAAATAACACAATTACTGAGTTGAGAATCTATGTCAAATGTGGAGACTTGACCCCTGGCGTAAAAGGATTATTTTGCTTCTGATATTACTTGAGCTTTTAAGTGCTCATTCTCTAAGGGCAGATTCTGTCTTTTTACCATTAAAATTGGCTCTAGTTAAAAGTGGTTTTGATAAAAAGGTAGTAGAGGAATTGTATGCCAGTCCTTACGTGAGATTTTTACCTGGTTTGATAAAGACTTGTGCTGTTTATAAAGAAAGCAAGTTGAATTATAAGCATTTTTTAGAAAAAAAATATGTTGAGATGGGCAAAAATTACCTTGCAAGGCATATAGATGTTTTAACCTTAGCTGAGAAGAGATATGGCGTTTCTAAAGAGGTGATTACGGCTATTATTGGGGTTGAAAGTCATTATGGTAGGTTCTCGGGCCGATATAGGGTGTTTAATGTCCTTTCTACACTGGCCTTACCAGCATTTGAAAGGAATTTTGCCCGTGAATTTCATTTGACGCCTTCTCAAATTTTGCACCTCAAGCGTAAATCAAAGTGGGCCTATAGTCAGCTTAAGGCCTTTATCATTTATACCCAAAAAGGTGGGCTAGACCCCTTTTCCATTAGAGGTTCTGTTTTTGGTGCCTTTGGAGTTTGTCAATTTGTGCCTTCCAGTGTCCTCAAGTATGGATGTGATGGCAATCAAGACGGTCGAATAGACCTTTTTGAGCCCGCCGACGCCATCATGAGTATTGCAAATTATCTGGCTCAACATGGGTGGTCTAAGGCTACGTCAACCCAGGGAAAACAGCAAGTTTTGATGTCATATAATGCCAGCCCTTATTATGTCCATACCGTTCTCCAGCTTGCCATTCTTATAAAAAGCGGGCCATAATTTCCAAATATTTTTCCCCTATTCCTTGGTGTTTGAGCAGTAGGTCTTTGCCTTGCTTTCCCATAAAGTTTCTCAACTTTTGGTTTTCCAGAAGTGTTTTGGCGATGTAAAAAAGTGTCTTTTCATCTTTGACTTCAAAAGCCGCTTTTGCCTGTTGCATTTGCTGGGCAATGTTACTGAAGTTGAACATATGCGGCCCCCAAATTATTGGTTTTGCCCATCTAGCTGCCTCTAATGGATTATGACCTCCAATAGGCACAAGGCTTCCCCCGATAAATACCAGATCGGCCAGGGCATAGATTTGGGCTAGCTCGCCAATGGTGTCCAGAATTATGACCTGGCTTGAGGTAGTTTGACCTTCGGTTCGGCGGCTTGTTTCAAACCCCAGTCGCCTGCTTAAAAGGGCAACCTTGTCAAAACGTTCTGGATGGCGGGGGGCGATAATGAGGCATAACGAAGGGAAGAACTTGAGTAAGAGATGATGAACCTTTAAGATAATTTCGTCTTCTCCGCTATGGGTGCTGCCTGCAATCCATACTGGCCTGGAAGGATCTATTCCAAAGGATGATTTCTGTTGAATTATAAAATGTTTGTCAAAGTCAGGAACGGTAATATCAAACTTGAGGCTACCCATAATTTTTATCTTTTTTGGTGCTAATCCCAAGGCAAGAAATCTCTGAGCATCTTCTGGGCGTTGCACTCCTACAAAGGAAAGTTTGTTGATGACTTGAGAAAACCAAGGTTTTAATAGTGAATATCTTTTATAAGAACGTTCAGATATGCGGGCATTGATAAGCAGACACGGAAGGGCCTTTTGGTTTAAAACTGTTAAGAAATTAGGCCAGATGTCTGTTTCTGTAAGGACGACCATCTTGGGGTTGACCTGATTCAGATAACGCCTAATGATGAAGGGAAAATCTAAGGGGAAGTAACTGATGCTTGAAACAACTTTTTTTAGCTTTTTTATAGCTACTTGATGACCTGTAAGTGTGCTGGCGGTAAAGAATAATGGCACTTGGGGGTATTTTTGAGCCCATTTTTGCACCAATGACACTACTGACAGGACTTCCCCTACAGAAAGGGCATGGAACCAAACAGAGTTTTTTAAAATATGGGGGCAATCTTGTTTTAGATTCCAGCCCAGACGATGACCAAAATAATGTCTTACCTTAGGAGAAATCGTCCCTAAGGGAAAAAGCAAGCTTGCACTTAGCCAAAGGAGGCTGTTGTATACCCCTTGCAATTGACTGCTCCTCAAATTGCTAATTTGTCTTTAGCCCTTCGCCTTTCGCCTAAGGAATTTAGACAGAAAGGCATTTTATAGATATGATGCATTTACTTTGCCTCTATAGCGTTCCAAGATTTTTTTGATAATTTCCGTTGTGGAAATGCCGTTCGTTAAGGCAATTCGCCTTACTGCTCCCCTCCTACCTAGCACTACTTCCCTTCCCACAATATCCTCCTCTTTCCAATCAGCCCCCTTGACAAGCACATCGGGCTCTAAGTGAGTAATTAGGCGTAAGGGCGTAGGTTCATCAAAGATTACAATTCTATCAACACATTCTAATGCTGCCAAAACTTCGCCCCGATGGTCTTGAGGATTGATAGGTCGACTTGAGCCTTTAATTTGCCTTACTGAATAGTCGCTATTTAATCCTATAATTAATTTATCTCCCAATTTCTTTGCCTCTTGAAGGTAGCGCACATGACCTACATGGAGAAGGTCAAAACAACCATTTGTAAACACTATCCTTAGCCCTTGACTGCGCCAGAGGGCCACTTCCCTTTTAATCGTTTCCCAATCAACAATTTTTTCTTTGGACATGGTATACCTCAGGTCGTCTTTCTTTTAAGCAAGGGATTATTTCCCTAGCCCTTTTTATAAGCTCTGTGTCAATTTCTGTCTTTAGGATTGTTTCTTTTTCGTTTGCCCTAGCCAGTATTTCTCCCCAAGGGGAGATAATAACTGAATTGCCTCCCATTTTAATTTGACCCTGAATGCCACATGCATTTGCCCCAATGACAAAAACCTGATTTTCAATCGCCCTTGCCCTTAAAAGGACTTTCCAATGTTCAGCTCTTGTTTGAGGCCAAGAGGCTGGAACTACTAAAATTTCAGCCCCTCTTAGGGTTAAACATCTCGCTAGCTCAGGGAATCGCAAATCATAACAAATCATAATCCCCAAATTCCCCAAAGGGCTTGTGATAGTTTGCCACTGCCATCCCCGAGCGAAATGCTTGTCCTCTTTTAAGGGACTAAAGAGATGTATTTTTTGGTACTCACCAAGTATCCCTTCTTTAGCAATGACAAAGGCAGTATTATAAATCTTTCTTTGGTAAATTTGGGCAAAGGTTCCGATAACTATCGTTTTTTTAGAAATTATTTCCTGGATCTGATGGATGAGAGAGGGAGTTTGTTTGGCCAACAATTCTAATTCCTTGTAGGCAAATCCCGTGGCCCATAATTCTGGAAGGACGATGAGGCTTACATTTTGTCTCTCTAACTGCCTTATTTTAGCAAATACAACTTGCTTGTTGTACTCTATATCACCGCACTTAACTGAATGTTGAATAATTCCAGCCTTAAATTTCACTGATTGCCCTCGCCAAGGTAATAACATAAACCCTTTTAGCCCCTGACTTTTTTAAAATCCGGGCACATTCATTTACAGTACTTCCTGAGGTGAAAACATCATCTATCAATAAAATGCATTTTTTGGCAACTTTTTCTTTAGGGTTAACTTCAAAGCTATTACGCACATTCAGCTTTCGTTTGGCCATGCTAAGCCCTACCTGGTCTAAAGTAACCTTTCTCTTCATTAATACCCTTGCTCTTGACTTTATGCCTATGTTTTTACCCAATTTTTTGGCAATAAGCCAGCTTTGGTTGTAACCTCTTTGTCTCAAGCGGGTGATATGGAGAGGGACTGGGCATATAAGATCAGGAGAGATTTGCTCTATAAAGGAATTTAGATGTTTTAAGATACTTTTTACCCAAAAGTCTGTTAGTGATAGGCTTTCAGCAAACTTAAATTTTATAATCGCCTCTCTGATGGAATTTTGATAATAAAAGACAGACCTTGCTTTATCAAAGAAGGGAATTTCTTGCAAACAACTTCCGCAAATGTGAGGTTGGTTCCCTTTAGGAAGTGGTTTGCCACAAATAGGACAATATGGAGGCAAGATGAGCTTAATTTTTGCTTCACACTGGGGACAGAAGGGTGTTTGCCCTTTAGTAAAAGTCCCGCAGGCGATGCATAAACGCGGAACAACTATGTCTAACAAATGATTTAAGGAATTACCAATCAGGCGTGTCAAAATGGCCTTCTCATTCAATTTCAATTCAGTTGAGATTAAACTGTGTGGTAAAGGCTTTTAGAAACATTATTCTTGCTTACTTTCCCTGCTTTTTTCTTTGTCTTCTTCCTCCAAGGGCTCGGGTTCCAACTCCAAATCTGGGATATCGAACCCAAGTTCATCTTCAGAAATTTCTTCCAAAAGATCAACAGGTTCTATTTCTTCCTTTTCCTCTTTCAAAAGGTCTTGGTCTTCTATTTCAGATTCTACTTCTTTTGGTTCTAATTTTTCCATTTCTTCTAAAGTTTCCTTTGCTTCTTGAAGCTCTTCTACCATCTTGGGCTTTAAGGTATTGGAGGGTTCTTCTGCATCTAAAGGAAGTTCTGCTTGTCTTTCTTCTAATTTGCCTTCTTTCTCTGCGGCACTGATTTCTTCTTCAGCAGAGATAAAAGGCATTTCCAATTCTGAAGGAACTTCTGGTTCAGGGGAGGGAGTCCAAAGTTCGGCCTCTTGGCCGAGGGTTCTAGGGCCTTCTTCGTCAAGCTTGTTTAGTTCAAGGTCTTCTAGAAGATTGTAGTCTCCAGGTCGGTAATCAACGATATTGAACCTTTCTTTATATTCCTTCCAATTCGTTCCACACTTTGGGCAAACGTCTAAGTAATCAAAGGAATGGTATCCACATTTTAAACATTTCATGCATTCTTTCTAACACAAAATATCCCAAAATACAACTGATAAATTTACTCTATGACCCTACCTTACTGCCTTCGATTGGCCCAAAATCCCAAAAACATAAGCCCCTAGTCCTTAAGTTTTAAGGGAGCTCTTTTCCTTCTACAACTTTTACAGCCTCTACCTATAACCTCAAAGAGGTCGTGGATTTTGGGTTTGGGATAGTCTTGACATTTGGAGAGAAAGAAATTATAAGAAGAGTATCCCACCTTTTATTGTAGGGATCTGATTGGAGAGGTTAACTGATAATAACAATCAAGTAGGGTTTTGATGCTCTGTTTTGTCTTCGTAGGTCAAGTAGTACTATATTCTTACGTTTTTTCTATAATTTCTTATGCTTAAGGAGATGTTTTTCTCTTTGGTTTATCAAGGTTTGATATTAGTTTAGTATAAAAAAAATATATTTATTTTGCGAGGCGATAAGATGAATTTGGCGCAACTTAAGGCGATGAAAGTGAGTGACCTTCTTGGTTTGGCAAAGGAACTGAGTATAGAAATCTCACCTGGCATGAACAAACAAGAGCTCATTTTTACCCTCCTTCAGACCCAGGCCCAGCGCAACGAGTCCATTTATGGCGAAGGGGTTTTGGAAATTTTACCAGATGGATTTGGTTTCTTGCGTTCTCCTTATAACAATTACTTGCCAGGACCCGATGACATTTATGTTTCTCCATCCCAAATAAAAAAGTTTGGTTTGCGTACTGGTGACATAGTGAAAGGAGAAATCCGCCCCCCAAAAGAGGGTGAGAAATATTTTGCCTTATTAAAGGTAGAATCCATAAATGAAGAACCTCCAGAAAAGGCAAGGGAAATAATTTCCTTTGATAATCTAACCCCTCTTTTCCCAAATGAAAAGATTAATTTGGAATATAATCCCCAGGATTACTCTACCCGAATTATGGATTTACTTACTCCTATTGGCAAGGGACAGAGGGGACTGATTGTGGCTCCACCCCGAACTGGTAAAACTGTGCTTTTAAAAAGCATTGCTCATGCCATTGAGGCCAATCATCCCGAAATTTATTTAATTGTGTTGCTTATTGATGAAAGGCCTGAAGAAGTTACTGATTGGAAAAGGAGTGTAGGGACAGAGGTTGTTAGTTCCACATTTGATGAGCCAGCTCATCGACATATTCAAGTGGCAGAAATGGTTATAGAAAAGGCTAAGCGTATGGTAGAACACAAGAAGGACGTAGTTATCCTGTTAGATAGTATTACCAGGCTTGCTAGGGCTTATAATACGGTTGTTCCTGCCAGCGGTAAAATCCTATCAGGTGGTATAGATGCCCATGCCCTTCACCGTCCCAAGCGTTTTTTTGGAGCTGCCAGAAATATTGAAGAAGGAGGCAGTCTTACCATCATTGCTACTGCCCTTATTGAAACTGGAAGTCGAATGGATGAAGTGATTTTTGAGGAATTTAAGGGCACGGGGAATATGGAGATTCATTTAGACAGGCGACTTAGTGATAAAAGGGTTTTTCCAGCTATTGACATTAATAAATCTGGAACCAGAAGGGAAGAACTTCTTACTGATCCTCAATATTTGCCCCGAATCTGGTTGTTGCGGAAGCTTCTCTCTCCTTTAAATCCGGTTGATGCGATGGAGTTTCTATTAGATAAAATCAAGGCCACAGAGACAAATGAAGAATTTCTAAATTCTATGAACCAATAACTTGTCAAATATAAAAAATAAGATTATAAATCCGCTTTCAGAAAGGAGGGAAGGAAGATGAAAAAGGATATTCATCCTAAGTATTATCGCACTAAAATTAAATGTGCATGCGGATTTGAATTGGAGGTAGGCTCTACTCAAAAGGATATAAAGGTAGAAATCTGCTCCCATTGTCATCCCTTTTTTACAGGAAAGGAAAAATTCGTAGATAGCGCTGGTCAGATTGAAAAATTTAGAAAGAAATATGGATTGACCGCAGAGAAGTAATATGAAGACAGGTGGTATTTGGCAAAAACTTGAAGGAATAGAGAATAGGTATGTCCAATTGGAGCAGGCATTGGGCACTGCTGAGGTGTTGAACAACCCGGAAAAATATAAGCAATACGCCAAAGAACACGCAGAATTATCAAAGATTGTTCAGGTATACCGTGAGTACAAAAAATTGGACAAGGAATTAGAAGAAAATAAAGAGCTTTTGAAGGACAAAGATGAAGAAATAAGAACCTTGGCCAAGGCAGAAATTGCCCAAATAAAAGAAGCCTTGGAAAACAAGGAAAAGGAGCTAAAGGTCCTTCTTTTGCCCAAAGACCCCAATGACGAAAAAAATGTGATTTTAGAAATAAGGGCAGGCACAGGCGGGGAAGAAGCAGCCTTATTTGCATCAGACCTTTTTAAAATGTATACCAAATATGCCGAAAGAAAGAAATGGAAGGTAGATATTTTGAGTTCTCACTTTACAGGGATGGGAGGCATTAAAGAGATTATTGCCTCTATTGAAGGCAAAGGGGCTTATAGTAGGTTAAAATACGAAAGTGGGGTGCACCGAGTCCAGCGGGTGCCTGAAACAGAATCACAGGGCCGAATTCACACTTCTGCCGTAACGGTTGCAATTTTGCCTGAGGCCGAAGAAGTAGAAGTTGACATTAATCCCAATGATTTAAGGATAGATGTCTTTAGGGCTTCAGGTCCTGGAGGACAAAATGTCAACAAGTTAGAAACAGCTGTGCGGATTACGCACATCCCTACAGGTATTGTAGTGCAATGCCAAGATGAACGGTCTCAGCTTAAGAATAAAATCAAGGCTATGAAGATTCTTAGGGCAAGGCTTTTGGATAAGATAAGACAAGAGCAAGAGCAGCAAATTGCCACTCAAAGGAGAAGTCAAGTGGGAAGTGGTGATCGGAGTGAACGGATTCGGACCTACAATTTCCCTCAAGGTCGCGTGACGGATCATCGCATTGGACTGACACTCTATCGGTTGGAAGAGGTTCTTGAAGGAGACCTAGATGAGATTATAGACACCCTCATCACCCATTTTCAGGCCGAAGCTATCAAAAATATGGGGCTACATTGATTACCCCCATACCACCAGGACACCTAATAAGTAATAAGAAGGAACTAGGTTGGGGTGGTAAGGGGTGATCTTGAGTTTATATCCAAATCTTCCAGTATCGTGGCAAGCGATTTTGCCTCGGAAGATATAGGTGTTATTTTCTTTGTGGGTAGCATTCATCTTTACCTTTTTTCTATGCTTAATTTCCCCACTAAATGTGATTTGCCCAAAGGATATTTCTACATTAAGTTCTTCAGGGTTTAATGCTCCTAATTCTATCCAGGCCTTGATTTCTAACTCACTTCCAGCAGGCACCTCGATGTCCCCTGTAGGTTCTACCTTTAGGACCTTGACTTGTCCCCAATTGGTCATTACCCGGTTTTTCCAATCTGCCAACTGTTGGGCTCCCTTGAAGCCATTGGTATCCAATTTTTGCCAGTAATGAAAGGCCGGAAGATAATAATCCTTGACATATTCTTCTAACATCCTGTGGGCATTGAATTGAGGACAAAGGTGGCGCATAGATTGCTTCATTTTTTGGATCCATCCCTTAGGCAGGCCATCAGGTCCCCTATCATAGAACAGAGGCACAATTTCATGTTCTAGGAGATTGTAAAGGGAGTTACTTTCTACTTCATCTTGGTGTTCAGGATTGTCATATTCATCACCCAACCCAATCTTCCAGCCTAATTCCGGCCTATAGGCCTCGGCCCACCATCCATCGTCTGTGCTTACATGAAGGGCCCCATTGGCAACGGCCTTCATACCACTTGTGCCACATGCCTCATTGGGTTTTCTAGGGGTGTTTAACCAGACATCTGCCCCTTCTACTAAATATCTTGCCACTTCCAGGTCATAGTCCTCTATAAAAACAAGCCGATAACGAAAACGTTCCTCTCTGGCGAAGGAAATAATCTGTCTAATAAGTTCCTTGGCGGGCTCATCCGCAGGATGGGCCTTGCCTGCCATGATAATTTGGACTGGACGGGTGGGATTATTTAAAATTTTAGCAAGTCTCGCGGGATTTCGGAAGATTAAGGTGGGCCTTTTATAAGTTACCATCCTTCTAGCCCATACAATAGTCAACGCTTCGGGATTCAAAATTTGATTTACTTTCATAAGCTCGCTTTGTGGTGCTCCTCTTCTGAGAAGCTGCCTTTGAAGCCTCCTACGGCAAAAGGCTACTAGCCTTTCCCGCCTTCTTTCATGAGTGCCCCACAATTCTTCATCAGGGACTTCCATAATCCTTGACCAAACCTTTTGATTATCCGGGTCTTCATACCAATGAGGTCCTAAATAGCGGTTATAAAGCTCGGCCATATCTCTGGAGACCCAGGAAGGAACATGGATCCCATTCGTTACATGTCTTATAGGCACATCTTCTCGGGGTATAGCGGGCCAAAGGACATGCCAAAGCCTTTGAGAGACGGTGGTGTGAAGCCTGCTTACCGCATTGATATGGCCTGAAAGTTTCATGGCCAAAATATTCATACAAAAGGGTTCATGAGGGTCTGAGGGGTTCTTGCGCCCTAGTCCAAGCAAAACAGGGACAGAGATTCCAAGTTGAGGGGCATAATTGGCAAAGTAGGCCTCTATCAGCCCGGGATCAAAGATATCTATCCCTGCAGGGACTGAAGTGTGAGTCGTGAAGACATTGCTTGCCATAACTGCCAAATGGGCGGCATCAAATGAAATTCCTGTTTGTTGGCGTAAGATTCTTATTCTTTCCAATCCAGCAAAGGCAGAATGCCCTTCGTTCATGTGAAAGACCGTGGGATTGATTCCGAGGTGGTATAAAGCCCGGACTCCTCCAATTCCCAACATAATTTCTTGTCTTAAACGTGTTTCTCTATCGGCATCATAGAGTCTATAAGTGGTATTTTGAATATGGGGGGGATTTTGGGGTAAATTGGTATCCAGCAGATAGAGTCTAATTCTGCCTATATCTACCCTCCATATTTGGGCATACGCCTTTTCGCCCTTTAAATCCACATCTATCAAAATGGGATTGCCATTTTTGTCTTTTTCCAATTTTAAAGGCATATGATAAAAGTCGTTTTCAGGGTAGATTTCCTCTTGCCTTCCATCGGCACAAAGTCTTTGCCTAAAATATCCGTGTTGGTAGAGCAACCCTACACCTACAAGGGGCAAGTTTAAATCGCTAGAAGACTTTAAATGATCGCCTGCCAAAACCCCCAATCCACCTGAATACATCGGTAAACAATCTGTAAGAGCAAATTCCGCTGAAAAATAGGCAACTAATAAATTTTTTTCTGGTGTAAAAAAGGGGGCAAAATGAGGAGTAGTAAGATAGGTTTTAAATTCTTGATAAACTCGTTGCATATAGGACAAAAATGCCTCGTCTTGGCTTAATTCTTCAATCCTATGGCGAGATAATTGGGATAGCATCAATACAGGGTTATGGCCTGTTTCTTCCCACAGCCGTCTATCCAGCCTTCTGAAAAGGGCAATGATCTCGGGGTTCCAAGAGAATAAAAGATTGTAAGCCATCTCTTCTAAAGGTCTAAGGTTGTCTGGTAGCCTTAAAGATACAGTAAAAATGTGCAAACCTTCCATTTCTATCTCCTTTTTACCCTCCAGGTAGTGCCTTGGGGTGTATCCTCTAAAATGATACCTACTTCTTTGAGTCTATCTCTAATGGCATCAGCCTTTTTAAAATTTCTATTTTTTCTAGCTTCCGCTCTTTCCGCAATTAAGGCCTCTATTTCCTCCACACTTAAAGGCATTTCTTGCTTCAAGAAGCTATCGGGGTCTGATTGAAACAACCCCAAAATGTTGCCCAAATTTGCAGTCTTTTTTATTGCCCATACCAAAACTTCTTTATTGATACTTGACTGAGATAAATATTTATTCAAGGTCCTGATTCCTCCGAAAAGATAACCTAGGGCAAGGGCCGTATTAAAATCATCGTTCATGGCTTCTTCAAAGTGTTTTTCTACTTGAGTGATTTCTTTATAAAGGGGTTCCCCTGTTATTCTTTCTTCGGCAACTACTTCTGTATTCCCACAGATTTCCTTGGCCCTTTTTAAGGTCAAATAAACCCTTTCTAGGGCATTAGTGGCCTCCTCTAGGGCGGCATCAGAAAAGTCTACGGGGCTCCTATAATGATGGTTAAGGAAAAACAGGCGAATGGCCTCTGGATGGTACTTTGCCAAGACTTCTCTGATAGTGAAGAAATTACCTAAGGATTTTGACATCTTTTCCTTGTTGATTGTCAAAAAGCCGTGGTGAATCCAATAACGCACAAAGGGCTTCCCCGTAGCGGCCTCGGACTGAGCAATCTCATTTTCATGGTGAGGAAAGATTAAATCCTGTCCTCCGCCGTGGATATCAAAGGTTTCTCCTAAATACTTCATACTCATAGCAGAACACTCCAAGTGCCACCCAGGCCGGCCTTTACCCCAGGGGCTTTCCCACCACGGCTCTTTTGGCTTAGCGGCCTTCCAAAGGGCAAAATCTAAGGGATGCCGTTTGTGGGGATCAACTTCTACCCTAGCCCCTGCCAACATTTCGTCTAGATTCCGTCCAGAAAGCCTGCCGTAGCGGGGAAAGCTTTCCACGCTAAAATATACATTACCATTTTCTACATACCCGTGTCCCTTTTTTAAAATTTGTTCTATGAGAGCGATCATCTCTGGAATATGTTCGGTCGCCCTAGGTTCAATGTCCGCCCTGCCTACCCCAAGGGCATCCATATCTTCATAAAAGGCCTTGATAAAAAAATTGGCAATTTCTGAGGCCGACTTCCCCTCCTTATTGGCTCGGTTGATAATCTTATCATCTATATCGGTAAAATTGCGCACAAAGTTTACCTTATAACCAAGATGGCGGAGATACCTCACAATGACATCAAATACAATTGCCGAGCGAGCGTGCCCCATATGGCAGTAATCATAGGCCGTGATGCCACAGACATAAATGCCTATTTTACCTTCTTTGAGCGGGGTAAAAACTTCCTTCTGGCGAGTTAAGGTATTATATATATAAAGCATTTCTCACTCCCTATTTTCAATTGGAAAATAAATGATTTTATTATTTAATAAGGCCTTTTTGTCAAGCACTTTTTATCCTCAAGGTAGGTTTACCAAAAAGGGCAAATTTCAACCAATCAAATGCAAGCTGTAAGAGCAAGGGCTCTTTCTTTTTTATTTTTTCCATCCTTTTAGGAGAAAGATCGAATTTTTTTAAAAAACTGCTTTTAAAAACAAATTCTTTAAAGGCATCCAGATTATAACAAGCCATAAAAAACATCCGGGCCTCTTTCAAACTGAAACCATGAGGGCGAGATTGGGCCTTTAAAAGGATAATTTCTGAAAAACCCTTATTATATTTGTCGTAGTCTTCTATTCCCTGAGCTTTAACCCAGGAAGCAACAGTCCATTTCCTACTTCCCTCGAATCCCAAACATTCTTTTTCCTTTATCAGGAAATAAACCTCTTTACCCTGGTTTGAAAAACCCCTACCAAGAGGATAAAGACGACAGACACTAGGGCGGTCTTTATATATTTTACAACCTTCAGAAGAAAGAAAGGGGCAGCGGTTGTCAATTTTTTTTAATTTCACTAAAGGTATCTCCAATCTTTCCGAAAAGACTGTCTCGGTATATTTTTCTAGAAACCGGTCTGAAGAAATATTGAGGGCATTTTTCAATCTCAAGATATCATAGGGTGTAAGCATTACTTCAAGCTTTTGGCAACATTGGGTAAAACAGGACAACCCCTTATGGCAGGCAAACTGAAACCTATCTCCCAAATTTAATACAGGCCAGTCACCAACTTTCTGCATGATGCACTTATTAACATTTTAAGAATAAAAGTCAATCTTGCCCTGCACCAGGCAGGACAACTCTTTCCCCATTCAAAATTAACCACATTTTTCTCCTTTGAACTAAATTCTATCCCAATTAGATATACCTTATTTGTGTAATGCTCCTGATTATTTTGTCCTTTTTAATTCTTAGATTTTACGCGTATATAATCAGCCAGTCAATTGTTTGTGTAAAAAAACGCTTATTGGTAGGTTTTAAAAGATAAAAGATATAACCCAAATTGTTAGCTACACTTGACAATATGTAGTGAAAAGGCAAGAGGGCAAAGGGCAAATGGCGGGAAAGGGCAAAAAGGCTGAAGGCGAAAGGTGAAGGGCCTAAAGAAAAGGCTGAAAAATGCCATGTTTTAGGATATGAAAGCAAGAGCAGTGATGGAAATATTGAGAATATCAAGGTCAACACTCAGGAACTTGAGGAAGAGGGGAGTTTTAAAAGCAGAGAAACTTCCCAATAGACACTATGATAAAGTATCTCCCAGTAGTCTCTGTAAGGAGACAGGGAGTAGTAGTTTGTATAATGCAGGGTTGAGTCCTTTTGACTACCAGTTAATTTAACCGCATTTTGATACATCTGGTAGTCAAAAGAAACACCTGAAAATTACAACAAGTTTTCTCTCAAACACAAGACGAAAACCCACCCCCAATCTACAACCTCTTTAAAATAACCCAACTTGTCACCTAAGCGATGAGTGATAGTAGTAAACAGTGTGAGTGAATAGTGTGAGTTATATTCCCTTGCAATCCTTAACGGTGAGCTGTTTTTCTTAATAATTTTGAATTATGGATTTTGGATTTTGAATTTTGAATTAGAAAAAGAAATTTGATTCAACATCCAAAATCAAAAATTAATCCAAAATTCAACATCCAACATCTAACATCAGATAGCCTTTCACCTTTAGCCTTTGGCTCTTTGCCTTTGGCCTTTCACTTTCACACTCCAATAAAGGTAGCAAGTTGAGTTAAAATATTGGGTTTATTGATTTATCCTCGGAATTTGTTAAAAGATAACCATTTGGGGAAATAGGGGGCAATTTAAGTGTTGAACCCAATCGTTTGTTTGCAAGATGTTTCTCTTGTCCGCAATCACCAAACGATTCTTAAAGGCATTTCTTGGACTATAAGGAAAGGCCAGCATTGGGCGGTGATAGGAAGCAATGGAGCAGGAAAAACCTCTTTACTAAAAATCATTGCCGGATATTTATGGCCAAGCAAAGGAGAAGTAACCGTTCTAGGCAAAAGGTATGGTAGCTATGATTTGAGAGAATTAAGGAAAATGATTGGTTGGGTTAGTGACGAACTTATGGAGGATATTTACCCGTCCCAGCAGGTGGTAAATACTGTTATAAGCGGTAAGTATGCCAGTATAGGACTCTGGGAAATTCCCCAAAGAGATGAATATAAACAGGCAACTCGGCTGCTTGAAAAAATGAGGATATCCCACCTAGCCCAAAGGCCCTTTGGGGGCCTTTCCCAAGGTGAAAAGAAGCGGGTGATTATTGCTAGGGCCCTGATGGCCAAGCCCGTTTTATTGGTTTTAGATGAACCGTTTTCAGGACTAGATTTAGGGGCCAGGGAGGAATTTTTATTTGATTTAGAAAGAGTTTGTCCTCTGGCCACCCTGGTGCTTGTTACCCATCACGTAGAGGAAATTGCGCCCCTCTTCAGTCATGTTCTCCTTTTGAAAGAGGGGCAGGTTTTGGCCCAGGGGGAAAAGGGGAAGATTTTAACAGACGACCTTTTAAGTCATACCTTTGGTTTTTCCATTCATGTCCGAAGGAGGTTTGGTCGTTATTGGCCTATAATTGACTATTCTACAAAGTCAAGCCAGGAATAATATTTCTCTATCTTGCCTCTAATGACATCAAAATATAAGGACTGAAGTTGCTTGGTTACTGGGCCCGGTTTTCCTTCACCAATTTGACGGTTATCTACCTCTCTAATAGGTGTTAGCTCGGCTGCCGTGCCACAGAAAAAGGCCTCATCAGCGATGTAGAGTTCATCCCGTGTGAATCTCTCTTCAACCACCTCATAACCGTGATCCCTAGCCAACTTAATCAAGGCATCTCGGGTAATTCCTGGCAAAACCGAGGTCAAAGGAGTAGTTTTAAGTATTCCATCCCTAACAATGAATAAATTTTCTCCTGTAGCCTCAGAGACATATCCTTCGGTGTCTAGCATAATGGCTTCGTCGTATCCTGCTTCTACTACCTCCAACTTGGCCAGGATGGAATTGACATAATTTCCTACTACCTTGGCCTTAGTCATCATTGCATTGACAAAATGCCGATTAAAAGAGGATGTTTTAGCACGAATACCCCTTTTCAAACCTTCTTCACCCAGGTATGCCCCCCATTCCCATGTAATAACAGCCACACGGACGGGATTATTTTGGGGATGAAGCCCCATAGCTCCGTCTCCAATAAAGGCAATGGGGCGGATATAGGCCTCTTTTTGGCCATTGGCCTTAAGGGTTTCTAAGGTGGCGTTGTAAATTTGTTCTTGAGTGTAAGGTATCTTCATCATCACAATTTTGGCCGAATCAAAGAGTCGTCTTATGTGGTCTTTGAGCCTAAAAACTGCTGACTTGCCATTCTCACAAGCATAACACCTGATGCCTTCAAACACGCCAAGACCATAATGTAAGGTATGCGTCAATACATGCACCTTGGCCTCGTCCCAATTAATAAGTTTTCCATCCATCCAGATGTATTTTGCCTTTGCAACCATTTATGCCTCCTTTTCTAAGCTTGCTATTACCTTATCAAAAGGAGATTTCAAAATTCCCCTTTCAGTAATGATTCCTGTAATCAACTCGGCAGGAGTTACATCAAAGGCGTAATATAACGCCTTAACCCCTTCAGGGCAAATATGTTTTTTGCCTATTTTGATTACCTCATTCCCTGAACGCACCTCAATTGGGATTTCCCTGCCTGTCTTTAAACTTAAATCAAAGGTAGAAAGTGGAGCGGCTATATAAAATGGGATCCGATGCCTTTTTGCCAAAACAGCCAGAGTATAGGTGCCAATTTTGTTAGCGGTATCTCCATTGGCTGCAATGCGATCTGCACCTACGATGACTAGGTCAATTTCCCCTCTCTGCATAAGATAACCAGCAGTATTGTCTGTAATCACCGTCGTCGGGATGCCTTCCTCCTTAAGTTCCCAGGCTGTAAGCCGCGCCCCTTGGAGATAAGGACGGGTTTCATCTGCAAAGACTTCAAAGCGTTTTCCTTCTTCCCATGCCGCTCGAATCACTCCCAAAGCCGTGCCATATCCCCCTGTAGCCAAGGCCCCGGCATTGCAATGAGTTAAAATTTTCATCCCTGAGCTTATTAAACTTTTGCCGTAATAACCGATTTTTTGATTTGTTTCAATATCTTCATTAAGAATTTTTTGTGATTCTTTAATCATTACAAGTTTTAAATCAGAAAGGTTTTTCCCTTTATTTTTCTCAAAAACTTGCCTCATCCTTTCAATAGCCCAAAAGAGATTGCGGGCCGTAGGTCTGCTCTTAGCAATACAAGTCAATGTTTTAACAAATCGCTTTTCTATATCCCTTTTGTTTTTCAAGTTTCTAACCCCCAAGGCAATGCCCATGGCCGCTGCAATTCCAATAGCAGGTGCCCCTCTGATGGCCATATTTTTAATGGCCCTTGCCACTTGATTGACCTTGGTGCACTTTAAATATTTAATTTTCCAAGGCAAAAGCCGTTGGTCTAAAATCATGACTGCGTCATCCTGCCAAAAAATGGGCCTAATCTTCATTTCTGCCTCCTGACTAATGCCTTCAGCTTATAAAACTATGTTATTACGAATTTTATATGCTTGAACCGTGTTCTTCAAAAGCATGGCTACTGTCATGGGACCCACTCCCCCAGGTACTGGGGTAATGGCAGCTACCTTTGGCTCTACTTCTTTAAAATCCACATCCCCACACAATCCTGCTTCAGTGCGATGGATGCCTACATCAATAATCACGGCCCCATCTTTGACCATTTCAGCCTTGATCATTTTGGGCTGACCAGCAGCTACAATGAGGATGTCGGCCCGTTTGGTATGAAAAGTAAGGTTCTTTGTGGCTGTGTGACAAACGGTGACTGTAGCATTACCAGTATTTTTTTGCATTAAAAGGGCTGCTATGGGTTTGCCTACGATGTTGCTTCGACCAATGACTACAACTTCTTTGCCCACGGTTTCTATCTGAGAACGCTTCAAGAGTTCCAAGATGCCGGCTGGGGTGCAGGGAATAAAGGTAGGGGCCCCAATTAGAAGACGCCCCAGATTATAGGGATGAAAGCCATCGGCATCTTTATTAGGGGCTATGGCTTCAATGACCTTTTTTTCGGAGATGTGTTTTGGCAAAGGAAGTTGGACTAACATGGCGTCTATTTCTTCTCTGTTATTAAGTTCCTCAATGAGTTTCAAAAGGTCTTTTTCGGAGATGCCCTCTTCTAAGTGATGAAGTTCAAAGTTCATACCTATCTTTTGGCAGGCCTTACCCTTAGCCCTCACATAAGTGGCTGAGGCCGGATCCTCGCCTACCCAAATTACTGCCAGGCACGGGGGCCTTTTGCCTCTGGCCGTGAGTTCCTCTACTTCTGAAGCGAGTTCTGCTCTAATTTGAGCCGCGATTTGTTTTCCATCAATCAACCTTCCCATCCTTTTTCCTCCTATCTCTTACATTTGCCTTATTTTTTAGAGGCAATAAGTTTTTTGTCTCCGATATTTGTAAGAATACCTAAGGCAATAAAGTTTGTTAAAACTGCCGAACCACCATAACTCATAAATGGAAGAGGCACTCCTACCACAGGTAGCAGGCCTAAGGCCATTGCTATATTAATGACCGTCTGCCAGAAAAGCATGCTTGTAATCCCTGCCGCTAAAAGATATCCAAATCTATCTGTTGTCTTCTGACAGATTTTTAATCCACTAAAAATAATTCCTAAATACAGGATAATCAAGCCTGTGCACCCTATAAATCCCCATTCTTCAGCAAAGACAGAAAAGATAAAGTCAGTATAATGTTCTGGCAAAAACCGAAGCTGGGTCTGAGTGCCTTTCAAGAATCCCTTTCCCCACAGTTTCCCAGAACCTATTGCAATGGCAGATTGAGTAACGTGGTATCCCATACCGTAGGGGTCTTTTTGAGGGGAGACAAAGGCAATAATTCTGGCCTTTTGATAGCTTCTTAGGCCGTAATGCCAAACAAATGGAGATAGAATAAGGGCTATCAAAATACACCCAATGAGAATTTTGGACTGGACCTTAGAAAAATAACACAAACTTGCAAAGAGGATTAACAGGAGAAAGGCCGTGCCCAAGTCTGGTTCTAGAACAATGAATATGAATGGTATTAAAGTAAGAAGGCCAGCCATAAGGAAGCTTTTTACCCCTTGCTGTTTGGTCTCAGATAGACTGAAAAAACGGGCTATGATAATTACAATAGTCAATTTTGCCAATTCAGAAGGTTGCAGGGTAATCATTCCTACAGAAAGCCATCTTTTAGCTCCCATGATTTTAGGGCTTATCACCAAAACAGCCGCCAAAAGAGAAATAATAGAAAAGTAAATGTGATAGGCATATAAGTGTATCTTTCGGTAATCTAAAATGAAATAAAATAAAAAGAATCCTATGAAGCCTATAAATGTCCAACAAATCTGCTTTTTAAAAAGAATGGATTTTGTCCCTAATTGATGGGTGGCACTATACAGGTTTAAAAGTCCAATGACTACAATACCTATTAATAAAATGGTAACCTTAAAAAAATTCTCTTTCGACTTCATTTTTGTATCTTAACTTTTTATTTTATCACTTTTTCTTGAAGGTGGTATCCTTTGCCTTTTTGCTTAAATAAAAGTTTACCAAGTCTCTAGCGATAGGGACGGCAGTAGCTCCTCCGTGTCCACCGTGTTCTATTAAAACAACAATAACCATTTGGGGTTTGTCTACTGGAGCAAATCCTGCAAACCAGGCATGATCTTTGTATAAATCCGCTATTTTCTCCCCTTTTTTTTTGGGAAGAGATACTACTTGGGCAGTGCCTGTCTTTCCAGCCATTCTAAACTTTAAAGACCGACTTCTATAACCTGTGCCTGAGGGATAGTTCATAACTCCATCTAGGGCCTTTTTGATTTCTTGAAGCTGCCTAGGGCTGGCAGGTATTTTGCCTTTCAAAATAGGGGTGGTTTCTTTGATTACCTTTCCTTTATAATTAGTAATCTTAACCAATAGTTGGGGTTGATATATTTTCCCTCCATTGGCCAATGCTGCAAAAAATTGGGCTATTTGAATAGGAGTAACAACTAAAGCCCCTTGCCCAATGGCAATATTAAGGGTTTCTCCCTTTTGCCATCTTCTTCTCATATATTTCCATTTCCAAGTGCGATTAGGAACTATTCCTGCTTTTTCTGCCAATTCTATGCCTGTTTTTTGTCCAAAACCGCATTTAAAGGCGTAATTGGAGAGTCTATCAATTCCCAACCACAAACCTAGCTGATAAAAATAAACATCACAAGATTCAATAATGGCCTTTTTGAGGTTTACCCAGCCATGTCCGCCCGGCTTCCAGCACCTAAAAATCCGATTCCCTAATTGAAAACCTCCATTACAGAAGACAGTTGTGGAAGGCGTAATTACTTTATAATAAAGCCCGGCTAAAGCAGTAACTGGTTTGAAAACAGAACCTGGCGGATACAGTCCTAATGTGGCCCGATTTTGCAAAGGATGATCAGGGTTTTTTAAAAGTCTTTGCCAGGTTTTTTGATCCATTCCTTTTACAAATAGGTTAGGGTCAAATTTTGGACTGCTTGCCAGGGCTAGGACATAACCGGTGCTGGGGTCAAGTACTACAATGGCGCCCTTTTTGCCATGAAGTTCTGCCTCGGCCTTTCTTTGAAGGGAGACGTCTAAGCTTAAATAGAGATTATCGCCTGGGGTGGGTGGATATTCCTTTAGGGTGCGCAAAATACGTCCCAAGGCATCTACTTCTAAATATCTTTTACCCTTCTCTCCTGAAAGTGCTTTTTGAAAGGTCCTTTCTATTCCCATTTGTCCCACAAAGTCAGTCGGTTCAGCCCCTTTAAATGTCCCAGATTTGAGTTGCTTGGCCGTAATGACGCTTACATATCCCAATATGTGAGAGGCTAGGCTATGATAGGGATAATAACGCAACGGTTGAGAGATGATTTTTAAGGCTGGGAAAGAATAGGAATGCGATTCTATAAAGGTTACTTCTGGCCAAGTTAGTTTTTTCTTTAGATAAATGGGACTTAAAGGGCAATGGAGACTGTCCTTAAGGAATTTGATAATTTCCCCTTGTGTCTTGTTTAAAATTGGAGACAAAAAAACGGCGTATTTTTTTAGTTTTTCTTTATCCCAAGGCAATTTTTGCGGATAAAGCAACAAACAAAAGCAAGGACGATTGCTTGCCAACAACACCCCATGAGAAGCAAAAATGCGTCCCCGTGGAGCGGGAATAGATTCAACCTCTAAACGATTATTTTCTGCCTTTAAAAAGTAATCATTGCCTTTTAAGATTTGCAAATAGGCGAGGCGTAACATAAGAATTGAAAAGATAGCCAGTATTACCACCTTTGTTGGAGAGAGTCTTTTCTTCCAGTCTTCTAATATTTGATCTTCATTAAGAGGCATCTTTCCTCTGGAAAAAACAATAAAATTTATAAATTATTGGGGAGAAAATACCTCCCACAAAGGCCATTAGAAGACATTGGTTGAACTGACAAAGATCCTCCTGAAGGTCAAAGACCACAGACAGCACATAGCGCCAAAAACAAAGAAACAAAAATGCAAACAAGATATAAAGGATTTGATTTAAATAATTTTGCCAAATTAATTTGGAGCTTACAGATTGGACTATAATGTAAAGACACAATATTCCGCTTAGATAAACTCCAAAGCAATTACTTTTGTAAATATCTAACATCGTGCCCCAAAAAAATATGGTCCAGAAGCCACCCTTTTCAAAAAAGGAGATTAACCAAAAAAGACTTACATTAAAAAAGATGGAAGATAGAGTACTAATTTTGCCTGGATAAAGAGAAAGGGAAATAAAAAAACATATTCCGGGCCAAAGCCACAAAATAAAAAAATTCCTTATTAAAGCTTTCTTAAAGATCAATTCCCCCTTTGCCGAATCTGATTTAAGGAAACTCCCTAAGCCTTTTTTATCACACCCACTTGTCCTTGCAAGTCCCTTAAGGTTTCTATTTTTAAGGCCCAAAATCCTTCACTTGTATAATAAATTTTCTTTACATTTATGTAAGTTTTAACATTTTTGTTAAAAATCTTTAAGGGGATTATTTTAAAATCCTCAATTTATAAAGCGTTTATGTAATTGAGATTTGGCACATAAATTGCTCCTCAACTAACACAAAGGAGGGGGCGTTATGAAAGGACTAGTAGATACTACCTTAAGAGAAGGGGAACAAGCAGCTTATGTTTATTTTGAACCCGAACAAAAGCTTCACATTATTGACCTTTTAACCCAAATTGGCATAGAGGAAATAGAATTGGGTGTGGCTGTTAAAAATCCAGAGATAAAGGAGCTTTTTTATCAAGCGAAGAAACACACTTCAGCCCGACTTTCTCTTTGGTGCCGATGTCTGCCAGCGGACATTGATGAAACGCTTGCCCTTGGCCCAGATGTAATTGCCATATCTGTACCGGTGTCAGATATTCACATTGAACACAAGTTAAAAAAGAGCCGGCAATGGGTATTAGAGACAGTCTCTAGGAGTGTTCGTTATATTCGGGGCAGACACAACTTATATATTTCCCTGGGGTTAGAAGATGCCTCACGGGCTGAGTTGGAGTTTGTAAAGCAGGTGTGTGCTGTAGCTCAGAGGGCAGGGGCCAACCGCATCCGATTTGCCGATACCTTGGGCATCTTGAGTCCTCTGGAGATGTATCATATCGTAAAAGAATTGAAGGTTTGTTGTAGTCTGGACATTGGAGTACATACTCACAATGACTTTGGTATGGCCACAGCCAATGCCATTTCTGCCCTTCAGGCAGGGGCCGATTTTGTAGATGTTACGGTTTGTGGTTTGGGTGAACGGGCAGGCAATACGGCCCTAGAAGAAGTTGTGGCCTTTTTGGTCAAACGCATGGGGAAAGAATGTTATCGGCTTTCTCCTCTCCGCCCTCTCTGCCATTATGTGGCCGATGCCGCCCGTGTGCCCATTTCTCCTAAAAAACCTATTGTTGGAGAAGAAATCTTTACCTGTGAATCGGGAATTCATATTGATGGAATCCTTAAATATTCTCAAACTTATGAACCCCTAAGACCTGAAGAGCTTGGGTTAAAACGCAAGTTTCTTATCGGGAAAAAGGCTGGAGAAAAGGCATTGGCGGCCAAATTGGCCAGCTTGGGCATAGACTTAAACACCATACATTTGGAGGAAATTTTAAAAAGGGTAAAAATTACTTCTTCTTCTTTGAACCGCTGTTTGACGGATGAGGAGCTCTTGCAAATTGTACAAAAGGCGGCTTAAAATGTGAGATGTAAATGTGCGATTGATTGGCTAAAAGTGGTAGATTAAAATGAGGTTAAGGATTTAGATATGACTCTACATGCCTTTTTCCTGATTGCCATTTCAGCCCTCTTTCACATGGGATGGAACTTTTGTGTCAAAAACAGCCTTCACAAGCAGATTTATATCTGGTGGATGTTTCTTACGACCTTTCTGTTTTTTCTGTTCATAAGCCTCTGGCAGGCAGATGTATGGAAATCCTTTCCCCCAAGGGCCGGTCTTGCCTGCCTAGGGGCAGGATTTATGTATTTTCTCTATCAAATTTGTACCAGTAAGGCCTATCAAAGAGGAGAGCTTTCTTTGGTCTATCCTTTAAGTAGCCTGACTCCCCTTTTTGTTCCCCTTTGGGCCGGCATTTTTCTGCACGAACGCCTGAGTGGGCTTGGCATAATAGGCATTGTGTTTATCACCTTAGGAACAATATTGCTTCAGGGAAGCGGCAGCTTCCTTTCTTGTCCTCAGAAAGATAAGTGGCCTACCCTTTGGGCCCTGGCAGCGGCCTTTTTTGCTTCTATAGGTTCGGTTATGGATAAAACCGGCGTTAAAATGCTTTCAGATCGGCTTATTTATCCCTATATTTTACTCATGGTATTATTTATGCTTGGTTTTCTTACTGCCTGGGTATGGTGGCATTTCCCTGCCAAAGATATATTTATGGGAGTTAAGACCCATCCGTTTCAAGTGCTCTTAGGGGGACTTATGCTCGCAGGTTCTTTCCTGTCTTTCCGCTATGGCATCAAAATATGCCCCATAAGTTATGCCGTAGCTTTACGCCGGGCCAGTATTATCTTGAGCGTTTGGCTTGGAGCTCTTGTTTTCAAAGAAACCCATGTTTGGACTCGCACCCTTGCCTCAGTGGTAATTATTATTGGGTTGATATTGTTGAAAATAGGCTAAAGGTGGTTGGAGCCTTAAATAATTGTGCAAAAGACCCCTTTCCAGTTTTTTCTTTAAATTGTGTCCCTATCCAAAATTATTAAATGATGGTTGAAAGGACCAAAAAAAGCTATATAATAGGAAGGTATCTTTTTTGAAAAAGGTATGGGTGAGAGGCTATATCCATATCCCAAGAGCCAAGGACTTTTTAGAAAAGGTATTTCTGACTGAATAGAAAATGCGTTCTGATAAAAAAGAAACAAAAGAGACTTCCCAAGCGAGCTGTTTTGATTCTCCAGAGGCCATAACTGTTTACTTACAAGAAGTAGGTACCTGCAAGCTTTTTACCAAAAAAGAGGAACAGCGAATTGCCATTCGGATTCGTAAAGGATACAATGCAATTATATTTCTTGTCCTTCAGGCAAGTGTCTCCTGTCCTGAATTGATAGCCCTTAAGGCCCGAATAAGGCAGTGGCAACAAAAGGATACTTTGCCTAAGGAATGGTATCTTAAAACCGTGACAAAGACAATATACCAACTTGCGGAAAAATATCATGAACCCAAGTTGATTCAGTTAAAACAGCGTCTTGAAAGATTAGACCAGATAGTAAGGGATGCTTGTAATGAAATGATTAAGGCAAATTTGCGTTTGGTAATAAGCATTGCCAAACGGTATGTAGGCCATGGCTTAAGTTTGGCTGACCTGATTCAAGAGGGCAATATCGGGCTAATAAAGGCCATCTTTCGGTTTGATTACAAAGAGGGATATCGTTTTAGCACCTATGCTACTTGGTGGATCAAACAATCTATCGTAAGGGCCATTTCGGATAAATCCAAAACAATTCGGTTACCTGTTCACTTTGTGGAATTAAAGACTAAGGTCCTCAAGTCCTTTTATAATTCACTTAACAAATATGGAAGAGAGCCCACTATTGAACAAATGGCAGAGGAAACGGGGTTACCGCTGAAAAAAGTCAGGGCTGTTTTGTCAGCGGTGCAAGAACCAGTGTCGTTGGAATCTCCTATTGGCGATGAAGACAGCACCCTAAAGGACTTTATTAAAGACCCAAAGGCCATTTCTCCCTTTGATTCTGTTCTTCATACAGAACTTTCACGCAAGCTCCAAACGATGCTGTCCACCCTTACCCCTAGGGAACAGGAGATCCTGCGTTTGCGTTTTGGTATTGGAGGGGAAACAGAACATACCCTGCAGGAAATCGGAGAAAAATTTGGCGTTACTCGTGAAAGAATCAGGCAGATAGAGAAAAGATCCCTTCAAAAGCTACGGATAGCTGCCGAAGATTTGGGATTGGATTTTAATACCCTTTTCTCTCCGAACCTTTAAATCCTAGTGCTTACTTGTCTAAGCCAATTTAAATAAATTTTTTCAAGGCTATCAAATTTGTCTCTTGGAGATGGTGTTTTTTATAAAAGTTCAAGGCCGCATGATTGTCTTTATCGGCGAGTAAAGTAATACGTGAGACAGCGTTTTTCTGACAGTATTGCTCGGCTGTCTTAAGTAAGGCAGTGCCAATTCCCCTTCCTCGCCAGTCTTTATCTACAACCAAATCTTCTAAAAGGGCCACTTTTCCTCCTTCGGCTGTAGAGATGAAAAACTGCAGTGTGCACATGCCAACGACCTTATCGCCTTCTTTGGCCACAAATAGGACTGCCTTTTTATCGGCCAAAAGTAGGTTTAATCCTCTTTTATGCCTTTCCCTATCTGGAGAAAAGTCTTTTTCAATGGAAAATAATTGCTCAAGCAAATGACACATGCCATCTATATCTGCCTTTTTAGCAGTAAGGATATTTATTTTACAGTTCATAACTCAACCGATTTCTGCTTGTTTTCCCTGCACTGATTACATCTCCGCAAATGCGGAGGTAAACGATGGCAGCGTCCACAAAGGGGGTGAGGAACATCTGAAGAAAAGCAAACCCAAACTGAAGTTTGTCGGGTTATAGAAGAAATGTGTTTTCGTGGGACAATCGCTTTTATTTTAAGCCCCCTTATATTTACATTAACCCTGGCTGTAATACCTAAGAGTTTAATATCTTCAACTACACCTAAAAAATGGTTTTCTTTCTCAGGCCTTAAACTTAAAATGATCTTTTCAGGGTGTAAACAAAGACGAATCTGCCTTTTATCTTGAAAAATAGGATACTTTTTGACGGTGATAGTCAAATCTGAATCCTTTATCTTAAATTTCACATTGTTATCGTTCATTTTACTGACATAACCGTCTAAAATGTTTGTAGCTCCGATAAAGTTAGCCACAAATCCAGTTTTAGGTTGGTAAAAAAGTTCTTCTGGTGGTTCTACTTGCTCAATTCTACCTTGATGCAGAATAGACACTCGGTCTGCTAATACTCTGGCTTCAAGCTGGTCATGAGTAACATAAATGGTGGTTACGCCTGTGTTTTGCTGAATTTGCTTTAAGTCTTCCCTTAGTTTCTCCTGCTGCCAGGCGTCAATATGGCTTAGAGGTTCATCTAAAAGAAGTAGCCTAGGGTTTATGGCTAAAGCCCTTGCTAGGGCAACTCGTTGTTTTTGGCCACCACTTAGCTCTGGAGGATATTTGTCCCTATACATATCTAGACCAACCATGTTTAGATAAAAACATATCCTTTCTTTTAGCTTGTTATTTTTGACTCCCCTTGCCTTAAGGCCATAGGCAACATTTTCAAAAACTGTCAAATGAGGAAACAAGGCAAAGTCCTGAAATACAAAACCTATTTGTCTTTTTTGAGGAGGCAGTTCATTGACTAATTGTCCATCAATCCAGATATTACCTTTATCTGGCTTTAACAAACCTGCAATAATAGATAAAAGAGTGCTTTTGCCTTCTCCACTTGGGCCTAAAATGACATGAAATTCTCCTTTTTTTATTTTTAAAGAAAGCTTATCTAACACTTTCTGGGAACCAAAATATTTAGTGATATCTTCTAGAAAGATGCTCATCTCTTTAACCCACTTTTGAATACTAATAAAGATACAAAGGAAAAGACTACAAGGATAAGGGCAAGGGCGCTAGCCGTTGCCAATTCACCACTCATGGCCCCCATATAAATGGCGATAGTCATTGTTTCTGTCTGTTGTGGGATACATCCAGCAACCATAGCAGTAGCACCAAATTCACCTAATGCCCTGGCCCAGGTCATGGTTAACCCAGCCCAGATGGCGCTCTTAGAGAGAGGTAATATTACCTTTCTGAATGTGTAAAAGGGAGAAGCTCCAAGGGTAGCCGATGCAGCCAATAAGTTTTGCGGAATGCTGGCAATGGCTTCCCGGACTGTTTTGATAAAAAAGGGAGAAGCCACAAATAATTGGGCAATAAGAATACCTTTTTTGGTAAAGATGATATTTAAACCCCATTTATTCAGTAGTTTCCCAAGTAAACCTGTGCCACCAAACAAGATTAAAAGAGCAAGCCCCGATACCAAGGGAGGCATGACAATAGGTAGGTCAATTAAGGTTTCCAAAAAGGGCTTACCCTTAAACTGTTTTAGTGCCAAGAGATAAGCTACTGGAAAACCAAAAATAAAACTTAGCAAAACCACAGCTATAGATGTTTCTATGCTGATCCATACCGCTGAAATCACAACCGATGAACGCATTTGACGATACAATTCATGTAAGGAAGTGGTAGTCATTAAGGTTATTAAAACCAAGACGATAAAGGTAAAGAAAAGTCCTGCAATAAAAGAAATTCCAATATCAAACAACTTCGTTTGTGATGTTTTTAAATGCAATACTCTCATAACGCTGGCATTAAACTTACTTTAATATCTGCTGGTTTTCCAAAATAGGCACAACTTAAAACAATCAAATCCACACCTGTGGCCGCATAATCGGCAATGTTTGTCTCATTGATGCCTCCAGCCGCGGCCACCT
>JALWFG010000006.1 GCA_027038965.1 Candidatus Desulfofervidaceae bacterium | reverse complement strand
TTCAGCAAGAATTTGTATAATTTTATCTGGTGGATATTTTGTTGGTTTCATAATAATACCTCCTTTTTCAAAAATTTTACACAAAATTACCCTTTTTGACATTCCAAAAAATGGGGGGCAGGTCAGAAGATAATTTAAAAAAGGAAGTTCATACACTTGAAGAGTTACGAACAATCTGGCTTAATGACAAAAAAAGAAATGAATTCCTTGAACATTTAAAAGAAAAATATATTGATATTGAATTTGTAAAGGAATTAAACAAGCTCAATAATGTTGACGGTTTTGATATAATTGCAAGAATTGTCTTTAAGGCACCTTTAATTACAAAGGACGAAAGAGTTAATTATTTTGTTAACAAGCATTTAAATAAAATAGATAAATACGGTGAGGATATAAGGTTTATTGTTTTGCGATTGTTGGAAAAGTATCAAATCGGTGGAATTGATGACATTTCACCAAAAGCTTTAAGAACACCTGATATGGAAAGAATGTCGGCTATGAATAAATTGCGTTCAAAGTTTGATTTAAAATCAATACCATCTTTTTTTTCAAAGTTAAGGGAAATGTTGTTTGAATTGAAACAGACAGCTTAAAAAAATGAATAACTGATCTTACGCAAAGAAAGGATATGATTTGGCCAGATGAGCTTCAATACTTCTTGAATTTCTGCCATCAAAATAATCTTTCTGGGCATTTCAAATTTGCTTTGCAAATAAAAAGCATCAAAATATCTATAGATAAAGCTTTAATTTGGGGTGCGCAATTTGTACTCTGCGTAATATAAGGTTTAAAAATAAAGATGTGTATTGTAAATTGTGCAAGATTATCGCCTTACTAAGGCATTTAAAAAGAAGTATCCCGATTTAACAATCACAAACGTAAAGCAATACATGGGAGTTATATTTTATCAGAAACAAAATTATAAGGAGCCAACATGATCAAGAACGAAGTGTTCGCTGCCTTTGAAATTTTGCTTGAAGAAATAGAGATGGTTATTAGTGAGATTAAAAATGTAGGAGCAACTGCCTTTCAGAAAGGAGAATACAATAAAGTGGAAGAAATAAAGGAAAAAGCTACCGCTCTTGAAAAATTTAAAAAAAAATAAATGTCCTGCACCCCTAGGGGTGCAGGACACGGCCACCAATAGGGTGCTTTGTCGTTTGGACTCCACTCCAGAGTAGGCCACCTGCTGATTTCCGCAGGTGTGATCCTTCGTGCCATGCCTATTTGGTTAATTACGGGCAGGTATGGTTAGAAACGGAGGAACGGTGTAGAGCACCCGTTTACTGCTATAAGGTAGCCCGTATATAGCTCAACTAATTCCTTTAATTCTTTATGCCTTTCCATAATTTGATATTAGCACTTTTTTTAAATCTGCGTAAGGTCAGTTAATAACTAGGAACTAAGGACTAGGGACTAAAGCACCAGTTGGATTTTGGATTAAGGCAAAAGGCTAAAGGCTAAAGGCGAAAGCTGAGCTCACTTAAAACTTAACACTTAATAACTAAGCACTGGGAACTAGGAAGGAACAGACTACCTTGCAATCATTTTCAAAAATTCCTCTTCGTTAATAATAGTAATTCCCAAGCGTTGGGCCTTTTGAAGCTTAGAACCTGGGTTTTCTCCCACAACAACGTGGGTAACCTTTTTGCTCACCGAATCGGATGTCTTGCCACCAAGTTCTTCTACTCTCCTTTTGGCCTCTTCTCTGGTCATAGAAGAAAGGGCCCCCGTGAAAACAAAGACCTTCCCTTCAAGTGGGCCTTTCATTTCGGCCTTACTCATTTTGACCCCTGCCTGGCGGAGTTTTTCAATCACCTTTAGATTCTCAGGCAGAGAGAAAAACTCCTTAATGCTATGAGCAATTTTGGGACCAATTCCTGGGGCTTGTTCTAATTTGACTGGCGGAATTTCAATCAGTTCATCAATAGAGTTAACCATCTCTGCCAAAAGCGTAGCGGTAGCATAACCTACATAACGAATTCCCAAGGCATAAATTACTCGATGGAAAGGACGATTTTTGCTAGCTTCTATGTTTTTAAGAAGTTTTTTGGCATTAAGTTCTCCAATATAAGTGGGACGGGGTTCTCCCATTTGCTGCATTCTTAAAGGAAGTTCTTTAAGGAGTTTTTCTTCTGTTAGGTAATAGATATCGGCTACATCTTCTACAAGTCTACTCATTACAAGGGCCCGAGCCGTCCTCTCTCCCAGCCCTTCTATATCCATAGCCCTTCGTGAGGCAAAATGTTTAAGCCGTTCTTTTAGCTGGGTAGGGCAACGCATATTGAGACACCGCCAAGCAGCCTCTCCTGGCAAACGCACCAATTTACTGCCACAAGAGGGACATACCTTGGGAAATTTTATAGGCTGTTCGGTTCCTTCCCTGGCTTCTTTGATAACCTTGACCACATAAGGGATAACCTCTCCCGCCCTTTCTACTAAAACCATATCGCCTATCCGAATATCCTTTTCTTTGATAAAATCTTCATTAAACAAGGAAACCCGACTAATGGTCACTCCCCCTACTTCTACAGGGTCCAATTCCCCTACCGGTGTAATAGTTCCCACTCGCCCGACTTGAAAAATAACCCTTCTTAACTTTGTCGTGGCCTGTTTGGGCTTAAACTTAAAGGCAATGGCCCAGCGCGGGTGATGGGTAGTCTCCCCTAAGGTCTGTTGAAAAATGATACTGTTTACCTTAACAACAATGCCATCTATTTCATAGGGAAACTCTTCTCTTTTTTGCTCCCAGCTTTGGCAAAATCTAATAACTTCTTCTATTCCCTTACAAAGCCCTGCGCCCCAACTAGTTTTAAAACCACATGCTTTCAAAATTTCCATAGCTTGTAGGTGGGTTCGGATATCTGCTCCTAAGAGATTCTTTCCCCCCGAACCCTCAGCAAAGGTAATTTGGTAAACAAAGGCGTCAAGGCGTTTTCTGGCTACCTCCCTAGGGTCCTGTAAACGCAACGAACCAGCAGCGGCATTGCGGGGATTAGCAAAGGGGGTAAGTCCCTCTTCTAGTCTTTGCTGGTTGAGTTTACGGAAGGTTTCTTTATCTATTAAAACCTCTCCTCTGATTTCTATCCGCTTAATGCCAAATTGAGACAGAGGGGCCTTTAAGGGAATGGCCCGAATGGTTTTGATATTGGGCGTGATGTCCTCGCCCCTGGCTCCATCACCTCTAGTCGCACCTCTGACAAGAAAATCATCTTCGTAAACTAGGGCAATGCCTGCCCCATCAAACTTGGGTTCACAGGTATACTCTATTTCATTTACTCCTCCTAACCCTTGAATTACACGCCGATGGAAGTCCCGCAATTCCTCAGCGGAATAGGCATTATCCAAAGAGAGCATCCTGGAAAGATGAGGAACTTCAGGGAAAACTTTAGTAACATCACTGGCTACCCTTTGAGTTGGGGAATCTGGGGTAATCAGTTCTGGAAACTTGTGTTCTATATCTCTTAAATACCTAAAAAGCCTGTCATATTCAAAATCAGAAATAACAGGGTCGTTTAAGACATAATACCGCCAATCATGATATACAACTACCTCTCTAAGCTTAGGGACAATATCTCGGGCAATATCCAAACAAATCTCACTGATAGGCTGATTTTTGATTAGCTGAAGCAACTTTCGGGTCTCTTCTAACAGGCGAGCTTGATTTTGCTCAGAATACATCAAAACGCCTCACTGGAAAAATTTAGTTTTCTAAAAGGATATTTAAACACTCACAAGAAAAAAAGCAAGGTTGGATGATGTCCTTAGGACTGAGTTATTTCCAGATTAATCCCCTTTGAGGGTCGATATAAATAAAATCACCCTCATTGAGCCTTTGAAAGATATCTTTAACACCAATCATAATGACGATACCTTCTTTAACAGCTTCCTTTATAACTTCAGGGTTTACCGTCCAGGTTTCCATAATCACTGCCCTAGAAGAAAATATGGCTTCCCTATCGGGCTGGGTTTTGCTTACCAAAATTTCATATTTTGGCCTGTTCAGGGGATACTTTGATACATGGCCTTTTACGGCCTTTTTACCAAAGGCAACCCCTCGCCCCAAAATGTCTCCCACAATTTGGACCCTGATAATATTGGTGGTCCCTGAAATTCCCTTGGGTTCCCCAGCCGTAATAACCAAAATGTCTGTTTTTTTGATAAAATTTGAGGAAATGGCCCTTTGGATTGCATTTTGAATTACTTTATCAGTGGAATTATCCTTTTGAATAAGTAGTGGCTTGGTACCCCAAAGCAGGCACATTTGCTGAAGCACTTTAGGATTATAAGTGGCAGCAATAATAGGCATTTTAGGCCGATGCTTAGAGACAAGCCGGGCCGTTTTTCCTGATCTGGTAATGCAAACAATGGCGCTTGCCTCCATCTCCGTGGCCAAAAGGACAGCGGCATTGCTTACATTGTGAGAAATACCGCCTTTTAACTCCGGGGATTTCAGTCTAAAAAGCAACTTCTCTGCCCTTTGAGCTACCTTTTTAAGCACCCGCACTGTTTCTATTGGATATTTCCCTACGGCTGTTTCAGCCGAAAGCATTAAGGCATCGGCGCCATCAAGGATGCCGTTTGCAATGTCTGAAACCTCGGCCCGTGTAGGAACCGGTTCTTTTATCATGCTTTCCAGAATTTGGGTAGCCAAAATAGCAGGTTTAGCGTGTTCTGTAGCCTTTTTGAGCAAATACTTTTGAACTTCTGGTAGGTCTTCTACAGGCATTTCTACTCCAAGGTCGCCCCTAGCTACCATGATACCATCGCTAATCAGCAAGATGTCCTCAATATTTCTTACGGCACTATGGGTTTCTATCTTGGCAATAATAGAAATATCGGCATTAAGCTCAGCCAAGAATTTTTTGACGGTATAAACGTCCTCTGCATTTCTCACAAAAGAGGCCGCAATCAAATCCACTTTTTCTTGAGCCGCAAGTTGCAAATAAAGACGGTCATTCTGAGTTAGATAAGGGCAGGGAATATGCCTTTTAGGAACATTCACCCCTCTCCTGCTCTTTATCTTTCCACCACAGATAACTTTGGCTGTAACATCTTCATTTTCTATCTTCACTACCTTTAGTTTTATTTTGCCATCATCAAGCAGAATGATGTCCTCGGGATGAAGATGGGGCCCCAGCGGAAAATTGACAGATAACCGATTTGGATTACCTATAACCCTTTGGGTAGTGAGCACCACCAAACTGCCTGGTAAAAGCATTATTTCACCATTTTCAACCTCGCCAGTTCTAATTTCTGGCCCTTTGATGTCCAACAAAATGGCTATATTTTTATTAAGGTCTTTGGCCGCCTTCTTAAAATTATTTATGAGTTTTTGGTGATAGGATATGTCTCCATGAGCTACATTAATTCGAGCGATATCGCATCCTGCATTGATAAGGGCCTTCATTTGGACTACAGATTCTACGGCTGGTCCTAAGGTGGCTACAATTTTAGTGCGTTTCATCCTTTATCCTAGAGATTTCAAAAGAAAATCTGTATATTTTTGCACAATTGGATAACGGCGACCATAACCAAAGGCTTTGGAAGTAATCTTGATTCCAGGTGGAGCCTGTTTGCGTTTGTATTCATTTTTATCTACTCGGCGGACTACTTCCTTGACAATGTGAGCAGGAAATCCCATTTCAATAATATCTTTGACACTGCGGCGATTTTCAATGTATTCCTGCAAGATGACATCAAGGACAGAATAAGGAGGAAGGTCGTCTTCATCCCTTTGATTGGGTCTGAGCTCTGCCGAAGGGGGTTTTGTTAATACCCTGAAGGGAATAATTTCTCTTTCCCGGTTTATGTATCGCGCCAGTTTATAAACCAGGGTTTTGGGCACATCTGAGATAACGGCCAATCCACCGGTAAGGTCGCCATAAAGGGTGCAATAACCAACGGCCATTTCGGACTTATTTCCCGTAGAAAGCACTAAGTAACCAAATTTATTGCTTAAGGCCATAAGGATATTTCCTCTAATTCTCGCCTGAATGTTCTCCTCAGCCGTGCTCCAGGGTAATTCATCAAAAAAGGGCTTCAAGGATTTTAAAAAGGCTTCAAAAATGTCTGTGATAGGAATGACTTGATATTGAATATCCAAATTTTGGGCCAGTTGAGCTGCGTCTTCAAGGCTTTCCTTTGAGGTATAAGGGGAGGGCATGGCTACACCCAGGACATTTTCCTTCCCCAGTGCCTGAGAGGCAATGTAGGCTACTAAAGAACTGTCTACCCCACCACTGAGTCCGATAACGGCCTTTTTAAACCCTGATTTAAAGGCATAATCCCTGGTGCCCAGAATAAGGGCATCTAGAACTTCTCTTTCTTCTTCTAAGGAGGTATCAATCTTTATTCCCCTTCCCTTTTTGAATTCAGTAATGGCCAAATCTTCTTCAAATCCTGTAGCCTTAATCAAAAAGGTTTTGTCAGGCAAGGCAATCAAGCTGTTGCCATCATAGACTACATCATCATTTCCTCCTACTTGATTGGCATAGATGATGGGAAAGCCATATTTTTGAGAGAGATAACTAAGCATATATTGACGGAAATGAGGTTTTCCAATGTGGTAAGGAGAGGCCGAAATGTTGATAAGCACATCCAAATTGGCTTGAGCCAGTTGAGCCAGAGGATCACATTTATAAAGCTGCCGCGGAAAAAGATCTTTGTCATTCCAAATATCTTCACAAATGGTAACACCCCACCTAAGTCCTCGCCAATCAATCCAAGCTGGACTTTTCCCAGGAGCAAAATATCTGGTTTCATCAAAGACATCATAACTGGGAAGAAGCATTTTGTGAGCCCGCAATAAGACCTGGCCATTATGAAAAAAAATCGCCGCATTAAATAAGGGCTTATCGTGGTCAAAGTTCCTTTCGACGCAACCACATATAACCGCAATATCTTTGGTCTGGCCAATCAATTTATCTAGGACTTCCAAACTATGATTAATAAATGCCTCTCTTTCAAGCAGGTCTTTGGGGGGATAACCAGTAAGGGTCAACTCGGGAAAGATGATTAAATCAACCTGTTTTTGCTTAGCCTGGGCAATGAAACAAGCAACCTTTTCCAAATTATAATCCAAAGCCCCGATAATTGGGTTTGTTTGGGCAATGGCAATTTTCATTTACCACACCATTCTTACCTTTACACCCTTGTCATGCAAATACCTTTTTATTTCACCGATGCTGTATGTCCCGTAATGAACCATAGAAGCAATCAGGGCTGCATCTGCCTTGGCCTTTGTAAGAACATCATAAAGATGTTCTGGCACCCCTGCTCCACCAGAGGCAATTACTGGAATGGATACATTTTCAGAAATCATCTTTGTTAAACTTAACTCATATCCCTCCCTAGTTCCGTCGGCATCAATAGAATTAAGACAAATTTCACCGGCTCCTAAGTTTTCGGCCTCTTTGGCCCACCACAAGGCATCTATACCAGTATATGTCCTTCCCCCATGAATGACAATTTCATATCCAGAAGGAATTTTATCTGATACTTCTACCCTTTTGACATCCATCCCTAGGACGACACACTGACTGCCAAAAGCCTTAGCCCCTTCTTCTATAATTTTAGGATTTAACACGGCAGCCGTATTAACACTTACCTTTTCAGCCCCTGCCAAAAGCACTTGTCGCATATCATCTAGGGTCCGAATACCCCCACCTACCGAAAAGGGAATAAAGATTTGTTGAGCAACCCTTTCTACGACATCAATCATGATGTTTCTGTACTCGGCTGAGGCTGTAATATCGTAGAAGACAATCTCATCGGCCCCTTCCTCATAATATACCTTGGCCATTTCTACAGGATCGCCCACATCCACATTATTTTTAAACTTGATTCCCTTTGTGGTGCGCCCATTTTTAACATCAAGACAAACAACAATACGTTTACTTAACATTATATGGCCTCCACTGACAGAAATTTTCGAGAATTTTTAGTCCCGGACGTCCACTTTTTTCGGGATGAAATTGAGTAGCTACTACTCCTCGATGGGCTACCACTGAGACAAACTTAATTCCATACTCAGTAATTCCATATATAAGCTCAGTGTACTCAGGTACCGGGTGATAACTGTGCACGAAATAAAATTCTGCTTGAGGATCAATATCTGAAAATACTGGATGTTTTTTTATCAATTTTACCCTATTCCAGCCCATATGGGGCACCTTTAACGTATCCTGTGTCTGCGGGTCAATGAGGGGACGAGGAAAGGCCTTTACCGTGCCCGGAAGAATACCTAAACATTCGGTATCCCCCTCTTCGCTCCTTTCAAAGATAATTTGAGTGCCTAGACAAATGCCTAAAAGGGGAATATTACGTTTATAAACCTCTTTTAAAACTTCAGCCATGCCGGTATTTTTAAGATCCGCCATAGCAGAGGCCGCTGCCCCTACGCCTGGGAAAATTACCCTATCGGCCCCTAGAACCTCTTGAGGGTCAGAGGTAATTACCGATTCATAACCCAAATGATCAAGGGCCCTCTTTACACTTGTCAGATTCCCTGCCTTGTAATCAATAATAGCAATCATTGGCCTAACTCCATATAATTAATAACACTCCTAAAGTATATACCACTATCCCCCAAATTTGATAAGCCCTTTCTGTTCTTTCTACCCACCATTGTGCTACTCTTTCCATGAGTTCAGGTTTTACGAATAGACATATTCCCTTCAAACAAAAAACTGACCCTAACAAAAATACGAGCCATTTCGCTTGGGACTTTACCGAGGCGATAATTAACAAAAGTCCTATAAAAAGCAGAATTGGTATCAAAAAATAATGTTTTTCCTTGTGTAATAAATGCTCTAAATTTGACTTCAGGGCCTGAGGCCAGAGAATGCCCCTTATTCCTAAAAACATAAGCAAAATACCTATTACCCAAATGACTACCTTCACTACTTATCCCCTCCTTGCTTTATTCTTTTTAACCATAATCTGATTTGTTTTTCCATACCCCTTTGGGTAGGGAAATAATATTGTTTCTGCTTCAATTGTCCTGGCATGTATTGCTGCTTTACATATCCATCTGGGTAATTATGAGGGTATTTATAACCCTTGCCATAACCTAAACTGGCCATCAACTTGGTAGGAGCGTTACATAGATGAAGAGGAACGGGTAAACTTCCAAATTTCTTTATGTCTTCTTGGACCAATTTATGTGCCTTTAATACGGCATTACTTTTAGGGGCACAGGCCAAATAAATGGCTGCCTGAACCAAATTAAGCACCCCTTCCGGCATTCCTACGGCCTGAAAGGCATGAAATGCTGCCACCGCTACCTGTAAGGCTTGGGGATCGGCATTGCCAATATCTTCAGAGGCAAAGATAAGCATCCTTCTTAAAATGAAAAGGGGATCTTCCCCAGCAGTAAGCATTCTTTCAAGCCAATAAATAGCAGCATCGGGATCACTTCCTCGCATGCTTTTGATAAAGGCAGAAATAAGATTGTAATGCTCTTCCCTGCTTTTATCATACCTAAGGCTCATTTCTCCAAGGATTTCTTTGATATCTTCTCCTGAAATCTTTCCTTTTGTGGTTTCAAGAACTATTTCTAACAAATTAAGGGCAATTCTGGCATCCCCTTGAGCACTTTGGGCAATAATATCAAGAAGTTTGTCTTCAAATTTAATTGGATTCTCAAAGCCTTGAATCAGGGCCTTTTTGAGTAAGATTTTAATTTCTTTTGGACTAAGAGGATCGAGTTTTAATACCTTGCACCGTGAAAGAAGGGGGGCTACGAGATAAAAGGATGGATTTTCGGTCGTGGTGCCCAAAAGAATAACAGCACCGGATTCTAAATACGGCAGGAAGGCCTCTTGTTGGGCCCGATTGAAACGATGAATTTCATCCATAAAGACAATAGTGGGTATCTTCTGAGTTTGCCATCTTTCACCTGCCTGATGCATAAAGACCTTAACTTCCTTAATACTAGTGGTAACGGCAGAAAAACTGGCCTTAGGATAGTTAAAGTATCTTTGAAGAATCAAGGCCAAGGTTGTTTTCCCACTCCCTGGGGGGCCCCAGAGGACAAGAGATGGCAGTTTAGAACTTTCAATGATTTTACGGACAAGTCCCGTAGGCCCTGTAAGGTGAGTTTGGCCCACAAATTCAGACAGAACCTTAGGCCTCATTCTTTCTGCTAAGGGTGTTGAAACTCGAACTTTATCTTTTTGAAAATCTAGCATCCCCAGTTTAATTTCTGCCTTAATACATTAAAATAAAATTCATGGGTTATGAGATAAACTGGCCTGGGTGACTTTCTTATTTCTACTTTATCTCCTGTCTTAAGGGAAACGAAAATCTGACCATCAAAGACCACCCTTATCCCGTCTCCTCCCTTATCAATTCCAATTTCTATTATGGATTCAGGATGCAGAACCAGAGAGCGGTGGACGAGGTGAAAGGGACAAATAGAAGTAAGGATTATAGCGTCCAACTTGGGATGTACAATAGGCCCCCCGGCTGATAATGAATATGCGGTAGAACCTGTAGGAGTGGCCACGATAATACCATCAGCCCTTAATCTAGTTGCCTTTTCCTTATTGACATTGATAGAAAGTGTCATTAAGTGGGTCCAGGCCCCTCTTTCAATTGTCACTTCATTTAGAGCCATATAAGGGCCTTGTTGCCCATTCCTGCCAACGACTTTCCCTTCCACAACCATCCTCTTATCTATTTTGTCGGTAATATCTCCTTTAAGTATCTGCTCTATCAGGGTTTTGGCATCTCTTTTGTCCACTGCAGTAAGAAAGCCAAGCTGTCCAAAATTGATTCCCAAGATGGGAACAGACATTGGCCAAACCATACGTGCGGCCTTAAGCAAAGAGCCGTCCCCTCCTAAGACAATAAGGAGATCTATATTGTAAGAAAATGGTGGTTGAAATACCCTATACCCTTTGTCTTTCAACCAAGCAATGATTTCTTGAGCTTCTTTTTGAGTCTCAGGGTCCTTGCGATGATAAATTCCTATATTTTTGATTTTGTTCCCCTTAAGCATGGAATGATGATAAACACAACAAGATAGAAAGTCAATGGAAGAAAGGTTGAAAGGCCCCAGCCAGCCTCAACCTAATTCCAACTGAAACAGGGCATTAAGCCTTATCTGTTGACGATTTGACATTCCTAAAATATAAAGGAACCAAAAAAATGAGGATTAGTCTTATGAGCCTCCTTATTCATAATGCCATGCTTTTGACCCCGGATGAAACTAGGGCTTGGATTGAGAGGGGATTTGTTTTCATAAAAGATAACCTTATAGAGAGAGTGGGCGAGGGGGTTCCTCCACCAGTTTGCCTTGAGGATACCAAGGAGATAATCGATGCCCAAGGGAATTTGGTTATACCAGGGCTTATCAATGCCCATAACCACGCAGCTATGAGCCTGTTTAGGGGATTGGCTGATGATTTACCTTTGGATAAATGGCTTCATGACTATATCTTCCCAGCCGAAACAGCTATAGTAGATGAGGAATTTGTGTATTGGGGAACGATGCTAGCGGGTTGGGAGATGCTTTGTTCAGGAACTACCTGCTTCGCCGATGGTTATTTTTGTGAGGATGGGGCTGTATGGGCCTGTAAAAAACTGGGGATCAGGGCAATCCTGGCCCAGGGAATCATTGATTTCCCCGCTCCTGGAATATCTGACCCTAAGAAAAATATTATCCATGCTGAGACCTTTCTAAAAAAATGGCAAGGTTGCTCTCCATTAATTCTTCCGGCTATATTTGCTCATGCCCCTTATACCTGTTCTGAAAGCACCCTTAAGAGGGCCAAGATCTTGGCCAACGATTATCAAACTTTACTCTTTATTCATGTAGCAGAAACCAAGTGGGAATTTGAAAGGGTAAAAAAAGAGCATGGGCTTACGCCAGTAGCCTATCTAAACAAACTTGGAATTTTAGACCATAATACTATTGTTATTCATGCCAATTGGCTAACAGATGAAGACATAACAATTCTGAGAGACACAGGTAGCCCTGTAGTCCATAATCCAGAAAGCAACCTCAAACTGGCCTCTGGAATCTGTCCTGTAACTAAACTCTTCAAAGCAGGGATCCCTGTAGCCTTGGGCACCGATGGGCCAGCCAGCAACAACAATCTAGATATGTTTCAGGAGATGGGCACGGCAGCCAAAATCCATAAAGGCATTTGTCTTGACCCTACAGTAATGTCGGCCATGGATGTCCTAAGAATGGCAACCTCCATAGGTGGTCGCGTTTTGGGCCTAAAGACTGGACGCCTAGAGAAAGGATACTTAGCAGATTTGGTCATTGTCAACCTAAAGTCTCCCCATCTTGTCCCCATTTATGACCCCTATTCACACGTGGTCTATAGTGCCAAAGGGGGAGATGTGGAGACGGTTATCGTAAACGGCCAAATAATAGTTCAAGGGGGTAAGCTCTTAACTGTTGACACCCAGGAGATAAAAAAAGAGATTTTAAGACTGGCGCACAAGATTAAGGGCCGCCTTCAATCTTGAGACAAGCCATTCGTGGGGTAAATATTCAAAAATTGCATGTAATTGCGGCCCGTTGTTTACCCCAGTTAATGCAATTCTTAAAGGAAGCATAAGATTTTTCCCTTTAAACTGTGTTTTTTGGTAAATCTCATGCAGAATTGCCTCATAGTCGTTTTGTCCTGTCTTTAAGGCCTCATAAAACAATGACAGCACCATTTGGGCCTCAGGATTTTTTAAAGCTTCTATGGCCTGCTTTGAAAGGGCGATTTTAGAGGTATTGAAAATTGGCCATAAATCAGCCATTTCTTTAAGGGTAGAAACATTCTCTCTAACCAGGGCTACAAATTTCTTCAATAGACCCTTATCTGCCTCAGGTAAAAAGGGCTGGGCATAGGATGAAACATCTTCTAAGGGCAAGGCCCGCAAAAGTTGTTTATTAACCCACAAGAGCTGTTTTTTATCAAAGATGGCATTCCCTTTGCCTGCCATCTTTAAATCAAACCTTTTAACAAGTTGTTTCCGATCCCAAATTTCCTTTTGAGCCCCGCGTCCCAAGGTGGCCAAATAAAAAAATAGGGCCTGAGGTAAAAAACCCTCTTTTCGATATTCTTCTACAGATACCGCTCCGTGCCGTTTGCTCAGTTTGGTGCGGTCAGGGGCCAGAAGCAAGGAATGATGAGCAAACTGGGGTGGAGTAAATCCCAGGGCCTTATAAAGCAGATATTGTGAGGCCGTATTGCTTAAGTGATCTTCTCCCCTAACGACATGCGTGATTTGCATAAGAATATCATCTATTACCACCGCAAAGTTATAGGCCGGAATTCCATTGGAACGCACAATGACGAAGTCACCAATATCATTAGAAAAAAAACGCATTTTACCCTTAATAAGGTCCTCAAATATAACAACTTCGTCTTCAGGGACCTTAAACCGAATAACGGGCTGACGTCCCTGTTTTTCATATTCCCTTTTTTGGGCTTCGGTTAAATAACGGCACTTGCCGGAGTATCTTGGGGGAAGACCCTTTTTGAGGCATAATTGGCGTTCTGTCTCAAGCTCCTCTTCAGTACAATAGCAATAATAAGCCTTTTCTTCCCGAAGTAACCTTTGAATGTATTCTTGATAAATGTGGAGCCTTTCTGATTGCCGATAAGGTCCAAAGTTTCCCTTTTTGTTTGGTCCTTCATCCCAATCAATTCCAAGCCATCTAAGGGTTTCTATAAGCTGGGCTTCATACTCTGGTTTTGACCGTTCTTTATCTGTATCTTCAATTCTCAAAACAAAACTGCCTTGAGAGTGACGAGCAAAAAGCCAATTAAAAATAGCGGTGCGGGCATTGCCCAAATGCAACTTACCAGTAGGGCTTGGTGCAAAACGAACTCTAACCTTCATTTCTACCTCTAGAACTGACGCAAAAGTTTGCTAATCCTAAAAATAATTTCATTGGCCGTCAAGATGTCGTGAGAAGATTTTTCCTTACCTAGGATGCGCTGGTTATCAGAGCAACCCAAACCAAATCATGCTAATTTTTCATAGATTTCCTCAAAGTAACCAGCGTTTTCTCTAAAGGTTTTGAGCACTTGAGGATCAAAATGGGATGGCATTGTCCTTTCATCCCCTTCAAGGATGATCTTAGAGGCAGTCTCATGGTCAAAGGCAGGTTTATAGGGGCGGGAGTTTCTCAAGGCATCATAAACATCTGCAATGGCCATAATCCTTCCTTCAATAGGGATTTTATCTTTCATAAGCCCTTTGGGATATCCAGTTCCATCCCATCTTTCATGATGGGTAAGGGCAATATTGTACCCAGCCCTAAGCCTAGGGTGAGTCCCAATTATTCTGGCCCCATAAAAGGGATGTTTTTTTATAATCTCCCACTCTTCTTGGTCAAGTTCCTTTGGTTTTCTTAAAATATCTGGATGGACATAAACCTTACCTACGTCATGAAGCGCAGCTTGATTCTTAATAATGTTTATAAACTTGTCATCAAAACCCAATTTCTGGGCAATAACTGCGGCATATTCTCCTACTCTTAGGATGTGATTCCCTGTATCTTCATCATTGGCTTCAGCGGCTCGAGCCAGGGCATAAACGGTATAATTAAAGGCGCTTTGAGTTTCCTTTATTTGGTCTGCAAGGGATTTTAAAAACATGGTCTGCATGACAATGCTTTGCAGTACCGCTGCATCATAGTGACTTACTTCCTTACCATAATTAATGGCCAAAACGCAGAGTTGAGGACTTAGATAACCCACTAAATTCAAGGGATTTATATCATGGTCTTTAAGCTCTTTGAGCAAGGTATAACCTTGTTCTTCGGTAAATTCTTCCTCATTATAGAAAACAATCTTTGATTGCTGTCCTTCTATGGCAATAAAATGCCTTAGTTTAGAATCAAGTCTCTGTCTCTCCAACGTCCCAGCCGCAAATTGGTATTTATAACACTGCCATTTCCCTTCCTTGCCTTGAAAACCAATAATTACACTCTCTGGTTTTTCTAGGTTTTTCACATCTTTTCTAATAATTTGTTTAACAATAGCATCAAGACCTGAAATAAACTCAAAGCGAAGGGGGGCAAATCCCTCCATGATAACCTCTCCATAAGAGGTTAGGTCTACAATGCTTTGATAGGCATATCTTAATTTGTCGTTCAAATCTTTAACTTTAAGAAGCATTTTTATTCGGGCAGAGACTTCCCCGAAGTCAAAGGGTTTAGAAATAAAATCCTCAGCCCCTGCCTTAATGGCCTCAATTCTATCTTCTATGGACTGAAGACCGGTAATCATAACCACAGGAATATGGCTATATCTTCTATCGTTTTTTATCCTTCGGCATACCTCAAAACCATCCATACCAGGCATCAATATGTCCAGAAGGACGAGGTCAATAGAAAAATTTTTTATCTTTTTAAGGGCCTCTTCTCCATTAGCGGCCTTGATAACTTCATAGCCATTAGGAACAAGTAGGGCTTCAAGAAGCTCTAAGTTTATTACTTCATCATCAACACAAAGGATTTTGGGTCGTCTAGAAACCATTGCCATCTCCTATATTACTTTAATACCTTTATCGGACGTTTGTATAAATTTTTTTTTGTTTTTTGAATTGTAATAGAGAAGATGACGGTAACCATTTCCCCAGTTGATCAAGATCAACTTTGCGGTTGTAAAGCGAAGTTTAGACATCCTAATCAAATTTATTTTATTACAAATAGAAAAGAAAGTAAACTCCAAAAAACAGGCAGACATTCCATTATCATCTCTCACTTTTTCAACTGCTCAACCATTCAAAGCGAAGCAAGAAACTTTCGCCAATGAGCTTATACACAGTTGACGAAGCGAAATATTTTTGGTATCAAATGCACCACTGCTTTAGGAGGACTGTTCTATGGGAAGACACAAAAAACAGGAACGCCAAAGAGAGATTGAAAGACGCAGGAGGAGACGTTTAAAACGACTTAAATTGAGGAAGAAGGGGATTTTGCCACCCCCGGAACAAACAGGCAAATAAAATCGGAAAAAATTTGAACAAAGGGAGTCAGGATGAAAAGGACTTACCAGCCACACATCAAAAGAGGCAAGAGGGTTCATGGGTTTCGGGCTCGCATGAGGACCAAGGCCGGAAGACGCATCTTAAAAAGAAGGCGGGCCAAAGGTAGAAAGAGACTTACTGTTTTTAGTTAATGAAATGTTTTGGATTTTCCAAAGGCGAGCGCCTTCGTAAGCATAGCGAATTTGTTAATGTTACCCGTAATGGACAGAAGATTCATACGACTCATTTTATTGTTTTTTTAACAGAAAGTCCTGAAGGAAAAACTCGTTTAGGGGTAACGGTCAGTCGTCGGGTAGGAAAGGCCGTAAAGAGAAACAGGGTGAAGAGATTATTGCGAGAGTTTTTTCGGCTTCATAAACACTTGCTACCTCAAGGATATGACGTGGTTATTATTGCTAAACCTCAAGCAGGCAATTTGGATTACCATCAAGTAAAAAAGGAACTGAGCCAAGTATTATGTAAAAGCAGATGAAGACATGGGCCATTTTTTTAATAAGGCTTTATCAAAAAGTGATATCTCCGCTTTTTCTCCCCTCTTGTCGTTTTTACCCTACCTGTTCTCAATATGCTATTGAGGCCATTGAAAGGTATGGAGTGCTAAAAGGGGGCCTTATGGCCCTGAAACGGCTGAGTAAGTGTCATCCTTTCCATCCTGGCGGATATGACCCTGTAAAATAACAAAATTTGGGAGTTTCAAAATGGCATTTAGAGCAATATTGGCGTTTGTATTATCTATGTTGGTAATCATTGTTTACGATGTGTTTTTTGTTCCCAAAGGACACATTCCTCAAAAGGTGCAATCTGAAAAAGCAGTCTCTCAAGAGCAAAAAAAGGTATTTCAGCCCGCAACACCCAAAATTGTTCCTATAAAACCATTAAAGGTAAAACCAACGCAGGATTTAGGCAAAGAGGTGATTGTTTCTACCCCTTTATACAAGGCGGTTTTTTGCACAAATGGGGCCAAAATCAAGGATTTTTTGTTAAAAAGATATCGTCAAACTGTAGATCCTCATTCTCCCCCTGTCCACCTCATTAGAAATAATGGCATTTTGCCATTAGCAATTCGCTTTTTACACAGGCAAATTCCCATCGATAACATTAATTATCAAGTTGATAAGCCAGTTTTAAACCTGAGTAAGGGCGGTGCCCCACAGACGATTACCTTTACAGCCTCGGTATCGGGTTTGGTAATCAAAAAGTCCTTTACCTTTCATTCTGATGATTACCGAATAGATATGAAAATTCAAATATCAAATCAAGGTCTTCAAGCCTTTTCTGACAATTTGATTGTCTTTTTAGCCAATAAGTGGCCAAAGAAAAAAGATCGCTATGGGTTTAGAGGGGCCATTTATTACGCCGATAACAAATTTTCGGAATTGAAATGGGAAAAAATAAAGGGAGAAATAGTCAAGGCAGGCAAGTTTGTATGGGCTGGATTAACAGATAAATATTTTATGACTGTCATAACAAATACTCAACCTAAAAGGTCTTCCTTTATTGTCTATCGCCTATCTGAATCTCGCCCTTCAGATTCTGGAGAAGCCCTGGTAGGAGAGTGGTTGACGCCACCGCTTGAGTTAAAACCCAACCAAGTAGCGAATTTAAATTACCTTTTATATTTCGGCCCCAAAGAATTGGATAGATTGAAGAAAATTGGATATCATTTGGATAAGGCAGTGCACTTTGGCTTTTTTGATACTATTGCCAAATGGCTTCTTTATGTCTTAAAATGGTTTTACAAATATACGCATAATTACGGCATTGCCATAATTATTTTGACCCTTGTAATTAAGATTCTTTTCTGGCCATTAACTCATATGAGTTATGAATCTATGCAGCGAATGCAAAAACTTCAACCTCACATTCAACGGCTTAAAGAAAAATACAAAGATGATAAAGAAGCCCTTAATCGGGAGTTGATGAAGCTTTATAAAACCTATAAGGTTAATCCTATGGGTGGATGCTTGCCCATGATTTTGCAAATTCCAGTATTTTTCGCTCTTTACATGGCTCTGGCCTATGCCATAGAGCTACGCCATGCGCCTTTTATTATGTACTTGCCATTTACTCACAAACTTTGGCTGGCCGACCTTTCAGCCAAAGACCCATATTACATTACCCCCATTTTGATGGGTATATCTATGTTTGTTCAGCAAAAAATGACGCCAAGCACGATGGACCCTTCTCAGGCAAAATTTATGCACTTTATGCCCATTATTTTTACCTTCCTTTTTTTGAACTTTCCCTCAGGACTTGTCCTTTATTGGTTTGTCAACAATCTATTATCCATTGTGCAACAGGCCTATGTTAACCGCAAACTAGGAGGATGAGAATGGAAACCTATGAATTTGAAGGCAAAACTGTAGAAGAGGCCATTCAGAAGGCCTGCGAGTCCTTAAATGTCTCAAAAGAAGATTTAAACATTGAGGTTATTTCTGAAGGTGGAGGTGGTATCTTTGGCTTAGTGGGGGTTAAAAAGGCCAAAATTCGAGTGTCTCTTAAAAAGGGAAAAGAAGAGGCCATCAAATTGGCTCAAGAAATGCTTGAGAAATTGCTTTCCTATTTTCCCATGTCCACAAAGATAGAAACTGAGATTAGCGAAACCGAAGTTAGATTTAACATCCTTGGAGATGGATCAGGAGTTTTAATTGGTAAAGGTGGTCAAACCCTGGCTGAATTGGAACATCTTTTTCAAAAGATGGTGCAAAAGCAATGGAAAGGGCTCTTACCGGTAAAGATTGTTTTGGATGCTGAAGGTTACAGGCAAAGAAGGGCAAATTCTCTGGCTGAGCTTGCCAAAAAGCTGGCCGCTAAGGTTAAAAAGACGGGCAAGATTCTTTCTACCCTGCCTTTGCCAGCCAAAGAAAGAAAAATTATTCATTTGACTTTACAAAACGACAAACAGGTAAAAACTCAAAGTGTAGGAGAAGGAAACCTGAAACGGGTAAACATTATTCCCCTGAAAAGGCGTAGTGGTAGGAAAAGAACAAATCTAAACGGGATAAAGGGTGATACTTAAGGTATACCCTTTGCTATTTATTTTTTATGCCTGATCAAGATTAAATTGGGAACAACTATAAGGGTAGCCAGGGTAGCTGAAAGCAGGCCGCCGATAACTGTAATGGCAAAGGGTTGGAAGATGTGAGAAGAGACAGTGGTGCCTATGGCCGTGGGGATGAGGGCCGAAATGGTCGTAAGAGAGGTCAAAATGATTGGCCTTAGTCTGATGCAGGCGGCTTCAATAAGGGCGGTTTTGATGCCTTGCCCGGTTTTGACCATTTTATTTTTGTAATCTACCAAAACGATGGCATTGTTAACGGCGATGCCCATTAAGGTAATCATTCCCATGGCCACCGAGATATTTAGGCCCTGTTTGGTGATAAATAAGGCTAAGCTAGCCCCAACAACAGAAAGTGGAATGGTGAAAAGGATAATGAGCGGTTCAACAAAGGAGCGGAATTGCATCACCATGATGAGATAGATCAATATCAGGGCCAGCAGGGCCGAAAGCCCCATTTCCATAAAGGTCTTTATAAGGACGTGGTATTGGCCACTCAAGTCAATGCTATAGCCTGGGGGAAGATTTATCCGGGCCAGGTGGTTTCTTAAGGCCTTGGCTACAGACAAGATGTTCCCCTCTACTTCAGCGATAATCGTTACTTCCCTTTGACCATCTATGTGAGTAATAACCGGGGGCAGAAATTCCTTTTTAATTCCCGCCACCTCAAAAAGAGGTATCTCTTGTCCTTGGACACCTACAATGAAAAGATTTTTAAGATTTCTCAGGGAATGGCTTGAAACGGGTATTTTTACAAATACGGGAATTTCTCTGTTGTGTTTAATAATACTTGTAACTTTCAGCCCCCAATTGGCAGCCTTCAAGGTGTTGAATAGCTCGGCCGGGCTCAAGTGATAAAATGAAAGCCTCGTGTAATCAGGCCTAACGGTTAATTGGGGGACCTTAAATTTGATATTGTTGACAATATTATTTAACTGCGGCATCTTATTCATCGTCTTTTCTATCTTTTGCGAAAGGGCAATTAGCTTTTGATAGTCATCTCCATAAATCGTTACCCCAAAAAGGGCCGGCAATCCAGAAAAGCTCTCGTCTATATTTTCTTGAGTGGGTTGGTGGTATAAAAAGACTACACCTTTGATTTGAGAATAGGCCTTTTTTAATTCATTTATAATTTTGGTTACATCCTCGCTACGAGCGGTTTTGGGTTTGAGCTTTATCATCAGCTCACCCCGATTAACACCTTCTATCATATAGCTTTGCTTCGGAGAGCCCGTTCTTCGGTAAACCGTCAACACATTGGGATTTTTCATGGCCAGTCTTTCAAGAAGATTTCCTATTCGGTCACTTTCCTTCAGGGAGGTGCCTGGAGGCATGATGTATTCTATCAAAATGGCCCCTTCATCTATCGGTGGCAACAAGGAAACCCTGCCTGAGAAAAACGCCAATCCAGATGTTATCAGAGAAAGCGCGGCCAAGAATACCACGATATATTTATGTTTAAAAGACCATTTAAGAACCCTTTTTAAAAGATTTTGGAGGTGGGTAATCATTTTAAGGCCCAAGTAGTTATTATCTAAAGGGCTGATTTTAGCCCTTGAAAATAAGACTGGCACCAAGCTTAAGGAAAGGATTAAAGAAACCAATAGGGAAAGACTGATAGTCAAGCCAAAGGGTCTTATAAAAATAGAGATAATGCCACTTACGACCAATAAGGGTAAAAAGGCGGCGATGGTAGTGAATGTACCCGAGGCATCGGGGCCAGCAATTTCTAAGGTGCCTTCTATACTAGCTACCCTGGTATCTTCTCCCATAAGGCTGTGCCGGTAAATGTTTTCGGTAACCACAATGGCGTCATCTACAATCATGCCGATAGCCAACACCAAGGCTGTCATGGTAATAACATTAAGGCTCAACCCTAAAAGGTGCATTAAATAAAGGCTAGTAATAAAGGTGATGGGTATGGTGCCAGCCACAATGAGGGTTGGTTTCAGGTTGCCCAAAAATAAATACAAGACCAAAAACACCAATAAGGAACCTATAATCAAGTCGTTGGTAATCTCCCTTCTCGATTCAGTAATGATTTCCGACTGGTCATAATAGGTCTTGATGCGGGTAGAGGCCGGATACAATGCCTTTAAGGCCTTCAGTTTAGACTTAACGGCTTCTACTACCTTAATAGAACTTGCCCCCGGTTGTTTCCTGACCATAACTGCTAGGACCTTCTGTCCATCGCCATGGATGGTGTAATGCTTAGGGGCAATGCCCTTCTTTATGATGGCTACATCTTTAAGAAAAATGGGAGAAATTCCATTTGACTTTATGGGAATGTCACCAATATCTTTAATATCTCTTAAAGCACCATTTCCTCTGATGACATATTCCCTTGAAGCCCTATCTATATATCCGATAACCACTGTTTTATTGCAACTTTTAAGGGCATTTATGATCTCTTTAAGGTTCACATGAAAGGTCTTTAACTTTTTAGAAGATATATTGACATTGATCGCCTCTCTATCTCCGCCGATGATGGCCACCGAGGCCACACCATCTATCTTCATAAGCCTTCCTGCTAGTTGATATCTGGTGATGTTATAAAGTTTGTCCAAATCACTTCCATAGACAACGAAGCCATAAACATCTTGAAGTCTGGTACCTATGTTATCGATTCTTGGAATAGCGCCTTGGGGCAAAATACCTGCCAATTCCCCGAGTTTTGATTGAACTAACTGTCGGGCCGCAAGCACTGAAGTGCCCCAATTGAACTCAACCGTAACCATAGAAAGCCCCTGGGCCGAACTAGAGGATACTCGTTTGACATTGGGAAGGCTCATCATTTTTGTTTCTACGGGTGTTGAAATCATCACTTCCATATCCTTGGCCGAGGCCCCGGGGTAATGGGTGATAATATTTACCACTGGAATATCCATCTTTGGGAAAAGATCAACCGGCATGTGGTTTATAGACAGCAGACCAAGGCCTATAAAAATAACAACTACAATCACTATGGCTATGGAATTGTCTATTAAAAAACGAAGTGTCTTCTTCAAAACCTTCCTCCTTGAGTCTAGTCGGCCACCTTAAAGGCCCTAGAAAAATAACGATAAAAACATTCATAGGCCCCCTGAGTCATAATTTCATTTTGAGGCCTGAGGTTGGCAGAAGTAACTTCTATCAGGCCGTTTTGCTCCTCACCAGTTTTAACCTCAAGCCGGTGGACACCCATCTTATCTCTTACAAATACAAAGGCGTGGTGGTCGGTAAAGATAACAGCAGTCTCAGGGACAAAAAGGCCTTTTTTACTGCTCAAGGTAATCTGGCAGCCTACGATTTCTCCCAGGCAAAACTGCCTTTCAAGCCCTGGGGCCGTAATCCAGATGAGAGTGCCCCCGTCGGATGTCCTTTCTGGCAAGACCCTATCTACTCGGCCTAAAAGTTTTCCCTCTATTATTACCCTTTTGTGGTGAAGTCTTTGGAGGTCTGAAAGGGGTAATCCAAAAAGGCAAGCCCTGATCCTCAAATGGGTCACATCGGTTATTTGGGCCAAGGGCATTCCCTGACTCACCATTTGCCCCAGACCTACCTTTCTTTGGGTCAACATGCCATCTAATGGAGATGTGATTGTTTGAGCCGCCTTCAGCATCTCTAAATTGGTCTTAAGTTCCATAAGCTGTTTCTGGAGGCGGTTTATCTTTTCTTTGAGACCAAAGATCTGGTCTATCTTTACTAAGTGCCTTTTGTAGGCCTCTTTTTGGGAAATGAGATTTGCCTTGGCTGTTTGGAGGGCCTCTCTGAGCAAGCCTACTTGTTGGCTCAAGGACGAAATCCTCTTTTCCAGTCTCCTGCCACCTATCTTAAAAAGGGGAGTGCCCCTTTTGACCCTATCTCCAACTTCATGATAAATACGGGTAATTTCTCCCGCCTCAAGGGCAACGACAGATACGGCATTTATGGATTCCACACGGCCCCAGACGGTAATGGTTTTGGTAAAAGACTTACGAACAGGATGTCCGAATTGAATAAAGCCTTTGGGGATTGCCGGGGTTGATAAATGGCCAGTTTGAATTTGGATGGAAGGGCTTAATGACAACCATGTTGCCATTCCCACAACTGCCACAAGGCCTATGATAAGCAGAATGGCTTTTGTTTGGTGTTTCATCTAGGCCTCCTATATATTTCCTAAGGGATGCCCACTTTCAAGTTCAAGGCCCACCAAATTTTCCATTAAGGCAGCCTTTAGGGACAAAACCCTCATCTTTTCTCTAAAAATTTGACCCTTTATGGATATAAGTTCCATCTCATTACATCTGCCAGTGCTTAGGCCCTTTAAAACGGCATTGTGGACAGGTTTAAGCTTGGCAAGGATAGCTTGTTCGGTCTCTATGGCCCTAGCAATCCAGGCAATATTGGCAGTAAGCCGTTTAATGTCCATCTGAGCCTTATATAATCGATTTAGATATTCATCAAAAACGGCCTTTCTCTCAGCCTTTTTTAGGGCAATTTGGGCCTGATTGCGGTTAAAAATGGGCAGACTGACAGAAATCCCTGGAATTACTGCATAGACATTTTCAACATCTCTTGCTTGAGCAAAGTTAAGGGAAACCGAAGGAAACTGTCCTTCTATAGTGGCCTTTAAAAGGGCTTCGTGGGCCTCGTAGAGTCGTTTTAACCCCACCAAATCAAGCCTGTTTTCTAAGTGATACTTCGAAGTGATAACTTGTTTGACATCTGGCTTAAGATTTTCAGGATGACATACCAGTTTTAGTCTAAAATCAGGGGGCAATCCTATAAGGGCTTTTAACCTAAGCTCACTTTCAGAAATTTTCTTTTTTAAGTCCTCTTGCCTTTTAATTAAATCATTAAATTGATTTATCTCGGCGAGATATTGATTATAAGTAACAAAACCACCTTCAAGGCCGTTTTTAAGCCCTGAAAGAAATTTTTTATACACTTTTAAATGGCCTATTAAAAGACCAAGTTGCCTTCTCAAAAAGATAAGTCTGTAAGCAAGACACTTGGCCGCCTCGGCCACCTGCCATTCCTTCCAAGCAATATCAAGTTGAATTGCCTTATACCTTAATCCTTCAGCCTTTCTATAAAGGTGTCTAGTTAAAAGCCTTCTAAGGCCAAAACTAATTCCCGCATTATAGCCATTCACCACATTTTGAGTTTCTCCTCCAGTAGGAAATTCCATATCCAGAGAAAATTCTGGATTGGGCAAAAGCCCTGCCTCAATCGATTGGGCATAAGCAATACCCAGCCTATCCCTCTGCCTTCTCAATTGGGGATTAAGAATGACTGCCAAAACCGCTATTCCTTGAGGGGTAAGGCCTTGGTTAAAATCTATTTTTACGGGTTTAAGCAAAGGGTGTTTAATCAAACTGGCCTTAAGACTAAGTACCCTTTTAGGGGGCAACTTCAGGGCCTGGTTAACCCTCGTTTCTGTCAAAGGGGCAGGGTGGTACACAGCACAGGCACAACAAAAAAACAGAAGGCCCCACCAAAAAAGATTTTTCATTTAAAATTTATCTCCTTCTTCCTCACTTTCTAACCCAATTATCTAATCTAGGCATTTTACAATCCATACTTTTTCACCTTGTATTGCAAAGAGCGCAGGCTAATACCCAGAAGCTGAGCCGCCTTTGTTTTGTTATACCCGGTTTGCATAAGGGCCTTTTTAATAGCGGCCTTTTCATGCCTTTCTAGAATGCGGTTTAGGTCGTAAATCTCCTCTCCTAATTCTTCTTTTGGTTCTAAGGCCAGGTCTTTTGGTGTAACCATTTCTCCTCGGCATAGGGCCACGGCCCGCTCAATCACATGTTTTAGCTCTCTCACATTTCCTGGCCAATCGTATTGCATGAGAAGAGAAAGGGCCTCTGGTGAAATACCCTTAACATCCTTCTTGAAGTTTTGATTGTATTGCTGAACAAAGTGTTCTGCTAAAAGAGGAATGTCTTCTAGACGTTTCCTTAATGGGGGAAGATAAATGGTAACGGTGTTTAGCCTAAAATACAAATCTTCCCGAAATCTCCTTTCTTTAATGGCCAAGGTTAAGTCCTGATTTGTGGCTGCTACAATCCGGACATTGGCCTTGATATTTTCTTCTCCGCCCAAGCGTTCAAATGTTCTATCTTCTAAAAAGCGCAGAAGCTTGGCCTGAAGCTCAGACGGCATGTCCCCAATTTCATCCAAGAAAAGGGTGCCCCTTTCAGCCAGTTCTATTTTCCCCTTCTTTCTTTTGACCGCCCCGGTAAAGGCCCCCTTTTCATAGCCAAAGAGCTCGCTCTCTAAAAGGTTCTCTGGAATGGCGGCACAATTTACGGCTACAAAGGGCCCGTTTGCGCGTGAGCTGTTGTAATGAATGGCCCTAGCAACCAATTCCTTCCCGGTGCCGGTCTCACCGGTAATAAGCACGGTAATATCTAAAGGGGCAATGTCTTTAATCAGGCGAAATACATCTTGCATGGCCTTACTTTTACCAATAATGCCGCTTAAGGCATATTTCTCTTTAAGCTCCAATCTCAGATGGTTTATTTCTTCCTCTAGCATCCGCAGTTTTAAGGCATTGGCTATGGTAAGCTTTACTTCCTCAATGTCATAAGGCTTTTCAATATAATCAAAGGCACCCAATTTCATGGCCTTTACCGAGGATTTTACCGTGCCATAGGCAGTGAGCATGATGACTGGCACCTCTGGAGACAGCCTTTTTATCTCTTTTAACACCTCTGTCCCATCTGCATCGGGCAGTCTTTGGTCCAAAAGCACTATATCTATCGGGGTTTCTCTAATTATCTCCAATGCCTCATTTCCCTCGGCGGCCTCTAAAATTTGAAACTCCCTCCGAAAGGAAATGGCCAAGGAGCGCCGAATGGCCTCATCGTCATCCACAATTAATAAAGTCCTCATGTGCTACCCCTTTGGCAGATAAATATAAAAGGTTGTTCCCACCCCTGTTTGGGAATCAAACTCAATCTTTCCTCCATGGGCCGTGATAATCTTTTCACACAAGGCCAGCCCCAAACCAGTGCCTTTTGCCTTGGTGGTGAAAAAGGGTGTGAAGATATGCGGTTTATCCTTTTCTTGAATGCCTCCTCCGCTATCTTTGATCGCAATGACCGCATTTTGTCCCTCTTGATTGAGGCGAATATTTAGGAACCCTTCTCCCTTCATGGCCTGACAGGCATTAAGAATGATGTTTTCCAGTACTTGCTTGATCAGGTCCTTGTCGGCCTGTATTTCTATGGGCCTTAACACCTTTTCCACCTTGGCCTTTCCCATTTGCCCCGTCTCTTTCAAACCATCCAGGGCCTCTTCTATAAGGTTGTCCAGCCTTATCTTGTTTTTTTGCAATTTAAGGGGCTTGGCATAGGACAAAAGGGCCCTGATAATGTGGTTTATCCTTTCTACTTCGCTTATAACGAGCTCTTGAAACTCCCTTCTGAACACCGGGTCGTTATGTTCTTCTTCTAACAACTGGGCCAGATTTTTAATGGAAGTCAGAGGGGTGCGAATTTCATGGGCGAGACTGGCGGCCATGCGTCCCAACACTGCTAGGCGTTCACTTTGTTTTATCTTTTCTGTCATCACTTCATTCTCTGCTCTAAGCCTTTCAGCCGTTTTGGCTATAAAGGTATTCTCATATCTGGTCACAACAACATAAGTAAGGGCCATAAGCACGGCTAAAGCAACAATAAAGGTCAAAATGGCCTCATTGCGCCGTTCGGCCTTGTCTTTTAAATATTCCTCATAAACATCCGCTGGGACGATGTATGCCCTTATAGTGCCTTCAAAGGATGGCGTCTTTATGGGAAAAGAAAACACCTGTTCATTCAAGTCCTGAGACTGCAATTTAAAGGACAATACCTGTTTAGGGTCTGTTTTAACCGATTGTCCTATTTCTCCTCTTTGCGTAGAGGCAACAATCCTTCTATGGCTATCTATTACTTGAATGTGCAGGACTTTACCCCAGCATTTGTGCACTTCGTCCAATAAAGACTGCATTTGGGCAGGAGAGCTGTTTTTTGTAAGCAAACTCACCATTAACTGAATCTCTTTTTCCATGTGTCGCTGATAGGCCATTTCTTCCCTTTTTTCTTCACGATAATAAAAAAAGGAAATGGCCAGGCCCAATATCAGCAAGATAATCAGGCTAAATTTGGCAATGAGAGAAAAATGTGTTTTTTTCATGGTTTATATTAAAATTTAATATTTAAACAGATGCCTTGAGGCAAGGGGATAACGGCAACCCGGCTATTCTTTGCGTTTATGTGCCACTTGCTTAACAAATAGGCGGTGCCAAATCCGATTCCGCTTGCCAAAACTGTGTCTGAGAACCAATGGGCATTTTTATAAATTCTAGCAGCCGCTGTTGAAATTGGCAACAAATAAAGCCACGGCTGATGATAATAAACGGCATAAGGAGTTACCACTGCCCAGGCCACAGTAACATGTTCTGAAGGAAGGCTGCTCCAACCGGCCTTATACCCCTGAAAGGGCTTAAAATGAAAAGGTGAATCGTTTACTGAAGGGCGAGCCCGTCCAAAGGCCAATTTGCCAAGGCTACAAAATGCCCCTGCCACAAAGAATGACTCCATGGCTGTAAAGGATGCCTCTGCCAATTTTTCATTTTTTGTAGCCCGTCCAATCAGATGAAGACCCGTAACAAAGGGGAATGTCCACCAGCCATTACCAAACTGATTGGTTACATCTGTAATCTGTTTTAGAGAGGCACTTTGGTTGTGTTTAACCACATTTTTTATTGGTCTATCTAAGGCCATACTGGATAAAAAGAGTCCGGTAAAGAGTCCTGCCTTTAATAAATTATCTTTTGTAAGAATAGTTTTAGTTTGGTGAAGGTCTGATTCCACGGTGTCCTTATATTCAAATGTCCAGGCCGGCTGGGAAATCCCACAAACCAAAACAACAATGATAACTGTGAAACTCCACGTTTGTTTCTTAAAGTGCATAACAAGCTCTCCTTATTTTGAGGTCTGGTATTTATTCAAGCAATAAATATGCCATTGGTCCAGATAATACCATAAATCTCCTTAACCACTCACCATCTCACCTACCCAACCATGCAATTTTTTGCATACCCACGCAAGAGTTGTAGACATAAAGTCTATCCCCCTTGCTTTAAATCCAGAGTATCTGGTCATTTTTGAAGTGGCACAATTATTGCCTTACTAAAAAAGGCAGCAGGAGATAAGAGGAATTTTAGGAGGTTAACAATGAGTAAAAAGAGCGTTTTTTTTAAATCTGTAGGGTGTTTGTTAATCATAGCCTTGACCAGTTGTGCTACCTTTAAACCCTCTCAAAAGGGGGGTGGGTTAAATGAATTGCAGGGTTATCAAAAGGGATATTTGGCCCTTACTCCAGCCCAAAGGGCAAGGGTTAAAGACCTCTTGGGGCATCCCCTAAAGTATTATCCCCAAGGGCTTAGTTATTTTTATCAGGCCGAGACAAAAAAGGTAGGTAGGGTCAAAATAAACCTGGGAGAAAGGGCAGAGGTTTTCCCTATTTCCCAACAAACACCCTGCGGTAGGCTACAAATGCTTGTTTGGATTGATGGTGACGACATTGATAAAATTACCGTGGTTAAAAACGTCCTAAAAGACCATAAGCCCCTCGTTACAGATGCCTTTTTAAATCAATTTATAGGGAAGTCTTTGCCAGAATTGCTTACAAATTCAGGAAATATCAGGCCGATTACTGGTGAACCTGCCATTTCTCAAGAAATTACCGTACGGCTTCAGGAAATATTGGCCATTTATGACATTGGTAGGTTTTAATAAGGTTGGATAAATGACGCTTAGATTACTTTTTACGACCATGATACTGTTCTGTTTATCTCAAGTAGCGGCAGCCGATGAACTGTGGAAGCTCTATACAAAGAGTTTAAGCACTAGTCCAGAAATGAGGGTCTTGACGCACAGGTATAAGGCGAAAGCAGATGACTATCTGGCTGCCAAAAGAAGCAGATGGACCCAACTCACCCTGACCACCAATTATCAGCGCATATCACCTACGCTGGTCAATGAATACAATTTTACGGATTTTGGGCTTACCGATGCCATTGATATTTTTGGCAAAGACCGTTATCGCATCAAGGGCCTTAGACAGGAGGCCAAGGCCAGTGCCCTTTTGGTTGAAAGGGGTAAAAGGGGGTTATTTCTAAAGCTGGCCAGGGCATATTTCGACTACCTTTATGCCAACCAATTGGTCCTTATTGCCCAAGAGGACTTTGTTTGGGCCCAAAAGGAGTTGACCGTTGCCAAGCAGAGATATAAGGCAGGTGGTGGGGCCTATGTAGATGTGCTCAGGCTGAAAGGCACCCTGGCCAAGGCACAGAGCTGTTTTTTGGCCGCTCAGGCCCAGAGGAGCATTGCGGCCAGCAGGCTCAAACTCATCTGCGGGTTCAGTCCCAGAATAAAGGCCAGCTTGAAGGAAACGCTGACATTTCCAGAGTTAAACTTAAAGGAGTTGGAAAATCAGACCCTACACCTTGCCCCAGAAATAAAGGCCTGGCGTTTAAAGGCCAGGGCAGAAATGTCTATGCTTCAGGCCATAAAGAGGGAATGGATACCTACCCTTACCCTGGGAGTGGGTTATCAAATCAATCAAGACCCAGCAGGTAATGGTAACCAATGGGATTTTATGGTGGGGCTTTCTTCTCACCTATTTGACCCAGGTCGGAAAAAGAAGTTGCTTTCTCATCAGGAGAAATATTTGAGCCTTTTGGCCCAGGCCAGGGCACAGGAACTGGCATTAAGGGATTTTGTGCGTCGCAATTATTACAACTACATAGCGGCTAAACAAAAGCTACTTACTTACAAAAACGCCCTTAAAGATTTGGAAGACGTCGTTAATCGTCTTCATCAGGGATATGAAACAGGCGGAGTGGATTTAAATACCCTGCTTCTTACCCACCAAAATCTACTTCAGCTTAAAAAGGCATATTTTTCTGCCCTAAGTTATACCCATTACTATCTCACCGTGCTTCAGGCCATTTCTTCTCCTAGGTTATACGCCGAGGTGCAACCATGAAACGCACAATCATTTTAGGATTAACCTTTTTCTTTGCCCTTGCCTTTTACCAAAAGGCCATTGCCGCAGGGCAGGCCATGGTTGATGTAAAGGTAGTAAAGGCGGAGTTTTCTGCCATCCCAGTGTCATTTACCACCTTTGGCCAAGTAGTAAGTCCCAAGAGTGTGGTTATTCACCCCCTCATTTCAGGAATTATCAAGCGTTTAGAGGTAAAAACGGGTGCGTATGTAAGGATAAACCAAGTCATCGCCCAATTAGATGACACCCTTTTAAGAAGCAAATTAAGACAGCTTGAGGCCCAAATAAGGGCATTGCAAACCCTGCTCAATCAGACCAAGGCCCAATGGGAGATAAACAAGAAGCTCTATCGTCTAGGGATCATTTCTCGCCTAGAGCGGTTAAAGGCTCAAGCGGCATACCAGAGGCTCAAGGCCGATATAGCGGTTTTGAAGGTCAAGCGTCAGGGCATGATCCAAAGGCTGGCCTATATGAAAATAAAATCACCGGTAGCGGGTTATGTAGATAAACTGGTTAGTATAGGCACATACGTAGATGCCTCCAAGGCCGTATGTGAAGTCGTAAGCCCTCAAAATGGCTATGTTGAGGCCTTTATCCCTTTAAGTGTCAAATTAAAGAAGGGGGACAAGGCCAAGATTTGGGCCCAAGAGGGCCTTATTCTGGGAGAAGTAAAAACGGTCATCTATCAAAGCAATCAATCAGGTTTCAAAAAGGCCATCGTCGTTCCTAAATCCCAGCTTGCCCCTGGAGAAAGGGTGAGGGTAGAGATCATCAAGGGCATCGTAAAGGGTATCAAACTGCCTAAACAGGCATTGATTATGACACGAGGTGCGCCCACGGTGTTTATTGTTAAAAGACACCAGGCCGAGGCTAGGCATGTTTCCATCCTATATGATAATGGTCAAGATATAATCATATCTTCTGGCATAAAGGGTGGCGAATGGGTGGTGACAGAAGGGGCGTATTTATTAACAGACAAGACGAGGGTGAATATTCTCAAATAAAGGGATTTTATCGGTATGTCCTCCATAATACCTTGGGATTTATCCTGTTGGCCATCATTGCTGCCCTGACAGGCGGTTATCTTCTTTCCACAATGCCTGAAGCCGTGTTCCCCAATGTTTCTTTTCCCAGGGTATTTATCAGCGTCTCCTGCGGCTATTTGCCTACCAAGCAAATGCTTATTCAAGTGACCAAACCCATAGAAGAGGCCGCCAAATCCGTTCAGGGGGTGCGTAAGGTAGTCTCATCTACCGGGGTGGGTAGCACCGACATAGATGTCTTTTTCAATTGGAATGTAAATCCCTATCGCGGCTATCAATTAGTGCAGTCTCGCATCGCCGAGGTGAGAAATGCCTTGCCCCCTTCTGCTCAAGTAGTGGTGAAACAGATTACCCCAAGTGCCTATCCCATTGCCGGCTATGCCCTGGCCTCAAACAAAATCTCCAAAGAGAAATTGACAGAGCTGTTTTATTACAAGATAAGACCGGTGATTCTGGGTATAGATGGGGTTTACGATGCCGAAATGCGGGGAGGCAGGTGGAGGGAATATCACATCGTGGTGGCAGCAGATAAACTCAATGCCTATCACCTTTCTTTGACCCGCATCAAACAGACCCTTCAAAGGCAAAACATCGTTGAATCCCCTGGTTTGGTGTATGACCACAAAAAGGAATATTTAATCTTGTTCCTCCAAAGGCCAAAGGACTTAGAAGGCATATTAAACATAAAAATCCCCTTACAAAATGGCGGATTTGTGCCTCTAGGCAGTCTTGCCACCGTGGTTGAATCACATGCCCCTATTCTTAAATATGTGGCCGTTGACCATTATAAAAATGCCGTTTTATTCAACTTACTCAGGCAGCCCAAGGCCAATGCCGTAAAGGTAGCCACCCTAGTGGACCGTGAAATAAGGGGATTGCAAAAGACCCTGCCTCAAGGAGTAAGGATTGTCAAGTGGTATGACCTTTCTGACTTTGTCAAGATGTCTGTGCATAGCATTCGCGATGCCATTATTTTGGGCGCATTAATCACCTTGAGTATTATCTATTTGTTTTTAAGACAGGCCAAGATATCCTTTCTTACCATTTTGGTCATTCCTGTGGCCCTGCTCATGGCAGTAATCATCATGAAGCTGTTGCATATGGATTTTAACATCTTCAGCCTAGGAGGGATGGCCGCCTCAGTTGCTGCCATTGTGGACCATGCAGTGGTGGTAATAGAAAACATAGAGCGGTATTTGCGACATGAGAAGGATAAAAAGAGCGCCATCATTGAGGCCTCAAAGGACTTGATGTTGCCCATGACCTTGGCCACTCTGACCTCAGTTATGGTATTTGTCCCCTTGGTGTTATTATCTGGCATTGTAGGCATATTCTTCAGGCAGTTGGCCATTACCTTGGCCGTGGCCATTATTGCCTCTCAGCTTTTGGCCATTACCCTTACTCCAGTCTTGGCCTATTTGGCATTTTCGGCCAAAGAAAAGGCACGGCCTGAAGGCAAAATATACAAACGATTTAAACACAGCTACCTTCACCTGCTGCGATGGGGATTTAAACATTCTTGGTGGACTATTCCAGCGATGTTGATCTTGGGGGGCTCAAGCATTGTGATGTATCGCAGTCTGCCCTCTACCTTGCTCCCCAAATGGGATGAGGGTAGCTTTGTCTTGGATTTTGTTACCCCTGTAGGCACTTCTTTAAGGCAAACCATAAAGGAGACCCAAATCATAGAAAGAATACTCAATTCCATCCCTGAAGTTGACCATTACTCTTTAAGGATTGGGAACAGTTTGGCCCATCCGCGGACAGCGGATAACGTGGGTGACTTTTTGGTTACATTGAAGAAGCACCGCAAAAGGAGCGTCTTTCAAGTCATGGAAGAGGTGAGAAAGCGGGTAAATGAAAAGGTGCCCAATCTGGAAGAATTTGACCTATCTCAGGTATTGGAAGACAGGCTAGGAGATATTATGGGAGAAGAGGCCCCTATAAAGGTCCAGCTCTTTGGGGCAGGCCCCAAGGCACTCATTGCCTGGGGACAAAAATTGTGCCATAAACTCCGTCATGTCCCCAGCCTAGTGGAGGTCAATTTAAAAACCACCTTTGCCGGACCTCAATTGGTGGTAAGGGCAAAACCAGAAGCCGAGGCCATTTATGGAATAACTCCAAAACAGGTAAGCGAGACCATAAAGACTGCCTTCTGGGGGAAGGTGGTGGGCAATGTTATTCAGGGGGAGCAGATCATTAAACTCAGGCTCATCACCCAAAGGGATTTAAGTGATCCCATTGATTATCTCACGCACAAACTTTTGATCTATGCCCCAAAAACAGGTGAGTATATCCCCATTTCCTATGTAGCCGATGTCAAACTAAGGAGGCATACCCCTGAAGTGACCCACGAAAACCTTGTTCCAATGGCCTTGGTCACCGCTAGAATTCCAGGAAATGACCTAACTGGGGCGGTAAAGGATATAAAAAATGTCCTTTCTCAAATGCAATTACCTCCAAACATTGGCGTTCAAATTACAGGATTTTACAAAGAACAGCAAAAATCCTTTAAAACATTAACCTTTATCATCGTTGCCGCCGTGCTTATTGTATTAATCATGCTTATCTTGCAATTCTCCAGCCTGAGGATTGCCTTGGCAGTAATTACCGGCACGGCCCTTTCCCTCTTCGGCGTCTTTCTTGCCCTTATGCTTACCCGCCGCCCTTTGGATGTTACCTCATTTATGGGCATGCTTATCGTTTTAAGCATTGTGCTAAACAATGGTATCCTCATATTTTCCCAGTTTCAAAAGGGGTTGAAAGGGAAGGGCACTGAGGCCCAGGTGCTGTTTAAGGCCTGTGCGGTTCGGATGAGGCCCATCTTGATGACCATGATGGCCGACTTTTGGGGATTTCTCCCCATTGCCCTGGCCATTGGCACCGGCACTGAAATCATTCAAGGACTGGCCATTGCCGTCATGGGAGGACTGGGCTTTGCCATTCTGATGTCACTCCTTTTTATGCCCTCCTTTTATGTGCTGGTTAAAGGGCAGAAAGCGGCCAGGTAGATATAGTAACTGGGAAATGGATAATATCTCGGATATACCAAATAAATAGCCATTCTATACTTAATTTGGGGTTTGATAACGCTATAATTTCCTCCTTTGATGCCCACAATATGATAAAAAGGCCCTGACCTGCTCATGCCTTCTATCTGCAATATTGTATTCTCTGTGCAGGGCTGATTAATCCACCCTATAACCTCTCTTTTATCAGGAAGCTCATAGTCTTGTAATCGGATGCTTTTATACTTCTCTAACTCTACTTTCAATTGATTTAGCCGGGATTTAATTCTTTTCCTTGGTGCAGCGCCTTCGGTCAACTTTCCCTTTGGTATCTCAAGCCACTTTTGGAGTCTTTCCATATCCAACTCAATTCCACGAATAGCAGCCTTAACGCAGGCTTCTTTTAAACTTATAGTTTTGGTTCTAACAGGGCTTACTTCCTGGGTTTGGGAATAAATTGGGTAAATCAAGATCCACAACCCACTAACCAAAACAAGCCCCATTACCAAACATTCAAATAATAAGTTTTTGTCTTTCATAGTCATCATGCAGTTTTAATTGTTTAAAAAACTTTCTCCAAGCAAGGCAGCTATGTCATATAACGGTTGGCGGGTATCTGAAGTCCGAGCAAGAGGATTTAGGCGAAGCGTAGCGAAGCCTTTTATCCGCAGTTATATGACCCGAAGGGCAAGATTGCGAAGCAACCGCAGAGTTCCGAACCCCGCCAAAAGATTCTTTACTCATATCTATCCCTCTGTAAATTTACTCTTGCTCATTTGATTAGGCTTTCTAAAGTTCGCAGTATAATTCTTTTTCTTGCCATAGCTCTCGACGAATTCAAACCCCTGTTTTTCAGCCAACAAACGGACAACCGGCAAAGGTAAGAAGTCAGGGTCTCCTGGTTGCTCAGTAATAGAGAGAAGACCTGAGGGTCTGAGGACTTTATAAATGCTCTGAAGGCATACTTCTGGATCTATCACCTCACCTAAAACTGCAACAAGAAAGACAACATCAAACGCATTCTCCCCGAAGGGAAGATTTGTGGCATCTCCTTGGATAAATCCCACATTATGCAATCTCGCTTTTTCAAACTTTAGACGTACTTCTTTAAGCATCTCTTTTTGCAGGTCAAACAATTCTAAATGTCCTTGCGGGATGCGCCGTGCAACTTCAACACTAAAGTAACCAGAACCCGGACCTATTTCAAGCACCCGTGAATCTTTTTTTAGATGAAGGCGATTTGACAGCTTTTCGGGGGAAATAATGAGCCTGCGTAAAGGGAAATCTAACCAAAACGACAGCAGAGGTGGGTAAGTCCCCTTGCCAAAAAAACGCTTTATGGTTCCCTTATATTCCATAGAATTTTTGCATCTTTTCCTATTCTGCCGGGCCAAAGTTTTCGGTCCAAAAACGGCTATTACTATCACTGATAAAATAGCAGTTAGTATTAAGGTATAGAGTCTACCTTGTTCAGTTAATGGAATAAGATTCCCACTAAAATTAATCATGAAATGGAAGAGGATTGCTGATAAAGTGCTGCGGTTGGTGTTGTTGTAAATCCATGTGAACAAGATTGAAAGAATGATTGGACTAAAAATGAATGTCCAAAAATCCATTGTGCCAAATTTTAACACATCATGCTGCCATTGTCCTTTCATAAAGAAAAGAGGAACATGCCACAATGCCCATACCACGCCAAGAATAAGACTTGAGAGAAGTGCATTATACTTCGCTTGCAGCCCATCCAGAGCATAACCACGCCAGCCCAGCTCTTCCGGTAATGGACCATAAAGCAAGATGAAAATTGCAAATGGAAAAATTCTCCAGGGTTCGGATAACAAATTTTTGGCAGTTTCAAATACAGGTAAAGATGAGCCTGCAAGAACGCTTAACAGAAGGGCAAGAGCGTTCAATACAGGAAAGGTAATCCAAATTACTAAATGCCATCTTTTACCAATCCGTCTGATGTCAAATACACGTTGCCAGTAATCCCGCCATTGTTCTTTATCGTGAGCGCGAGAAATTAGTATGATTTCTGCAATTGCAGGGCCAAACAAACCAAAAGCACCGAAAAGTATTGCAGGAAATGTAAAAACATTCCAATCTAACAATATAACCCACATCCAGAAAAACCATGAAATACCAAGAGCAAGAGCAAAAAACCACCATGGGTTTGCAGCTTTTGAAATTCTTGTGTTCATATTATCTACCCTTTTCTTTTCTGGATGAGCCATTACAAATTTTCAACGATGTTTGGAATTTTATACAGCATCTGGCAGGATGAATATTGCGAAACAATTTGAAAAGTCGGTGGAAAAATGTTATCATTTCCAGATGAGATGTATTACTATTCCTACAATAATATGTCCTGCACCCCTAGGGGTGCAGGACAAATACTCGTCGGGTATCTCTTAACTGAAATAAACTAACTTGCAACATTTCTGGATGGTTTGATGGATTCACTTCGCCAGTAAATAATTTTAAAGCTAAGGCAATTCCATCATCAAAGTGCCACATTTTTTTATAAAACTCAACCCATCTTTTATCCACTTGATTATAATCCGCATCCGAATTTGCCTTTTTCAAAGATAAGTTCTCAACTTTTATGGCATTATTTACACGAATAATCAACCTAATTTGAACCTGAACATCCGTTTTTTTAAAATGCATCTGACCTGCCCCCCATTTTTTGGAATGTCAAAAAGGGTAATTTTGTGTAAAATTTTTGAAAAAGGAGGTATTATTATGAAACCAACAAAATATCCACCAGATAAAATTATACAAATTCTTGCTGA
>JALWFG010000005.1 GCA_027038965.1 Candidatus Desulfofervidaceae bacterium | reverse complement strand
TTATTAGGAATTATCTTAAAGGGAGTATAGGAGATAGCATCAATTTGATGCTAGCAGCTGCTGCCTTTAACTTCAAAAAATGGATGCGGAAGGTAGCAGGGTTTTTATTTGTTCTTTTTGTCCTGGTTTTAAATAAGCAACATGAGAGACAATTGGGACTAGCTGGAAGCTAAAACAGAGTTTTTCAGGGACGACTATTTTAGAGTTAGAACTTCCTGATTATATAACTAGCAAAATTTAGAAAGTTGTGGTAAAATATAAAAAAAAGAAATTTTGCTCTTTTGACAATCGAAGAGGTCGGGATTGGTCGGTAGCAGACGACCGTCCCTTTAGGGTTATTAAAGGGATGTGGGGTGGGGGTTACCGGTGAGAGAGGGATGAAGTCCCCAAGACTTGATTGCATGTTAGCTTGCCCCGTGAAATATTTTTTTATTTCACAGGGCTAGTTTAAAAAGTATCCTGCGAGTCCCTTTAAGGGATAGCAGGTAGTAGTTCGTCCCGTTTCAACGGGACAGGGTTAATGTCCCTGTGCTACCAGATATGTAGGATATTTACTCCATTTTAATACATCTGGTAGGCAGTGGACATATCTGATGCTTCAGAATGAGGTAATGGCTGATATCCCTTTGCCGACTATGCCCAAACAGCCATTATTATTAGCCACTACACAAACTGGGGATACAGAGAAGTAATGGATATGGAAATTAGCGAGTTTTTCTTTTGGGCGCAGAAGATAAATGAGTTAGTTGAGATTGAGCAACACCGGATTGCCAGCCTTGACGAAAGGCCAGAGAAAGGATTTTAAAGCAGCGAAAGATGAGAGGGAGACCGCATGCAAGGGCATAGAGAAGACCTAAAACTGCACCAATACCAAAGAAAAAGAAGAAAATGCTAAAAAGACCCCACATTTTTACCTCCCTATTAAGGGGATAGCACAGATGGCAGATGTTTTCAAGGTAGCCTTACTTTTTACTGCTCATGACCGCCTCTCTAGGCTTCCCCACGTTTTTAGCCTACCTATTTAGAAGTGGTTGCTGCGGGTGGGACGGATGTTTTAGGCTTTGCCCAATTAGCTTTTCTACATAGGCGATTACCCAGTAGCTATAACGTCCCAGTTTGATAAGTTTTATAAGGGATTTATATAGGGTTTCATAGTCTATTTGGTGCTCTTGCCAGAGGCTGATGGCGGCTGTGAGGGCGTTGAGGTAGGGAATTTTCTCTCGGCGGCATAGAGAGGCTAGCCTTCCATCGTCAGTAAGAATCGTTCCACCACGGGAAAGAAATAAAATCAAAACTTCTTTTTCTCCCCCTTTTAACCCAGAAATTTGAGGTGGCTCTGGAGGCAAAGGAACTATTTTGTAAAGCCCTTTTTTAAAGCCCATCTCCAGCATTTTTCCATCAGGTTGTTTTTTGAAGGTCATTTCTTGATAAACAGTTGGAGGCACAATGACCTCAAAGGTGTTTAAGAAGGATGAGAGCAGATTGACCTTGGTTAACAGGATAAGGGAACTGCTATCGGCGATGATCACCTTTTTGCCCATTTTCTAAGACCGCTTTGGTTAAAATTGCTCGCACAGAGCCGATTTTTACTCTGGCCTTGACCTTTAAAGGAATCCGAGTTTCATCTGCTTTAATCCAAATGTAAACCTTGCCCTTTCTAGAAAAAAAACCTTTGACATTTAACTCTGACGAGGGTTCTATTTTAAAGGCTTCTACTTTACCCCAGGGGCTTTTAATCCTTTCCTTGGCAATGACCTTTAATTTTACATTGGCAAACTTGGTGCCAGTACATATAGGAAAGATAGTAGTTTCCCCCACTTTGAATCGGCCATATTTCCTGAAGAAATACATGGCACTGTGGACATCACAGAATAATTGTGCCAAAATGGGATTAATCTTAGTCTGGCCTTGCTTTTTATTGGGGGCCCTGTTGGTATGAATAACAATTTTTTGGGTGTAGTCAAACACATAGGTTTTCATTTTGTGATAATGCCCCTCTTGTTGGTGTTCTTCTACATATAAGGGTATGTTGGCAATGGGATTCCAAAAGGCCTTTGCCCAATCCCTTATCCTCTTAAAGAGGATTGCCAGGCCAGCGGTGGAGACGGTATCGTAAAACATATAGGCGGGCTGCCCCCGGAAGGTGGTTTTTTCTACTTTTGTTTCCGCATTGGCTACATGAAAGATTGTCCAGTAGAGATGAAAAAATAGTCTTTCTCCCTTAAAGTTGTAGGGACTCGGATTTCCCAAGCGATATTCAGGTCTGAAGCCCGTTAAGATCAAGAAACACGCAAATACAAGTCCCATTTTAAAAAGATTTCTGACAAACACAATTGCATTCTCCCCAGAGTTGATACCTTACTCAACTGCTTACCTACTTAACTTTAAGAAGTCCGCTTCCTGCTGTTTGAGCAGTTTTAAGGCCTCGGAATGAGTAAGGTCATAATGAATGGGTGTAATAGAGATTTTGCCCTGCCTTAAGGTGTGAATATCAGTGCCTGGTTCGGCACTGGCCACAAAACCATCTTCTGCTTCCCAATAATATACCCGCTTACGAGGGTCAACCCGTTTCTCAAATTTGTCTCTTAAAGGAATCGTGGCCTGACGGGTAAAAAGGCTTCCCTTTATTTTCTCTAAAGGAAGAGCAGGAACATTCACATTGAGACATACTCCTTGGGCCAGATTGAGTCTTGGGATGCTCAAGGCAAGCCTTTCAGCAATGACAGCGGCCGGGCCAAAATCAGGGTTGCTATATGTGTCAAGGGAAATCGCCATGGCTGGAATGCCTAAAAAGGCTGCCTCAGTGGCTGCAGAGACCGTCCCTGAATAAAGCACATTTATGCCTACATTTGGGCCCAGATTAATTCCTGAGATTACAAGGTCTGGGTGCGAGGGCAAGAGTTCATTTACGGCAATTTTGACTGCATCTGCTGGGGTGCCACTTACTGCCCAACCATAAAACCCCCCATTACGGTATACCTCTTTTACCCGTAAAGGATTGCTTAAAGTGATGGCATGACCTACCGCACTCTGTTCGCTCTCAGGGGCTACCACAAAGACTTCATGTTGTTCCCTAAACTGGCAATAAAGACTATAAAGCCCGGCTGCGAAAATGCCGTCATCATTTGTCAATAAAATGCGCATTAATCCTTTACCCTTACTGTGTATTTGATTTGAGTTTCCCCCTGGGCGGCTACAGGAACGGCAAAGTTTAAAATATGAGCACTGGCCTTTTTGTATTCAAAGTTGCTGTTTGTTACCTGCCAGTCCCCAGGGACTTCTTCGTTTACGTTGATAGTGATAGGATAAGTCTTTTTATTTTTGAACGTAATTTCCCACCCAATTTCATATAAAGAGGGGGAAAGGCGATGATAGAGCGTTTGAGTTCGTTCAACCAAGATGTCAAAGGCCACTCCCATGTTGAGTTTTATTATTTCTTCAGGCAAGACAGGAGAAATGTGGTCCTCTCCAATCAAAAAGAAGTTGCCTTCCTTGTCCTGCTGATATACCCTAATTTCACCTGGTGGCAATGGAATTCCTAGCTGATTTTCTTTGGTGTTGGCAATTTCCAAATCTACATTTACATTGTTTCCCTTGATAGGATTTTCATAATAGGATCGGTAGTAGTAGCTGTTGCCTTGATATGAAAAGATTTGTTTTACAAAAATGTTCTCTTTATCCAAAAATTGGACTTGAGTGGTTTGTTCATTGTTGATATTTAGCGGCCGGGGTAAGGTATAAAGACGATATTCAAAAAAGGAGCTTGGCTTAACGTTCTTGGCCTCTTCTGAAACAAAGGTTCTGGTTTTATATAGAGGAGCGGGAGATTTTATCTCATGCAACCTTCCAGCCATTAGATATACTCTGGCGTTGGTATAATCTCCTCCACTTTGATTTACAATCTTGACCCAACCGCTGAGACTTCCTGCTTCCTTCTGGGTGAGGTTTAAAATATAGTTGGCTTGCCAACTTATATCTTTGACAAGGTAAGAAAGCTGGATCAAATGTTCTCCTTCAGCCGAGTTGTCTATCTGCCACATAAGGGTAGGGGAGGATAAAAGTCCTTCAGGCAAAGACGGCAAGATGATTTCCCCGGGGCAGTGAAGGAAGACTTTGTCTCCTATTTGACAAATAGGCTGATTATTAACATAGGCTAGAAGTTTAGCCTTAGCTAGTTCCTTACGTCCTGTAGCTGGATTTTCATAATAAAGCTCAATTTCTTTACCTACGTAATGTTTTAGCAAATTTTTGGGTGTGATGAGATGATAAAGATACCTCTGAGATAAAATATGAAATCCCTCTGGGGCAAATAAGGAGCGGGCCACCACACTTTCTGGTTCAATTTTTGCAGGAATGTCTTTTAGATAAAGGTTGCAGATTCCAAAAGGCAACTCTACTTTTCTTACCTCTTGAACCAAGGCAAAGTTTTGGTTATAGACGACTAGATTTAAGGACTGTCTGTCTTGGGATGTGGTAGTAATCAGGACTGAGTCTCCTGGTTGTTGAGCAAAGGCTAATGTTGCTTCCCAAAATACCAGAAAAAATAAAATTATTCGACGCATCTTTCTTTGTATAACTTAAAGATATATCTAAAGCTAGGTGTAAATATCTCTGGACTTTTTGTCAACAGCTTAGAAATCTCCTCTAAAGAGAAAAACCTTCCTTCTTCAATTTCCGCCCTGTTGGGAAATGGCTCAAATACTGTGATGGTTTGATAAACTACCACATGTTCTCCTTCGGTTTGAGGGCAGGCCTTGAGTTTAAACACCTTGTTTAAAGGTAGCTCAAGCCCCAATTCCTCTTTTAATTCCCTATAAGCGGCCTTTTCATAGGTTTCTTTAGGATCCACATGACCAGAGGCCGAGGAGACCCATTTCAAGGGATGGGTATCCTTGTTTTGAGAGCGCTTCCCAAGATATAAACGGCCATCCAGATCAAATACAAAGATATGAACTGCCCGATGCAAGGCCCCGATTTTGTGGATAAAAGACCTTTTACCCAAGCCAATAATCCTATCTTCCTCATTGACAATTTCTAAATATTCTTCCATATTCGCACTTTCCCTTTTATTGCTTGCCTACGATAACAACCCTTTGAGCCTTTCCTTGGGTGCGAGGTAAAGAATTGGGTTCTACCAATTCTACTTTAGGGGTCACTAGAATTTCCTCTCTAACTTCATGGATAATTTTTTTCCTTAATCCTTCCAAATATCGCATGTCTTCTTGAAAGACTTCAGTTTTTACTTCTACCTTTATTAGAAGCTCATCTCCTGTTTCTTGTTTGTGAACTTCAATAAGGTAATTGTTGCCGACTTCAGGTAAAGACATTAGCACTCGCTCTATCTGAATCGGATAAATGTTTACCCCTTTCACAATGAGCATGTCATCTGTGCGACCAGTAATTCTATCAATCCGTCTGTGAGTGCGTCCACAAGGGCACGTTCCAGGAAGGAATTTTGTCAAGTCCCGAGTCCGGTATCTTAAGAGGGGCATCCCTTCTCTAGTAAGGGTGGTTAATACCAATTCACCTTCTTCTCCCTCAGGCACGGGTTCTAAGGTTTCAGGATTTATAATCTCCACAATGTAGGCATCTTCCCAAATATGCATTCCCTTTTTATATGGACATTCAAAGGCCACTCCAGGGCCATTTACTTCAGAAAGGCCATAGGAGTTAAAGGCCGCAATGCCGAAAAAGTCCTCTATGCGAGCCCTAATTCCTTCTGAGTGGGGTTCAGCTCCAATAAAGGCAATCCGAAGCTTAAACTCATTTTGAGGGTCAATTCCCTCTTTTTGGCAGACTTCGGCCACATAAAGGGCATAGCTTGGAATAATATGCACAACAGTGGTTTCGAACTCTCGCATCAAAAAGAGCTGTCTCTTAGTATTGCCTGGCCCTACGGGGATTACAAGACAACCCAATTTTTCAGCCCCATAGTGAAACCCGAGTCCTCCTGTAAAGAGGCCATATCCCATCATGTTTTGAAAGACGTCACTGCGCCGCACCCCTGTCATATACATACACCGCGCTACGAGATTGGCCCATGCCTCAATGTCTCTTTGGGTATAAAACACTACCGTTGGCCTGCCCGTGGTACCAGAGGAGGAGTGCATTCTTACAACTTCATCCTTAGAAACGGTAAGGAACCCATAGGGATACCACTGCCTTAAATCGTCCTTAGTGGTAAAAGGGAGTCTTCTAAGGTCGTCTAAAGACCTTATCCTCTCAGGATCAATCTTTTGTTTCTTGAAGGCCTCTTTATAAAATGGGGCTTGAGCCGCCCTGGCTACTGTCTTTTTAAGCCGCCTTATTTGAAGCGACTCTAGGTCTTCTCTAGATAAAGTCTCCCACTTGGGTTCCCAAAAGGGTGAATCATTAGAATCAGATGCTTGCCCCGTTAAATTATTTTTTCTATTTAACGGGGCTTGTAAGGTGTCTTTATTCCTCAAAACCGGGGAGGTCCTCATCATACATTTCCTCAGTAACCAAATTTTCAAAACTGGTAAATTTGTCCAAAAATGCCAATTTGACTGTGCCTGTAGGGCCATTTCTATGTTTGCCAACAATCAGTTCTACAATGCCTTTATTGGGATTATCCTCCCTTTTATTATAAACTTCGTCTCGGTAAAGGAATACAATTAGATCGGCATCTTGTTCAATTGCCCCAGATTCTCTTAAATCCGCTAGACGAGGCCTTTTGTCCTCTCTTTCTTCCACCCGCCTGTTCAACTGAGAAAGGGCTACTACAGGCACGTTCAGCTCCTTGGCCAATGCCTTGAGCGACCGAGAAATTTCTGAAATTTCTTGTTCCCTCCTTTCTATTCTGTCCTTGCCTTTCATCAATTGTAAATAATCCACAATTACCAAACCAATGTTATGCTCAGACTTGAGCCTTCTGGCCTTGGCCCTCATCTCTAACACAGAAATAGCAGGGGTATCATCGATAAAAATAGGGGCTTGAGACAATTCCGAAGCTGCATCGGTGAGAAGCCTCCAATCGTGTTCTGCCAAAAAACCAGACCGAAACTTTTGGCTATCTACCTTGGCTTCAGCACAGAGCATCCTATTAGCCAGTTGTTCTTTTGACATTTCTAAAGAAAAAATCGCTACAGGGATTCCATAACGCATGGCTGCATTGGCGGCAATATTTAAGGCGAGGGCAGTCTTACCCATACTGGGACGTCCAGCAATGATAATTAAATCTGAAGGTTGAAGCCCGGCCGTCAAGCGGTCAAAGTCAATAAATCCTGTAGGTACCCCTGTAATATGGCTACTTCTATTGGCCATGTTTTGGACTATTTTAAAGGCTTCTTTGATAATGTCCTTCAGGGGGAAAACAGAGGTTTGAACCCTTTCATTAGCAACTTCAAATATCGTGCGTTCTGCCTCGTCCAGAATCTCTTCTACATCTTGGGATTGATTAAAACATTGATTTATAATCTCACTGGCTGAAAGTATCAATTTCCTCAAGATGGCCTTTTCTTTAACAATACGGGCATAGTGGCTAATGCCTGAAGTGGTAGGTATTGCTTCTATTAAAGAGGCGAGGTAAGAAGCCCCACCTACTTCCTCAAGTTGCTCCTTTTTTTGCAGAATTTCACTGACAGTCACTAGGTCAATGGGCTTGTTTTGCTCGTACAGCTCTAGAAAGGCTAGAAAGATTTTCCGATGACTTTCTCGATAAAAGTCCTCTGGTTTGATGATTTCTAAAACCGTAGGTAAGGCTTCATTATCAACTAGAATACCACCTAAAATAGATTGTTCGGCCTCTATATTTTGAGGTAAAGATTTACTATTTGCTTTATTCTTAGGAGACAGGTTTCCCCTTTTTCCATTTTTGTTTTTTTTTGTTTGCGTTTGCTGCGGCTGCATTTATGCCTCTACTACCTTAACCTTTATATAAGTGTTTACTTCAGGATGAAGTTTTACAGGCACTTCATATTCGCCTACAGCTTTGATAGGTTGCTCTAACAAAATTTTTCTCTTATCAAGTTCAAATCCTTGTTCTTTGAGAGATTTAGCAATATCCATAACCGTTACAGAACCGAAAAGTTGTCCCTCTTTTCCTACCTGTTTCCCAATCTCACAAGTAACAGCAGCCAACTTTTCGGCCAGACTCTCGGCCTTCAATTTTTCCCTTTCTCTTTTTCTTAAGAGGATTTGCCTTTCTTTTTCTAATGCCTTAATATTCTTTTTTGTGGCAGGAATGGCAAGCCGACGTGGGAAAAGAAAATTTCTGGCATAACCATCAGAGACATCTACAATTTCCCCTATCTGCCCCAATGTAGCAATAGTTTCTCTTAAAATGACCCTCATCTCTACCTCCAGTCTTTCACATGCTTCAAAATCTAAAATTCAAAATTCAAAATTCAAAATCCAAAATATGTTTTTACTATATCCGCTGCCTATTGATGGCCTACAGTAGTATAAGGCAAAAGGGCCAAGTGTCTTGCCCTCTTAATGGCCAAGGTGAGCTGACGTTGGTGTTTAGCACAATTTCCTGAAATCCGCCGTGGAATAATCTTACCCCTATCGGTAATGAACTGCTTTAAAATATCCACATTGCGGTAAGAAATTTTCAAGTTGGGGTCGGCGCAAAAGCGACAAAACTTTTTGCGGACATAAAACCGACGGCGCGGTGCATTCCTAGACTCATTTCTATTTGGATTAGCCATTTACTCTCCTCCTTGCTATTGTTTTAGGCAGCTTTTTCAAGTTGTTCCTCTATCTCTTTACGATCAAATTCGTCCTTAGAGACCTTGAAACTCAGAAAACGAATAATTCGATCGTCAATTCTTATATTTCTTTCTACTTCTTCTACAATATCTGGCCCGCCATAGTAATGGAGAATAAAGTAATACCCTCTGTTTTTGTGCTTTACTTTAAAGGCCAAATCTTTGAGCCCCCACTTTTCAACCTCTTTTACAATCCCTTTGTCTCGAACAATGATGTTTTGGAACTTTTCAATTAGGTCTGCTAGCTGTTCTTCAGAGAGATCAGGATCGGCCACAATCACAGTTTCATATTCCCTTAACTTCATTTCTACCTCCCTTTCATTTTCGATTATAAGAACAAAAAGGCAGTTCAACCCTTTTGGCTGCCTTGATATATTATACCTCTACCTATTTGTCAAGAACAACAACCAGAAACTATTCTTCCCAAAATAACATATTGTTAGGTTCCTATCAAGATTTGGGTGCGAAGGGCTAAGGGCAAGAGGCTAAAGGGTAAGAGGATAAAGATGCGAATAAAAAAGAAAAAGCACCTACATAAAAACATGGTCGGGACGACAGGATTTGAACCTGCGACCCCAGCGTCCCGAACGCTGTGCTCTGCCAAGCTGAGCTACGTCCCGCCACTATATTTTTAATCCATTTTCCTTTATTTGACAAGTAAAGGGCTTTTAGGTATTTAGAAATTACGTTCTCACGTGCAAACATTTTGACGTGGATGTTTCATACTTTGTCAGCGGAGTTTTTACAATTAAATATGAAGGTGCTTTTGGTAGAAGATGATTTGGTTTTGGGAGAAAGCCTTCAAGAATATCTAGAAATTAATAATATTGAAACCAAGTGGCTAAGCGATGATAGAGAGGTGGAAAATATCTTTCTTAATGAGACTTTTGACGTTATTGTCTTAGACCTTATTTTAAGATATCAAAAAGGCGAGGATTTGTTAAGGAAGTTAAGGAATAAGGGAGTAAATATTCCTGTTTTAATCCTTACAGCTAAAAAGGATTTGAAAGATAAGGAAACATGTTTTGAAAGAGGAGCGGACGATTATCTTACCAAACCATTTGCCCCTAAGGAGTTACTTTTGAGACTTCAAGCACTGGCGAGGCGGAACATTTTGCCTTCTGCTAGGACAATCCACATCAAAGATGTTTCTATCAATCTGGATGCAAGAACAGTTTTTAGGAATGGAAGAGAGATAAAACTTTCAAGGAAGGAGTGGGAGCTTCTGTCTTACTTACTCAAACACCGAGGTCAAATTGTGAGTAAAGAGCAGATTTTGAATTATGTTTGGGGGGGGAGCTCTGTGAGTGATGAAGTAGTTCGGACCTACATCAAAAAGATAAGAAAGCTTTTCCCCGAAATTTGCATAGAAACCTATAAGGGTAGGGGGTACCAATTAAAATAAAATTTGAATATAAGATTTTATTAAGCTTTGTTTTAGTTACCTTTTTAGCTCTTTCGGCAATCAATGTAGTAACCCTGACCTTTTTTAAAGGATATCTTAAGACGTCTTTCTTGAGGGAGGTCAAACAAGAAATTCTTTTGAAACGACTTAATCCCAAACATCCATGGCCTTCATATATAAAGTTTCTTGAATCTCCGAATTCCTCTGATGCTCGCTTTACTTCTAGTTGGGAGCTATTTCCCCAAACACTGAATGGCAAATTTGTATATGTAAATTGGTCTACGGTAAGGCAGGACCTAAAAACCCTTGCCTGGCTACTTTTCCTTTGGGAAATAGTGCTTGTTTTAAGTCTTACCTTACTATTTTATCGACTTTTATGGCTTAATATTAAACAAAGAGAAGAAAATAGGGCCTTTTTAGAAATGGTTTTGATGACACTATCACACAATTTGGGTAATTTTTTGGCGGCCCAGCGTTTGAATATAGAAATTTTAAAAACCCAGTGTAAGGCTCCTTCTTTAGGACGATTAGAAAGGGGGTATAAGCATATAGAGCAAGAATTTAAGCATATTTTACAGATAATTAGGGGGATGAAAATAGATTACCATCAGACAGAAAAGATAAATTTAAAGGAGGTTGTTACAGAGGTATTTTCCCTATTTAAAACCGAATTAGAAACTAAAGGGATAGAAATTTCTTTTGCTTCTATTTTATCTTGCCCGCCCTTATTTATTAAAGGAGTGAAGACAGAGGTAGAAACCATTGTTTATATTTTAATAGAAAATGCAGTTAAATATGCAAACAAAAAAATTACAGTCGAATTGAAGATTCAAAATAAAAAAGCTGTTTTGGTGATTGAAAATGATATTTCATCCCAAATTAAAAAGGGGGCAGGTATTGGTCTTAAGCTAGCCAAAAAGCTTGGAGAACTTAATCAAATAAATCTGACTTTTGAACCAAAAGATGATGTTTTTATTACCACAGCGACATTCATATGTTTAGGCATAGCCAATCACCAAACCTTGGAGAGAAAAAGTGACCCTAAAAAGGACAAATTTTTAAAGACTAATCAGGTCAAATAATTAAGCAAGTTTGGTTGAATTACCTTGGACATAGCAGCAAGGGTGGCCTGATACACATTTTGATACATAGCAAGGGAAGTAGCTGTTTTGGCCATATCTGCATCTTCAGTAGAGGCCAATAATTTGCTTGTGTCAACCTGGGTATTGGTTAATTCCAACTGCACCTTTTCAAACCTATCCATAATATTACCTAGCTTCGCATGGGCCAAATTAATCCGCTGATAAGTGGCATTTATATCCGGAAGGAGACTTCTGATAGTAGCGGCGTCGTTATTCTTTAGCGCCGTTTCTAGGTCATCGTATAATTGAAAAATGCTATTGCTAGAGGTAGGGGGCGTGCTTGAATCAGGGGCAAAAATGTCTCCTGTAATGTTGTAACTTAGTTGCATATAAGAGCTGATATCAATGGCAATTTGTCCTGTGTCTCCATGATAACTGTTATCGGTAGTTAAAAATGGAGGGGTACTTGTTTTATAGCCAGCGAAGACATAATCATCGCCTAGTTTTGTGTTTGCAAGGTCATATACTTGTTCCTTTAGCTGGTGAACTAACTCCGCCAATGCTGCTCTTGTTTGAGCCGTAGCATTATCGCTAGCTTGAGAAATAGCAATCTCTTGAGTTTTAATCAAAACATCTTCTGTTTGTTTAAGGGCCGTCTCGGTAACATCCATCCAAGACATTGCCCGGTTGATATTGCGGTTATATTGCTCAATGTCGTTTAAGATAGAATGATACCCTAAGGCCTTAGTAGCTCGAAAGGGGTCATCCGAAGGTCTATTTATGCTCTTCCCTGAGGAAATTCTTTCAAAACTTTTCAAAAGTTCGGAATTAATTCCTTCAAGATTTGTTAGGAAGCTGCGATAGATCATGTGTTGGGTGACGCGCATCCTGTACTCCTTTAGGTGCCTAGATTAATCAGTGTCTTAAACATCTCATCGGCGACAGATATAAGCTTGGCCGAGGCATTATACATTTGTTGATACTTTACAAGGTTGGCAGCTTCTTCATCTACTGATACCCCAGAAACGGTATCGAACCTATCTTTTACTTCCTTTAAAACCATTTTTTGATGGTCATAATTGAGGTTTGTTTCCTGAGTTTTTGTTCCTACCAAGCCGATAAGAGAGTGATAGAAATCCCCAAAGGTGCTATTATTTAAACCAGCAATAGGACTATCTTTTAGCCCTAAAATGGCCAAGGCGTTTTGGTTGTTACCCGGTTCCCCTCCAGTGGACCATGAGGAAGCAGCAGCAATATGGTCAGGACTATCCGATACATCAGAACTCAAATTGATATTTTGGGCTGCATCGGTAATTGAGGCTAAGGGATCAAAAAAATTATAACCTGTATTTCCATCTAAGCCATAACCTAATTGATGCTGGCTATTTATTTCTTCTACAAGATTATACGCCAATTTATCAACTTCGTTTAAATAGTTCGGAATGATAGTATCTCTCAGTTCCAAATATGCTCCCACCTTGCCGTTGGTAATCCTGTTGGTTATATTAACTTTCAAGTTGTTTTCCCCAAGCCAGTTGATTTGGTAATGACCAGTTGCGTTTGTTTCTGTCTCTAAAGAATATGCTTTGTTTCCTTCTACCAAAGGCATTCCACCAAGGAGGACCGTTATTCCGTTTTCGGTTTCAAATGTTGTAACATCGCCTAATTCCGAAAGTTGTCTTATTAATTTGTCTCTCTCATCCCGAAAATTATTTGCATCCACATTTCTTACTTCAATACTCTTGATTTGCTGATTTAGATAGGCAATTTGTTGAGAAATGGTATTAATCTGGGTTACAGCATTGGCTATCTCAGTGTCCATGTCCGTTTGAAGTCCTTTGAGGTCATCACTCATTTTGTGAAAATTATTTATAAGGGTATTTGTCTTATAAAGAAGATTCTGCCGAGCAACGCTGCTAGTTGGATCCGAAGCTACTTCTTCCCAAGCATTCCAAAATGCCGTTAAGTTATCACTGATGCCGCCTCCTTGAAGGTCATTAAAGATAGTTTCTACTCTGTCCATGCCTTCCTTTTTGACTTCATAATAGCCCATGCCTGCTTGTTCTTGCTGCCATTGTTTGGCTAAAAATGTGTCATAGACCCGTTTGATTTTTACTACCTCGGCCCCTCTTCCAATTAGAATGGGCAGGGATACGATCGGGGGTTTCTCCTGAAAGACAACTTCCCTGCGGGTGAAATTGGGGTTTTCGGCATTAGAGATATTATCCCCAGTAGCCATTAAGGCCGTTTGAGCCGTGCGAAGCGTACTTATACCTATATCTATGAGGCCATAAATCCCGTGCATTTTTAGATCCTATTTAAATTTATCGACTATAAATTTTATTTATTAACCCATTGTGAAGTAGTTTGGTAGCCGTTGCCTTAGAATTTACCTGATATGAACCTTGAGCAATAGCCCTCTTGGTTTGGGCAACTTTCTCTTTTCTTACAGAAGGGAGTTGACTAACATTTTGTTTTAACCTTTGCAATTCCTGAGCTTGCCTAGAGATTTGGACGTGCTCCCTTGTTAAAACTTGCCTTTTATTCGGAACCACATTGTTTGTCTTACTTTTCTTGACATTCCCTTGCTTTTTTGCATTTTTGGTCTTTTGCAAAACATCTAGATTTAAGATTAAAGATTTGCCTGTGACCTTCATTTGGTTTCACCTCCTTTCCTAGCTATACTATCGGTCACTTTAACATTATGTTCGGATGAAATTAAACTTTCATTTTTTTCAAATTCCCTTAAGAGTAACTTAGCCAGACCAATTCCACCTGCGTCACTGATTTTGTTGGCAAACTGTTCGTCCAACATTGAGGTATAAACATTCATACTCAGACCATTTCCAAAAAGATTTGTTTTAGGTATAGTCTTTCTCATGGTTTTAAGGATGTAATAAATAAAAAAGGATTCAAATTCTTTACACGCCTCTTTTAATTTTTGAGGAGGGGGTTTTACGTTTCTAAAATTGATAGAATTTATAAGATTGGCCTTCATGGCTAAATGACCTCCAGTTCAGCATTAAGCGCTCCTGCTGCCTTAATAGCTTGCAAAATGGCAATTAAGTCCCGAGGCGTAGCTCCAATGGCATTAAGGGCCTTGACCAAATCTCTAATGGTTGCAGTTTTAGGAACCAAATAGAGAGGAGTTTTCTCCTCCTGAATTTTTACTTGAGTCTTGGGGGTGACCACGGTCTCTCCAGTAGAAAAGGGAAGGGGTTGAGAAACTTGGGGCGCCTCTTTAATGATGATACTTAATCCTCCCTGAGCTACTGCTACAGTGGAAATGCGCACATTCTCTCCAATAACAACCGTGCCCGTCCTTTCATTCACAACAATTTTGGCTGGAGTATCTGTTTTTACCTCCGTATTTTCAACTCTTGCTATGAAATCAATCAGACTCTGTTGATAAGTGATAGGAACTTTGACCTTTATGGTCTCTGCGTCTACAGCGTTGGCAATGCTGGCATTGAAATTTTCGTTGATGCGTTGGGCAACATCTGCGGCAGTGGTGAAATCAGGTTGATCTAAAACGATTGAAATTTCATTGTTTTGTACAAAGCGTATCGGAATTTCCCTTTCTATGGTGGCTCCGTTAATTACCCTTCCTACAGTAAGAAAGTTTTTTCTAACCCTAGCTCCTGCTCCACCACCACCAAATCCACCAATGGAGATAGGACCTTGGGCGACGGCATATACCTTGCCATCTGGTCCTCTGAGTGGTGTCATGAGAAGGGTTCCCCCCTCAAGACTTTTGGCATCCCCCATAGAGGAAACAAGAACATCGATCCTCGTTCCTGTTTTAGCAAAGGGGGGAATTTCAGCCGTAACCATGACTGCAGCTACATTTCGGGTACGAAGCTGACGTGTATCCACCTTTACCCCAAAGCGCTCCAGCATATTAGCAATGGACTGAAGGGTGAAGATGATTTGTTGACCATCTCCAGTCCCTGCTAACCCTACAACTAGGCTGTATCCCACAAGTTGAAAATTTCTTACCCCATATATGTGAGCTATGTCCTTTAACCTGGCGGCAGATGAGGATAAAGAAGAGACAACTATAAATACCAATGCGATAATTAATTTCTTCATAGCCCTTTCCCTTATTAAAAACTATTTTACTAAAATGGCCAGATATTATCAAAGATTCGGATAAACCATCCTGGTTTCTGTTTGTCAGATACAGCTCCTCTACCAGTGTATACTACTTCTGCGTTGGCAATACTTGTTGAAAGTACAGTATTATTGGGAGAAATATCTTCAGGACGCACAACGCCTCTAATGATTATATATCTCCTTTCACTATTAATAACCAAATCCCTTCTGCCTTGAATTAGGAGGTTTCCATTGGGGAAAACCTTAATCACCTGAGCCGCAAAGGTAGTTACCAGTTTTTCTTGCCGGCTAGTTTCTCCTGAGCCCTGAAAGGAGTTATTTGTATTTGCAGATAACGAAGTTTCTTTGGAAAGGTTTATACCAAAAAAATTGCTTATTCCGCCACCGGCAGAAGACTGCCTAGAAGTTTTGGTTTGAGCCTTGTTATATGCCTGAGCACTTTCTAATACCTGAACAACAATCACGTCTCCTACTTGATATGCCTTATGGTCGGCAAATAAGCGAGATTGAGGACTAGATTCAGTAAATAGGGAATGTTTGGGAGGGGATTCAGGTTGGGGTGGAACAATGTTTATTGGTGAAGGTGCCCTAACCATTGGGGCCCTTTGAGCACAATTGGTCCAAAAAAGGCTTAAAACCAATATCCATAAAATTCTTTTCATTTTTAAAATCCCACCTTTACTATATGAGCATTTATAACGGTAGCATAAATTGTTTTTTTAGAAGACAAATTTAAAACTTTGATAACATCTCCCTTACAGCCATCCTCTTTTGCCTTTCCAGGGGCCGTGATCTTTAACACCGGGGATTCCACGACAATGGTGACTTTACTTCCCCTTTTTATGACAGGCACCTTTTCTATATCGGCTTTAGTTAAAATGCTACCTATCCTGATAAACCTTTTCGTCCTTTTACCAATAACTTCATCAAGATTGGAAATTAAATTACTAGGGGGATTTTGAAACTCCATTTTTTTAACTTGTATATCCTGTTTGGTAACTATTTTCCCTCTATTTAGGTTTTGAGCGGCAACGATGGCCTTTAAAATGACCTTTGTCTTGGCAATTACCCAAGTTTTTGTCCTTTCCCTGCCGTCAACTTTGAAAAGAATAGGGAGAGAAAAGCTTCCTATATACCTAGATTGAGCTGGTGGAAGACATTGGTAAGTTACTTTACCAAATGGCAGAATAACCTCTCCCTGTGCCTTTAGTTGCTCAATTTTTATGGAAGACCAAGGGGCATATTCTGAAATGCAATGTTTGGCAATTTCAGTTATTTCCTGAGACGAAATTTTAATAAACTTTCTAACAATCGTTATCTTTTTAGGACACAGCAAGATCACAGTCTTTGGGTCGATTTCACTCTGACTAAGCCTTGCCAAGAGATATTCTTTAGAAATTTGCAGGGATGCCCCTGGAATAACAATATTTCCAATGACAAGTTTTTGGATATTCGAAGGAAGTTCTTTTTTGTTAGATGCAATATCTCCCAAACAAACAACCTGGGTGTTTACAGTTACCCTCTGCGGAATTTTTATTGTTAATATGTTTGCCTGTAGCTGGGCAGAAACAGCACAAAACACAATGATTGCTAAAATCTTAATTCCAAGCCGCATTGGCGATTTTACCTCTTTACATTGTTTGCCATTTGAAGCATTTCGTCAGATGTTTGAATGGCCTTGGCGTTGACTTCGTAGGCCCGTTGGGCAATAATCATGTTTACCATTTCCTCTACTACACTGACATTTGACATTTCCAGATATCCCTGAGCAATGGTTCCAAACCCTTCTTCTCCAGGATTGCCAATAATGGGATCTCCAGAGGAATCGGTAGGCATATAGAGATTTCTCCCAATACTTCTCAAACCTGCAGGATTGATAAACTTTACTAGCTGGATTTGGCCAATTTGACTGGCTTGGGTTTGTCCAGGTAAGGTTACGGAAACTGTACCGTCACTTCCGATAGTGACGCTTTCTGCATTTTCAGGAATAGTGATTTCTGGCTGAAGGGGATAACCATCAGAGGTAACCAGCCGACCGTCCCTATCTAGTTTAAAGGCACCGGAGCGAGAGTAAGCGAGGTCTCCATTGGGAAGCAGGATTTGAAAGAAACCGTCTCCTTCAATGGCCAAATCTAGGGGATTTCCGGTTTGTTTGTAGTCTCCTTGTGAAAATATCTTTTGAACCGCAATGGGTCTTACCCCTTGACCTAATTCAATACCAGTAGGCACAGTGGTTTGAACAGTGGAGGCCGTTCCTGGTGCGGTTATAGTTTGGTACATAAGGTCTTGAAAATCTGCCCTTGCCCTTTTGAATCCTACCGTGTTTACATTGGCCAGATTGTTGGAAATTACATCTACATTTAAGTTTTGGGCTTCCATGCCTGTAGCCGCAATCCATAATGCCCTTAGCATTTTCTTACCTCCTAATAAATTTAAGTTCTTACATTGCCTACATTGTTAATGGCTTGATTAGTGGCTTCATCTATACTTTGAATGGTTTTTTGGCAGGCCTCGTAGGTGCGCATCACTTCAATCATATTTACCATTTCTTTGACTACATTTACATTGGCGTTTTCCAAATATCCTTGCCAAACCTCTGCGTTTTTGGCTTCTACTGGGGACACACCTGCTGCCGGGATTAAGAGCCCACTCCCTAATCGTTGAAGATTTTTTTTAGGGAAGGTAACAATCTTGAGTTGGTTTATTACTTTGCCATCCACTATGACGCTGCCTTCATTGTTAATCACAACTTTTGAACCATTTATTACAATAGGCCCTTTTTTACCCAAGACAGGATAGCCATTGCTGGTTACGAGTCTTTTATCCTTATCTAAGGTAAAGTTTCCTCCTCGAGTGAAGGCAATTCCTTGAGGCGTTTGAACTGTGAAATATCCTTCTCCTTGAATGGCCAAATCGAAGGGGTTGTTTGTTTGATGAATGACACCAGGCGAAAGGTCTGTTTTTCTTTCACCAATGGCTGCCAAAAAATACTGACGAAAGGCAATTCTGTCCTTTTTAAAACCAGGGGTATTGGCATTGGCCAAATTATTGGCAATAACATTCAATTTTTCTTCTTGAATTATGTTTCCTGAAACAGCGGTATAAATCCCCAGATTCATGAATCATCCTCCTTAACGCTTGAGGTTAACCAATTCTGTTAGGATTTCATCACTTGTAGTGACCACTCGGGCATTGGCCTGAAAGGCCCGTTGAACCAATATCATATTTGTAAATTCAGTGGCTAAGTCTACATTGGACATCTCCAAAGAACCTGAAAGGATTCTCCCTCGTCCGCCACTGTTTGGAGTTCCCACAATTGCTTGGCCTGAACTGCCTGTTTGGCTGTAAAGATTGTCCCCTACCTTGGCTAGGTTATATGGACTGGTGAAGGTAGTTAACGCAATCTGATAGAGTTTTTTTACCTCGCCATTTGAAAAAAGCCCATGGATAATGCCATCTGTATCAATGGAGATGTTTACCAAGGAACCGGCAGGATAGCCATCTTGCCCCAAGAAATTCGTAGAAAAGGGGAGCGAAAACTGAGTGGAGCCATCTAAACCCGTTCCCCCTTCATTAGTGCCTGTTCCATAGTCAAAGTTAATCGTTTGGGCCGCTGCCCCACCCCCAAAATCAAAGTTTATTCCAGTACTACTGTTGTCATCGTAAAGGGAACCGTCAGAGTTGAAAGTAAGGGTTTGAGACCCTGCATATGTGAGATTTCCGCTACTATCGGTGTATACATAATGAGCTGCCCAAGTGTTGGGTGTGGTGGCGTCTTTGACAAAATATACATTGACAGCATGGTCATTCCCCAATGAATCATATACTGTTAAGGTGGTAGAATAGTTGTATGAATCGGCTGGGGGAGAAGAGGAGAGGGTACTCCCTGGGGTATAAGACGACCACCAGGCCGCATTAGAGGGGGGAGAAGCGGTTGAATCTAAGTTTACCTTGAGATTCACACTAGAGGTGGCTTGAGCTTCGCAGACGGCATTGGCAATGTTGATATCCCCCAAGGTGCTACTGATAGTCCCGTTTTCATTGACTTGCCATCCTTGAAGTTTATATCCCTCTGGAGTGACAAGATTTCCATCTTTATCTATTATAAATCCTCCGGCCCTGGTGTAATAGTTTCCTTCTCCGTCGTTAACGATAAAAAAACCATCTCCATCAATGGCCAAATCTGTAACCACTCCTGTGGTAATGATAGAACCTTGCATGAGGTTTGGTACGGTGCTACTTAGGCGAACCCCACCACCAATATTGACGTTACCTATGGAGGAGCTTAATAAATCCGCAAAGTTATACCGAGAGCCTTTGAACCCAATTGTGTTAACATTGGAGATATTATTGCCTACTACGCCCATAGCCAGACTTGTGGCATTAAGGCCACTTACGGCTGTAAATAATGATTTAAGCATCTTTACACCCCTCCTTGATTGTTGTTTTGAGTGTTGTTTATATCTTTAATTTTGACTATTTGGTCTAGACTTACTGGTTGATTATATCCTTGAAGGTAGAGATAAAGAGTATTATTATCAAAATCGGCCTCGGTGACCTTGCCTGTCATGTAAGTGGAGGTTTCTACAGGATTGCCATTTTGGTCAACTGCTGCTACATCAAACTTATAACTACCACTTGGAACGAAGTTTCCGCTGTTGTCTCGTCCATCCCAAGTTATGGTATGTTCTCCTGCACTTTGTTTGCCTATATCCAGAGTTCGGATTTGATTGCCATTGGTATCATAAATGCTCAGGACTACATCTTGGGCGTCGTTATTTAACAAGAACTGGATGTTGGCATTACTGCCTTCGGTGAGATGAATGGTATTGCCTTGAGCTGCTACTTCTTTTCCTAAGAGACTAAGGGCAGCTAAGTTGTTTACAGAAAGCTGGTATTTAGTCATATCTTCTATATGCTTTTCCATGTTTTTGATAGCGTTAAGCTGAGTCAATTGAGAGATTTGAGACATCATCTGTTGGGAATCCAAGGGATTTAGGGGGTCTTGATTTTGTAACTGTGTGATCAAAAGGGTATAGAAATCTTCTTCGCTTAATGTTTTAGGAGATAACGCTTTTTTAGAAGTACCCCCTAACCCTGAAGCTTGAATTTGATTTAATTGATTTATACTCATTTTTTCCTCCTAATTATGCCCAAAAATCAATTTCGCTTACTGAATAATACTTTCTCTCTGTTACCGACTTAATTTCAGAAATATTCTCTCTCCTTTCTAAATCTTTCCCAGACCGATTCTGGCCTTGCTTGTATTTTGAATCAGATGTTTGTTCCCCGCCTAAGGCCACACTGAATTCTCCTAACTGGAGGCCTTGCTGAGTAAGGGCCTGCTTCAACAAATTCAAATTATTTTCAATGATTTCCTTAGCAGAATATTGATTGGCTAAGAAATGAATATTTAAAACCCCATTATCAATTCCGACTTTTATATGTAGCTTGCCCAATGTCGGTGGTTGCAGCTGAATGGTAGCCTCTTTTTGACCCGTTTCTAACTGAACCCTCAATTCCTTCATAATTTGATTCATAACATCTTTATCCATTAAACTTTGAGAAGGGGTTGAAACTCTGGATGCTTTCACAACAGAAGGATTCGTTTTATTTATTGACAGATTAAAGGTTATCTTTTCGGAATTTTTGTCCAATTTTAGATCTTGTTTTTTAGAGCTTGTCTTTGATGTGGCATTACTTTTTTTATTTGTACCCAAGGTCAAAATTTCTGTTTCTGCTCGAGTTTTGTTATAGATGGGTATATTTTTCACACTTGCCATCTCTTTTTCTTGGGGGAAGGTGGTCTTGAGAAGGGCTTTAAAATCAGGGTGCTTAGAACTTTCGGCAGGGGTTTTAGTTTGACTTTCTGGAATTTGATTTGACTTGCTTAATTTTTGTTTAATTACATCTGAATGAACCATTTGGAGGTCTTCCTTGCTACTGGTGGTAAGTTCAGATGTGGTTTGAGTTTGGGCCTCTACTTGTTGAGAAAGATTTGTCTTAAAATCAGGGTGCTTAGAACTTTCAGCAGGGGTTTTAGTTTGACTTTCTGGGGGTTGGTTTGCCTCATTTAATCTTTGTTTAATTGCGTCCGAATGAATCATTTGGGGGGCTTCCTTGTCACTAGATGAGGCTTGGACTTGAGCCTCTATTTGTTCTAAATGGTGCAAAATAAACTTTAAAGAATTTAGATTAAATTCTGTCGGATTTTCTGAACCATTTATGCCCTCAGTAGGGTCTTGAGAAAGGGTGGCAGAAAGCCATGCCAAAAGGTTTATTGTGCCTTGAAGTCCTTGAAGATTGAGGTGAAGGTGGCTTATTTTTATTATTTCTTGTCTTATTTTTTCTAAAATTCCTTTTATATCTTTGTCTTGGGCCTGATTTAAGGCTTGGGTTACTAAGCAAGCGGTTTCTCCCACCAAGTTAGAGATTAACTTTTGGCCTTCGACTTGGATGGGGTTCCCAGAAAAGCCTTTTAAAAGAGCAGCTAAATTATTTGCTTGCGTCTGCCCCTCTTCGCCTAATTTGGAGCACAAAAGGCTTAATATAGAAGAGAAATCACAAGGTGCCTTTTTGCCCTTAATCATCGTTTTTATTTTGGTCTCATTTAAACTTCCAAATATGGTATCCAAAGGGACTACCGAGGCATTTTTCGCCATTTTTTTCTCCTTTAACGAGCGATTTCTAAGGCCTTTTGAATCATGGCCTTGGCATTATTGATTGTAGTGACGTTGGCTTCATACGCCCTTAAAGCAGAAATCATGTTCACCATTTCTTCAATGGGGTTTACATTAGGCAGTTTTACGTATCCATTTTTATCAGCGTCAGGATGAGAGGGATCGTAGATAAGCTTAAAGGGCCGAGGGTCAGAAACTACCGCTACGGGGACTGCGGCCTTTACAACTTGTCCTAATTTTGCCTGAAGGATATTCCCAAATTGGCTCTGGATTGGCACTGCTGCTACTAAAAGGTCTTTACGCCTATAGGGTCCTCCTTGAGGAGTGCGCGTGGTATCCACGTTCGCCAAATTACTTGCAATAAGATCCATCCGCAAACGCTGAACTCTTAAACCTGTCCCCCCGATTTTAAAGGTTAAAAAGGGATCCATATTTACCTCCTCCCTTCATTTATGGCCGTTTTTAATTCGGCAAACTTTTTGACCAAGGTTTGGACTAAAACTTGATAACGCATCGTATTTTCGGCCATTTGGCTCATTTGGTAATCAATGTCTACAGTATTTTTATCAAGACCTGGAATGGAGGATGAAATTTGAACAATTTGAGGTTTTATATCTTCTATGCTTTGAACTTGAAGGGAAATATGTTTGGGGTTTGTACAAACCAATCTTATTTCAGCGTCTGACCCTTCTAAGGCCTCCTTTAGTTGGTTCTTAAAACTCAAGTCATAGGCCTTGTAATGAGGTGTTTCGGCATTGGCAATATTTGCTGTGAGTATGTTGTGCCTTAATTGACAAAGGTCTAATACCTTACTAATGCTTTTAAAAGAGCCTCCAAAAATATCAGCCATTTTTAGGCCTCCTACATCCAAGCTATTTAAGCAAATTTTGTGCCATTTATTTGAATCCAGTCTTAATGTCTTATCTTTAAGTTTGCCTTGATTAATGTGCCAATTCAGCACATTTTTTTCAGTGCCGTTTATACCTTAATGTCAATTCCGCCCTTACGTTTTTGAGCTTGCTGGTGTTTCTTTTGGTGTCTTTTCTCTTCTTCCCCCTTTTCTTCTAATTTTGCCCGCTTCTTTTCAGGGGTTTCAGGAATTTTTTGGTCTTTTCTAATAATTTCATTTTGAATATTGAGAAAAAACATCTTTTGAGCTTCTTCATTCATACGCTGGTGAGCCTGTTGACTTTTTTCTATTAAAGAACTATGCGAAAGAATTTGAGCAATGTCCATTACCCGCATCGGTCTTCCTTCTTTAAAGTATACCTCAATTTTGCCCTTAAACGAAGAAGGGCTTTGGTATGGAGTTCAGACACAGTAGATTTGGCTAACCCCAAGATTTCGCCAATTTCTCTAATAGTAAATTCATCAAAATAATATAAGGAAATAACCAGTTTTTCCCTTTCTGGAAGTTGTTCTATGGCCTTGGCCAGGATAGAGATTAATTCCTTGGAAAATACAGATTCTAAGATTTCTTCATCATCACTGTATGCAATTCTGTCTAAAACAGAGGTATTGCTTTCGCCAGTAGTATCAATAAGGTCGTCAAGGTATATCATTCCTATGCCTTTCAATTGGTGAATCAATTGGTAATACTCTTCTAAGCTTATCCCCAAGGCCTCAGAAACCGTTTCATCGCTAGGCGGATGCCCTAGCTTTTGTTCTAATTCTAAAAAGACCCTTTCTAATTCCCTGGCCTTTTGCCGCAGCAACTTGGGCATCCAATCAAGATTACGAAGTTGATCCAAGATGGCCCCTTTAATCCTAAATTTTGCATAGGTAGCAAAGCTTATATTCCTTTGAGGGTCAAATTTATCTACAGCATCAATAAGTCCCATAATGCCTGCTTCAATGAGATCTTCTTTGTCAAGGGTAGGGGGGGTATAGATGAGCATCCTTTCTACAATATAATGAACTAGGGGTAAGTGGGTTAATATAAGTTCTTCTCTGGGAATCCGGCTGCCTTTTTTAGAAGGGGATTTTTCAGAACGCTCCATAGCTAAGTTCATACCTATTCTCCTCTTCCCAAGAGTTTAGTTAAAAATTTGTTAAAGCCTTGTTTGTCTATATGTTCCTTGGGAATTCTACAAAGGTTTTTAACAATTTGATAAAAGCACCGGCTTGATTTTGCATAAGGGAAAGCATCTACAACGGCCTTTTGCATCCTCACAGCCTCTTTTAGCTTTTCGTCATGAAGAACATAGCCGAGATAATGCAAGTTTATTTGAAGGAACTTAGATGATACCAATTTCAGCTTTTCAAAAAGCTCTTTGGCCTCGCCTTCAGAGATGACGTTATTTACAACGACCTTGAAATCGGTAACTCCATATTTCACCGAGAGGACCTTCATGAGGGCATAAGCATCTGTAAACGAGGTGGGATCAGGCTCAACAATGTTGATGATTTCAGCCGCGGCCAGATTGAAATAAATTACATTAGAGGAAATGCCAGCAGCGGTATCTATTAAAATAAAGTCATAAGCCTCGTCTAAATGGGAAAATTCTGCCATTAGCCGTTTTCTCTGATCAGCATTTAAATTGGTTAATTCTTCTACTCCTGAACTGGCTGGTAGGACCTTTACTCCTCCAGGTCCTGAAACAATGACTTCACTTAAACGTTTTTGACCTAAGATGACATGTTGGAGATTATATTTAGGCGTCAGGCCAAAAAGGATATCGACATTTGCTAATCCCAAATCCGCATCCACGATAAGGACCTTTTTCCCAGTTTGACATAAAGCATAGGCCAAATTGGCCACTGCGTTTGTTTTACCAACTCCTCCTTTCCCACTAGTAATAGAAACCACTCGGGATTGGGGAGCCTTTATTTTAAACATTTCTCCCATTAGATAGTTCACATTAGAACGAGGTTTTTTATTAAGATACTCTTTGGCTGCTTCTTTTAATACCATTTTCTTCACCTCTTATTTTCATGATTAAATCAACAACTCTTTCCGGAGTTGCAGTTTCTAAATCTTCTGGTACCCTTTGTCCTACAGAAAAATATGATAAGGCCTTTCCTGTATAAATCATCTGATTAAAAATACTTCCATATATTTCAGTTTCATCCAGTTTGGTGAAAATAAGATATTTCCAACCAAGGGGTTCGAAGCTGTTTGCAATTTTTACTAAAACTTCGTCCTTAGCGGTAACATCCATCACTAGATATGGAGCGACAGGTTTAGGTAAATTTCTGAAATATCTTCCTAAATCTTTTATATGAAATTCGTTATAAGGGCTGCAACCAGCGGTATCTATCAATATGAAATCTTTATCGGCATTTGCCTGAACTGCCTTTGAGATTTCTTTAGGAGAAGTAGCAATTTCTACAGGAAGATCCAATGTCCGAGCATAAAACCTTAGTTGCTCTCGTTCTGGAGACCGAGGGTCAATGGTAATAACACAAAGCCTCTGATTAGGGTTATTCAATCGGGCAGCTATTTTTGCCAAGGTGGTAGTTTTACCGCTTCCAGAAGTCCCTATAAAGGCGATAATTTGTTGATCTACAGGCTTCTTATCTAACGGAGGAGCTACTTTAATGAGACTTTTTATGAGATTTAGCAAAAAATCTTTGACACTAATTTCTTCATTGAGGGCTCCATCTAAGAGACCCTCTTTGAATGCCTCCAATAGCTTTAGGGCAATTTCTTGAGATAAGCCACTTTTCTTGAGACGATTACAAAAATCCAGAAAATCTGTTTCTGTTTTCCCATGCCCTCCCATTTGAGGCATAAAGGTTTCAAGAAACATGCGTAGTTTTTTGACTTCTTGATTTAGCTCTGTTATTTGAGTTATAAAATCGGCTTGGGTTGGGGAAGAATTTATTTCTAAGAAATCTTCCCTGTCCACCAAATCGCCCTCAAGTTTATTTGGACTATTCATTCTGTCTGAAGTGTTCTTACTGAACTCGCGGTTTTCTTTAAGAATTGGGGTTTCTGACGGCAAAGGCGTATCTATGGCCGCAGTTACCTCTACTCCCTTAGTAAATAGCCCAAGCAGTCCTTTTCCTTTTTTTATTTCCTTAACCGAAAGAATTACGGCATCAGGACCAAGGGTTTCTTTAACCTGTTTGATTGCTTCTTGAATGGTAGGGGCCTCAAATCTTTTAACTTTCATTGTCTAACCTCACCATACCCAGGGACTTTATTTTGACATTATTCGGGATTTCATTATAGGATAAGACTACCAGATTGGGTAATGACCTTTCGGTTAGCCTTTTTAAATGCCGTCTTATCTTAGAAGAACAAAGAATGACTGGTAAATGTCCTTGCATGGTTAAGTTGGTAACAGCTTGGTTTATTTTAGTCATAATTTTGTTCACCACGTTAGGTTCTAATGCAGGATATGTGCCAAATTCACTTTGCTGAAGAGAATTGGCGATGAGTTCCTCTAATTCCTTGTCTAACATGACAACAGGGATAGTGCCGTCTTCGGTTTGGTACTGTTTGGCAATAAAACGGGAGAGACGTTCCCGCACATATTCAGTGAGCAAATCGGGATCTTTTGTCACAGGGGCATAGTCTGCTAGGGTTTCTAAGATGGTTACTAGGTCCCGAATAGGCACCTGCTCTTTTAATAAATTTTGAAGCACTTTTTGGACAATTCCCAAGCTTAATACGGTAGGAACCAGTTCTTCAACTACTTTGGGATGGGTTTTGCGCAGAGAATCCAGCAGGTTCTGAATTTCTTGTCTGTCAAGCAGTTCATGACAATAGCGTTTTATAATCTCTGTAAAATGGGTGATTAATACGGTTGAGGGGTCAACCACTGTATAGCCAAGGGCCCTTGCCTTTTTGACCTCCTTTTCAGGGATCCAAAGGGCAGGGAGTCCAAATACAGGTTCTTTAGTTTCTATTCCTTCAACTTTTTCTTGGACATTTCCCGGATTAATGGCTAAATTATATCCAATCATGAGTTCCCCTTTGGCCACTTCTACCCCCTTGATTAAAAAGACATATTCATTGGGGGAGAGCTGAAGGTTGTCTTTTATGCGGACAGGAGGCAAAATAAATCCCATTTCTTCAGCATATTTTTTACGTAGGATTTTAATCCTTTCTAAGACGTCACCTCCTTGGGAACTATCTACAAGGGTGATGAGGCGGTAACCAATTTCTAAAGTTATAGGATCCAAAGGTGGAATTTCGGTAATCTCCTCTTCTACAGGGGCAGGGGCTTCCTCCTCTAATTGCTCAATTTCTGCCTTTTTCCCTTCTTGAAGTATTATATATCCAATCCCACCTATTAAGATTCCAAGGAGTATAAAAGGAATATGAGGGAGCCCAGGTATGAGTCCAAAGCTGAATACAATGGCTGCTGCTGTAAGAACAGCGCGAGGATGGGTAAGAAGTTGCTTGGTAAGGTCATATCCTAAATTTGATTCGGATGCCGCTCGGGATATGATTATACCCGCGGCTGTAGAGACAATTAAGGCCGGGATTTGGCTTACGAGACCATCACCAACGGTTAGAATGGTGTAGGTTCTAGCGGCCTTGGCAATGGGCATACCTTGCTGGAGGACTCCTATGATTAAGCCACCGATAATATTGATTGTGGTAATTATAATGCCTGCGACGGCATCTCCCCTGACAAATTTACTCGCACCATCCATAGCTCCGTAAAAATCGGCCTCACGCGCAATATCCTCCCGTCGCCTTCTGGCCTCTGCTTCATCAATTAATCCGGCATTTAAATCGGCATCGATGCTCATTTGTTTCCCCGGCATGGCATCTAAGGTAAAACGGGCGGCCACTTCTGCTATTCGACCGGCACCTTTAGTAATGACGACAAAGTTAATAATCACCAGGATTGCAAAGACTACAAAACCTACCACATAATTCCCTCCTACTACAAATTGGCCAAAGGAGTGAATTACCCTTCCAGCGGCCAAGGGGCCTTCTTTACCGTGAAGGAGAATAAGACGGGTAGAGGCCACATTGAGGGATAGCCTGAATAGGGTGGCTACCAATAAGAGCGAGGGGAATACAGAAAATTCAAGAGGGTTCATAATATACATTGCCACAAGGAGGATGATTAGAGAAAGACTAATATTGAATGTAAGGAGAATATCTAACAAAAAAGGAGGAAGGGGCAAAATCATAACTACCAAAATCAGGACAATACCAAAGGCAGCTAAAACATCACTACGGTTTAGTAAATTTTGGGGTAATGTTTGAGGGGTAGACATTATCCTACTACTCTCCTTTCCTTAAGTCGATAAACATAGGCCAAAATCTCGGCTACTGCCTGATAGAGCATTGGGGGAATATATTCATCAATCTCTACTGTTTTGTAGAGTGTTCTTGCTAACCACTTGTTTTCTACGATTACAACCCCATTTTGGATGGCCATTTCCTTTATTTTCTGGGCTAGATAACCAGCCCCTTTGGCTACTACCTTGGGAGCAACCATTTTGGCGTAGTCATATTTGAGCGCTACTGCTAGATGAGTAGGGTTTGTTATTACCACATCTGCCTTAGGGACTTCTTGAAGCATCCTTTTCCTAACCATCTCCATCTGCATTCTTCTAATTCTGCCTTTGATCTTGGGGTCTCCTTCTCTTTCTTTAAATTCTTCTTTCACTTCTTGTTTGGTCATCTTCAGATTTTGTTCATATTCGTATCTCTGGTAAAAATAATCAAATACAGACAAAACACACAGAACCAAACCAGTATAAAAGCAGATCTTAAAGGCTATTTTAAAGGTATAGGCAAATATTTGGTGACAAGGAACAGCAGCTAGTATGGCCAAGTGGGGCAGCTCTGATTTGATAATTTTATAAGAGACAAATCCAATAATAAGTAGTTTGAGGATTGATTTAAAGAGTTCTACAAAGGCAGTTAAGGATATTATCCGTTTAAGTCCACCTATGGGATTGATTCGGTTGAGGTCTGGTTCTAAGGGCTTTGTGGAAAGGAGCAAACCTGTCTGAAAATAGTTAGACAGGATTCCAATGACTATGAGAGAAATAAGGATTGGTAGCAAGGTTAAAGTGCAATCCCGAATGACAAAAATGCCTAAATGATAAAGATTCGTATCTGTAAGTTTTAATTCTCCTGATTGACTGAGAAATCTTTGGGTAGTAATGAGGAGTCTATTTTGCATATAATGTCCTGCAAAATAGATAACAAGGGTGCCTCCCAAGATAATAAAAGCAGAAGGGATCTCTCTGCTTTTGGCTACCTGCCCCTTTTCTCTGGCTTCCTCCCGCCTTTTCGGCGTAGCCGGTTCAGTACGATCGTCATCACGAAAAATGGGCATTTTAGCTCCCCATTAATTTTAAACCCAGCCACATTTCTTTAAATGCCTGGATGAAGAAGTGTTTATAACACCAGCCTAAAAACGGCATAGATGCCCCTAAAATGAAAAAACCTACTCCAATTTCTAAAGGAAATCCTACAATGAAAACGTTGATTTGAGGCATAGTCCTTGCGACAAGGGCTAGGGCAATATGCGTAAAGATTAATGTTACAAGTACAGGGGCCGCAATTTTTAGACCAATGGCGAAAATATTACCTGTTAGACGCAGTATTTGAGAAGTTAAGGGTCCTTTTAATGACCATCCTAAGATAGGAACGAGAAGGAAACTCTTTTTTATCGCAGCAATCAGAATATAATGACCATTTATAGTTAAAAAGATGAGAATTGCCAATAGGGTCTTAAATTGGGCAATAATAGAAACTTGATTGCTTGAATAAGGGTCAATGACATTTACTATGGCAAAGCCCATTTGATATCCAATAAATTGACCTCCCAATTGAATGCCATCAAATACCAGTCTGATGATAAAACCTAAGGTAAAACCAATTAAGAATTCTTTGATTACACCTATACCAATTATCCATACATTCAAAGGTATTCTTTGGGCTGGAATAAGGGAAAGGAAGATAATACTAAGGACCCCAGCCAGTCCAGATTTTGCCTGCCAAGGAACGTTTTTGCCCCCTAAAAAAGGAAAGGAATAAATAATAGCAAATACCCGAATGAATACTAGAAGAAACCAAGGTGCGTACGGAAAATATTGGTTGTAAAACGTAGTTAATTCTTTCATTTTCCCTTTGTGTGCGTTTATGACACGATCAAATCAGACCTTAAGCTCTGATTTGATCCTATTTTACGTATAAGGGTATTTGTGTAAAAATTTGCGTGGTAAAATCTATCATCAAACGCAACATCCATGGAGCGAAAAAAAGCAGGGCGGCTATTACTGCCAAAATCTTAGGAACAAAGGTTAAGGTCATTTCCTGAATTTGAGTCACGGCTTGGAATATACTTACAAGCACCCCTGCTATCAGGCCAGCAATAAGCATGGGCGCAGAAACAAAAAGGGTTACTTTTAGAGTTTCTTGGCCAATTCCTAAAATAAATTCTGGGCTCATTTTTATACTAAACTCCTAAAAATGATGAAAGCTTTGTAAAAGAGAGCCTGCTATTAAATCCCATCCATCTACCAATACAAATAGCATTAGTTTAAATGGTAGCGAAATCATGATTGGAGGTAGCATTAACATTCCCATAGATAGCAAAACTGATGCCACAACCATGTCAATAACTAAAAATGGTATATAGATGAAAAAACCAATCTGAAACGCCTTTTTTAACTCGCCTACGATGAAGGCAGGGATAATGATCCTTAATGGCAAGTCCTGAACAGTAGCAGGCCGAGGGCTGTTTGTAAGTTTAACAAAAACGGCCAGATCTTTTTGGCTTGTTTGGGCAAGCATGAATCTTCGAATGGGTTTAATGGCATTTTGGGAGGCCTGCTGAAAACCGATTTGATGTTGTAAATATGGCTGTAAGGCATTTTGATTAATATTTTCCCAAACAGGGGTCATGATAAAGAAGGTTAAGAATAGTGAAAGGCCAACGATTACTTGATTAGGGGGCATTTGTTGAGTGCCCAATGCCTGTCTTAAGATGGAAAATACAATCACAATTCGGGTAAAAGAAGTGAGCATAATAAGAATGGAAGGGGCCAGGGTGAGCACCGTGAGGAGAAGGGCAATTTGGAGCACGGTACTCACATCCTGTGGTTTGCCCAAAGGGTTAGTCCATCCTTGGGCCATAAGAAGAGAAGGAGAGGTTATTAATATTAAAGTAATGAAGAGAACTCTTTTCATATCTTTTTAAGTTGCTCCATTTTTTTCTGCAATACTTCTACGGCTTTAGACATTGTTTGCTCTACCTTTGCTGTTTCTTGTTGGAGGTTCAAAGCAAACTCTGACGGGGCGATGCCGATTTTATTATTCATTTTGCTTCTATTTGGACTTTCATTAATAGAATCCAATTTCATTAAAGTCGTAATTTGGGTAGGGGTTATGCCCAACACCAGTTTTTGTCCAGCGATTTCTACTAAAGCGATAATTTGTTTTGGAGAGAAATGATGTACGGCCAAAATTTTCATAAAATTTTTGTTTATACCCAGCTTTTTTTGTTTTAGGACAAGTAATTTTTTCCACCCCCAAAGGCTTAAAAGAATACTTCCAATGACTACCAGAAGAACGGAAAAGCTCTTGAACAACGCACCTAGTGGAGAAGTAGGAAGATTTGAATGAGAAGGAAGAGACTGATCTGGTGTTAGGGTATTCTTTTTAGAACCGATTTTAGAACCGATGCCTTGATGCAATAGTTCAGGTGTCTGTTTTTGTGAGATTTGAGAAGAAACTTTTTGAGGTTGAGAGGTAGAACGATTGAGGATTTCTTCAATGCTGTTCTCCTCTTTTTCAGCCAGGATCTCTTTTCTTACGGCGTCTAAAGAAGGCTCTAGCCCGCTATTGCTATTTAACTCCTTTACGTTGTTAGTAGAACTCAAGGTTTTGGAGCGAGAATGGTTAGCAGTACTTTGGTTTTGATTGGGGAAGTGCAAAATCAAGGCAAGTTTTTTATCGTCTAGGTAGTCATAACAAACACTCTTTAAAAAGTTCTTTGCCGGACCCTTTAGGACTATATTGACCAAATTGGCATTGGGAGCGATTTGTTTTACCAAGATATTGTCAATAATATGGGTTTTATTTTGCCAACTAAGCTTCCTTGTTGCTCCAATTTGATATAAATAAACAAGAATTGAATTTTTGTCTGAAATTACCTTCCACTGTTTGCGTTTAGGATGAGAGGTAAAGCAGAGTTTTACTGTTAGGAGAGATTTTTTAGGACTTGGGATAACCTCAATCTTTTGGAGCATATTCAAAGAACTGGGACCATCAATGGCAAAAGATGGGAAGAGATAACCTGAAATAATAGAAAAAATAACAATTATTTGGGTTATCCACTTCATTCTTTACCTCACTTTAATTGTTCTATTCTTTCAGTTGGACTTATAATAGATGTGATTCGAATTCCATATTTGTCGTTTACTACAACTACTTCTCCCTTAGCAATGGGTTTTTCATTGACCAAAATTTCTAGAGGTTCTCCCACAGGGGTGGGCAATTCAATAATAGAACCCTCTCTAAGCCTTAACAGGTCTCTAATAGTCATTTTGGTTCGTCCTAGCTCCACACTAATTTGCAAGGGAACGTCTAAAACCAAATCCAAATTAGGGGAAATGATCTGTTGGTCAGTGGCATCCTTGAGTATTTCTTTAACTTTTTCCTTGGGAATTGTCCCTTTCATCTTCTTTTCCCTCCAAACTGAATGGCAATAAAGTTTCTGAAATTTTTACTGCTTTGTTTCCTTTTACTTGCACTGGGTATCCCTTAAATCTGGCTACTCCTTCTACTCTGACAACAATTTCATCATCAACACTTTTATTTAAATCTAGAACTTGGTTGGGTTCTAGATTAAGAATATCTCTTAATGTCAATGTTTTTTCAGCCAACACAACACTGAGTTCTACTTCGGTATCTAAGAGATTTTGCATAATTTTCACCATAGTTTCGGGGTCAACTTCTCTCTTTTCCTCCTTTTCCTTTCCCAAAAACTCTTCCTTAAGGGGCTCCAGAGCATATTGAGGCATGCAAAAGGCCATATTCCCGCTAAAGTCTCCAATTGTGACCTTTATAGGGATGATGGTAAAGGAATCATCAGGAGAAAAACCTGTAAGAAGCTGAGGATTGAATTCAAAGCCTTGAGAAATTAATTTAATTTCAGGAGTTACGCTTTGCCAAGCGGTTTGTAGGTCTGAAAGGGTTAACTTAACAATATTTCGCATTAAAGATTGTTCTAAAGGGGCGAAGGAAGTGAAGCTTTCTTTATCAAAACTGATCTTACCGTTACCACCACATAGCAAATCAATTAACACCAAGGCCAAATCAGGATTGAAGACCAAGATGCAATAGCCATGAAAGGGTTGAATTTCTACTATCTCTATCCAACACACAGTGGGGAGCCCATCTACTAAATCGGTATATTTTTGATAATCAAAACTAAGTAATTCTGTTCTTATTACCCGACGAAGCCGAAGAGAAAGAGAGGCCCTTAAGTTGACAATAAAGCGGCTAAAAACAACGTTTAAAATAGCCGATAGTTTAGGGGTTAACCTTTTTTGAAATATAAGGTCATACTTTTTCGAAATTTCCTTTTTATCAGCCTTATCTAATTCAATTTCCTCATCAGCTAAGGCCTTTTGCAGGGCTTCTATTTCTTTATCCGAAAGAATTTGAGGCAATTTCGTCTCCTTAAAGCTGAATTTTCATTTATGATGATCAGCCACAATTTTATACTAATTTATACTAACCTTTTTGCTAGTTAAAAACATGATAAAATTAAGTGGTAAATGTATTTAGGTAGACTCCTATCAATAACAAAAAATAAACCGAGTCTGTAGGAAAATATATCCTGCCTTGAGGAAGTTAATCGATTTTGTTTATTCATTGTTAAGTTGGCTCCTTCAGTAGGATTTTTTTACTGCACGATAAATTCGCTAAAAAGAACCTTTTCTACCTTCCCACTTTCAAGCATGCTGTTTAATTTCCTTTTAATATCTTCTCTTAAATGCATTTTACCAGTCATATCAGCAATTTCCTTAAAACTCCGATCGCTTAAGCACATAATGATGGCATCCCTAATTTCCGGCAAGCGATTATCAATCTCATCTTTGACCTTATTAGAATCAAGCACAAGATCTATGGTGGTCTTTAAATATCTAGTTCCATCTTCATCTAATAAATTGACTACAAAGGGGTCAAGATGGTAAATAACTTGCTTAGAGCTAGATTTTGTTTCTTGGGATGTTTTTTCCGTTTCTGTCTGGACAGTCTTTGCTTGAGGTTGAATTTGCTTAGTAGTCACTACAGAAAACATCTTAAAATACAAAAAGCCCAAACCACCTATCAATACAAGGGTTAAAACTTGGGTTACAATAAGAATTAGCTTAAATAAATCTCTTTTGGGTTTGGGTTTGGTCTCTTCTTTAGTTTCCTGTTTTTCTTTGTCTTTTGCAGTTTCAGCCATTTTCACTCTCCACAATAAATTTTTTCTTTTTAATAATGATTTCTACACGCCTATTTTTCTGTCTGTTTGTACTGATTGGTTGTGTATCTCCATACGCCTTAATCACAAACCGGTTAGGGTCAAGTCCTTTGACGTCTATGAAGTAATGCAAAATCCTTGCCGCTCTGAGTCCTGAAAGCTCCCATTTATTTTTTTCCCAAGAATCAGCATATCCTCTAATTTCTACATTTGCTAATATCTTTTTTAAAAGTAAGGCGATTTTATCTAGAATGGGATATGCCTCCCGGGCAATTTTGACACTATTGGGCGCAAAAAGCACATTTGCAGGAATGCGGAGGGTCCAGCCGTTTTTTCGAGGGATAACTTCAATATGTTGTGTAAGGCTAGCTAAGATCTCTTTGGGAAGTCCTCTTCGAAGCTGATTAAGGACCATTTTACGAGATGTAATTTTAAATTTGCCGGTTCCTCCTTTTTTGAAAATGCCCAATCCAGTACCGCTGATGAGGGCATTTCCCACACTCGTAGAAAGGGATTTAAACTTTTGGGTATCAAAGGAGGACATCGAAATAAGCAAGACAAAAAAGGTTAGCAAAAGACTAATCATATCCGAAAACGTTACTAGCCATCCATTGGGATTTCTTTCTGCCATTGTTACCTCAAAAATTCTTTAACTTTAAAGAAAAAGCCTTTGATATTTACTTCTTCATTATTGGTCTTTTTTAAAGGTTGAGGAGTGCCTTTTAAGAGAATCCAGACCCGACGGTTTTTTGCCCTATGTTCGGGGGTGTCATTTGGGAAAATTGGCTTTGTGGGACCGTAACCTGCGGCGATAAAACGATTGGCTGGAATCCCCTCTTGGTTTACAAAAAACTTCAGAACAGATATGGCCCTTGCGGTTGAAAGTTCCCAGTTAGAAGAATAGGGCCCTGTTCTTACAGGGGTGGAATCTGTGTAACCCTCAATAATAACTTTGTTCTTGCAACTTTTAATGAGTGAGGCAACTCTGTCTAAAATTGGGTAGATTCGAGCGTTTAAACTTGCACTACCAGGGGCAAACAAAAGGTCACTACTGAGTTCAATAACCAATCCCCTTTTAGTAACTCCCAACCGAATTTGATTTGAAAATGGATGGCTTTCTACAAAATGTTTTAGTTGCATTATGGCTTCGTGATTGATTCCCTTCAAATAAAGTTCGTCTAAAGGTCCCATTGTTTCTATAGGGCTTACGCCTCCTCCAGCAACACCAAACGAGGTTCTTATTGAATAAAGTCCTTTCATTACTTTCTCTGTAGTGATAGTTGCCATGGAAGTCAGACATATAAAGAATGCCAAAAGAATAGTATTTAACGCAGCAGATAAAACAGCGGCACTATCTCCACGTTTACTTTCTTCCTCTTTTTTCTTTTTTCTGGCCATTTATTCTCCTTTTTCGCTGGCCTTTTCTCTTAATTTTGGCTCTAGAAATACATGAAGTTTTTGTTCCACAATTCTGGGATTAAGCCCCTCTGAGATGCTAAGGATTCCTTCTAAAATCATTTCTTTAACTAACCTTTCTTGTTCACTTAAAACCTGCAATTTTCCACTGATTGGCAAAAATAGCATATTGGCCAAAACGGCTCCATAAAATGTGGTAATCAAGGCTACGGCCATGGCAGGACCGATTGAAGAGGGATCAGACATGTTTTGAAGCATTTGGATTAAACCTATTAGGGTTCCTATCATTCCCATGGCTGGGGAAAACGTTCCCATGGCAATAAAAATGTCTGAACCAGCCTTGTGCCTTTCTTTCAGATAATCAATTTCCTTACCTAGTGTATCTTCTATAATTTTGGGCTCAAATCCGTCAACAAGCATTTGAAGCCCTTTTTTCAAAAAGGGTTCTTCTACCTTTTCAGCATCTGCTTCTAGGGCCAGAATTCCTTCCTTTCTAGCCCGTTCTGCAAAGGAAACTAGCATTTTTACATATTCTAAAGGATTAAGGGGTTTATTCAAAAAGGCATTTTTGGCTATGCTTATTGCCCGCAGAACATCTTTCAATGGAAAGTTAATTAAAGTAGCTCCTATAGTTCCGCCTACAACTATTAAGGCTGAAGGGATATCTATAAAAAGACTGATGCCGCTACCCTGCAAGATGGCCATAATCATTAAACCAAATCCAGAAACAATTCCTAAAATTGTGGCAATGTCCATGTTATCACCTCAATTTTAACATTTCTTGAGCAATTCTAGAGGCCGTTTGGGGAGGCAAATATCCCCAGATTTTACCCGCCTTTTTTCCATCTAAACGCAGCATAACCTGAGCTGCTACCTTGGGGTCCAATTTTTCTAACTGCTTTCCCGCTTCTTGAGGAGGAGTAGAGGCGTAGATTTGGGCCAATTTGTCATATCGTTCATTTTGCATTTCTTTAAGTTTTTGAAAATAGGTATCCAATTCCTTTTTTAGACTTTGGAGTTTTTTTAGTCTTTTTAAGATGTCTTCTTTAATAGCATTTAATCTCTTGGCTTGTTCAGCCAAAAACCTTTCTTTAGATTCTAATTCCAATCTTTTTTTCTCTAAAATTTTTAATAATTTGCTTTCCCGGTTTATATTGACATCTTGATTTATTTCTTGAGCTGAGACAGTAATAGACGGAGTTAGCATCAAGAATAATAAACTTATAATGATTGTCAACTTCATTTTTATATTTCTTCCCTTAAAAATCCATTTATAGCTACTTCGTCCAAAAGACGTTGTTCCCTTTCCCGCATAACCATCTGTTCGTGTTGCCACCACTTTTCCTTTAATTTTTCAAGAATTTTTTTATCTTTGGCCATTTCAATTAATTTATTCCTTGTTGTTTGGCATTTATGTTGAATTATTTCAAGCTCTTCGTGTTTTGCCTTTAATTTTTTTTCAAGGGCTGAAAGGTAGTGAAGGGTGGTTACTATTTCTGTAATTTCTTGAGGACTATTTTGAGATTGCCCCAATTTTTTCATTATTTTATGGATTTCTCTTTTTAAAAACAAAATTTCTTGCCGTTTTGCCCTTTGCCTTTCTTCCAATTTAGCTAACTCTCTGGTCAAATTTTCTACCATTTGGGCCTTGTAACTCAATACTGCCTCTAATCTAAACCGGGCCATATTTTCTCCCTATTATGTTTAAGGTTTTAGAATTTGTGCCAATTGTTTTATACTCAACTCCAAGGAAGCACTTTCTTCTATGTCTTGTTTGAGATAACTCCGCATTTGATCTATTAACCTTAAAGCACGGTCAATTTGGGGATTGCTTCCCTTTACATAGGCCCCAATGTTAATCATATCTTCAGCCTCTTTATAAGTAGCTAAAAGTTCTTTAAATTGACTACTGAGATTAACATGCTCTTTTGAGGTGACATCGTACATAACCCTGCTGACACTGCTTAAGACATCAATGGGGGGATATTGATTTTGTCTTGCAATATCGCGAGAGAGCACAATGTGTCCATCGAGAATGGCCCTGGAGGCATCAGCAATGGGGTCATTCATGTCATCTCCTTCTACAAGCACTGTATAAAGGGCAGTAATGCTACCATTTTTCCATTTGCCCGCCCTTTCCAAAAGTTTGGGTAAGAGGGCAAAAACAGAAGGCGTATATCCCTTAGTAGTAGGAGGTTCTCCGGCCGAAAGCCCCAATTCTCTTTGAGCCATAGCAAACCTAGTTAAAGAGTCCATAATTAAAAGGACGTCTTTCCCTTGGTCTCGGAAGAATTCTGCAATGGCAGTAGCAACAAAGGCTCCTCTCATCCTCAACAAAGGTGGTTGATCGGAAGTAGCTACTACTAGAATTGTTTGTCCTAAAGCATCTTTAACATGCTTTTCCACAAAATCTCTAACCTCTCTTCCCCTTTCACCAATTAAGGCAATTACCTTTACATCTGCTTTGGCATATCTAACCATCATTCCTAACAGAGTGGTTTTGCCTATTCCGCTACCTGCAAAGATTCCAACCCTCTGCCCCTTGCCTAAGGTGAGGAGCCCATTGATTGCCCTAATGCCTACATCAAGAGGGGTATCTATTGGAACTCGACTGAGAGGGTTTGAGGGCAAGGCGTATAAATAATATTCATCTTCTACAGGCAAAGGCCCTTGGCTATCTATTGGTTCTCCTAAGGCATTAATGATTCTGCCAAGCATTTTTTGGCTCACACCAATGGTAGCCCGCTTACCTACATGTAATATTTCACTACCTGGCAAAACCCCCTGAATTTCCCCAAACGGCATTAAAATAAGAGAATTTTCTTTAAAGCCAATTACTTCTGCTTGAATTTCATGGCCATCGGCCCTAATTTTGCATACGTCTCCTACTGCGGCCTTAATACCAGTCCCTTCAATGGTAAGTCCTACCACTTTAGAGACCTTACCCTTTACTAAAATTGGCTCTGTTGTTTCTAAGATTTTGTAATATTTTTTAAAATCCAAGTTTAAATTCAACATTATCCTTCTACCTTTTTAAGAGGATACACAATATTTTTCCATTGGGTTTCTAAAGTGGCATCTATCTGGCCAAATTTGGTTTCTATAAGACATCCTCCAGGGGATATTTGTTTGTCTTTTACAAGTATAATTTTCCTTTCCCTACCAATTTCATCAAAAAAAGCAGGTTTTTTTTGTTCAATAAAGGTATAGTCATCAGGATTTAGTTTAATAGTAATGGTGTCTGTTTCTGTAACCTTTTGGATAGCATCTCTAATGTTGTTTAGAACAACTTCTGGATTTTTTTTGATTTCATCTTTGATAATCTTTTTAGCAATGACCAAGGCCAAATTTAAAATCTCCTTTTCCATCTTTTGAAGAATAGATTGCCGCAACTGTGCCATTTCGTCCACTATCCTAGCCAGATTTGCTATTGCCCTTTGGGTTTCTTGAATGGTTTCTTTTTCCACCTTTTCCTTTCCTGCCTGAAACCCCTGCTGAAAACCTTCTTGATAAGCAGCCTTTTTTATTTCCTCTGCCTTTTTTTGGGCTTCTAAAACAATTTCATTGGCCTGCCTTCTGGCCGTTTCGATAACCCTTTGTTCTAAAATTTCTTTTATTTCCTGATTATACCTTTCTGGAACAAAGAGAGGGCTTACCTTCAATTTTTTAGGTTTTTCAAAACTCTCTGGTTCTTTAAATTGGAATGCTTTAACATTAGACAAGGACATTTTCTTCACCACCCCTTTGGAGGATAATTTTCCCTTCTTCTTCTAATTTCTTGGCTACATCAACGATTTTTTGTTGAGCTGCCTCTACATCTTTTAGCCTGACAGGCCCCATAGCTTCCATGTCGTCCAGGATCATTTCTCTTGCCCTTTGAGACATATTTCTAAGAAATAGGTCTTTTAACTCCTCGCTTGTAGCCTTAAGGGCCAAAACAAGATCACGAGTATCAATTTCTCTCAACAAGGCCTGGACGCTCCTATCGTCTAGGTTAATCAAGTCGTCAAAGGTCAATAGTTTGTTCTCTATTTGAGTGGCTAAATTGGGGTCTATTTCTTGTAGATCGGCAAGCATGTTTTCAACCGTACTTTTGTCCAGTTTTTTGACTATATCTAAAACTTTCGTAAATCCTCCTCTTTTTCCTGTTTCCATACTGCTTATAGTAGCAAACTTTTCTTTTAAGGTTTCCCTGATTTGTTCGATTACTTCTGGAGGAATGGTTTCCATGGTGGAAATTCGGAAGATAATATCTGCCCTTAAATTTTCTGGGAGCATTAATAGCACTTCTCTGGCCTTATCAGATGGCAATAAGGATAAAATAAGGGCGATAATTTGAGGATGTTCATCCTGAATAAGAGTAGCCAACATCCGGCTGTCTAAATGTTTTGTTAGAATAATGTCTGCGTCTTCCTCTTTGCTGGTGAAGCTCTGAAGCACTCGCCCCAATTCTTCGGTTTTTTTCTCTCCCAATGCCTTTTTTAAAAGCTGGGCTACAATTTTATCACCACCCACCAGCGCTATACCATCTAAATATGACTTGGCTTCTTGTAAAACTTCCTGCATTTGTTCGGTTTTTACTACTGGTAATTGCGTAATGGTGCGGGTTAATTTTTTGATGTCCTCATCATCCAAATTGGACAAAACTTGAGCGGCTGTATCTTCACCTAGACTTAACAGTAAGATGGATGCCTTTTGCAACCCCGTCATTTTAGGGCTCATTAGGATTCCTCCTTTATCCATGCCTTAGCCAGTTGCGCGATTCTTGCAGGTTCCTTTTGGGCAATTTCTTTTATTTCTTGCCGCAGTTTTTCTACTTCTTCAGAGATGGATTTAGGTTTAGGAAGAATTCCTGCTGCTTCTTCAAATTCCCTTACAGGCTTGGGAAATTCTCCTGAAACAGGAATTTTTTCTGGAGGAGCCACCAAATTTTTGAGGAAACGAGCTAAAATGATAATCATAGCTAATAATATGATTCCTTTAAACACGGTAAGGGCAATCTGGGCCCACATACGCTTCTTTTCTGCAGATGCCATGGTGGCTTCCATAGCGGTCTGAGTTTTAAGGAAGCTTTTATCAAAAGGAACGCTTACTACTTCTATTTGGTCGCCCCTTGTTTTAGAAAAGCCAACTGCTTTTTCCACAATGGCCTTGAATTTAGCGAGTTCCTCTTCAGGGCGAGGATAATATTTGTTATTTTTGTAAATCCCATCTACCAAAACGGCCACAGAAATTCGTTTAATTTGACCGATAGGTTCTTGAACATGTTGGACTGTCTTGCTAATTTCGTAATTGATTATTTGGTTAAGTTTGTGTTGAGACTGCGGTGCCTTTCCCCCTGAGGGTGGATTTGGAATCTGCTCTTTAATTTGAGGGACGTTGGAAGCCACTCCAGGGATGCCTATCGGAACGCTTTCAGCTCCCGAAGTTGTTTCTTCCATTTTTTGTTCGCTTCTTACCGCAGTTAAGTCAGGATTATAAAGTTCTTCTTTTTTTTCAACTCGCGAAAAGTCCATGTCTACTGAAACCTTGGCAATGACCTTACCAGGCCCTACCGCCCTCTCTAGCAAGTCTTCTATTTTTCTCTCCAAGGTTGATTCAACTTTTTGTCTATATTTGAACTCTTCTCCAATCAGTTCTCCTGAATCGTCTTCTCCCTTCTTTCCAGCAAGCATGTGACCAGCATTGTCTACAATTACTACGTCATCAGGGGTCATTCCAGATACACTTGCTGCCACTAGATTGGCAATGGCCCTAACCTGACTCCTTGTTAAAGTTTGATTGGGGTTTAATTCCAGCAATACCGAGGCCGAAGGTTTTTTTTCTTCTGTGCTAAACAAGGATTCTTGAGGCATTACTATGTGAACCCGAGCCCACTTTACCTCTTCCAAACTGGAAATTGTACGCGCCAATTCCCCTTGGAGTGCCCGTTGATAGTTCAATTTTTGGACAAAATCTGTTACTCCAAGATTAGAACGATCAAATATTTCAAATCCTACTTGTCCTCCTTTAGGTAACCCTTCACTGGCCAGTTGGAGGCGAGTTTCATATACTTTATTCTGAGGAACATAGATGTCTTTTCCACCATTTTTTAATTTATAGCTCACCCTTAATTCTTTTAAGCGATTGATAATGCTACCTGCATCTTCAGGAGAAAGATTGCCATATAAAAGCTGATACTGGGGTTCATTAAACCACAGGAGACTCACAATGAGTCCACTAATCAACAGTGCTCCTGCCATGACCAAGGCAATCTTTTGCCCCAAAGAGAGTTTTTTCAATTTTTCTATTATCGCATTTATCCTTTCTTTCATTTTTATACCTGCATTCTCATGATTTCTTGATATGCCTCTATAAGTTTATTTCTTATTTGCATCATTAGCTGAAACGAAAGGTCAGCCTTTTCTAAAGAAATCATAACTTGATGGACATCTGCTTCTCCCACCAAAAATTTATTAATGGTATTTTCTGCAATCTGTTGCTGTTGGTTGACATTCTGCAAATAACCCTTAAGCAAATCAGCAAAGGAATTCTTTTTGTCAACCTTAGACTTACCTTCGGAACTTATATTAAGAGCAGTCGGACTTAAACTTACCTTATCAATCATTTTAGCCTCCTATTGAAACATATCTATAATTTCCCTATTATTCTTCTGCCAAGAGACAAAATCTGCATTAATAAGGCCTAAATCCCTCCAAAATTTATCATTGTTTTTTTTCAAAATGTTGTAGGTCAGAGTGGCCTTTGAATAATCATTGAGGTATTCATAGCATTTGGCGATTCGATAATACAAAAAGGAGCGAAACGAATTATCTTGGATTTTATCAACTAGAGACTGATAACAATTAAGGGCGGTTTGATAATTTTCTTTTTGATAATAACATTCTCCCAGTAAGAAATAGGCTGTATTAGAAGCACATTTTTTATCTATCAGCATCTTTATGTAATTGATGGCCTCATCCCAGTTTTTTATACCCATACAGCTTTGGGCGATTGATAAATAATAAGGGCATAGAGATTTAGGCTCGCAGGTTTTTAGGAAATAAACATAGTGAGAGATGGCTTTGTTGTATTTTTTATCCCTATAGTACGTATCTGCTAGTAATTGGGCTGTTTCACACTTTAGTTTTAAATTATATGTCTTTTCAAAAATAGGTTCTAAGAGATGTTCAACATCGGGGTAATATCCAAGGTTAAAATAGATTTTAGCCAACATGATAATGGAATGATTATTTAAAGGGACATTTTGATAATATTCCATGGCCCTTTGATATAAGCCAAACTTATAATAGACATCTGCAACTTTAGAAATTATCTCCTTTTTACGGTTTCCAGAGATGAAAGAAGAATTATCTTCAAATATCTTTAAGAAGGCTATAAGTTGATGGCCTTTGTACAATTCGTTTAACCATGATAGAAGAGAATCTTCTAAAAGAATCTGGCATGCGTCCTTGAGATTGCCGTTGGGATAGAGCCGTAGATGTTCTTTTAACAATGATACCGCTTTTTTAAAATTATGTTGCTTAAGTTTGTATTGGGCCATTCGGAGATGAGCTAACTCAGCCAATTCTTTTATAGGTTGCTTGGAAAGTTTAATATAGGTATCCCAAGGATGACGGTAAGATTCATAACAAGACATAGGGGGGATACTCAAATTAGGTTTATCTACCCCTATATCAGCCATTCTAAACATGCTGATTAAGGCCTCTGGGGACTCAGGATAATTAGAGATTGTTTTACAATAGTATTGGAGGGCTTTTTGATATTTTTTGAGTTTTAAAGCTAAATCGCCTGCTTTGACAGAGGCCTTTTTGCCTAAATTTGTTTGAGCCGCCAGTTGAGCGATTTCTTCATAGGCCTTTAAGGCTTCTTTTAACCTTCCATGGATAACGAGGAGCTGGGCTAAATTAAAATAAGTTTGAGGGTGATTTCTTAAAAAGGCTTGAGAGGAGGTTTTGTTTTTAAGTCCTTCTAAATATAAATTCCAAGCGGCTACATCGTTGTTCAGTTTTAGATAGGTATTTCCTAGGACAAAACATGCTCTCATATAAAGCTCTGGGTCTTGACAATTTTTTAGGGCCTTTATTAAACACCTTCTTGCCTTTTCATATTCTTGTTCTTTATAAGCCAAAATGCCTCGTTCGTACCAGAAATCGTTTACATAGCGACTATTGGGGTATAACTGAATTGCCTTTTTCAAGATTTCATCGGCAAGGGATAGATGCCCTAGATGAATGTGAGACTTGGCCAAAATTAACATACCCCTAGGAGCGGTGGGATAAAGAGGAAATTTTTGTAGGGTATCTTCTAGGACAGCAATGGCCTTCTCGTAGTTGCCACAGTAAAAATAGGATTCAGCCAACAAAAAGAAGGCTTTGGGAGCTAAGGCATGATGGGGATATTGAGCAAGGAAAACTTTCAATTGGGCAATGGCCTGGTGATACTTTTTATTTTGAAATGCCTTAACTCCTACTTGATAAGATGAGGGCATAGTCCTTTCCTGTGCTTCTATTTGCCTTTGCATTACTCCACTGACCTCTAAACTCGATATCAAAAGAAAAAAGATGAAAATTTTTTTAAAACAGATATTTGCCATCATTTGCCCCCCACAAGGTTGAGCAAACTTTATGCCAAGTTTGATTTTTCAAGTAAATGTGAAAAAAATCCGTTTGAACTATGATTAAATATCTCTCTCGGAGAACAGATAGAAGGGGAATCGGGGTTAAAAAGTGTGCCGAAGAGACACAGACCCGATTTTAGATAAAGGCCCCTAATGTGCTTCTGTGTCACTTAAGAAATGCCGTATTTTTTTAATTTACGATACAATGAACGTCGACTCAGGCCTAGAATGCGAGCGGCTTGGGACCTATTGCCGGCCGTTTTCTGAAGGACTTCCATAATATATTTTTTCTCCATTTCTGCGAGTGTTGTTTGGGGTTCAAGGTCTTCTATAGGTTCAAAGGAAGGAGAAATTTCCCCTACATATTCCGCGGGGAGGTCATTTAGTTTTATAGAATCAGTAGTAGTCATAATATAGGCCCGTTCAATTACATTTTTGAGCTCTCTAATATTACCTTCCCACCCAAGTTTCTTCAAATGTTCCAATACTTCAGGCTTAATTTCCTTTATATTTTTCCCTATTTCGGTATTGAGTTGCTGAACGAAATATTCTGATAAAAGGGGTATGTCTTCTGCCCTTTCTCTTAAAGGTGGTATGTGTATGTGAATAGTGTTGAGCCGATAAAAAAGGTCCTTTCGATATTTGCCTTCCTGAACCATTTTTTTAAGGTCTCTATTAGTAGCGGCGATCACCCTTACATCTACCTTTTTGGGTTTTATATCTCCTACTCGTTGAACCTCGTGTTGTTCTAACGCCCGCAAAAGCTTGGCTTGAACCGATAGAGAAAGTTCTCCCACTTCGTCAAGGAAAATTGTTCCTCCATCTGCAATTTCAAAAAGACCTGGTTTATCTCTAGTGGCCCCGGTAAAGGCCCCTTTGACATGTCCAAAGAGCTCACTTTCTAATAGTGTTTCTACCAAACCAGCACAGTTTATGGTTACAAAGGGTTTACCTGCCCGGGGACTCTGATTATGGATTGCTTTAGCAACCATTTCTTTTCCGGTTCCCGTTTCCCCTGTAATAAGGACTGTAGCGGGATATTTGGCAATGTGTTTGATCGTATTGAAAATTTCTAGCATGGCGATACTTTGACCTACCATACCTTCAAAAATATATCTTCCTTCGACCTTATCTTCTAATAAAGTGACTCGTTTTTTGAGATCCTGTTGTTCAAAGACTTTTTGAAGGGTAACCTTTAACTTACGGAAATCTATAGGTTTAGTGAGGTAATCGTATGCCCCTAACTTAACGGCTTCTACAGCGCTGTCAATAGAAGGATATCCTGTAAGCATGATGACTTCAATGAGAGGATCAAATTCCTTTATCTTTTTTATAAGTTCAATTCCGTCTATTCCGGGTAACCGGAGGTCTGTGATTACTACTTGAATGACATGTTTGTTGATAATATCTAAGGCCTTTTCCGCACTTGTGGTTGTAAATACTTTATAACCTTCCATGGTTAAATAATTTTCCAAAACTTCGCAAACTTGGGGTTCATCATCAACAACTAATATCCTATTTTCAATTAGCATCCTCTATCTCCATGCCACCTTTGCTTAGATTATACCTTAAATAAAAATAAATTTATGTCAACACTAAAATTAAGTCTGGTTTGAAAAAGTTGAGAGAAAAAACGGAATTTTTAATCTATGAGTTTTAAAAAAACGAAAAACTTATCATTCATTTTAGCATAATTTACTTGACAAAGAAGATGCTATATAGTATTTGGGAAAAATAAGATTCGTATAATTCATTTTTTTACAAGGTCCAAATAGTGTTAGGAATCATATTGGATGTAGCAGTTGGACTTGTTTTCACTTATGTGCTTTTAAGCCTCATTTGTTCTTGTATAGTAGAATGTATCTCGGCTATTTTTAAGTTTAGAGCGAAAAATCTTCAAAAAGTAATTGAAAATATTCTAGGAAAAGATTATGCGGCGGAATTCTGGAAACAACCTCTCATTAAGTCATTAAGTCCTCCTTCAAAAGAACCGTCTTACATAGTAAAATTTCTCTTGGCTATCTTTAAATTCAGACCTCCAAGAAAACCGTCTTACATTCCTGTAGAAAACTTTATAGCAACGATAGAAAATATGATTTTATCTGGTTTTTTTGATAAAAATGATAGGATTAATTTCAAAGAAGTTTTGAAAGCGTTAATTGAGGGTAAGGAAGGGCATAGAACAAGTATCTCTTTGGAAACAAAAGGCGGCGGCTTTGAAGATACTATTGCTTACTTCCTTTATAAGTCCTCCAGTATTGAAGAATTTCGCCGTGACCTGGGCAAGTGGTATGAAAATGTCAGACACAGGGCTCAGGGCTGGTACAAAAGAAAGGTATTAAAGTATCTTTTTGCGTTCGGATTTATTTTGGCCCTTTTAGGAAATATAGATACCATGCAGGTAGCGAAGACTTTATATGCCAATTCCTTCTTACGGGAATCTGTCGTTGAGCAGGCTACGGAATTTTGGAAGCGGCATAGTTCTCAGCAGAATGAAAACCCCACGGGTTCACAGAATAAAAAAATGCCCGATTCAAGATTAAATAGCAGGCAAAATACCAAAGGCAAACAAGATTTTATCGCTGAACTTGACGCTCATTTAAAAATTCTGCCTATTGGTTGGCATGAAGGGTCGTTTTCAGTCATTACTAAGAGTCCATTATTATTTTTTGAAAAAATTCTTGGCTGGTTAATCACTGCTGTAGCTGTTTCTTTTGGAGCTCCCTTCTGGTTTGATCTTTTAGGCAAACTGGTTAATTTACGCACTACCGGACGTAAACCTGAAGGCCTGAGAGAATAGTCAAAGGGAGGTCTGCCTCCTTTCCAAAAAATTGACAGTTCTTAATTTATTTTATAATCTTACGTGCCAATTATTCTTAAGAGGGGGATTGGATGATTGCTCGTTACACAAGGCCTGAAATGGCCCGGATTTGGACCTTAGAAAATAAATATCAAAAATGGTTAGAAGTAGAACTAGCGGTCTGTGAGGCCTGGAATAAGCTGGGGGTAATTCCCGATTCTGCCCTGTTCAAAATAAAAGAAAGGGCTACTTTTTCGGTGAAACGGATTGATGAAATTGAGCAAAAGGTAAAACATGATGTTATTGCCTTCATTAGCAATTTGGAAGAAAATATTGGTCCTGAAGGTCGCTATCTACATCTTGGCCTTACTTCTTCAGACATCTTGGACACCAGCAATGCCCTTCTTTTAAAAGAGGCGATGGGCCTTATTCTAAAGGATTTAAATGAAGTGATGGAGGTTGTAAAAGAGCAGGCCCTTCGTCATAAAGACACGGTTATGATTGGACGTTCGCATGGAGTCCATGCTGAACCCATTACCTTTGGTCTTAAACTAGCCCTTTGGTATGAAGAGTTAAAACGCAATCAGAAACGCCTAAAAGAGGCCCAGGAAGACATTGCTTATGGCAAGATTTCAGGGGCAGTAGGCACCTATGCCTATTTAAACCCCGAAGTAGAAAGATATGTCTGCCAAAAATTGGGATTAAAACCGGCCCCTGTATCTTCTCAAATTATCCAAAGAGATAGGTATGCACATTATTTCACCAGTCTGGCCATTCTGGCAGGCACTATTGAGAAGATTGCCCTGGAAATTAGGCACTTGCAAAGAACAGAGGTTTTGGAAGTAGAAGAACCCTTTACGAAAGGCCAAAAGGGATCATCGGCTATGCCTCATAAGAGAAATCCTATTCAATGTGAAAATCTGTGTGGATTGGCAAGGCTAGTGCGCACCAATGCTATGGCTTCTTTAGAAAATATTGCCCTGTGGCATGAAAGGGACATTAGTCACTCTTCGGTAGAGCGGGTGATTATGCCAGATAGCACCATTTTAATTGACTTTATGCTTTGTCGCTTGCGCAACATCCTGGCCAACATGTGTGTCTATCCAGACCGCATGAAGAGGAACTTAGAGATTACTCAAGGGCTTATTTTTTCCCAAGGAATATTGTTGGCCCTGGTCAAGAAAGGACTGGCTCGACAGAGGGCCTATGAAATGGTTCAGACCTGCGCTATGAGGGTGTGGCAGGGACTGGGTGACCTAAAGTCTCAAGTATTGGCTAGCAAAGAGATATCTGAATACCTGAGCCCTGAAGAAATTAACCAGATATTTGATCTTAGACATCACTTGCGACATATAGATTATATCTTCCAAAGGGTCTTTAGTGAGGGTTAAAAAGTGTTTCAGACAGAATCAGATAAACTACCTCCTTTGATTGCCATTGTGGGGACTTCCAAGACAGGGAAAACTACCCTGATTGAAAGGCTGATTAAAATTTTCAAACAAAGAGGATACCGGATTGGAACAATCAAACATCATCGGGCTGACTTTGATTTTGATTTGGAAGGAAAGGATAGTTGGCGTCACCGTCAGGCCGGAGCAGATATGGTGTTTATGTCCTCACCTACCCAATTGGCCTTTATTGAAAAGCGGAGGAGGGAGGCCTCTCTAGAAGAAATCAGGCAGCAGTTTAGAGGTAAAGTTGACCTTGTTTTGGCAGAAGGATTTAAAAGAAGTCCTTATCCCAAAATAGAAGTATATCGCAAGACTAAAAAAGATAATTGCTTGCTTGCCCAAACCCTAGAAAGGCTTATGGCGGTGGTTACTGATGAGGCAATAGAATGCCCTGTGCCTATATTCCGATGGAGTCAAATAGATAAATTGGCAGAGTTTATCAAAAAGGTATGTTTGGGTAAGTAAGACTTTGTCCTTATTCTTTCCCTTTGTTGACTTCCTTTGCTTTTTGTTTTACCTTATTTTTGATGCTGATAGAAAGGCTTCAGGAGCTTATTGGATATCGGTTCAAGAATAAGGATCTTCTTCGGCAGGCCCTGAGCCATCGCTCATATGCCCATGAAAGAAGGGTTAAAGATAATGAAAGGCTTGAATTTTTGGGAGATGCGGTATTAGAATTAATAATTAGAAACTGGCTTTATACAAGATATCCGAAAAGCAGGGAAGGGGAACTAACCCGCCTTAAGGCATCATTGGTAGAAGAACCGTCCCTGGCCAAGGTAGCTCGAAGCGTCCTTTTAAACAGGTGTTTGTTTTTAGGTAAAAGTGAACTCCTTACTGGGGGAAGGGAAAAAGATTCAATTCTAGCAGATGGACTTGAAGCCTTGGTGGGAGCAATCTATTTGGACAGCGATTTTGAAACTACTAAAAGGGTAGTCCTTAAAATATTTTCCTGCTTTCTGGAAAGCTTAAGCCCTGATAAAATTAGTGATTATAAAACTACCCTGCAGAACACCCTTCAGTCTTCAAGACAAATATTACCCAAATATCGGATTATAAAGACCATTGGTCCTGACCATGACAAACAATTTGAAGTAGGGGTTTATATCCAGGGAAGACTCTGGGCTATAGGGAAGGGCAAATCTAGAAAGGCGGCGGAACAAATGGCCGCTAAAATAGCCTTAAAAAGGCTTGGGGATACATTTCATCTCGATTCCAAACCAGTAGAAAAAGATAACAGACAGCCATGAAATCCATTAAGCCATATATCATTCCTGTATTTATCACCCACTTGGGTTGTCCTCATCAATGTGTCTATTGTAATCAAAAGACCATTACAGGTCTAAGCTTTCCTTTAAAGGAAAAACAAACAATAGATCTTGAAAAAATAAAAAGAGAAATTGACTATTTTTTAAATCGTAAAATACATCCTAAACATAAAGAAATTCAAATTGCCTTTTATGGTGGCAGTTTTACGGCATTAAAACCAAGCTTGAGGAAAAAGTTGCTTGATTTAGGCTATGAATATGTGAGGAAGGGTCAAGTGGATGCCCTGCGTTTATCTACCCGTCCAGATGCAGTTGACGAATCTATTTTGGCAGAGCTTAAGGCATATGGGGTAAAAATTATAGAATTAGGAGTACAATCACTTGATGATAGAGTGCTTAGGCTGAGTAAAAGGGGACATATGGCCACCGATGTATATAAGGCGACTGAAAAAATTAAGCAAAATGGATTTCTGCTAGGATGGCAACTGATGCCAGGTTTGCCAGGAGAAACCCAAGATAGTTTGAGACAGACCGTTGAAGGAGTGCTTAAGTGGCGACCAGACTTTGTAAGGCTTTATCCTACTGTGGTAGTTAAAGGCACTCTTTTGGCCCGGTGGTTTAGAGAGGGTAAATATAGACCTTTGGAGTTATATGAGGCCATAGAGATATGTAAGAAAATGTTTATTTGTTTTGAAATGAACGGCATTCGGGTAATCAGAATGGGGTTGCAAGCCTCTGAAAGTCTCCTCAAGCCAGGGCAAATTTTAGCCGGTCCCTGGCATCCTGCTTTTGGCGAATTGGTTAAATCAGCGGTATGGCTAGAATGTTTAAAGGTGATCCTGACCCAAAACAATTTTCAGGCCAAGGAACTGACTATCTTTTCCCATCCCGCAAATTTGCCTCAAATAGTCGGGCATAAAAAAAATAATTTAGAGGCCCTTAAACGGCTTTTCCCAAAAAAGAGGATTGCATTTGTTCCTGATTTGATGTTAAAAAAGGATAAATTGAAAATTTCAGACGGCAGGAATTGGGTGTGCTTTTCTATTAACTCTTGCTTGGAGGATGGAAGGTGCTTATTGTAGCCTTTGGGGATATTCATGGTCAAGAAAAATATTTTGCTAAGATTAAAGAGTTGCCAGAGGCCAACTGGGTTATTGTAACTGGAGACCTCACCAATATGGGAGGCAGAAAGGAAGCCTCAATAGTTATTCAGGAGCTAAAGCGATATAATCCCTATATCCTAGCTCAAATAGGGAATATGGATCGAATTGAAATTGATGCCTATTTTGATGAATTGGGCATTAATTTACACGGGCATGGCCGCCAAATTGACCAAAATCTGGCTGTTTTTGGCGTAGGAGGTTCTCCTCCCACTCCCTTTGGCACCCCTACAGAATATGAGGAGGAAGAATTAGCTGCATTTTTAGAAACGGCTTATGAGGAGATTGAGGCTGTGCCTCACAAGATTTTGGTTTCCCATAGCCCTCCCTATAATACCAAAACCGACATTGTAGGTCGGGGCGAGCATGTGGGTAGTAAAGTGATAAGAAAATTCATAGAGGAGCATCAGCCAGAGTTGTGCATATGTGGCCATATCCATGAATCAAGAAATATTGACAGGATCGGGCAAACCTTGATTTTAAATCCAGGCAGTATTGATAGAGGTTATGTTTTGGTAAATTGGGATGGCCAGGTACTTCAGGCAAGACTTGCTAGCTACGGATAAGATTTTTAACAACCCCACAATGTTATCATACCCTGCCCGAAATCCTAAAAAGAAGTAATGGCTGGTAAAAAAGTGTAAGGAGGAGAAGGTGAAAGCAGATGAAATCCGAAGAAAAGAAGATATTTTGCCCCCCGAAGGTAGATTGGGTGTGCTTATTCCTGGTTTAGCAGGGGCAGTAAGCACTACCTTCATTGCTGGGGTAGAGGCCGTTAGGAGAAAAATGGCTTTGCCTATTGGTTCTCTTACTCAGATGGGCACCATTCGTTTGGGGAAAAGGACAGAAAACCGAGTTCCCAAAATCAAAGAATTTGTCCCCTTGGCGAATTTGGAGAGTCTTGTCTTTGGCGGATGGGATATATTTGAGGACAATCTTTATGATGCCTGTCTTAAGGCCAAGGTATTAAGGAAAGACCTGGTGGAAGGGCTTAAGGACTTTTTATGTGAGATTAAGCCGTATCCTGGTGTATTTAGACAGGACTTTGTCCACAACCTTGAAGGGCAATATATCAAAAAAGAAAAAGATTACCTTGGGCTTATAGAGGCCTTAAAGGCCGATATAGAAGACTTCAAAAGGAGACACAATTTAAACCGTTGTGTCATGATTTGGTGTGGTAGCACTGAAGCTTATTTATCTTTAAAGGACGTTCACAAATCCCTTGATGCCTTTGAAGAAGGCCTCAAGAAAAATGATCCAGCCATTGCTCCAAGCATGCTTTATGCCTATGCGGCCATTACTAGTGGAGTGCCTTTTGTTAATGGTGCGCCCAATTTAACCGTGGACATTCCCGCTTTAATAGAACTGGCCGAGAAAAATAAAGTTCCGATAGCAGGTAAGGATTTCAAAACAGGCCAGACCCTTTTAAAAACCATTATTGCCCCTGGAATCAAGGCCCGGATGCTAGGATTAAAGGGGTGGTTTTCTACCAACATCCTTGGAAATCGGGATGGATTGGTGCTTGATGATGCCGCTTCTTTTAAAACAAAAGAAATCAGCAAAAAATCGGTTCTTGATTATATTCTTCAACCAGATGTATATCCAGAGCTTTATAAAGATGTTTATCACAAGGTGCGTATTAACTACTATCCGCCCCGGGGAGACAACAAAGAAGCATGGGATAACATTGATATTTTTGGTTGGCTTGGGTATGAAATGCAAATAAAAATTAACTTCCTGTGTCGGGATAGCATTTTAGCTGCCCCAGTGGTTTTGGATTTGGCCCTTTTTATTGACTTTGCCAGAAGGGCAGGGCTTTATGGTATTCAGGAGTGGCTTTCTTTTTATTTCAAAAGCCCCATGGTGGGCAAGGAACTTTATCCCGAGCATGATTTGTTTATACAATTGATGAAGCTCAAAAATACCTTGCGCGTTTTGATGGAAGAAACGGAGATTACTCACACAGGCCTGGATTATTATATTGAAGAGTAATTTTCCTCTTGCCTTTTGGAATAAAATAGGCTAAAGAGGAAGAATAGATTAGATGAGGAGGAAAGTTATGCCGTGGCCAAGAATTTTGGGAATTTTGATTGTATTTGGGATTGTATTTATGGTGTGTGGAGGAGTAATTTGGCATTTTACCGAATCATGGCAGGCAGTATGGATTGGAGAAGTCCTCATTGCCTTAACCATTATTCCTCCGGTTTTGATGCAACGCCCACGCCGAAAGAAGGCCTAATTTTTTAGTTGACAAAGAGAAAAGTTTTATTTATAAGGGTTCAAAATTACTAAAAAGGAGGTTGGGACAATGGCTTTTAAACCAAGTAACGACAAGGATTGTTGCACAGGCTGTGGTGAGTGTGTGGAGATTTGTCCTGTAGGTGTTTGGGAGATTGTAGATGGTAAGTCTGAGCCTGTAAATGCAGATGAATGCGTAGGATGTATGAGCTGTGTAGAAGTTTGCCCTGATAATTGCATCACAGTTGAAGAAGTTTAGGAACTATGCCTGAATTGAAAAAGGGGAGTGTAAAAGGCACTCCCCTTTTTTTATGAGAGATGAGGTGAAATAAGTAATGCTAGAAGAGAAGTATGAAGAATTTTTAAAAATTTTGGCTATTCTTCAAAAGGATGCTGATTTGGCAGATATCTTCTGGGAAGAGACTGAAGGGACAAACATTATTTGTGAAAATAAACGCCTTGAAAAGGTTATATGTGGTCAGGATAAAGGAATTGGATTGCGAATATTAAAAAATGGAAAAACAAGCTATGGTTTTACGAATGATCTATCTTTCAAAGGTCTAGTTGAGTTGGCTCAATATCTGAGCCAAGAAAAGGAGGGAATTACGGTTGGCGATATAAAAAGAAATGTAGCTGCCTGGCCTCAGGTGAAATACTCCCCTTTGACAGTGCCCCTTTCTCAGAAGGTAGATTTTGTTCAAAGGGCGGATAGAGTAGCCTGGTCAAAGAGTCCGTTTATAAAACAAGTCAAGGTGATTTACAGAGAAAAAATCAGAAGATTCAAGGTATTGAGTAGTTTAAATGGCCTCAGTGAAGAAACTCAGATCAGGGTTGTCTTTTTAGTTCAGGTAGTGGGAGAAAAAAATGGCATCCTCCAAACAGGGTATGAGCCCTGGGGGGCTTCTAAAGGACTGGAAATTTTTGAAGAAAAGTCTCCTGAAGAAATCGCTGAAATCGCGACCGACCGAGCCTTGAAAATGCTTAAAGCTGCCCCTGCCCCAAGTGGCACCATGCCGGTGGTGCTTTCTTCTGAGGCTGGGGGAACCATGATCCACGAGGCTATAGGACATGGATTAGAAGCCGATTTGGCACATGAAGGGCTTTCTGTCTATGCCAACAAGATAGGACAACAGGTGGCCTCTCCCTTAATCACAGTGGTGGACGACCCTACATTAAAGGGTCATTATGGCCACTACATATATGATGATGAAGGCACCCCTGCCCAAAGGGTTGTTTTGATTGAAAATGGGATTTTAAAAACATATCTTTACAATAACGAATATGCTTTAAAAGCAGGTGTATTTAGTAATGGTCATGGGAGACGGCAGTCATATCGTCATAAACCCATTCCTAGAATGGGAAATACCTTTATTGCCCCTGGGAAGGATTCTCCAGAAGAAATTATCAAATCGGTAGAAAAGGGGCTTTTGGTGCGCAAAATGGGTGGGGGACAGGTTAATACTATCAACGGTGATTTTGTATTTGAAGCTACCGAGGCCTATTTATTAGAAAAGGGGCAGATTGGGGAACCAGTCAGGGGGGCTACCCTAGTAGGTAATGGCCCTAAAATATTACAGTCCATTGCCATGGTAGGTAATGATTTACAATTTGGATTTGGCACCTGTGGCAAAGATGCTCAACATGCACCTGTCAGTGATGGTCAACCAACCCTTTTAATCCCTGAAATTATTGTTGGAGGAACCTCTATTCAATCATAAAAATGCTTCTTAGAGTTGAAAATCTTCGGGTTTGGTTCCAAAATGATCAGAATTGGGTTAAGGCCCTGTCGGGGATTTCTTTTGAATTAAATCAAAGCGAAAGCATAGGAATTGTGGGAGAATCAGGCTCGGGTAAGAGTGTTACTGCCCTTGCCATTCTAAGACTACTTCCTGAAAAAGGCATGCGAATAAAGGGTAAAGTTTGGTTTGAAGATAAGGATATATACGCACTATCCTCCCAAGAGCTATGCCGCCTGAGAGGAAAGAAAATTGCCATGATTTTTCAAGACCCACTTACGGCCTTAAACCCTGTCTTTACGGTAGGAGAACAGGTAAGTGAGTGCCTGAGGTATCATTATAACCTGTCCAAGTCTCAGGCCAAAGAACAAACTATTAAAATCTTTCAAGATGTGGGCATCCCTGCTCCTGAATCTCGTTTTTTTGCCTATCCTCATCAGCTTAGTGGAGGTATGCGACAGCGGGTCATGATTGCCATGGCCTTAGCCTTGCGTCCTAAAATTCTGATTGCCGATGAGCCCACTACCGCCTTGGATGTCACTATTCAGGCCCAGATTCTCAAACTGCTTCAGGAGATAAAAGACAGACAGAAAATGAGCCTCGTTTTCATATCTCACGATCTGACAGTTGTAGCCCAAATTGTAGAAAGGGTCTTGGTCATGTATGCAGGGGCAATTATAGAAAGTGGTTCTCTAAAGCAAGTCTGTGAAAGTCCACTTCATCCTTATACTCAGGGGCTTTTAAATTCCATTCCCCGAATAGAGGAAATTTCTCAAGAAAAAAGGCGACTTCCGGTGCTTTGTGGAGAGAGACAGGAGAGAGAAATAGGATGTCCTTTTTACGGACGTTGTCCTAAGAAAATGTCAATTTGCCTTAAAGAGAGACCCCCTTTTAAAGAACCCATATCAGGCCATAAAGTTGCCTGTTGGCTTTATGATTAAGGAGCTACACTTGAAAAACATTCTGGAAGTCAAAAATTTGACCAAGTTCTACCTTGTGAAAAGGCATCCCTTTGAGTTAAAAAAACGTCCCTTGCCAGCAGTGGTCAACTTTAGTTTAACCCTCAGGCAAGGGGAACTTTTTGGTTTGGTAGGAGAAAGTGGTTGTGGCAAATCAACCTTGGGGAAACTAATCCTTCTGCTAGAAACTCCTGATCAGGGAGAAATTAAGTGGAAAGGCCAGGATATTACTAAACTTTCTTCCCGAGAGCTCAAGGCGTGGCGGAGGCGATGTCAACCCATCTTTCAAGACCCTCTGGCCTCTTTAAACCCCAGGCAAACGGTAGAGCAAATTCTGGAAGAACCTCTGGTTGTTCACAATCTCTTTAGGGGAAAACGATTACGCCAACGGAAAATCACCCGCATATTGCAGGAAGTAGGCCTTCCCGCCCATTTCAAAAAACGTTACCCTCATGAACTCTCAGGCGGACAACGACAGAGGGTAACCATTGCCCGGGCCCTTATTCTAGAACCAGAATTTATTGTGGCCGATGAGCCTACCTCTGCCCTAGATGTCTCCGTCCAGGCCCAGATTGTTAATCTTCTGCTTGACATTCAAAAGTCTAGAAACATCACCTATCTCTTTATCTCTCACGATTTAAGTCTTGTAGCCCATATTGCTGACCGTATCGGCGTAATGTATATGGGACAGTTGGTAGAAATCATGGCAAGAAGGCATTTCCAGACAAACCACCATCCCTATACAGAATGCCTTTTAAAGGCCATTCCCTCTTTTGGGAAAAAGCCCCTATCCCCGGTCCTTGGAGAGCCCCCTAATCCCCTTAAACTCCCGCCGGGATGCCCTTATCAAACTCGGTGTCCCTATAAAAAAAGAGTTTGTAGCCAAGAAAAACCCGCCTTAAAGCAAATAACCGGAGGACACCTCATTGCCTGCCATTTATTTTAATTGATGGTTGAATAGTTGGTGGTTGAATAAAAAACTCCCCTTGACACTTAAAACTTAATAATTAAGCACCAAAGGCGAAAGGCACAAAGGGCTAAAGACTAAAGACTAAAGGCAAAAGGCAGGCTGGCCTTATGTGGCTTTTTTTCTAACTCACTAATTCACTAGTCACTAACTCACTTCAGGCCTTTTAGGCCTGCCGTCGCAATCCCCTCAAGTCGGGTCAATGTTTCTAACTCTTGAGGAAGCGCGGAAAGTGTTAGGTCTTGAGTAACAGTCGCAATCCCCTCAAGTCGGGTCAATGTTTCTAACAGTGGTACGAACGGGAAGTAGGCGAACTATACGATATGGTCGCAATCCCCTCAAGTCGGGTCAATGTTTCTAACTCAAAAAATTTATTAAGGCTCTTCAAAAGGAAAATGATAGAGTCGCAATCCCCTCAAGTCGGGTCAATGTTTCTAACAGAAATCTTTTGTAAGTTTGGGCGGACATTATTCGTCGCAATCCCCTCAAGTCGGGTCAATGTTTCTAACTAAATAAAAATTTAAAAAGGCCTTGACAGAGGCCAAGTAAAGGTCGCAATCCCCTCAAGTCGGGTCAATGTTTCTAACTATAGAAAAGCTTGAAGAAATTAAGAAAAAGATAAGCACGAATGTCGCAATCCCCTCAAGTCGGGTCAATGTTTCTAACTAAAAGTCAGGGACAAGGAATATTCCCTTGCACCCTCAGAAGGTCGCAATCCCCTCAAGTCGGGTCAATGTTTCTAACGAAAAAGGAGAGGCGAAGAGTTGTGTGGTCATCACCTCGTCGCAATCCCCTCAAGTCGGGTCAATGTTTCTAACGGAAAGCGAAATTGGAATTTTACATTACTAATCAAGTCGCAATCCCCTCAAGTCGGGTCAATGTTTCTAACTCGGCCTGAGGGCTAAAAGGAGGGTAATATGCGACGTCGCAATCCCCTCAAGTCGGGTCAATGTTTCTAACGCCAAGGGTGGTGAGGAGAGGCCCTGTGAAGCCCCGAGGGTCCCTGGTCGCAATCCCCTCAAGTCGGGTCAATGTTTCTAACGTTACCTGTCCTCATTGCGGCCATCGGGTGTGGCCAGGGGAGTGTCGCAATCCCCTCAAGTCGGGTCAATGTTTCTAACTGATTATGATAAATTGCAAGAACTTGCATCTAAGAAATGTTCTCAAGGTCGCAATCCCCTCAAGTCGGGTCAATGTTTCTAACGTAATTTATTTATTTGTTTAGGGCTTTACTTCCTCATTTGGTCGCAATCCCCTCAAGTCGGGTCAATGTTTCTAACGCACCCCTCTTTTATTTTGATTTTTTGGGCAGTTGGAAGGCCATTTTCGGAGACCTCCTCTTTAACCTCTCATTTTTGCACTTTACATTTTTGTTAAAAATTGCAAATTGCCTAAAAAGCAACTAAATTTATATGCGGGAACCGCCATGATTTTTTGGGCACTTACGTTAAGGGCCTAGGTCTCCGCATTTTAGAATTGTTCTAAACTGTTGCCTCCAACCCTGCTAGGCTCGCCGGTTGTTCCCAAACCCGATTTTCAAAAGAGCTATATTTTTTATATAGCATTTTGTTCAAATAAATGCAAGTTTTTTATCCCAAAATGTAGGCTTGTTCTACTTCAGGCCTTTTTACTCTCTTAGTCCTAATTGGGTTAAACTTTGACATCGCTGCCAAGATTGTGTTAGATAAATAAATAGGAGGTAGTGAAAATGAAAGAGGCCATGTTATGCCAGAAATTAGCGGATAAAAAGGTTAGATGTAATTTATGCCATCACCGCTGCATTATTAGGGAGGGTAAACAGGGTATTTGTGGAGTGAGGATTAATAAAGAGGGAACATTGTATTCTCTTGTTTATGGGAAGGTAATTGCCAAGCATAATGACCCCATTGAAAAAAAGCCTCTTTACCACTTTTTGCCTGGTAGCCTTTCGTTTTCTGTGGCTACGGTGGGTTGCAATTTTCGGTGTCTGTTTTGCCAGAATGCCGATATTTCCCAAATGCCTAGGGAAGAAGGTCGCATTGTTGGCATGGAGACCACGCCCGAAGAGATTGTCTCTGAGGCCATAGCGGCCGGTGCCAAATCAATTGCCTACACTTATACAGAACCTACCATCTTTTTTGAACTGGCCTATGATACTGCCAGACTGGCGGTTTCAAAGGGCTTGAAAAATGTGTTTGTGACCAATGGGTATATGAGCCAAGAGGCCCTGGAGACCATTTCCCCTTTCCTTCACGCGGCCAATGTGGATCTGAAGTCGTTTCAAGATAAATATTACAGGGAAGTTTGTGGGGCCAAATTGGAACCCGTGCTTGAGACCATAACCAATATGGTGAAGATGGGCATCTGGGTAGAGCTGACCACCCTTTTGATTCCTACCTTGAATGATAGTGAACAGGAGCTGAGGGAGATTGCCAAATGGATATATGCTTTGGACCCCAATATCCCTTGGCATATCAGCCGTTTTTATCCTACTTATCGTTTGACTCATTTGCCTCCTACCGGTGTAGAGCTGGTGAGACGGGCCCGAGAGATTGGGCTGGAAGAGGGGCTGCGGTTTGTTTATACAGGCAATATCCCTGGAGATGATGGAGAAAATACCTATTGCCCTACATGCCACCGCTTGCTTATCAACCGATACGGCTATACCATTGGGTATTACGGCCTAGAGGGCGGCAAGTGCCCTCAATGCGGGACAGCCATTGCAGGGGTTGGGCTTTAAAATGGGATGTCGTCATCAATAGGAATTTCTTCTGGTGGGACAACCTCTTCACCTGAATCAGGGGCCTGGGGTTTGTTGGCTTCGCTTCGGATGGAGTCCAGTATCTGAATGTTTCGGGCAATTATCTCTGTTGTCCAGCGTGTTTTTCCATCTTTGTCTTCCCAGGAGCGGGTTTGCAGTCTTCCTTCCACGTAGATTTGTCTGCCTTTGCTCAAATATCTTCCGCAAAATTCAGCCAGTTTCCCGAAGACGACGATTCTGTGCCATTCGGTATTTTCTATCCTTTCTCCGTTTGGGTCTTTCCGATAATCACTGGTAGCCATTCTAAAATTGGCCACCGGTGTTCCATTAGGGGTGTAGCGAAGTTCAGGGTCAGCTCCAAGCCTGCCCACCAGAATTACTTTGTTGACACTTCCTGCCATTTAAACCTCCTTGTTGGTTTTTGAATATATATATTAACTGCGACTTCTGCCAAGGTCTAAAATAAATCCCTGCGTGTTGGCTGCCTTCTCACTTTTTTATCTCCACACCTACTACGGCATAGGCAGCCATGGCCTCACTATGGCCAATGTAGCCTAGGCCTTCAGTGGTTTTGGCCTTAATGTTTATAATTGAAGGGGAAATATGAAGCACCTTGGCGATTTGGTTCTTCATCTCTGTAAAATAAGGGTTTAACTTGGGAGCTTGGGCAATGATCGTGGCATCAATGTTCATTATCTCTGCTTGTCTGGGAAGCATAATTGTGTGGCAAACGAGTTCCAGAAGCCTTAAAGAGGATATGTTTTTGTATTGAGGGTCGGTATCAGGAAAGTGACACCCAATGTCCCCTTCTCCCATAGCCCCAATAATGGCGTCTATGATGGCATGGACCAAAACGTCGGCATCAGAGTGCCCCAAGAGCCCTTTGGAAAAGGGAATGTTTACTCCTCCAAGGATAAGGGGTCTTCCTTCTATCAATCTATGGACATCGAATCCAAAGCCCACTCTTAAACCATTTGTTTGGCCCATTCAAGCTCCTCAGTCGTAGTAATTTTAAGATTGAAAGGATAGCCTGGGACTATATGGACTTCGTAGCCCAATTGTTCTATTAAACTGGCGTCATCGGTAAATATTTCTCCTGAGGGAATTTGATTATAGGCGTTTTTTAAAAGCTGGGACTTAAATCCCTGAGGGGTTTGAGCCAAATAGATGAATTCCCGAGGGAGTGTCTTTTTAATCCGCCTATCTTCCACCCACTTCACCGTTTCTTTGGCCTCCAAGGCCGGGACTACCGCCCCCCATCTTTTAGTCCCTTCTATCACCCTCAGGATTAAATCCTGGGGCACAAAAGGTCTAACGCCGTCGTGGACCAGAACTATGTCACTCCTTACCTCTTTGAGACCCGCCCAAACAGAATCCTGTCTTTCTGCTCCTCCTTCCACTATTTTGGTTACTTTTTGAAAGGAATTGGCTATCTGTTTGCCCTTTTGAAGCCACTGAGGGTGAATTACAAGGATGATTTCATTTATTTCACGACATGTTTCAAAACATTTAAGAGTATGCTCCAAGATGGTTTTATCCTTAAGAGGCAAAAACTGTTTGGGAATTTTACTACCCATTCGTTTGCCTGTCCCTGCGGCTAATACAATTGCGGTCACCACCTTTAGATTACCCCTAAGTGTTTCTTTACCTCTTCTGAAGTGATGTCTCTAATTGAAAAAACCTTGTTTTTTGACGTTTGTCCCTGAATGAGTTCAATGCTTCCCTTGGGCACTTTAAGCACTTTGGAGAGGAGCTTAATGCAGGCCTCGTTGGCCTTCCCCTTTTCTGGTGGGGCATTTACCCTGATTTTGAGCACGCCTCCTTCAATCCCTACAACCCGTTCTTGCTTGGACTTGGGTTGTACTTTAACTCGCAGGACTACGTTGTTTTTCTTTTGTTCTATAGCAGGCATTATAACAACCTAATTGCCAATTGATAGAGACTGGCAACCAGAAATTGCTTCAAAAAGATGATAATTAAAATGACTATAATAGGGGAAAGGTCAATGCCCCCAAATGCTACCGGCAGGTAACGCCGTATCCGATAAAGGACGGGATCAGTAACATTATATAGAAATCTCACAATAGGATTATAGGGGTCGGGATTGACCCAGGAAATTAAGGCTCGAATGATAATAACCCACATGTAAATGTTAAGGGCAACATCCAATACGGTAGCTAATGCCTTAAGAAAGTTAGCCAAAATAAACATAATTCCCCCTTACAACAAAATTTGAATGTAGGCCTGTTTACGAAGCTGTTGGAGCCAGTTTTTATATCGTTGCTCCATTTTCTTTTTATAAAGAACTTGATAGATTTCGTCCTTTACTGCTGACAAGGATTTGTCCGGTGTGTGTTTTTTCTCTACTAGCTGAATGATCTGATAACCGGCTTCGGTGTTTATCCAGGCACTAAATTGCCCGGGCTTTAAATCTTTTAGGGCAGATTTTATCTCTGGTGCCAGGTCCTTTTCCTTTATCCAGCCTAAATCTCCTCCTTCTGGGGCCGTTGGGGCCTGGGAGTATTTTTTTGCCACTTCTGAAAAGGGAATGCCTTGTTTAAGAAGTTCCAATATCTTATTTTTCAATTCTTCCAACTGACTTCCTTCGTCTCCTTGAGGTGCCATGAGTAAGATATGTCTTAGATGATACTTTGTAAACCCCTTATATTTATCTTTGTAGGATTGGTAGTATTGCTTTATTTCCTCATCTGTAACAGTTACTTTGCCTTGAACTTCAAGGGCCAGAAGTTTTGATTTTACAATTTGTTCCTTAAGCCACTTTTTATACTCAGGGAAAGAAATTCCATTCTGGGATAAATCCTTTTTTAAATCTTCTAAAGTCATTCCATTTTGCTGTAACATACCCTTAATGGTGGCTTCTATTTCCTTATCTTCTACCTTAATACCCATCTTTTCGGCCTGTTGAAGGGCCAGTCGGGAATTGATTAGATCATCCAAGACCTTTCTTTTTACTTCCAAGGAGACATTATTCTGATGGGTGAGATATCTGGTCATTTCGTTTAATTCAGAGAGGGTAATCACATCATCATTCACAATGGCCACAATCCGGTCAATGACCTTGGCATTTACAGACATAGAAAAAAGAAGTATCAGGATAATCAAAAGAATCCTTTTCATACTCACTCCTTATTTTACCTTAGCCCCCAATCCAATCTCACCATCCACTGTGGTGAGTACCATTCTGTTCCCCTTTGAGGCCGCCAGCACCATGCCTTGAGAGACAATTCCTCTAATTTTAGCAGGTTTCAAATTGGCTACCACCAACACCCTTTTCCCAACCAATTCTTCAGGTTGATATGCCTTGGCAATACCTGCTACCAAGGTGCGCTCTTCCTCGCCCAAATCCACAGTCAATTTGAGCAATTTGTCTGCCCCTTGAATCCTTTCGGCCTTGATTATCTGGGCTACCCTAATGTCCACTTTTGAAAAATCATCAATGCTGATTAAATTTTTTTCGGCCTTTTTAGATTTTTCTGGTGTTTTTGGAGTGGCTGGCTTAAGCCGCTGCTGGCGTGGAAAAAGGGGGACAGGCTTAGCAACCTTGCCATAAGGCCTTAATTTCCCCCATTTGATGCCTTCTTCCCAACTGGTTTTTTTATCAATACCCAAGAAATTTTCAATTTTGGCACTTGCTTCTGGCATGATCGGGGCCAATAAAAAGCCTACTAATCTTAATCCCTCCATGAGGCAATAAAGCACAGTGTGAATCCTATCTAAATTGCCTTCTTTGGCCAATACCCAGGGAGCAGAGATATCAATATATTTATTTAAGACATTAATAAATTCCCAAATGGAAGCAAGGGCCTTATGAAAGACGAATGATTTCATGTTGTCTATATATGTCTGAACGGTTGCCTGAGCCTGACCCTTGAGTTTAACTTCAAGTTCTGTTTCTTGCCCTGGTTCGGGGATTATACCTTGGTTAAATTTTAAGACCATGGTAAGACTGCGGTTTACCAGATTTCCTAAATCATTGGCCAAGTCAGCATTGTAACGTTCTATAAAGGCTTCTTCACTAAAGTTGGCATCCAGGCCAAAAGGCATTTCTCTTAAGAGAAAGTAGCGGAAGGCATCATTGCCGTATTTTCCAGCCATCTCAAGCGGAGATACTACATTGCCTAGAGATTTTGACATCTTTTGTTCTCTAACATTCCAATAGCCATGGACATGCAAATGTTTATAAGGTTCAATTCCAGCGGCATGAAGCATAATTGGCCAGTAAATGCCATGAGGCTTCAAAATATCTTTGGCAATAATGTGATTGGCTACCGGCCAAAATTTCTTAAAATATTCTCCTTCAGGATAATTTAAGGCCGAGAGGTAATTGATGAGGGCATCAAACCAGACATAGGTGACAAAGTTTTCGTCAAATGGCAAAGGAATGCCCCAGGTGAGCCTTTTTTTAGGCCGAGAGATACACAGGTCTTCAAGGGGCTCTCTTAAAAATCCCAATACTTCATTGCGATAGCGTTCTGGTTGAATAAACTCAGGGTGTTTATTTATATAATCAACAAGCCAATCTTGATATTTACTCATTCGGAAAAAGTAATTTTGTTCTTTCAGCAATACAGGTTCTGTTTTGTGATCAGGACATTTCCCATCAATAAGCTCCTTTTCAGTCAGAAAGCGTTCACACCCAAAACAGTATTTACCTTCATATTCACTTAAATAAATTTCTCCCTTTTCGTAGAGTTTCTGCAATATATATTGAACCACCTTTTTGTGATAGTCATAAGTGGTGCGAATGAATTTGTCATATTTGATTCCAAGGCTACGCCAGGTTTGCTGAAAATCAGTACTGATTTCATCTACATATTCTTGAGGGGTCTTCCTCAGTTTCTGGGCGGCTTGAACAATTTTGTCTCCGTGTTCATCGGTCCCGGTCAAAAAGAAGGTTTCGTATCCAAGATGCTTATAAAAACGATTGACGGTATCTGCCACAATGGTAGTATAGGCATGACCTAGATGGGGCCTGGCATTCACATAATAAATTGGAGTGGTAATGTAGATGCGTTTCATGCTTCCTCCCTTATTAACTCGTTTTTAAACTTGGTAATGGGCAATTCTATTTCTTGATGATCGTCTGTTTCTATATATACCGATTGTCTAGGTAGATTATAACGCAATACCTTTCCTTTCAATTCTCCTATCTTGACCTCCTCGCCTGCTTCTGGTAGGCCCTTTTTGAATTCTTGATATAAGGGACATTCATAAGAAAGGCAACACATAAGACGACCGCAGATACCTGAAATTTTTTCAGGATTTAGAGAAACATATTGCTCTTTGGCCATTTTTACAGACACAGGTGCAAACTGTTTCAAGAAAAGACTGCAACACAACTCTCGCCCACAAGGCCCTAAACCTCCAAGCATTTGAGTCTCATTGCGGACACCAATTTGGCGTAATTCAATCCGCATTCGGAATCTCTTCACCAGGTCTTTGAGGAGCTCCCGAAAGTCTACTCGCCCATCGGCGGTATAGTAAAAAATAATCTTGCTTCTATCAAATAGACATTCTACTCGGATGAGTTTCATTTCTAAGCCGTGGGCCTGAATACGCTCAAGACAAAAGTGGAAGGCAGTCTTTTCCAAGGCTGCGTTTTTGGCATTCTGAACCAGATCTTTTTCCGTGGCCTTTCTTTCAATAAATGGCAATGGCGCATCTATAGAAAGGTTTAAAACTTCTGTAATTTGACCCAAGGCTGGGCCTTTTTCAAGTGTAACAACGACATAATCGCCCTCCTTTATTTCTGCATCATCTGTGGCGAATTTATATATGCGTTTGTCCCCTCTTAGCTTTACACCTACAACCTTCATATTTTATTCTCCATAAAGCACCAAACTTTCTAAAATAGATTTTTTTTGAATATTTTGTTGTATTAGTCTTTGAGCCTCATGTAAAAAGGACATTTTTTTATATATCTCCTGAGAATCCATTTTGGCCACCAGTCCTTTTAACAAGGTGTTTCTGTCCTTATTTATTACGAACTCGTCCAGGCCCTGTTTCAAGAATAGCACATCCCGCAAGAGCCCTTGATAAAGGTCTAAAAAGGCATATATATCATCAGAATATGCCTTGAGTAGCCTTTCTATTCCTGCAAGGGCATCTTTCACAGAGCTGGGTTTTAAGAGCGGAAAGAGCAATTCTATTTCTTTCATTCTTTCTGCCAGAGCCATTGCCCTTCCTGGACTCCCATCAGAAATAGAGGCCAAAAATTTAGCTATTTTTTCTTCAAATCCCCCTTTTTTTAACATTTTTGCCACAATTTTTAAAGGGAGTGGAGAAAATCTTATTATTTGACACCGCGAAACGATGGTAGGAGGAAGCTGTGTCTTATCTTGGGCAATAAGAATTAAAACAGAATTTAAGGGGGGTTCTTCCAAGGTCTTAAGAAAGGCATTGGCTGCCTCAGAGGTCAGAAATTGCGCATTGTCAATAATGACTACCCTTTTAGTAGCAAAGGCAGGTTTTAAGCCAAGGATGTGTTTCAAATGTCGAATTTGATCAATCTTAATGCTCTCCCGTTCGGGTTCTATCAAGATTACATCTGGGTGAATACCGCTATTTATCTTTTGACAACTTAAACATTTTTCACAGGCGTCGCTTTTTATTGCTTCTACCTCTGTTTGAGGGGCTAAACAATTCAATACCTTGGCCAAATTGAGGGCCACCAGTTTTTTCCCAATTCCCTCTTTACCTATAAAAAGATAGCTTCCTGCAAGGCGATTTTTCCCTTTTGCCCTTTGAAGCCAGGTAATAATCTTGTCGTGTCCTAAAATATCTTTAAAGGCCATATTTTAAGATAAGGCTCCTGATTTGATTTTGAATGTGTTCCTTCCTCTGAGTAGCATCAATGACCTTTATTCTTTCAGGATATTTACGGGCTAGTTTTAAAAAACCCTTTCTAACCCGATGATGAAAAGAGAGGGCTTCTTTTTCCATCCGGTCTAAGGGCCGGTTTTTAAGCCTTTCTAAACCGATTTCTACAGGGCAATCTAATAAAAAAGTGATATTGGGTATAGGGAATTCCAAATATTTAAGGCTAAGTTCAGTGAATTCAATATTTATTCCCCTTCCATAACATTGATAGGCAACCGTTGAATCATGGTAACGGTCGCAAAGGACTACCTCTCCCCTTTGTATGGCCGGAATAATCACCTTCCTTACATGTTCGGCCCTATCTGCGAGATACAATAAAAGTTCTGTAGCCTTAGAAGGAGAAAATTCCGGAGAAAGTAAGAGATTTCTTAAATATTTTCCCAATTCTGTATCTCCTGGTTCATAGGTGACGCAAACAGATTGCCTCCTTTCCCTTAACCAATTGGCCAGAAGCGTTATCTGGGTAGTTTTCCCACAACCTTCTATTCCCTCAAAAGTAACAAACATGCCTTGCCCGTGCCTGTCGTTTGTTTTATTTTTAGCTTCTAATGACTTACGGGTAGATGAATAATACATGCTGCCCCTTTGCCAGCAAGATTTTTAATCTGAATATCTCCTTTGTGGTCTTTGACAACCCGATAAGAAATGGCCAACCCCAACCCAGTTCCATTCTTTTTGGTGGTAAAAAATGGATTAAAAATGTCTTTCAATTTTTCTTCAGGGATTCCATTTCCGGTATCGCTGATTTCTATCTTAATATAACTGTTTTCTAAAGAGGTTTTTATATCCACCCTTCCACCTTCAGACATGGCTTCTATGGCATTTTTGATGACATTAATAAATACCTGTTTTATAAGTTCTGGGTCTACAAAAATAGAGGGAAGTTGAGGACTTAAGTTAAAATATATCCTTATATTTTGTTTTTTCGCCCAATCTTGAAACAAATTAGCAGATTCTTTAAGCAAGGCATTGATGTCCGTTTTTGTCTTCTCCAGCTTTATTGGTTTAGTAAAGTCCCTAACTTCGCTTAAGAGGTTGTCCAACCTTTTGACTTCCTCCAGAATAAACTCTAATTTCTTTTTTACTTTCCCTTGTGTTTTGCGGATTAGTTGAGTAGTGAACCCTCCAATGGCTACAAGGGGATTTTTAATTTCATGCATTAAAAAGGAAGCCGTTTGTCCTATTGCTGCCATTTTTTCTGCCTGTAAGAGCTTTTTTTCTAATTCCTTGCGTCGGGTCTGGTCACGCATAATAAGGGTAAAAAAATTTCTTCCTTTAAAGGAAAATTGGGCTACTGAAACTCTGACTGGGAATAATGTTCCGTTCTTTCTTATCCCAGTGACAATGACAGGCTCTTCTTTAATTTTATCAAAATTTTCATAAAGCGTATGTTCCTTTAAAGGAATCAATTCTTTAATATCCTTTTGAAATAGTTCCTCTTGAGAATATCCAAAGGTTCTAGCTGCGGTCCGATTTGCCTGGTTAATCTGCAATTTATCGTCTAAAATAATAATTGCCTCTCGGGCGGTTTCAAAAAGGCTATAAAATTTTTTCTCTGTTTCTTCAAGGGCGGCACTACAAATCATAAAATCGGTAATATCTCTTTGAATTTCCACTACCTCGTCAATCGTCCCGTCAATTTCTAAGGGGTACATCATAACCTCTATGTATCGCTCTCTGTTATCCTTTTTTACATGATACAGTCTTGTGACTGGTTTTTTTCGATGCAAAACTTCTTCTAGAGGACATGGTTTTTCATAATATTCACAAGGTTTATAAAGAAATAAACGCTCTGCTATTTCATAGCATTTCCTGTGTTTAATTTCTTCTTTATTCAATCCCGTTTTTTCTAAAACGGGTTTATTTGCATTTATAACATTATAGTTTTTATCAATTACCAGAATAAAATCGTGCATACAGTTAAATATGCTTTCCCAAAAGGCATTTGCTCTTTGCAATGCTCTAGTTGCCTGTTTTCTCTTTTCCTCAATTTGGAAGATATCCCAGAAGAGACGGGCCGTAATGTGGTCCATAAGTTGGATGTGCAAGGGCTTTGTCTTGGTAATTTCTTCTAAAACATCATCTCTTCCTGTGAGTTCAATAAGAAGGTAAAGGTCCTCAATATGGTAAAAGTCTTTGTAATTTGAGGTTACCAAGAGTCCTTTTTGTTTAGCATAGATGTATCCAGGTGCTTTAGGATTGACATCAGCCACTCCAACTACCCTTGCTTTTAACTGCGTAAAAACTTCGGATTCAAACATCTTCAAAACTGCCAATCCCCCAGGCCCTCCGCCTATTAAAGCAATCTTGAGCGTCTTACCTGAGTTCACTGACTTGTCTCCTTTAACGAGGTAACTTTAACAATTGTTTTTACGTTACCCCTGGGATTAAAATCACCAATTACTTCCAAAAAACGAGGGTTAAGGATTTCATAAAGGTCACTATAAATCTTATTTGTGGCTTCTTCGTGAGAGATATACTGTTTCCGATACTTATTTAGATAAAGCTTTAGAGATTTTAACTCCACAATGAACTTGTCAGGAATATATTTGATACGAATGGTCGCAAAATCAGGATATCCAGACCGAGGGCAAAGACAGGTGAACTCGGGGAAGGTAATCTCTATAGTATAGTTTCTGTCAGGATAAGGATTGGGCCAGGCTTCTAATTTAGCTTCAGCTATTGCCTTTTCTCCATATTTTAATGTTTTCATATTCCTTACACCTTAACGAGATTGCTCCAGTTTTCTTTCTACTCTTTCCTGCATTTTTTTAATTTTGTCATGCTTTATATATTCAGACGCCTTCTTAGCAAATCGAACCGCATCTTTATACTTTCCCCATCTAACATAATCGTTAAACCTTTTTTCAACCCGCTTCAGTGCCGTATCTGAAGCCATTTTAAACGCTACAGGAGATATTAGCCGCCTTGTTTCCCCCCCGCATTTGGGACAAAGGGGCTGGGGATCATTCATACCTTGAATTTTTTCAAACACATACCCACATTTCTTACAGCCAAATTCGTAAATTGGCATTTTTAATCCCCCTTAATTTCTTTAAAAACTTCTTTGGCGGCCTTAATCGTCTTTTGAATGTCTTGTTCAGTATGGGCCAGAGAAACAAAACCTGCCTCAAAGGGCGAAGGGGCCAAATAGATGCCACGTTTAAACATACCATAGAAATAATTTATAAACATCTTGGCATTTGTTTTCAAAACACTGGCATAATCCTTTACAAATTCTTCGGGTTCAAAAAAGACAGAGAACATGGAAGCAATTCGGTTTATTTGGATCTTAATTCCAGCGTCTTGAGCCGCTTGTTTAATGCCTTCTGTCAGGGTAAGGGCCTTTTGCTCAAGCTCTTCATATACCCCAGGCCTTTTTAAAATTTTTACCGTGGCTACACCTGCGGCCATGGCCAAGGGATTACCCGAAAGGGTTCCTGCCTGGTACACCCCTCCCTCAGGGGATACCAAGTTCATAATTTCCTTTTTACCTCCATAAGCCCCTACTGGAAGTCCTCCGCCAATCACCTTGCCTAAACAGGTGAGGTCAGGACAAATGCCATAAAATGCTTGAGCCCCACCAAAACTTACCCTAAACCCGGTAATGACTTCGTCAAATATCAAAAGACTTCCAAATTTAGAAGTGATTTCTCTTAATCCCTCCAAAAAACCCCTTTCTGGTAAAACGACACCCATATTTCCGGCCACCGGTTCCACAATGACGCAGGCAATTTCACTTCCCATTTCAGCAAATGTTTTTTCTACTGCTTGTAAATCATTATACGGCAAGGAAATGGTGTGTTTGGTTAAATCTGAAGGGACGCCAGGAGAAGCAGGAATACCGAAGGTTGCCAATCCTGAACCTGCTTTGACCAAAAAACTATCAGCGTGGCCGTGGTAGCACCCGTCAAATTTAATAATTTTATCTCGTTTGGTATAAGCCCTGGCTAGACGCACGGCACTCATAGTAGCCTCAGTGCCTGAATTTACCATACGCACCTTTTCTACAGACGGAAATGCCGTTACTACAAGTTCAGCCAATTCTACTTCAAGGGGCGTGGGGGCTCCGAAACTTGTGCCCTTCATGGCTGTTTTCTGGACTGCCTCTACAACTTCTGGATGGGCATGTCCTACAATCATTGGTCCCCAAGAGCAGACATAATCAATGTATTCGTTACCGTCCACATCATAAATTTTGGAGCCAGTTGCCCTTTCTATAAAAACAGGACGTCCATTTACTGAGCGCCAGGCTCGAACCGGGCTGTTTACTCCACCAGGCAAAAATTGCTGGGCCCTTTCCCAAAGTGTATCAGACAAACTCATTAGTTCCTCCCCTTTTTACAAAGTTGCATTTCTGATAATACACTAAAAAAAAGTTAAAGAAAAGGATTTACATGGCCAAAGAATTGTTAATTGCAGGGCTGCGTCAAAATTGGAGAAGCCTATTCTTAAATGCTGCAGAAGCACATTTTTTTAGGCTAGTTGCCAAAAGGTCTATTCTCTTTTGAAATCTACCTAGAATTTAGTCAAAGTTATTTTGATGAAATCCTAGGGTGAATTGTTTATTAACTAACTTAGTTTTTGTTTTTAAAACAATAAGTTTGCCTTGTTTAAAAGAAAAAATATGTAATGCCTAGCGTGATTAGAAAAAAGACTATAGAATATTTATGAAATTTTAACCACATTTTTTTGCCATTTGCCATTCGCAATGCGATAATATTTGCCAGAGAACCTATAGCGAGACCATTTCCTCCAACGTTTACACCGTAACTTATTGCAAGCCAATTATGACTGAACTTTGAGACAAATACGCTGGCAGGAACATTGCTAATTAACTGAGAAGTCACTACAGAAAGCAAAAAGACATTCTTTGAGGAGTGTAAATTTAATGTATGCACATATTTTACCATAAAAGGTATCGTTGCAATTATGTGAAAATCAATGAAAATAATAATGAATATTAGTAAAAGTAGCCAGTCTGTCTTTAGCAAAACATCCTTATAGAATATTAAGTAAAATATAAAAATAACAGGTAATGCTAACTGAGCTTGTTCCGTCTCTAAGAAAATTAAATAAGCTAATAGTATTGCTAAAGAGAAATAGAACAAAGATTTTTGGGGTATTCTATCTATCTTCGTTAAATCTGAGAATTCCACTTTTTTATTGGGGAAAACAATCCATATAAATATCAAAAGGGCTACAACAAGAACAACAACTAATGGAAGCATTTTAATAATAAACATTACAAAAGAAATGCCCCACTTATGCCATAAAAAAAGATTTTGAGGATTTCCAATTGGTGTTAAAGTAGAACCTACATTAACAGAGATTGTTTCAAATATTACCAATTTTGAAATGTCTCTCTTTACTAAATTTTGCAAACTGAGAGTCAGGGGAATTACTATAAATAACGTTATATCATTGGTTAAAAATGTAGATAAAAATGCTGAAAGCAAAATTAGAAAAATTGCCAAATTCCTTTCATTTCCTGTTTTATTTAATATCCTTTTTGAAAAGAAATAGAGGTATCCACTTTCTTTTAATCCTGTAGTGATTATTAATAATCCTGTAAGAGCTATTATTGTTTTCCAATCAATAAAACAAGGGTAATGAATTATTAAATGGGGATTTAGAACAGCCAGGCTAACAAACAGCAAAACAAATATCAATAAAATAATTTCTTTTTTAGCCCATGCGATTATCGTTTCCATATCCTATAACCTCACTTCAAAATATAGGGCCTTAATTTACAATATTCTCTGATTTTACCATATTCCTGTAATTTTACCATATTCCTGTATTTTTGTTATTTTGATATCAAGAAAAATGTGCTACAGGACGTTAGGCGAGTTCATGAAGGACAGACTTACTTACCAAGTCTTTATATTAAGAGTGTCTATACATATCTTCTACCAGTTCCTTATCTGCCTCTGGGGTACGGCCCTTGGTGGTCAGGTAGTTACCTACAATGGTGCCGGTGGCGCCAGCGACAAACATGAAATTTTGCAGTTGACGCAGGTTGAGTTCCCGGCCACCACAAACAATGATTTCCTTTTGAGGCAGGATGAAACGATAGACGGCGATAATTTTAAGGCACTCTAATGGTGTTAGGTAGCGGCATCCTTCTAAAGGGGTGCCTGAAATAGGGTGAAGAAAATTAAGCGGCACGGCGGTTATATCCAATTCCCTTAAAAAGAATGCCAAATTTAAGCGGTCTTTGATTGATTCTCCCATACCCATAATGCCGCCACAGCAGACCTCAAGCCCGATTTCTTGAGCATATTTTATCGTAGCTATCTTTTCTTCATAGCTGTGCGTGGTGCAAATTTGGGGATAAAAGTCCGCTGAGGTTTGCAGATTATGGTGATAGCGGTTTAACCCTGCCAGTTTTAATTGCAAGAGACCTTCCTTATCCATCAGGCCTAAAGAAGCACATGGGGAAATGCCCATCTGCTTCATATCCCTAATCGCCGCGCAGATTGTCCCTAATTCCTTGCCCTCTATACTGCGGCCGCTGGTCACAATGCTGACCCGCCGTGCCCCTTGAGATAGCTTTTCTTCTGCTGCCCTTAAGATCTCTTCTTTGGACATCAAAGGATACACCTTAATTTGAGTCTTATGATATGCGGATTGAGCGCAAAAGGCACAATCCTCCGGGCATCTGCCTGACTTGGCATTGATAATCCCACAAAAATGGATTGTTTTTCCTTTAAACCTTTCCCGAATTTCATTGGCCCAGGCCAGCAAATGATAAATATCTGTCCCCTCTACCTGCATTAAACGATGGGCCTCGGCAAAGGAAATCTCTTTTCCTGCCAATACACTTTGGGCCGTGTTTTCAATAAAGTCTTTTGCCAAAATAGACATTCCTTTCTCCATCCCTCTGCCAGGGCAAATTTCTTTTATGTCAAAGGGCCTTAAAATCCTTATAAGCAAAAGAAGATTTTTAATGCCAAAAATCTGTAATTGATTTTTATATAAACTATTCTTATGAATCTCACAAGAAAGAAAAAAGAAGAAACCTTGTAAAAGGCGCTAACATTCAACTGCTTTGCTAGGTGCCTCCGCGACAGAATGCCTGCTACAGGTGTTGTGTTCTCATCCCTTAATTATAAACAATTTTTTTGAGGAAGTTTTATGCAAGTCCATGAAATCATTGAAAACATTAAAAAATTGCCAGAAAGTGATTTAAAAATCCTTCTTGAATGGATAGAAGACTTTGAACAGACTCTGTGGGATAGGGAATTTGAAAGAGATGTGAAACTTGGTAAGTTAGAAAAATTGGCAGACCAAGCTATTAAGGATTTTCGGGCTGGTAAGTGTCAAGAAGTTTAAAGCATTACGCAACTCCAACTTTTCTGGGAAAAATATAAGGAGCTACCAGAAAATATTAAAGGGTTAGCAGAGAAAAACTTTGAGCTATTAAAGAAAAACTCAAACCACCTTGCTTCTTTTTAAAGCTTCTGAACTTTCAAATAAAAAAATACTTTTCATTTCCAACAGCATCTTGCACATTCGTTTTTTCCTGTCTTAATGGTAGCAAGTTTTCCTAACCGGTCAACTTCCCCCCCCTTGGCAACTTTCCGATTTCCGTTTCCTTAAACTCTGTTTCCTTTTTGAACTTAATTGACCTGCCCCCCATTTTTTGGAATGTCAAAAAGGGTAATTTTGTGTAAAATTTCTGAAAAAGGAGGTATTGTTATGAAACCAACAAAATATCCACCAGATAAAATTATACAAATTCTTGCTGAAGCTGAACTTCGTGGTAGCCCCATTGCTAAAGTCTGTAGAAAATATTCCATTGCGAGAAGCACTTTTGATAGATGGAAACAAAAATATAAAGGGCTTTCCTCTTCTGAAGCTAAAAAACTTAAAATCCTTGAAGATGAAAACCTAAGACTTAAAAGACTGCTTGGCCCAAAAAAGAATTAGAAATACATGTCCTGCACCCCTAGGGGTGCAGGACAAGGTTATCTCGCCACCATAAGCACAATGTGCCATTTTAAGGGAATTTCTCTTGGATTTCCTTCTATATATTGCTGCCATAGTTTCTCTGCTTCTTGATCAAATTGGCCAAAGAGACAATGCCAAGAGCCGCGGCTACGCATAATTGGGCCCCAGCTATGGGCTGAATGGACTTCAGTAAAAGAAAGGAGATGATAATAGAGGTTAAAATTCGCAAATTCTTTAAGCGTATGTTTAAAATTCAGCCTTGGTTTTAGAGAAAGACTGTAATGTCTTTTTAAGGCCCGATAAATCTTTATGAGCAGCCTGTTTCCTAAAGCACCATCTGCCCGATTGACAGGGATGGAAAATGCCAGAAAGCCGTGGGGAGTAAGGCATTTTTTTAACTCAGAGGTTGTGCCTTGTTCAAACCAGTGGTAGCAAAAGTTCCCAAAGATTAAATCAAATTTTTGCTTGAGCATTGAGGCATCTTCTGCCTTAAGCGCAAGGTATTTTACTTTGGGGATATTCTTTCCTTTAGCAAGCCTTAACATCTCTAGGCAGGGCTCGGTTGCCAGGATGTCTGCTTTAGGGAAGCATCTTCTTAAGACCTGTGTTGCTATGCCTGTGCCTGCACCTAGTTCTAGGATATGATGGATGGGCCTGGGTTCAACAAAGTCATTTATTAACTGACAAAGGGCCTCGGCAATGTGCCCATAAAATAAACGGTTATTCTCATGTTCATAAGTGTGGGCATGTCTTTGATATGAAAGGCACATATCAGTCTTTTAACCATCTTTCTATTTTTTTAAGCGTTGTTTGGGCAGAGATAATGTCATTATGGCCCACGCCGGAGATGGGTTCTACTTTCACTCCCCTTTCTTTGGCCTTATCAGCCGCCCTTTTTACCGTTGCTATGTCGTTTTTACTGTAAACAAAAAGCACCTTTTTTTCAGGACTAAATTCAAGTGCTGGCAGGGCATTTAAAGTGCTTGTCAGGCCTTTATAATATCCCTCTTCTCTTACCCTCCTTGCCCTCAAGGTATTTAAGAGCGCCTTTTTTGTGCCTGCAAATTCGGCCTCTAAGGGTGGGGAAAGTAAGACAAGCCTGGGGCAGGAGAACAGACATGCAAGCCTTGCTCCAAGGCTGTGTCCCACCGCTGCCTCAAATCCTAATCCCTTTAGCCTTTGTATAAATTCCCTTATGGCCGGCCAAGTGAGCCTTTCTTTATGTGCCCCATGCCCTGGCAAATCAGGCACATAGACCTTAAACCCTGCCCTTGCCACGGCCAAGGCACAGCCGAACATTTCCTCTTTGTTACTGCCGTAGCCATGCAAGACTAGGGCATTACCTTTATCTGCGGGTGGAGATAGAAGATAAGCCGGGGCAGATGCAATTTTCATGAGTAAAAGCCTATATTCCACCTGTTACCTCTTTGATGCTCTCATAGACAACATCGCAGAGCATGTTTAATTCTTCTTTGGAAATGCTTAAAGGCGGCAAGATGACGATGACATCGCCAAGAAGTCGGATAATCACACCTCGTTTCCTCGCTGCAAGAATGACCTGATGGCCTATCCGCCATTCAAAGGGAAAGGATTCTTTTGTATTTCTGTCCTTTACCAATTCTATCCCTACCATAAATCCTGCCTGTCGTATATCACCTACGTGAGGCAGTTCCCAGAATTTTTGCAGGTGTTCTTTTAATTGCTCTATCTTAGGCTGAAGCCTTTCAATCACCCGATTCTTTTCAAATAACTCCAGACTGGCCAGGGCTGCCGCACAGCCTAGAGGGTTGCCAGTATAGGAATGCCCATGAAAGAATGTCTTTAGCTCAGCATAATTTGCAAAAAAGGCTTGATAAATCTTGTTCGTGGTCAGAGTGGCGGCCAGAGGAAGATAACCGCCAGTAATGCCTTTACTCAATACCATAAAATCAGGTGTAATTCCTTCATGTTGACAGGCAAACATCTTACCTGTGCGGCCAAAGCCTGTGGCTACTTCATCGCAAATGAGCAAAACCTCATACTGGTCGCAAAGTTTCCGTAAGTGTTTCAAAAAACCTGCTGGCCAGACAATCATCCCAGCGGCAGCTTGGATAATAGGTTCAATAATGACGGCAGCCAGCGATTTTGCATGTTGCTTAATAGTGTCTTCTAAGGCCTGAAAACAGGCCTGGTTACAGTTTGATAATTGTTTTCCCCAAGGGCAGCGATAACAGTAGGCAGAAGGCACCTTAATACTAGAAACTACAATGTCACCGTAGATTTGATGAAACAGGGGAATGCCGCCTACCCCGACAGCACCCAAAGTATCACCATGATAGGCATTGTAAAAAGAGAGAAATTGCTTTTTTTCAGCCCGCCCAATGTTTTGCCAGTATTGGAAGGCCATTTTTAAGGCAATTTCTACACCCGTAGAGCCGTTGTCAGAATAGAAAACCTTGGTAAGTCCTTTAGGGGTAATTTGAATCAACCTTTCAGCCAATTTAATAGAAGGCACATTACCAATGCCCAAAAGGGTGGAATGGGCAATTTCCTTTAATTGGGCAATGATGGCATTATCTATTTCTGAAACTCGGTGTCCATGCACATTCACCCATAATGAGGACACCCCGTCCAAATAACGCCTGCCCTCTATGTCTATCAGGTAATTGCCCTCTCCGGCCGTAATGATGGGCGCATCTTCTTTTTCGTATTCCTTCATCTGGGTAAAAGGATGCCACAGAACATGTGTGTCTATGTATTTTAACTGCCTAATTTCCTCTTCTGTAAATCTGATTTGCTTCATGTTTGCCTCCTAAATAAGACTAGAAATTGCCTCTGTGAGTTCAGGTTGCCGGGCAATGGTTGAAAGTGCTTCCCGCTCTAATGAGGGTAAAACAGGAATCACGGCTAGGATTTTTGTTTGGCCCATTGTGGTGATGGTCTTAATATTATTTTCCACTACCGGATCAGGTAAAATGGGGGCACGGTTGATAATCACGCCTGCAATCTTGATACCTGCCTGTCTAGCACATTCAAGGGTAAGCAGGGTGTGGTTAAGTGTGCCCAAACCCGGTCTGGCAACAACAATTAGAGGCAAATTAAGTGTTTTTATTAAATCACGGATGAAATAATTTGGGGCGAGTGGCACTAACAGGCCACCAGTACCTTCTACCAGTAGGGTGTCATATTGCTCCGTCAGAAGGTCATAGCGGGTCTTGATATGGGCTGGGTCTATTTTTATCCCTGCCCATTTTGCTGCCAGGTGGGGTGAGACAGGCGGTTCAAATATATAACCACATAATTGCTCTGCAGATATATTCAAATTAAGACTCCGTCGGCAGAATTCAGCATCTGGTGGAATTAACTTATTATTTTTACGCTCTGCGCCGGATTGAACAGGTTTAAAGTAGCCTACATTTATGCCCTTTTTCTGATAAGCCAATCCTAAAATGGCCGTTACCACTGTTTTGCCTACATCTGTATCTGTGCCAGTAATAAATAAAGAGCGCAGTCGCTTCATAGGAGTTTTTCCTCCCCAGCACACCTGGCAATAGTATCTAATAGTCTTTCAATGTCCTCCCGGGTATGGGCTGCACTGACTGTAATGCGCAGACGGGCACTGCCTTTTGGCACTGTAGGTGGACGAATGGCCGGAATGAAAATGCCTGCCTGAAGGAGTTTTCTACTTAGGTTTAAGGCAGCTTCTGATGCCCCTACAATTACAGGAATGATTGGAGTGGGAAAAGGAGGCAATTTAAAGCCCAAGGCTGTAAGTCCATCTCTTAATACGCTTATATTTTCCTGTAGTCTTTGCCAGTAACTTGGCTCGGTCTCCATGATTTCCACTGCCTTCTTTGCCGCAGCTACTACACTTGGGGGCAAGGCGGTGGTAAAAATGAAAGGCCGTGCCTTGTTGATTAGGTATTCTATAAAAACCTTGTTTCCAGCCACAAAGCCACCCAGGGCACCGATAGCCTTGCTCAATGTCCCTATCTGGATAAGATATCCTCCGTTAATCCCGGAATATGCTACTGTGCCCCTTCCCTTTTCACCCATTACACCTGTGCCATGGGCATCATCTACTAGGAGAATGGCATCAAATGCCTGTGCCAGGGTATAAATTTCCACCAATGGCGCCATATCGCCATCCATGGAAAACACCCCCTCAGTAACGATTAACCGCCGACGGTATTGTGTTTCTTTTTCAAGGAGTTTTTTTAAATGTTCTAAGTCGTTGTGACGGAAACGAAAGAGCCTTGCCCCACTTAACAAACAGCCATCTATGATAGAGGCATGGGCAAGTTTGTTGCAAAAGACGGCATCCTTTCGTCCAACCAGGGCTGAGATAACACCTAGATTGGCAGCATAACCAGTAGGAAAGACCAAACTGGCCTCTACTTGTTTAAACCTGGCCAGCGTAGTTTCCAATTGTGTATAAAGGGGATTGTGCCCACTTATTAACCGAGCTGCACCACTGCCAGCACCGTATTCTTCAAGTGCCATTTTGGCTGCTTTAATCACCTCTGGATGGTGTGTTAGGCCTAAATAGTTGTTTGAACAGAATAAAATCACTTCCCTTCCCCTAATGACGGCATGGGTGGGACCTAGCGGTTTAATTTCCTGCCAATGGCGATAAAGATTGCTCTGTTTGATGGCTTCAATTTCTTGGGATATATCTTCCCAAAACATACTCGGATTCCTAAAGGTTTATTTTTACCCCTCCCCAAAACCAGATGCCGGGCATAGGCACACCGCTTATGTCTTCATAATTGGCATCAAGCAGGTTTTTGCCCTCTAAAAAGAGGCTATACCGCCCGTATTGGGACTTCAATTGCTTTTCTAGCTTGGCATCCAATAAAAGGTAGGCAGTTTGGCCAAGGCGCTTTTGGTAGGAAAGGGCTAGACTGGTGTTAATTTGCCAGGGCCAGCGGGAAATAAGGATAAGGTCGGCCTTATGTTTTAAGTAACCACCGGCATATTTAGCCTTGCCTTGACAATGATATGTTTGATTTAAAAAGGTATAATCAAGTTTCAAGGTGTGTTTCTGCCACAAAAGGTTAAGATAAACCGTGCTGCCAAGGGTGTTTACCTGCCCTATGTTTTGGGCATAATAGGCATGGCCTTCCTTTATCCAGTCAATGATTTGTCTTCCCCAGCGCTTAAAGATAGTGATGCCTGATACCCAATTAGGCTGTAAAAAGTCTATTCCTCCTTCCAAATGCCAGGCACGTTCAGGATTTAAATTTGGGTTTCCATGATTGGCCGGAGAGCTATAATAGAGTTCGGTATAACTTGGAATGCGAAAAGAGCGCCCTGTGGCGGCCCTAAACTTAACGACCTTTGTGGGATGATAGGCAAGGGCCAAGTTGTATGAAAATTGGGTGCCTAGTCCTTCACTGTAATGGTCAACCCTTAGGTCAAGATTGGAGTTAATCCTTTTAAGATGGGGATTCAGGCTAAAAAATATGCCTTCATGCCACCGAAAGTGATTCTCAAGTCGGGTGCTCTTTATCCCTTCACGCCCCAGTTCAAGGCCTGTGCCCAAATTAACAAGTTTTGTGTGCCATTTAAAAGGAAGCTGTAAGTCATAAACATGGGTGCGGTGGTGGTTTTGATAAAAATCGGGATTGCTTCTATCCAACACAAAGTGGTCATTATGACGGCGGTAGATAAGGCTTGGGGTAAATGAAGCCTCCCCAAACAAGAATTCCTTTTGGGCAAAAAGCAACTGTGTCTGGGTGTGCTCCCATTGCCAGGGATAATAGGTGGTATAAAAGCTGTTTGCCCCAAATTTTTTGTCGTCAATTCCGACCAGCAATTGGAGGCCCTGACCATTCAGGCAAAGATTGCCCAGCTTATGGTCAAAGTCTGTATCTGGCCGGTAACCATTGCTTAATTGCCTTTCTAAATTAAGGCTGAGCTGGGTGTCTTTAAAGGCAGGGGTGCTTAGTCCCAACCCTTCAAGGTTGTAATCATACTTCCCGTGGCCAAATTGAGCCTGAATACCGGGTCTCTTTTTCTTTTGGGTGATGATATTAATTACGCCTCCAAAGCCACCGTGTCCGTACAGGCCACTGGCCCCTCCAGGCACGACCTCAATGCGCTCAATTTCAGAAAGGGATATGGGAATGTCTCCCAAAAGATGTCCGGTTTGCGGGTCGTTGATTCTTATACCGTTGACCAGAATCAATACCTGTTCAAAATTGCTTCCCCTGATGGAAAAATCGGTTTGCATCCCTGCAATCCCCCGCGTGCGCACATCCACACTACTTAAATATCCGAGTAATTCGTTAACCGAATGGACCGGCAAGGCCTTGATTTCCTCTTTTGTAATAACTTCAGTCTTTCGACCTACCTCTGTTTGAGGGGTCTTAAAATGAGTGGCGGTAACTACCACCGGTGCAAGCATCATGTCCTCTGCCATGGTGTTTGTTAACCATAAAGAACAGAAAGTTAACCAAACAAGCATAACAAAGATGTGTCTCATCCTTAGCCCTCCTTTTTATCGCAGGTGTATACAATCACCAGCCACCACCTTCTTTATTCCCTGAGCCGTTTTTATAATTAAGGCCCCATCTGTATCTAAAGATATTGCTTCTCCCTCAAAGATTTGCCTGGGCGCAATTACCCTGACCTTTTTCCCCAAGGTATCGCTTAATTGCTTCCACAATTGGGTTAATTTTTCTTCAGGTTGTCCTAGATGATATTTAATCTGATTTAATACCTCAATTAAAAGGGCCTTACGATTAACTTCTTTGCCCAAGAGTTCCTTTAAAGACACCGCAGTCTTTGCATAATAGGAGATGGTATTGTTGGCGTTTATACCCACGCCCAGATTGATATATTTTACCATATCCATCTCAGCTTCCATTTCTGCCAGTATGCCACAAACTTTTTTCCCACCAATTAAAACATCATTGGGCCACTTCAACTTGGCTTTCAGACCATAAAGATGCCTAATTGCCTTGGCTACACAGATAGCGGTCATCAGACAAAGCAAATGGGCAGAGGCGGGATAAACATGGGGCCTTAAAATCAGGCTAAAATATATCCCCCCTTTATCGGAATGCCAATTTCTTCCCAGACGCCCTTTACCATGAGTTTGAGTTTCAGCAATGACTAACGCTGTTTCTCCTTTTTGGGCCAGTTTACGAGCGACATCCATAGTGGAGGGTAATTCTTGAAAGTGATAGACTTTAATACCCAAATCCCCTAATTCCTCAGGCAAAAGCAAATCCGGACGATTTAAAAGCCGATACCCCAATGAGTTGCTTTCTATCCCATAGCCTAATTTCTTTAGAGTTTGAATGTGTTTCCACACCGCTACCCTTGAAACCCCAAGTTTTTTGCTTAGTTCCTCTCCAGAAACAGGGGATTGAGCCTGAGCTAAAATATCTAAAATGACCTTTCGCATAGTTAACTATTAATATAATTAGGTTAACGACTTGTCAAGCCTGGAAACTTCGCTTTAGGGCATCTGGTTTAAGGAAGGACTTCTACTTAACCACCAACTATCAACTATCAACTATCAACTGATTTAAACTTGCCTTTTATCAAAAAAAGATATATCGTTAAATCTACAGGAGGTTTCTGATAAGGAGATGTTTTATGATTGCTGAGAATGTGAAACGTATTTTGGCCGAATTGCCTCAGGGGGTGGAACTTGAGGCCGCAGCCAAAACAAGGAGTGCTGAAGAAATTGAAGAAGCCATTGCTGCGGGGGTTAAAATCATTGGCGAAAATTACATGAAAGATATGAAAAGGGTTTATCCGGAAGTAAAGCTAAAGGCAAGATGGCATTTTATCGGAAGCCCCAAAACCCAAAAACACGATTTGTTAAAGATAAAATACCTCAAGGCCTTTGATATGATTGAAACGGTAGATTCGTTTGAAGTCGCTCAGGCAATAAGTGAAAAGTGTGCCCGCATTCCTAAAATAATGCCGATTCTCATAGAAGTAAATAGCGGCCGAGAGCCTCAAAAATCGGGGGTAATGCCTGAAGAGGTTGAAGACTTGGCTAAGAAAATATCAAGCTTGAAAAATGTGAAATTAATGGGGCTTATGACTATGGGACCAAGGTTTGGTAATCCTGAGGACTCAAGGCCCTATTTTAAACAAACCAAGCAGATATTTGAGAGGATTAAATCGCTTCAGCTTCCCAATGTGGAAATGAAGTATCTTTCTATGGGAATGACAAATTCTTATAAAGTAGCCATTGAGGAAGGTGCTAACCTGGTGCGTATTGGCACCAAAATCTTTGGAGAAAGGAGATAAAAATGCCAGGTTGGGGTAGAGGCAGAGGTTGGGGTAAGGGTAGAGGCTGGGCTAGAAGAGGGGGTTGGAGACGGATAGGGGTAATAGGAAGAAGAGTTTACCGAAGGGTTCCCAAGGTAGATGAAGAAAAATGCGTAGGATGTGGGATGTGTGCCAAAGAATGTCCTATGGGAGCCATAGAAATCTTGAATAAAAAGGCCAAAATAAATCCCAATCTTTGTGTTGGGTGTGGACGATGTGTTAATGTGTGTCCTAAAAATGCCATTGGTTTTAAGTGATGATGAAAAGTGCATTTATTTTTTTGTGGTTGATTCTACAGTTTTTGTAGTTAATCTTGATAGGCTGGTTTCCCAGGGAATCTATAAACTGAATAAATATAGGGTTAGTAGTTAAATTATTCCCCTCTTGATTAATGTTTGGCATATATTTTGCTCCTATTTTGCTAAAGATTGCTAGCAAGGTTAAACAAAATTAAAATTGAGGAGGTTGAGGCAATGAAAGGGGTACTAGATCAAAAGAGGGGTTTTACCTTGGTAGAACTGGCGATTGTTTTGGTGATTATTGGTTTAATTCTAGGAGCCGTATTGAAAGGGCAGGAAATGATTTTTAACGCCAAGGTGAAAAATTTAGTTAATGGATTTAATGGTTTGATGGCTGCTGTTTACTCTTATCAAGATAGATATGGGTATTTACCAGGAGATGACCCTAAGGCCAGCACTAGGTGGACAGGGGCTACAGATGGGAATGGAGATGGCGTTTGGAATACGGCAGAGCGTACAAATGCTTGGAGTCATTTGAGATATTCACGGCTTATTGCTGGAGATGGGACTGATACAACCCCAGTAAATCATGCATTTGGGGGACAGTATCAGTTTTACTATTACAATTTTGGAGGCACAGTTGGCAGGCGCAATTGCATTATGGCTATCAATGTTCCTGCTGATGCAGCTCGAATGCTGGACGAGAAGTACGATGATGGGGTGTACAATACCGGAAGTATTCGAGCAAGCGCTGATTATACAAGTACGGCTTTATTGAGGATTTATTGGGCATTAGATTAGTGACCAGGGGCTAGGAATTAGGAGTTATAGACATTTTTTGTCGTTAAGTGACAGAAAATGTCTATAAGGAGTAGATAAAAAATGAAAAGAAAGATTGTTTGCTTTGCTCTTAACTTTAACAAAGAAAGCAAAGGGTTCACCTTGATTGAACTGGCGATTGTTTTGGTCATTATCGGCATCTTAATGGGTGCCATTTTAAGAGGTCAGGAATTGATAAAAAGTGCCAAAGAAAAAAATTTTTTTTCTAAGCTCCAATTAGTGGCGTCGGCGCAGCTTACTTACCTGGATAGAATTGGGAGGTATGCAGGGGATACTACTAATCCCCCAGATGGAATTATAGATGATAATGCCACTGCTTGGCAGGAATTAGAAAAGCAGCAACTGGTGCATGACAATGATAAGAGACATGTATTTAATGGTATCTTCTCTTTTGAAGGTGGGGCTTCCCCTTACACGAATTACAACCGAATTAATGCCACTAGGGTTCCTGCCTGGGTAGCCCAATCAATTGATACCAAAATTGATGATGGTGTGGCTAATACGGGTAACGTGCGCTGGGATGGAGGAAATTATGGCAGTGTAAGCGATCCCAATAATGCAGCTACCCTCCATTGGTGGTTTGATAGATAAGACTTATTTATAGTTGATAGCGGATGGTGGGTAGGGAGAGAAAATGAGCTTTTCTGGAAACAAAGTGGATAGACCTTCAGGTTTTACTCTCCTGGAGATGGCCTTAGTGTTAGTAATTGTGGGAATATTGCTTACCTTATCGCTTACCTTAATGTTAAACCTTTCCAAAACAAACCGCCTTAAAAAAACTCAAAACCGATTGGAGATAGTTAGAGATGCCTTAGTGGGCTATATGTTGAACCACAGCCGTTTGCCTTATGCCGATGCCAATTCTGATGGAATAGAAGACAGCGGCCAATATGTAGGCAAGGTGCCATATGTTAGTTTGGGTCTTACTAAGGCCGAGTCCTCTGATGCCTATGGGCAAGTGTTTGATTATGATGTAGAGGGAAGTCCTGCAATTAATGGAAGCCTGACTGATACCACTTCACAAAACATATGTCACCAACTAGGGGCCTATATTGACGGTGTGACTACTGCTACCACGCGGGTTACCCTAGATGGTGGAAAAAGCTTTGCCAATGTAGCTTTTGTTATCCTAGCAAAGGGGAATAACAAACAATACGAAGGTGAAAATAGCGATGGTGATAGAGATTATGAGTCTCAAAATCCTAATTCAGACGACCTAATAAAATGGGAGGGTTTTATCCTTTTGTATAATAAACTTGGATGCGGTAAAGAGTTTTATCGGCTTCTTAATAATAGTAGCAAGGATATTTATGTTTTAGGCGGAGATTATTCTAGTTGTACTAAAATTAGTAATAATAAGGAAGCCTTTATTCAAAAAGGGGCCTATGGCTATTCTAATAATACTTGTACAAATCAAATCTTTTCTTTTTCAGATTGCGAACAGGCCGATTTTGGTTCCTCGGCTAACAGAGATACCAAGGTTGAATGGGATGGAGTAAGCGTAACGGATAGATAATTTGCTTAAATGTCAATCACATCTGGAAAAACCACAGGTGCGGCAGGTGACACATCCTCCTTCATGGATGAGAACGTCGCCGCATTCAGGGCAGGCAAGCACACCAATTTCAACAGGTTCTGCCTGAACCCGACCTATTTCTGCCAATACTTGGGCAATGGCATCGGCACAAGAGAGCACTTGTTTACCTTCACTCCAAGTAGGCCTGGGACAACGAATCCCTCTTAGTTGTCTAACAATGGCTTCTACCTTTACACCTGAGCGAAGGGCTAGAGAGATAAGCCTGCAGGTAGCCTCAATTTGCGAGGCCGCACAGCCTCCAGTTTTGCCCATGTGGGCAAAGACCTCGCAGATGCCATGTTCATCAAAATTGACGGTAACATATAACTTGCCACAGCCTGTCATAACACGTTCGGTTATTCCATGAGTGATTTTGGGACGCGGTCTAGGGGCAATTTTTCTTTTTCCTTCTTTTGAGGGAACCATCAAGACCTGTTCTGGTTTGCTTTTATCCCTATAAATGGTTACCCCTTTTAATCCCAGCTTGTAGGCCATCAAGTAAATTTTTTTTATATCTTCTACCGTAGCAGTTTGAGGTAAATTAATGGTTTTAGACACGGCATTATCGGTATGTTTTTGAAAGGCGGCTTGGATTCTTAAATGCCACTCGTAATCAATGTCATGGGCGGTGACAAAGAGCCGTTTCAGTGTTTCTGGAATTTGGTAGCCTTGAAGCATTTTAATAGAACCAACTCGAGAGATGGCTTTTAAAAAATCTTCTCCGTAAAAATCCTCTTTTTTAACGACTTCTAAAAACAAGGGATGGATTTCCTGCAAGATGTTGCCGTTTAGAATGTGTCTTTCATAGGCCAGGGCAAAGAGGGGTTCAATGCCACTTGAACAACCGGCAATAATACTTAAGCTGCCTGTAGGGGCAATGGTAGTAGTGGTGGCGTTGCGGAGATATTTGAAGCCTTTTTCTGGATATATACTTTTCTCAAAATTTGGGAAGCTTCCCCTTTTTTCAGCCAGCTTTATTGAGGCCTCTTTGGAACGTTTGTTAATAAAATCCATCACTTCTGCAGCAATTTTTTCCGCCCTTTCAGAATCATAAGGAATGCCAAGCTTTATAAGCATATCTGCAAAACCCATAACGCCCAGACCAATTTTACGGTTGGCCTTAGTAATTTTTTCTATTTGAGGCAAGGGATATTTATTGGCATCAATCACATTGTCTAGAAAATGCACCGCTGTATCTACTACCTCTCCCAGCCGCTTATAATTTATGCCTGAGTTCTCTACAAAGTGAGAAAGATTAATGGAACCTAGGTTGCAGCTTTCGTAGGGTAAGAGTGGTTGCTCACCGCAAGGGTTGGTGGCCTCTATTTTGCCTAGAGTAGGAGTAGGATTAGCGGCGTTGATGGTATCTATGAAAATAACCCCCGGGTCGCCGCTTCGCCAAGCCGCCTCGGCAATTTTGTCAAAGATATAATGTGCAGAAAGCCTTTTGACTACTTGATTGGTGCGAGGGTTAATGAGCTTGTAGTCTCCATCTTTTTTTAAGGCCTCCATAAAATTATTGGTTATTGCTACAGAAATATTAAAATTTCTAAACAACTGATTGTTTGCCTTGCTTTCAATAAATTGCTCGATATCAGGGTGGTGCACGCTTAAGATGCCCATATTGGCTCCCCGTCTCATGCCACCTTGTTTAATGGTTTCAGTGGCTACATCGTAGATGCGCATAAAAGATACCGGTCCGCTGGCGACACCGTAGGTGGTTTTAACAAGGTCTCCTTGAGGCCTAATGCGAGAAAAAGAAAAACCGGTGCCTCCTCCACTTTTGTGGATAAGGGCAGCATGCTTTAAAGAATCAAAAATGCCTTCTATAGAATCTTTAACCGGAAGCACAAAACAGGCCGAAAGCTGACCTAGGGCTCGCCCGGCATTCATCAAGGTAGGAGAGTTGGGCAGAAAATCAAGCTTGGCCATTATTTCATAGAACCTTTGGGCGATTTCTTCAAGATTGGCCCCTTTGTCATAAAGGGCATCTACGGCCGCCACAACCTTGGCTACCCGCCAAAACATTTCTTCAGGGCTTTCTGTCACCTTCCCTGAAGCATCTCTTTTTAAATAACGTTTTTCTAGGACAAAGAGGGCGTTTTGTGTGAAGGGAAGTTTGGTTGAAATTTTATTTTTCATGGTTTATCTCCTTTAGCCAGTTAATCATTATTTCTTCGATTTCACCTTTTTCTAGGGGTTCTTCAACCCATATCTCACAAAAACGGGTGCGTAAGGCTGGAGAAAGGAGGTTTCTAGAGCGGTGGACGCTAGGGGGATTAATTGCTAGAAAAAGGCGAAAATGCGGATGGGCATGATAATAGCAACCTTTTTCATCAAGAATATAACCAAAGTCAAGGAGGGTATTTAGATATTCAGAAAGGGGATTTAGATTGGCTTCATCTATAAGAAGCCAGTCTCCGTTTTTAACAGCCCTAAACAAAAGGCCAGGCTGATAGACCCACTTTCCATGCTCATCTTGAACGTATCCACCTAAGAGCTCTTCTAAGCTGGAGTCTGAGGAGAGATTTAGGTAAAAAAGGTTTGCCTTTTTCTGACTGGCCAAATAGCGCACCAAGGTAGTTTTTCCTGAGGCCGGAGGGCCTACTAGAAGTATATGTTCTTCATGAATTAAGGCAGAAACAATGTGGTAAAGGATAAGTCTTTGGGCAGGCGTAGGGCAAATAAAAGACGCTTCTGAAGGGACAAAGGCATCCCCTTGAGCGACTTTAAGCCTTTTTGTAAGGGAGAGCAGGGATTGGTTTGAAAGGCTCGTTTCCATATCTATTCCTTTTGCCTTAAGGCCCAAATAAGTATCTAAGAGGGTAAGCAAAGCTTTTCTTTCTGTTTCTTTTCGGATTCTGGTTAAATAAACTTCATAGAAGGCAAAAAACAGGTCCAGAAGCATCTTTTCCTCTGAAGATGACGAAGTAAAGATTTCCCTAAGCCTTTTCCCCAACTGCATAATGTCCCTTAGAGAGAAAATATAGCCGTCTTTTTCATCCCTCCCAATAATTTTGGCCTCAGCCTGGTCTTCTAGGGTTTTATGAAAACGGGCAGCCAGGAGACTAAACGAGGCTGGAATTTCAAAAAGGCTGCTTAGTATTTCGGCAATTTCTTGCTCTGGAAGGGGGCTTTGGTAATAAACTTGCCATCTGGAGAGAAATACGGAGGATAATCTTTGCCTCTGGGCATAACTTTCTGGATTGGCGGTAGCAAATAATCTAAAGTTCGGATGAGGAATGAGTTTTTTCTGGATGCCTTCTTGGGAATAAATAAAAGTGCCTGTAGTAAGGTAGTCGTTTAGAATTTCTATTACCTCAGAGGAGGCGAGATTAATTTCCTCTAAGACAAGCCACTTTCCCTCTTTGGCCGCTTGAAGGCAGACCCCATCTTGCCAGCGGAAGTGGCCCTGCTTGTCTGGTTTGATGCCACCAATTAGTTCAAATTTAGAGGTGTAAGGGTTAATGGTATAAGAGATGTGTTGATATCCCAAGGCCTGAGCTAGCCATTTGATAAGAAAACTTTTACCAGTAGAGGTAGGGCCTAGAAGCAAAACAGGATGCTTGAGTAAGGTGGCTAAGGCAATAACCTTCAACATTTGAAAACTTGAGGTCGTAAAGACGCAAGGGAAAATGGGGAATTGCTCCTTCCTTTCAAGGAACAGAAGGCCTATTTTAATCCAGTCGTCCTTGATTTTAATGGCCGAAGCATGGCTACCCTTTAGCGGGGATTCAAGTCTTTTATTTAGATGCCTTTCAAAAAAGGAAAGGGCCTTTTTTAGCGTCCTTTGATTTTCTGGCATTTGAAACACCTTGGAAACAAATGAATTAAGAACCCTACTTGCGTCCTGAACCACAGCGGGTTCATTTATGGAAAGCATTTTCAAGATTTTGGGCAAATATTCTTGCTTACCTTCCAGAAAAAAATGGCCATAGACTTGAATAAGATTATCGGCGGCTGCTTTAACAATATCAGGGTCATTACCTTCTAGCCATTCCTCTAGTATCTTTAGGTATTCCATTTGTTTCTTTAAGGCCAGGGTGGCATATATCTCGGCCAATGAAGAAATGACACTTATGCGGACATATATCTTTGGATGTTCTAAAAGAGGTTCTAATTTTTCTAGGGGCGGTTTTTCCCCCTTTAAAACGATGTCTTTGTAAATGCTGGTCAAGGAACCAATGGCCACGATAGAGACGTAAAAATCTCTATTTTCTAGCATTTGTTCTAATTTTTTTTGAGCTGTTTTATCCCCCTGATAGGCCATAAAGGTATAAACCTGAGCCAAGGCAATAGAAATTTTACGGCTGAGGTGCCAGTCCTTCAGATTAAACCGCGATTCAAGGTCCTTGAGGCAGGAATTGTTTCCTAAGAGAGTTTTTTCGGCGCATATTTTCCCTAGGGCTTGAGCAGCAGCATTAATTACGGGACTATAGCGGTCTCCAAGCCGTTTTTCTATTTTTTCTAAGGGAGGGTTTTGGTGGGCCTTTATCATGGTTATATATAGGGGATAGAGGGCATTGATGGCTGCAATCCTCACCCTCCAATCTTCGTCTTCAAGCAAGAGATGGAGCAGGTTCAAATCAACCTTGCGCTTATTTTTAAATAAATTCAAATAAACCTTTCCTAGAGCAAAGGTAGCCTTCTCCCTTACCCGACTATAGGGGCTATGAGCCTTCCTTTCAAGGAGACGGAGTTCTGAAGGACTGGGAGGCTTAATGGCATAAATCTCTCCCAAGGTTTCTATAGCCATGGTGCAGATATCAAGATTGTTTTCACCAAGAAGTTCTAAAATAGGAGTAAGCTCTGGCCTTTGGTCCTTTTCAAGCCTAGGGTAGAGCCAGCTTATTTGTTGGAGCCCTGCCAAGACCAATTCCGTTTGGGAGGCCTTAAGGAGATCAAAAAGTTGGTTTAGAAAATCTTTGCTTCCACCTGTGGCAAGCATAGCATAGGCCTTGGCCAAGGCCTTGGCCGCGGTTTGAAAGACATGCCAGTCAGGATGGTTTGTAAGCTCCTTTAAAAGATTTATGCATTTTTCTTGGTTTTGTTTCACCGATTCAAGGGCAATATTACATAAGCAAGCACTTGCCTGTTCCTTTAATTGCCAATTGGAACTGTTTAAATAATCCTTTAGTTCTTCAAAACACACTTCCCTAATGAATTCATTGGGCATTAGAGAATAGATAGTTTTTAAGGCCCATACCCTTACTATGGTGTTTTGATGGTTTAAAAGGTTTAAGAGAATTTCAAAGGCGGTGCGTAAATCTTTCTCGTTAACGACTTCTTGTTTAACAAACCCTTGGAGGTATGATAATAAATCTTCTAGATTTTGGGGGATAAATGAAAGATTGGTTTCTCTAGGCCTTTGGAATTTTGGGTTGAGGTGGCTTTGGATGTTTTCTTTTTCTTGCCCCTGGGCAAAGGCATAGGTTACGGCTTCATTAAAGGCATGGGGATGCTTGACCTTTTGAAGATAGTCAAGGGCTTGAACGGCCCGTTTGAGGTGTCGAAGATTTAAAAAAGGCCATTTTTGCTTAAGTTCAAGGTAGACTTCTATTAGACTTTCATAAGGGATTTTCAAGGTAGCTCTCCATAATTCTTTTTTCCAATATATGGCCCAAGGCCAAGGGTAACTCTTTTAGTGACCTTATTTGAATGGCATTTTGATAATATTTTTTTACATCAGTGATAAATCCTCCGATTCCAATTCCAATGACCTCTATGCCTGCCCTTTGAGCCTCTTGTTGAAGTTCCATTAGGCCTTTGCCCGTATGATTTACGTTGCCCTCTCCGTCAGTAATCACAATTATGAGTTTTAATCCCTGCTTGGATTCCCTTTTTAAAAGATGAGTAGTGTAAGAAATGGCATCGGCATCGGCTGTGAGTCCATGGGGGATATAGGCCGCAATTTCATTGAAAACCCGCTCACGCTGGGCCTGGTTTAGCTCTTCAAATTTCTTGTGAACGACGACCGTATCTGCAAAACCAATGAAGGCGTATTTTATCTTTAGATGGCTTAAAGTTTCCATAAAGAGAAGTAGCCCTTTCAAGGCCGCGGTGCGTTTGGGCTCTGCCATAGAACCTGATTCGTCTAATACCAAGGCAATGTAATGTTCCCTTTCGGTGGGGAGTCTTCGTCTCAAAAAAATTTTGGTGTCAGAGGGTTCTAAGGGAATGTTTTGCTCAATTTTACGAGTATAACGCATAGCCTTTCTTAAGTCTGGCCTTTGTCCTGAACCAAAATGACCTGTATAAATGGGTTTTGTATTTTGATAGAGATAGTTTTCTAAAACTCCTTCAAAATGCTGAATAAAAGGCGATATTTGGGCATAAAGCCGATGATATAAAGAGATGGGTTCTATTTCCCTTGAGATTTTTGGAAGGTTTATGAGACCTTTCAAGCCCATTTTTTTAAGGGTATCATAAGGAGATAAGGGTTCCTGACCCTGAGGTGAGGCCCTTTGGGTTTGATCTTCGTCAAAATGGTCCTCTATTTTGGGAGAAAATTCCTGAAGCAGCCTTCCGGCATTTTGTTCAATCAAAAATTGGATATTTTCTTCATTTTTGGTATTCTTAGATGTCTTAAGTTTTTGTTGAGATGCATCTACAAGTTTTTCGTATGCAGGTAGAATTTCGTTTACAATCCGCTTGGCCATTTCTAAGGTGAGGGTAAACTTTTCCCTTTCACCATCGGATTCCTTAGGATAGCTGTTAAAGAGTGCTTTAAAGAGATTTAAATTGTTTTCTAAGATTTCTTTAACCTCTGGATTAAGAATAAAAGGTGGCAGTTTTTGAAACTGCCAGAAGTATAAAATACAAAAAATGAATTCCAGATGAGGATAAAAGAGATAGGGGTGGATATCTTGAGAAAGCTTCTTTTGGAGATAATTTACATAATCGGTTTGGGATAAGTCCTTTGAAATGAGTTTATTATAAACCCGTTCTAAATACGGTCTTGCTCCTAAAAAATGGGAAGTAACCCACTCGTTGCATCTTATATCTTCAAAGACATAAAAGAGCAATTTGCGATAATCCTTTTCGAAAAGGTGTTTAAAGACTTTATGGTTAGGGTTTACCCTCGTAATATGACGATGTCCTATCTCATGAAGGATAAACCCCGCGATTTCATCTAAGGAATATTTAAAAATAAGCCCTTGAGGAAATTCTAAGGTGTTTTTTTCATATTCGTAGTGCCAACTTTGACCAGGTTTAACCTTAAGTTTGGCATCTTTCCCTAAGGCAGTAGAAAGGATTTCGATGAGATTAAGAATCTCCAAATTATTTGTTAAATTAAGTTTGTCCTTCACATGTATAAATATTCACTTTTAAGCTTATTTTTCCCTTCGTTTCTTTTACCCTTAAGGAATTTCTATAACATACCGAATGGTGGCGTCAAGACTAAAACAAATGCAGGGCTTGGGATGAAATTGGATTTGTTCCGCAATCCTTCAAATTGCAAGTTTTAAATAAATATAGGCTCAAATTCCATTCCAGTCAGAGATTTGCCCCCTTGAGGGGTAATCAGAAAGGTATTTTCAACTCCTACCATTCCATAGCCAGGAAGTCCTATCTTGGGCTCTAGGGCGATAACCATGTTTTCTATAAGAGGTTCGTTAAATCCTTTAGCTAACACAGGATACTCATCAATGAGCAATCCTACCCCATGTCCTATAAAGGGGACCTTGTTTTTACCAATTCCCATGAACCCACTTTCCCAACCTTGTTTTTTGGCCATATTGACGGCTTGAGCATATAGTTCGCTAGGGATAGCCCCAGGAACAAGGTGTTGGGCTAACCAGTTTTGGAGGGACAAACAAAAGTCTTGAGCCTTTTTGACTATCTCTGGCAGAGTCCACTTTTTGGAGAAATAGACCTGAGTTTTATCTGTGTGATATCCTTCAAAGACAAATCCACAATCAATGCTTAAGACCTCATTCTCCTGCCAAGCCTTATCTAGACTGCCCATAACAGGGCTAGCTGGGTGAACCCCTTTGAGACCTAAAGGTCCATTAAAGACCGAAGGATAATTGCCGCTATCTCCTGCCGAAATGTGTCCCAAGAAGATTTCTTGTCCAAAGCCCTGCATCCGCATTTTGCCTTGATGACCGTTTTTAAATAATACTTCCCATACCTTGACCGCAATTTCCCATTCAGTCATACCTGGCCTGATTTCTTCTTTTAAATCACAGGCTAAACTTTTATGGTGTCTTGCGCCGGCAATTTTCAATTTCTCTATTTCCCAACTGGACTTGACTGCTCTGGTTTTGGCAATGGCCAAATCGATGGCTGTAAGCTGATTCTTTACATGTTTTTGAAAATTTTCGGCCAGATTCCATGGTAAAAAAGACTTTTCAATCCCAATTACCCCTTCAAGCCTTTGTCCCAGATTATCTAAAATGCCACAGATGTCCCGATAGGACCTAAATTCCAAAACATGTTTTAGGGGGGATTCCATTTGGGCTCGTTCTATGCCTTTGCGACATAGAAGCACTGGTTCACCGTGGATTGGTATCCATAAAACCCCGTTTCCCAAATGTCCTGTGAAATAGTAGATGTTAACTGGTGAAAAAACGAAGCTTCCACTAACTTGAGGCCATTCCTTTGCTAAATACCTCCGCAAACTTTCAATCCTTAAGTTTATTTCCTTTAAAGGGACAGAAGGCATATTTGCAGCCATAAAAACTCCAAAGTTTGATTTTACCTAAAAGATACTGATCTTTTGAAGAATGTCAAGTCAGTCAACAGTCAAAAGGAACTAGGTCTTCATGACATTTGGCAGTCCTTGGTCCTTAGTTCTTAGTTCTTAGTTCTTAGTGATTAGTTCTTAGTGCTTAGTTCTTAGTCCCTATTCCCTATTCCCTATTCCCTGGTGTTAGTCTTTAGTTTTTAAGTTTTAAGTGTTAAGTGTTAAAATTGAGGTATGTTTAAGAATAAAAGACATCATATATGTTGGGGCTTAGAAGTTGTGCTTAAATTTAAAAGATGCTATAAATGGGTTCGCATTTAAAAACGGAAAATAATTGAGTGAAGGAGGAAAAGATGAGGAGAGTAGGTTGGGGTTTAGTATTAGGAATCTTTTGTGTTTTTACCATGTTGAATTGGAGTGTGGCTGCAGGATATAAAGTAGCAATAGTAGATATGCAAAAGGCACTAAACCTTTCCAAGGCAGGTAAGGCTGCTAAGGCAAAACTCCAAAAAAAGTTCAATAAAATGAAGGCCGATTTGGATGCTCGTCAAAAGGAATTGGAGAAGCTAAAGCAGGAGCTGGAAAAACAAAGTTTGATGTTAAGCCTTGATGCCAAACAGGATAAGGAGAGAGAATATAAAAGAAAGTTAAGGGATTTTCAGGATTTATACCAAGATTATAAGCAGGAAATGACCAGGGCAGAATATGAGGCCATTCAGCCTATCCTTAGGGGACTCCAACAAGCAGCTGAACAAATTAGAAAAAAAGAGGGCTATTTAATTGTGTTTGAAAAAAATAACGCGGGCATTGTTTGCTATGAACATGGAATAGATATTACAGACAAAGTTGTTAAACTTTATGACCAGCAGTGGAAAAAGAGACAAAAGAAGGCAAAGTAAGATGAAATTAGGAGAAATTGCTACCTTTTTAGGCGGTCGTTTAGAAGGAAATCAGGATATAGAAATTACAGGCCTTGCTCCTCTGGATAAGGCCCAGAAAGGGGATATTTCTTTTCTAGCCAACAAAAAATATAAAAAATATCTTACTTCTACCCAGGCAAGTGCCGTGATTGTGCCCCCAGATATCGAGGGGCTGAAGATTGCTGTAATTAGAGTGACAAATCCATATCTGGCTTATGCTCGGCTAGCGCAACTTTTTTATAAGTGGCCTTATCCATTTAAAGGGGTTAGTGAAAAGGCCTTTGTAGCTCCTTCGGCTACAATTGGTAAAGGGGTAACCATTTATCCCTTTGCCTATATTGACGAAGAGGCAAAGATAGGAGATGAAACAATCATTTTTCCCGGAGTCTATGTGGGGCCTAGGGTGAAAATTGGGCAGAAAAGCATTATTTACGCCAATGTTTCTATTCTATCTGGGTGTGTTATTGGAGAAAGGGTGATTATTCATAGTGGAGCGGTCATTGGGAGCGATGGTTTTGGCTTTGCTACAGATGATAAAGGAAGGCATCTGAAAATTCCCCAAATGGGCACGGTGGTCATTGAGGATGAAGTAGAGATTGGAGCCAATACAGCCATTGATCGAGCGGCCCTAGGAGAGACAAGGATTAAAAGAGGAACGAAGGTAGACAATCTCGTTCAAATTGGACACAATGTGGAAGTAGGCGAAAACAGTATTCTGGTAGCCCAAGTAGGAATTGCTGGAAGCACTAAGATAGGTAATAATGTGGTTTTGGCAGGTCAAGTAGGGGTGGTGGGGCATATTCAGATAGGAAATTATGTCCAAGTAGGTGCCAAAACAGGGGTACCTAAGTCCTTGCCTGAAGGCGCAAGAGTGGCTTCAGGGGTCCCGGCAATGCCTTATCAAACCTATTTGCGCACCGTTAGCCTTTTACCCAAATTGCCGGAATTGTGGCAAAGAATCAGAAATTTAGAAAAGGAATTAGAAGATATCAAACAAAGGCAAGATAATCAGGATAATAGGGAGTAAGTGAAATGGAAGGCAAGAAGTATCTTATGGATATAAAGGAGATTCAAAAGTATCTTCCCCACAGGTATCCTTTTTTGTTGGTGGATCGGATTTTAGAAATAGAGGAAGGCAGGCGTATTGTTGGCCTTAAAAATGTGACTTTTAATGAGCCTTTTTTTCAGGGTCATTTTCCACAATCACCAGTGATGCCAGGGGTTTTAATTATTGAGGCCATGGCTCAAGTGGGCGGGGTTTTGGCCTATAAATCGACCCTAGAGGAGACTAAGGGGAAGCTGATTTACTTTGCGGCCATTGATAAAGTGCGTTTCCGTAAACCTGTAGTTCCTGGGGATCAGGTTATCTTTGAATTGAATATTATTAAACATAAAAAAAGGGTTTGTAAGATGGAAGGTAAGGCCTATGTAAATGGCCAGGTGGTAGCAGAGGGAATTTTAACAGCAGTTTTGGCGGAGTGAGAGATGGTAGATGTTCATCCTACGGCAATTGTGGATAAAAAGGCGGAATTGGGTGAAGATGTAATTGTGGGCCCCTATAGCATTGTAGGCCCAAATGTGTTTGTTGATAAAGGGACAACTATTGATGCCCATGTAGTAATTCACTCTCATACCAAGATTGGTAAGGGATGTCATATTTATTCCTTTGCCTCTATTGGGGGTCCGCCTCAAGACCTGAAATATAAGGGAGAGGAAACTTGGGTCGAAATTGGAGATAATAATATCATTCGCGAGTATGTAACTGTTAATCGAGGGACGGCGGGCGGTGGAGGAGTAACCAAGATTGGTAATCATAATTTGCTTATGGCCTATGTTCATGTTGCCCACGATTGCCAGATAGGTAATCGTGTAATTATGGCCAATGCAGCTACTCTAGGTGGACATGTGGTAATAGAAGACTGCGCCGTCATTGGAGGGCTAACTGCCATTCACCAATTTGTCAAAATTGGGGCCTATGCCATTTTAGGTGGGGACTCTAGCACCGTGAAAGATATTCCTCCCTATGTCACTGCGTGGGGAGCGAGGGCCCGATTATATGGTTTAAATGTGATTGGCTTAAAACGGCACGGATTTTCTCCTGAGGTGATTTCTGCCCTTAAAAAGGCATATAAAATCATCATTTACTCTAAAAAGCCCCTTAAAGAAGCCCTGGCCGAGGTCAAAGCCAATGCCATTTTTGCCGTTCCTCAAGTAAGTCACTTTGTAGAATTTATTGAACATTCCCAAAGAGGGGTGCCTAGAAGGTGAGAGGAAATATTGGTCTGATTGCGGGGAATGGTAAATTTCCCATTATTTTTGCTCAGGCCGCTCAAGAGCAGGGGTATCGGGTTTTTGCTGTGGCTCATAAAGGGGAGACAGACCCCATCCTAGAGCAATATGTCTCTGGGATTGAGTGGATTAAGGTAGGGCAATTAGGGAAGCTGATCAAGGCCCTTAAACAGGCTGGGGTGAAGGATGTGGTTTTGGCAGGTGGGATAACTCGAAAAAGGCTTTTTAAAGAAGTATTTCCAGACCTAAAGGCCTTAAGTTTACTAGCTCGCTTGAAGCACAAAACAGACGATGCGGCCTTAAGGGCTGTGGCAGAAGAACTGGAGAAAGAAGGGCTTATGGTTCGGCCTTCTACCTTATTTTTGAATTCCCTTTTGGCCCAGGAAGGATGTTTGACCCAAAAAGGCCCATCTAAGGAAGAGCAGGTGGATATTATGTTTGGCTGGCGTATGGCCAAGGCCATTGGAGAATTGGATATTGGACAATGTGTTGTAGTTAAAGGTCAAACGGTGGTAGCGGTAGAGGCAGTAGAAGGGACAGATGAAACCATAAAGAGGGGAGGAGAGCTGGCCAAAGATGGGGCTGTGGTGGTCAAGGTGAGTAAGCCCAATCAGGATTTAAGGTTTGATGTTCCAGCAGTGGGGCTCAAGACAATTTATACTATGATAGAGGCCCGGGCCAAAGTCCTGGTGATAGAGGCAGGTAAGACTTTGATGTTTGATAAAGAGGAGATGATTGCCCTGGCCAACAAAGAGGGGATAAAGATTGTAAGTCTGAAAGGCATTTGAACTTGGAAGCGTCTTAATGTGTAAGGGTGAGAGATAAACGGAGCGAAGATGTCAATAAGTGTAGGAGTTATAGGGGTAGGGTATCTAGGAAAATTCCATGCCGAAAAGTATGTCCAACTGCCTGAGGCAGACTTAAGGGGAGTTTTTGATATAGATAAAGCTCGAGCCAAGGAGATCGCAAATCAATATAACTGCCAAGCATTTGAAAGCTTATCTCAATTACTTGAAGAGGTAGAAGCAGTTAGCGTGGTAGTGCCTACCAAGATGCATTACAAAGTAGCTAAGGAATGTCTTGAAGCTGGTAAGCATGTCCTGGTTGAAAAACCCATGACGACAAATTTAAAAGAAGCAGACGAACTTATTTCTTTGGCCCGAAGCAAAGACCTGATTTTGCAGGTGGGACATTTAGAACGTTTCAATCCGGCTGTTTGTGCCCTTTTTGCCCATTTGTCCCAACCCATGTTTGTTGAGGCCCACCGTTTGGGCCTGTCTTTGGAAAGGGGAACAGATGTAGATGTCATTTTGGACCTTATGATTCATGATTTAGATATTGTTCTAACAGCAGTGCCGTTCAAGGTGACCGAAATCAGGGCCGTGGGGGTGCCAGTAGTTTCTGGAAATATAGATATTGCCAATGTAAGGATGGAATTTGAGAACGGCTGTGTGGCTAATTTTACTGCCAGTAGAATTACGGGCAAAAAAATGCGAAAAATTAGATTTTTCCAAAAAGATGCCTATTTTTCGCTTGATTATGCCAAAAGGGAATTGACAATCGTGCGACGTGAAAAAAATGGTTTTTTGCCTTTTTCATATAATATCGCCGATTTTGAGGGCTCTGATCCCCTTAAAGAAGAAATTGCCAGTTTTTTAAACTCTATCAAAGAAAAAAGACCCCCTGTAGTTTCTGGTGAAGACGGAAAAAGGGCCTTAGAGATAGCCCTTGAAATAAATGAGCGGATCAAACGGCGTCTGAAGAGGTTTGCTGGTTAAATCTATGCTTCGTTTGAATTCATCTTTTAGTCAAGACAAAAAAACTGTTTTTATAGTGGCGGGTGAGGCCTCAGGAGACCTTCATGGAGCCAATCTTATTAAGGCCCTCAAGAGAAGGATACCTGAGATTAGGGTGGCAGGAATTGGGGGACCAAGGATGCGAGAGGCAGGCCTTTATTGTCTTTATAAGGCCGAAAAAATGGCAGTGGTAGGACTTACAGAGGTTGTCTTTCACCTAAAGGATGTTTGGTTGGCCAGACAAAGGGCCAAGGCATTTTTAAAAAAGGTTCAGCCCAAGGTCTTTATCCCGATTGATTATCCTGATTTCAATTTCCATTTGGCCTCCTTTGCTAAACAGTTGAATATCCCTGTGGTTTATTATATTAGTCCTCAAGTTTGGGCTTGGCGCAGGGGAAGGGTAAGGAAAATGGCCCAATTTGTGGACAAAGTAGCCGCTATTTTGCCCTTTGAAGAGGAATTTTATGCTCGCTATGGTATAGACGTTACCTTTGTGGGACATCCCCTGCTTGATGTTATTCCTGAGACTTCAACCCTAGAAACAGAACAAATAACAACGTCTGAGATTGCCTCTCCACTAATTGGCCTTTTACCTGGAAGTCGGAAGAGCGAAGTGGAACATCTTTTGCCCCTTATGCTAAAAACGGCCTCTATTATTTATCAAAAAAGGCCGGAGTTAAAGTTTATATTGCCCGTAGCTTCTACTTTAAGCCTCAACTGGCTAAAGGGCTTTGTCTCCAAACTTATTCAGTCCAGTTCTAATTTTTTTGATATACCTCTTGAGCTCTATAAACCTTCTTCTCTTATAGAGCAATATCGGGTTATGCAAAAGTGTGCCTTTTTACTTGTGGCTTCAGGCACAGCTACATTGGAGACGGCCATTTTAGAAAGACCCTTTGTAATTATATATCGCCTTTCCAATCTAAGTTATTTTTTAGGGAGAATATTGGTTAGTGTCCCCTACATTGGTTTGGTGAATTGGGTGGCAGGAGAGAAAATTATACCTGAGTTTATTCAAAGTGAGGCTAGGCCCGAGGTCATTGCCCAATATGTGCTTGCAACTATGGAGGATTTTACTAAAATAGAGCACATTACAAAAAGGCTTCGTACCCTTCGTCATCGTTTGGGGAAATCTGGTGTGGCCGATAGAGTGGCCTCTATGATTATGGAATTTATAGAGCAATGAATCTTTATTGGCGCCTTTTAGAAAGAATTAAACCTTACTTAGGGCATTTGCTTCTGGCAATGGTGTGTATGCTTGTAGTAGCTGGGGCGACTTCAGCTACTGCCTACCTTGTCAAACCCGTACTTGATAAAATTTTCTTTGAGAAAAATATCCGTATGCTAAAGATATTGCCCTTTGCCATTTTTCTTCTTTATTTGGTAAAGGGTGCCTTTTGGTATGGACAAACATATTTAATGAATTATGTCGGACAGCGGATTGTAACGGAGTTAAGACAAGACCTTTACATGCATATTCTTGACCTTCCACTTACCTTCTTTCATAAACAACATACCGGTGTCCTTATGAGTCGGATTATCAACGATGTTAGTCTCATTCAATCGGCCGTTTCTTCGGCCGTGACCAGTTTGCTTTGTGATAGCTTTACGGTGATAGGGCTGGTGTTTGTAGTATTTTACCGAGATTTTAAACTGGCATGTATCACTATGGTTGTTTTTCCGCTTGCCATTATGCCTGTAATAAAAATTGGACGTAAGCTTCGCAAAATTAGCACTTCTTCACAAGAAGAAATGGGGCGCCTTTCTACCCTTATGCACGAAACCTTTGGTGGGGCTCGGATTGTTAAGGCCTTTTGTATGGAAGATTACGAAAAGGGCCGTTTTCAAAGGATAAATGAGCAGCTTTTTCGGTGGTATATGCATGCTGTCAGTATGAGGGGAATTACCTCTCCACTAATGGAGGTTTTTGGTAGCATTGGGATAGCAGCGGTTATTTGGTATGGCGGATATCAGGTGATTAAAGGTGTGTCTACTCCAGGAAATTTCTTTTCCTTCATTGCGGGTGTGCTTATGCTTTATCGGCCAATAAAAAGCCTGAGCAATGTAAATAACACCATTCAACAGGGACTAGCGGCGGCCATCAGGGTATTTGAAGTTTTGGATACCCCTGCCGAGCCGAAAGAAGAAGGGGGCAAAAGGCTTTCTACCTTTTCTAAAGAAATCGTTTATCAAAATGTTTGGTTCAAATATACCCCAGAGGAAGACTGGGTGTTAAAAAACGTCAACTTAATTATTAAAAGGGGACAAAAAGTGGCCTTGGTGGGGCCAAGTGGTGCCGGTAAAACTACTATTGCCAATCTTTTACCGCGTTTCTATAAAGTTCAAAAAGGTAAAGTTCTTATTGATGGGATTGATTTGAATGAGGTGAACTTAAGGTCTCTTCGTTCTCAAATTGCTATTGTGAGCCAAGACTCAATTTTATTTAATGACACAATAAAGAATAACATTCGTTATGGCAAGCCCGAAGCCACAGATGAAGAAATTATTGCCGCTGCCAAAGCGGCTTACGCCTATGACTTTATCCAAAAGATGCCCCAGGGGTTTGATACTGTGATTGGAGAAAAGGGAATAAGGCTTTCTGGGGGAGAACAACAGCGTATTTGCATTGCTAGGGCTATTTTAAAGAATGCCCCTATTTTGATCTTGGATGAGGCTACCTCATTTTTAGATACCGAATCCGAGGCCATGGTTCAGAGGGCCCTTGAAAACTTGATGCAAAATCGGACGGCCTTGATTATTGCCCATCGCCTTTCTACCATTAAACGGGCAGACAAAATTGCGGTGGTCCATGATGGCCAAATTGTTGAAGAAGGCACCCATAAAGAGCTTTTGGAAAAAGGTGGCCTTTACCGACGCCTTTACGACATGCAATTTAAAGATAAGAGGCATGCTTCTGTTCCGCTTACTTAGAAGAAAGTTATTCATGAAGGGTTTTTATCACCTATTTTCCAGTCAGAGTTTTCAGAATTCTCTTCAGAATATACCGCTATCAACCAATATCCTTAGAAATCTTCCTTTTTCTAACAAAATATTTTCTGGTTTCTTCTGCCCCCATTAAAAATAGGGCAAAGGGGATAAGGAAAAGCCAGTCGTTCATTTCTAATCTATGTGTGTTTAATATCTGTTGGACTGGATGAAGATAGACGAAGAGAAAGGCCAAAACCACTTCTGTAGCAATTCCTAAAAGCAAAAGTTTATTTGTAAATAGGCCTAATTTGAATACAGACTGAATGTCGCTGCGGCACTCTAAACCATTTGTGATTTGAGTAATGACAATGGCTATCAAACACATGGTGGTAGCCTTTTGGTAAAGGGGATGATAAAATCCTAGGACTTCTTCCCAATGCCAACCGCCTTGATTAAGAATCCAAAAGTATCCTGTCATGCCTGCTAAGGCTTCTATAGGGCCAAGAAAGCCATAGGCCCGAACCAAAGTAGGCAGGTTTAAAAGGCGCTCTTTTAAGGGCCGCGGAGGTTTACTCATGATGCCGGGTTCAGGGTTTTCCGTTCCAAGGGCAAGGGCAGGAAGCAAATCTGTACCCAAGTCTATGGCTAATATTTGCATAATTGTCAAGGGCAAGGGGATGCCTAAAAGGACATAAAGGATATATGGGATAATTTCTGGGATATTGCTACTGAAGATATAAGTAATAAACTTACGTAAATTATCGAAAACAGCCCGTCCTTCTTCTACCGCTGCCACAATGGTAGCAAAATTATCATCTATCAAGACCATATCTGCTGCTTCTTTAGCCACATCCGTTCCGGTTTTACCCATGGCAACCCCAATATCTGCCTTTTTTAGAGCAGGGGCATCGTTAACACCATCACCAGTAAGGGCTACTACTTCTCCCAACTCTTGCAAGGCTGAAACAATCAACATCTTGTGCTGGGGATTGACCCGAGCAAAGATGATTTCTTTATTTTTTAAAAGCCCCTTTAGCTCCTCTTCACTCATTTTATCTATTTGTTTCCCCTTAATGGTCAAAGGTTTTTCTTTTACTAGATTGATCTTACGGGCAATGGCCGCCGCCGTAATAGGGTTATCGCCAGTAAGCATGAACACCTTAATCCCTGCTTGATGACATCTTTTTATAGCCTCTTTTACCTCGGGTCGAGGGGGATCAATTATTCCAACCAGTCCCAAAAAGACCAAATCTTCATCGGCTTGATTAGGCATAAAATCTTTTGGCAATTCCCGATAGGCTAAGGCAAGCACCCGAAGGGCCTTTTGGGCAAATTGTTTATTTACTTCCTCAATGCGTTTTTTATAACTTTCAGTTAAGGGATGAGATGGATTATCTTTCCATAAAGATTTACACAGCGGCAAGATAGTTTCTATTGCCCCTTTAACAAAGGCAAAATACCGACCATCATGAGTTTTATAAATGGTATTCATCCTTTTACGTTCAGCCTCAAAGGGAATTTCATGGAGCCGTTGGTAGTTTAGGCATAAAGATTCCAATTTCCCGCTTTTAGTGGCTAAAATCAACAAGGCCTTTTCTGTTGGATCTCCTACTATTTTTTCCCCTTCAAAATGGGCGTTGTTACACAAAGCGGCCGTGGTTAAAAGCAGCTTTAAGTTATTTAAGTTAGAAGAGTCTGGGCCAGTTAATTTAAATGTGCCTTCTGGCTTATACCCAACTCCTGTTACTTCTATAATAAGATCAGGGATATAAACATGAGTTACAGTCATTTCGTTTTGGGTTAAAGTGCCAGTTTTATCTGTGCAGATAACCGTAGTTCGACCTAGAGTTTCTATGGCAGTTAAACCTTTCACCAAGGCGTGGCGATAGGCCATTCTTCTGCTACCCATGGCTAGGGCTAGGGTAACCGTGGGCAAAAGGCCCTCAGGGACATTAGCAACAATGATTCCAATGCTAAATAAAAAATTTTCCCAAAAGCTGCGTCCGATTAAGGTCCCTAGGAGAAAAAATAAAATCCCCAAGCCTGTGGCCAAAAAGGCGACAAATCGGGTAACCTTTATAATCTCTCGTTGTAAGGGATTGCTCTCTACTTCTACCGTTTCGGTCAATTGAGCAATCTTGCCAAATTCTGTATTGAGTCCAGTGGCAAATACTACGGCCTTACCATTGCCTGCTACTACCTCCGTGCCGGCGAAAACAATATTTGGGCTATCCAAAATCCGCTCTCCCTGAAAACCCTCAGCGGTCCTTCTTTGAGGCTCTGCTTCCCCGGTAAGAGGTGCATTATTTACCTTTAATCCAGCTTCTTCTATCAATCTTGCATCTGCCGGAACCCGGTTTCCTTCCTGAAGAAAAATGACATCTCCTGGCACGAGGTTTTCGGCCAATATCTCTTGTGATACTCCTTCCCTTAAGACCTTTACCCGATAGGGCAGCATTTGTTTGAGGGCCTCTATGGCCTTTTCTGCTTTATATTCTTGGATAAAACTAAATATGGCATTGATTATAATCACAATTAAAATGGCATATGCTAATCTATCCATTCCCTCTTGAGGATTGAAATAATGACCAACAAAGGAAAGGCCGGCGGCTATCCATAGAAGGAGAGCAAAAAAGTGAGTGAATTGATTTAAAAATCTTCTGAGATAAGAGGTTCCCCTTTTGACCTTAAGTAAGTTAGGTCCAAAATCTCGGAGACGCTGATTTACTTCTATTTGAGTAAGGCCTTGAGGAGTGGTTCTTAACGCATGGTAAACCTCAGCAGGAGATAAAAAATGGATACGTTTCATTGCCAAAAGGCCCTCATAACTCTTTGCCACCAGTTTCTTTGTAAACGTCGGGATTGGGGATACCAGACCATGATGTCACAAGGGGTGTTTCTCAACACCTCTTCTACTAGGTTACCTTCTACTACCCTACTTATTACATCTCGCTGATATGCCCCCATAAAAATAAGGTCGTATCTCCCCCTAGCGGCTTCAGCCATTATAGCTTGGGCCAAATTGGTGCTTATTCCTATCTTGCTCTCTGTCTTTATTCCTAGTTCACTTAAAGCTGTGGTAAAGGGATGGATAGCTTTCTTCCCAATCTGTTTTAATCTAATTTTTTTCTTCCCAAGTAAGGAATTTAAATCTGCTATTTGAGACAGTTTCTATGTGAAAAATTACCGCTTTTATACCAAAAGTACGGGCAAAATGGGAAAGGAGATAAAGGCGGTCCTTAAAATAATATCGCCAATCCCGAAGGGGGATTAGCAAACTCCTTGTCCCTCCTCTGTAACCCACCACTCGAACCATGACTGCTGAGCAGGGGAGATTAAGCATCAGTTTTTGAGGCACAGACCGGACAAAAAAGCGTCTTTCCCAATCGGCGCGGCGCGATGATGTAACAACAAGCTCAATGTTATTCTGTTCTACAAAACCTTGAATTTGGGAAATCGGTTCTCCATAAAGAAAATGAGTATGAATTTTCATACCTCTTTGATTTGCTCTATAAATCAAACGCTGAAAAGAAGCTGAGACAGCATTCATCTTCTCATCTTTTCTTTCAAGCACAGAGACAAGATGACATTCGGCCCCGCAGGCCTGAGATAAATCTAAGGCATACTGTGCAGCCGCCTCAGCATTAAAAGAACTATCAATACCGACAAGGATCTTTTTATACATTAAATTTAGAAACCATCTTCATTTTATCATAATATAAAACAACATAAGGTGGCAATATCTAAAATTTGTTTTGGCTTAGGTGAGAGGGTTTTCTCTCAGAATAACTATAGATTTGGTAATTTTGAATAGCTTTAAGTTTTGCTCTTGCAGAAAAAAAAAGTTTGTGATAGGTTTAGGCGGATTTTGATGGTAGGGGGATAGGGTGTTTGAGCAAGGTGTTAAGGATATCCAAAAATTAAAGAAAATCGCTAAAGAAATTAGAAAAGATATTCTTTTAATGCTTAACAAGGCCGGATCTGGACACACCGGAGGATCCCTTTCTGCTGTAGAGCTTTTAACTGCCCTCTTCTTTGCCAAAATGAAACACGATCCCAAAAATCTGACTTGGAAAGGCAGAGACCACTTTATCCTTTCTAAAGGGCATGCCGCTCCTCTTTTATATGCCATTTTAGCCAAATGTGGATATTTTAAACATGAAGAGCTTTTTGAGCTTCGGCAATTGGGTAGCCGTCTTCAGGGACACCCGGACTGCAAGCTTACTCCTGGGATTGAAGTTCCTACAGGGTCTCTAGGTCAGGGGCTTTCCATGGCCAATGGAATTGCCATGGCCCTGCGTTTAGATGAGTTGTCTGGTCGGGTTTATGTCCTTTTGGGTGATGGAGAGGTCCAAGAAGGCCAAGTTTGGGAAGCAGCCATGACGGCCGCTCATTATAAACTTGATAATGTCTGTGCCATCCTTGATAATAACCGCCTCCAAATCGATGGATGGGTTGAAGAGGTTAAAAATATAGAACCTCTTGCGGCCAAATGGGAGGCCTTTGGATGGAACGTAAAAGAAATTAACGGACATGATTTTAGGCAGATTTTAGAGGCCTTAAACGAAGTAGAGCTTGTGAAAGGAAAACCAAGTATTATTATTGCCCATACCGTTAAGGGTAAAGGGGTTTCCTTTTTTGAAAATAAGGCAAAGTATCATGGTGTGGCTCCAACCAACGATGAATTGGAACTGGCATTAAAAGAATTGGAAGAGGGGATAAAATGAAAAAGGCAAGTCTGCGTGAGGCATACGGTCGCACTTTAGTGGAACTCGGTAAAGAAAATAAAGACATTGTAGTCCTGGATGCCGATCTTTCTGGGTCTACCAAGACAAAAATGTTTGCCAAAGAGTTTCCAGAACGTTTTTTCAATATTGGTATTGCTGAGCAAGATATGATGGGGACCGCAGCAGGATTGGCCGCGGCTGGGAAGATTCCCTTTGCAAGCACCTTTGCCATTTTTGCGACTGGAAGGGCTTGGGAACAGATAAGGCAATCTATTGCCTATGCCGGGTTAAATGTGAAGATTGTTGCTAGTCACGGTGGCATTACAGTTGGAGATGATGGAGGATCGCATCAGGCCATAGAAGACGTAGGGCTTATGAGGATTTTACCCAATATGACCGTAATCGTCCCTGCAGATGCCATTGAAATGGAACAAGTAATCAGAACCATTGCTAAATATAAGGGGCCCGTATATGTGCGGGGGGCAAGAATTGACTTCCCTGTAATCTACGATGACAAAGATTACCACTTTCAAATTGGCAAAGGTAGCATTCTAAGAGAGGGTAGAGATATAACCCTTATTGCCATGGGGTTAATGGTGCATCATGCCTTAGAAGCTGCTTCAATTTTGTCTTTGGAAGGTATTGAATGTCGGGTGGTAAATATGTCCAGTATTAAGCCCATTGACCGGGATTTAATTATTGACTCTGCCCAAAAAACAGAGTTGATTGTAACTATTGAAGAGCACCTCATTACCAATGGGTTAGGTAGTGCTGTATGTGAGGTAGTGTGTGAGGAATGTCCTGTGCCTGTCAAGAGGCTTGGGATAAAGGATCGTTTTGGAATTTCAGGGAAACCTGACAAATTGCTTTCTTATTTTCACTTAACTCCACAAGACATTGTAGAAGAGGTAAAGAAGGTTTTGCAAAGGAAGCCTCGTTTGGTGCGTGCTGTTGGCTAAAGCATGATTCAATTTATCCATGTTTATAAGGCTTATTCCCCAGCCCACTATGTTTTGCAAGATCTATGTCTTCAGATTGACCCTGGGGAGTTTGTATTTCTGATTGGTCCAAGTGGAGTAGGCAAAACAACATTCTTTAAATTGATTTATAGGGAGGAGCTTCCCAATAAAGGAGAGATTCTAGTAGCGGGATTTAATTTGAAGGTTCTTCCTGCGTCCAAGTTGCCCTATTTGAGGCAAAAAATTGGCATTGTGTTTCAAGATTTCAAACTCCTACCGGAACTAAATGTATATGAAAATATCGCTTTGGGGCTTCAAATTCTTGGTTATCCTGTGGCTTATATAAAACAAAAGACATGTGAATTAAGTGAAAAGCTTGATTTAGAAAGAAAGCTCAACTCTAAGGTCGGAACCCTTTCAACTGGGGAGAAGCAAAGGGTAGTGATTGCTCGAGCCCTGGCCCATCAACCTCCTATTTTGCTAGCAGATGAACCTACTAGCAACCTTGATGCCCGAAGAAGTCTTGTCGTAATTGACTTGTTTAGGGAGTTAAATTCTCAGGGAAGTGTTGTTATTTTTGCTACTCACAATCGTGATTTAACCAATCTAGTTCCTAAGGCGCGGATAATGGAATTAAGGGAAGGAGCTATTCAAGAAAGAAAATAAAGGCATGCTTTCCTTTTGGCTAAAAAAGACATGGCACAATATTCGCAATAATTTAGGCCCTCAGTTAGGGTGTCTTCTGACCATCACCCTTGCCTTGGGTACTTTTGGAATGTTTATTCTGCTAGGTATCAATTTTGTCCAAGAGGTCAAGCAGTGGCAAAGAAAAATACCTATTATCGTGTTTTTCAATACGGCAGAGCAAGCCCAATTGGCAAAGGAGAAGATAGAAAAACGCAATCAAATTTCCCATGTAAACTATGTTTCTCCCAAGCAATCATTGCTAAGATTAAAAAAATGGCTCAAAGATAAAGAAATCCTATTAGAGGGGATTGATGACAACACTTTATTACCTTCGTTGGAAATAGGGTTAAAGACGGAATTTTACAATTTGAATTTTTTAACCACATTTGCACATTCTTTAAAAAAAATGCCTGGTGTTGTGGAAGTAGTTTATCCGTCTCAACTTTTTTTGCTAGCTGTGAAGGGTTGGAAATTCTTTCAAATATTGCTCTTTTTAATTGGCATATTCTTGAGCATTGCCACTATATTTATCGTTTCCAATTTTGTGTATTTACATTTTCAGAAAAAGAAAGAAGAGATTGCCATTATGCGTTTGCTAGGGGCAACCGAAGGGTTTATTCGGATGCCCTTTTTTATAGAAGGGATACTACAAGGTTTTATAGCAAGTCTTTTGAGCGTTTTTATACTTTGGTTATTTGCCCATTGGTTTAATAGGCAAATTGCTGAAGCGTCCCTCCATTTTAAACTATCATTTCTTAATCTAAAACAGACCTTGGGTTTTATTGTATTTGGGTCTATTTTGGGATACCTAGGAAGCTTTTTGGGAACCAAGAAATAAAATGTTTAAAAACGGAAGACTTCCATTCTTAATAATCCTTTGTTTGCTTTATTGCCTGCCATCTTTTGGCGCCAGCGTTAGAGAAAAAGAGCACAAGTTAAGGAGAATCAAGGCCCAAATAAAAAGCGTGGGCATAATACTCAGAAAAAAGCAGAGAGAAGAAGCCAAATTGCAGCGGGAAGTCAGAAAAATAGAAATTCAAATTGAGCATTTGAAACAGCAGGAGCAGGCCCTTAAGACAAAAATTGCTCAAATTTCAAAAGAAATTCAAAAGACAAACCGGGAGAAAAATCGGCTTCAAAAGAAGCTTAATCAGATTCAAAATCGCATCCAGCAAAGACTATTAGCAATTTATCAATGGGAACGAATAGGTCCCTTAAACCTAATTGCGATTCAGTCTGTAAGTCAATATTTGCTTTCATCGGCATATTTAGAGCAACTTATTAGCAAAGATAGAACCCTGATCCTGAAGTATACTTCTATAAATCAGGATTTAACAACTTCAAGTATTGCCTTAAAGGGCAAATTGAGAGAGCTTCAAGAAAAACAAAAAGAGTTGAATCGACTTAAGACACAAATAACACATCAAAAAATAGAAAAGGACAGGTTACTAAAAAAGGTTAAAAGGCTTAGGTTAAAATATGCCCGAAGGATAAAGAGGTTAAAAAAGAATGCCCTTCGGCTGGAACGGGTCATAAAAAGGCTTAAGAAACAACGGCTTAAAAAAAGGGTTAAGATTGTAAGAGGGCACATGCCTTGGCCTGTCAGGGGGAAGGTAGTTGTCCCTTTTGGGCAATATAGAGATAAATTGACTGGACGTTTTTTGGTCAGTAATGGAATTGAAATAAAGGTAGCTCCTAATACCCCTTTTAGGGCCGTTGCTGCAGGAAAGGTGGTTTACGCCAATTGGCTTTATAGTTATGGAAATATTATTATCATTGACCATGGGAGGGGATATTATACCCTTTACGCCCATGCCATTTCTTTGTATAAAAAGGAAGGCCAATGGGTGAATGCAGGCGACATTTTAGGAAGGGTAGGCGGGAAAAATTCGGTATATGGGACGACTTTATATTTTGAATTGAGGCATCATAGCAAGCCCATTGATCCGTTTGTATGGCTAAAACCGCAATAGGAGGATTGATAATGAAAAAAAGAAATTTGGCTTTGCTTTTTTGTTTAGTGTTCTTATTGTTGCAAGTAAGTTTTGTTCATGCCTTTACTACCTTTAAATCATCCCACAGCACTTATGACGAGTTGAAGATCTTCACAGAGGTGCTAGACATCATTCAAAAAAACTATGTGGAAAAACCCAAACCAAAAGAGTTAATATATGGGGCTATTAAAGGGATGTTAAATTCCCTTGACCCCCATTCATCTTTCCTAACTCCAGATGAATTCAAAGAGCTTCAGATAGAGACCAAAGGGGAATTTGGTGGGGTAGGCATTGAAATTACATTAAAGGATGGGTGGCTAACGGTGGTCTCCCCTATTGAAGATACTCCCGCCTATAAGGCAGGAATTAAGGCAGGGGACAGGATTGTAAAAATTGATGGGAAGTTCACTCGAGATATGAGTCTTAATGAAGCAGTAAAAATGATTAGAGGTCCTAAGGGGACAAAGGTGACTCTGAGTATTTGGAGAAAGGGTTTTAAGGAACCAAAGGATTTTGTAATTACCCGGAGCATTATTACTATTAAAAGTGTCAAGGTAAAGACCTTAGAGCCTGGGTATGGATATGTGAGGATTACAAGTTTTCAAGAAAATACTACTTCTGAGCTTCAAAAGGCGTTATCAAACCTGGAAAGACAAAATAAACCCTTAAAAGGTATTATCCTTGACCTAAGAAACAATCCTGGAGGGCTTTTGGATCAGGCCGTCAAGGTAGCTGACGTGTTTTTAAATAAAGGGCTCATTGTGTATATAAAAGGCAGGAAAGAGTCAGCTCGAATGGACTTCTATGCCCACCCCAATAAGCACCCCCATCCTTATCCTATAGTAACCTTGGTAAATGAGGGAACCGCTAGTGCTGCCGAAATTGTAGCGGGTGCCCTTCAAGACCATCACCGCTCATTGCTCATTGGGGAAACTACTTTCGGAAAGGGTTCTGTTCAAACCATCATTCCCCTGGAAGATGGCTCTGCTCTTAGATTGACTACTGCCCTCTATTATACCCCTAGCGGCAGATGCATTCAGGCTACAGGAATTGAGCCTGATTTGGTCTTAAGTGATGGACAGGTGTCTAATTCCAAGGTATCCCATCCATTTCTGAGGGAAAAAGACCTCGAAAGGCATCTCAAGGGAATTGAAAAACGAAGACGGGGAGAAAGCAAGCCAGAACCTAAGGACGTTTTGGTCAATGTTGGCCTGCAAATTTTAAAAAAATGGGATGTTTTGACGCACCTTAGGTATAATTAATGACCTCTTCTAATAAGAAGAAACACAAAGATAAGAAGAGAAATTCCTCTAAACCAAAACGCAGAAAAAAGGCCAGCTCTAAAAAAGGCTGGTCTTCCTTTCTATGGATATTTTTGCTAGGGGTTTTTATAGGCATACTTGGTGTCTTTTTCTTATTTTATCCTCATTATTTTCCGAAAAAAAATAAACCCTCCAAGTTCATATACGAAGACTTTTCCCATACTCGCCTTGAAAATCAGGTGTTTTCCATTACGCAACAGTTGGAAAAAACCTTATTGGCCGCAGGAATAAACCGGAGCAAATATCAAGAAAAGGTGGAATACCGTTACCTTCAGGGAGAAACCTATCCTTGGGTTGAGTTTTTAATTGAAAAGGACAAAGATGTAAATCTGACCTTTTTTAAAAAGGCCCTGGTTAAACTTGGCCAGAGATATAAAGGCCTTAGCGTTCAATTTGAACCTTTGCCTGCCAAGGATGCCTTGGGCATTTACCTTGCTTGGCAGGGCTTGATTACCCATCATTTGATCATAAGACCCAAACCCTTACCGCCTATTGTCTTCAAAAGACCCCTAGTTGCCCTTATTGTAGACGATATTGGCTACAAGGAAAGTGCTGTCAACCAATTCTTGTCTTTGAAAATCCCGATTACGTTTTCCATATTGCCTTATTCTCCATATGGGAGAAGGATAGCCCAAATGCTTAAAGGGAAACGAACAGTAGATATTATGCTTCATCTTCCTTTAGAGGCAAACGGACATCCCCAATTAAATAAACAACCTGGTATGCTTCTTTTAAGTATGCCTTTATCGGAATTAAAGACAAGATTGAAACAGGATTTAGAGGCCGTTCCCTTTATCAAAGGAGTTAACAATCATATGGGGTCTAAATTCACTCAAAACAAATCCTATATGAAAATTGTCATGTCTGAAATCAAAAAAAGGCATTTATTTTTTGTAGACAGCCTTACTACTAATCGTTCTGTAGGCTATCTTGTGGCCAGAGAGATGGGAGTTCCTACTCTAAAGAGGGATATCTTTTTGGATGCCACTTTAAATATAAATGATATTAAGTCCAGAATAGAGATGCTTAAGAGATGGGCAAGGGCGAAAGGGGAGGTAGTGATAATCTGCCATCCTCACTTAACCACGTTTATGGCATTAAAAGAGGCCATGCCCGAGTTAAAAAAAGAAGTCCAATTTGTAACTGTCTCTTCTTTGATTGGCTGTTTATAAAACAATTAGCGGCTGAACTTTTCCTTCAATTTTTCAGCCACAATGCGAGGCACTAACCCTTCAATATCTCCACCAAACCTAGCCGCTTGTTTAACAATAGTAGAACTTAAAAATAACCATCTAAAATCTGTCATCAGAAATACCGACTGAATGTCAGGATTTAAATAGCGATTCATCAAGGCCAACTGAAGCTCATAATCAAAATCCGAAACTGCTCTCAAACCTCGCAAAATAACATTAGCCCCTCTTTTTTTAAGATACTCTACAAGTAAACCTTCAAAATGGTCTACCTCTACCCGTTCGCTTTCGGATATGGTTTCTCTAACCGCTATCCGAGTCATTTCGAGTCTTTCCTCTAAGGTAAAAAGGGGACTTTTTTCAGGATTAACCGCAATAGCTATTACAATTTTGTCAAAGATTTGCAAGGCCCTTTTGACCAGACTCAGGTGTCCGTTGGTAATAGGGTCAAAGGAACCTGCATACACCGCTGTGCGTTTCATAGGCCTTTTTTTAGACTATTTTTAGAATATTGACAAGGAAGTTACCCAAACATCTTTTTCTTTAAATCTTCCATTATCTGTTTAATTTCAGTTTCATTGGGATGTTTGGCAAGGTAATGATTGTATACTTCATAAGCATCTTTGATATACCCTAATCCAAGCATAATCTGGCCGCAATTCCAGATGACATCCCGATCGTCCGGAGCCAATTCCATTGCCTTAGTGATGTGATGGAGGGCCCTTTCTACATTCCCTTTTTGCCAATAAATAAAGGCCAGGTCATTGTGGGCTAAGGCAAAAGAGGGATCTAGTTCTAGGGCCTTGTTAAAGGCAGCAATGGCCTCTTCTGTTTTCCCTTCGTTATACAGACGCTCTCCTTGTTGGTAATAAGAATGAGGATCCATATTTAAACCTTCCTCCACTAATTTTATAATATCTATAGAATCTAAGAAAATGCCTTTTTTAATGCTTTCTTTACAAAGTTGCTTATATTTTCTTACCTTTGACAGGTCACTTTTGCGGTAAATATGAAAGGCAGGATAGGCTGTATCTACAAACAATTGCAGACCTAATGAAACTGCCCTGAGGCAAAAATGTCTATCTTCTCCCATATAAGGTAAATTGTAAATCTCTTTGAAACTGACGCCTTTTTTTAAGGCCTTTCTGGAAATTAAGGTGCAGGCTCCAAGTCCTCCTACTTCATAAGTCCCAGGTTTTATTAAAACCATGAGGGTTTGCTCAGACCTTTTTACTTTTGTTTCTTTGTTTAGCTTTTCTCCTCTATATTTTTTAAACATTTCATAATGGCCTCCAAACCACACTTGAGGCAAAGCACAAATTTGCCTTTTCCACTTCGTCCAAAAAATGGTTGAAATGATGTCTCTATTTTTATTCAATAGATGTTTTAATGTGAAAGGGTGGATGACCAAGTCGGAATCAATGAGGAAGAGATAGTTATAATCCTGCTTTAGGGCGTATTCTATGATGGCATTTTTAAACCCAGCCACTCTTTGAATCATATCCTCTGGCCATTCGTGGTATTCCTGTTTTTCTTGTTTCCCTAACGGCGGGCTTTCCCAAATAGTAGTGGCAGGATATGCATTGGCAAATTCTTGAAGAATTTTTTTGGCAGTTTTGTTATCATTGTTATCAATAAATAGATAGGCTATTTCTAAGCCTTTGGTGTCTAATTCAGAAAGGGAATTTAAGAATTCTGCTAAAATTTCTGGTTCTTGCCTAATAGGAGCGGCAATAAGTATCCTATATGTTGTCATTTTTTTGGGGCGAGCCTTTTTATCCAAAATACAAACAAATTGAATTCCATCTATATGGGGATGCGAAGTGAAATCTTTATGAACCAAAAAGTTTTTGGAGGTGAAAAAATTTTCATTAAGAGGAAGAAACTTATTTTCTCTGGCAGGCTCTTGTTCGGCAGGAGTAAGCACTATTACAAAGCGTTTGGAGACATCTATAAGCTGCTCTAAGACCCTTTCAGGATGTTCAAAATGCCCCAGATTAGAACAGATAACCAAATCAAATTTTTTCCCTGTTTGGCTCAAATTATATATATCGGCCACAAAAAATTTTTCTTTTAAGTGAGGATATTTCCCCTTGGCCTTTTTTATGATTGCTTCTGAAAAATCACAACCATAGATTTTAATAAAGGGTAAGTAAAATGAAAGTATATTTGACATTTCACCTGTGGCACATCCTACGTCCAAAATATCTCTTATCGGACCAGAAAGAAAATTGATGTTTTTGACTACTATTTGAGCAAGCCGTTTTATTTTTTGAAGATTGCCTTTGTTTTTCAATCCTTCATCATAGGGATTTAGTTCCGTCAAGGTTGCCTCCAGCAGCTTTTATTGTTTTGATAATTCTTTCCGAAGCATGTCCATCTCCATAGATATGGCAGGCTCTAGCCATCTTTTTATACGCAGCCTTATCAGTAATTAAGCCCGTTGCCTCTTTAAATATTTTTTCTTTATTTGCGCCTACTATTTTACCTTTTCCTTCTTTTACTATTTCTGGCCTTTCTGTAACTCCCCTCATTATAAGCACAGGTTTACCCAAAAATGAGGCCTCTTCTTGAATACCACCAGAGTCTGTTAGAATAAAATGGCACTTGCTCATGAGCCATATCAATTTCGGATAGGAAAGAGGTGGTAATAAGTGCACATTGGAGACCTTGGTGAGAATTGTTTCAACTACCGTTCTGACTTTGGGATTTAAATGAACAGGAAGGATGATTTCTATATCTCTCTCAAAATTAAATGCCAGTTGCTTTATGGCATGACATATTTCTTGTAAAGGTCTTCCAAAACTTTCTCTCCTGTGGGTTGTCACTAACAAAACTTGTTTGGAAAAATCAACGAATTCAAATTTTTTTTGATAAATTTGTTCCAACCCCCTTTTTTGAATGATTTCTAAGGTTTCAATCAGGGCATCAATTACTGTGTTGCCAACTACATAAATCCTATGTTCATTTACTCCTTCTTTTAATAAATTTTCCTTTGCCTTGGTTGTAGGACAAAAATGGTACTCAGCCAAGTGGGATATTAATACCCGATTTATTTCTTCGGGGAATGGAGCATATTTATCAAATGTCCTTAGTCCTGCCTCTACGTGAGCTATAGGAATTTTTTGATAAAAACTGGCCAAGGCAGTCGCAAAGGCCGAGGTGGTATCCCCTTGGACAAAAACCATATGAGGTTTTACTTGTAAAAACACACATTGAATTTTTTGTAAAACCTTACAAGTAACATCATGGAGGTTTTGAGATTCTACCATGATTTTAAGGTCATAGTCAGGTTTTATTTCAAAAAAATCCAGCATCTGTCTTAACATTTCCCTATGTTGAGAGGTGATACAAATGCTAATAGAAAAGTCCTCTTCGGTTTTGAATTTTCTGATAAGCGGTGCTAGTTTAATGGCCTCTGGACGAGTGCCAAATACAAAGAGCAAACGCATTTATAAATACCTCAGACCAAGCATGGTCAGTATTTCTTGAGCTCGTTGTTTCATTGTGTATTGTGATATGGCCTTTTGATACAACTTTTCTGAAATTTCTATTCTTTCGCTTTCATGTTTGAGGTAATAAGTTATCTTTTCTTTAAGCTCTTTGACAGTTCTAAATGTAAATTCCTTATATGTTTCAGGAAAGAGCTGACTGAATATCTCCTTATAATCAGCCAGAAAGAATGCCTTTGAAAAAATGAACATAAAGCTTCTTTCTTGAGTTCCTGTATCAAAAACAACTCGGTGAATATTCAAGTTAATGGCTGTCATTCCAAAAATGATGGGAAGCATTAACCAATGGGCTGGTCCCTGATAATCAACATTGGGATGGTTAATCAAATCAGAAGGAACTAATTTGCCAAAGAGGCTTAATTTGAAGTCTTTTATCAATTCAGTTATCACAAAGTATCGGAGGCGTTCATATTGACATCCTAGTTGCTCACAGGCCCATGCCAGTTTTTGCCAAGAGCTCAAATTTGATTGTTGCAAAATTTGTTGAGTGAGGTTGGCAACAAATTTGTATCCCAAATCCTTATTTTTGAACTCAAAGTGAGTGTCAATTAAAGACAAAAGTTCATCAGATAGGCTATGAGAAGGGGCAAAGAAATTTCCTACAAAGCTAATTGGATAGCTTTTTGCTAAATGGTTTGTAGGATAAGAAAATTCATAGGGAGCATAGTGCAAAAGAAAGTGCACATTTTTAATACCAAATTTTTCAAAAATTAAACACCAGCTTTTATCATGGCATAAAACATAAAACAGACGGTTGTGTTTTCTTATAAACTGAAGAGTCTCCAATGATATAAGACTGCCTTCTTGCCATAGAGGTAATTCCCCAACTAACAAAACAATGGGGCATCCTAATTCCAAAAAATTCACAGACGGGATTTTTTTCGCGGCTATAAGTTGATTTTGATTGGCAACAATATTATGGTTATCAAAAATGAAGCAAGGATTGATTTCTTTTATAATATCTCGCAAGTTCGAGGCCTTTTTGTAAATGATGTCCAACAAATAGACACTGTATCCCAATTCATAAAAGGCCTTGGCCCACATCAAAGAAAAAATGTTATGGGCAGGTGCATATTGAAATTTAGTAGTTTCAAATATGACGATGCGACCTAATTCTTTGGGATGAATAAGCCTTTTAATTTTTACTTTTTCTTCAGGAAATAATTCAATTACGATATTCTCTGAATTGGCAACAAATCTTTGGGTCAGTGCCTGCATAAACTTTGAGATTTCTGCCTCAAAGCGGTGTCTTTGACTATCAATAAAAATTATCTTACGCATTGATTCACTTTGGTGTTCATAGCCAATTTGGCATAGTTTTTAAAAAACAGACCCTGAGCGATATTAACAAACTGTTCTAAGACTTCCCTTTTTTCAGGATTTAAAATTAGCAAGTTTCCACTGGCCTCCAATCTTTCCTCTAAATTCTCTGGGACTTGAACATTGCCATTTTTTATTTCTTTCAAGCAACTGTCTATGACTTCAGGTCTTATTTCCTTTTTTCCCTTTTTGCCTTTAAGAAAATCTTTTATGCCTTCTACGAAGGCAAAGATACATTCTGGCGTCTTTTTAAGTTCACCCCAATGGCCATTTTTCAAATAGGCAAAGATTTGGCTTACTTTTACAGGATTGGTCTGAAATTGGCATAATAGAATATTCCTTGTGGCATAATAGGCACTAAGTGGTGATTGTAACCATGGACCAACAGAGGCACCACCTTTATGATAAACCTTGGAATAAGGATTATACCAGATCGTCCAACCCGCCTTTAAGGCCCTCATGCAAAACTCTGTATCTTCATAATAAAGAAAATAGTCCTCATTTAACAACCCAATTTCTTCAAAAAGCCTGCGGTCAATCAATAAACTGCATCCAGGGGCAAATTCTACCTGGCGAGGTAATTCATCTTTTTTATCTGGCATACCCTTATAAAGAGGTTTCTCCCCATCGTATTGGACTTTACTTTTGTCGTCATAACAATAGATTTTTGAGGAGATGATACCTACTTTTTCTTGCTTTTCTGCCTTTAGCCGTTCAGCCAATAAAAGAGAACTTTCCAAGGTTTCCCTTTCTACAACCGTGTCGTTGTTTAGCAACCATATATAATCTGCCCCGCTGTTGAGGGCATATTTAATTCCTACATTGTTCCCGCCCGCAAAACCAAGATTTTCCTGATTTTCTATAAAAATTAGTTCTCTTTTAAAGGGTTCGTCTTGATAGGAAAAATGCCCTTTATGGCAAAATATAGACTCTACATTTTGAGAATTAATCCACTTTTTAAGTGTTGATACATCTTCTGTCCTAGAACCATTATCTATAACAATTACCTGAACCCGTTCATATTTGATATTTTTGTAGATAGATGCTAGGCATTTGGTGGTATGCTGAGAGTTGTTATAATTCAAAATTATGACAGAAACCTTAGGGAAATAAACTTCTACGTCTGGTTTAATCTTTCCCGCCCATTTTTTTTGAAGCCGCTCTTCATTTTCTTTTACAGCCTTAAATCTACCGGGGGTAACTGATTCAAAGTGATAAAGTACACTTTTGGGGGTATAAACCACTCTATAACCTGCCTCCCTTACCCGAAAACACAGATCTACATCCTCATATCCATTTAAAAATCCTTCATCAAAACCACCTAATCTATCAAAGAGTTCTTTGGCAATTAACATACAGGCGCCAGTAACTACTTGATAATCTCTTTTGATATTGGCTTTGGGATAATCAGCAGGCTTTTTATAATAAAGATGGAAAGGACTTACAGGCAGGGGACTATCTGTAATTCCCACTCCAGCGTGTTGAATGGTATCGTCAGGAAATAGTAATTTGCTACCTACTGCTCCCACTTGCCCTTCATTTTCTATTACCTTGAGCATTTCTTCTAGCCAGCCTTCAAGAGGCAAGGTATCATTATTCAAAAATACTAAATACTTTCCTTCTGCCACCCGTGCTCCCTGATTACATGCCTTGGCAAAGCCGAGGTTTTCCTGATTGTGAATGACTTTTACATTATTCACCTGGGCAACCAGTTGATCCAAATATTCCTTTGTTCCATCACTAGAGGCATTATTGACGATGATAAGCTCAAAAAGCGAACTTAATGTACTATCATAAAGGGCCTCTACACACTGTTTTGTGTATTCTAATTTGTTAAAGACAGGCATAACAATTGAACAGAGTGGCCTATGTCCTTTGACTTTCTCTGCCTCAATTATAAATTGGATTACATTAAATTCCTCAAATTCTTCTGGAGATAGATTTTTAATTGTAACTTTTTCTGTTTCTATCTTAAATGTTCTTTCATCTTTTGATGAAGGTTTATAGACATCGGGATTAGCTTTTATGCCCTTAATTCTAAAACCTAATTTTGAAAACATTCTTTCAATTTCCTTACGTGTAAAGAAACGCAGATGGGTTGCATCTAGGATTCCTTCATCTTTATAAGTCCATCGACCTTCATTCAAAAGAGGAGTAAGAATTTGGAGATTGCGGATATTGGGAATACTTGCTATAATTTTACCGCCATCTTTTAAAAATTTCTTATGTCTATAAACGACTGTCCAGGGGTCGTTTAGATGTTCTAAAATATCCGCATAGATAATGCAGTCAAAATATCCATCTTCAAATCCCAATTCCCCAAGGTCTACATCTTCTACATTTCCTACAATTACTTTATCTAGATTTCGTCTGGCCTCTTCGGCTATCTCTGGAATGATTTCAATGCCGGTTATCTCACAGTGGGGGTATTTGCTTTTTATCATGGCTCCATAACGGCCAGTCCCACAACCCACATCTAAAATGTGCTTCGTGTCTTCAGTAATAAGTTCAACGATCTCGGGGCGTGGGGACTCAAAATAGGTATATTTTTTAGAATAATTTAGAGGAGAAAGAATAAAGACCTCTTTGTTTTTCTTCTCTGAACCCCTAGAGGTTTTTAAGGAAGCCAATTTTTCATAAAAATTTAATTTTAATCCAAGACCACCAGCAAGCTTTTCCTTTTCTTTTTTAATCCTGTCTTTAGGGATAACAAAGTCGTTAATCTCCCTTTTCTTTTCCTCGGTTAATTCTAAGCCAAGAAAATCGGCCAGTCTTTTGGCTTCCTTGATTGGATTCTCTATCACATCTTCAAAAGCAACAAAAATTCTTGGTAGGTCTGGATGCCTTTCTAGAAAGTTTAGAATAATTCTATTATGGAAATTTATTGCCTTTAGCATTTGAAAAATGCTTATTTCTTTTCGAATCCCCATTAGAGAAAAAAACTCTTGAGAAGATTGAGCTACTTTTAGAGGGTCTCTAAAGCATACGACAAAATGAGGATTGATTAAATAGGGAAGAAAAAGCTCTATTACCAAGTGAGTAGCAGGATATTTCCACCCCCATGTTATTTTATTTTTTCCCTTATTTAAAATTAGGTTTTTGATTTCCTTGTTAAAATTATCTCCTTGGAACAAAATCTTGTTTCGAAGATAATATAATCTTTCTAAACTTCCCCAATATATAGAACCATCCCAATTACCTTTATAATTCAAAGTTTTTATAAAAATCTTTTTGATTAATTGGGAAAATTCTGGATCTTCATAACTTCCTTTTGGAGCCACTGGTAATGGTATCTTGCTCCCTGACATTTCCACTCCAAGAATAGAAAGCATTCCAGCGATAGTAGAGGCTCCTGATCTTGGATTTCCCAAGACTACAACAGTTTTTAGGTCTTTATTTTGATTTAGATGCATCCTGCCTCCTTCATTACTATGTAAATTGAAAAGTTTTTTAAATTAATTCAATAACCCTTTTATAACACTTAGAGCAAAAATTATACCAACCCTTAATCATTTTTTTTCTACTTTTTATCGGCCTTAAATAAAATTCGTGCGGATTTAAATGACACAGGTGGTTTGTTTTGGCACATTGCCTGAGCATTCTTGCTATTCTGTTTGTTATGTTCGGTACCCGTTTCTTTTGGATATGCACCTAAGAATAATTTTTCAAATGGTTTCGGAAGGCTGTTGACAATCTTCTCTAAAATACTATACTTTTTCATTCACAAAACGCCATGGAATGGAGTAGGTCTATGCTTATTGTGCAAAAATATGGAGGGACTTCTGTTGGGGACGTAAAGCGAATTAGAAATGTGGCCAAACGAGTTGTTGATTGTTTTAAAAGTGGGAATGAGGTTGTGGTGGTGGTTTCGGCTATGGCCGGACAGACTGACAGATTGATTTCTTTGGCTCATGAAATTAGCGAAGATCCTGATCCAAGAGAGATGGATGCCTTATTGGCTACTGGAGAGCAAACTTCGGCTGCCCTTTTGGCCATGGCCATTAAGGCTATGGGGTATTCAGCTACCTCTTTAGTGGCCTTTCAAGCCAGAATCCTGACAGACGATGCCCACGGGCGGGCTCGAATAAGCGAAATTGATACCAAGCGGATAAGGAAAGAACTTAAGCAGGGAAAAATTGTTATTGTAGCAGGTTTTCAAGGGATTAATCATGAAGGGAATATTACTACCCTTGGCAGAGGAGGGTCTGACACCACGGCTGTGGCCTTAGCGGCTGCCTTGAAGGCGGATTTATGTGAAATATATACCGATGTAGAGGGTGTCTTTACTGCTGATCCTAGAATATGTCCTGAGGCCAAAAAGATAGATGCAATATCTTATGATGAGATGCTGGAATTGGCCAGCTTAGGAGCGAAGGTGTTGCAAATTCGCTCTGTGGAGTTTGCTCAAAAGTATAATGTGCCTATTCATGTGCGTTCATCCTTTAATCATAAGGAGGGAACTATGGTGGTAGAAGCCGATGCCGAGATGGAAAAGATAGTAGTGAGGGCAGTGGCTCATGATAAGAATCAAGCCAGAATTACAGTGAGAGGTGTAGTAGACCGCCCTGGAATTGCAGCTCAAATTTTTGAGCCCCTTGGCCAAGCGGGCATTGTAGTAGATATGATTATTCAAAATACAAGTGAAGATGGCATTACGGATATGACTTTTACAGTCCCTAAGGTAGACTTTAAAAAGGCCATGCAACTTGCCAAAGAGGCGGCTGACAAAATAGGGGCCAAGAAGGTCTTGGGAGATGAGCATATCGGGAAGGTTTCTATTGTCGGCGTGGGAATGAGAAGCCATTCCGGGGTAGCGGCCAAAATGTTTCAAACCTTGGCTCAAGCAGGGATAAATATCTTGATGATTAGCACCTCGGAAATAAAGATTTCTTGCGTCATAGATGAAAAGGACGTAGAAAGGGCGGTTAAGGAATTACATAAGGCCTTTATTGAATCAGAATAAATCTTATTAGGGTAGATGTTATGGGGCAAGTAGAAATTTATGACACCACTTTAAGAGATGGTACCCAGGCCGAGAACTTTAGTCTTCAGCTTGAGGATAAACTGAAGATTGCCCAAAAGTTGGATGAACTTGGAGTGCAATATATTGAAGGAGGATGGCCCGGTTCCAATCCCAAAGATGCACTTTTTTTTAAAGAAATTAAACGCTATCCCTTGAAAAACACAATTATTGTGGCCTTTGGAAGCACTCACCATCCCAAATATACCCCTGAGATTGATCCCAATCTCAATGCCCTTTTGGAGGCCAGAACTGAGGCGATTACCATCTTTGGTAAAAGCTGGGACCTGCATGTTAAAGATGCCCTCAAGATTTCTTTGGAACGCAATTTAGAAATTATTGAAAACTCGCTTCGTTTCTTGCGGCCTCACGTGAAGAAACTCTTTTATGATGCCGAGCACTTTTTTGATGGTTTTAAAGATAACCCCCAATACGCCATAGCTACTCTAAAAAAGGCCAGAGATGCTGGAGCCCACTGCATCGTTCTCTGTGATACCAATGGAGGCACTTTGCCCTTTGAGCTCGCTGAAATCATAACTCAAGTAAAAAGGGCAATTCCTGAGATTGACTTTGGTATTCATGCCCATAATGATGCTGAGTGTGCGGTGGCCAACAGCCTTATGGCTGTTCATTTAGGAGCAAGTCAGGTTCAAGGTACTATAAATGGAGTGGGGGAGCGTTGTGGTAATGCCAATTTGTGTTCTGTAATCCCAGCCCTAAAGTTGAAAATGGGGCTTGGTTGTATCTCTGACACCCAATTGGCTAGACTTACTTATATATCACGGTATGTGACCGAACTTTTAAATTTGCCCCATCCTTCTTATTTGCCTTATGTGGGTAGAAGTGCCTTTGCCCATAAGGGGGGGGTACATGTAAGTGCCGTGCAAAGAAACCCTCGGACCTATGAGCATGTTCCTCCAGAAAAGGTAGGGAATATAAGGAGAATTTTGATTTCAGACCTTTCTGGGAAAAGCACCATTTTAAGTAAGGCCAAAGAATGGGGTATTGATTTAGAGAGCGATGCCCCTAAAGTCCAACAGATTTTAAAAGAGCTTAAGAAGCTTGAAAGTCAAGGCCTCCAATTTGATGTAGCTGAAGAATCCTTTAAATTGCGCATGTATGAAGCTGAGGGAAGATTGAAACGAGATAACTTTTTTAAACTTCTTACTTATCGGGTGCAAGATTATAATACCTTAGAAGGGCGGCCTGTAGCCGAGGCCGAAGTTTGGGTAGAAGTTAAAGGAGCAGAAAGACATGCCATTTCTTTGGGACAAGGTCCTGTGAATGCTTTAGATAAGGCCCTGCGTAAGGCCTTGGAAGAATTTTATCCCTATCTTAGAGAGATGACTTTAATGGATTATCGTGTTCGGGTGTTGCCTGGTACCTCAGGGACTGAGGCCAAAATCAGGGTGCTCATTGAGTCAAAGGATAAAGACTGTGTTTGGCATACTGTAGGCGTCTCACATGATATTTTAGAAGCCAGCCTCAATGCCCTGATGGATAGTATTATGTATAAACTTTTTCGTGAAGATTTAAAACAAAGGGAATGTTGAATTTCCCTGTAGTTTCTTTACATCCCTGTTTTGAGGCAGACCTTAATTTATTGCTTGGTGATAAATCACTATCGTCTTCTCAAAAAGATTTGATAAAAAAGGCTAAGGCCGTAATTTTGCCTCAGGGGTGTAAGGCCGACGTTTATTGGTATTGCCGTCAATATTGCCATCATGTTTTCCCTAATTATGATTATCGTTTCCCGGGTGAAGGCAAGATAGGAGATGCCCTATTGTGGAAATCCCTTAGGCTACCCCATCCTCGCACTGTAATCTATCCTGAGGTGAATCATTTTTATAAACTGCATTTTGAAATGGGAAGGGCCCTCCCTTTTACCTATCCCTTTGTAGTAAAAGGGGATCGGGGCGGGGAAGGAAATATGGTTTTTTTGGTAAAAGATGAGGGAGATTTAAAGCAAACTCTAGACCTCCTTTTTTCTTTGGAAAAAAATCAAGGTTGGCATGGTTTTATTCTGCAAGAATTTATTGCCCATCAAAATAGGGACTTAAGGGTGGTTGTTATTGGGACCCAAAGATTTTTTTATTGGAGGATGAAACATGGTAGCGATTGGAAAAGTAACCTGGCCCAAGGGGGTAAAATAGATCCGAATGTATCTTCGGATGTAAAGGCAAATGTAGGGCCTTATATAGATACTCTGTGCCAAAAAACGGGGATCAATCTAGCGGCCATTGACGTCCTTTGCCCTCAAGGTACTCAACCACTCCTTTTGGAAATAAACTACTATTTTGGCCGCAAGGCCTTAGGCGGAAGTGACTCGTTTTACGAACTTCTTGGTAAAGAAGTGGAGAAATGGCTAAAAACAATTAAAGGGCATTAACCTTGCAAAGGCCAATGCCCTGTCCAGCTATTGTATTAACCCATTACCAAGGCCTCTTTAGGAAGCCCAAAGGTCTTGGCAATTCGTTCTAAATTCTTACCTTTGGGAATAGATCTGCCCTGTTCCCACATGTTTACAGTAATCCTAGCACAACCAACCTGTTTGGCCAAATCGGCTTGGGTCCATCCTTGAAGCTTGCGTAGCATGCGAATTTTCTTCCCGATTTCTCCTTGACGACAGATGCGACGGTAATGAGAATCAAAGGTGCATTTTACTTCATTTTCTAATATCTTTCGGGCGAGTCTGACAATTTTAGCACACTCAGTCCGTTTGTTTTCAAAGTAAAGTTGCTCCAACAAGATGAAGGTAGCGCAGGCAACAGGAAGATAATCCTTAAAGGCCTCTTTAAGTCTTGTCCTTACTTCCTCTTTTGGTAAAAGCCTCCCTTCTGCATCTTTGATGAGTGGTGCAATGTGAATCTTAAGGTATAATGTGATTAGCTTTTCCCAATTGGGCGTTTGCAAGCTCCTTTTGGCCTTGAGAAGTTTTTGTCTTACCGCTTCCCTTGTAAACCCATAATCCTTTCCAATTTCATTTAGTGTTTCCCCATAAAAGTAGCGTCTGATAAAGAAGACCCGTTCCTTTTCTGGCACAAAGCGTGCCATTTTTTGCAAAATTTCTTTAAAAGGTGTATCGAGAAACTCCCTTTCTACTTCTTCCCAGTTTGTGACAAAATCGCACAGTTTGCGCATTAGGCTCTTTACCGAACGATGCCACAGGTTGCGAATAGTCAATGCCTTGTTTACTGGTGTAGCCGCCAATTTGCCAAGGGTGTTTATATTCAAAACCTTGCAAAGCTTTGCTTCCCTTTCATTTAAAACTAGGCATTCTACTGGGTAATTCTTAAATTTCTCCAAACGCTTGAAATTAACCATGTCTCCAAAAGTTGTAACTTCTTTTACTGCCGACTTCATCTTTTATCACCCCTTTCTTTTTTTAATATAAAATAGCACACTTTTTGCTTAGATGCAAGAGGTGTGCCAAATTTTTCTTTTTATTTCTTTTAACTCAGAAAAACTAAGGTTTTTATGGGCACAAGGGAGGAGGGAGTTGTTGTGAAAGAGGGGTTCTTTGTCAATTTCATGGCTACAAATTTTGATGGCTTCACTCCAAAGCTTGGTAAAAGGAATAGGAGAATATTCTGCCAAACGAGGGGTAACACCCAATTTTTGGGCAAAAGAGACCGTTTGTTCTATTTCCTGTTTGGTTTGATTCGGAAGTCCCACGAGGATATAGGCCCCAATTTGCTCTCTGGTAAAGCCTGCTTCCTGAAGGTATCGGATGGCCCTAATGAATTCTTCTCTGGTTAATTTTTGGTCGTGGCGGTTAGGACTGATGGTTTCCAATCCAAGTCTTACGGTTTTGACCCCGGCTTGAAACATCTTTTGAGCTACTTTGGCCGTGATAAAACGGGCATGAAGGCCATTTGGAGTATGGAGGTGAATGTCAAGCTTGGCCTTGATAATCATCTCAAATAGGGGAATGGCATGTTGGGAGGCATTTACGAGTAAGGCATCGTCATAAAAGGCAAATTCCTTTACTCCGTAGTTTTTATGCCAGTAAACGATTTCTTGATATACTGTTTCTGGTGGTCTTTGATAAAAGAAGGGAAAAAGGGCAGAAGAGGCACAATATTGACACCTAAAAGGGCATCCCCTAGAGGTAAGGATACACACATAATCAAGTTTTCTGAGTAGGTCAAAGGCAGGGTAGGGCGCATAGGGATCATATTCCATTTTGGGGATATATTCTGGTTTTAAATTACAGATTTGTTCCAAAAGGGACATTAATGAATTTTCGGCTGGTCCTTTCAGGACAAAATCAGCCCCGCTATAATTTAAGGCATGTGAATGGCATAAGGTGGCATAAATACCTCCTAGGATAATAGGAATATGGGGCCATTTCTGTTTACAAAAATAGATGACTGCAAACACCCCTGGGTACCAATAGGTCATTCCAGAGGTAACTAAAATGGCATCAGGTATAGGAATCTTGTCAAGCTCTTCTTTAAAGATTCGGTAGGTAAGACCATAACGGTAGTAATAACGCGGGATATCCTGAAAAAACACTGGTTTGGGAATGGGTTGTCTAAAAAATTTACCTGTTCCGTATGCTCGCCTTGAAGCCTGCTTGATATGGGGTTCAAATGGCATCTGGGGGTGGTGTATATCAAGGCAGTCTAGAAGATATACTTCAGCTCCGTTTTTGCGAAGCCAGCTAGCAATGTATAAAAGCCCTAACGGCTTAGCCCAAAAATCATGGGCCGCAAAATCGTAAATCCAAGGATTGATTAAAAGAAAACGCCTTTTAGCCATGACCTATAACTAACTCAACTTTTAAATCTTGTGACTTCCTCCCCTCATTGAAATGAGGGGCTTCCTGCTTCATAGTGAGATAACTCCCACTCCACAGGCGTTACTTTCCCGCAGTCCACGGGTAGGGTTTTAGAGAGTTTTCCTTCTCCAATTAACTTATATTTTACCCCTTAAACTGCTAATTTCAACAGCTTACGCCGTGCGATTCATCCCTGCTTTAAAAAGCAGGGCTTTCTCGCTAAGTTTTCTGTAAATTGGCATTTGGTCCCTAGTCCTTAGTCCCTAGTGCTTAGTTGTTAAGTTTTAAGTTTTTAGTTTTAAGTGAAGTTTTTTACTCCACCATCAACTATCAACTACAACCTTTGCCTTTCGCCTTATTTTACATTAAGCAATTGCGACTGCAGGTCTAAAGGCCTGAAGTGATCTAGAAACTAGTGAATTAGTGAGTTAGGAAAAGCCAGATAAGCCCACTTTGCACCAAAACTAAATCACTAAATCACTCGCGTCTAACTCACTACTTTAGCCATCTAACTGGTGCTTTTTTATTATACCTCTACCTTCAGGGCGTGTCCTGCCCCCTAGGAGGATAGGATAGTCAATTACCCATCCACTATCAACAATTCACTAATAATGAAATGTGTCAATTTGACACAAATTTTCTCTTGACAAATACCCCCTGCTTATATAATACTAGGTGGGTAAAGGTGGGAATATGGGACAAACTTTCCCAAATCATAATTCTAGGGTATTTCGAGGCAGGTATTTATATACCTTAGACCAAAAGGGACGTTTAAGTATCCCAAGCAATTTTAGAGAAGTCTTACGAAGAAGGTATGAAGAAGAGAAATTAATGCTTACGAGTTTGGGAAAGTCTCTAGTAGCTTATCCTATCCCAGAATGGCTGATTATTGAGGAAAAGGTAAGTCGCTTACCTCAAATAAAACCTGAGGTGAGAAAGTTTCAACTTTTGTTTATTTCAAGTGCGGTGGAGTGTGAATTTGATAAACAAGGACGCATTCTTGTGCCCTCAGCTTTAAGAGAAGAGGCAGGATTGCAAAAAGAAGTGGTGATTGCTGGCATGTTAAACAGGTTTGAAATCTGGGATAAACAAAGGTGGGATGAGGAAATGAAATCTCTAACTGAAAATTTTGAGGAAATTGCCAAAGTGCTTTCTGACCTAGGGATTTAAAGGTGACTACATGCGAACACATACCGGTATTAAAACAAGAAGTCATCTTTTATCTAAATTGTCAACCTCGGGGATTATATGTAGACGGCACAGTGGGTTGTGGTGGACATGCCAAAGAGATCTTGAACGCCACTACCCCAGCAGGGTTTTTGTTGGGGCTTGATTTAGATGAAGAGGCCCTTAAAAGGGCAAGGCTGACACTTGCCCCATATAAAAACAGATTTTGTTTAATAGAGGCAAATTATAAAAATATGTTGCAAATACTTAGAGAAATTCAAATTCCTGGTTTTGAGACTAAGCCCTTAAAGGCCCAAGGAATTTTATTGGATCTGGGGATTTCTTCCCTCCACCTCGTTCCTGAAAGGGGATTTAGTTTTTTACATAATGGACCTTTGGATATGAGGATGAATAGGAAGAACAGCCTGACTGCAAAGATTATTGTGAATCGGTGGTCTCAAGGAAGGATAAAGGAAATTATTCAAAAGTATGGAGAAGAAAGATGGGCGGGAAAGATTGCCAAAAAGATTGCCCAAGTGAGAACAAAGGAGGAAATACATTCTACCCAGAGGTTGGCAGAGATTGTGGCCCAGGCCATTCCTAGAAGAAATTGGCCCCGCCATATCCACCCGGCTACAAAGACATTTCAGGCTTTGCGCATTGTGGTTAATCAAGAATTGGAAAATCTAGAGGCGTTTTTATCTTCTGCCCTAGATTGTTTGGAGTGTTTAGGAAGACTGGTAATTATTTCTTTTCATTCTTTAGAAGATAGGTTGGTAAAGAGAACCTTTAGAAATTGGGCCAAGGAAGGTAAGGTGAGAATACTTACTAAAAAGCCAATATGCCCTAGTGAGCAGGAAATAAAGGAAAATTCCAAGGCTAGAAGTGCCAAATTGAGGGCTATAGAAAAAATCTGTTAGGAGGATAGAAAGATGACTATTGCAGTTTGGGCCAGGGCAAACAAAAGGGCAAGGCAGTATACCTTAGACTTTAAATGGTTTGTATCAAGTGTGCTTGTGATTGTGCTTACAGGCTTCGTTTATATATGGCTGAGTTTACAAAACATCGAACTTGGTTACCGAATTGCCGATGCCATCCAAATTCAGAAAAGGTTGGAGGAGCAAAATCGGATTCTCCAACTGGAATGGTCTCATATTACCTCTCCTTATTATTTGCAAAAACAGGCAGAAAGATTGGGACTTCAGAGGCCCGAACAATCTATAAAGCTGCCTTAAGATTAAGCAATGAAAGGAGTAAGAGAAAAGTTTTTTGTAATTACAGCGTTTTTATTTATAGCAAATGTTTTTATCCTGAGTCAGGCCTTTCGCCTTCAGGTTTTGGATATTTTTGGAAAGGGAAAAGAGTTAAGAAGGATTGTTATCCCTTGCAAACGAGGTTTCATCTACGATCGACACGGCGAGTCCTTAGCGATTACAACCCAAGTTCCATCGCTTTATGCCTGTCCTGATGCCGTTAAAAGACCAAAAGAGGTGGCCAAAATTTTAGCGAGAATTTTAAGAATAAAATATCGGGTTTTGCTCAATTGTTTAAAAAGGAGGGGGGAGTTTATTTGGATAAAACGTTGGTTGACCCCCCAGGAGGCAGACGAAATAGAAAAAATGGATTTAGATGGATTGAATTTTCGTCCTGAGAATAAACGCTCTTATCCTCATAATTCCCTGGCCGGCCAGGTTTTAGGGTTTGTAGGAATAGACGGTTTAGGACTTGAAGGGCTAGAAAAAAGATATGACCATGTCCTTCAAGGGACGCCTGGTTTTTATTATGGAATCAGAGATGCTCGGGGAAAGATTATTCTTGCCCCTAGGGCGCCAATTCAACCGGCCCAGGATGGAGATGCCCTTTATTTGTCAATAGATGTGGGAATTCAGTATGCCGCTGAACAAGCACTTAAAAAGGCCGTTTCCAAATGGCATGCCAAAAAAGGCTGTGCTATTGTGGTAGTGCCTCAGACAGGTGAAATTTTGGCAATGGCCAATTACCCCTTTTTTAATCCCAATCGCTTTCGTTATGCAACTCCATCCTTATGGCGCAATCACGCCATTACCGATAGCTTTGAACCTGGTTCTACCTTTAAAACCTTTCTATTAGCTGCCGCCTTAGAGGAAAAAATATGGAAACCTCATGATATTTTATATGCAGAAAACGGTCATTTTCACTTTGAAGATGTCACCTTTCATGATGTAAAGCCCCATGGTTGGTTATCGGTGGAAAATGTGATTGTTTATTCTTCTAACATTGGGGCTGTGAAGATGGGTTTAAAAGTAGGCGCAAAGACAATTTATGAATATATCAAAAAGTTTGGTTTTTCTCAAAAAACAGGTGTTGAACTGCTAGGGGAATCCCCAGGTTTGATAAGGCCTTTGTCTCAATGGACGCCAGTTGATGCTGCCACGGTATGTTTTGGTCAAGGGATTGGAGTAACTGCCCTCCAATTGGCTATGGCTTATAGTGCCATTGCCAACGGGGGGCTTCTAATGAAGCCCCTTTTGGTTAAAAGGATTGTTGATGCCAAGGGGAAGGTCAAAAGAGAGTTTGAGCCTCAAGTGAAAAGAAGAGTAATCAGCTCCGAGACCTCACTTCAAATAAGAAAGATTTTGCGAAAGGTTGTAGTAAAGGGAACAGGAGAATTGGCTGAAATTCCTGGATTTGCAGTGGCAGGTAAAACAGGTACCTCTCAAAAGATTAACCCCAAAACAGGCAGATATTATCGTGACAAATACATTGCATCTTTTATTGGATTTTTCCCAGCCTCACATCCTAGGGTGGTGATTGCCATAGTGATTGATGAACCTCATCCAATTCATTATGGTGGGGTGGTGGCGGCCCCGGCCTTTAAGGAGATTGCCCAACATATTATTTGGCAGTGGCAACTAGAACCCACGGAACCAACCAAGATAAAAATGGCTAAGGTCAACTACCTTTCCCAAAAATCCCTAGAATCTGTTGATGAGGAAAAGCAGTTTGTTTTTGACCATTCAGTTCTTCAAAATAAAGGTGTAATGCCCGATTTAAGAGGACTTCCCCTGAGGTTAGCCCTTCGGATTTTGCAAAAGATGAAGTTACAGGTTAAAATTGAAGGGACAGGAAGGGTGTTTCAACAGAGCCCTGCTCCAGGGGCTAAGATTGACGCAAATACCGAGTGTTTTCTTAGACTAGGAGAAAATTAATGCAGCTTGGTTCTCTCTTACAAAACATAGAAATATCAAGAATTTCAGGAAGGATTGATATAGAAGTTGCTGATATTACTGCTCATTCCAAAGAAGTCAAGCCTGACAGTATATTTGTGGCCTTAAGAGGACATAGGACAAATGGGGCTTTATATATAGAGGAAGCCGTAAAAAATGGGGCTGTTTGTGTGATTGCTGAAGAGGAGGTAAGCGTCCCAGAGTCTATAACCGTAGTAAGGGTAAAGGATGCCCGAAAGGCCATGGCCCAGATAGCCGCCAAGTTCTATGGTAACCCTTCAAAAAGTTTGAATTTGATTGGAATTACCGGGACAAATGGGAAAACGACTACTAGTTATCTAGTGGCCTCATGTTTAAAAAAACAGGGTGCCAAGGTGGGAATTGTGGGCACTATTGGTTATAGGTTAGAAGACCAGGTGATTCCTGCCCCTTTGACTACCCCAGACTGTCTCACGCTTCAAAGGCTTTTTAAGCAGATGAAGGAAAATGGGATTAAAGACGTAGTGATGGAGGTTTCCTCGCATAGCCTGGTGTGCCAAAGGGTAGCAGGATGCGAATTTAAAATTGCTGTTTTCACAAACCTTTCTCAAGACCATTTGGATTTTCATAAAGATATGGAAACTTATTATGAAGCCAAAAAGGTGCTTTTTAAGCATCATTTAGACCCGGAAGGAAAGGCAATTATTAATCTGGATGATAGATGGGGAAAACGATTACTCAATGAGTTGAATGGGCAAAGGGTAATTACTTATGGCATGTCTTCGGAGGCCGATGTCTTTGTGGAGGGGTATTGCCTTTCTTTGGAGGGAATAGAGGCTAAAATAATTACTCCATTGGGGAAATTGGAGATTTCTTCTGAATTGATCGGGAGGCCCAATTTATACAATATATTGGCCGCTGCGGCTGCGGCCATAGGACTGGGGATTCCTCTTAATCAAATAAAGTTGGGTTTAGAAGATGTTAAAGGTGTGCCTGGCCGTCTGGAAAGGATAGAGGGGAAGGTTGATGTTATTATCGATTATGCCCATACCCCAGATGCCCTAAATCAAGTTCTTCGCACCTTGAGGCCCCTCTGTAAAGGCAATTTGATTACCGTTTTCGGGTGTGGAGGGGATAGGGATAAGGGAAAAAGGCCCATTATGGGACAAATTGCGAGCGAACTGAGCGATTTTGTAATTGTTACCAATGATAATCCTAGAACAGAGCCATCCAGACAGATTATTCAGGATATTGAAATGGGAATAAAAAAAGACAAACCTTATTGTATTGTCCCAGATCGCCGCCAAGCCATTCTGTGGGCCATTAAACATGCTCAAAGAGGAGATATTGTGCTCATTGCAGGCAAGGGACATGAAGATTATCAGATTATTGGTGATAAAAAATATCATTTTAGCGATAAGGAAGAGGTATTAAAGGTATTGAGTAGAATGTAATGAGAAAGATTGGTCCGTGGGAATTAAATGAAATATTAAAGGCTGTCCAAGCGAGATTGGAGGGAAAATGCATTGAAAGATTCGTCGCCATTACGGACGATACTCGGGTTTTACAGCCAGGCGACCTTTTTATTGCCTTAAGAGGACAAAGACATGATGGACATGATTTTATCCTTCAGGCGTTAGAGAAGGGGGGGAAGGGATTTATTGTAAATAGAATGCCTTTTCTTGACAAAGACTATTCAAAATATAGTTGGCTAATAGTCTCCGATACCTTGCTTGCCTTAGGGCGAATGGCCCAATTTTACAGAAAACGCTTTAAGAATATTCCTTTAATTGGGATTACAGGCAGTTGTGGTAAGACTACTACTAAAGAGGCCATTTATTCGGTATTAAGTCAGAGATTTACTGTCCTTAAAACAGAGGGTAATTTGAATAACCAAATTGGTCTTCCCTTTACCATTTTGGGAATAAGACCTGAGCATGACTTGATTTGTGTAGAAATTGGAACAAATAAAGTAGGAGAAATAGACTATCTTTCTTCAATTGCTATGCCTCAGATTGCGGTTATTACCTCTATTAAGCCAGCTCATTTAAAAGGTTTAGATTCCTTAGAGACAATAGCTAAGGAAAAGGCCGCCATTTTGAAATATACGGAGAAATGCTTTGTTTATAATACAGATGATGTCTATCTTTCGGCCTTGGCCGCTGAATATCCCAAAGAAAAAGTTGGTTTTGGATGGTATTCTGGCCATGTATATGTCAATGAAGTAAGAAGACAAGGTGTTAGGTTGGTCTTAAATATAAGGACGCCTTGGGGAGAGCTTTTGATTCCCACCAACCTGATTGGTAAACATCAAGTTTATGCCCTTTTGGCCGCAGCGGCAGTAGGTTGGTACTTAGGAGTGAGTAAGGACGAAATTATCCAAGCCCTTTCTTCATTTCGCCCCTTATCTGGTCGCTTTGCCTATTTTAGAGACAAAAAGGGAAGGTTCATCTTAGATGATACATACAATGCCAATCCAGGTTCTATGGAAGCGGCCTTAAAGGCTTTGGCAGAGCAAGAAGGGGCAAAAATAGCCGTTTTAGGAGATATGCTTGAATTGGGCGATAAGGCCGTATTTTGGCATGAGAAGATAGGAAAACTAGCCGGAGGGATGGGATTAAAGGCCTTGGTGCTCTATGGAAGGTATGCTTCATGTTATGCAAATGGGGCCTTAAGGGCAGGAATGCCTCAAAAAAGGATTTTTGTTTTTGAAACTAAAGAGGATATTGCTTCTTTCCTTGAAGAAAATGCGGTTTCAGGGGACAATATTCTCCTAAAGGCATCTAATAGTGTTGGCTTTAGGGAAGTAGTAGAAAGGTTGAAGGAGAATTTATGATTTATCATCTTTTATATCCCTTACATAAATACTGGATTGGGTTTAATGTCTTTCGCTATATTACGTTTAGAACGGCCTATGCCATTTTAACCGCCCTTTTCCTTTCCCTGATTTTGATTCCGTCCTTTATTCAATTTTTAATCAATAAAAATTGGATTAAGACCGAAAAACCTTATGAGCCCCAAACCCATAATGGCAAGATTGGAACTCCGACCATGGGGGGAATTCCTGTTCTTATTTCGGTAATAGTGACAGTATTCTTATGGGCAAATTTGCAAAATATCTATATCTGGATTTTAGTTTTTACCTCCATTTTTTTCGGGTTTATTGGCTTCTTAGACGATTATCAAAAGATTAAAAGGGGGAGGGGCAAAGGCCTAAGTGCCAAACAAAAATTCGGGCTTCAGGTGTTATTTTCAGCCATAATAGCAATTTTGCTTATTAAGATAGCGGGCTATTCCACTAGGTTTTATTTTCCTTTTTTGAAAAGTTTTACCCCAGAACTGGGTGGCTTTTATTACATTTTGATTATTTTAGTTGTAGTGGGCGCTTCTAATGCCGTAAACCTGACAGATGGACTTGATGGATTGGCCGCAGGCCCACTTAGCATTTCCTTTGGAAGTTATTTACTGCTTGCTTATATGGCTGGTCACTTTAAGATTGCTAGGTATCTTCAGATCGCTTGGGTTCCAGGAGCAGGTGAGGTCAGTGTATTTTGCGGGGCCCTCTTAGGGGCATGCCTTGGCTTTTTATGGTACAATGCCTATCCAGCAGAGATTTTTATGGGGGATGTAGGTTCGCTTTCTTTAGGGGCCCTGTTGGGGGCTATTGCAGTCATTGTGAAACAAGAAATTCTTCTTCTTCTCATTGGGGGGCTTTTTGTAATTGAGGCCCTTTCTGTAATTTTGCAGGTAGCATATTTTAAAATGACAGGGGGTAAAAGAATTTTTAAGATGAGTCCCCTGCATCACCACTTTGAACTCAAAGGATGGAGTGAACCTAAAATTATTGTTCGATTTTGGATTATTGGTATCATTTTGGCCCTTACGGCTTTAAGTACTTTAAAACTAAGGTAGGTATGAACAGGATATTTGGAAATAGACGGATTGTGGTTATGGGAATGGGGAAGACAGGAATGGCCCTGGCCACATTTTTTAAAAAAACTGGAGCTGAAGTGGTGATTTCTGATTGTTTACCTGAAGATAAATTAAATGATAAATTGAAAACTTTAAGGAATTTGGGGATTAGCTTTGAAACAGGAGGGCATAAAGAGCGAACATTTTTAAATGCCGACTTGGTAGTGATGAGCCCAGGTGTTAATCCTCAAATGCCGATTTTGAAAAAATGTGAATCCAAGGGCATTCCTGTTATTGGAGAATTGGATTTAGTTGCGCCGTTGTTAACGGTGCCAATAATTGCCGTTACAGGAACCAATGGTAAAACTACTACTACAACCATCATTGGAACCCTTTTAAGGGCAACAGGCAAAGAGGCATGGATAGGGGGTAATATCGGCACTCCTTTGGTTGAGGCCATAACAAAAACAAATATTGATTATATCGTAGCTGAGGTTAGTAGTTTTCAGCTTGAAACAAGCAATTTGTTTCATCCCTATGTGGCCATTTGTTTAAACATAGACCAAGACCATTTGGATAGACATTCTAATTTAGACGCCTATGTGGAGTCTAAATTAAAAATTGCTCAAAATCAGACTCAACAAGATTGGTTTATCTATGATAGGGACAATCCTTATATAAAGCCTGGCCTCATTAAAGTGGCCAGTCAAAAGGTGTCTTATGGTGTGGCCTCTAGCGGACAAGAGGCCTTTTTAAAAGACGGCAAAATTGTTGTTTGTCTTAATGAGAGATGGGAGGTGAAGATAGAGGATCTGAATCTCATAGGAGAACACAATTATAAAAACATTATGGCAGCCTTGTTGACCATGCAAGTTTTAGGTTGTGATTTTGAAAGAATTTTCCCAGCCTTGAAGCAGATATCTCCCTTGCCGCATCGCCTTGAATTAGTCCGTTCTTTGAACGGAGTTAAGTTTTATAACGATTCCAAGGCTACGAATGTAAGTGCTACAATCGCAGCGCTGAAAAGTCTTCCAAGGCCAGTAGTCCTTATTGCCGGGGGATTAAGTAAAGGACAAAATTTTTTGCCACTGCTACCTTATTTGAAGAAAAGGGCCAAGGCGTTGGTACTTATAGGAGAAGCAACCGCTGAAATGGCTGCCCTTGCTAAACAAATTTTGCCTATATTTACTGCTTCTGATATGGATCAGGCAGTAGAAAGGGCCTTTGAATTGGCCAAGCCTGATGCCGATGTGTTACTTTCTCCGGCCTGTGCCAGTTTTGATATGTTTAAAGACTATAAAGAAAGAGGAGAAATATTTAAAAGGGCCGTTTATGCACTCTAAAAAATACAGTGGGTATAAGTGGGATTGGTGGCTTTTTATCCTGGCGTTTATTTTGACAAGTATTGGTCTTTTGATGATCTTTAGCAGTAGTTTTATTCTTGCCCAAAGAGAAATGGGTAATCCTTATTACTTTTTAGAACGACAGTTGATCTATGCCATTGTGGCCATATTATTGACCCTGACGGTAGTGAGATACATTCCCTATCAGTTTTACAGGCGAACTACCTATCTTTTCTTGCTTTTTGCCTTGATAGGACTTGTTCTTGTCTTTGTGCCAGGGATAGGTCGCACTATAAACAACGCTACCAGATGGGTAGGTATAGGAAGTATTTCGATTCAGCCTTCGGAATTTGCCAAAATTGCCTTTATTATTTACTTAGCAGCGGCCGTGTCTCGAGAAGAGAAGGTTAAAAGCTTTTCGGTAGGGATTTTGCCGGTCATTATAATTTATTCCTTGTTTGCCATTTTCCTCTTGGCAGAGCCCGATTTGGGCACAGTAGTGCTTTTAGGATGTTTGATGTTTACCCTCCTTTTCTTAGGAGGGGCTAAGTTACGCCATCTGGGTCTTATATCCTTGCCCGGGGCCTGTTTGTTTTTATATCTCATCTTTACGGCTCCTTATCGTATTAAGAGGCTTATGGCCTTTTTGCATCCTGAGAAGGACCCATTTGGAGTAGGGTATGTCATTTTGCATTCCAAATTGGCCTTTGCCAGTGGGGGGCTCTGGGGGCAAGGACTTGGGGCAAGCAGGCAGAAGCTTTTTTATCTCCCTGAACCCTTTACAGATTATATATTTTCCATTTTGGGAGAAGAACTAGGTTTCTGGGGTGTTGTATTAACGGTTTGTCTCTTTGGCTTTTTGATTTGGCGGGGGGTAAATATTGCTCGGAGTGCTAGAGATTTATTTGGTTTTCATTTGGCCATGGGGTTGATATTTTGGCTTGGGTTTCAGGCCTTAATTCATATGGGTGTTTGTTTGGGGCTTTTGCCTCCCAAAGGCATTACCCTCCCATTTATCAGCTATGGGGGGAGTGCCCTTTTGGTAGATTTCATTGCTATTGGAATTTTGGAAAATATCTATGTTCAGGGGCAAAAATGATTGCCATTGCTGCTGGAGGCACTGGAGGGCATATTTTCCCAGCCATAGCTGTGGCCCAGGCGTTAACTAAGAAGGGCCAACCAGTTGTTTTTATAGGTAACAAGGGGGGGATGGAGGAAAAGGTTGTCCAAGAAAGGGGCATTCCTTTTTATGGTATTCACAGTGCTGGATTGGTGGGAAAGACGACATGGGGGAAATTTAAAGGTGTTTTTCAAATGGGATTAGGGCTAAAAGAATCCTTAGAAGTTTTAAGAAAGAAAGGAGTAAAATTGGTTTTAGGGATGGGCAGTTATACCTCTGTGCCTGTAGCGGTTGCGGCTCACATTTTAGGTATTGATTTAATTATCCACGAACAAAATGTCATTCCAGGTAAGGCAAACCAATTTTTGTCTAGATGGGCAAAGCTAGCCTGCATTTCGTTTGAGGGTTCTAAAGAGTATTTAAGGGGAAAATGTATCCTTACAGGGAATCCTATTAGAGAAGAGATCATTAAGGCAGCTCTTTTAAAGGGAAGAGAACACAAAGAAAAAAAATTTACCATATTTATTTTAGGAGGAAGTCAAGGAGCAAGGGTTATAAATGAAGCCTTTTGTGAGGCATGGGCGTTTTTAAAGAAATTTAAGAATGAGCTTTATTTTATTCATCAAACTGGCAAATTAGATTATAATAGAATAAAAGAGTTTTACAGCCAGGAAAGGATACCTGGAGAAGTTCATAGCTTCATTAAGGATGTAGGGGACGTTTATCTTAAGGCAAAACTTGTTGTTGCCCGAGCAGGTGCTTCTACTATTGCTGAAATTACTGCCATGGGTCTACCAGCCATACTTATTCCCTTTCCTGGTGCGGTGGGGCATCAATTCTATAATGCTCAGGTATTAGAGAGGGCAGGAGCGGCCTGGGTTATTCCTCAGTCCCGACTTAGTGGAAGGTTGTTGGCTGAACAGATACGAGAGCTTTATTGCCACACGGATTTATTGGAAACGATGTCATTGAATGCTTCTAAACTAGGTAAACCTAATGCCGCTCAGGAAATTATGAAGATTGTTGAGGAGAGCATGTTATGAATTTGCCTTGGCATAATTTTCACTTTGTGGGCATTGGAGGAATTGGCATGAGTGGTCTTGCCAATATCCTCCTTGATGCCGGATATACCGTTACAGGTTCGGACCTTGGGGTCAATTATTTGGTTAAGAGATTGAAGGATAAAGGGGGTAAGATCTATACAGGTCATAAGGCAGAGCATGTTAATGGTGCCGAAGTGGTTGTGTATTCTTCGGCTATAGGACCAGATAATCCCGAACTTAATGTGGCTCGGCAGAAGGGCTTGCCCTTGCTTTCCAGAGGGGATTTGCTGGCCATCATTATGCAAAGAAAAAAGGGAATCGCCGTAGCGGGAACGCATGGCAAAACAACTACATCTGCCATGATTGCTACTGTTTTGAAAAAGACAGGCTGGGATCCTGCGGTTGTAGTGGGAGGGTGTATAAATGAAGAAGGGATAAATGCTTGGTTGGGAAAGGGAGAATATTTGGTAGCCGAAGCAGATGAAAGTGATGGTAGTTTCTTGAAGCTTAACCCCTATATAGCCGTGATTACTAATGTAGAACCTGACCACCTTGATTACTATCAAACAAAGGAGTCAATTATAGCGGCCTTTAAAAGATTTATAAAAGGAGTTTTTCCCTATGGTAAGATTATCTTCTGGGGAGGAGATGATGTCCTTAGTACTATTGTTAAAGAAAATTCTGTGCCTTGGCTTAGTTATGGAATTGGAGAGGGGTATGATATAGAAGCTCGGAATTTGTCTTTAGACAATCAGGGGACTCAATTTGAGCTTTACTTAAGGGAAAAATTCCGAGGGACTGTTCGTCTCTCAGTTCCAGGGAGGCATAACGTCCTTAATGCTCTTGCTGCCATAGCCGTAGCCGATGTCTTAGGAATAGATTTAAAAAAGACCACTTTGGTCTTAGAGTCATTCCAAGGAGTAAGCAGAAGACTTGAAGTAAAAGGAGAAAAAGGCGGTATTTTAGTTTTAGACGATTACGGACATCATCCTACAGAAATTAAGGCGACCCTTGAAGCCATCAAACAGAAATGGCCCCACAGGCGGCTTATTACCATCTTCCAACCCCACAGATATACCCGCACTAAGGCCTTGTACCATGATTTTATCAATGCCTTTGAAATGTCGGATGAGTTAATCATTACTGAAATTTACAGTGCTTGTGAGGCCCCTATAAAAGGTGTTACTGGAAAATGGCTGGCCGAAGGAATTGCCCGAAATCGGATTGTCTATTATTGCCCTAATTTTGATGATATTTTAAAAAGACTAGAGGTTATGCTTAGACAAGGGGATATTGTTCTTACCCTTGGAGCAGGAGATGTCTATCGAGTAGGAGAAACTTTGTTAAGGTAATTAGAATGCGAAGATTAAGGAAATTTGGAAAGGTAGCATATAATTATCCCTTAGCAAATCTGGTAACATTTAAAGTCGGAGGCCCGGCCAAGGCCGTAGTTTGGGTAGAAACTGAAGAACAACTTTTGGGGCTGATTGATTACCTAATTGCCATTGAATGCCCTTACTATATTTTGGGTAGAGGAAGTAATGTGTTGCCCCTTGATGAAGGCTTTGCAGGGGTGGTAATTGTTTTAAAATTAAATCAATGGCGATGGGAAAGGGAGTCTAACAATGTTTTGTTAAATGTTTCTGCTGGAATGAAAATATCTGATATACTTGGCCTTTGTATAAAGTATGGCTGGGATGGAATTTCCTTTATGGCTGGGATTCCTGGTACTATTGGGGGGGCAGTAAAGGTCAATGCTGGAACAGCCCAGATGTCAATTGGAGAGAGAATAAAAAGGGTTAAGATATTTTCTGTGCCAAACGAGGTTAGATGGATTTCTTGGGAAAGTGATTTTTATGGCTATCGTTATACCAAATTGGCACGGACAGACATTATTTTGAAGGCAGAGATTGGACTTAAGTCCAGTCCTTCGTTCAAGGTGCAAAATGAAATCAGAAAGTTTTTTTTGCAAAAAAAGCAGACTCAACCTTTATTTATGCCTTCAGCCGGGTGCGTCTTTAAAAATCTGCCTGGTATAAGTGCTGGCTTTTTGATAGAAAAGACTGGCTTAAAAGGGAAATGTATTGGTGGAGCCTGTGTTTCTCCCAAACATGCCAATTTTATTGTGAATACAGGCAATGCAAGAGCAAAGGATGTTCTTGACTTGATGAACCTTGTAAGGGAGAGAGTAAAAAGGAAAACAGGGGTGCTGTTGGAGCCAGAAATAGAAATTTTGCTATGAAAAGAAATTATTATCGCAAAAAGAGAAACTGGAAGGCCATTTTTGGAATTGTTGGCGTTATTGCTTTCGTGGGAGTAATAAGTTTAGGGTGTTTGATAGGATATGCATATCTTTGTCAAATACCTCAGTTGAGAATTGCTAGGGTTATGGTAGTGGGAAATAAACAAATTAGCAAGGAAGAAGTCCTTAATTTGGCCAATATTGGCCATAAAAGTCTTATTAGTCTGAATACTCAAAAAATAAGGCAACGACTTTTGCACCATCCCCTTATAAAGGCAGTAAATATTTCTAGGATATGGCCTCAAACTGTCAAAATAAAAATTGAAGAGAGGAAGATTATCGCCCTAGCCTACATAAAAGACCATTGGTGGTGGGTAGATAAAGGTGGAAGGTGTATTTTGGGAAAAGCAAACAAGTTTGATCTCCCTGTAATTACAGGGATTAGTTCGGTCAGCGACCCCAAAATTAAACCTGCCATTTCATTTTTAAAAATTTTGAGTCAAAATAAATTTCCTTTAACCCTAAGTGCGATTTCTGAAATTCATGTAGATAAGGATTTGGGGATTACAGTATTTACAATAAAGGGGCGTAAAATTGTTTTTGGAAAAGGCAATTTTATAGCCAAATTGAATATCCTAAAAAAAGTTTTGTCTTATATTCAAAAAAAGGGCATTACTTTAAGCCAAATTGATTTAACAGATACTAATCGGGTATATGCAAAATTAGGAAATTGAGGACCAAAAACAAAGGAGAGTCTAATGGCACGTAAAGGGGAATTAATCGTCGGACTTGATATTGGGACTACCAAGGTGTGTGCTGTTGTGGCTGAGCCTACCGAAGAGGGAACTTTGGATATTATTGGGGTGGGATGTAGTCCATCTTATGGCCTCCGAAAGGGAATGGTGGTCAATGTTGAAGAGACTATAAATTCCATTAAAAAGGCCATAGAAGAGGCCGAAATGATGGCTGGGTGTGAAATTCACAGCGTTTACACAGGTATTGCCGGCAATCATATTCAATCCATTAATAGCCAAGGGGTAATTGCCTTAAAGCACCGAGAGGTAACTAAAAAGGACGTTGATCGAGTTATTGAAACCGCTCGAATGGTTTCATTACCGCCAGAGAGACAGGTGATTCACGTTTTACCTCAAGAGTTTATCGTAGATGATCAGACAGGAATTAGAGACCCCAGAGGAATGGCTGGAGTGAGGCTTGAGACAAAGGTCCACATTATCACAGCCTCAGTGGCGGCAGTGCAAACTCTTATTCGGTGTATTCAAAAGGCAGGTTTGGATGTGATAGAAGTAGTGCTTCAACCCTTAGCGGCCAGTGAGGCCGTATTGACAGATGAGGAAAAGGCTTTAGGGGTGGGATTAATGGATTTGGGAGGGGGTACGACCGATATTACTACTTTTTCAGAGCATAGTATAAGTCATTCGGCAATTTTAGGAGTAGGTGGCACAAATATTACCAATGATATTGCCTTTGGCTTGCGCATTCCTATTTCAGAGGCCGAAAAGATAAAATTGAAATACGGTTTGGCCAGCTCTTCTTTGTTGGAGGGGAATGAAGAGATTGAAATAAGAAATGTCGGGGATAAAAAGACGAGAAGGATTTCTAGAAGTGTCTTAGTTCAGATTATTGAACCTAGGGTAGAAGAAATCTTGGGTTTGGTAGACCATGAGTTTATCAAAAATGGATTGAAGGATTCCCTAGCAGCAGGGGTAGTGATTACCGGGGGCTCTTCATTGCTTCCGGGGCTTGTAGAAATGGCAGAACAAATTTTTGGTTTGCCTGTGAGAATAGGTTACACCAGAGATATTGGAGGTTTATCTGACGTAATTCGCAATCCCATGTATGCTACAGCCGTAGGATTGGTAAAATATGGATTTAAGCTTCAAGGAGGGGCAGAGCAATATGTTTCAAGAAGAAAAAGGGGAGCTTGGGAAAGGTTTATTGATAATATTAAGGCTTGGTTTAAAGAGGCCTTTTAGTTAAGCTTAGCTTTGTGTAATGAATACAAGAATAAAAAATTAGGAGGGTGAAGAAATGCGGATAGATTTGGTAGAAGAAGGCTTAACCGCTAGAATTAAAGTAATTGGTCTTGGTGGAGCCGGAGGTAATGCCATTAATAATATGATTGAATCTGGGCTTAAAAATGTGAACTTTATCGCTGCTAATACCGACCTTCAAGCCTTAGAGACAAACCTGGCCCCTATAAAGGTCCAGCTAGGGCCAAATGTAACTAGGGGATTAGGGGCAGGGGCCAAGCCTGAAGTGGGACGAGAGGCGGCCTTGGAAAGCGTTGACCAAATAAAAGAGGTTCTTGAGGGAAGTGATATGGTTTTTATTACTGCTGGTATGGGAGGGGGGACTGGAACTGGTGCCGCTCCTGTAGTAGCCCAAGTGAGTAGAGAATTGGGGGCACTTACGGTAGCTGTGGTGACTAAACCCTTTAAGTTTGAAGGAAGAAGACGCTTAGAAAGTGCCCTTAATGGGATTGAACAACTAAAAGACGTAGTTGATACGATTATTACAATTCCTAACGATAGGCTTTTTACTTCTATTCAAAAGACTCCTACGCTTATTCAGGCATTTAAGAAGGCAGATGAAGTTCTGTTCTATGCCGTTAAGGGAATTGCCGATTTGATTACCATCCCGGGTTTGGTAAATGTTGATTTTGCTGATGTCCGCACCATTATGGAGGAAAAGGGATTGGCCCTTATGGGAACAGGAACAGCCGGCGGAGAGAATCGGGCCATAGAAGCAGCAGAAAAGGCTATTAATAGTCCTTTACTTGAGGATATATCGATTAAAGGGGCAAAGGGAGTTTTGGTGAATATTACCGCATCTTCAGATATGACTTTAGAAGAAGTAGATGCTGCTTCCTCTCTCATCTATAAAGAGGCCGCAGAGGATGCCAATATCATCTGGGGTACGGTTATAGATGATAATGTAGGAGACAAGATGATGATCACGGTAATTGCTACTGGCATCAGAAAAGAAGAAGTGCAAAAGAGCATGTCTCAGCCATCAGAGGATGAAGTTCCTTCTTTAGAAAAGTTCAAGGCCATGAAGGGAAAAGAGGCTAAAGACAAAGAGAATATAATGCATAAACAGCGTCGCATATTTCGCTTACCAGGAGAGGAGGATGATTTAGACATCCCTACGTTTATTCGTAAAAGAATGGATTGATGAACTGGGCACTTAAAAACTTCTATCTGCGCCGGCTTAAGACAGAAAAAGGTAAAGTATATCTTAAAAACTGGGGAGGAAGACTTTCTATTGCCCTTGTCTATCCCAATACTTATTACTTGGGCATGTCCAATCTGGGATTTCAAACGGTTTATGGAATCCTAAATAAAAGAAGCGATGTTGTATGTGAGCGTTTTTTTCTACCAGACCTTGAAGAAGAACACCTTTTAAAAAAATACCAAGCACCGCTTCTCTCTGCTGAGAGTCAACGTCCTATGAAGGACTTCGATTTGGTGCTTTTTTCTGTTTCCTTTGAAAGCGATTATCTTAACGTGCTAAAAATTCTTTCTATGGCGGGTATTCCTTTCTGGGCCGAAGAAAGAAAAAATGATTATTCTCTCCCCTTTATAGGGGCTGGGGGAATTGCCACTTGGCTTAATCCTGAACCCCTAGCCTTGTTTATGGATTTTTTTTTAATTGGGGAGGGAGAGGGATTTTTAGATGAATTTATATCCAATTTTTTAAGGTATGAGGCCGAAAGGAGACACCGTCTTTTTCTTATTGCTAGGGACACACCCGGGGTTTATGTTCCTTGGGCCTATCAACCTTTATACGCCTCAGAGGGAACCTTAAGGGAAATGAAACCTTCTAAAGAATTGCCTTATCCCATCATAAAAAGGAGGGTTAAAAAAGAGGAAATAAGAGCATGTTCTCAAATTGTAACTTCTCAAACTGAATTTTCCAACATGTTTTTGATTGAAATTGAAAGGGGCTGTCCCCGTGGGTGCCGTTTTTGTGGTGCAGGTTACGTATATAGGCCTCCCAGGATGCGTCCCTTAGACTCTATATTAAAGGATATCAAAGAGGGGATAAAATTAAGTGATAAAATTGGTCTTATCGGGGCAGCAGTTAACGATTATCCTTATTTAAAAGAAATCTTAGAATTCATTTTGATCCAAAATGCCCACTTTTCGGTTTCTTCTTTAAGGGCAGATGCCCTTAGTCTTGAACTCCTTGAGATTTTTAAGAGAAATGGCCATAAAACAATTACTATTGCCCCTGAAGCAGGTTCTCAACGCCTAAGAAATGTAATTAATAAAGGTCTTTCTGAAGACCAAATTCTAAAGGCGGCTTCTCTGGTGTCCGAATGCGGCTTTAAGACCTTAAAGCTTTATTTTATCATTGGTTTACCTACCGAGAACCAAAAAGATATAGAGGCCATTTTTGGGCTTGTGAAGAAAATAAAAAAAGACATGCTTAATAGGCATCAGGGGCGGTTTTGTCCCCAAATATATCTGAGTGTTGCCTCTTTTGTCCCCAAGCCCTTTACCCCCTTCCAATGGCATCCTATGGAAGAGATTTCTGCTCTTAAGAAAAAAGGGAAGTGGCTAAAAACGGTTTTCAAAAGGGAAAGGGGAGTTAGCCTTTCCTTTGACCTCCCCAAATGGGCCTATGTTCAGGCTTTATTGGCGAGGGGAGATAGAAGGGTAGGAGAGATCCTTTACTTGGCCTTTAAAATGGGTTGGGAGCAGGCGCTAAAAAAGAGTGTGATAAACCCCGATTTCTTTGTGTTAAGACCAAGAGATGCCAACGAATTTTTCCCCTGGGAGGTAATCTCTCATGGCTTGAACAGAGAGTTCCTCTATCAAGAGTACCAAAAGGCCCTTTCTGCCAAACCTGGCAGTATATGCCCCATGAAAGAATGTAACCTATGTGGGGTTTGCAGAGGTTTATAAGAAGGGCAGGGGCTTTCGCCCTGCCCCAAAGCCTTTTAAACATCGAAATAGAGGGCAAATTCCCAAGGATGAGGACGAAGGTTAACGGCATTTACTTCTTTTTCCATCTTCCACTCAATCCATTTTTCAATCACATCTTCGGTGAAGACATTACCTTTGAGCAAGAAGTCATGATCTGCTTCAAGGGCCTTTAAGGCCTCTTCCAAAGAGCCTGGTGTTGAGGGGACACCAGCCAATTCTTCAGGGCTTAAGGAATAAATGTCTTTATCAAGTGGTTCACCAGGGTCAATTTTGTTTTCAATACCGTCGAGTCCAGCCATCAACATGGCCGCAAAGGCAAGATAGCCGTTGCAGGAAGGGTCGGGGAACCTGACCTCAATTCGCTTGGCCTTAGGAGAAGGAGAATACATAGGAATTCTCACCGCTGCACTTCTATTACGGCTACTATAGGCCAAGTTTACAGGAGCCTCAAAGCCCGGCACCAAACGCTTGTAAGAATTTGTGGTGGGATTGGTGAAGGCGCAAAGAGCAGGGGCATGTTTCAAAATACCTCCAATGTAATAAAGAGCGATCTCGCTCAGACCACCATATCTATCCCCGGCAAAAAGAGGTTGTCCGTCTTTCCACAAACTTTGGTGGGTGTGCATACCAGTACCATTGTCATTAAAGACAGGTTTGGGCATGAAGGTAACTGTGAACCCATTTTCAATGGCCACGTTCTTAATTACATATTTGTATTTCATTAAATTATCACCCATTTGAAGAAGGGGAGCAAAACGCATATCAATTTCTGCTTGTCCGGCTGTGGCTACCTCATGATGCTGACACTCAATTTGAACCCCAAGCTTTTCCAATTGAAGCACCATTTGAGTCCTCAAATCTTGGAAAAAATCAGTAGGGGGTACAGGGAAATATCCTTCTTTGTATCTTGGTTTGTAACCCAAGTTGGGGTTTTCTTCCCTTCCAGAATTCCAGCGACCTTCTATAGAATCGATGAAGTAATAGCCACAATGCTCGTTTTGGTCAAATCTAATGTCATCAAAAATGAAAAACTCGGCTTCAGGTCCAAAATAAGCAGTATCGGCAATTCCTGTAGATTTTAAGTATGCCTCTGCCTTCTTGGCTACATACCGTGGGTCTCTTGTATAGGGCTCCTTGGTAATAGGGTCTACTACATCGCAAATGAAGCTTATGGTAGGCTCTTCACAAAAGGGATCCATAAAAGCGGTATTGGGATCAGGGATAATCAACATGTCACTAGCATTAATGGCCTGCCAGCCCCGAATACTGGAACCATCAAAGCCAAACCCCTCTTCGAAACTACTTTCTTCAAGACAACGAATGGGTACTGAAAAATGCTGCCAGATACCCAAAAAATCACAAAATTTCAAATCCACCATCTTTGCCCCATTTTTTTGAGCAAACTCTAGCGCTTCTTTTGGTGTCATTGCCAACCTCCTCTGTTGTTTTTATTTTTAAGCCTTACGCTACGCTGCAAAAAAAATGCCAGGAGAATCTTTCCTAAAATTCAACATTTTATCAAAATACACTCTACAAAATTGTAAAATATTTTACAATTCTGTAAAACACCAATTCTAGCCAACCAGAATAGTTTATAGGAAGGATAATGTCAATAGGAAAAAACCTCAATTGCCCTTAAGCAAGAAAAAGGGCTGCCCATTTTTTATAAAGACAGCCCTTTCTAACCATTAACTTTCCTTTTTCAATTGAGATTATTTGAAGGCCTCAGCAGGTTTCCATACCCTCCAAACATTGCCGACCAAATCTGGTCCGGGTTTAAGCACAGTTTTGCCAGGACGCCATCCTGAGGGACATACTTCATTACCCCCAGTTTGACGCACATGTTGATAGGCCTGAAGCTGTCTGATGAGTTCATCTACATTCCTTCCTACGGGAGGGGATAAAATTTCCATAGCTTGGATAATCCCATCAGGGTCTATAATAAACCTTCCCCGTATATTAATGCCTGCTTGTTCGTCATACACTCCATATAAAGTGCCTATTTTCCCCCCGGCATCGGAAACAAGCGGATAAGGCACTCCTCCTTCTACCATTTTAGAAAGTTCATTTTCCTGCCAAACTTTGTGAACAAAATGGGTATCGGTACTGATGGCCAAAACTTCTGCTCCAAGGCTCTTAATTTCGTCATATTTTACGGCAACTGCCGTGATCTCAGTGGGTCATACAAATGTAAAATCAGCTGGATAAAAACACAAAACGACCCATTTATCCTTGTAATCTGACAATTTCACTTTCTTAAATCCGCCACTTACGAAAGCCATTGCCTCAAAGTCTGGTGCCTGCTGTCCTACTCTTACTCCCATTTTAAACCTCCTTATTAGTTTAGAACAAAATTTAATTTAGAATTAGTTAAAATAAAAGACTGCCAATGTCAAGACCTTTTTATGCTGTCAGTTTGATAGCCTACTTCAACAATGGCCCTAACGATGTCGTTAATATCTACCTCAACAGTTTTATGGAATGTCGCCTTGCCTGAATTAAGGTCAACTTTGACTTGACTGGTTCCTTGAATACTTTCTATCGCTTTGGTAACCTCTAGCACACATGGCACAAGTCATGCCTGAAATCCTTAATTCAAGTGTTTTTATCATTTTTAAAGCCAAAAAGCTACAAAAGTTTTATTCTTGACCGTGTAGGAAGCTTGCTAAGCGGCCTTTAGGGATTAACCTTCAGCCTTCCACAACCCGTGTAAATTGCAATATTCCCTCACTGTTATTTGGTTGGCCTCTACTGCGAAAAAGGCCTCTGGTGCATCACCGGGCTTTAAGAACTGACGGTATGCCTTTCCATCAGCAATAAGTTCAATCCATTCAATATAATGTTTGGATTCCATAGGATGGGCCACGCTTCCTACTTTGACTTTGTAACCATTACTGACCTTTTCTATAATCGGTACATGCTTTTCTTTAGCGGCATCTACGGTATTTTCTTCATAGAGTTTCATGGGTTTACCACAACAAACCAGTTCCCCCACTCCTTCATGTAAAACCTCTACAATGTTGCCACAAACTCCACACTTGTAAATCTGCAACCTTTTTGTCATGGCTACAAACCTCCTTGTTAAATTTTCATTTGTATTTTATCATAAGTCTATCACTTTAAAATATTTATTTCTCTATGCCGCAGGGCTATCGCTTCGGCCAATTTTTCTAAATTAGTGTAATCTCCTTTTTTAGGATATCCTTTAGCCAGAACAGGTTCTAAAAACTCCCCTTTAAAACTAGACATCAACTCTTTTAATGTTTCTACCAGCCTTCCACCCCATCCATAAGAACCAATGACTGAGGCAAACTTGGCCTTGGGCTTTAAGATTCCTACTAAATAAGCAGCATACACTGCTAAAGGATGGGGGCCTGCCAAGACCATAGGGGCACCTAATACAATTGTTGCGGTGTCCACTAGGGACATAGCCAGTTCTCCTAAGTCAGTTTTACTTAAATTAAATGGCTCTACATCAACGCCCTTTCCCATAAGGCGTTCAATGAAAAAATTAATCATCTTTTCGGTGCTGCCGTGCATAGAGACATAAGGAATAACTACTTTGTTTGTAACATCTTCAGAACTCCAGTTTTTGTAAGCATTTACAATAAACTTGGGATTGGCATAAATGGGACCATGACTTGGGGCAATAATCCCGATATCAAGTGATTCTATTTTGGCAAGATTTTTAATAATTGTTTTTCTAAAAGGCATCATAATTTCGGCATAATACCGCTTGGCTGGGAGGTAGATTTCATTTTCTTCAACAAAGACCTTGGATGTGGCATAATGACTGCCAAAAAGATCACAACTGAAAAGAATTTTATCTTCTCTTAAATAAGTGCAGAATGTCTCCGGCCAGTGGGCCCAGGGTGTGAAGATAAACTTGAGTGTCTTATTACCCAAAGAAATTTCCTGACCGTCTTCTATGATCCAAAAACGAGTTTCGGGGATTAAAAGTAATTCCTTTAAAAAAGATTGACACTTTTTGTTAGTGACCAACTTGGCTTCAGGAAACAATTTTAAGGTTTCAGGGAGAAGACCTGAGTGATCTTGTTCGGCATGTTGAGAAATCACAAAATCTAAAGATAAATTTAAACTTTTGAGATTTTCTATAAACTCTTCCCGTTTAACAGGGTCAGAGGTATCAATCAAGGCCGTTTTTTCACTGCCTTTTATGACATAGGCATTGTAACTGGTACCATTTGGTAGAGGTATTAACTCGTCAAATAGACGTCTGTCCCAGTCCCTGATATTAATATAATAAATACCGCTTTTAATCTTTTGAATCATGGTTTATCCTCCGAAATAATATATACTTTGGACAACTTGACAAAGAGATGCCTTTGAGATGTCCTTTTTGCAATTTCTAACCACGTAGCAACTTTTATCCTGTTCTCCAAAGCAACTTAAAATCAAAGCAACAAATATGCCAATAATAATGCAATCCAAGAAGTTTGTCTTTGATGCAAAATGTTGATAGATTCTTCTACTCACATTTTTAAGCATTTTTCCATTGTGGAAACAGATAGTTCCAAAATGGTGAATTATGTGTAACTGAGACATTGCTTTCTAACCTTCAAGAATGTTTTTTTCTTGCATCCTCATCCAGTCTACTGGGGCTTTCAGGTATTCTATTGCATCCAATATAGTCAAAAAATGCCCTCTTTCTTCATAAGAAAGAGCCATAAAAAAACGTTTTTCTTTAGAATCTTCCGTTTGGCTAGCCAGATTTTCATAATAATTGATACTTTCTTCCTCTCTCTTGGCTGCAAACTCAAGGGCTTCTATCTCCTGTTTGGAGCCAGAAGCTTCTGATAAGAGAGATGTGCGAAAAATTTCTTTAAATGTATGTTTAGGTGTGATATTAGTTACCCAGCAGTTGATACAACCTGTTTTCTGAATCTGATTATAGATTTCTTCTATTTTTTTTATGTGTAACTCCTCCTCTTTAGCAAGTTGGGAAAAAACCTTTTTAACCAATTCATTCTGGGCCTGATCTGCGGCCTTGAGATAAAAGTTTTTACCTTCTTTTTCCATTTCTATTGCTTTTTTAAAAGCTTCTTTAGTAACCATATTTTTCCTCCTAGATGCGATTTTATTTAAAGTTGCCAATAAAATATTAATGTCGATTGGTTTAGATAAAATTGCTGCAAAAGGCAATTTCCCAATTTCATTGGGAACTTCATGCGCACTTATAAGGATTATGGGAAGGTCAGGTTTTATTGTCCATAACTTTTTGGCAACGATGTCTCCATCTATATTGACCATCTTCCAATCTAAAATAAACATATCAAATTTTTCATAGCCGATTTTATCAAGAACTTCTTGGCCATCATGGACAGTTGTTACTTGATAGTTGTTTTCTTCTAAAAGCATCTTTAACAAGATACAACTTGAATAATGGTCATCGGCAAGTAATACACGAAGCATGATAAAATTTTGTGCAAAAAACGAGCCAATATATGAAGGCACCTAAAAAGATGGAAGTTATGCTTTATCTATCTGATATTTTTTTAGTTTACGCCAAAGGGTGTTGTATCCAATCTTCAGAATTCTTGCAGCTTGACGTTTATTACCCTTTGTTGCTGAAAGGACATTAAGGATATGTCTTTTTTCTACTTCTGCTAAAGAACAAATTGAGGGAACACTATTATCTTTTTTGAACTTACCTTCAGTCCTTTTTAATCCAAGGTCGTCAATATTGATTTGGGGACCATTGGCCACAATTACCGCCCTTTCAACCGCATTTTCTAGCTCTCTTACATTGCCAGGCCAAGGATATGATTCTAAAAAATCCAGCGTGTCAGGATGAAATTTTAGTTTTTTTTGATACTTCTTTTGATACTTGTCTAAAAAATGTAGAGCTAAAGGTAGAATATCCTCTTTTCTTTCCCTTAAAGGAGGAATATGAATCATAATTACCTGCAACCGATAATAAAGGTCTTTCCTAAAGTTACCTTGGATAATTTCTTTATCCAAATCTTTATTGGTGGCAGCAATAATACGTACATTTACCTTTCTTATTTCAGCATCTCCCACCCGTTTAACTTCTCCCTGTTGCAAAACCCTTAAAAGCTTAACTTGAAAATTGGGAGATGTTTCTCCTATTTCATCCAAAAAGACTGTGCCTTGGTTGGCTTCTTCAAAAATTCCCTTTTTTTCCTTTGTGGCTCCAGTGAAGGCACCTTTGACATAACCAAATAGTTCACTTTCTAAAAGTGTGTTTGATAAAGCAGCACAATTAACAGTTATAAAAGGTTTATCTCTCCTTTGACTTGCTTGATGAATACCTTGAGCAATCAATTCTTTTCCTGTGCCACTTTCCCCAGTGATCAATACTGGCGCATTGGTAGGGGCAACCTGTTCCATAAGGCTTAAAATTTGGCGCATTGAAGTGCTGCGGGCAATAATATTTTGTTTAAAACTATTCTTAAGTCTTTTTAACTCATATTTAAACCGGTATTTTTCTAAGGCCTTTTCAACAACTACCAAGAAATTGTCTGGGTTTATTGGTTTAACAAGATAATCATAAGCACCTTTTTTCATTGCCTTTACAGCGGTATCAATACTGCCGTGGCCTGTAAGCACCAAAACTTCAGACAGAAGATGTCTTTCTCTGACCTTTTGGAGCAAGAACAAGCCATCTTTATCTGGCAAACAGAGGTCAAAAATCATTAAAGGAAAAGACTTCTGGGCTAATATTTGAAGGGCTGTTTGGGCATCACTGGCTGTAGTAACCCGATGACCAGCGTCCTTTAACAACAGGGCGGTCATATTTCGAAAAGCGGTTTCATCATCTACAAGTAGTATTTCACTCATTGTCTTTGAATAGGAATTTTTATGGTAAAAACAGTCCCTTGATATGATTGACTCAAAACACTAATCTGGCCTTGGTGCGATTCTACAATCCTTTTTACTACAGCCAGTCCTAAGCCAGAACCTTGACTTCTTTTTGAGAAAAAAGGTTTAAATATCTTTGGCAAATCCTGAGGGGCAATTCCTGAGCCTGTATCCATTATTTCTATAAAAACGTGTTTTTTATCTGTCCAAATCTTGGTGCTGATTTTCCCTTCTTGAGTGAATTCAAGGGAATTAAGATATAAATTCCAAAATACCTGTTTCCACTGCTCAGGGTCGAGCCTCAGTTTGGGTAGATTAGAAGGAATATAAAACTTGAAATGAATATTTGGTTTAAATTCAGGGGCATTTTTTATCATTTGATAAACTTCATCTATAATTTGGGGCAGGGAAACTTCTTGTCTATTAGGCGGTTTAAATCTGGCATAAGCAAGAAAATGGTTTAACATTTGATTTAACCTTTTTACTTCAAGGCTAACTGTATTTAAAATAAATGTTTGTTTTTCTGGCTTGCGGTCAGGTTTTTGAAGAAGCTTTATGGCTGTAGTAATAGCTCCCAAGGGGTTTTTCAATTCATGTGCTAAAGAAGCGGCCATTTCTCCTAAAGCCGCTACCTGTTTTCTTTCAGCCAGTTTTTTAGCCTGTTCCTCTAGCTTTTCTAAAAGCAATATATTTTGTTCTTTTACCTCCTGATTTAATTTTTCACAAAAAGTAATGTCTTGGATAATTTCCATTACTTCAAAGTGGCCGTCTTCTTTCATAATAGGTATAGCCTTGATTTTCCATGACCTATTTCCTGATTTTTCTGTTTTTATGATAGGAGATTTTTGAATAATGGCTTCCATTCCTACACAGTTTATACATGGTCCCTGTTGCCAGAAGGAGAAACATTTTTTTCCAATATGATTTCCAAAATCGGCTTGAAGTTTGGAATTCTCGTAGACAATTTCCCTTTTTTGAGGGTTGACCAGCCTTAAATAAAAAGGCAAATGCAGAAAGGCTAGTTCCAAGGCGCCTTTTAAATGTTTAATTTTGTTGGTTTCGGTTACCTCCTCTAGGAATGCAAATACGGCCTTTTGAGATTTCCAAAATGAAGGCAAACAATGCATAAGAAATTGCTTTTTAAACCAATAGATAATATGCACAACGGGTTTATTGGTTATTAAAGGACAGGCCAAACAAGGAAGCTTGCGTTTTAAAAGAGTTTTAAAACAAGGCTCAGCCTCTGTATAGTTGAAAGAGGAATTGACTATCTCACGGTTTTCATTAAAGATCAACCATGGGAAGGGGAGATTCTCAAGGCACAAGTTCAACTCTGCCATGAGAAAAATATAACAAAAACAACCTCAAAAGTAAACGGAGAGAATAAGCCAAAACGTTTAATCCAAAAAGTTGTTTTAATTTCAATGATGGGGCTCAAACTCATCTTTAGAGGCCCCACATACAGGGCAAACCCAGTCATCAGGAAGCATATTAAAATCTGTTCCTGGGGTAATTCCATTATCAGGGTCTTCCTCCGCAGGGTCATAGATATATCCACAGACACTACATTTATACTTCCTTTTCACACCCTCCTATTTTTATTATATTGAATGGACAAAATCGTTTTTATCTGATAGCCTTAATGTTCCTTCATTCCAGACAATTTAGCACCTTTGGCCCCCTTTCAATTTTAGATTACAATCCCTTTCTACTTTCTATCTTGATTTTAATAAATCCTCCATTCGGATTAAATTTTCAATGCTGTCAAAGCGTCCTTTAGCAAATGTGCCATAATCATGCCCTGCCATGGCAGCGCTAAAACGCACCGAATTCTCATAAAATAGCCATTGTTTAGCCCACATCTTTTCTATGGTTTCATCAAATATAGGTTTGCCCTGAGGTAATCCTTGGTTTATGCCTGCCTTCCAAGCTTGAGTAAGAAGTTGGGTAGCTACTTTGGTGCGTTCGTTGGTTTCAATGATTATCTTTTGAAGGCGATCGAAATGTCCTCTGACCCAATTTTGGCTATGGCAATTCAGGCATATAGCCACCATTTTCTGCCGTCTGATTTGGGCTTGCTGAGGAGCAATTAAATAACCTTTGGCAGGATTGCCAAATAATCCCGTAGGCAATGGTAGCCCTTGGGCGTTTTTGATTTGAGATGTATCAGGAGAAGTGGGTTGCAGATGGGCGTAAATGCCAAATATTCTTTCAGCAAGGCGGTCATTAAATCGATGAGTTCGTCTGGCAATAATGTTGCCATCTGTATCCACTAAAAGGCTAACGTGACAGGTAGCGCAAGTTGGGGCCTTAAAGTCCTTTCCTAGGACCCAGGGGGTATCTTTGAAATCCCATTTGTTTCCACTACTTTTAAAAATTGCTCCATGTGTGCTTACACTGTAAACTTTATAAGCAGGTGTGTCTGGTCCCTTATGACACTGAGCACAACTGTAGGGTTTTCTGGCCATGGCGATGGAGAAACTGTGTCTGGTGTGGCAAGAGGTGCAGCAACCCCTTGAACCATCAGGGTTAATGCGGCCAACACCCTGATTTGGCCATCCTTTAAGGATAGGGAATTTCATATTTCCGAAATCTGTATCCCGTTCCTTAAATCCTTCTACTTTTACCCTTGTGCCATGACAAGCCAGACAAGAATCCTCAAGGACCGATGGCTCAGGCATCTTTTGGGCAATTATTCCCTTTGAATTGTCTGGTAATCCCACAATAGCCTTGACTAATTGAAAATAGACAGGGTTACCCATAAGATTTTTGTAGGCCCAATCCATTTTATTAAGGGTGTATTGTTGGAATTCCTTGGGATGGCAAACGGCACAGTCTTTAGGTGTTACTATGACATGGACCTTAAACCCATTATGTTCGAAGCTATCTTTATGGATATTGGGATTCAACGTATGACATTCGGCACAACCAACAACATTTTTCTTTAATGAATTAGGAAAACTGGTAGCCGATATTTCTTGTTTTAACTTTGTTCTTTTGAGAGCTTCTAAAGGACTTACTTTGGCATGGATGCTACTTTCCCAATTACTCACAATACCTGGAGTAACCATGCGATGACACTCAAGACACATCTGAGTTGACTCACTTATTCCTGCCCCTAGCACACCCAAAGGCCAAAAAAGCAAAGTTATGACCAATAACTCCTTTACAAACTTCATTTTACCCCTCAATTTTTTCCTTTAACATATCTTTAAGCTCTGCAAACAACTTATGATGTCTTTCTTCGTCTTTTATAATCTTTTTGTAAATAGCCTTTGTTTCTTCATCTCCTTCTTCTTCACATATGGCTATGTGTTTCCGATACATGGTTATGGCCTCATCTTCAATGTCCTTGTCGAGTTCCATCATTTTTATAAAATCTGTTTCCCAGACAACCTTGCTAGAATTAATGCTTTCCTGTCCACCCAAGGCCACAATGCGTTTAGAAAATGCCTCAATATGTTTCATTTCTTCCACGGCAATGCGTTCTAACATTTCCCTGGCAATGGGATGGGTCTCTTTGGGGAACCGATAGTGTTGCCCCATGTATTGAAAGACAGCTCCAATCTCTCTTTCCACCGCTTTATTTAAAATTTGGATAATTCTTGCTTTGTTCATACTAACCCTCCTTTTATTTTTTTTGTTGCTTCCGTTGCCCAGTCGTTTAGAGTTTTTTCCCAAAACTGTCCTTCAATGTATATCTTCACTAATTCATTTCTACCTTGAAGAGCTTCTAAGTAAGGTAAGGCTAGCTTCAGACCTACTTCGCCCATGGCCCAAGCCGCCGTGCCTAAAATTTGGGGATCATTTGAGGAAAACACTTCTAAAACTTTATCTTTGAAAAATTCAACATCTTCCTTAATCCGTTTTCCCAAACGGCCTATACCCCAAAGCCCTCCCTTAACCAGAGGGGGTTCCTCTAAGGCGTGATAAAGCATCATACTGCCATAAGGTTTGAGGAGTTCTGGGATATGAGCGATAATTTCAGCAATTGTTTGAGGAGAAAACCATCCAATACCCCCAGACTCATCGTTCATAGACCAGAAAAGATTACGAATAAATTCTCTTACTCGTTCTTTTTTGCCGTTCTGCCACCAGTTCTGCATAAGCTTGGCTACTGCCTCTACAGCCGCCCAACAAACTCTTTCGTCAGAAGCATAAAGCAAGCTTCTTAGGACCTTAAATCCCCGCTTTTCTCTTTGACAAACAAGGATTATTTCTTCAAACCGTCGTTTTTTTACCAAGTTATTAATTTTTTGCTTCAGTTTGTGTTTGTTATTCACCTGAAACCTCCTTTAGGATCGGTGTTCTTCTTCCGTGAGAGAAAAGGAAATCATATTCAAAATTTTAGCATAGATATTGTTTAAACTCAACTTGCTATCTTTGTTGGGGTGTGAGTATGAAAGGCTAAAGGCTATCTGATGTTGAATTTTGAATGTTGAATCCTTTTTCTCACAATTCAAAATCCATAATTCAAAGTTATTAGGAAAATAGTTCACCATTAAAAATTGCAAGGTAATTTAACTCACACTCTTCACTTACACTGTTCACTACTATTACTTATTGCTGAGGTGGCAAGTTAGGTTGAGATGGGTAAGGGGAAAATGAGCTAGAAGTCAATTTTCGGCCTTGTTAGGGAAATATTTTTTGAGGTTTTAGAGGAGACTTTTGTCCTACGATAAGATAGAAGGCTTCCGCTGGAGTGGTTTTAAGTTTTTTTGCAAGATCTTTAAGCGTTATATTTGGGGAAGATTTTTTTATTCCATGTTTTTTAGCCCGGGTCATAAGCTCCTCTAAAGGGATACCGAAACGTTTGCTTATTTGTTGAAGGGTAAGGAGTTCAGTATGAGGGAGAGGAGGGTGAGGAAGATTTCTTTCCCAAGAGCGCTTAATAGTTTCCTCTAAATTTGTAATAAAACTTACCGGAGGAAGATTTTTTACCGCGAGTATAAAAAGCGTTAGCGTTCCCAAGGCTGCAGCGAAAAGAGCTTTGCTAGGAAGATAGCGTTTAAAAGGTTTCCAGTTGAGATAAAGATGGTAGAAGCCAGAAAAAGCCATTCCGAATGCAAAAACTATATGGACGGCCTCCCATTGGTCCTTTCCCAAACCAAACAGTCGCCATCCTGTCCAATAGGCAACTCTCCCGTGAGGCATGATGTAAAGAACTATTCCCGTAACTACACTTAGAATTAAAGTGGAAAATAGAACTATACTCACAAATTTTCGCATTATTTATCTCCTTCTATTTTTGAAATGCCCCTCTTCCTTTAAAGGAAGAGGGGACATTTTCCTTACTCATTACTGTTTAGGATTTCCCGGGGAAGGAGTAGTAGAATTGTAAGGAGTGGTCCACCATCCGCAGGGCCTAAGGGGATAGCTTTTTCTGGCTTTAGGAAACTCCACCGTACAGGTCATAAGAAAGGGGACGCCGCGAAAAGCCCATCCCGGAGGGGTAAAGCCTGATATTTTTACTTCGGCTCCGGGTTTAAGCTCCGGTGGTGCTCCCCACCACTGAGGACCTATACCGAATCCGTAAGTTTTTCCAGCTTTGTCCTTAACTTCAACCACGATCCAAGGACATCCCCACCTGCCGGGTCCGGGAAGGGTTTTCACCTGAGTAATCTTGCCTTCTACTCGCACAAAATTGGCCGCGGGATTATTATATCCGGCCCATCTACCATACCATCCTCTTCCCCATCTGCCACCCGGTCCCCAGGCAGAAGCCTCCGAAATAAAAACGGCTATAAGGAAAATAGCTGTCCCTAAAATTGTTAATAGCTTTTGCCTCCTCATGGTTGACCTCCTTTTTTTTGTTTCGCGGAAATATAAAGCAAGCTTTGTGCCATATTCTCTTGTCTTCAAATCTGGGTATTTTTAGACTTTTAGGAAAAGAGAAATACTTTTTCTCGGAATATTTTCCGAAAGGAATTTATTTTTCGGAAATTTTTCCGAGGGGAAGTTTGATTTCAAAGACGGTGTTTTGGTTATTTTTATAGGCTTTAAGGGTTCCGTTGTGGGCTTCTATAAATTTTTTAGAAAGAAAGAGACCCAATCCAAAACCTCCAGGTTTTTCTGTGAAAAAGGGTTTGAAAAGTTTCTCTGGTGGAGGAAGCTTTCCCGCAGAATCTATGATTTGAAGCACATAGTTGGTTTCGGATATTTTTCCAATGATTTCCAATTTTTTTTCTCGGTCTTCTCGGAGAACCTCGTAGGCGTTTTTTATTAGATTGCGTATTACGCTTTTGAGTTTGTCCTGGTCTCCTAGAAGTTGTCCCTCATTGAGTTTCAGCACGACGGTTATTCCGTCGCGATATAAGCTTTCCCGAAATTCCTCTACCACCTCTTCTATTAGTTGATCTATTTTTAAGAGTTTGTTGTTTAAGCGGGGTTTGAGTTGGATGCTTAGTTCCCGGAGTTGCCTATCTATTCTTTGGATTTCGCTTTCAAGAATTTTAGCCCCCTCTATCTTTTTTCGTTTTAGGCGATAAGTTAGCATTTGAATATTGTTTAGGGCATTTTTTACCTCGTGAAGCACAGCACTTATAACTAGATTGATGCTCTTGATTCTTTCTGTTTCTGCCTTTTCTCGTTCATAACGAATTCTTTCTCGGTGATAAAGGATAATTAAGATCACCATTCCCCCACCTGTGAGAAGGGATAAAATAGTACCTAATAAAAATTCCCAGAGAAGGTGGTGTTGATAGTGGGTAAGGATCTCAGGGGTGTAGTAGAAGCGAAGTTTTAAAGGAGGTATTTCTACTTCTCCTAAAGGCACGACTTGCTCGGGAAACTTTTCCGGAAAGCGAAGGCACTCTTTGTTTATTTTTATTTCTACGGCTTTTAAAAGTTGTGCTTCTTCCAGAAAATTTAGTAAAGCCTCGATAGGATCTCCTCCGGAGGCAAGTGCCGCTTCTACTACGGAGATGGCCTGATTTTTTTCTTTTATCAAGAGATGGTTGCAAAATTTTTCCCATTCCATTTTAAGCCGAAAAAAATTCCAGCCATGAAAAATCAACGAAAGGATTAAAATAAAGATTCCGGCGGCAATCAGTCGTTTCATTTCTATATCCCGTATTTTTTTCGTTTGTAACGGAGCGACTTTTCGTCAATACCGAGAAACTCTGCGGCTTTAGTTTGGACATAACCTGTTTTTTCTAATGCCTCGCGAATCAGATGTTTTTCCAGTTCCGCTACGGCTTCGGGTAGCCTCTTAGGAGCACTTTTTTGAGAGGAAAGCGAGAGATCCTCCACCTTAATTTCTTTTTCACTTGTAAGGACGGCCCGGTGAATGAGATTTTCAAGTTCTCTTACATTGCCGGGGAAGGAATATTTTAGGAGGGCTTGAAGGGCCTCTCTCCTTATTCCAACATTTTTGCCGTACTTGCGGTTAAACTTATGAAGAAAGTAGGCGGTAAGCTCCGGGATGTCCTCAGGCCGTTCCCGAAGAGGCGGTACTTTTATTTCTAAAACACTCAAGCGGAAATAAAGATCTTCTCGTAAGCGTTTTTCGGAAACGGCTTTTTTTAGGTCTTCATTAGTGGCTGCAATTATGCGGGCCGAACTCCGCCGCACTTTGTTGCTGCCAAGACGTCGGAATTCCCCTTCCTGCAAAAATCTAAGGAGTTTTCCCTGAAGATTGAAAGGCATTTCTCCGATCTCATCAAGAAAAAGCGTCCCTTCTTGAGCTTCTTCAATGAGGCCAGGTTTGGCTCTTTCAGCTCCGGTAAAAGCTCCTTTTTCGTAACCGAAAAGTTCAGCCTCAAAAACAGACTCTGGAATAGCCGCACAGTTCACCGCAATAAAGTCCCCTTTTTTTCCGCTTTTTTCGTGAATAAATCGGGCAAGAAGCTCTTTTCCAACTCCGGACTCTCCCAATATTAATACCAGAGCTTCCGAGCGGGCAAAGATCTCAGCTTTCCGCAGGAGATCTTTCATGGCCCTTGAGGCATAAACTAAGGGGCCTCTTGAAGAGGGCTTCTTAAGCCTTACTAATTCTCCGCATTTTTTTACCAGATTAAGGAGCACTTCGGGTTCGTAGGGTTTTACCAAATAGTGGAAGGCCCCGGCTTTGATGGCTGAAATTGCATTTTCTATTTCTCCGAAAGCAGTTATTATTAAGACTTCTGTCTCTGGACTTCTCTCTTTGATGTGTTTTAAGAGTTCAAGCCCGGTCATACCCGGAAGCCTAACATCAAGAATGGCCACATCTACTTCTTTTTCCGCTATAATAGGTAGGGCTTTTTCGGCGCTTGCCGCGGTAAAAACTTGGTATCCTTCTTCTTCTAAAGTTTGGCGTAAAAGATCGCGATGTATTTTTTCGTCTTCTACTATGAGGACATTTAAAGGTGTCATGATAAAAAGAATAGCATGTTTTTAACCTCTTAACTACCCCTTTCCACAAATAAGCGGACGATGTATCACCTTAAACAAGTTTGAATTTCCCATCTAGATTGCTTGAAAATTAACAAAACTTATGTTAAATTTCAAATAATGTATATAAAACGAGTTTTTGCCAAACCCATAAAAAAGTCCCTGGAGTTTTTTCCTGTAGTTGCAGTAGTTGGTGCTAGGCAAACAAGAAAGACAACACTTGTGCAAAATGAATTTCCTGAACGAAGATATTTTAGCCTAGATTCTCCTTTTTAACTTCTCAAAAAGGGGAAATTACTCTGGATGAGGTGCAAAAAGCACCTGAGGTTTTTGATGTACTAAAACTGTGGAAGAAATAATAAAACTCATTTCTCTACAGGAACCCAGAGCAAGATTTTATTACTTTAGAACCCATGGCGGGGGAGAGGTGGACCTAATCCTTGAACTGGGGAATATTCTTCTCCCAATAGAGATTAAAGCCACTTCCAAGATATCGCTTAAAAAAATGGCAAGCCTTAAACAATTTTTGTCTGATTTTAAACAAAAATCTCCATTAGGCATTGTGGTTTATCTGGGAAAAGAGATTTTTAATGTTGGTAATATAATAGTTGTTCCTTGGCAGTATATACTGGTGGATAAAAATTGATTTAATGCTCTTTGGAAATGATACAAGTTTGGAAAACTCTGAGGCGCAGTTCTTTTTGTTGTGAATGTCAGCAGTAGTATAATTAAAACTTGAGAGGCCAAAAGGAATTTTCAAACAAGCTCATTTTAGGTTGACCTCATCTTTGGCCTGTGATAATTGAAGTCAACATTGCCCAAGAAGGGTAAATAAAAGCCACGAAGGCTTAAACAGGGCCTGCGTGGCTTTTTGTTTTTTTAGGAGGAAATGATGCAGAAGATTAAACTCGCTGCCATTATGTGGAGTTCTCATGTAGGGATGCTGGTCAAGGCATGTCAGAAGTTGCCTTTTTTACAGGCAAAAATCTTTTCTAATTACACCTTAAGTACAGATGAAAATACTTATACAGAAGCCCTCAGCGCACTAGAAGAGGCAGATTTAATTCTGCTTTACCGTTCTTCTGAGGCGTTCTGGAATAGTTTGGAGCCTGAATTAAAGCGACTTGCGCAGCAAAAACCACTAATCTGCCTCTCGCACGATCCAGCCTATTGGGTGTTATCTTCGGTGCAGGCAGAACTCGTTACCACGGCTCATCGTTATCTTAACTTTGGTGGCGAAGAAAACTTTTTAAACCTTGTTTGTTATATACTTAAAGAAGCGCTTGGATATGAGATAGATTATCAACCACCAAAAGATATGCCTTGGCAGGGGATTTATCACCCGCGGGCAGATAAATACTTTGACGATGTTGAAAGTTATCTTGCCTGGTATCAACCCAAGGACGCACCGACAGTGGGTCTGCTTATTTCCCGTTATTATTGGGTAAATCGTACTTTAGACATAGAAGACACCCTTATAGAAGTCTTAGAATCACTTGGATTGAATGTCATCCCGGTCTTTTCTTACAGTACCAAAGACGAGAGTGTTGGGGCAAAGGGGAGTGCGCAGGTTATCAAGGAGTACTTTTTAACGCCCGATGGCACTCCTCGCATTGATGCCTTAATCAAACTTCAGGCCTTTTTTCTGGGCCGGGAGGTAGGAGATGATTTAACTGACCCGTACGGAGCCATAACCGGGGCAGAGCTTTTGAAACAACTGGGCGTGCCTGTATTCCAGCCTGTTGTTTCTTATCACAAAACCATTTCTGAATGGGAAAAAGATCCACAAGGGCTTGGGGCAGAGATTGGCTGGTCTGTAGCTATGCCTGAATTTGAGGGGGTAATTGAGCCCATTATTGTTAGTGCAGCCAGGAAATTTCAGGATAGTGTTACTGGTACGACGGTAGAAGAAAGAACGGCCATTAAAGAGCGGTGTCAGCACCTGGCCGAACGGGTAAAAAAGTGGGTTGAGTTGAGGTATAAACCCAAATCACAAAAGAAAATTGCCTTTATTTTACATAATAATCCTTGTGTGAGTGTAGAGGCCAGCGTTGGTGGGGGAGCACATCTAGATACCCTGGAAAGTGTTGCCCGGATTTTAAATCGGCTGAAGTCAGAGGGTTATGAGATTGCCCATCCACCAAAGGACGGCAAAGAATTAATAGAAACCATTATGTCCCGTAAGGCCATTTCTGAATTTCGTTGGACAACGGTAGAAGAGATTGTCAACAAAGGCGGAGCTTTAGCCTTGCTTTCCCTAGAGACTTATCAAAAGTGGTTTGATGCCTATCCTGATAAGGTAAAAAAGCGCATTTGCGAAGTCTGGGGTAACCCTCCGGGTGAACCCATGCATGGCGTGCCGGCGGCCATGGTTTATGATGGCAAAATCGTTGTTACCGGCGTAAGTTATGGTAATGCTGTGGTCTGTGTTCAACCCAAACGGGGTTGTGCAGGTCCCCGCTGCGATGGTCGGGTGTGTAAAATTTTGCACGATCCTGATGTACCACCACCCCATCAGTATATTGCCACTTATCGCTATTTACAGGACATATTTGGGGTGGATGTCATTGTTCATGTGGGAACACATGGCAACCTGGAATTTTTGCCTGGAAAAGGGGTAGGGCTTTCGGCCGCTTGCTTCCCTGATTTAGCCATAGATAGATTGCCACATCTTTACATTTACAACTCAGACAATCTCCCTGAAGGGGTAATTGCCAAACGGCGGAGCTATGCCACACTGGTAGACCACATGCAAACGGTGTTGGTAGAGAGTGGACTTTATGAAGGTCTGGCTGAATTGGAGCGGCTTTTAGATGAATATCAACAAGCTCAGATTAGCGATAAGGCGCGGGCGCACGCTCTGGAGCACATGATTCTAGATAAAATAAAAGACACAAAATTGGATAAGGAAATCCACTTGGAAGAAGATATGCCCTTTGGTGAAATTGTAAAAAGGTTGCATGAGGTCTTGACCCGCATTCGCTCCAGCCAGACACAGGATGGTATGCACATCTTTGGTGAGTTGCCAAAAGGGGAAAAACGGGTGGAATTTATACGGGCCATTTTACGCTATGACGATGGAGAAAGTATTTCTTTTAGACGCGCTCTCTTAACTCTTATGGGTTTAGATATACAAGAAGTTTTAAATAGACCTGATTATTACCATCCTGTCTTAAAGCTTACCTATGGGCAATTGCTCTCTCGTCTGGAGGAATTATCCAAGTCATTTATCAGGACATTTTTAAACAACAACCCTGAATTTCCTTTAGAGAAGTTAGCTCAAGAAGTCATGGGTGATTGGTTCAAAGAGAAGACGAGCTTGCCACAACTTGCTTTGCTTAAAGAGAAGGTCTTGGAGATAAACAGGCGTATTGAAGCCAGTAAAGAAGTAGATAGTTTATTGCGCGGATTTGCTGGTGGTTATATTTCTCCTGGCCCTTCAGGTTTGATTACCAGAGGGCGACCTGATGTGCTGCCGACAGGGCGGAATTTTTACTCCTTAGATCCCCAGCGTGTGCCGACGAAAGCAGCCTGGCGGATTGGAATGAGATTGGCCGAAGCCACTCTCGCCAAGCATTTAAAAGAAGAAGGACGTTATCCAGAAAATATAGGTTTTTACTGGATGTGCACGGACATCATGTGGTCTGATGGCGAAGGCATGGCCCAGATAATGTATTTGTTAGGGGTCAGGCCAATTTGGCGCAGTAATGGACGGGTAAAGAGTTTTGAGGTTATTCCTTTAGAAGAGCTAAAACGTCCCCGTATTGATGTTACTATCCGGGTGTCTGGAATTACGCGGGATAATTTCTCCAATTGTATAGAGTTGATAGATGAAGCCATCATGACAGTGGCGGGCCTGGATGAGCCAGTAGAGATGAATTTTGTGCGCAAACACACCCTAGAACAGCTAAACTCTAAAGGAAAAACAGAATCGAATAAAGAGGCCTGGCGTGAGGCAACTTACCGCATTTTTGCCAGTAAACCTGGCACTTATATGGCAGGTGTAAATCTGGCCGTTTATGCCTCAGCATGGAAGGAAGAAAAGGACTTAGCCGATATATTCGTTTACTGGAATGGGTATGCCTATGGAAAGGATGTGTTTGGCAAACCTTCACATCAGCAGCTGATAGAAAACTTAAGGACAGTGGAAGCTACTTTTAATAAAGTCGTCAGTGATGAATATGATTTATTTGGCTGTTGTTGTTATTTTGGCACTCACGGAGGCCTTACGGCAGCGGCCAAGGTATATTCGGGAAGGGAGATAAAGGCCTACTATGGTGACACCCGTGACCCCGAAAAGATAGAAGTTAATGATTTGGCGGACGAAATAAGACGGGTGGTGCGTACTAAATTGCTCAATCCCAAATGGATAGAGGGCATGAAGCGTCATGGCTATAAAGGTGCTGGTGATATCAGCAAGCGGATTGGACGCGTCTTTGGTTGGGAGGCAACCACGCAGCAGGTAGACGACTGGATTTTTGACGATATTGCTCGCAAATTCGTCCTTGATGAGGAGATGCGAGATTTCTTTCAAAAAAATAACCCTTGGGCCATGGAGGAGATATCTCGTCGTCTCTTAGAGGCCCATGAGCGGGGTCTCTGGCAAGCTGACCCGGAGGTGCTAGAGAGACTTAAAGAAACATATCTGGAGATAGAAGGCTGGTTGGAAGAAGATATGGGCGATACTAGGGGTGAATTTCAGGGTGGAATGGTGGACGTAATTACGGCAGAAGAAGTAGAAAACTGGGCAAGGTTAATGCAAAAAACACTGGCGGATAAGTGATTATTGGTTTACCTACTTTAGTTTTTATGCCTTAAATGAATTAGTCCGCAAAAAGCTTACTTCGGTTTGGCCATACTGTCTTTTATCTATTAACAAAAATCCTTTAAGAGAAAATCGCTCTTGAGGGGAATGTTCTATGACAATAATTCCCTCTTTTGCCAATAACCCGGGTAGATGGCGGATAAGATTTAATGTTTTTTCCACATAACCCTTGGCGTAAGGAGGGTCCATGAAAATGAGGTGATAGGTGTCTTTAAGAAAGTTAAGTCCTTTTAGGATGTCCCGTTTGTAAATGACAGCTTCTTTTTTTATCCCCAGTGCTAGGAGATTCTTTTTAATTGTCTGGATGGCTAGATGGTGCTTGTCTATAAAGACGGCTCTTTTTGCGCCTCGGCTAAGGGCCTCTATTCCCAGATTGCCTGTGCCGGCATAAAGGTCAAGGACAATGGTGTCTTGGGAGAAGGGTGGTAATATATTAAAGATGGATTCTTTAACCCTGTCACTGGTGGGCCTGATTTTAAGGCCGGCAGGTACAAGCAAACGCCGGCCTTTATACTTTCCTGTGATTACCCGCATTTACAGGTATTTATTCAACAAAATCTCCGCAATTTGCACCGCATTTAGGGCTGCCCCTTTGCGGATATTATCAGCTACCACCCAGAAAGCAATACCGTTTTCAAAGGCCAAATCCTCACGAATGCGGCCTACGAATACTTCGTCCTTACCTGCTGCTTCTATGGCTAGAGGATAGAGATTATGGGATGGATCGTCCACTACAATCACTCCCGGTGCCTTGCTTAATATCTCACGCACTTCATTGGCCGTAAGTTTCTTTTCTAGTTCCATGTGGACAGCTTCTGAATGGCCATAAAATACAGGAACACGCACACAGGTAGCACTGACTGTAATAGAACTGTCTTCCATGATTTTTTTCGTCTCGTAATACATCTTCATTTCTTCTTTGGTATAGCCGTTTTCAAAAAAGACATCTATGTGAGGTAGGCAGTTAAAGGCAATCTGGTGGGGATAAACGTTTGGCGTAACGGGTTTGAAATTAAAAAGCTGCCTTACTTGGGTTTCTAACTCATCAATGGCCTTCTGACCTGTACCAGAAACAGCCTGATAGGTAGCCACAATGACTCGTTTTATCCTGGCTACATCATGGATAGGCTTTAACGCCACAACCATCTGGATGGTAGAACAATTGGGGTTAGCAATAATGCCACGGTTTTTGTATTGGGCAATGGCATGGGGATTAACTTCAGGAACTACTAAAGGAATATCCGGCTCCTGCCTGAAGGCAGAGGAATTATCAATTACCACTGCTCCGGCTGCGGCTGCCAGGGGTGCATATTGTTTGCTCACCGAAGCCCCGGCGGAAAAAAGAGCAATTTGAATGTCCTGAAAGGAATCTTCAGTCAATTCATAGACGGGGATATCTTCTCCTTTGAATTTCATCTTTTTACCTACAGACCTTTTGGAAGCAAGGAGCTTTAAATTTTTTACAGGGAAATCTCTTTGTTCAAGCGTTTTTACCATTTCATTTCCTACAGCCCCAGTGGCCCCCACGACCGCAACATTAACTTCCTTCATTTTCTTATCCCCCTTCTTAAGTTAAATGGCTCTTGCCTATGGCGTTATAACGAATAAGAGTAGACTAGTCAATGTTTAATCAGGGCCAATCCAATCGCAAATTTTGGTTTCAATTTTACTTGAAAAGAAGATAAAATATTGATAGATTAACTATTAATATGCGGTTATTTAACTTGTTTTTTTATGGGCGTTTGTTTTTTTTATTGCTATTTTGCAGTCTGTTTGTTCCCAATTGTGTTTTTTTTAAAGGACGACCTCAACCTTTGCTGCGGGTCAAAAAATGGCCTCAGATCCCTAAGCCTTCTGACCCGGATGGCTTTTTGAGGGCCCTTGAGCATAGTGCAAACTATTATGCCCATTTGCCTCAGGATTATACCTTTTTTATAAATAATATTCCTTATACAGCGGTTGAGATGAGAGAGGCCCTGGAGTGTCTTAAGATGTGTCTAAAGGACCCAGATTGGAGGCAGTGTCTAAAAAAGCACTTTGTGCTTTATAAAACAAACACCCAGGTGCTTTTTACCGGGTATTACCAACCTATATTACACGGGTCTTTACAAAAGGATGCCAGATACCGTTATCCCATTTACCGTCTTCCGAATGAGTGGGTAAGGCTTGAATTAAGACGCTTCGGTCAAGATTTACCCCCTAAGACCCTGATTGGAATGGTAAATCATCACGAAGTGGTTCCATTTTACACCCGAAAGGAAATTGATTTTGAGAAAAAGTTGCAGGGAAAGGGATATGAATTGGCATGGGTTGATGACCCGGTAGAGTTGTTTTTTCTTCATGTTCAGGGTTCAGGGGTAATTATTTTGCCTAATGGCCAAAGGCGCTATGTGCATTATGCTGCCACAAATGGCCGTCGTTATCAAAGTATTGGGCGGATTATGAAACAGTGGGGGCTATTAGAAAAACCTAATGGCTTGAATATCAAATCCTTTTTAAGGATGCACCCTGAGTGGATACCAAAGGTATTTGCAGTCAATGAAAGCTATATATTTTTTAAATTTGTAGAAAGAGGTCCTCTGGGGGCATTAAATGAAATTTTGACTCCTTATTATTCTTTAGCTACAGACCCAAGCGTGATTCCTAGAGGAGCAATTTTGTTTGTGAGTACCCATATTCCTAAAGTAAATGAGACCCAAGATCTTTTAGGCTGGGAATCCTTTCAATCTTTGGCCTTTAGCCAGGATACAGGGGGGGCCATTAAAGGGTCGGCTCGAGCAGATATATTTTTTGGGACTGGAAAGGTAGCCGAGGCGCAGGCGTGTTATATGGATTCTCCTGGGGATTTATATGTGCTGGTGAAAAAGAGAAATGAAAGATAAGCTGATACACCTTCTTTCTTCCCATATCCTTTGGCCCTATGGAGCCAATGCCTTTGCTAGGGTTTTGGATGAACAGCCGCAAGAGGTTATTTCGTTTTTTGTAGCCCACCCTGAGGCAGCCAGGCAATTGTTGAGGATTTGTGTTAGTTCTACTTATCTTACAAATTTACTTGTAAGAAAGCCTGATTTGGTTTCCAAGCTATTTTTAGAAGGTGAAATAAAACAGGCGAAATCTAAAGATAAACTTTGGCAAGGTGTAAGGGAAATTATTGGTCAAGAAGATTTTCCTTTTCTTATAAGGCAGTTTAAGTCTAAAGAGTTGCTCCGCATTTGGGCAAGGGATGTCAATCAGCTCGTTTCTCTAGAGGATGCCCTCAAGGAGTTGAGTGCCTTAGCTGAGGTGTGTTTACAAGCTATATATGAACATGTTTGGCCTCAAGTATTCTCCCAGGGAATACCTTCAAACTTTTTTATTTTGGGATTTGGGAAGTTGGGGGCCGAGGAGCTGAACTATTATTCGGATATTGATTTGGTTTACTTTTATGAAAGCAAAGAAGGAGTTGATTCCCAAGCTCATGTCCAGTTTGTGAAGCTGGCAGAGAAGATTACCAATTTTATTCAACATCCCCAATATGGAGAACCTTTATTTAATGTAGATCTAAATCTTCGCCCTGGAGGCAAGGAAAGCGAAATTGTGGAATCCACTCGAGCGGCAGAGATTTATTATGAAAATTTTGGCACAAGTTTGGATAGATTAGCCCTTTTGAGGGCAAGACCAGTGGCTGGAAATTTAGAAGCGGCCAGTTCTTTTCTAAAAATGCTTGAGCCTTTTGTATATCGTCGGTATTTTGATTTCTCGGCAGTAGAGGAAATCAGAAGCTTAAAAAAGGCCCTTGATTTCAAGGCCCAAAGGGAGAAAAAACGTTTTAATGTCAAAATTGGTAGGGGAGGAATTAGAGAATTAGAGTTTTTTGTGAACACCTTGCAACTAATATATGGTGGTCGGTGTCCTGTTTTGCGTAAACAAAATACTTTTGCGGTGATTGAGGCCCTTAAAGAGCAAAGTGTTATCAAACCTGAAGAGGCAAATTTCCTTTGTCGGGCCTACCGTTATCTCCGTAGGCTAGAGCATTTTTGTCAAATGGCAGCTTATACTAGGACCTATGTATTGCCCAAAGATAGAAAGTCTCTCCTAAAAATTGCCCGTCTTATGGGATATGTAAATCGTCGTGAGGAAGCCTCTTTAAAAAATTTTTTTATTCACCTGGGCAAGATTAGAAGTTCAGTCCATGCCTTTTTTAAAGAATTGCTGGCTACCAAGGAACCAGAAGAAAAAGAAGAGAACATTTTTAAAATCTTATTTACCCATAGCCTTTTAGAAGAAGAGGCCATTTCTTATTTAGGTAAAATTGGATTTAAACAACCCGCCAAGGCCTATGATGAAATTATGAAATTAAAAGGATACTTGCAAACCCCTCATGTCTCAGGTCAGTCTCAACGTTTTCTGACAGCTTTGTTGCCTAAACTATTAGATGAAATAAAGAATACCGTCAATCCTGATTTGGCCTTGATTCGTTTGGCCTCTTTTTTAAATCGTCTTGGCCCTAGGGCGGGATTTTATGCCCTATTGAAAGAAAACCCCTCTTTACGCCAATTGCTCTTGCAGATATTTGGGGCGAGTGAATTTCTAAGTTCATTGCTTGTTAAGCACTATGGCCTTTTTGACCAATTAATTTCTGCGGCTGAGGCAAGGCCCATAAAATCGAGGACGGCAATAAAGGCTTTGTTAGATACTTACACAAAGTCCAAACAGGATTTAGAGGAGAAAATAGAGGCCTTAAGGGAATTCAAAAATGAAGAAATTTTGAGAATAGGATTTTCGGATTTAGCCGGTAAGCTGAGTGTCCTTAGTGTTTCACAACAACTGACTTCTGTGGCTGAGATTGCCTTAGAAAGGGCATATATTTGGGCCAGAGAAGAAATGGAGAAAAAGGGAAGCGTTGTGGATTTTCCATTTGTTGTTGTAGGCTTGGGCAAACTAGGTAGTCATGAGATGGCCTATCATTCTGATTTAGACCTGATTTTTATTTATGACTATCCTCCTGAAACCCCTTTGAATTTAAGTCAGCAGGCCCACGTTTACTTTGTAAAGATGGCTCAACGGTTGATTTCCATTTTGACCATTCCTCATCCCAGTGGACCCGGCTATGACATTGATACCCGATTACGTCCCTCAGGCCGATTTGGCCCCTTGGTTGTTTCCTTTACGGCCTTTAAAGATTATCATCAGAAGCAATCCCGACCATGGGAAAAACAGACTCTATTGAGGGCACGGGTCATATGTGGTTCTTCCGAGTTGGCTACAAATTGGGAGCAATTTCGCCAGAAGCTTGTTTTTGGTTATCCTCAAAAAATAGATTGGAAAAAGGAAATCTCTGAAATGCGGAAACGAATTTTAGTTGAAAGGGCAAAAGAGAGTCAAGGTAAGTTTAATCTCAAATTGGGCAAAGGGGGATTGATAGAAATTGAATTTTTGGTGCAATATTTTCAATTACTCTACGGAGGGAAATATCCCAGGATAAGAAGACGACATACTTTTAAGTTTCTAAAGGCGTTTAAGGAAACAGGTATTTTGCCCAATGAGGAAATTGAAGTTTTGACTGAGGGGTATAATTTACTTAAGGCATTGGAGCACCGTCTTAACCTTGTGTATGACCGGTCTTCAGAGATTGCCCTTACAGAACCAGAATTGGAAGAAATATGGAATTATTGGGGATTAAAGGGCCCACCGTTAAAAATCAGTCCAGCCGAGTTTATAATCCATCTAAAGGAGCTGCGGGCTAAAATAAACCAAATTTGGAAGCGGTATCTTGGGGAGAATTAACCAAATTTTTGGCCAGATGGTGAATTTTAAACATATATTCTTCAACAAATAGCAATTTTTTTTGAAAGTTTTTTTTCCCCATTTTAGAAGGAAAAAAAATAGGAGTGCCAAAGACGATTCCCATTTTGGAAAAAGGCAACGGGATTTCCATTTTATCCCAAGTAGGCAAGGTTATGTAATGGCTGTAAGCCACACTTACCCCAATTAAGGGTAAACCAGTATACATGGCCAGAAAAACTGCCCCCCCTTGGGGTTTTCTTGCCGGTCCCCGCGAACCATCAATGGCCAATCCCACATTTAATCCTTTTTTAATCACCCTTAACATCCCCTTAAGGGCACTTGTGCTACCCTTATACCGTGAACCTCTGACGACCTCAAACCCCAACCGCTTAAAGAAGGGAGTGATTAGGTCTCCATCTTTACTCTTACTTACCATCGTGGCCATGTTTTTCTTTTGGCCTAAGTATAGAAAGGCGGGTAGAATAGAATGCCAACCTACGTATATGGCCTGTGGTGGAGGGGGAGTTTCATATTTAGTGATGATATGACAGGTTTTAAACCAAATATTTATTAAATGAGAGGATACTGGAAGGACTAATTTTTGCCAAGACTCTGGTTTCATGCATTGAAGTTTAATCTCTTTTCTTTTAGATGGCAAGCTTGACAAAGAGGCCTTTCGTTGTATTATTAAGCCATGAGGGCCCATAGCTCAGTTGGCAGAGCCACCGGCTCATAACCGGAAGGTCCCAGGTTCAAATCCTGGTGGGCCCACCACAGAGAAAGATGTTACTTTTTTTGAAATTTTTGTTTTATCAAAAAAGGAGTAAGAAAGGTCCTAAGAAGGTGCGTTAAAATACGCACCTTTTTATTTTGGCGCATGTTAGTTAAAGATCTGATCAATTTTTTGGGTAGAGAAGTTCCTTTTGATTTGGCAGAGACATGGGATAATGTAGGCTTTCAATGTGGTAGGGAGCAAGCACCAGTTAACAAAATTGTTTTGGCCCTAGATCCTACCAAGGCGGCCATAGATTTTGCCATTAAACACCAGGCCCAACTTTTGGTTACCCACCATCCTCTTATTTTTTCTCCCCTTAAAAAGGTTGTTCTTTCTGACCCGGTAGGGGAACTTTTAATCAAGCTTATAAAGCATGACTTAAATCTGCTTGTCCTCCACACCAACCTTGACAGTATAAAAGACGGCGTAAGCGCTGCTCTTTTGAAAAGATTGGGGATAGAGGGACAAGGGATCATTAAAGAGGGGAAACGGCCTGACACAGGCTTTGGTTATTGGGGTTTTTTAGAAAGGCCTCTAGAAAAAGATGAGTTTATTGACTTGGTTTATCAAAAGATAAGGCCATCTTGTATTAGGGCTACTGGAAGGACCTCTAAAATTCACAAAATTGGGGTTTGTGGAGGGAGTGGGGCAGAATTAATTCCTTATTGTTTACAGCAAAATATAGATGCCCTGGTATTAGGAGAGATTAAATACCATGCCGCTAGAAACTATGAATATGCTCCCATTTTGATTGTGGAGGTTGGTCATTATGAGTCAGAAAAATTTGTTTTGACTGTTTTAAAGGAGAAAATAGGCAAATTTATCCAGCAAAGGCAGGAAGAAGTTGAAATATTTATCTTTGAGGAGAAATCTCCTTACAAATATTATAAATAAAGGAGGGTGCAATTGAAGGAACAGTTGTTAAATCTTATTAAGTTGCAAGAGGTGGATCTCCAAATAAGTAAAATTACTAGGGAGCTGGAAACAGAACCTGAAGCCATTCAAGAGCTTCGAGCCGAATTGCAGAAGGCCCAGCAGGGCTTGGAAACAGCCCAAAGCGAGCTTTCTGTAAGGGAGAAGATTAAAAAGGAGGCAGAGTTTGAACTCCAAAGTTGTGAAGATCGGATTAAAAAGAGCAAGCAGAAAATGGCAGAAGTCAAAACAAACAAAGAATATCAAGCCATTTTGACTGAGATTGATAGCCTGGAAGCAATGAAATCTGAATGGGAAGAGAAGATTATCGTAGCTATGGATGAAATTGAAAAGGCAAAACAAGTTGTGGCTGAAAAAGAAAAGGTAGTCAAGGAATTAGAAAAGAGATTAAAAGAGGCCCGCCAAAGATTAGAGCAGTCCTTTTCCCATTTCAAAAAAGAATTGGTAGAATTGAGGCATAAAAGAGAGGAAATGGCTAAAGATGTCGATAAAGAATTATTAAAACGTTATGATTTTATCCGTTTGCGCCGTAATGGTCGAGCAATTGTCGCTGTAGATGCTGAGGTATGCGAAGGTTGTAATATGCGGATTCCACCCCAGAAATATAATGAATTATTGAAAAGTGATAAACTTATGACTTGTCCTACTTGCCAACGCATCATCTATTGGAAGGGAATTTTAGAAAATAATGGGAACAAAGAGGAAGGAGAGTAAAGTCCGCCTTGCTTCTGATTGGTATTCCCTTTATACTGATGGTGCTAGTAAAGGGAATCCGGGTCAGGCAGGGGCAGGGATTGTTATTATTTCTCCAAACGGAAGCATTTTTAAAAAATGTTTTTATTTAGGAAAAAAAACAAATAATGAGGCTGAGTATCATGCCCTTATCTTAGGCCTTAAAGAGGCTTGCAAACAAGGAATAAAGAACTTACATATTTATTTAGATTCACAATTGGTTGTAAGACAGATTCAGGGCGATTATAAAATAAAGGCAAGTCATTTGAGGGCTCTATACCAAGAAGTTAAAAAGCTTCTAAATAAATTTACATATCAAATTTACCATATTAAGAGAGAAAACAATAAGCTGGCCGATAAGTTGGCTAATTATGCCATAGCTAACAAAAACGGGAGTTGAAGCAGGTGGGTGGCCGCTCGTAGCTTAAAGCTACGGGAGGAAAGTCCGGGCTCCACAGGGCAGGGTGCTGGGTAACACCCAGTGGAGGTGACTCCAGGAAAGTGCCACAGAAAATAGACCGCCAGCGGTCCCGTGGAATAAGCTTTACTATTCCACGGGATGCGGGTAAGGGTGAAACGGTGAGGTAAGAGCTCACCAGCAAAGGGGGTGACCCCTTTGGCTAGGCAAACCCCACCCGGAGCAAGACCAAATAGGAGGGCGTTCTCCTAATAAAGGAGGTAAGGGTGGCCCGCCCGATGCCCTCGGGTAGGTCGCTAGAGGTGCCAGGTAACTGGCATCCCAGAGGAATGGCCACTACCTAGAAGGGGGTAACCCCTTTTAGGAACAGAACCCGGCTTATAGCCTGCTTTGACTCCCGTTTTTGTTTTTTTACTCAATTGCTCCGCTTCAGTGTTTTTCCTGACCCTTGACAATAGCCTTGATGACTTATAGAAAAATAAAACCTAGTATGGGAGGGTGGGGATGAAAACTATAGAGGAGATTAATGAAAGGATAAAGCAAGGGAAGGCAGTTGTAGTGACCGCGGAGGAAATTATAGAAGTAGTAAAGGAAAAAGGGGTTAAAAAGACACTCCAAGAAGTAGATGTAGTTACTACAGGAACCTTCAGCCCCATGTGCTCTTCAGGGATGTTGGTAAATATAAAACAACCTCAACCTCTTATTAAATTGGGTGGTGGAGAAGTCCTTTTGAATGGAGTCCCTGCCTATCCAGGTTTTGCAGCCGCTGATTTTTACCTTGGAGCTACAGCCCTCCCTGAAGACGACCCTCGTAACCAAGTTTATCCCGGCATGTTTAAATATGGTGGGGGACATGTGATTGAAGAATTTGTGGCCGGCCAGGATATCAAGATAGAAGCCTATGCCTATGGAACACACTGTTATCCCAGGAAGGAATTTACCGGTTTTATCAACGTCCATACTGTTAATAACGCCTTTTTATGGAATCCTCGCAATGTTTATCAAAATTATAATGTGGCCGTAAATTTAAGTTCTAAAATGGTTTACACCTACATGGGGGCCTTATTGCCTAGGATGGGTAATGCCTCTTACGCTACAGCAGGGCAGCTTTCTCCTTTATTTAATGATCCTTATTACAAAACCATAGGAGTAGGCACACGGATATTTTTGGGAGGAGGGATAGGGTATGTTGTTTGGCATGGGACCCAACATTGCCCTAAAGTGCCTCGAACAAATAAGGGACTTCCTACGCGCCCAGCCGGGACTTTGGCCTTGATAGGAGATTTAAAAGGGATGAACAGTTATTGGATTAGAGGAGTGTCTCTTCGGGGGTATGGGGTTAGTCTGGCCCTGGGAGTAGGAATCCCAATCCCTATTTTAAATGAAGAGATTCTTTCCTATACTTTGGTTACCAATGAAGATATCATTATGCCTGTAGTGGATTATGGAGAGGCTTATCCTCAAGGGAAAACAGAAGTTTTAGAAGAAGTGACCTATGCAGAACTGCAGACTGGGGAAATAGAGATTGGGGGCAAAAGGGTTCCTACCGGTACCTATTCCTCTTATGCCAGGGCAAGGGAAGTGGCCGAGACATTAAAGGAGTGGATTAAGGCAGGTAAGTTTACCCTTACCAGCCCTGCAGTCACATTAGAAGAGTTAGGAGTTGGTCATGGTTAGTAAAAAATATCTTTTAATATTCCCCCCTGAAGCCGTAGAGCAACCCGTGACTTACCATCTCATTAGTGATTATAATCTGACAATTAATATCTTAAAGGCTAGTGTTTCACCTGGCAAAAAAGGACGTTTGACCCTTGAAATAAAGGGAGAAGAGAAAGATTTGAGAAGGGCAATGGCCTATTTGAGCAGTATTAATGTAGATATAAGGCCTGTGGTAGAAAATGTTCACTGGCGCGAGGATAAATGTGTTCATTGTACCGCCTGTGTCCCTGGATGTCCTGGTCAGTGTTTTGTGGTAGATAGAAAGACGATGCGAGTCTCTTTTTTCCAAGAAAAATGTGTTGGTTGTAGGCATTGCCTTTCAGTATGCGCCTATGGGGCCATAGAAATTGCTGAGGAAAACAATGCGTCTTAAAGACGTTTTTAAATCATATACCTTGGACCAAGATAAAGTCGTTAGTCCTCAAGAAACCTGTCTTAAAGCAAAGACAAAATTAAAACAGATAGGGCTAAATATTTTCCAAAAAACTGAAAGAATTGACCAAGGTCGTTTAGGAATTCCAGTTTATGTGAGTTTTTACGGCCAAGAAGGGAAAAAGATTACAGGGAAGTTCTTTCAAATGGGCAAAGGGGTTACCCCAGAGCAGGCCGAAGCCAGTGCTATTATGGAATTAGTAGAGAGGTTTTCTTATTTTAGTTTTAAACATAATTCAGGGAATTTTAAAACGGCCCTTTATCCTAAGGTCAGAAATGCCCTTGGTTTAGATATGCTTGCCAAATCAGTAGATGATCAAAAAAATTTAGAACGAGCTAGGTCTATTTTTGAAAAATTTCCCTTACGATGGACAAAGGGATATAATTTAACCCGTCAGGAAGAAGTTTGGATTCCCTTTGATTGGTTCGTGGCCATTAATGAATTTAATGGAAGTTCAGCAGGCAATGTTTTGGAAGAAGCTATTGTCCAAGGTCTATCTGAGGTAGTAGAAAGGCATGTGTGTGCCCTCATTGCCAAACAAAAAATATTTACGCCTACAGTCAAAACTTCTTTTGTTAAGGCTCAAATTCTTAAAAGTCTTTTGGATAAATATTCCCAAGCAGGTATCAAAGTGTATTTAAAAGATTTTAGCTTAAATACCGGGATTCCTACCGTTGGGGTGGTGGCCTATGATCCCAAGGTCTATTCTTGCTCAGAAGCAGAACCGACAGTAAAAGACCAAGTGACTAGTGAAATTGTTTTTACTGCCGGAACCCATACAAGTCCTGAGAAGGCGGCTATAAGGGCCTTAACCGAAGCGGCTCAATTAGCAGGAGATTTTCTTGGTTCCCCTGGTTACGTACCTAGCGGTTTACCCAAGCCAAATAATTTGGCAGAAATTGATTATCTCTTTAAAAGAGATGAAATTAAATGTCTATCGGATCTGCCAGATGTATCTGATGCCAACTTAAAAAGGGAAATAGAAAACATGGTTTCTTGCTTGAGCCGTGTGGATTTAGAGGTATTGATTGTAGACTTAACCCATCCTCTGTTAAATATCCCCGCAGTGTATGTAATTGTTCCAGGAGCTGACTTTTGGCAAAGGGCAAAGGGGGCAAGCTTACCACTTTTTTTAACAAAACTTGCTTTTGAACAATTTAGTGGAGAAAGGCAAAGATTTTTATTAGAGGAATTAAAAACTTGTTTTCCGGACCACTACGTGGTTTATTTTTACCAGGGTAGGCTTCACTTTGAAAAGGGCGATTATGCGAATGCCAAGGTGCGGTTTGAAAAGGCCCTTAAATGCCGGCCTGTTGAAGAAGACAGGGCCATTATTCTTGCTTATTTAGGGTGCTGTTATAAAGAAACAGGGGAATATCAAAAGGCCCTAGCCTTTTTTCAGCAAAGCCTGGACTGTGATCCTGAACAGAAAGAGATCTATAGCTTTCTTGGTATCTGTTATTTCCATTTGGGTGAATATGAAAGGGCAGTTGACTTTTTTAAAAAAGCGATTAAACTTGAGCCAAGTTCGGCAATTGATTATGCCAATATTGGGTTGAGTTTAGAGAAGATGGGTAAAGGAAAAGAGGCGGTTTTCTTTTATAAACAAGCATTGGATTTAAATCCCTCTTTGGATTTTGTGCGTCTAAATTTGAGAAAAATGGAGGAGAAATATTATGCCATTAGATGAATTAATGGTTTCTCAGGCAATTATTGAAAGATTTACCGAAAAGCTTAAATCGGCCTTAAGGTTAGATGTAGCCATTGTGGGGGCAGGGCCTTCAGGGATGGTTGCTTCTTACTATTTGGCTCAAGCAGGTTATAACACGGCTATCTTTGAACGCAAGTTGAGTATTGGTGGAGGTATGTGGGGTGGGGGGATGATGTTTAATCAAATTGTGGTTCAAAAAGAAGGAAAGCGGATTTTAGATGAATTTGGAATAAAGGCTGTTCCCTATAATGATAATGAGGAATATTTTACCGCCGATGCCGTTGAGGCCACGACGGTAATTTGTGCCAAGGCATGCCAAGCAGGGGTTAAGGTGTTTAACTGCATTTCTGTGGAAGATGTAGTGGTAAGAGAAGGGCGGGTTTGCGGGCTGGTTATTAATTGGTCTCCTGTAGAAATGACAGGATTGCATGTGGACCCCCTGGTAGTAAGGGCCCAGTATGTAATTGATGCTACAGGACATACGACTGAGGTAATGAAAATTATTGAAAGAAAGATGGGAGAGAGGCTGCTTACTCCTAGTGGCAAAATTGAAGGCGAAAAATCTCTTTGGGCAGAAATAGCCGAAACTACCACGGTAGAAAATACTAAAGAGGCCTATCCTGGCATATTTGTTACAGGTATGGCAGCCAACGCCACCTTTGGTTCTTATCGTATGGGACCAATCTTTGGTGGGATGCTTCTTTCAGGAGAAAAGGTGGCCCAACTTATTAAACAGAGATTGGTGGAAAGAACTTAAATCCTTTTAGAGCTTAGGTTTTATTAGAACACAGTTGCAGTTTAGTCAGAAATAGGAGGTGAAGTATGAAAAGAGGGCTGACTTTTTTGATGTTTTTGTTTTTCTTTTGTGTAGCCTCAACAGTTTATTCTCAGGAATCATTTATGTTTAAAGTATATGATGCTCAAGGTCAGTTTCTTGGATATTTGGTTAAGACCCAAGCCGCGGATAAGCATAATCTTATGCGTCATATTGTGGTGTATCGCCCTGATATAAAACGATTTTTGGTCTTGGATACCCTTTCAGGAGAATTGGTTTCAGAGGCGAAGCTCTGGTTTGAGGATAAAAAGTGCGCAACTACTCCTTATTTAGACTGGTCTTCAAGATATTTTGTCTTGAAACATACCTTTGGAAAAAGGGTGGTGTATTATACAGCCGCAGAGTGGCCACCAACCCATGTTCAGGCCCTATCTCTTTATAAAGAAGGTAAAACTAGATGTATGCGCATTTCAAGGTCTACCAAGTTGAGGCTGCCCGCTAAAGAGATTGATTTACCTATTAAACTGCCAGCCGCTACGCCCTTTGTATTCAGATAATGGATACTCTTGCTTTATTGATTGAGTTAAAATGGGTCTTTGGTTATAAAAAGGTAGATATTATATCTTTGTTTCATAGATTCGATACCTTTTAGTTAATTTAGAGGGAGTGAATTCCGTAAGTCGAATGACCGGCAGGTTATCTTCAAGAATCCACGAGAATTCCAGCCGTGTATAAGGGAATTGGGTTAGGGCTTTACCTGCCTCATATAGCAGTAACGGAATGACACCAGTGTGGTGAAATTCCTTTTTAACTCCTAAAGTAATGGCCCTTATTCTGTTTATCCTGCGACGGTAAATGAGAAATTTTAACCATCCTAAAGGGAAAAGCCTGCCGTTTTTTAAGTGCTTAAGCACCTGAAAGTAGTCAGGGATAAAAAAGAGAAAGGCGATAGGGTGGTCCTTCCACTCTGCCAGCCACACCAATTCTGGAACAACCAAGGGTTTTAAACGGTTGGCCATGATATCAATTTCTTTATCTGTCATAGGGACAAATCCCCAATTGGGTGCCCAAGCACTGTTATACACTTCCTTTATCCGGGCCAATTCTTCGTTTAGATATTTCATATTTATATTTCTTACCGTCAGATGAGGGTATCGATTGTTTATTCGAATAGCAATTTTTTCTAGACGTTTTAACGGCTTATAGGCAAAGGGGAGGGGCATTTCATAGGCCAGGAGGTCTTTGACTTTCTCTAAACCATATTCTTCTAAAAGGATTTGGTAATAAGGAGGATTATAGGCCATCATAAAAGTAGGGGGGTCATCAAAACCTTCTACCAACAGCCCACAAGTTTCGTTTGTAGAGGGATTTACAGGCCCTCTCATAATTTTCATACCTTGTTTAGCCAGCCAATTTCGGACGGCATCTAGAAGGGCTTTTACGGTTTCAGAATTGTTTATGGTTTCAAAAAAACCAAACCAGCCAGTTTTTTCTTGATGATAATCGTTGTAGTTTTTATCTATAATAGCCGCAATTCTGCCAACTGGTTTTCTATCTTTGTAGGCCAAAAAAAGCTCTATTTTGGCATGTTCATAAAACGGGTTTTTATGGGTATTTAAAAGGAATTCCACATCTGGGAGAAATGGGGGGACCCAATAAGGATCGCCCGTATAGATCTGCCACGGCAAAGACAAAAAAGACTTTTTTCCCCTTGAATCCTGAATTGTTTTGATTTCAATCATTTAAATAATCCCCAGCATACGGCCTGTTTTGGCAAAGGCATCTAAGGCCCGTTCTAACTGCTCTAAGGTATGAGTGGCCATAAGACTTGTTCGAAGAAGTGCCCTGCCAGGAGGCACGGCAGGAGGCACCACAGGGCTTACAAAGACCCCATTTTCTTCCAGGAGATGGCACATTTCAAATGTTCTTTCTTCGTCTCCAATAATAACAGGCACGATAGGAGTAGTGCTATAACCGGTATCAAATCCTAAATCCTTCAAACCATTAAGCCAAAATTTGGTATTTTTCCAAAGCCTTTGTCTTCTTTCGGGCTCTTCTTTTATGATTTTTAGAGCTCGACTAGCAGCGGCTGCTAGAGGAGGGGCTAAACTAGCACTGAACAATAGGGCTCTCCCCACATGTTTTATATATTCTACTACTTCGGCCTTAGCAGCAATAAACCCTCCAATAGTGGCAAGAGACTTGCTGAAAGTGCCCATAATGATGTCCACTTCATCTTCGAGATTAAAATATTCAGCCGTTCCTCTGCCGTTTTCTCCTATTACCCCAATTCCATGGGCATCATCTACCATTGTTCTAGCATTATATTTTTTGGCCAGCTTTACAATTTCGGGCAGATTGGCCAAGTCACCTTCCATGCTGAAAACGCCATCTACAATAATCAGTTTCCCTTTCTCAGAATATTTCTCTAAGAGCTTTTTGAGACATTCCATATCGTTGTGAGGGTAACGTTTGAATTCCCCCATAGATAGACGGCATCCATCAATAATGCTGGCGTGGTCATATTTATCCAAAATAGCAATATCGTTGTGGTTTACTAAGGCCTGGATACATCCTAGATTGGCTTGCATACCTGTAGAGAAAACAATAGCGGCTTCTTTTCCAAAAAACTCAGCAATTTGTGCTTCAAGTGCTTCATGGATGTCTACAGTCCCATTTAAAAGTCTAGAGCCAGCACATCCTGTTCCATATTTTTGGGTGGCCTTGATAGCCGCTTCTTTTACCCTTGGGTCTTCAGTTAATCCTAGATAATTATTTGACCCAAGCATGATCATCTTACGACCTTTACAAATGACCTCTGGACCCTGAGCTGAGGTTATTTTTCGAAAATAAAAATATCTGCCTGCTTCCTTTACTCCATTTACCTGGCTCTTAAATACAAAACATTTGGTAAAAATATCCATTCTTATAACCACCCCTGTTTTTGGTACCAATGTATAGTGCGTTTTATACCTTTTTTAAAATCATATTGAGGAACATAGTCTAAAAAATTGCATGACTGTGAAATATCACAAAACCAACTTTTTTGGAAGACTTCTTTTAATTTATCACAAGAGAAAATAAAAGGTTGGTTTAAAAGATGACTTATGTTCTGGAACCCGAAGGCCATAGTCATAGTTAATGGTTTAGGGATATTGAGAATCAATGGGTGTTTGCCTAAAGCTTCAGCAATGTTTAAAATGGCCTGTTTCCAAGTATACGCTTGACCATCACTTACGAGGAATGCCTTCCCGCTAGGAATCTCCTTTTGAATGGAGGCAATTAGAAAATTAACTAGGTCAGAAATATAACAGAAACTTAAAATTCCTTTAGAATTCAAAACAGGTGCTATTCCATGTTTGATACATTTGATATAACTTAGAAATTCTTTATCTCGGGGACCGTAGATTGCAGTGGGACGAAAGATAACTACTGGGAAGGTTCCTTTATAAGCCAAAACGGCTTGTTCTGCCAACCATTTACTCTTAGCATAATGGCTGCGAGGGTAAGGGGAGTGTTCGGGGCGAATGATCTTAGTATCATCTTTTCCGTGGACCGCAAGAGTAGACACAAAGACAAACTTTTTTACAAAAGGCCGCTGCTTGGAGATAATCCTCAATAGATTAATGGTTCCATAAAGATTAGTTTTATAAAAAGAGACTGGCTCTTTTGCCTTGATTCTTCCAGCAAGGTGGAAGACAAAATCTACATGGGGAAGTTTTAAAGATGGACTTTCACAATCCCCTTCTACAATTTCCACAGGGACTTTTTTTAACCATTTCAAAATTGATTTGTTTCTGACAAGGCAATAGACTTTATAATTTTGTTTTAAGAGACTTTCTACTAGGTGACTTCCAATAAATCCCGTTGCGCCTGTAACAAGTACTGTTTCCAAAAATCAATATTCTCCTTACTAAAATTAAGAGTGCCAGTATATTGCCACAAACCTTCTTTTTTGGCAAGTTGCTTAGAGAAATTGTCTTTTTTCAACTTACTCCCCTACTTGGGCTACTTAATGCACACCCGCCTTACTTCTTTAATGTCAGTAATGCCTTTGAATACCTTGGCAATCCCATCTTGTTTTAAGGTCGTCATTCCATTGAGAATGGCCCTTTTTCTAATTTCTTCAGTTGGGGCCTTCTTTTTAATCAAAACTTTTATGTCTTCATCGTTAATTAGTAATTCATGGATTCCGATTCGTCCCTTATATCCGGTATTCCCACATACTTCACAACCCCTTGCCCGGTAGAGGGTTAAATTTGGTGAATAAGTTATTCCTAAGCGCCCAAAGTGTTCTGCTCCATATTCTTCTACAATCTCATTGAATTCCTCTTTGGAAGGGTGGTAGGACTCTTTACATTTAGAACAAAGTTTTCGAACTAATCTTTGAGCCAGAATGCCTAAGAGAGAATCTGCAAAATTATGAGGGTCAAGCCCCATTTCCAAAAGACGGGTAACGGTTTCTGGGGCACTGTTGGTGTGAAGGGTGGAAAAAACCAAATGACCAGTAAGAGAGGCCTCTATACCAGTATTAGCTGTTTCCTCATCCCTCATTTCGCCAATCATAATTACATCAGGATCGGCCCTTAAAAAGGCTCGCATTACCCGGGCAAAGGTAAGCCCTATTTTGGGATGTACCTCTACTTGTCTTAATCCTTCTTGGGTAATTTCTACTGGATCTTCTGCTGTCCAAATCTTCTTATCAGGAGTATTGATATAACTCAAGGCAGAATGGAGCGTTGTAGTTTTACCAGATCCGGTAGGGCCTACAACCAAAACTAAACCATAGGGTTCAGTAATGATTTTTTGGAATCTTTTTAAATTTTCTTCAGACATTCCTAGCTCACTCAATTTCAGGGGTGTGCCTGTATGCAAGAGCCTAAGTACTACATCTTCATGTCCTCCTACGGTGGGCAGTGTTGCTACCCGAAGTTCCAAAAGCACTTTGCCCTTTTGCTTAAATTTTATCTTGCCGTCTTGGGGAAGCCTCTTTTCTGCAATATCTAAATTTGCCATAATCTTGATTCGAGAAACTACGGCCTTGGTAAAGCTATTGGGAATATTAATATATGGTTGGCAAATTCCATCAATTCGAAAGCGGATGCTTGTCATTTTTGTGTTAGAAGATGGCTCTATATGGATGTCTGAAGCCCTTTTTCTCCAAGCGTCTAAGATCATCTTATTCACAAACAAGACAACCTTGCTATCTGTTTCTTTAACTTCTTCATCCTTTGTTTGGATTTCTTCTGGAGTTTCCTCAAATTCTTCAAATCCTTCGACCAATTCCCTTATTGATTCTCCTTCTGTTTCTGCTTGTCCCCAAAAATAGTCAATGAAATTTTCTATATCCTCACGAATTCCTACTACAAACTCTAACTTTGTGGTCTGCAACAGATTTTTGATAATATCTGTTCGGGTGAGATCATGAGGATCATCAATAAGAATGACAATTTTATCCCCTTTTCTTTTTATAGGGACCCAATAATTGCTTTTAAGATATTTGTATTTTAGATTGCTTATAAGATCTACAGGGATAGGAATACTAGGGTCAAAGGCGATAAAGGGAACGCCATAAAAGAGAGACAAAGATTTGCCCACTTCATTTTTAGGTATGCCATAACGTTCAATAAGAACATATTCCACGCTTTTGTTTTCCTTTTTAGATTCTGCTACTGCCTTTTGGAGGTCCTCTCTAGTAATGAGTCCTTCTTGGAGGAGATAATCAAATCTTGTTCCCCCTTTAATTTTTATATAAAGAGATTTTATCCTTTTTTCTAGGTCAGGAAATATCTGCTTAGATTCAATTCCTTGGAAACAAGAAATAGCCTTTGCATAGGCTCCAACTTCTTCGTAAAGCCTGCCCAACTCGTATTTTATCTGGTCAATATCCTCTTTACGGTAACGCCTGGTTTTTAAAAGGTTTTCTAAAAATTGAATGGCCTTTATTTTTAACCCTTGCTTTTCAAAACATTCAATAATGTTTAGAATAGAATCGATGATTTTATATCTTTTGGCTAAGGCCTTTTTAAACTCCTCTATAGCCTCTTTATATAATCCTAATTCTTTAAAACTTAGGGCCTTTTCGTATATTTCACTTGGACTACTTGAATTGATATGGTTTTGCAAAATCTGATTAGAAGAACCGTTTTGTTTTGTCTCTATATGTTTAATAATTTGTTGAATAAGTTTTTTTCTACTTTCCAATTCAGCAGATGAAGGCATCTGATTTAATTCTTGGAGAAGATCGGCATAAACCTTTTTGGCCTTTTCGTGCTGACCCTGCTTTAAATATGCTTCGGCTTGTTTGAATTGCTCGAAAAATTCCTTTTGATTCAACAACTTCTCCCCTTTGTTAATCCACTTTAAAAGGTTACCATAAAAACTTTATCCTATCAATTCATCAGAGATTTCCACAAAGATATATTCGGTAAAGTATATCAACAAGTTCAAAATGGCTTTGACTTTAAGTGCCTTTTATTATTTTTGTCTTATCCACGTAGCCAGTTGTTTCAATATTTCTTGATTCTGCTTAATTTTTAAGTCAATTTCTTGAAGTCCTGCTTGCATTGTTTGAACTGCTTTTTCCATCAATGTTTGTTTTGCGGCAAAGATGGGAGGCTTTAAATTAGTTTTGTCTTTGAGCCTTTGATACTCAAAGTATAACTCTTTTATTAATCGAGACTTATTTTCTTCCGCTATATCATTGCCCAAAAGGCCAGGCAATACTTCTGCCATCTTAATCCCCAGTTTTACTACTTCATCCGATTTTAAAATGGCCTTTATCAAATTTTGGAGCATGGCTATAAAGATCTTGTTTTCTTTCTGATTATCTTTTAGTGAAGAAATTTGTTTAAGGATTTCTTCTCCCAAAAGCTTGTCTTTTGTAAGGAAGAATTCTTTTAGCTTGGTTTGATAATCTAAAAAAGATTTAGAGTGATTTGTTTCGTAATTACGTTCAATTTCCTTAAGCGAAAATAAATCGCCCTCTAACTCTTCAGGTCCCTTTATCTTTTGGGTTAAATGCTTGTCCATTTTTCTCCTCCTAAAAAATGTGAAAGTAGCGTAAAGCGGAACGCCAACCGCTGCATTTTTTATTCTAGGCATTTTTCCATCTTTGTAGGTATAAGCATACATAATTCTAACGTTTACATTTTTTGCAAATAATAGTCAAATTGCAAAGGGAAAGAAATACTTGGGGTGGGAAAATTCCTTCAATTCAAAAAGGAATATTACTTAGAAGTCTAACAAGGGCGTTTAAGATTTATCTAGCATGAATTTTGCAAACTAAAATTTTTTAAATTTACAAAACGGAGGGCTTAAAATGTCTTTCCCCCAAAAAGCAAAATTGCCTAAGGATTTTCAAGTAAAATTTCCCTTAGGTGCATATGTTTTAGCAGGGCGTAAAAACGATAATGTTATTATGGTTATTGAAAGGGAGTCCCAAGAAATAATCGACTCTATTTTTATAGGGGGTAAATTCCACAAAATTTATTTTAGCCCTGATAATAGGTTTGCTTTTGTAGTAAATCAACAGGAAAAGCTACTTTTGGTAATTGATACCCAGACCTTCCAAACCTTGAAATAACCTTATGCGAAGGTTAGGAGAATAAAAAAGACGAGGCTTGCGACCCAGCAGTAATAAGCAAAATATTTGAGAGACTTTTGGGTATTTGCTAGGAGTTTTAAGAGCCACTTAATCGCCCACAAGCCAGCCCCAAAAGATGTTAAAAATCCCAGAACGTAAGGAAGCAAAAGGGTTGAAGGAAAGGCAGTTATTTTAGGTAGTTCAAGTAATCCTGCCCCGAAGATTATAGGGATAGCGATGAGGAAAGAAAACCTTGCGGCTGTTTCTGCCTTTAATCCCAAAAGCACTCCTGCTGAAATGGTGGTTCCTGAGCGAGAGATTCCAGGTAAGACCGCTAAAGCTTGGGCTACCCCTATCCCAAAGGCCTTTTGGGGCGAAACTATCCCCAAATTGTCCATTTGACTTATCTTTGATTCAGTTTCCCTAGCAGCCAAAAAGAGAAAGACTCCGGTAAAAAACAGCATAATACAAGCCAACTGAGGTGAATTAAAAGTGGATTCAATTATTGATTTAAAAGGAAAAACAATAGCTGCCGTAACAAGGGTTGTTATGATGATAGGAACCCATGTCCGAGGTTTCCGAAGCATTTGAATTAGATCCTTTGCAAAATACACACACAGCGCAAGAAGTGTCCCCAAATGTAGGGTAACATCCAAGCTAAGAGGGTATTTAGCAAGTTCAGGGCAAAAATGTTGCGCGATGACTAAATGACCAGAGCTGCTAACAGGCAAAAACTCCGTGAGTCCTTGAATGAGACCTAAAAAAATTGCCTCAAGAATTATCTTTACCTGAAACATAGCAAGGGCGTTAAACCACGAACTCATTTAAAAGTCAAGAAGTTTTGCCCCAAAATCTGCGCTTGCTCTAAAAGAACCCCCACACCTTAATTGGTTGATAGTTGACAGTGTCCTGCACCCTCTTTGTTGGGGAATTGCACTCTCATTAGAGGTGTGGTATTATTTTTTAGGGCTTTTATAAAATAAAGCCCCTTTAATTTTTTGTTTTAAGGGAGGATGAGTTTTGGGCTTGCCAGTGAGAAAAAAGGAAATGAATAGCCTCAGTTTTGATGACATAAATCTTTTAAGAAGGTTGATGGGAGAGAGGAACTTTAATCTTCAACTCATAGAGCGGATTGTAGGCGTAAAGTTGAATGTAAGGGGTAATCAAATCATAGCTGAGGGTGAAAAGTTTGAAGTAGATTTAGCTTCTAATTTGCTTAAACAACTTTACGATTTATTACAACAAGGTTATCCTCTTTATCCAAGTGATATTGAATATGCAACTCGATTATTACAGGCAGATTCTAATACTAAGTTAAAAAACATTTTCTTAGATACAGTTTATGTTGTATCTAAGAAAAAGGTGATTACTCCAAAAACAAAGGCTCAGAAAGAATATATTGAGGCCATTAGAAGGTATGATATTGTTTTTGGAATTGGTCCTGCGGGGACTGGGAAAACCTATTTGGCCATGGCAATGGCTCTTTCTGCCCTTATGAAAGGGCAAGTGATGCGAATTATTTTAACACGTCCTGCAGTAGAAGCAGGAGAAAAGCTGGGGTTTTTGCCGGGGGACCTTTATGAGAAGGTAAATCCCTACTTGCGACCCCTTTATGATGCCCTTCATGATATGATGGACTTCGACAGAGTGGCCAAATTCATCCAACGAGGGGTAATTGAGATAGCACCACTTGCCTTTATGCGAGGAAGAACATTGAATGATGCCTTTGTAATTTTAGATGAGGCCCAAAACACTACTTCTGAACAAATGAAGATGTTCTTGACTCGTTTGGGATTTAACTCTAGGGCAGTAGTTACAGGGGATATTACCCAAGTGGATCTGCCTACAGGCACGGCTTCAGGTCTAGCCGAGGCTAAAGAGATCCTTAAAGGTGTTGAGGGCATCAAGTTTGTTTTCTTTGAAAAGGCCGATGTAATTAGACATCGTTTGGTCAGAGAGATTATTCGGGCGTATGAAAAGTACGAAAACCAAAAGAGCTACAAACAGTATGTCAAGACAGAGCAATAAGAATAGCCAAACTTTACCGAAAAGGTTATTTGGCTATTTCCTTTCCCAAGTTACAATTTTTTTCCAATATCCTAAAATTCTTTCTACTTTATTGCTTTTGGGTGCCAGCCTTTTGATTTCTTTTATTCTTTTCCCCCGTCTGATTATTGCCCCAAAGGAATATAAACTTGGGGATATAGCCCAAAGCGATATTAAGGCCGAGAGGGACTTTTTGGTTGAGGATACCATAGCAACTGAAAGATATCGTCAAGAGGCCATGGCCAAAGTGCCGCCCATTTATAACTTTAAAGAAGGCGTATGGCAGGACTTGAAGTCTAGAATTGCTCAGGCCTTTGAGCTTATGCGAAGGCTTATAGAAGAAAACAAAATTAGAGAATTGGCTCAAACGGTGGTGAAAAACAAAAAAGGGGCCTTGAAAATTTATTCGGACAAAGACTTAAAGAAAAAATTTGAACAAATTTTGCCGCTCCATCTTACGATATCTGATTTTGAGACTTTAAAGAAGGAGAAGTTTTCTCCTCGGACGGAGGAATTGTTATATCAGATTTTAGAACCTCTCTATATGAGAGGGATTGTTGAAGATAAAACGCCTTTGGTAAAAAGTAAATATGGCATTGTGCTTATTTATGATAACTCCCTTCGCAGACAAAGGATTTTTAACTTGGATAGGATTTTGAGTCTCGAAGAGGCCAGGCAGGAGATTAAACAGCAACGCTACATGCTTTATAACGAGATAAATAAAGGGACGGCTCAAGTCATTTTGAAGATGGCCATGAGGTTATTGAAACCCAATGTATACTTTAATTTCTTAGAGACCCAAAGGGCAAAAGAAGAGGCAGTAAAAAAAGTTAAGCCTGTTTTTTATCAAGTCAAAAAGGGCGAAATGATTGTTAGGGAGGGAGAACGAATTGATCAAATGCAGCTTGTTAAATTGAAGGCTCAGCAAAAGCAGATGTCACGCAAGGATTCTGCTCTCTTATTTTTTGCCCTGAATGGATTGATTCTTATTTTGTTAGGAACAACTCAAGTAGTGACCCGATGGCTTAACCCTGTTTTTTTAAGAAGCCAGAGTAATTTTATTTTTTGGCTAAGCAATGTCTTATTTTTTTCTGTATTGGCAAGAGTAGGACTGGAGGTTGCGAGCCTATTTGCCCAAAATTTTTCTTGTTTTTCATCTTCAGCTTTTGTATATCCCTTGCCGGTTAACGGGGCGACCATGCTCCTTACCTTGTTTACCCAACCTCAACTAGGTTTTGCTTTAGCCCCTCTCATGGCTGCATTGGCAGGGGTTATGGCCAAATCTCCCAGCTTTTTTGTATATTTTCTTGTAGGCGGAATGTGGGTAGCCTTCCAACTTCGGTCTTGCCGCCATCGAAGCAAGTTGATAAGGGTAGGACTGGAGTTGGGACTGATTCAGGCGGCGCTTGCCTTCTGTATGGCCATAATGCATCAAGATACACACTTTTCACAAGGAATAATAGATATGGGTTTATCCTTGCTAGGAGGTATGGCCAGTGGTATTGTTGTTTTGGGCCTGACTCCAATTGTAGAAATTATCTTTGGGTATACCAGTGATATTCGGTTACTAGAATTGGCCAACTTGGATCAGCCTCTTTTGAAGGAATTGATGGTAAAGGCCCCTGGGACATATCATCACAGCGTTATTGTAGCCCAATTAGTAGAAGCCGCTGCCGAGGAAATAGGAGCCAACCCCCTTTTAGGTAAGGTGGCGGGTTATTATCATGATATTGGAAAACTAAAAAAACCCCTTTATTTTATAGAAAACCAGATAGGAATTGAGAATAGACATGAAAGATTGAATCCTTCTATGAGTGCCCTGATTATTATGGCCCACGTGAAAGACGGAGTAGAACTAGCGGGGCAATATCATCTTGGCAATACAATTATAAATATTATTAAGCAACATCATGGCACGAGCCTTATTACCTATTTTTATCATAAGGCAAAAGAGCAAGACCCTAATGTGAAGGAAGAGGACTTTCGGTATCCTGGCCCCAAGCCTCAAACGAAGGAAGCGGGTCTTGTGATGCTGGCCGATGCTGTGGAGGCGGCCAGTCGTTCTTTGGTTGACCCTTCTCCTTCTCGGATTCAAAATACTGTCCAGAGGGTTATTTCCAACCTCTTCTTGGACGGACAGCTTGATGAATGTGAATTAACCCTTAAGGATATCCATAAAATAGAAAGCATGTTTACTAAGGTACTTATAGGGATTTTTCACCCTAGGATTGAATATCCTGAATTGCCTAAAAAAGGAGAACAAGGTGAGAATTTGGATAGGTCAAGAGATGGGAAGAACAATTGAAGAAGAGAAAGTAAATAATAAAATCAGACGGTTACTAGAATATTTGGGCCTTGATAACGCCGAGATCGGAATTCGTTTTACGACAGATGAAGAAATAAGGGAATTAAACAAAAGATACCGTCAAAAGGACGCCCCTACAAATGTTCTTTCCTTCTGTATGCAAGAAGGAGAGTCTTTTGGGTTGCATCCTGATTTGTTAGGCGACATTGTTATTTCTTTAGATACCGCTACTAGAGAGGCTCAAGAATGTGGGTTTGATTTGGCGGAAATGATAGATTTTTATCTCATTCATGGCTTATTGCATTTGTTAGGGTATCACCATGACCACCCTAAACACGAAAAAATGATGCGTAAATTGTGGGAAGTTTTAAAACATAAACCATATTGGGAGGATTAAAATGGCAAAATTGGCAGTTAATGTTGACCATGTGGCTACTGTAAGAGAGGCTAGGCGTGTCAATGAGCCAGACCCGGTTGTAGCAGCGGCCTTGGCAGAATTGGCTGGGGCAGAGGGCATTGTTGTCCATTTGCGAGAGGATAGGAGACACATTAAAGAAAGAGATTTATATATATTGAGACAAACAGTAAAAACAAGCTTGAATTTGGAAATGGCTGCAGCCGAAGAGATTATAAAAATTGCCCTTGATGTCAAGCCAGATATTGCCACTTTAGTCCCTGAAAAAAGGCAGGAATTGACTACTGAAGGGGGGCTAGATGTAGCAGGGATGCAAGACCAGATTACCGAAGCTGTAAGGCGTCTTCAAGCAGGCAATATTAAGGTGAGCCTTTTTATTGACCCTGAACCCCACCAAATTACTGCTGCTAAAGAAACCGGAGCAGAAATAATTGAATTACATACCGGGCGGTATGCAGATGCTTTAGGAGAGGACCAGAAAAAGGAGCTTGAGCGTTTATTAGAGGCTGTGAAATATGCCCATGAGCTAGGGTTAATGGTAAAGGCCGGACACGGTCTTAACTATGTCAATATCTATCCTTTGGCAAAGGTAAAAGAGATATATGAATTTAGCATTGGACATAGTATTGTGGCCAGGGCGGTCTTAGTAGGTTTTGAAAGGGCAGTAAGAGAAATGGTGGAAATTCTAAGACATTGCGAAAGATAGAGCGAAGCAAGGAATGGAAGATGATTTATGGTATAGGTGTAGATGTGGTTTATATCCCAAGGATAAAGCAATTATATGAACGTTGGAGAAGGCGTTTCTTAAAACGGATATTTACTGTAGATGAAATTAATCATTGCCTGCGGCGAAAAAGTCCTTGGCCGGAACTTGCTGCTAGAATCGGGGCCAAAGAGGCCTTTGCCAAGGCAGTAGGGCTTGGGTGGAGGCAGGGATTGCATTGGAAACTTATAGAGGTAAAAAATTTACCTTCAGGCCAACCAATCCTTTGTCTTTATGGTCGAGCCAGTGAAATTTGTAAACAGAATGGTCTTAGAAGTCAAGTTACTTTAACACACGATGGCCATTATGCTGTGGCAGTAGTGGTATTATATAGGGCAATAAAAGGAGAAGAGGAATGAAACTTGTTACAGCTAAGGAAATGCAAATGATAGATCAGTTTACTATAGAAGAGCTGGGGATTCCAGGTATAGTACTTATGGAAAATGCAGGCAGAGGGGCATTCAAACATATAAAAGAGTATTTTCTCAAACACCTTCAAGAGGCTGTTATTGGAATCCTTTGTGGAAAGGGCAATAATGGGGGAGATGGGTTAGTAATCGCCCGGTATTTACATGAGGAAGGCTATTTGGTTCGAGTATTCCTTTTGGGGAAAAAAGAGCAACTTAAGGGGGAAGCCGCTGTAAACCTCAAGATTGCTGAGAAGTTAGGAGTCCCCATCGTTGAAGTGCAGGATGAGACTGGTTGGTTTAAGGCGAGGGAATATTTGATTGCCTGTGACCTTATTATAGACGCCCTTTTAGGTACAGGTTTGAAAAACGAATTGAGGGGACTTATTAAAGAAGCCGTCTCTTTTATAAATGAAACCTTTCCAGGATTTGTAGTGGCTGTAGATATGCCTACTGGTCTAGGTAGTGAGACCGGTTATCCCTTGGGAGATGCGGTTAGGGCAGATTTGACCGTTACCTTTGGGTTACCCAAAATAGGTCAAATCATTTATCCAGGGGCTCATTATGTAGGGGCGCTAGAAATTATAGATATCGGGATTCCACCTCAAGTAGTGGCTACCTTTAATTTAAAACACCATCTGGTTACAAGTGATGACATAAGGGATATTTTGCCTCCTCGTCCGGTAGATATGCATAAAGGCAAAGCCGGCCATGTATTGGTGATTGCCGGTTCCCCTGGGAAAACAGGGGCGGCTACATTGGCCTGTTTAGGTGCCCTTCGAATTGGAGCTGGCCTTGTTACATTGGGTGTTGCTAAGAGCCTGAATCCCATTTTGGAGGTAAAGCTGACCGAGGCCATGACCCTTCCTTTGCCAGAATCAGAAGGGATGTTTCTTGCCCCTGAGGCTTGGGACGAAATAAAGACCTCTGGATTACGGTATAAGGTCGTTTGTTTTGGTCCGGGTTTGGGAACCGCTCCTTCTATAAGGAAGCTTTTGGAAAGGATAATTATTGAAGCAGAGACCCCGCTAGTAATTGATGCCGATGGTTTGAATGTATTGGCCCAGGATTTAAACATTCTTAAGGAGAGAAAGGTGGATATTATCTTGACCCCTCATCCTGGCGAGATGGCCCGTTTGATAAAGGCTAGTGTGCCTGAGGTATTAAGAAATAAGATTGAGGTAAGTAAGGAGCTAGCAACTGAATATGGGGTCATTGTGGTTTTGAAAATGGCGCGCACATTGATAGCAACTCCTGACGGAGAGATATTCATCAATTCTACTGGCAATCCAGCCATGGCTAGTGGAGGAGTAGGGGATGTGTTAACTGGGGTAATTGGTGGGCTTTTGGCTCAAGGGGAATCTGCCAAAGAGGCCGCCATTTTAGGTGTGTTTTTACACGGTTTGGCTGGAGATTTATGGGTAGAAAAAAATGGAGGCATAGGCTTATTGGCCCAAGAGCTAGCCAATTATCTCCCAAAGGCCTGGGAAGTTGTAGCAAGAGAAGGCGAAGAATGAGGGAATACAGTTTTGTTTATTACGCTCAAAGCCCATCCGAAACCTTGCTGATGGGCGAAGTGATTGGAAAAAGGGCCCAGATAGGAGATGTGATTTTGCTTTGTGGAGAATTGGGAGCTGGCAAAACGTGGATTACCAAGGGTATTGCTAAGGGGTTAGATGTCCCTGAAAAATACCCTGTTACCAGTCCTACCTTTACCTTTGTTAATGAATATCCTGGTCGCATTTCCCTTTATCATATTGACCTTTATCGTTTAGAACCCAATGCAGAGTGGAGTTCTTTAGGATTAGAGGAGTACTTGGATCCCGATGGGGTTACGGTGATTGAATGGGCAGATAAGCTACCTTCCTTTCTATTTCCAGCCAAATTTTTAAAATTGGATATCTTTTTTGACCAGAAGGGAAGAAAAATTGAGTTTGTTACCAATATTGACCATTTTGGACAAATAAAGGATGATTTGAACTTAGCGTAGAGAAAAATTTGACTAAAATAAGATGGTGTCTAAATGTCCCAAAATAGGCCTATTCCCCTCTGTTGGAGTTTTCTTAAGAGGAAGCTTTATAAAGAAAGTGGTCCCTTTACCTGGTTCACTTTCAACCCAAATGGCCCCTTTATGTTTGTTTACAATGATATCGTAACAAATACTCAGTCCCAATCCAGTACCCTTACCTGGTTCTTTGGTGGTAAAGAATGGATCGAAAATTTTATCTTGAATTTCTTTTGGTATTCCCGGGCCATCATCTGAAATTTGGCAATATACGTATTCGTCGTCGCTATAAGTCTTTATGAAGATGGTTCCCTTATCCTTTCTTTTTTGGCTTTTTATAGCTTGGGCCGCATTAACTATAATGTTCATAAGTACCTGATTGATTTGTCCTGGGTGGCAATAGACAGGTGGAATATTTCCTAATTTTGTCTTCACTTCGGCATGATATTTATATTCATTACGGGCAATCACTAGAGTGCTTTTTATACCTTCGTTGATGTTGTATTCAGTATAATCTCCCATTTGATCCACTCGAGAAAAGTTCCTCAAATTTTGGATAATCTCTGTAAGTCTATTTATGCCTTCTTCGGTTTCTTCAAACAGTTCCTTGATATCATTTAACATGAATTCCAAATCTACCTCTTTCTCAAACTGTCTGACTTTTTCTATTTCTGTCCTTGTTATCTCCTGGCCCCGTTCCAATTTGATTAATAGATTTTGGTACTCTTTAAGCAATGCCTTGAAGTCTTCCATATACTCACGCAGATTTCTAAAATTGCTGGCAATGAAGCCTGCTGGGTTGTTCATTTCATGGGCAATACCTGCGGCCAATTGGCCGATAGAGGCCATTTTTTCCTGTTGCACAAGCTGAGCCTGCATTTTTTTCAATCCGTCCAAGGCCTCCTTTAATTTTTTCTCTGTTTCCTTACGTTTGGTAATATCTGCTCCTTGTCCTAATATTGCCGGTCTGTCCTGATAATCAATCTTAGATATTGTTAGCCCCAAGATAACCCTTTCTCCATTTGCCTTAACCCCTTGGAGTTCTAGACGTTGAATAATCCTTCCATTTTTCATGACCTTTTCTATAAGCTGGTTCAAGCGATGGTATTCCTGTTTATCAAATAGCTTTTTCAATTCAACATTGATTAAATCTTTGGGGTGAGGGTATCCAAATATAAAAGCAAACCTTGGGTTGACAAATTTCAAAATCCCATCTTGGAGCACAAAAATGCCTGAAGGGGAGTTTTCTACCACTGTGCGGTAACGCCTTTCTGCCTCTCGAAGGGCTTCTTCCATCTGCTTTCGGGAATGGATGTCCCTGAAGATTTCAATAATGCCTATAATTTGCCCTTCTCCATTCTTTAAGGGAGATGCCGAGTGTTGCATCCAAACTTTGCCCCGAGGGGTACTCCGAAGCCTTTCCTCAATTACAATAGGTTCCCCTTTCAAAATTCGCTTTAGGGTGCAATTTGGAGTGCCACAGTCACTTGAAGGGAACGATTCGTAACACTTTTTCCCTATTTGCTCCTCTACAGAAATACCTGCAAGATGGGCCATTACGTTATTTGCACTCATGACGTTAAAATTGGTATCTATAATTCTAATTCCATCACCAGAGCCCTCAAAAATGGCCTTGAATTTATCCCTTTCTCTTTTTAAGTTTATCTCTATACGTTTTTTATGTTCTAGCTCTTGGTATAGCAGAAAAAGGGCAGGAGACATGACAATTAAGAGGATGGACGCATCTACCAAATTTTCCACATTAGCAGGAAAGGTGAAGGTTCCTTTAAGGAAAACCATAATAAAAAACTCAGCCGCAAAAATAAAAAAACCTAGAGCAATGACCAGCTTGAGTGAGCTTGTCCGTTTTTTGTTTGAATGAGTTGAGGAGTTAGACCCAAGCCCCATTGTTTATTCCTTTTATCCTTCCCTAATTAGAAACGAAGAGAACAAATCTAGTGCAAAACTAGCACATTTCAGAATAAAAAAGCAAGAAAAATTTTGGGGTATTTGTCCTTTATAATTTATTCCATCCAGGTTATACATTCCTCTATCCCTATCTTGGGGGCCTTGAATTTATTGACTTCCAAATTTGGATTGGGATATCCAAGGGCAATGGTCAAAACCAATTCCAGTTGTGAGGGCAAGTTAAGGGTTTTAGAAATGACATCGGCATATCTCAAGGTAAGTCCAATGGGACAAGTGCCTAGTCCCAATTCATGAGCGGCAAGCATGAGATTCTCTACGGCCAGGCCAATGTCCAGCAAGCGAATATAGTCAATATTTTTATCCTTCCCTACAATAATAACTACCGGGGCTTGATAAAATTCCAAGCTGCCTCTCCAGGTGTCAAAACGAGGCGTCTTTTCTGTAAAGGGCCTTATGGCATTGAATAAACTTTGCATTCTTTCTTTATATTTGGCTGGAATTTTACTTTGGGTTCGTGATGGCCTCTTTTCCTTCTCATAGGCATCAAGTAAGGCCTTTATGAGGTTTTCTCTGGCCTTTGCCTGAACTATTATAAATTCCCATGGTTGCATGTTGCAGGCCGAAGGGGCCTGACAAGCAGCTTCCAAAACCCTTTTGATTAATTCTTTAGGTACTGGTTGGGGGAAGAATCCCCTAATGCTTTTTCGGCTGTAAATGGCCTCTAATGTATTCATGGCTGACTCCTTATAAAAAAGATAAAAAATTCTTGCTTCTTGCTAGGCCGAAGAAATTTATCACTTCTCCTGCTAAATCAATAACTTCGGCACAAATATCAATTAATGCACTATCACTGGTAGCAATTAAGTCATAATTTCTTAAAAATTTTTCAGGCACCGCTACGGCTTGGCTTTTGCCAGTAAACCGATGGGCTTCAAGCATCTTTTTTACCTTGTGGGCTAACAAGCCACTATGGGATAAAGGGGCATCGAAATACCAATCTGTACAGAAAGGCTTATAAATAGAAAAAAGAACAAAAATCATTTCAAGTGCCTTCCAGGTGAAATTGGTTGTCCTATAACTGCTTGAGACACCAGAAATATCTCTTACAAAACCATCGTTTGCCAAGAGCAATTGTTTGCCTTTAAGGGCACTCTCTATGGTGATAAGTACATTGTGTCCATCTATGCCCAGGACTGCTTTTTGTAATCGCCAAAGCCCTGCCTTTTTTTGAGATCTTCTGAGGGCAACTAGGGGAGCAACGATTCCACGATTCAACAATTCTCTTTGAGTTTTACTCAGTTGGTATCTATTGCCAACCCATGTTAGGGCTTGAACTTTAGGATAGCCCTGAGCTAAAAGATATCTCATATCCTGAGCTGCCTTAAACAAATCTTTCATTTTTGAAAAACAATCCAGATATTGGCCTCATCATGGATAATTTTTGCCTTTGTTATCCCAGCCGCCATTGTCAGGGCACTTAATTTCTCTTTAGAAAATTTTTTGAATCGTTTTTTTACCCTTTCTTCCCAGTCTGGATAAACTGCCTTGACCTGAGAGGCAATCTTTTGTTTAATTTCTTTGGTCCCAAACCCACCTCCAATCATGGCCTTTCCGCCGAATCTTAAAACCCGATGAACTTCTTTGAGCCCCTTTATTTTATCCTGCCAAAAGAAAAAGGAGCCACGACTAACAACTAAGTCAAAACTCCCATTTCTAAAGGGAAGTTCTATTGCATCCCCAGCACAAAGATATATTTTATTTAAATCATCTTTTTGTTTGAGTGTTTCTTGGGCAATGGCTAACATTTTAAGTTTGTTGTCCAAGGCCACAACCCTTAGATCAGATTGCCTTGAAAGTTCATGAGCCAAAAGGCCCGATCCTGTTCCTATGTCCAAGGCGAGTCCCCTGTTTAGGCTGACAGTTTTAAGAATTTGCTTGGCTACCACAGGATAAGCAGGGGCGAATATATTCTCAGCTACTTCTGCAAATTGCCTTATTTTTGCCTCTTGCTCCAAAATTTTAGGTGTCAAAGACGATGGTGCGGTTTTCATAAACAATAATGCGATTTTCAAGGTGCATTTTTACGGCCCGAGCCAGAACAAGTTTTTCGATGTCTCTTCCCTTTTGAATCAAGTTTTCAATACTGTCCCGGTGGCTAACTCGAATTACGTCTTGCTCAATGATGGGTCCCGCATCCAATTCTGGGGTAACATAATGGCTGGTGGCCCCTATAACCTTTACGCCCCTTTCCTTGGCCTGATGATAGGGGTGGGGACCTGCAAAGGCAGGAAGAAATGAATGGTGAATATTAATAATACGGTTAGGATAGTGGTTGACGAAATTTGGGGTTAAGATTTGCATATAGCGCGCCAAGATAACAAGCTCAATTTCATGTTCCTGAAGAAGCCTTAATTCCTTTTCTTCTACCTTTATCTTGGTTTCAGGGGTAACAGCCAGAACATAAAAGGGGATTCCAAAATTTTCTGCAATATACCGTAAATTGGAATGGTTACTGATGATGAGTTTGATATTTCCCATAAGTTCCCCAGAGCGTTGTCTTAAAAGGAGTTCATACAAACAATGAGAGGTCTTTGAGACAAAAACGGCTACATTGGGGATATGGTCATTGAAATGAAGTCGCCATTCCATTTTAAATTCCTTGGCTATGGGGATGAAGGCTTGAGCGATTTTATCCCGTTTTAATTGGAAATTTTTAAGATCCCATTCAATTCTCATAAAAAAGCGGTTTTGGCTGGTATCGGTGTATTGTTCAGCATGAACGATGTTGCCGCCATTTTGGTAAATAAAGCGAGAGACAGAGGCTACGATGCCCCTTTTATCGGGACAAGAGAGAAGCAAAATGGCATGTGGGGCTTGCATAACTTGCATCTTGCCATAAAAAACTAAAACGGTCAATAAATCTTCTAAGCCTCACCTGCCTGCTCCAAAGGGGTTCCTTAGAGTTGATTGGCCTTTTTTTTAAAACCTCTTTTTAAACTCTTCCAATTTTTGCATGGCACTTTCATATTCTTGAGGTGATTTTTCCTGAATTAGATTTTTTATAAGGGGTTCTATCTGATTAACAAAGTATTCATTCAATGTTTCCAGCTTTTCCTCGCATTTCTTCACACTATTTGCTAGGATTTTATTCTGAAGAAAAAGCCTTTGAATAAGATTTTTTTCTTCACTTTGTTGCATATGGTATTGGATGGCCTCTTCAATGATTTTTCTAAAGTCTTCTTCTGAATTCCAAGGTTTGGTAATATACCGAAAAACATGGCCTTGGTTAATAGCAGCCAATAGAGTAGGAACCTGAGAATAAGCAGTTACTACCACGCATACGATATCGGGGTCCCTGTCTTTTACTTTCCGAATGAGGGTGAGACCGTCCATTTCTGGCATTCGTAAATCGGTAACCAAGACATGCACAGGTTCCTTTTCCATGATTTCCAGGGCCTCTTTGGCGGAGGAGGCAAAGAGCCTTTTATATTTTTCTCGTCTTAGCATCCGATTAATGGCATGTAAAATCCTTACTTCATCGTCAACAAAAAGGACACTTATATCATTTACATCCCTCATTTTAACAGTTCCTCTAGATTTTCTTCTAATTCTACATATACCTCGCCGTTTTCATCTGTTTTTTCTTTGGTAATTCCGGGGTATTTCTGTTCCCAATAAGCCAAAATGGTATCTCTTTTTTTAATTTCTTCTTGCAACGATTTGGTTTTGCCTACGAGTTCTTTCCATTCTAGTGCCCTAATAACTGTAAGCAAGAAATCCTCATTATTCCAAGGCTTAAGAATGAATTTATATACACCCACTTCATTAACGGCCTCTAAAATTACATTTAGGTCAGAGTAGGCAGAAAGGATTATTTTCACAATATCTGGATGTTTGGGGGTAATCTTTTTAAGAAGATCAATTCCTGTTAACCCTGGCATGCGCTGATCGGTGACAATGAGGTCTATGTTTTTTTTATTAATAATTTCAAGGGCTTCCAACGGATCGCTGGTTGTAATACAATTGATAAGTTTGTAAGGCCTAAACATCCTTTTTATGGCCTTTAATACGTTTTCCTCATCATCTACAATTAAAATGTTATGGGGTTCTTGCATTTATTTCTCCTTAAGGAGCAAACTTCCTAATTTTATCCTCAATTGTTTCCCTATCTGTTTCTAAAACCGCAAATATTTCTTCATTCAATGGAGAATAGGGCTTCATTCCAAGAAACTTACTGGCATAGAAATCTGAGATGTAAGTAAGGCTGGCTACCTTTTGGTTAACTACCCCTTCTTTTAAGGGATTGTGATGGAATAAGGTAACCTCAATAACCGGATAAGGCAAATTCCACCACTTTAGCAAATATCCTCCTAACAATGTGTGAGGGGCTCCTATAATTTCTGTTTCTATTTCAACCCAGTTCTTCTCAGACTGGGTTTGAAACCTACTTAATATCTGGGAAAATTTTTCTGGAAAGTAAACAAGCTCAAATAAAATACCAATGTCATGAAGAAGTCCCACAGCCGAAAATTCCTCTGGAAGCTTTTTTTCAAATAGTTCTTTATAGAGAAAGTTTATGAATTTATTGGCTAAATTGGCATGTTGCCAAAACTTCTCAATTTCTAGCTTATGCTTGCCCATTTTTTTAAAGCTGTTGATAATCCCAAGAGAAAGGATGATGTCGTTAATTACGTTTGTTCCTAAAAATACTACGGCTCTTTTTACTGAACTTATAGGATTTTTCTGACCGTAAAAGGCAGAATTGGCTACCTTTAAGACATCGGCTATAATACTAGGGTCTTCTTCTATGGCACTTGCCACTTTGGGCAAGTCTTCACCTCTTTTAATCAAATCCAATATTTTTTGATGTTGTTTTTCAATGGTAGGCAAATTTGAAACGGAGTTGATAAGCTCTAATAAGTGTTTATCTTCAAAGATGGCCTGAACTTCAAATAGCTGATGAATGTAATTTATCAATTCCTCTTTGGTCCAAGGCTTACTGAGATAGGCTTGAGCAGTACCATCAATAAGTGATTTATACACAATTTCTCTATCAGTGTAGCCACTAAGGATCACCCTTATGATGTTTGGCCTTTTTTCTCTAACGGTCTTTAAAAAGCTATATCCATCCATTCCAGGCATTTTCATATCGGCTACCACAAGGTCAATATTTTCCTCTTCTAGGATTTCTAGGCCTTCTGGACCACTTAACGCAAAAAAACACTTATAAGGACTCTTGCGAAAGTCCCTTCTTAAGGCACTCAAAATTTGAGATTCATCATCCACAAAAAGAAGTTTTTTACTATTCACCTTCTCGCCTCTAAATTTGGTCTTATAGGCAATTTGACAAAAAAAGTTGCTCCCTTCCCTGGCTCACTCTCTACCCATATCTGCCCATTATGCTTATTTACCACAATATCATAGCAAATGTTAAGCCCCAATCCAGTGCCCTTTCCTGGGGGTTTGGTGGTAAAAAATGGATCAAAGATTTTATCTTGAATTTCTTTAGGAATTCCAGGACCATCGTCTGAAATCTGGCAATATACATAATTACCATCTTGGTAGGTTTTTATGACGATTGTGCCCTTTTCTTCTCTATTTTGCTCCTTTATTGCCTGAGCGGCGTTGACAATAATATTCATAAAGACTTCATTAATCTTAGATGGATGACAATAAATAGGAGGAACATCTCCTAATTCTGTCTTTACTTCTGCATAGTATTTATATTCATTCTTGGTAAGAATTAGGGTGCTTTTTATCCCCTCGTTGATGTCATACTCCGAATATTCCTCTACTTGGTCTATACGAGCAAAATCTCTTAGACTTTTGATAATGTCCATAAGGCGTTTGATGCCTTCGTTGGTATCTTTAAATAAAGATTTGATATCTTCGGAAATAAATTCTAAATCTATTTCTTCTTCTAATTGTTTGATTTCTTTGATTTTCTCCTTTGGGTCTTTAGAATTGTTTTCTATTATTTCTGTTAATTCCTTATAGGCTTTGAAAAGGGTAAATAAATCCTTCATATAATCCTGTAAGGTGTTAAAATTGCTTGCCACAAACCCCAAAGGATTATTCATTTCATGGGCAATGCCTGCTGCCATTTGGCCAATGGCCATGAGTTTTCCTTGCTGAACTACAAAGGCCTGTGTTTCTTTCAATTCCTTTAACGTATTTCTTAATTCTTCTTCTACTTGTTTTCTGTCTGTAATATCATGAAAGGTTTGAATCACTCCAACCAATTTACCGCTTTTGTTTTTAAACGGAACAGCACTTTTATAAAGCCACAGCCTTTCTCCTGAAGGTTTTGTATAAATAGTTTCCTTTTCTACGTAATCCTCCCCTTTTTTGATTCTTTCTATAGGGCACAAGGGCGTGTGACAACTTGGATTTGTTGAACACTCAAAACATTTTTTCCCTACAATTGAATCAGAGGAGAAACCAAGTATTTCACACATTTTTTTATTAACAAGTCTTACAGTATAATCAAAATCTATAAGCCATATTCCTTCACTTATGGAATTAATTACTGACTGCAAATAATTTTTTTGCTCTTGGGCATTTTTAAGGGCCATTTCAAGCTCATTGGCCTTTTGTAAAACTTCTGTTTGCAATCTTTCCATATGGGTTTTTATTTGAATAAGTCTTTCTATTTTGATTTTTAGAGTGGTTGCATTGAAGGGTTTTTCTAAAAAGTCGCAACATCCTAGTTGGAAGGCCTCTATCTGTTTCTTTTCATCAGGCTGAGCTACGATTACAATTACAGGAATGCATTGTTTCTTAATTCTGGTTTGAGCAAGTTTTAAGAACTCTATTCCGTCCGCAACAGACATATTGACATCTAAGACAATTAAATCAACGGGATTGGATTGAAGCTTCTTTAAGGCTTCCTTGCCGTTAGTGGCGCATTCAACATTATAGTGTTCCAAAGATGCCTTTAAATTGTTTAAAGCCCTTAAATTGTCATTTACTGCCAAAATCGTCTTTTCTCTCATTTTAATTGCTTTTTAATTTAAATTGCTTTTTTAAAAAATGTCAAAAAAATTTTAATTGATTTTTTTAAAAAAATCAATAAAAAATAATTTAAAAAACAACTTTTCTTTTGCTAATCCTGATTCAGCGTAAAAATTTCTGGGGTTAAAATGATTTTGTGTTAATTGAATTGCTGCGTTGGGAAATAAGAGGTTGACAAAATCACTTGGGCTGATAAAAAAAGAGCAATGAGAAGATTAAAAAATGTTTTGGTTACAGGTGGATGTGGATTTATTGGGAGCAATTTTGTTAGATATCTCTTATCGCGACCCAATTTTGAAGGAGTTGTTGTTAACCTAGATAAGCTTACTTATGCAGGTAACCCCGAAAATCTGAAAGATATTTTATCTTTGTATCCCGGGCGTTATGTATTTGTAAAGGGCGATATTTGTGATTTTGAGCTCCTCAAAAAGATATTTAATGCGTATCAGATTGATACTATAGTTCACTTCGCAGCCGAATCTCATGTAGACCGCTCTATTCTAGGGCCAGAGCCCTTTATTGAAACCAATATTAGAGGAACCTTTTGTCTGTTAGAAGCAGCCCGTCTCTATTGGAAAGAAAAAAAAGAGGCGTGTTTGTTTTATCACATTAGTACTGATGAAGTTTATGGTTCTTTAGGAGAAAAAGGCTTTTTTACAGAGCAAACGCCGTATCGTCCCAATAGCCCTTATTCGGCCTCTAAGGCAGCCAGCGATCACTTGGTGCGGGCCTATTATAAAACCTATGGGTTGCCAGTAATTATTTCAAATTGCACCAACAACTATGGGCCCTTTCAATTTCCTGAAAAGCTTATTCCCCTGACTATCTTAAATGCCCTAGAAGGCAAGCCCATTCCTGTTTATGGAAAGGGGGAAAATGTTAGAGATTGGATTTACGTAGGAGACCATTGTGAAGCCATTTGGCTGCTTTTGAGGAAGGGGAAAATAGGAGAGCAATATAATATTGGTGGAGAAAATGAAAGAAGCAATATTGAAGTTGTTTCTCTAATCTGTGATTTGCTAGATGAGGTGTTGGGTCCTTTTAATGGAAACCCTAGAAGGTCATTGATTACCTTTGTAAAGGACCGACCAGGGCATGACTTTAGATATTCCATGGATATTACAAAGATAAAGACTTCCCTAGGGTGGTATCCTAAGACGAATTTTAGAGAAGGATTGAAAAAAACCATACGGTGGTATTTAGAACATCAGGACTGGGTGTTTCAGATAAGGTCTGGGACATATCAGAACTGGGTCAATGAGTTTTACGGAAGGATTAAACATGCCTTTTGATTTTAAACCTTTAGAAATTCCAGAAGTAGTTTTGATTACCCCACGGGTTTTTGAGGATGAGCGGGGTTTTTTTATGGAGACCTATAAACAAACAGAGTTTGAACAGTTTGGAATTAGGGAATCTTTTGTTCAAGATAACCATTCCTGTTCCTCTCAAAATACATTAAGGGGACTGCATTATCAAAAAAATCCGGTAGCTCAGGCAAAACTGGTGCGATGTGTTAAAGGGGCCATCTTTGATGTAGCCGTAGACATTAGAAAGGGTTCTCCTACTTATGGGAAATGGGTAGGGGTAGTTCTGTCTGCTCAGAACAAGAGGATGCTTTATGTTCCGATAGGATTTGCTCATGGTTTTTGGGCATTGGAAGATGGGACTGAGGTAATTTATAAGGTAAGCAATTTTTATTCTCCTGAACACGAGGCCGGTATTATCTGGAACGACCCTGAAGTTGGAATTAAATGGCCTAAGGGGGCTCCCTTTCTTTCCTCCAGAGACCAAAACTGGCCTTTGCTTAAAGATGCAGATAACAATTTTGAATATGAGGGCTAAAGATGATTAAGGCACTTGTTCTTAGCGGGGGCAAGGGGACGCGCTTGCGTCCTATTACTCACACTGGGGCCAAGCAGCTTGTGCCCATTGCCAATAAGCCTATTTTGTTTTATGTGCTAGAAAATATTATTAATTTGGGCATAAAAGATATTGGTGTGATTATTGCTCCAGAGACAGGCGAGGCCGTAAAGCAGGCCTTGGGTAATGGAGAGAGATGGAAGGCCAATATTACCTATATCCTTCAGCCTGAACCCGCTGGATTAGCCCATGCGGTAAAGATGGCTCAGGACTTTCTTCAAGATAGCCCCTTTTTGATGTATTTAGGAGACAATCTTATTGGCACCAATCTTCGGCATTTTTATGAGCAGTTTTTGACTTACAAGCCCGATGCCCAAATACTTTTAAAACCTGTCCGGAATCCACAGCATTTTGGTGTGGCAGAAATTGATGAGCAGGGACAGGTAAAAAGATTGATAGAAAAGCCGAAGGAACCTCCATCCAACTTGGCCCTTGTGGGGGTCTATATGTTTTCTCCTAAGATTCATGAGGCCATTGCAGAGATTAAACCATCTTGGCGAGGGGAATTGGAAATCACAGATGCCATACAAAGGCTTTTGGATTGGAAGTGTGCTGTCTTAAGTGATATTTTAGATGAGTGGTGGCTTGACACCGGGAAGAAAGATGACCTTTTGGAAGCAAATACCATTGTCCTAGATGAATGGATCAAACGGAATGTTCAAGGGGAAGTGATAAACAGCAATATAAGTGGGCGCGTGGTACTTCCGGCCCATTCCAAGGTGATTAACAGCCAAATTAGAGGTCCTGTGGTTATTGGCGAAGGGGTTGTGATAGAAAACTCTTTTATTGGTCCCTTTACAAGTATTGGCCACAATTCAAGGATATTGAATTCCAGTTTGGAACATTGCGTTTTATTGGATGGGGTGGAAATAATAAATATTGAACGCCTAGAAGATGGCTTAATTGGAAGAAATACCAAAGTAATCAAAAACAGCTCCCTACCTAAGGCCTTAAAGTTAATGGTAGGCGATGATAGCATTATAGAGATTCCTTAACTAAAAGATTTGGCTAAAATCGCCTTTTTTATGGCCAGAAATTTAGAGTGGTATTTTCAAGTAAAATTGTAGGTTGCATGGATATTAAGGTTTTAGGTTGTCAAGTGAGGTTGTGTCTATGAAAATTCTTATTACAGGTGCCCGGGGACAGTTGGCTAGAGATATTGTAAAGATGGGAATTCAGAAGGGCCATGAAGTAATTCCCCTTGGTCATAAACAACTTGATATTGTGGATTTTACAAAGGTTCAGGAGGCCATATCTGCCTTCAATCCTAATGTTGTGATTAACTGTGCGGCCTACAATGCTGTAGATAAGGCCGAATCTGATTGGCACACGGCCCTTATGATAAATGGAATTGGGCCTGGAAATTTGGCTCTTATTTGCCATCGTCATCGGATTCCTCTGGTGCATTTTAGTACAGATTTTGTCTTTGATGGCCGAAAAAAATGTCCTTATACGATTGCTGATATCCCTTCTCCTCTTAATAAATATGGACAGAGTAAACTTTTGGGAGAGCAAGAAGTAAGGCATTTGACCCCTTACCATTATCTCATTCGGGTGAGTTGGGTCTTTGGGGCAGAGGGAAAAACCGAAGTGAATTTTGCTAAAAAGGTTATCTCTTGGGCTCAAAAGGGAGAAAAACTAAGGATTGTTGCTGACCAGATAAGTAGCCCTTCTTATACACCTGATGTGGCCCAGGCAGTTTTAGAACTTATTCAAACAGGCCGTTTTGGGCTTTATCATATCGCTAATAGTGGTTATTGTTCTAGATATGAGTGGGCAAAGTTTATTCTGAAAAAGATGGGATGGACCGGAGAGCTGTGTCCTGCTAAGAGTGATGAATTTCAAGCCATAGCCAAGCGTCCGCCTTTTTCTGCCCTAGATACCTTTCCTCTAAAAGAGGTCATAAAATATCAGCTACCTGACTGGCAGGAAGCCACAGAGAGATTCCTAAAAGAATTTCTCAAAATTTAGTGGAGGTTGCTTGTGCTCCATACCCTTCCTGTTTTGGTAAGATAAAATTTTCCTCCATAAGGGTCGGATGGAATTTTAGCAATGATGTGTTTGTTAACCAAGTCCTCAAGCCGCAATGGCAAATTACCATATATTCGCTTATATTTATTTAAGGCCCTTTCTAGAAAATAGATTGCTTCAAGGGCATGGAGCCTCTTTTTAAGCCTTTTTTTTAACCCTTGGTCTTTCACATTTTTAAGTTGGGTCTGCAAAAAGGCAATGGCTACTGGAGTTTCATTTCCTTTAACCGCCAAGCGAGTAGCCAGTAAGGATAGATAAGAGGGTGCCTTGGGTAATTTAGAGGCCTGAAAGAAATAATGAGCCGCTTTTGAGTTATTGTGTTCAAAATAAAAGCTGATGAACCCTAAATAAAAAGGAAGTTCCCAGTTGTGGGGTAGATATTTAAGGCCCCTATTGAGGATAACCTTAGCCCCTTTTACTCTTCCTTCCCAGGGCAAGATGACCCCAGCTATCCAATAAGGCTCAAAATAATAAGGGTCAAGATAACTGGCCAAATAAAGCACCTTGGCAAACCAGAGTGTCTTTTTAGGAGCCTTATTGATTGCATTACCATAAAAGACAGCTGCCTTTACTAAGAAAAAATCGCTCATTAAAGGAGCGAATTCTCCGCTTAAAATTAAGGCTGATTCTGGTCGAGGCAAGGGTGAGGTAATCCATGTTTTTAGCTCCCATTTTAGGGAGCTATGAATGAAGATACTGATTAAAAGACAAAGGATGCCTAAAAACAGCCGTCGCATCTTAGTTAAGTTCTCTTTTGCTAAAAATAAAACTGGCTAGAAAAAGCAAAGCTCCTATATAGCTTAGGGAGTAGATACTGGTCAAAATTAGGGTGATTCCCTTAAGAGGGAGATTGTGGACAGCCGCCTGTTTAAGGTCTAGGATGGAGAGGTTGGGTAAAAAATAGTAGGCGAAATTAAATATTGTCTTTAAAACAGGACTTATTTCCTCACCAACCTTGCTTGAGAGGATCATTTTTACATTCTGGAGATTGGAGCCAATAAAATAGAGCATGAACGAGAAGAAAAAGGCGATTAAAGAACTGCTACAGAAACTGCTAAAAAAGACCGCTATGGCTATTAAAAAAAACATTTTTAAATTTAGAAAAACAAATGCAATCAAATATTTATCCCATGCAATATGGGGGATTTGGACAAGCTTGGCCGTTTTCCAAAAATAGAAGAGGCTTACAAGAAACACAATAAATCCTATTGCTAGGGCAAAGGATGTCAAAATACACAACCCCCAAAATTTTCCCCAGATATATTGCCACCGTGCAATCGGTTTGGAAACTACAAGGTAAATGGTCTTTTTATCTAAATCTTTGGCAATTAAATTGGTACTCAAAAAAATAGCGATGAACAATCCTAAAAGAGAAAGGCCTGAAAGGCCTATATCTTGAGTGACCTTTAGAGTATTGCCGATAGACAAATCTGCGATAAATCCAGAGCTCAAAAACGCCAGGGCAGAAAAGATAAGCACTCCTAAAAAGACCCTTTCCCGAATTCCTTCTTTAAAAGTTATTTTGGCAATTGCTGTTATCTGACGCATTTTTGCAACTCTTTTTTAAAGGTTTCTTCAATGTTATGAGGTTCCCCCAAAAATTTTAGTTCTCCTTTAACAATTAAGGCGGCTCGGTCACAAACTGTTTCCACATCATGAAGGATATGTGAGCTAAAGAAAATCGTTTTGTGTTGTTGCCTCAGCTTTTTGATCAAATTCATAATTTCCATCCGACCAATGGGATCAAGTCCTGACAGGGGTTCATCCATGATAATGAGCTCTGGGTCAGCAATCAAGGCCTGAGCAATTACCAGCCGCTGTTGCATGCCCTTAGAGTAAGACCTTAACCTCTGATTGCCTGCCTCTTTAAGGCCGACTTGTTCTAATAATTGCCAGACTCGCCTTTTGTTTTCCCTTTTGGATAATCCATATAATTCGCCTGCGAAGTAAAGAAATTCTGCCCCGCTTAAATGGTCGTAAAGCACAGGTTGTTCAGGAACAAAACCTACCTTGCCCCTAGCTTTGGGCTTAACACAAGGGATTCCAAAAAGACGGGCCTCTCCTTCATCGGGGAAAATCAGACCCATCAGAATTTTGATGGTAGTGCTTTTGCCTGCCCCATTGGGTCCCACAAAACCAAAGATTTCTCCCTGTTCTACTGCAAAGCTCAAATTTTTTACTGCTTTGAGCCTTTGTCTTAATCCCTTCTTGTAGGTTTTAGAGATATTTTTTAAGGTAATAACTGCCAATATTTACCTCTCGCTTGGTTGAACTTGTTCTTGTAAATTAAGGAAAGACTAACCTAATATCAAATATATCAAATTCCTCTACCAAAATCAAACGATCAGCAGACCTCCGTCAAAGTCTAATTCCCATTCATCTGCCGCCTTTTTCTCCCATGCTGATTCATTAGTTGACATGGCCAGTTTCGTTTGATAAGTTAGAGGTATGGTGAGAAGAGTTGTTTTTGTTCTAATTATGACAATATTGTTGTTAGCCCCGGTGATGAGCAGGGCCGTGCAGGTAGCTCCGAGGATAACCGACAGGGAGATTGTAGAAAGGCTAACTCGGCTAGAAGAGGGACAGAAGGCCCTGAACAAGCGGATTGATGACTTAGATAAAAGACTGACTGGGCGAATTGATGACCTCAACAAACGGATTGACGACCTGGATAAGAATCTTAACAAACGCATTGATGACTTAGATAAAAAGCTTAACAAGCGGATTGATGACCTGCGGGCCGAAATGAATGGCCGCTTTGACACCCTGCAGTGGATGTTTGGAATTTTTATTACCATTTCGCTGGTGATTATGGGATTTATCTTACGCATGCAGTGGCAGATGCAGAAAAGACAAACCAGTCTTGAATCCACCCTTAAAGCCCATGAAAAGGAATTTGCCTTTCTTAAAGGCCTCATAGAAAAACTGCTGCCTCCTGGGGGAGTATTGTAGTTAAAAACTGCATAAAAATCCTGGTAGCACGTCTAAGAGACAAAAAGCCAGCCTGAATTCAATAAATGGTTTTCTTTTGGAGAGGACATATTCTAGCCCATTTTAAGATAAATGTTATGAATTTAAAATATGCCCAGGACTATGACCAAAATCAAACGATTGCCTTTTCATCATAATATGATACCTTTGCCTTCTAATCTGGTTAAAGGAGCTATTATGAAAGATAAAGTTATGTTTATTATAAGACTTACAATCAGTATTGGCCTTCTTTTGTGGCTTTTCCATAAAACAGATGTAAAAGAAGTCCTTTTTGTATTAAAGAATTTTTCTTTTAAGTACTGGTGTTTTGCGCTTTTTTTAATGATTATTGGTCAGACTATCAGTGCTTGGCGATGGATGATTGTTGCTTCATCTGTAGGAATTAACATCCCCTTCAGGCTTTTTTGGTTATACTACTTTGTGGGTTGCTATTTCAATCTCTTTTTGCCGGGTTCTATTACAGGAGATGTCGTAAAAGGCTATTTTATATCCCAAAATAATTTTAGCAAGTTAAAGGTGGGATATAGCATTGTGGGAGAACGCATTTTTGGACTGGCTGCCCTGATATGTCTTGCCATCATTGGTGTGTTAGCGGCCCCTGGTCTGTTCTCTCAAACCATAAGGGGGGTAGTGCTTTTATCTGGCTCAATCTTTGTGATTACATTTATCTCTTTTCCTCTTTGGGTTAAGGGGTTGAAACGACTGTTGCCTAAAAAAATTCCTTTAGATTTTGTCAATTTTTGGCGACCTCCTGTCTTTGTTAAGGCCATGGTTGCCAGCTTAATTTTTCAAACCATCCTTTCCTATATGAATTATATTTTGGCCAAAGGATTAGGGATCAACATTAACTTTTGTTTCTTTCTGGTGGCCATTCCCATTATTTCCATTATTACCCTTTTACCTATTACCATTCAAGGATTGGGATTGAGAGAAGGGGGATTTGTTTATCTTATGTCTTCTCTAGGCGTAGCCTCAGAAAAGGCCCTTACTTTAAGCCTTTTATCCTTCTCAGTGTTAGTAGGTATTGGTTTGATAGGGGGCATTATTTATGTCTGTGGCTGGCATCGTTTCAATCTATAAATGGAGATTTTTCTAACACATACGCAAAGGATTTTATTTGAGGGATGTCAATGAACCTATAAGCCCTTGAGAAATTGCGTTTTAATATCTCTTTGTTCATTCCATGACCATAAAGCACCAAGATTGTTTGGGAAAGAGGTTCAGAAGTTAATTTCTGAACCAATTTTTCCTCTTCCCACGTTCCCCAATAATAGTAAAAGATAAGGTCATAACACCTGAAGTCCTCTTGAAAATAGTCCTTTTGAAAGAATTTTATCCTTTGAGGACTGAAGCCCAATTTTTCCCGAAGCTTGAGGCTATATTGATAAAGGGATTTATGGTATTCAATCCCTACAATCTCAGCCTTTTCCCAGATGGTAGCTAAAGTAAAAACCACTCTCCCATCACCGCTTCCCAAGTCTAAAATGCGGGCCTGAGGTTGTAAGCGCTTTTTCAAGATGTAAGCAATTTGAGTAACTTCATTTATCTTAGAGCCTACAAACTGTCCCTTTTCTAGAAGGTCATATTCTTGAGGAACTGTTGATGGAAGTTTTGCGTAATGTTGCTTAATGAGTTTTAGTAATCTAATTGTCTTGCTTTTGGCCATGTTTGGAATACTCCTATCATTGAATTTATAGAGTTTATTGAGTTTGTTTAGTTTTGGCAAGTATATCCTCCCAAGCCTGTTTGTAAAAGCTAAAGTAATCTTCCTCCGAACACTTTTCTCTAAAATCCGAAAACTCTTAATAGCTTAAATTTTAGTTAGGAGAAAAAAATGGCTACTTTATCCCTTTGCATGATTGTTAAAAACGAAGCCAGGTTTCTGCCTGGCTGTCTAAAGAGCATTAGGAATGTAGTAGATGAAATTGTTATTGTGGATACTGGGTCTACGGATGAGACCGTAAAAATTGCCAAACAATTTGGGGCAAAAGTTCATCATTTTGATTGGAATAACAGCTTTGCTGAGGCCAGAAATGAGGCCATAAGATATGCCACCTCTGATTATATCCTCTGGATGGATGCCGATGAAAGATTGAATAAAGGGGATGTTAGGCAGTTGTCATTTTTGAAACAAAGGCTTCCTTCGGAGAAAGACATTGCTTATGCCGTAGAGATTTTAAATTATCGTCAAGGTAGGTGGCCTGAATCGGCCTTTCAAACCCGCATTTTCCCTAATTTGCCTGGCATAGAATTTAGGGGTGATATTTGTGAACAAATAAGTTTTTCTTTGGCCGAAAGAGGTGTAAAATTTGAGGTAAGTAGGGTAAAAATTAGGCACCTAGGATATCTTACTTCCCAAATATGGCAGGCCAAAATTCAACGCAATTTGCCCTTTTTGAAAAAGGCCTTGAAAGAAAGAGTGGCAACCGGAGAGTTCAGTTGGGATATCCACTACTATCTTGGCATGAGTTATCTAAATTTGAATGAATTATGGCTGGCTCAGGAGCATCTCATGCAGGTCTTGAATGAAGACTGTAGGTTCAAAAACCCATTTTTTTACATAAGTGCTGCAGTCCATTTATCAGACTTGCTTCAAAAAGAAGGAGAAAGCCATCAGGCCTTACAAATTTTGCTCAAGTTAAAAAATGAATTTCCTCATAATGATTTTGTGCTCTATCATTTGGGGAATCTTTTTTTCCAACAAGAAGATTTTCAAAAGGCCATTGAAACCTTAAGTCAGTGTCGGCCTGAAAATATCCAGTTGGGAATAGTTCCTGTCTCTAAAAGGGACTATGTTTTTAATTACTACGAAACCTTGGGATTTTGCTATGAGGCCTTAAATGAAATAGAAGAGGCCATTTATATGTTCAAAAGGGCATTAGGAGTCAAATCTCGCGCCCTTGGGCTTATGGCCCATCTTAGCAGCATTCTTTTGTTCAAAACAAATAAGACAGAAGAGGCCACCTCTTACCTGATAAAGGGGATAAAACTTGCTGAAAAGGAAGGTATTCCCACCAAAGGCCAAGAGATTTACATTGCCTTGTGTCTAATGTTAGCAGTGGTTTTGGCCAAACAATGTCGAATAGAAGAATGTGTTTTTGTGGCTGAAAGGCTCCTAAAAAGTATCAACCTTCCAGCCACAAAGGTTATTCATAAGTTAGACGAATTGATAGGTATTTACCAAGATATTGGTGAGAATTTAAAAGAAAAGGGCTTTATTTGGGCTAATCTGGCCTTTGAAACCGCTAAAGGGCTTAAAGAGTTGCCCGATTATGCTGAAAAAAAATGAAATAGAGCTTAAATAACAATGGCTACTCTTTCACTTTGTATGATTGTCAAGAATGAAGAAAAGAATTTACCGGAGTGTCTAAGGGCCGTTAGAGAAGCTGTAGATGAGATTATTATTGTAGATACCGGCTCTACAGATAATACTGTAAATATAGCCAAACAATTCGGGGCCAAAATTTATCATTTTGAGTGGTGCGATGATTTTTCTGCCGCCAGAAATGAATCTTTGCGACATGCTACTTCGGATTATATTGTTTACTTGGATGCAGATGATCGTTTAGAAAGGGAAGATGTAGAAAAGTTGATAAGTTATAAGAAAATCTTTTCTCCTGACAAAAATGAAGTGTATTATTTTAAATTAGTAAACGTTTATGCAAATGGACGCAAGGAAAGTTGTTATCAACTGCGGATATTCCCCAATTTAAAGGAACTGCGTTTTAAAGGTCGAGTTCATGAACAAATAGGGCCTGCGGTGAAGAATCTAGGATTGGAAAATAAATTTACGGATATTTGTCTATATCATATTGGGTATAAGGACCCTTCAGTAAACCGTTTAAAGGTGGAAAGAAATCTAAAACTTTTATTGAAGGATTTAGAAGAAGAACCTAATTTTTATATCTATTATTATCTGGGTCAATCCTATTTATATCTGGGAAATCTCCAAAGGGCCAAAGAGGAATTTTCTAAAGTTGTAGTACCTAAGGCCAAAGAAGAATGCCCTTGGATATATATTACCTCTGGGATTCAATTAAGCAATATTTACTTAAAAGAGGGGAATTTAGGAAGTAGCATAAATCTTTTAGAAAAGATGCAGGATGAATTGCCGAATAATGATGTCATTCGCCTTTTTTTGGGACAGGATTATTTGCGAGCAGGTCGGCCCCAAGATGCGTTAAATACCTTATTAATGGTAAATCCTGAAAAGTTGAGTCTTTTATTTGTCCCTATTTCTGAAAGAGAATACAAGGCCGCTTATTATCTAAATCTGGCTGAAGCCTGTGCCCAATTGAAGTACCCCAAACTCGCAGAAGGAAATTATGAAAGGGCCTTAGAGTTTATGCCTGAAAACTTTGATTTACTGGTAGAGATCGGGAATTTTAATCTCAAATTAGGCCAAAAACAAAAGGCCGTAAAATACTTTAAAAGGGCGTTACATTTAAGTGCCAACATGCATAAAAAAAGTCAAATGTATACCCTTTTAGGGGTCATTGCCCTTCAGGAAAAGGAAATTTCTCAGGCAGAAAGGTACTTTTCTAAAGCGTTGGAAATTCACCCCTTAAATACTAGGGCAGCTATTCATCTGGCAGAATTAAAAGTAAACCAAAACCAATTAATCCAAGCAGAATCCATTTTAAAGAGGACCTTATCTGAATCGAAAAATGGTTTCTGTCTTCACATTATGAGCATGCTTGCCTTGGTATATGCCAAACAAGCAAGGATTGAAGAGTGTGTTCAGGTAGCAGACCAAATCTTAAAAAAACTTCAGTTGCCTAGAAGTTTAGTCTTAGAAAAACTTTCAGACCTTGCTGATATTTATCTAAACATTGCAGAAAATTTCAAGGTCTTGACCAAAGAGGTCGAAGCCGACCTAGCCTTTAAAACAGCTCATGCCCTTTATAATATTGTTATGGCCACCGAACGTTTTTCGGATTTGGCCGATATATCTAAGTAAAGGATTAAAAAATAAAAAGAAAGGAGGGGAGAAAGATGGCATTTAGAATTCCTCACAACGTTGAGGCCATGACGGCCCACAGGTGGTTAAACAACGCCCAGTTCAGCTTGAATCGATCTTTGGAAAGGTTATCTTCAGGTTACAGGATTAATCGGGCAGCGGATGATGCCGCAGGATTGGCTATTGCGAACCAGTTTAGACAGGAAATTGCCAGCCTCAAAGTGGCTTATAACAATGCATCTCAGGCGACTAATCTAATTCAGGTGGCTGAAGGAACAACAAGCAAGATTACAGACATGATAACTAGGTTGAAGGAACTGGCTACTGAAGCAGCATCTGATACGGTGGATGATAGCAGAAGAACCTTCTTGCACAATGAGGCTCACCAAATTATTGAGGAGATTAACAATTTAGCAGATTCTACCAAGTATGCAGGTCAGGCTCTGTTCTGTGCTGCAAGTGCTGCTGGAACGACCTTTACTTTCCAAGTGGGTTATGAAAATCAAAACTACGACCGGATTGAACTTACCATCGGAGATGTGCATACTTCTAATTTGGGTGCAGGTGGAATTACCACCATTGACTTGACAAATATCTCTTCGGCTCAAACGGCTTTGACCTGTATTGACAACGCCCTTAGTTCTCTTAACGCTGTGGTTGCTAATTTGGGTGCGGTTCAAAACAAACTCACTTACAGACAGGGGAAAATTCAGGTCCAAATTGAGAACTTCACAGGCTCTGAGTCTACTATTCGGGATGTGGATATGGCGGCAGAGATGGCTAATTTTACCAAAAACCAAATTTTGGTTCAAACAAGTATGGCCATGTTGGCTCAAGCAAACGCATTACCTCAGAATGTAGTTCAACTTTTGAGGTAGCTAGGGAGCTCGGCGGGAGGAATCCCGCCGGGCATTTAAAGGGTTATAACTATGAAAATCACAAACATAGATTACCACAACATGGATTGGCTTGTCAAGAACAAAAGTTATGACTTTGCCGTTAAAAAAGATCAAGGGAAATCACAAGTCTCAAAACAATTTCAGCCAAAAGAATTAAACATTCAAGAAACCAAAAAACGTGTTGCTCAAGAATTAGGGAAAAAAATTAAGCAAATTGCGCAAAAGAATTATATTATAAACATATCTATTCACAAAAAGACCAAGCAGTATGTAATAAAGGTGATTGATCCTCAAACCAAAAAGGTTATTAGAGAGATGCCGTGGGAAAAGTTTTTGGATTTTGTAGCCTATATGATTGAATCTATTCAAAAGGAACAAATCCGGCATCAAATGGAAGAAAAAAGAATCTATCAAAATATAAGGAAGGTGAAGTAAAATGCCAGGCACATTATATATTCCGGGTTTATATACAGGAATGGACTGGCAGGGCGTAATTGATAAAATTATGCAAATAGAGCACAAGCAGGTAGATCTACTTAACTCCCAAAAGCAGACTTACCAGGATAAACTGTCGGCATGGCAAGATTTAAATACCAAACTTCTAAATGTGAAAACACAGGCAGAGGGGTTAAACACAGCCGATGCCTTTAATATATTTACGGTAGGCCTTTCTGCAAGCTCTGGAAATGCAGCAGATTATCTCACCGCTACAGCCGATTCCAGCGCTACACCAGGCACTTATCAACTTACCATTAAACAACTGGCCTTGGCCAAGGTGGATAGCTCAGGTAGTTTTACCTCAAGCACAGATGCCCTTAATCTGAGTGGAACCTTAGAACTTAAGAAAAGTAGTGATACTACCTACATTGATATTACCATTGATACTACGGATTCTCTAACGACTATCAAAGATAAGATTAACCAATACACGAGCCAAACAGGCGTTGTTGCTTCTATTGTGCAATATGCTACAGGTGATTATCGGCTTATCCTTACTGCTCAGGATACAGGAACTGCTAATACCTTTGATGTTTATAATAACACCATTGCCCAAGACCTGGGATTTTATGATGCTACAACAGGAACCGAAAATACCATTCAGGCAGCTCAGGATGCCATTGTAAACGTATATGGAACCGATGCTACTAGAAGTAGCAATACTATTACTGACTTAATTCCTGGGGTTACATTGAATCTCCTCAATGCAGACTCTACGGTGACTATTAACCTAACAGTAAATAAAGATGTAGACACAATTACTAGCAACATCAAGGACCTATTTGACAAATTGAACGATGTCTTTACCTACATTAATCAACAATCTGATTACACCGAAGAACAAAAAGCTCCTCCTCTTATTGGAGATAGCGCCCTAACCTTTTTGAAGGCAGACTTAAGGGACAAAATTACTAGCGGGGTCACATTTAGTGATGGAACAACTCATTATCTATTTGAAATAGGGATTAATGTAAACGATGATGGAACTTATACGGTAGATGAGACAAAACTCAAAGATGCCCTGAAAAACAATTTTGACACAGTGAAAAATCTTTTTACTCAGAGCGATACAGGGGTGGCAGTTAGATTAGACAGTTTCCTTAGCTTTATCACCGATGAGACTCAAAATGGGTATGTTCAGACCCGGATGGATGAAATTCAAACCAATATTGATAACCTAGACCAACAGATAACAGATACCGAAAAGAGGTTGGATATTGAAAAAGATCAACTTTATGAACAATTTACTACCCTTGAAAAATATATGGCCCAAATGCAACAAATGCAGCAATGGCTAAGTCAGCAGTTAAGCTCATTGTCAAAGTAATAATACGAAATAAGGGGGACAACTATGAAGGGATTTGCAAGTGTTTATGAACAGTACGAAGAGAAAACGGAACCTAAAATCAATCTTGTGGTAAGGGCCTATGATAAGATTGTAGAACTTTTGGAAGATGCTGCAGCAAGTATTGAAAAAAACGATATTGAGTCCAAAGGTCAAGCCATTTCAAGGGCCATAGAAATTATTAGTGAACTGATGGCGGCTCTGGACTTTGAAAAGGGGAAGCAAATTTCTGTAGGTCTACAGAATATATACATCTTTTCTTTAAATCAGCTTATGGAATCAAATACTAAAAATGATCCTCAGATACTTCGAAAGCTGGCAGAAATATATAGGGACCTAAATACCGCTTGGAGGAAAGTAGCTCAAGATTATTATCAAAAAGCGACTACTAACAAGGAGCTTTTACTCAATGCAGGGGTATAAAAAGTCATCTTATGAAGCTTGGAAGCAGAAAAAGTTGGAACAGCTTTTGGAGTATTGTAAGGCCCAAAGGCAATGTTTAGAAAGAGGGGATTTGGAACGTCTATTAGACATTCAACAAGAAAAGATGAAACTTGTTGCAGTGATTGATGCTCAAGACAGGATAAATTGTTGCCAAAATTTGAAAGATGATTCTAAAGAACATTTGAGGCAAATATTAGAAAAAATTGCTAAGTGTGAGCGAGAGTTAGGGCAAATTGTGATCAGAAACTATGCTTCTTTAAAAAATAGACTTGGCATGATTGGTAAAGGGCTGGATGCCTTACGTAAATATCGGATTAAAAGACCTGTGAATTCAAAATTTATGAATATTAAAGGCTAACTTACTGATAGCCCTTCCATAACAATTTCTTCTTTTGTAATACAACGTAAGCAAACGGTAGGAAATTTTTGCTTGCCTTTAGCATTTATTAATGCTAAAAAATACATATGAGGCAGCCTTTATTGCAAATTGCCCTTGACTTAATTCAAGCAGATGTGGCCTTGGAAATTGCCCAAAGGATAGCTTCAAAAGTGGATATTTTGGAAATTGGCACTCCACTCTTAAAGGCAGTAGGGGTTCGAATTATCACGGATTTTAAAGCGAAATTTCCAGATAAACTCATCTTGGCAGATACCAAAACGATGGATGTAGGTGCCTTAGAAGCCCGTTTGGCCTTTAATGCAGGGGCCGATATGATGACCGTTTGTGCTGCTGCTCCCTTAGAGACGATACAATCAGCCACCTCTGAGGCCCAAAGGTGGCATAAAGATGTAGTGGTAGATTTTATTGGGGTGAAGGATAAAAGAACCCGAGCCCTTGAGATTGTTCCCCTTTCCCCTGCCTATTTTAATCTCCATACTGCCATTGATGTGCAAAAGACTTTTGGAAAATCCTTTCGTGAATTAGCTGAATTTAGGGATTTCCAAATTCCCCTTGTCGTTGCTGGAGGGATTGCCCCAGAGGATATTCCAGAATTGATGAAGTATCAACCTGCAATTATAGTGGTAGGTAGTTTTGTAACTAGGGCCAAGGACCCATTTATGGCTGTAATGGCCTTAAGGAGGGCGATAGAAGATGCATTATCGTAAAATTTTGCAAAAAATTACCGATATTACAGATAGAATAAGGCCCGAAGATTTTTTTAATTTTATAGAAGTAGTAAAAAATGCACCTCGAATTTATGTAGTAGGTGCTGGAAGGTCAGGGCTTGTAGCCAAGGCATTTGCCATGCGTTTGGTGCATTTAGGGATAAAGGTATTTGTGGTAGGAGAGACAGTAACCCCAGCCTTACGTGAAGAAGATGTCCTATTGGCGGTTTCGGGTTCTGGTAAGACGGCTTTAGTGGTAGAAACGGCCAAGGCAGCCAAGACCCTTAGGGGAAAGGTATTGGCTGTAACCAGCAATTCAGAATCCCCCCTTGCCAAGTTGGCAGACTTGGTGGTAATTATCCCTTCCGAGGCCAGGAAAAAGGATTATCCTCATTATGAAGTAGGGGAATTAATGGGGTCGTCCTTAACGCCCTTAGGAACGCTTTTTGAACTTTCGGCCATGATTTTCTTTGAAGCTTGCGTGGCTGAACTTATGCGTCAAATGAATATTAAAGAAGAAGAGATGCGAAGGATTCATGCCAATTTATAGTGGAAGTTTATATGGATGTGTTTGTTAAAACATTGAAAAGGTTGGCTTCGAATTGTGAACATTTAAGAGAGTTATTACAAGATTATTCTACATGTAAACAAAAGGGCTCTCCATTTACGGCCGAATTCATCCTCAAAAAACTAGAAAAAGAATACCAAAAGACCGAATCTTTGGCGGTTGGACTTAAAGAAATATCTCAATTTATATCTCAGGAATTGGATGGAATAGCTAGGACTAAGCAGGATTATATCGTAAAGTTAGGGAACGTGTTGGTAAATGCCTTACCTCAGATGAAGATTTCAGGCAGATTGCCTTTGTTAAAAGTAGGGATTTTAACTTTAGAGATTCAAGCTCAAAGAGATATGGCTTGTATTTGGTATGGGCCTCAATACGACCTGATAGAGAAAATCAAGTTATCTAAAACAGATTTGGCCTTAGAGATAAAAAAAGTCTATGAGTCTCTTGAAACTCAAGGGAGAAAGAGTGCAGATTTACTAAAGGTTGTCTTTCAGGCCTACTTACGGGCAATAAAAGAAAAAGGGCAGAAAATAGGAGAGCCAATAGGTATAGGAGATGTTTTTCCATTTGTTGTATGGGGACTTCAAAAGAATGTCTTTTGGCAAAGCCCTAAACGCACTCTTTTTAACGAATATCCTAAATATCAATTCAGTTTTGACCTCTTTCGGACAACGAATAGAGTCTATAATGGCGAATATGAATTGAGGCTAACAGTAGCTACCAGAGAGCAGACAAAGAATAAGTCCTGTTTTCTTTGGATTCCCATCAACTGGCATGGGGAAGGCTGTTGTTTTGCAAATTTAGAATTTAAGAAAATTGCTTGACACAAAGCCAACCTGTTGTAAAATCGGTCCCACAAAAAAAGGAAATGAGGAAAAAATGAGGGTTCTAGTTTTTGGCCTTGGGGCTTTGGGGCACGTTTTTGCTACTTTTTTGCAAAAAGGTGGACATGACGTGGTTGGAATTGGTCGAAGGCCTGTCATTGAAAAAATAAATGAAGAGGGAATTGAGGTTTCAGGAATTTGGGGCAACTTTAAGGTCAAATTGAAAGGTGCTTATGAAAGGATATCGGAAATTCCTAGACCTGATTTTGATTATGTTTTTCTTACAGTAAAGTCTTATGATACCAAAGCGGCCGTAGAGGATATTAAATCCGTGATTCAGCAGACTACGGTCGTAATTTGTGCCCAGAATGGATATGGGAATTATGAGACGGCAGTAAAGGTCTTGGGTAATAAACACGTTGCTTTGGCGAGGGTAATATTTGGAGCAGAGTTGTTAAGACCGGGGGAGGTTAAGGTTACCGTTTGTGCTGGTGATATTATCATTGGAGCCCCTCGTGGCACTATTCCAGAAAACCGATTGAGTCAAATAGTTGATTGCCTTAATCAAGTTGGTCTTCCTGCCAAACAATCCAATAAGATTTTTTCTTATCTTTGGGACAAGATTTTATATAATTGTGCCTTAAATCCTTTAGCGGCCCTTTTAGAAGTAAATTACGGGACCTTGGGAGATATTCCAGAAACAAGAGAATTAATGAAGGCCATTGTTGAAGAAGTTTTTAGCGTGGCTCAAAATCAGAATATTCCTCTTTTTTGGAAGTCTGCTTCTGAATATTTAAGGCACTTTTACGATAACCTTTTACCCCCTACGAGGGAACACTATCCCTCCATGCTTCAAGATATTCAAAAGGGGAAAAGGACAGAAATAGATGCCTTAAATGGAGCTATTGTTAATTTGGCAAAAGAGGCAAATATTACTACCCCTGTCAATGCGGTTATCACGAAATTGATTAAGGCAAAGGAGCAAATATGCAAAAGGCGAAAAAGGAACTCGTTTTGAGTAGGGAACAAATCCAAGATCAGGTTCAAAAGCTGGCCAGAGAAATCGGGCAAGATTATCAGGGTAAAAGTCCGATTTTTATTGGTATTTTAAAGGGAAGTTTCATATTTATGGCCGATTTAGTAAGGAATATAAATTTGCCCTTAAAAATTGATTTTATCAGAGTAGCAAGTTATGGTGACAAAGACTTTAGCGATGGTAATGTAAAATTGGTTAAGGATATAGAACTGGACATAAAAGGACAAGATGTAATAATTGTAGAAGACATTGTAGATATTGGTTATACCCTTGCCTTTGTGGTGAAACACCTTAGACAGAAAAACCCGTCTTCATTAAGGGTATGTGCCTTGATTGATAAACAAGAAAGAAGAAAAGTAGATGTAAAACTTGATTACGCAGGATTTAAAGCAAACGGCTTTTTGGTTGGGTATGGACTTGATTATGCAGAAGAATATCGGCACTTACCTGAAGTTTACAGATTGGTATTTGAGTAATTGCTTTTAAAATAAATTTGTTTTATATTGCAGCTATGAAAAAATTTCCACGCGAATATTGTGGCATATTTGGTGTATATGGTCATCCCGAAGCGGCAAAGCTCACATATTTTGGGCTTTATGCCTTGCAACATCGGGGACAGGAAAGTGCTGGGATTGTAGCCTCAGATGGAAAGCAGGTGAAAGAACATAAAGGTATGGGGCTTGTGCCTGAGGTCTTCAATGAGCAGAATCTCAATGACCTGACAGGACACATTGCTATAGGGCATGTGCGATACTCTACCACAGGCTCTTCTATCCTCCGCAATGCTCAACCCTTTGTAGTTTATTATCTTGGGAAAACCTTGGCCATCGCTCATAACGGAAATATTATCAATGCCTACCGGTTAAGAAGGCAATTGGAGGAAGATGGGGCCATTTTTCAATCTACCATGGACAGCGAGATTATTATGCACTTGTGGGTGCGTTATTTTCATCTGGGAATTGAAGAGGGTCTGGCTAAGGCCCTGACTAAGTTGAAGGGCGCCTATTCGTTGGTGTTGATGACTGAGAACACCCTGATTGCGGCCAGAGATCCCCTTGGTTTTAGGCCCCTATGTTTAGGGAAATTGAAAAATGGGGCCTATGCCGTAGCTTCAGAGACCTGTGCTTTGGATTTAGTAGAGGCAGAATATATAAGGGATATAGAGCCTGGAGAGATTGTATTTATTAACGACCAAGGTCTTCATTCTCTTTATGTCCCTAAGCCTTCCCGATGCGCTCACTGTATTTTTGAATTGATTTATTTTGCCCGTCCTGATAGCCAGATTTTTGGTCAGAATGTCTATCTCTTCCGCAAACAGCAAGGAAGAGAGCTTGCCAAAGAGGCCCCGGTAGATGCCGATTTTGTTATGCCCTTTCCTGATTCAGGGAACTACGTTGCCTTAGGATATGCAGAGGGCACAGGTTTACCATTTGAAATGGGTATGATTCGCAATCATTATGTGGGACGCACTTTTATCCAGCCTTCCCAGACTATGCGTACTTTTGGGGTCAAGGTAAAGCTTAATCCTGTAAAAGAGCTTTTGAAGGGCAAGCGAATTGTGATCTTAGAAGATTCTATTATTAGAGGAACTACCTGTCGCACGAGGGTAAAGACCTTGCGGGCAATTGGAGTGAAGGAAATACATCTTTTGGTTAGTTGTCCCCCCCATCGTTATCCCTGTTATTATGGGATCGATTTTTCCTCAAGGGGAGAATTGATTGCCGCGTCAAAGAGCATAGAAGAAATTAGGGAATATTTAGGTCTTGACAGCTTGCATTATTTAAGCATGGAAGGTTTACTTAGGTCGACTAACATTGCTCAAGAGAACTTTTGTCTTGCTTGTTTTAATGGCGATTATCCAGTAAGTTTGGAAAAGGATTTTTCAAAAGATTGGTTGGAAAAATAACCTCGCAGTAAAAAATGAAAGTAAGACAAATTATAAAAAGGGCAAAAGAGGTTTTGCAGATAGAAGCCGAAGGCATTTTGGGACTGATTGATAGGCTCAATGATGACTTTGTCAAGGCAGTGGAGACCATTATTAAGGCCGAAGGAAGGGTAATCGTAACTGGTGTTGGTAAATCGGGTATTGTGGGCAGAAAAATTGTAGCCACTTTAAACAGTACTGGAATCCCAGCCCTTTTTTTGCATCCTGTAGAGGCCATGCACGGTGATCTGGGAATGGTGACCCCTAAAGACGTAATTTTGGCCATTTCCAATAGTGGAGAGACAGGAGAGATTACTATTTTAATTCCCAGTTTTAAGCGTTTGAGGGCCCCTTTGATCGCATTTACAGGCAATCCGGAGTCTACCCTTGCCAAACATAGCGATATGGTAATCAATACAGGGGTGAAGAGAGAGGCATGTCCTTTAGGGTTAGCACCTACAGCCAGCACTACTGCTACTCTAGCTATGGGAGATGCCTTGGCAGTTGTTTTGCTTGAAGAAAGAAAGTTTAGTCCAGAAGATTTTAGAAGGTTTCATCCTGGTGGAAATCTTGGTAAGCGATTAGGACCCAAGGCAGCCAATGTTATGAAGCCCCTATCAGAACTGCTATGTGTGACCCCCAGAACAAGGCTTAAGCATATTGATGATTTAATTGACAAAAATGATGTAATTTGGGTAGTAAAAAAGAAGAGATTAAAGGGTGTTTTAGATATGCCTGCTAGGTTAAAAATTTTGACCAAACAGGATGCCGTTTATGCCGAAGATGTTATGAGTCCCATAGAACGTGTTTCTGACCAAACCTCTGTTTCTGAGGTTTTGGATTTAATGAGACAAAAAGAAATTAACCTTGTAGGAGTAACTGATAAAAAAGGTGTTTTTGTAGGGGCTATATTTTTACATGACATTTTGAGCCAGGCAAATTTCTCTTTTAACCAAGGATAGAAAATGTTACCACGCGGTCTTATTTGCCCACTTTTAACTCCTTTAAAAAGTACTGGAGAAGTAGATGCGGTGGGTTTGAAGCAGTTGTGGGAATATGTAGCCCCTTATGCAGTAGCCATTTCCTTGGGAAGTAGTTTTTCTTTAGAGGGGGTGTATCTTAATTATGAACAAAAACAGGCTTTATTTAAACTCATCTCTGGCATTTGGGATGGGAATCCTGTTCTCTTCTTAAATATTACTGGAGAAAACGAGGCTTGTACTCTTCATTTGGCCCAGTTGGCTACCTCCCTTTTTGAATCGGCTTTGGATAAAGTAAGAATTGAGGTATTGCCTCTTTGGTATCGAGGTAATCGAGGGTTGCCACAACATTTGGATAAGCTTTATACTCAGACTCAGACAGAGATAGTTTTAGCCAATCATCCCTCAATCATTAAGAAGAAAAAAAATATCTTAAAACACACCTATATTCGGACTTCAGTATTTAAAAAGATTGCTCAGAGGCAATTTATTAAAGGGATGATTTTCCAGGGAGGTTTATCTCAGTTTTTTAATTATCAACGTGCCTTACATAATCGAACTGAATTCTTGTTTTATGAAGGTGATGAAGCGGCCTTTTTAAATCAACCGGCAAGTGATGGAGTTGTGGCCTTAACTGCTAATTTGGTGCCTGAGATGTGGGCAAAACTTGTGGCTGAGATATTAAACCCAAAAGGGGATAGTGGCAATACCAACTTGCAGGAGATATTTTCTCTAGGTTTGAAATTAAGAAGGCTCTACGATATCGGTTCGCTTTCTCCAAGGGTATTAAAATGGGCCTTAGCAGAAATAGGGGTTCTTCCAGAGATATACTCTCCTTATCCAGAATCCCTTAACGAAAATACCCTTTTAAAGGTAAAACAGTGGCTTAAGGATTTAATGAACTAATTAGGAGAGAGCAAAATGATAGAAACAATTGAAAAGATAGAGACTCAAATTCCTTCTTTAGGCCCAGCCAAGATAGATTCGCCGATTTTAAAAAAGAGACCAAATGTAGATAGACACTTTGTAGAAGAGGATGAGAGGGTTTTGGTCAATATAAATGAGCCTTATATTGGTCGGATGGTGAAGGAAGGTACCCCCCTTCTTTCTTTTGAATTGGCCGGTCCTAGACAAAAGATATATTTTGATCCTGTAAAACTTAAATGTGGTATTGTAACTTGCGGAGGCTTGTGTCCAGGCATAAATGATGTTATTCGCGCCTTGGTTATGGAACTTTATCATGTTTACGGGGTACGTAATATCTATGGATTTAAATATGGTCTCCAGGGTTTTATTCCTAAATATGGACATGAATTAGTAGAACTTGTCCCAGAGAAGGTAGCTAGCATTCACGAACTGGGAGGAACGATTTTAGGAACTTCTAGGGGACATCAGGATGTGGGAGAAATTGTAGATACGTTGGACCGGTTAAATATTGGATTGCTTTTTATGATTGGAGGGGATGGTACCCTGAGGGCTGCGGCCAAGATTGCCGACGAAATTATGAAAAGAAGGCTAAAATGTAGTGTAATTGCCATTCCTAAAACCATTGATAACGACATTTTTTTAGTAGAGAAGACTTTTGGTTTCGCTACTGCTGTAGAAAAGGCCACTGAGTCTATAAGGGCTGCCCATACCGAAGCAGTGGCTGCCTTTAATGGAATTGGTCTGGTAAAGCTCATGGGAAGATGTTCGGGGTTTATTGCCGCCTTTGCTACCCTGGGATTAAGGGAAGTGAATTTTTGTCTTATTCCAGAAGTGGACTTTGATCTGGAAGGGCCCCAGGGTTTGTTTGAGGCCTTGCGGCAAAGGCTTGAGAGGAGAAGACATGCGGTGATTGTGGTGGCTGAAGGGGCAGGTCAAAAGTACTTTGCCAATCAAGACTTGGGAGTGGATCCTTCAGGTAATCCCAGACTAGGTGACATTGGAAGGTTTTTGGCAGAGGAGATAAAAAAGTATTTTGCCTCTATCAAGATGCCTATTACCCTTAAATATATTGATCCAAGCTATATCATTCGCAGTTTACCTGCCAATGCTGATGATCACATTTATTGCGGATTCCTAGCCCAAAATGCCGTTCATGCTGGGATGGCAGGGAAGACAGCCATGCTTGTTTCCCGGTGGCATAATACTTATGTCCACATTCCTATTAAAGCGGCGGTTCAAAAGAGAAAGACTATTAATCCCAATAGTGGACTATGGTTTAGTGTTTTAGAGACCACGGGTCAACCCAGTCTGAAAAATGGCTAATTGACAAGGGCTGTTTCTGCCCTTGGCCTTACTCAAAGGGTAGAGAAGGACATTTCGAAAGGCTAAAATGACACCACTTAACGTCAAAATAGAGGTTTTTGAAGGGCCACTTGACTTATTATTACATTTGGTTCGAAAAAATGAAGTAGATATTTACGATATTCCTATCGCTTTAATTACCGAACAGTATTTGGAGTATCTCCGATTTATGAAGTCTTTGAATATTGATTTGGCCAGTGAATATTTGGTTATGGCAGCTACTCTAGTGCATATTAAATCTCGAATGCTCTTGGCCTCTCCTCAAGATGAAGAAGACCCTAGGGAAGAGATTGCCCAAGCGTTGCTGGATTATATTAAAGTTAAAGATATGTCCCAGGTTCTTGAAGAGAGAGAGATTCTCCATCGAGATGTATTTGTGCGGCATGACATTGAAGAAATTGTGGGAGAAGAGAGCTTTGTTTTCCCTACACTATTTGACCTTCTTGATGCCTTGAGAAATGTTATGGAATCTCAAAGGCTTTCTGAAGCTGTTTCTAGTACTGCGGAGCCTATCAAACTTGAAGAGAAAATGGCCGAGATTCATAGCTTTCTTCAGGCGGAAAGAGAAGTCTTGTTTGATAAGCTTTTTCTTACAGTTTCTTCTAGGGCAGAAGCCGTCGTAACCTTTGTGGCCATACTTCATTTGGCCAAAGAGGGAGTAATTATTTTCTATCAGACTTCTTCTAAATCTCCTATTTGGATTAAGCTTGTTGTTGTTCCACCACCACAAACCAAGCCAGATTTGCAACTGGTATGAATTTAGAGGCCATTTTAGAGGCATTATTGTTTGTTAGTTCAGAACCACTTAAAATAAACCGACTTAAAAGGCTTTTTCCTGAGTCGTCTTTAAAAGAAATTAGGTTGGCTTTAAATAACTTAAAGCAGAGATATGCCAAAGAATGCCACGGCATTGAGCTGGTAGAGGTGGCCGGCGGATTTCGGTTTCAAACAAAGGCCCAAATGCGTTCCTATGTCATAAGCCTTAAGCAAAGGCCTCCGTTGCGGTTAGCTCGGGCCACCCTAGAAACCTTGGCCATAATTGCTTATAAACAGCCTATTACTAAAAGGGAGATTGAGCAAATAAAGGGCGTTGATGTGTCATCTTCTTTAAAAACGTTGCTTAAACTGAGGCTTATTAAACCATCAGGACGGAAAGAAGGCAGTCGGGCCATGCTTTACAAGACTACTTATTATTTTTTAGAAGTATTTGGGCTTAAAAGTTTAGAGGATTTGCCAAATATAAATGATGTTGAAGGATAGAACCTTTGAGTAAAAAAGGTATGGAAGAGCGATTGCAAAAGATACTTTCAAGGGCAGGAATAACTTCCAGAAGAAAGGCCGAAGGGCTTATTCTTTCTGGGCGGGTGAAGGTAGATGGCCAGATTGTTACTACCTTAGGAACCAAAGTTGATCCTAAAAATCAAAGGATAGAGGTAGATGGTAAACCTATCAAAATTTCTCCTCCAGTCTATCTAATGCTCTATAAGCCTCGGTTTTATGTAACTACCCTTTATGATCCTCAAGGAAGACCTAAGGTGACAGATTTGTTGAAGAATGTGCGGGTGAGGGTTTACCCCATAGGACGGCTTGACTTTGATGCGGAAGGACTTTTACTCTTTACCAATGATGGGGAGTTTGCCAACCAACTTATCCATCCCCGATATAAGGTGCCTAAAACGTATGAGGTTTGGGTCCGAGGTATACCTGACAAAAAGGCCTTGAACCTTTTACGAACAGGGGTGAAGCTTGAAGAAGGCCTTACTCTACCAGCCAGGGTTAAGATAAAGAAAAAAATGCGAGATAAATCCCTTTTGGAAATGATTATTTATGAAGGCCGATATCGCCAGATCAAACGCATGTGTGCTAGCGTAGGATATCCAGTCTTGCATCTAAAGCGGACAAAAATTGGCTTACTGACCCTGGGTCGTTTAAAACCGGGACAATATCGCTATCTAACGCCAAGGGAAGTGAGTGCCCTCATTCGCACAGCAAGCAGACCGAGTGAGAATCCATGACCCTTTCCAACTCGGTCATCTTTTGGGGCCTACCTAAGACAATCAAGATATCTCCTGGGGAGATTACCGCCTGAGAAGGAGGATTAAAAAGCATCTCTCCTGACGCCTTTTTTATGGCGACGACGATGACATCAAAACGTTCTCTGAGTCCTGAATCTTTCAAAGTGACGTCTTTTATTTGGGCTTTTGGCCCAATAGGTACTTCTTCAAGTTGGAGATCAAATCCACGGTAAACGGCCAATTCGATAAAATCTGTTACCAAGGGGTGAGTAACAGTGAAGGCAATTTTTCGAGACGCAATGGTGTAAAGGGGAATAATTTTATTCGCCCCGGCTCGCCTTAACTTACTGATGGCCTCTTCCCTGTCTGCCCGGGCTACAATAAGCAGTTTTGGATTAAGCTCCCTTGCAGTAAGGACAATATAGACGTTGTCGGCATCTGAGCCTGTAGTAGCAATCAATCCTGCTGCCCTTTGGACTCCAGCCTTAAGGAGAATTTCATCTTCCGTGGCTTCTCCTTGAATGTGAAGAATTCCTTGAGCCTCTAAATCAGAAACAAGTTCGGCATTTCTTTCAATTACAACTACAGAGCGTTTTTCTCTCTTTAATTCTTCACATACGCCCTTTCCCACCCGACCATAACCACAGACGATATAATGCCCCTTAAGCTTATCAATCTTTTTTTGCATCGCCCTTTTCTCCCACAATCTTTTTAAATGACCTTCTACCATAAACTGGGCTACGCTACCAATGGTATAGGCCACTACTCCAATACCCATAAAAATAAGAATAATCGTAAAGGCTTGTCCTTTAGAAGAAAGGGGATAGACTTCCCCAAAGCCTACGGTACTAAGCGTAATAATGGTCATATAAAGGCTATCTAAGAATGGCCATCCTTCAATTATCATATACCCTAAGGTACCAATAAAAACGACTAAAAAAGAGATAAAGATTAAAGAGAAGATACGCTTGGAGCTAATACTTGATAAGGCATACATTTCAAAAGGACATTTTAGCCCATTTTGCAAAGAAAGTCATCAATTTTCTTACTTTTAATCTATAATTTTTAGTTGTTTTGTTAAAAGATTGATAATTTTAATTACAATTTGTTCGGGAGCAGAATATTCGGTGTTGATTTCTAAGTCAGCCGCCTCTTTATAAGCGGGCAAACGTGCCATTAAAACCTCTTCTATTTCGTCTTGGGGCATTTTTCCTGTAAGAGAAGGGCGCATGGAAAGGGTTTTTCCGTCTTTTAAAAGTCTTTTAGCAATTACATTAGGGCTTGCCTTAAGCCAGATAAGGAATCCAGTTTTTTTAAGGGTTTCCACATTTTCCTTTTTTAAAATAGCCCCTCCCCCAACGGCAATAATATGGTTTGAAAGATGACTTGTCCCCTGAATAATTTTGCTTTCTAGCTCTCGGAAGTATTCCCATCCCCTTTCAGCTACAATTTGAGAAATGGACTGTCTTGCCCTTTGTTCAATCAGAATATCTGTGTCTATAAAATTCCAATTCAGCCTTTGGGCCAAGAGTTTTCCAATGGTGGTTTTTCCTGTAGCCCTATATCCAATGAGAACAATATTTTTTTTCATTTTCTTTCTCCTAATTTAAATTGGCCAACGACTCGTAAAAAAACCAGAAATAGTCATTTTTGAACTGGGCATTTGCATACTCCTTTAATTTAAGCCGCCAAAGTGTCCCAAAAGGGATCCTGCCTTTGTCCGTAATCACAAATTCCCTTTTGAGGCTTCCGCTTAAAAATTCTACTTGTGTGCCTGTAAAGATTCCCTCTAAGCCATCTCTCCAGCTAGGATGATATGACCCCTCAAATGGTTTATTATATATCTTATGCCAACTATGTGGACGAGAATTTCCTCTATATGCCGATAAAAAAAATATCTGATATTGAGACAAAAGGGAATTAATCATAGTTTTATTTACCCTCTCACCCCTTCCGTAAACACCCAAACCCTTTACAGGAAACTCGCGTGTTAAGGCCTTTATGGCTAGCTTCAAGGTAGGACCATTAGGGTGGACAGTTTCGTCAAAAAAGAGGATAATGGTTTCAGGGACAAGAGAACAAACAAAAGAAAAAAGGCCTTTGATATAATCGATATCTTTATCGGCATAGGTGGATTGGATAAATTTGTCTATGTATGGCAATACAAATGAAGGAACGCCTTTTCTTAAGAATGTTTGCCCGTTTTTAAGTAAAGAAATTATTAAAGGCAGCAGTTCTTTTAAACGATATGCCTCCTGGAAATACCTTTCTTTGAGAAAAATGGCGTATTTTAACGTTTTGGTTTCAGACCATTGTGGGTATACTTCATCTTCATTTAAAATCTCAGTTGGCAAAACCGAAGGAAAGAGATTGATAACTTCTCGTTTGATTTCTGTAAAAGAAGGACTTTTCATTTTTTTTAATTGCCATAAGACCATTTTAAACTTGGGGAATAAAAGACGTTTTTGCCACAAAAAAATGAGCGGTTGGGTATTGTTAAAAATGTTTAAATTAGTCGAATAAGCCGTTTTTATTCCTTCCTTAAAAGCAGGATAAAGATCCCCTAATTGGGTTTTAAAATCAGGTATTCCCCAACCTGAAGGGGCGCCCATGCTGGCATTATGAAGACACAATACAGGTCGTCTAGTAATTTGGCTTACGGAGGTAGCTAGCTGACGGGCAAATATTAATTCTTTTGCGTTTTCCTGAAATAGCCAATCCAGATAATCTAGATCTAAATTGGGATAAGAGGGCCAAATTACCAGACGCATGACTTGCATTATATAATAAGAAGGTCTAAAATGCCACTTACATATTTTTACGTAAGATTTAATTCTAAAGGGTAAAGGTAATTTATTAATGCTTAGAGTGGGACTAATTGGTTGTGGGTCTATTGGGACCGTCTTGGCTAGAGCTATAGGGGAAGATGTTGTCAAAAGGGTAAGACTGGATGCCGTTTATGATATTGACCACGAGAAGTCTGAAGAATTAAGTCAGATGCTTCATCCCAGGCCCTTTATTGCTCCTGATTTTAATACCCTTTTGCATCAATCCCTTGACATTATTATTGAAGCCGCCTCGCAAGAGGCCGTAACCCTCTACGGAGAAGCCATTTTAAAGGCCCAAAAGGATTTAATGATTATGAGTGTAGGTGCCCTTTTGCAAAATGGCCTTTTAGAAAGACTTGAAGAAACGGCTGTAAAATGTCGAAGACGGATTTACATTCCTTCGGGTGCCGTAGCGGGAATAGATGCCATTAAAGCAGCGGCCTTAGGGGGGTTGGAAGAGGTAACCATTACTACTAGAAAACCTCCAAACGGGCTGAAGGGTGCACCTTTCCTAAAGGAGAAAAACATAGATATAGAAAACATTACAGAACCAGTCCTTGTTTATGAAGGCCCAGCCGAAGAGGCCGTGCGGCTGTTTCCTGCCAATGTCAATGTGGCGGCTGTTTTGAGTATTGCTGGTGTTGGTAAGAGAAAAACAAAGGTAAGAGTAATTGCCGATCCCGGTATTGATACAAATCAACATGAAATTAAGGCTAAAGGAAACTTTGGAGAGTTATGTTGTGTTACCAAAAATTTCCCTTGTCCAGATAATCCCAAAACAAGTTATCTGGCAGCTTTAGCGGCCATAAGGACATTGGAAAGAATTGCGAGTGTTTTAAGAATTGGCACATAAGGAGGCAATTTGAGGAAAATGAATGGACTTCAGAGAGAGATTCTCAAACTTAAACAGGAAAAAGAGGCCATAGTTTTAGCTCATAATTACCAACGTCCTGAAATCCAAGATATTGCCGATTTTATAGGAGACAGCATTGAATTATGTCGTAAGGCCAGGCATACCCAAGCCAGGATTATTGTCTTTTGTGGTGTGGATTTTATGGCCCAGTCAGCAGTTATCTTAAACCCCGATAAGAAAGTTCTTATGCCCAGTCAGGGCGCCCTTTGTCCTATGGCTCAAATGTTGCCTCCGGATTACTTTGAGCTATTTAAGGAAAAATACCCAGGCGTTCCTTCAATCCTTTATGTAAATACCTTGGGAGAGGCCAAGGCCCTGTGTGATGTATGTTGCACTTCAGCCAATGCCGTAAAGATAGCAGAGGCCATTCCTGCTCAGAGGCTCCTTTTTGGCCCTGACAAACACTTAGCCGACTTTGTGGCCTTTAAAACAGGCAAAGACATTATTCCTGTACCTGCAGGGGGATATTGTCCCGTTCATGTTTTGTTTGAGAGAGACGATTTGTTAAAACTGAAACAAAAATACCCAGAAGCCTTGCTTATGGTTCATCCTGAGTGCCCCCATGAGGTTATTGAGGTGGCCGACTTTGTAGGTAGTACCTCCCAAATGTGCCGGTTTGCTAAGGAAGCCAAGGTTAGACAGCTTATTGTAGGAACGGAGATTGGGCTTATTCATCGGCTCAAAAAAGAAGTGCCTGACAAAGAATTTATTCCAGCAAATCCTGAGGCTATCTGCACGGCTATGAAGGCTGTAACCTTAGAAAAGGTGTATTTATCACTAAAAGAAGAAAAATATGAGGTGGTGCTGTCCAAGGAGGCCATAAATCAAGCTCAGCGTGCTTTAAAGAAGATGATGGAGTTAAGTTAGTTGTTGTTGTTGGTGGTGGTGGTGGGTGAATCTGTTTAATATCCTTTGACGTATAAGGCATATAAGTCTGCTTGACTTTCGCCTTGAGTAGCAAATGAATGGATGAGGTAAAATACTCCCACCCCATACACTCCACTATAGGCCGAAGATGAAGGAGGAAAGACAGGGGCTCCTCCAAATCCTGTCAAGGGTTTCCAAAAGACTTGAGAAATCTCATAGATGGCACCGGACTGGGTGTTAGGGTTGGAAAATTGCCTAAGCTCAGAATAGGTTTGAGTCTCTATATCCAAAATGGCCTCTTCTATTCCTCCTTGGGCTTGCTGGAGGGCAATTTGGTAATTTTTAGAGGCGCTATAGGTCTGATATCCTCTAGTGCATAAAAAGGTGACTACTCCTACTAAGGCAAGTCCAATAATCATAACAATCAATACTGTCAAAAGGGCTATTCCTTTATGGTTTCTCACTTTATTTCCCTCAATGGAATTTCTAAACTAATCGTGCGCCAGCGATAATGCCTCTGTTCGGAGGTTAAGGTAATAGTATTATCTGCAGTGCTGATAGAGGTGTTTGGATAAGTATAATGATCGTCTTTCTTCCCATACTGTTTGACAATAAAAACCTTTACCAACCTTAGCTTTTCCTTGAGCTCGGAAGGGGTATAGGCCGAAAGGTCGTTTACCCAAGTTATAGCACCACTATTTGAATCCACCAGCCCAAACTGGACCTGAAAGTCAAGAACACAATCCAATACCGGCATAGATGATGATCCATACATCCTCACCAATGAATGCGCACCACCTGCACAATAGGATTGAGTAGAGCTGCTTAATTTATACCCAGTAAACTGGGCAAGATACTGAGAGAAATTTGAGACCGAAATACCACCCAGACTGAAAATGAGAACACTTTTGTCCATAGCCGAAAAATCCGTGGCTGTATCAAGAGAAATGCTGCTTGGAGTTACGCCATTTATTTTATATATTTTACCGCTTACTAATTCCTTAGTTTCGGCATTTAAAAAAACAATTCTATCCCCTGTTTCAAAAGGATGCTGATAGTTGCTTCTTCTAAGGGTAAAAAAATCAGAAGGATAGTTTGATGAATTGCCTGTTTCAGGCAGGGCACTTACATTGATATTCACATCTCCCGAATTAATGTAACTTGTATTATAACCCCACTTGAAATAGTCATTTGCCCCTGAAGATATTACTGAACCTTTGATAATTAATTCGTCTGAATTGTTTGGCCCTTGGTTGTTAAGAGAGCTAATGGGCACAAATTGGTTCCCTTCTTCTATAGGTACCCCCATACCTGCCATTGCAATATCCCTTGCCAATACCAATTCTGAAATTATTCCTGTCTGGGTCGTTTTTGTTTTAGACATTTCCTGGGAAGTTCTCTTGGTATAGGTGGATAAAAAAGTGAGAGTCGCAGTTATTGCTATGACAAATATAGCTATTACCACCAGCAATTCCAGTAAGGTTAACCCTCGCTTGTTAGAAACGAAGTGAATGTCTTTCATGTTCAGTCCCTCTTCCAAGTGCTTAATGTTACCGAATGAACTCGTCCATTTTCTTGCCATTGCACGGTTACTTGAATGTCTTTCCCAGAAGGTGAGGACGTAGAAGATATTTCCCAAGAAACCGTATAGGTAATCGGTGAGATAAGCTGAGTTTCTGAATGGCTTCCATCCCCAAGTTGAGATGTGGGTAGGACCTGAAGCTCATTAAGCTTGCTTTGAGCTAGCTCAGAGGCAGTTTTTTTGTGTTCCAAATAGGCTTGATGACGAATGCCTATAATAACTCCTTGGGTAAGGGCAACTAAAATGATACCCAAAATCACAATAGATATTAAGACCTCTATAAGCGTAAATCCCTTTCTCATTGTATTCTGACCTTAAATTGACTGATAGAAATTTGTTTTGTCCTTCCATAAATGTTAGTTAGACTAACCGTACAACTCCCATTTGGAGTTCCTCTGCGAGAAAAAATAAGGGGATTGGGGCACCCAGAGGCGATGCTTAAGGAAATTGAATTAAAAACCTCTGCTTTTATGAGTGTGTCGGTTCCAGATTCGTAAGTCTGGTTATCGTTCAGGTCTTTAAAAATGGTATAACCAGTAGAACTAAAAGTAATCCCATAGGGATGGATACTTCCCATTGACTTTTGCCTCATCCATTCTAAATCTGCATATAACTGGTTAATAGCGTCCGTTAAATCGTAATTTGCTTTAAAATGTCGAAAATTTACATATCCAAGCCCTAGTAAAACGGCAACGATAGCCACAGTTACCAACACTTCCAATAAGGTAAATCCAAAGGAATTATTTATCTCGTTTCTAACAAAGGGTCTCTTTTCCAATCTTTACTCCTACTGTTATATAAATCCCAAATTTATTTTTACTTTTTAATTGTGAAAAAATCGTGAAAGTAGTTGCAGAATAAGTATCACAATAAATAGCTATTAGAATCTTATAAAATAAAACAGTTTGTATTGCCTGCCCTTTTGGGTAGTTTTGATTTGAAAAAGACCAGCTAAAAAGGAGAGGCTTTTATATCCCCTTTCTCTTTCAACGGAAAAAAAGGGAAAAAGATGCCAACTTTCTTTTTGCCCATTTTTGCGATGAGAATATAAACCCCAGCCAAATTTGGTATAATAATTCCCTTGATTGTCATGCTCGTGGGAATAAATCCTCAATAGGGGAGCGAGGGTCCTTTCAAACCCAGGGTCCTCAATGGGCAAAATAGCAGGGAAGTGGCTTTTAACCCGTCCATTTTTAAACTTATAAAAATAAAAGGGCCACATTTGAGCTAGTTTAAAGCAAAGCTTCCCGGATTTATCATATCTTTTTTCAAATCGATCTATGAACAAAATGTAATTTGTATAAATAGTGTAATTTTTTGTTCTTTCTATTTGGTATTTGTAGATTGGATAAAAAAGAAACACACTTTTTTGGTCAGGGTCTTCTTGATAAGAAAAAAGGGGGAGAAATTTAATTCCCTTTATGTTTTTGCCCTTGGAATACCCCAAAATGGGCCATGGGAAATCGTAGTGGCAATAATCTTTATACCGGTAAACCCGGAACAGAGGCCATATGAAGGTGTGGGAAGACATTACAGGTGAAGATTGTGATATATAAAATGGAAAAAAGGTAAAATAGGTTTGAGGTCTATCTGTATTTAAAGCAGTTTTTTGCCAAATGAAAAAAGGCCACAAAAAGTAGCGTTTCTCAAAAACTCCATTTTTTATGTCATATCCGTATATTGGCCAAACTTTAAAACCGTGTCTTTTTCTTCCTTTTATTGAAGTGAAAAAAGGCCAGAGGATATGGATAAAATTTACATCTTCCTTACAAGATTTTATATAGAGGGGCCAAAGCACAAAGGTAATTTTCTTTCTATCATAACGTTGCTTCATAACGCCATAAAAAGGGAAAAAACCCCCATAACTTTCGCCTTGCCTTGTCTTCCCCCAGAAGATAGGAAAATACTCTTTGTAGCTTCTTGTGCTATTGATGAAAGGGAAAAAGGTAAAGCTTGTTTCTTGGGGTGTCTTTTTATACTTGATGAGGGGATAAAAAACGTCCCAGGTAAGCATTTTGGGCCGCTTTTCATAAGAAAATATAGGTCTCAAGGCAAAGAAACGGTGCTTAGGTGCATAAGAATAGGCAAAGAAAGGTCCCATTGCCTCTAATTCATGTTCTGTCCAATACTGAAATGAAAAAAGGGGGGCGTTGTTTATATCTCCAAAGAGTTTTTTGATTGGATTCAACGAGACGAAAGAGAAAAGGCATCCAAGGAGCAGCAGCTTTTTTAACATAGTTTAAAATAATAAAATAGGTATAGGTGTTTGACAAGGGATATTTTGGGGGAATCTCTTGACTTGACGCTTTGACCTTTAAGGGGTTATATTAAATGCAGGTTTAGATTCTGCGAGGGAGAAGGTTTATGGAAGGCAATCCATTGGATATCCTAGAAGAAAAGATTCGGATGTTGATTGATAAATTTGGTGCTCTAAGACAAAGCCATGAGCAGGTGAAGCAAGAACTTAAGGCCGCTCAGGAAAGAATTGAACGGCTAGAAATCCAGTTGAGACAGAAGGAAGAAGAAAAGGCCAACATTGTTCAAAAGGTAGAAGGTTTGATTGAGAAAATAAATCAACTTGAGAATCTATAAACGATGGGAGAAAGGGTTTTTACTGTTCAGTTAATGGATAGAGAGTTTACCATTAAAACAAACGAGCCTAGCGAGCGAATGCAAAAAGTGGTAGAATTGGTTAATGAATATTTAAGTAAAATTCAAGCCCAGAGGCCATTTAAAGATAGGACAACGGTGAGCCTTTTAACGGCACTTAATATTACAAGCGAATATGTAGAAGTAAAAGAGAATAAGCTGGCTTTTGAAAGAGAGGTTAAAGAGAAAGCCAGACAATTAATAAGTTTGGTTGATAATTGTTTGAAAGAGGCTTCCTGCGGTGTGCGTGATCGGTAGGCAATTTTGGGCCGACATTGAAACCCTTGGGAACTCCCTCTGGTTCTGGATGGCATGTTTACCCCTCGGGGTAAAAAGCCAGAAAGGACTAAGGAGTGCCCACCTGTCGGGAGACAGGTTCAAAAAAGTCTGCCGACACGGCACTGCGGGGTTTAAAAATATAAAATAATTTTAAAAGTAGGGCAAAGGTGAATAAACTTTTTAAATATAAATGGGTCACTGCTTTCAGAGGGTTTACTCAGGGCAGTTGAATACAGCTCTAGTGGTAGTTTTTTGAAAGGGTGTAGTGGCCCCCAATAGATGTGTCTTTTTAGCCTACCTTTGTTGTTTACCTCTTTGCCCTACAGAAAATCGAAGGGAGATGTGAAATGCTCGAATATGCTTTGACAGGCCTTATTGGTTTGATTGTTGGTGGGGGGATTGTTTGGTTCTTGCAACACTTCTTTTATAAAAAAGACATTACTTCAGCCAAAGAAGAAGCCAATCGGATTCTTACCGAAGCCAAAGAAGAGGCAAAACAAATTAAGAAGGATGCGTCTAATCAGGCAAAGGAACTTTTATATCAAATGCGCTCGGACTTTGAGCGTGAAACAAAGGAGAAAAGGAGAGACTTAAAAAGGCTTGAAAACAGGCTCTTGCAAAAGGAAGAACAGATAGACCGAAAACTTGCCAATCTGGAAAAGAAAGAAGAGATTTTGAGTGCCAGAGAACGGGAATTGATCAGTCGAGAAAAGGCTATAGAAGAGAGGAAAAAGGATTACGAACTTCTTATCAAGCAGGAAAGGGAAACCTTAGAAAAGGTTGCTCAAATGAGCACCGAACAAGCAAAAGAGGTTTTGCTTAAGCAGGTTGAAGAAGAGGCAAGACATGAAGCCGCCAAAATGATCAAACAAATAGAAGAGCAAGCCAAGGAAGAGGCAAATAAGAAGGCTCAGCGGATACTTGCTTTAGCAGTTAATAGATACGCTGGTGAGTTCGTAGCAGAAAGGACAGTTTCAGTTGTTTCCTTACCTAATGAAGAGATGAAGGGTCGAATTATTGGTAGAGAAGGAAGGAATATTCGGGCCATAGAGGCTGCTACAGGGGTGGATGTGATTATTGATGATACGCCTGAGGTGGTAATTGTTTCTGGTTTCAATCCTATACGGCGAGAGATCGCCCGTATGGCCTTAGAAAGACTGGTTGCTGATGGGCGGATTCATCCAGCCAGAATTGAAGAGGTAGTTGATAAAGTAACTGAAGAGTTGGAGGAGGCTATTCAAGAGGCAGGAGAACAGGCCTGTTTTGATGTAGGGGTTCATGGTATTCATCCAGAATTGATAAAGTTATTAGGAAAACTTAAATATCGGACTAGCTATGCCCAAAATGTATTACAGCATTCGGTAGAGGTGGCCTTTTTATGTGGCATTATGGCCTCAGAATTGGGAGTGGATCCCAAACTGGCTAAAAGGGCAGGTTTGCTTCATGACATCGGCAAGGCCGTAGACCATGAGGTTGAAGGTCCCCATGCCCTTATTGGAGCCGATTTGGCCAAAAAATATGGTGAGCCAGAAGAAGTAGTGCATGCTATAGCAGCCCACCATGAAGATGTAGAACCAGAGACTATCCTTGCCATTTTGGTTTCTGCTGCAGATACCCTTTCTGGAGCCCGTCCTGGGGCCAGAAAGGAAACCTTTGAATCTTATATTAAGCGACTCCAAAACTTGGAGGAAATCGCTCAAAGTTTTAAGGGTGTCAGCAAGGCTTATGCCATTCAAGCAGGTCGTGAGTTGCGAATCATTGTAGAAAGTGATCTTGTAGGGGATGAGGACATTGCCTTTTTAGCCCATGAAGTGGCCAAAAGAATTGAGAAAGAAATGACTTATCCAGGACAGATTAAGGTATCGGTAATCAGGGAAAAACGGGCCGTTGCGTATGCCAAGTGATGCTTTAGACGTGTTTTTTATTGGAGATGTTGTTGGAAGGTCAGGTAGGAAGGCGCTTGGTTACTTTCTGCCTTTAATTTTAGAAAGGTATCATCCTGATTGCGTTATCGCTAATGGTGAAAATGCGGCTGGGGGACTTGGAATTACCCCCAAAATTGCTGAAGAGTTGCTGTCAATGGGAGTCAATGTCATTACCTCTGGCAATCATATCTGGAAGAAAAAGGAGATTTTTGATTATCTGAATCAAAGTGAGACCATTTTGCGGCCGGCCAATTATCCATCAGGGGTGCCGGGGAAGGGACACACCATTTTGGAATTAAAAGACGGTCAAAAAATAGGTATACTGAATCTTGAAGGAAGGGTCTTTATGAGACCCTTGGAATGTCCCTTTCGAACCGCAGAAAAAATTATCCGGGACCTTTCTAAAATAACTACCAACATTGTGGTTGATTTCCACGCCGAGGCCACCTCTGAAAAAGTGGCTATGGGCTGGTTTTTGGATGGAAGGGTAAGTGCTGTCTTGGGAACTCATACCCATGTCCAAACCGCTGATGAGACAATTTTGCCCCAAGGGACAGCCTATATTACAGATGTGGGAATGACAGGGAGTTTAGATTCAGTCATTGGTATGGAAAAAGACATTGCCTTAAATGGTTTTTTAACCCAAATACCTCAGAGATTTAAGCCTGCCAAAGGGAAGATTTCTCTTCAAGGGGTGATTGTTTCTATAGATAAGCATTCTGGAAGGGCACTAGGAATAAAACGTGTTAGAGAGGTAGAAAATGGATATTAAAGAGGAGATGGAGTTTTTATTAAAAGGGGTAGCCGAAATTATTTCTGAAAGGGAATTAGAGGAAAGGCTTATTAAGGCAAAAAAGGAAGGCAGACCGTTAAGGGTAAAAGCAGGTTTTGACCCTACGGCCCCAGATTTGCACTTGGGGCATACCGTGCTAATTCAAAAGTTAAAACATTTTCAACTTTTAGGACATGAAGTATTTTTTTTAATTGGAGATTTTACAGGAATGATAGGGGATCCTTCTGGGAAATCAGAAACTAGGCCTGCCCTTACCCAAGAACAGGTTTTGGCCAATGCCGAGACATACAAAGAGCAAATTTTTAAGATCCTTGACCCTCAAAAGACAAAGGTGGTTTTTAACAGCGAATGGATGAATAAAATGTCCGCTCTGGAACTAATTAAGCTGTGTACTCATTATACGGTAGCCAGAATGCTTGAAAGAGATGATTTTCATAAAAGATTTAGTAACAATCAGCCTATTAGCATCCATGAATTTATTTATCCCCTTATTCAGGGGTATGATTCGGTAGCCCTTAGGGCAGATGTAGAACTTGGGGGGACAGACCAGAAATTTAACCTCTTGGTGGGCAGAGAATTGCAGCGGGATTTTGGACAAGCCCCTCAAGTGGTTATGATGATGCCCTTACTAGAGGGGTTGGATGGGGTTCAGAAAATGAGTAAAAGCTTAGGAAATTATATTGGCATTACTGAACCTCCCCAAGAGATGTTTGGCAAATTGATGTCTATTTCTGATGAGTTAATGTGGCGCTATTATGAACTATTGAGTGACCTTTCTCCCTCACAAATTGAGCAATTGAAGGATAAGGTGTCAAAGGGGGAATTGCATCCCAAGGAGGCCAAGAAGAAGTTGGCCATCGAAATTGTGACCCGATTCCACTCTGAACAGGTGGCCAAGGAGGCCGCAGAAGAATTTGAGCGCGTATTCAAAAAAAAAGAACTGCCAGAAGATATAGAAGAGGTTGTGGTAAAATGGGAGCAAGAGAGGATATGGTTACCTAAACTCCTTCAGCTTGCAGGGTTAACAAAAACAACGTCTGAGGCCAAAAGGATTTTACAACAGGGCGGAGTTAAAATAAATATGGAAAAAATAAGCAATCCCAATGCCGAATTAGATAAAGGAGAATATATAATCCAAGTAGGTAAAAGAAGATTTAAAAAGATATGCCTAACTTAATTCTTGTTTAAGTTTAAATTTTGTTAGAACGCAATAATGAAAATAAAATTTTCTCGTCATGCAAAAAGAAGAGCTAAGTTATACAATCTTTCCCTATCAACAATTGAAAATATCCTAAAAAAGGAAGAGTTACATCCAGGAAAACACGAAATCATTCAGGAAGTGCCAGGCTATAAATATCCCATAAAGATTGTAGTTAGCGTAGAAAATGATACAATAGTAGTGATTACCAATTATCCTTTAAAGAGAAGGAGAAAATAATGAAAATTTACTACGATAAGGATGTAGATGCTCTTTACATTAAATTAGGTAATAAAAAACCTGATGGTGTAATAGAAATAGTAGAAGGAGTAAACCTCGATACTACAGAAGATGGTGAAATTGTAGGGATAGAAATTTTAAATGCTTCTCAAAAAATAGATTTAAAAACGATTCTAAATTATTCGTTGGTTCTAAGTGAAAAGGATTTATTACAGATATGTTCTAACAAATCACTCCAGCGGACTGACGTAACCACCAGCCGCTGAGTTTGGGCGTTATAAAAGATATTTTCAACCATCAGTTCAGTTTTTTATGTTCATTACTAGTTGTTAATTCTTTTTAGCCCTTGTCTTAAAATTTCCTTACTTATTTGAAACAAAATTACCGAACACAAACGAACTATAGTCCGAAAAGATAGAGAAAGTACTTCTTGCCTTTTTTTAGGGCTTAAGCTATAAGATTAATAGTTGCGGAAGCACATTCCCAGATTTGTTAGGAGGCAGAGAATGAAAGTATCGCAAGACGCAAAGGGACAAAGCGAGGCAAAAATTGAGAAATTTCTTACTTTTACCTTAGGTGATGAGGAATACGGAGTAGAAATTTTAAAGGTAAGAGAAATCATTGGTTTAATGGATATTACACCTGTGCCTCATACCCCAGAATTTATCAAGGGAGTGATTAATCTCAGGGGGAAGGTGATTCCGGTAGTAGATTTAAGGCTTAAATTTGGTCTTGCTCCCAAAGAATATGATGAAAAAACTTGCATTATTGTAGTAGAAATTAATACAAGCTCTGGTCCAATGTTAATGGGCATTGTGGTAGATAGCGTTTCAGAAGTTCTGAATATCCCTACCTCAGATATTGAATCGACTCCTCAGTTTGGTACTCAGGTGGACACAAGATTCATTCTAGGAATGGCAAAGGCAAAGGATAGGGTCAAAATTCTTTTAGATATCGATAAGGTTTTAACCCAAGAAGAAATAGGGGTTGTAAATCAAGCTGCCGAACAAAATGTATTTTGATAAAAGAAAAAGAAGTAGAGTCCAATATAATATTGAGGTAACATTAAAAACTCCACTTGGGGAGAAGGTTGGTTATACCCAAAATGTTAGCTTGAATGGTGTTCTTATTAAGTTAGATTCTGATTTGCCTGTAGGAATACCTTGTAGTGTTCATTTTAATGTTCCCTTTGAGACCGGAGATTTATCTATAAAGGGTGTAGTTGTTCGGAGTAATAAAGGGGAAACAGGAATTAAATTTTCTAAATTAAGCCCTGAGGCCTTTTCTTACTTACAAAATGTTCTTTATCATTACTTAGGAGATACTGATAGAGTTGACCAAGAGCTCAAGGAGGATGCCTTTTAAGTGGTAGAGAAAAAGCAGATTTCTTTTATCTTTACCGTTCCACCTTTGTATGATGACGAGTTTGAGGCCATTAAAGAACTTGTCTACAAAAAGAGCGGGATCCATTTGACTGAAGAAAAAAGAGATTTAGTTCGGAGTCGTTTGGGTAAAATTCTGCGTCGTAGGGGTATTAATAGCTTTTGGGAATACTATCGTCAGGTTATAAATGATAGCTCAGGTAAAATGTTGGTGGAGATGTTGGATGCCATTTCTACCAATTTTACTCATTTTTTTAGGGAAAAAGACCATTTTGATTTTTTGCAGACGGTGGTTATTCCTCAATGTGAGCCTAAACGTCGGTTAAAAATATGGTCGGCGGGTTGTTCTTCGGGAGAAGAGCCATATTCTATTGCGATTACCCTATTTGAAACAATTAAAGATATAAAAAAATGGGATGTAAAAATATTAGCTACAGACATTTCTACTCGAGTTTTAAAAAAAGCAATGTTGGGAATCTATCAAGCGGAACAACTTTCTACTATCCCTAAGCTTCTAATTAGAAGGTATTTTTTAAGAGGGAAGGGGAATTGGGCTGGATATTATAAGGTAAAACCAGAGTTGAAGAAGATGATTGAGTTCAAACGTTTAAATCTGCTTGAAAAATTTTCTTTTAAAGTGAAATTTGATGTGATCTTTTGTCGGAATGTGATGATCTATTTTGATAAACCTACAAAAGAGAGTTTGATAAATCGGTTTATAAGTTGTTTGGTTGATGGGGGGTATCTTTTTATTGGTCATTCTGAAAGCTTAATGGGAATGAAGCATAGTTTAAAGTATATTAAACCAGCAATATATCAAAAGGTGTAAACAAGTGGGGAAAATTGTTGTTGGCATAGCGGATATGAAGGTAAGTAACAATCCAGAAGATATTTTGATTACTCATGCCCTGGGTTCCTGCATAGGGGTGGCGGTTTATGACCCTGTAGTGAAGGTAGGTGGTTTGCTACATCTTATGTTGCCTGAATCTAAAATTAATCCTCAAAGGGCCAAACAAAATCCGTTTATGTTTTGTGATACTGGAGTGCCTCTTTTGTTTAAAACTTGCTACAAATATGGGGCAATAAAAAAGAGAATGATTGTGAAGGTGGCTGGAGGAAGCCAGATTATGGATGAAGCGGGTCATTTTAACATTGGCAAAAGAAACTATGCTACTTTGAGGAAGCTCCTGTGGAAAAATGGAGTCTTGATTCATGCAGAGGATGTGGGAGGTGTGGTTAACAGAACAATGGAGCTAAATATTGCCAATGGTGAAGTGACTTTAAAAATTCCCAGTCAGGGGATGAAGAAGTTATGAAAGAAAAAATTGAAAAAATTATCAGTACGGTAGAGAGATTACCCCCTTTTCCTTTGGTGGCCTTGAAGGTAGTGGCCATGGCAAGGGATGAAAATGTTTCTATAAAGCAAATAGCAGAGATAGTTCAATATGATCCCTCTATTACCGCCAATGTGTTGAAATGGTGCAATTCACCCTATTTTGGTCTAAGACAAAAGGTGACTTCTATTAAACAGGCCCTTGTATATTTAGGTGGTAAAAACCTTGTGGAAATTGTGATGATGAGCAGTTGTAAGCCTTATTTAGACAAGAAGGTAGTAGGTTATGAGCTGGAGAAAGGAGAACTTTGGCGACACAGCGTTGGTTGTGCCCTTCTGGCTCAAATATTGGCAGAAAAGGCAAGTTGTGGGGATAAGAAGACTATTTTGTTTACCGGAGGGCTTTTGCATGACATTGGGAAATTGGTTCTAAGCGAATTTGTTGAAGATGCAGTGGTGCAAATCAAGGGTTTGATTGAAGAGGGTAAAGATTTTTTAGAGGCAGAAAGGAAAGTCTTGGGTATGGATCATGCAGAGATAGGGGCTAAGATGGCCGAAAGATGGAATTTCCCTGAAGAGCTTATTCAGATTATTCGGTTTCATCATCAGCCTGAGCTCATTAAAGATCCCGCTACTGCCCTAATTCATTTAGCCGATGTTGGGGTATTAATGTTGGGAATAGGAGCAGGTTTATATGGACTCGCTTACAAGGCCAAAAATGGGGCTTATAAGATGTTAGGACTCAAGGAACGAGATTTAATGAGTTGTATGGCAGAGCTTGGGGCTCAACTGCAGAGGATAGAAGCCTTGGTTAACTTTTAATATAGTTTGGGAGAGAGTGTGATGGGGTTTAATGTTTTAATTGTTGATGATTCCTCTGCTATGAGGAAAATTATTAAAAAAACAATTCAAATTTCGGGATTTGATGTAGATAACTTTTATGAAGCGGGAAACGGCATTGAAGCCTTGAAAGTCCTCGAAAATAATTGGGTAGATATTGTCCTTACGGATATTAACATGCCGGAGATGGATGGAATTACGCTGATTAAAAAGCTTCGCCAAAGTGATATATATAAAGGAATACCTATAGTGGTGATTTCTACTGAGTCTAGAGATAAGAAGGTTCAAGAAAGTCTCGCAATAGGGGCAAATGATTATATCAGAAAACCGTTCAAACCAGAGGAAATAAAAGATACCTTGATTAAACTAATGGGGGAAGAATATGTTAGAACAGATGATGAAGAAATGGAAGGATTTGGAGAAACAGATTTTTAATATTTTGTCGGAAATGTTTTTCCTTTTCCCTGAGGATGAAACTCCTTCCTTGCCAAAAGAGTTGTATGAAGGTTCCATATCTATTAGCAATGGGTCCCCTATTCATTTGCACTTTTTTATCGGGGCAGACTTGGCTAAGGTAATGGCCGAGAACTTTATTGGAGAAGACGAGATAACTGAAAGAGATATTGTAGAAACAATAAAGGAATTTGTAAATATGGTAGTTGGGAATTATATTAGTGATATTGACCCTGAAGGTATGATGGAGTTGGGTATCCCCCAAGTAAGAAAGGTAGATCCCTCTGAAGTAGAAGGGCTTAAAGGTTTGGCTCAGTACCAAATCGATGGGCATTTTTTAGGAATTTGGATAAAGGAATAGGGGAGCATGATGAGTAAGATAAAGGTGCTTGTGGTAGATGATTCGGCTATTGTGCGTAAAATTTTAAGTGAAGAACTTTCTAAAGAACCAGATATAGAAATTGTGGGCACTGCCCCTGACCCTTATGTTGCCAGGGATAAAATCGTTAAACTAAAACCTGATGTGGTTCTTCTGGATATAGAAATGCCGCGGATGGATGGTTTGACCTTTCTTAAGAAGCTGATGAAATATTATCCTCTTCCAGTAATCATTGTTAGTTCCCTTACTCCTAAAGGAAGCAGGGCGGCCTTAGAAGCCTTGGAAATAGGGGCTGTAGAAGTTATGTGTAAGCCTGGTGGACCTTATTCTGTAGAGGAAATGGTTACGGATTTAGTCCAAAAGATAAAGGCTGCTGCCACAGTTAAATTTTTAAGAGGGCAAGGTTCTGTTCGCCATGCTAATAAACCTCTCAGCCAAGAAATTTCGTTACCCAAAATAGAAACTACCAATAAAATTATTGCCATTGGGTCTTCTACAGGAGGAACTGAGGCCCTTAGACAGATTTTACCCATGTTTCCTCCTGGTTCTCCTGGCATCCTCATTGTTCAACATATGCCTCCTGGATTTACCAAGGCCTTTGCCAATAGATTAAATGAGATTTCTCAAATTCGGGTTAAGGAAGCAGAAGACGGAGATTCAGCTATTCCTGGTTTGGCCTTAGTGGCCCCTGGAAACTTTCATATGCTTTTAAGGCGGAGCGGGGCTCGCTATTTTGTAGAAATTAAAGATGGACCTAGGGTTCATCATCAGCGTCCCTCGGTGGATGTGTTGTTTAACTCTGTGGCTAAGGCCGCTGGCAGAAACGCAGTAGGAATTATTTTAACTGGGATGGGAGCAGATGGAGCAAAGGGGTTATTAGAAATGAAACAGGCTGGAGCTAAGACCATTGCCCAAGATGAAGATACTTGCGTTGTATTTGGGATGCCCAAAGCAGCTATTCAATTAGGAGCCGCTGATAAGATATTGCCCTTAGATCAAATTCCAATTGAGGCTTTAAAAATGGTTCAAGAAAGCTAAGCTGAGTAAGTATTCCCTTAATTTACCAATGGCAAAAACTAAAAACATAGTTTTGTAAGTGTCAAAGAAACTTTTGGAAGAAGTAAGACTACTTTAACAAAGGACAAAAGGATATTGACAGAAAATTTGGTTTTTAATAACTTGATTTTACAGTAACGAAAGATTATGGACTCTAACCCTAAGATTTTAATTGTAGACGATCAAGAAAGCATTGGAGTTCTGTTAAGTACCTTTTTGAAAAAACATGGATACCAGCCTTACTATTCCTCTTGTCCAAAAGAGGCCTTGAATTTGCTAGATAAAGAAAGTTTTGCCCTTGCCTTTATAGATATCAAGATGCCAGGCATGGATGGCCTTACTTTGCTTGACAAAGTTAAGGAAAAGCGACCTGAAATGCCTGTAATAATCATTACGGCTTATCCTTCTATTGACACGGCTGTTAAGGCCATGCATGGAGAGGCATACGATTATGTTGTAAAGCCATTTAACTTGGAGGAATTAAAACAACTTGTCCAAAAGGCCTTAAGCCAAAGAAAGTCTGTTGCTAAGTCCAAACCAGAAAACATATATTATGGAAATATTATTGCCAGTAGCCCCTCTATGATAAAGATTCTAGAACAGCTTCCTAAAATTGCCTCCACAAAGGCCAATGTACTTATTATGGGCGAAAGTGGTACTGGCAAAGAATTGATTGCTAGGGCTATTCATAGATTGAGTCCTAGAAAGGATCAGCCCTTTGTAGCCGTAAATTGTGGAGGACTTCCTGAAACATTATTGGAAAGTGAACTCTTTGGGTATAAAAAGGGGGCCTTTACTGGGGCTAATGCAGATCGTATCGGCCTTTTCCAAAGTGCAAATAAGGGAACGATATTTTTAGACGAAATTGGAGAACTTTCTTCATTACTTCAGGTGAAGTTACTTAGAGTGGTAGAAGAAAAAACCCTTAAGCCGTTAGGGAGTACCCAAGAATTGAAAATAGACGTGCGTATTATCTCAGCTACCAACCGTAATTTGGAAAGGGAAGTAATTGAGGGACGGTTTCGTGAGGATTTATATTTTAGGCTCAATGTTATTCCTATTCGGGTTCCTCCTTTAAGAGAAAGGAGGGAGGATATTCCTGTTTTGGTAGAGTATTTTTTAAAAAAGTATTCTCAAGAATTGGACAAAGACATTCGTCATATCTCCAGTTCTGCTCTTTCTTTGCTTATGGAGTACGACTTTCCAGGTAATGTTAGAGAATTGGAAAATATTATTGAAAGGAGCATTGCTTTAGAGTCAAGCAACATTATCCTTCCAGAAAGCTTGGTAATTGCAAAATTTAAAAAGGAAAAAGAACAAGAAAAAAATGGGCAAATCAAGCCTATTCTACCCCCAGAAGGCATGGATTTGGAAAAAACCTTAGCAGAGATTGAAAAAGATTTGTTACTCCAAGCCCTTAAACGCTCTCATGGAGTCAAAAAGAAAGCGGCTAGACTTCTTAATTTGAGTTTTAGGGCATTTCGATATAAACTCCAAAAATATAATTTAGAGAAGGAAGAAGTTTAAATCAAGACTGTTCCTTTTTCAATGAAAAATAAATCATCCAATATTTGGCATTTCAAAACCTTTAAAATATATATAATTTGCCAGTTCTTTACTGTTATCTTTATAGCTCTCTTAGGGATATTGATATTTAGTCTTCATAAATGGCCTTACCCCAGGAATTCTTTTCACTATTTTACTTTGTGGTCAGTAGTCAATTTGGCCTTTAGCATTGCGTCTTGGTTTTTATGGCTAAAAAGAAAATACCGTATTCTTATTTATTCATTTTCTAGTTTTGTACCTGTTTCAATTACGCTTTTAATCTATATTACTGGGGGAAGCAATAGCCTTTTTTCTATTCTTTATGTATTCATAATCATTGCTTCGGCCCTTTTTTTGTCACGGCGTAGTTCATTTATTATGGCTGCTGTATGTTTCATTCTTTATGGAGGGCTTTTGGACTTAGAGTATTTTGATGTTATTTCTCCTATACGAGAAAAACCAAGTGGGGAAATATTTTTTACCCTTACAATTCATTTAGGTGCCTTTTGGGCCACCTCCTTTTTGATTAACTTGCTTTTGGGAAGGTTAGAAAGGACGGAGAAAAGGGTTGCCTTTTTAGAAACACTTCATAAGAGCATTTTAGAGAGTATTCAGACAGGGGTAATTACAGTAGATAACAAAAACAAAATTTTGTATATGAACCCAGCGGCCGAGGAAATTACAGGGTATAAACAAAAACATATAAAGGGGAGACTTATTGATGATTTTTTCCCCTTGAATAATGCCCCTTTTAGGAGAAAGGAGTTTTCTTTTGTGAAACCTGATGGGAAAGTAGTTTTTTTAGGCCTTACTGAATATCCTTTACTTGGTGAAAATAAGAAGCAAATGCTTGGGAAAATATTTGTTTTTCAGGATCTAACCCTTTTGAAAAAGATTGAAAAAATGAGTATTCTTGGGGAACTAGCTGCCCATATGGCGCATGAAATTAAGACCCCGCTTACTTCTATTAGCGGTTGCCTTCAAATGCTTCAGCAAGAACATATTTCGGAAGAAATAAGGCCCTTGGTGGACATTGCCCTTAAGGAAGCAAAAAGATTGGACTCTCTCATTTATGACTTTCTAAGTTATGCTAGACCAATTCAAAAGAGGGAGAAGTTGGATTTAAGTAAAATTGTTAAGGAAAGTGTAGACCTTATAAGGCCTAGTATTAGGGGTAAAAAGATTAATGTTTTAACCAATATAAACTCCCCAATATGGATGAATGGCAATAAAGAAGAACTTAAGAGGGCCTTTTTGAACCTTTTGGTAAATGCTCAAGAAGCTATTACAGGTGAAGGTACGATTGAAATCAATGCGAAAGCTGAAGAAAAGATTGCTTGGGTAGAAATAAAAGATACAGGAATAGGAATATCTGAAGAAATTCAAAAACGTCTTTTTGAACCTTTTTTTACTACCAAGTCCAATGGAAGTGGATTAGGATTGGCCATTGTTCACAAGATTATTACTGAGCATAGGGGACAAATTATTGTTCAAAGTGTTAAGAATAAAGGAAGTACCTTTAAAATAATATTTCGCCTTTAAATGATTATATTTTATTTTTAGGTGCTTTTCCTAATTCCGAAAATGTTTAAGAAGGGATTAATTGGTTGGATAATCCCCAGACTAAAACAGGAACTAAAGGAGGGAAAAGTGGATTGGAGGCTTTTTGTTACTGTATTTGTTACTATTTTTTTGGCAGAATTGGGAGACAAGACTCAACTAGCCACGTTTGTATTTGCGGCCAAAAGTGAAAATTTTTGGATTGTATTTGTAGGAGCGGCCTTTGCTTTAATTATGGCCACCTTGGCCGGGGCATTTTTGGGCGTTTATATAGGTAAATGGATTCCGCACCATTTCATAAGAATAGGGGGTGGAGTTCTATTTATTTTAATGGGAATTCTAATTTTATTGAAACGTTAGGCACAAAGTTCTCTTAATTTAACGGCTACCTTTGTTAGGACTTCTTTTTCTCCTTTGTAGGCACATCTTTTTAGAGCTTCCTCAACTGGGAACCACTTTACTTCATCTACTTCATAATCATGTTGAGAGATATTTCCACCTGCGGCCTTTATAAGAAAAAAATGGACTCTCTTTTTGACCCTTACCTTTTCCAAAGGGTGAAAAAACCAGTACTGAATGGTATCAATTTTTTCTACAACTTCCCCTTCAAGTCCTGATTCTTCTTTTACTTCCCTCAAAGCAGCCGCTACAATTTTCTCTCCGGGTTCTACCCAGCCCTTAGGTAGACTCCAAACATCTTTGCTATTAAAGGTTTTATGACGACACAATATAACTTCAGGCTTATGGTTTTTGCATTTAAAGACTACTCCACCGGCCGAGACTTCAAATTTTACCTTATTTCTCATGTCTTTCTTTATATGTGGCTGAAGCTGTATCTGATTCCCATACCGTAACACTTTCCATTGACACATGGGATGGAAGCATCTTCTCTAACTGGTGAAATAAATAATTGGCAATATGTTCCGAAGTAGGATTTATTTTGTCAAAAGGAGGGATTTCATTTAGATATGTATGATCCAATCGAACCAAACATTGCTTTATTAGATCCTTAAGTTCCTTAAAATCTATAACCATTCCTTCATGGTCTGTGTTTTTTGCAGATACCTCTACTTCTACCTTCCAATTATGGCCATGGAGTGACTCACATTTACCTTTATAGTTCAGTAACCGATGGGCGGCTGCGAAATGAGAAACTACTTTTAGAATATACATAATAAGATTTATTAATAGAAAATGAAAAAATAGTCAACTCCCAAACTTTTCAATGCAAATAGCCAATAACTCCCTATGGTTTGCTTAGAATTTCAAGTCTTACCCTGGCTGTGCCTTTTTTAACCATACCGATTTTTTTGGCGGCGGCATATGATAAATCAATAATGCGGCCTTTTTTAAAAGGACCGCGGTCATTAATCCGTACTACCACACTCTTCCCATTTTCCAAATTGATGACCCGAACATAGGTGCCTAAAGGAAGGGTCTTATGGGCGGCGGTATAGTCATACATGTTATAAATTTCTCCACTTGCGGTGCGTCTTCCGTGAAATCCTGGTCCATACCAAGAGGCGATTCCCTCTAACTCATTTTCTGGAAAAGGGGCAGTGGCAATATCCCAAACAGTTTTCCCTGTAATTTCTACTGTTTTATAGGCCACCTTTCCTGCAACCTTAACTGGAAAGGTGGCCACCTTGACAATTGAGCAGCTTGACAATAAAAAGACTAGTCCCCATAAAAATATAGGATAAAAAAAGCGCATACAGATTTAATAAAATGAGAAAGATATTTCTGTCAACACTTATATTGGGTATAGTTCTATTTAATTCTTGTTTGTTTGCTAGGAATGGCCCTTTGAAGACGTCGGTCGTGAATCATCAACAATCCCCCAGTTATGGTGATGCCATCATTGTGGGTTCCATTGGCGAGGCCAGCAACCTTATCCCTATTTTGGCTTCTGATAGTGCCTCTCATGAAATTGCGGGGCTTGTATATAACGGTTTGCTCAAGTATGATGCCAATCTCAATTTGACTGGAGATTTGGCAAAATCTTGGGAGATTTCCAAAGATGGCCTTGAAATTACCTTCCATTTACGCAAGGGAGTAAGGTGGCATGATGGAAAACCCTTTACCGCCAAAGATGTCCTTTTTACTTATAAACTAATGGTTGACCCCAAGACTCCTACCCCTTATGCGGCTGATTTTACGGAGGTTAAGAGGGCCGAAGCCCCTGATGACTATACTTTTAAAGTCTATTATAAGCGTCCATTTGCCCCCGGTTTGGCTAGTTGGACCCTTTCTATTCTACCTAAACATCTCTTAGCAGGTAAAGATATTACCAAAAGCCCTCTTATCCGACATCCCATTGGCACGGGACCTTATCGGTTTAAAGAGTGGATTCCAGGGCAAAAAATTGTCCTTGAATATAACCCAGATTATTTTGAAGGTAGACCTTACATCAATTGGTATGTCAGCCGGGTTATTCCGGATTCCGCTACCCTGTTTTTAGAACTCAAGGCTGGTGGCATTGATTATATGAGTCTCACTCCCATTCAATATAAGCGTCAAACAAATACGTCTTGGTTTAGGCAAAACTTTAGAAAATATAGTTATCTAGCATCTTCCTATACCTACCTTGGGTATAATCTTCGGTGTCCTCTCTTTAAGGATAAAAGGGTAAGACAGGCCATTTCTTACGCCATTAACAAGAAAGAGATTATTGATGGAGTCTTACTTGGACTGGGAGAAATTGCTACTGGCCCTTATAAACCCGGCATGTGGGCATACAATCCCAATGTTAAACGCTATCCCTATAACCCTCAATTGGCCAAGAAACTTTTGGCTGAGGCTGGGTGGAGGGACACAGACGGCGATGGAATTTTAGATAAGAATGGAAGACCATTTGTGTTTACAATTATTACCAATCAGGGTAACTTAATGCGTCTTAATGCCGCCCAAATTATTCAATATCGTTTAGCGCAGATTGGCATCAAGGTGAAAATCAGGGTGATAGAGTGGGCGGCCTTTATTAGGCAATTTATTGACAAACGCCGTTTTGAGGCCACCATTTTGGGCTGGACTATTCCCCCAGAGCCTGACTTGTATGATGTTTGGCATTCATCAAAGGATGTTCCTGGAGGGCTTAATTTTATTGGGTATCATAATACTGAAGTGGACAAGCTGATTGAAGAGGCAAGAAATAGCTTTGATATGAACGAAAGAAAACGTTGTTATTACCGCATTCAGGAGATTTTAGCCGAGGAACAGCCTTATACCTTTTTGTATATCCCTGATGCTTTACCCATTGTGCATGTTAGATTTCATGGTATAAAACCTGCTCCAGCAGGTATTAGTTATAATTTTATTAAATGGTATGTACCAAAAGCCATGCAAAGATATAGCTTTGTGCCTTAATGCAAATTGCAAATTAAAAATAAAATGAGAAATTGCATAATGCATTACTCTAAATATAAATGTGGTAAAAAAGCCCTAAAAAAGCAGATTTTTTAGGTTTAAATAAAATTGGTATAAAAATTGCTCTGAAAAATAGAACAATTGGAAGGAGGGAGTTGTTATGGCAGAAAAAGACAAAAAAGGCAGTTGTGAGACCTGTGCTAGTAAAGGCACATGTGGCATTGATGAAGAGAAACTTTTACAACCAGTGCTTTCCCGTATCAAACACAAACTAATGGTGATGAGTGGAAAAGGAGGAGTGGGTAAAAGTACGGTTGCTGCCTCTCTGGCTGTTACTTTGGCCCAAAAGGGCTACAGAGTAGGTTTGCTTGATGTGGATTTGCACGGGCCAAGTATTCCTCACTTATTAAATCTTAAGGGGCTTTTGGACATTGCACCTGACCAACAGAAAATTTTGCCCAAAAAGGTCATGCCCAATTTAGAAGTAGTGTCTATTGAGTGTTTAATGGCCGATAAAGATCAAGCGGTTATCTGGAGAGGGCCTTTAAAACACTCGGCTATCAGGCAATTTATAGGTGATGTGGAATGGGATGAACTGGATTACTTGGTCATTGATTCGCCTCCAGGGACTGGGGATGAACCGTTGTCTGTTGCCCAATTAATTCCTGATGCCCAAGCAATAATTGTAACTACCCCCCAAGAGGTTTCATTGGCAGATGTACGTAAGTCTATTACCTTCTGCCGTCAGGTGCAAATGGACATTGTGGGGTTGGTAGAGAACATGAGTGGTTTTGTATGTCCTCATTGCGGTAAGGAGGTGGATATTTTTAAAACCGGTGGTGGTGAAAAAACAGCCCAGGAGAAAGATATACCGTTTTTAGGCAGGTTGCCTCTTGATCCCAGGGTAGTTGAAGCAGGAGATAACGGCAATTTGGTTGAGTTTTTCCAAAACAATCCTGATAGCGTCTATGTGAAAGGCTTTCATAAAGTGGCGGATGAGGTGATAGAAGAGGTTAAAAAGAGAGAAATCAAGCCAGTGTCTTTGTCAGAAATAAGGGCCTTGAAGGAATACAAGGTAGCTATTCCCTTAAAGGCGGGGAAACCAGCCCATTTTCTGACTGAGGCGGACGAGTTGGCTATGGTTCATGTAAAGAATGGGGAAATCAAAAAGGTAGAGAAATTAAGGCCTTCAGAAGGGGATAAAGTAACTCCTATAGCAATTGTTCACTTAGGTGCTAATTTGGTAATGACCCAGTGTATGAAAGAGAAGGCTAAATATATTTTTCATAGAAACAAAGTGGGAATTTTACTTGATATTCCAGAGCTTTCACCTGAAGAATTAGTTGAGAAGTTTATAAAATCTGAGTTGGGAGGAGAGTAGAATGCGGATTGCAGTTCCTGTATATGAAGGTAAGCTTTGTCCTCATTATGGTCATGCTCCTGAGTTTGCTATTATAGATGTTATTAATGGAGAGATAACAAGTGTCAATTATCTTACCCCGCCCCCGCATGAACCAGGGGCCTTGCCGGCCTGGATGAACGAACTGCAGGTGGATGTGGTTATAGCTGGTGGCATGGGAATGAGAGCGCAGCAGTTCTTTAACCAATATGGTATTCAGGTGGTTGTAGGGGCACCAGTAATGCCGGTAGAAGAGGTAGTAAAACAATATCTAGCTGGGACATTAGAAACAGGCGAAAACCTTTGTGATCATTAAAAAGTTTAAGAACTAAATTAAAGGAGGATAAACATGGCCTTTATTCCAAGCAACGGCAAAGAATGTTGTGTGGGATGTGGCGAGTGCGTAGAGATTTGCCCTCAAGATGTGTGGGAAATTATAGATGGGAAGGCAGAACCTGTGCGGGCCAATGACTGTGTAGGTTGTATGAGTTGTGTAGAAGTTTGTCCCAATGATTGTATTACGGTAACTGAAGAATAAGGAGTCAAAAATGCCAAATGGAAGAGGTGGAGGTCAAGGGAAAGGTCAAGGCAGTGGTAGAGGAATGGGACAAGGGCGAGGACAGGGTGGTGGCAGAGGCCAAGGGCGAGGTAGCAGAGGACAGGGTGGTTTTTGTGTGTGTCCCAACTGCGGTGAGCGTCTGCCCCATCAGCCCGGTGTGCCTTGTTATAATTTGAAATGTCCCAAATGTGGTTCACAGATGATTAGGGAGGGATAAATGGTTATTTGTATAGCCAGTGGTAAAGGGGGTACAGGGAAAACAACCGTGGCTACTAATCTGGCGGCAGTTATTGGTGAGAAAGCACAATATCTTGACTGCGATGTAGAAGAGCCTAATGGCCACATTTTTCTAAGACCGAAGTTTGAGTATAGTGAGAAGGTATATGTGCCTGTGCCTCAAGTCAATTTAGAGAAATGCGATTTTTGCAAGAAATGTGCGGAATTTTGCCAGTTTAATGCCTTGGCAGTCTTAGGTAAAAATGTACTTGTCTTTCCTGAGCTGTGCCATAGTTGTGGAGGGTGTATGTTGGTTTGTCCCAATGAAGCCATTTCAGAAACAGGCCGTGAGGTGGGGATCTGCGAAAAAGGGAAAGGACTTTTAGATGTGGAGTTTGTGCATGGACATTTACGGATTGGTGAGGCTCAGGCAGTGCCTTTAATTGAAAGGGTAAAAAAAGAGATCAGCAAGGAAAGGATTTCTATTGTAGATGCCCCGCCGGGGACTTCTTGTCCAGTGATTGCTACCTTAAAAGGGGCAGATTTTGTGGTGTTAGTAACCGAGCCTACCCCCTTTGGTCTTCATGATTTGAAACTGGCAGTAGGAGTGGCCAGGATTCTTAATTTACCCATAGGGGTAGTGGTAAATCGGGCCAATTTAGGAGATAAAAAGGTTTATGAATATTGTGAAAAAGAAAATATCCCTATTCTTTTAAATATTCCCTTTGATCGTGAGATTGCAGAGTGCTATGCCCAGGGCAAGCTTTTAATAGGCCATGAAAAGTGGCGTCTGGCCTTTGAGCAGTTGTTTGACACTATCAAAAAACACTTGGAGGGAGAAAGATGAAAAAGGCAGGGATCATTCGGTGTGCCAAAGCAGAGGCAATGTGTCCAGGGACGACATGTTTTAAAGTAGGTAGAGAGGGTAAAGTTTTTTTTAGTGAGACAGGACCCGTAGAGATAATAGGATTTGTTACCTGTGGAGGGTGTTCGGGCAAAGAAATTCTCCCGCGTGCCCTTAAGATGATAGACAAAGGGGCTGAAGTAATTGCTTTGTCTTCGTGTATTGTGGGTAATAAACCAGGAGGGAAATATTATCCCTGCCCATTTTTGCCCCAGATTAAAGAAATGTTGGAAAGAGAAATTGGGGATAAAGTTACTATAGTTTATGGAACACATTAAGATGGTGTGTAAATATCCGAAAAAGTGATGTGTTTTTTGTTAAGAGGAGATTTGATAAATGAAAGAGCTTGTTATAATTAGTGGTAAAGGTGGTACTGGTAAGACAACAATTACCGCTAGTTTTGCAGCCTTAGCCCAAAACAAGGTTTTGGCAGATACCGATGTGGATGCCCCTGACTTACATCTGATTTTATCTCCCCAGATAAAACATGAAGAAGATTTTAAAGGGGGGCATTATGCCGTTATCCGCAAAGAAGACTGTATTCAATGTGGAAAGTGTAGAGAATTATGCCGTTTTGAAGCCATAAGTGAAGAATTCACGATAAATCCTGTTGATTGTGAAGGTTGTGGAGTGTGTGTTCATTTTTGTCCAGTAGAAGCAATTGATTTTCCTCAGAGAGTCTGCGGAAAGTGGTTTATCTCCGAGACCCGCTTTGGTCCTATGGTGCATGCCCAACTAGACATTGCCCAAGAAAATTCAGGACTTCTTGCGACTTTGGTTAGACAACAGGCCAAAAATCTGGCAGAAGACAAGGGATTGGATTTAATCATTGTTGATGGGCCTCCAGGCATCGGCTGCCCAGTGATTGCCAGTATTACCGGAGCCAATTGTATTTTGATTGTGAGTGAGCCTACGCCTTCGGGGCTTCACGATTTGGAAAGGGTGTGGCAGCTTGCTAAGGGCCATTTTGGCATTCCTTGTTTGGCTTGCGTGAATAAATATGATTTAAATGAAATGATGACTGATAAGATAGAAGAATTTTGTCAGAAAAATGACATTAAGTTAGTGGGGAAAATTCCCTTTAGTCCCAAGATTACTGAGGCCGTAGTTAACGGCAAGTCTATTGTTGAATATGATGCCGAGGTGGCCTCAGTGGTTGTCTCTATGTGGAAAGAGGTGTACAATTATTTGAAAAGTTTGTAAATAGACCCCAAAAGGGTATCCTTTTGGGGGGTGTTTTTAGATTAAAAAGGCGTTGCAGGGAGTGGTTCAAGTAGAATGTAATGTTGAAAAAAAATAGAGGAAGTTGTGAGTAATGTTTAAATGAAGTCCTCCAAGGAATTTACCTATGAAGACCTTAGTTGGGCCCGCAGGGTGCTTGGTTTGCCTATTTTGGCTACTCAGGCGGAAATAAAGGACGCCTATCGACGTAAAGTGCAAAAATGGCACCCTGACCGGTGTGAAGACAAAGAATTGGCCCATGAAAAGATGGCCGAGCTTAATCGAGCCTATGAAATTATCATTGGTTATTGCCGCTTATATCGATATAATTTTGATTTAGAGACCTTTCGCAAAAATATGGTTGGTACTAGCTGGTGGTGGTTTAATAAATTTGGTCAAGATCCTATTTGGAGTAATAAAGTAAGGGATGATGAGTAGGGAGAAAACATGAATAAAGACCCGCTTGATGAATTGGTAGACCAATTACAGGGGAAAATTATAGAGGATATTCGGGAGAATTATTCTCCTTTGGTTATAGAACATTGGCAAAATCCCCAAAACATGGGTAAACTTGAAGGTCATAATGCCCACGCTAAGGTAACCGGGCAATGTGGTGATACCATTGAATGGTTTTTAAAAATAGAAGGTGATTTTATTAGAGAGGTTTCTTTTTTAACAGATGGATGCGGTAGTAGTGTTGCTTGTAATTCTATCCTAACCGTCATGATAAAAGGCAAAACTTTGGAAGAGGCCTTGCAAATTGAGCCAGAAGACTTATTAAAAATTATTGGGAAGCTACCTCAGTCGGATAGACATTGTGCCTATCTAGCCGTAGAAACAATGCGTGAAGCGATAAAAAAATACTGGAGGTAAAGAAGATATGCCTACATACACTTATCAATGTCATAGTTGTGGCAAGATTTTTGAGAAAGAACAGAAAATTAGCGAAGAGCCTCTTAAGAAATGCCCTTATTGTGGAGGACAGGTTAAGAGACTTATTACCGGTGGGATGGGTTTTATCTTAAAGGGGACAGGATGGTATGTTACAGACTACAAAAACAAGTCTTCATCTACCTCAACAGATAAGGGTAAACAATGCTGTAAAAAGGGCACATCCTGTGAGAATCCTAAGAGATGTTGTGAAAAGCACTGACCCTATCTATATAAAGACCAATTCTTTTTATGAAGTTATTCTGAACAGTATTGGTGAAGGGGTATTTACTGTCAATCGCCACTGGCGGATTACTTATTTTAATCGGGCTGCTGAGAAAATTACGGGTGTGCCTAAAGAGGAAGCGATTGGACGGCCTTGTTATGAGGTATTTAATGCCAACATCTGTCAGACCGATTGTGCCTTAAGGCGCACTATTGAAAGTGGGAAGCCCGTTGTTGAACAGCCTGTCAATATTGTGGATCGTCAGGGGCGTAAGATTCCTTTAAGCATTAGTACGGCTGTTTTGCGGGATGAAGCCGGAGAAATCGTTGGTGGAGTAGAGACATTTAGAGATTTATCGGCCATTGAAGAGCTTAAGAGGGAGATTACCAAGCGATATACCTTTGAAGACATTATTAGTAAAAATTATGAAATTCAAAAAATATTCCAAATTTTACCAGATATTGCTGAAAGTGAGGCCACGGTGCTTATTCAAGGCCCGAGCGGTTCAGGAAAAGAACTCTTTGCCAAGGCTATTCACAATTTGAGCCCTCGCAAAAATGGGCCCTATATAGTGGTAAATTGTGGGGCTTTGCCTGATACCTTGTTAGAGTCAGAACTTTTTGGGTATGTGAAGGGGGCATTTACAGATGCTAAACAAGATAAGCCCGGTCGGTTTGCTTTGGCACAGGACGGGACTATCTTTTTAGATGAAATTGGAGACATATCCCCAGCCATGCAGGTTAAATTGCTAAGGGTGCTTCAAGAAAAGGAATTTGAGCCTTTAGGTTCGGTAAGGCCTATCAAGGCCAATGTGCGAGTAATTTGTGCTACCAATAAGGACCTTTCCCGATTGGTTGAAGAAGGAAAATTCCGCCAAGACCTATATTATCGGATCAATGTAATTAAAATTGAATTACCCCCTCTTTCTAAACGGAGAGAAGATATTCCCTTGCTTATTGACCATTTTATTGAACGTCTTAATACCAGAAGCAAGAAGAATATTATTGGCGTTTCTGATGAAGTGTTGCAAATATTGATGAAGTATGATTTTCCGGGAAACGTAAGGGAACTTGAAAATATTATTGAACATGCTTTTATTCTTTGTCGGGGTTCAGTAATTCAACCTGAACATCTTCCTAAAGAGGTGATTGAGAAAACCCCCCGGTTAGATAAAACTCCCGTAGGCAAGGATTTAAATTTAGAAAGCCTTGAAATAAAGGCTATAAAAACGGCCCTTGAAAAATATAAGGGACATCGAGGCAAAGCTGCTGCAGAATTGGGTATTGATAAAAGCACCCTCTGGCGAAAAATGAAAAGATATGGACTTTTGTGAGGCGGAAGTGTTGGTAGGAATTCCTTTATTTCAAAACCGCGTCGCCCCTAGACTTGATTGTGCCTGCGAGATGTTGGTTTTAAAGGTAAATCGGAAAGAGGTGAAGGACACTCGTTATATAACTCTTAATTGGCATAATGCCCTTTTGACCTTGAATCAAATTAAAGAGATGGGAATAGAGGTGATTATTTGCGGGGCCGTGCCTTGTTTTATAGCCAGATTTCTTATCGGAAATGGGATTAAACTGATACCTTGGGTAAGCGGAGAATGGCAGGAAGCTTTAGAAGCCTTTTTAGAAGGACGCTTAGAAGAAAAATTTTACTTTTTTTCTGGCCCCTTGTGTAAGACTAGAAAAAGGGGATGGAGGAAAAACAAAAGATGAAAATTGCTATACCAACAGCCAAGCCTTCTCCAGATGCCTTTATAGAGTCACGTTTTGGAAGATCCCAATATTTTTTGATCTATGATACTCAAAAAGATAGTTTTGAGATCATTCCAAATCAAATAGACCTCCTTTCTCCTGTTGGGGCAGGTATTCAGGCCGCCCAAAAGATTGTTGAGGCTGGGGTAGAAGTAGTTATTGTTGGAAATTGTGGACCTAAGGCGATGCAGGTTTTAAAGGCATCTGGGATTCAGGTAATCACTGGTGAAGAGGGTATAAGCGTAAAGGAAGCGGTAGCAAAATATAAAAGAAAAGAGGAATTCAAAGTTTCCCTAAGGCAATAAGAAGTCTTTTAATAGAGATTTTTATGGCTAGTGAGACATGTAAAATAATAAATAAAACGATTTTTATACCGAAAACGGATTTAAATTCCCCTTAAAATGACCTGATATATTCCCGAAACTAATGGTTGAGACCAGAATAAAGGCCACTTAAAGATATTTACTTAACCACTCTTTAATGCCTATTAATTGTTTGGATACCTCTGAAGCAAACCCCAAAAGAGAAGCTTTGGAAAGTTCTGCCAAGCTGCCCTTGAACTTAATTTGTCCCCCTTCCAGGATAAAAAGGCATTCAGCCAGACTGATGGCCTCAATAGGGTCATGGGTGACATGGATTATCGTAAGTGAAAACCGTTCTTTGGTTTGTTTAAGGAAACGAATTAGTTTCATCTTAAGATGGAAGTCAAGGGCTGAAAGAGGTTCGTCTAAAAGGAGCAACTTTGGCTGAGCCATCAAGGCCCGCGCCAAGGCAAGTCTTTGTTTTTCCCCTCCACTCAGTTCTGAAGGCCTTCGCTTTAAAAAAGGCCTTAACTGAAATTCATCCACGATTTGGCTAAAGTATCTTTTATCCACAGGACACCTTTGGGCCTTAAAGCTATACACCAGGTTTTCTTCAACACTTAAGTGGGGAAAAATAGCTAGATTTTGAGGTAGATAGACCAAAGGGCGTTTTTCTGGTGCTAAATGGGAAATGTCTTGTCCTTGAAAATGGACATATCCTTCATCAGGCCTTTCAAAACCACTCAGCATTTTTAAGGTAAGACTTTTTCCTGCCCCACTTGGACCCAAGAGCAGATTGTAGCTTAAGGGAGCAATATGAAGGAAAATATTTATTTGAAATGTCTTATAGGACTTTTTTAGTCTAGCCTTTAACATATCTTTTTGTGAAATGAAGTAAGGTGAAAAAAATGATTACTGAAAATAATATAACCAAGGCCGTGACGGGACGAGCGGCATTCAGTCCATATTCTTCAAAGCGTTCGTACATAAGAATGGGCGCGGTCTTAGGATAATAGGCCAAAATGAGCAGGGCACCTACTTCACTTATGCTCCGAGCAAAAGCCAATACTGCCCCTCGGATGATAGCGGGTAGGGCCAAAGGGAAAGTAATATGCCAAAAGGTATAGTTGGCTGAGGCCCCAAGACTTCTTGAAACCATTTCTAGCTCTGGCTCTATATTGTTAAATCCTACCAAGGAGGAGCTAATAATAAAAGAAACACTTACAAATAACATGGCCAATACAATTCCATAGATAGTGTCGGTGAAGGTAATATGGAAAAAGGAAAAAAAGCGACCTACAATAGTCCTCTGATTAAAAAGGGAAAGTAAGGCAATTCCTACTGCCACATGAGGGATAGCCACCGGGAGGTTAACAACACTTTCTACAATGGCCTTGCCTTTAAACTGAGCCCGACTTAACAAATAGGCAAAAGGAACCCCTATAATACACCCTATAAAAGTTGCCCACAAGGCAGACCAAATTGAAGTGAAAATGGAATGCCATACGGTTTGGTCTTTGATAGTTACCACAATATTGTGAGATGATAGTTTAATAAATATGTAAATAATCGGGACAGTAATAAGGGAAACACCTATGAAGGCAATCAACCCAGCTATCTTTAAAAATGGCCCCTCGTTCATGGCTCAACACTTCTCCTTTACCTCTTAACCCTTATTTCCTTAGCCGGGAAGATAGGGGTTTGTTTGCAATCTAAAAGAATTTTTTGTCCATCTTGTGACGTAACAAAATTTTCCCACAATTTGGCTTCCTTAGGGTGAGGAGCAGTTTTTAGGACCGCAATACCATATACAATTGGTTTCCCCTTGATAATCTTGCCATTGGCCAGTTTTATCTGGCCTTTTTTATAAAAGGATGTGTATTTTAGGTTCCCAAGGTTAATTTGAGCAGGCAGTTCCACAAACAAAAGCCCATGTTGCAAAGCAACACTTCTGTATTCAAAGGCATAGTCAATAGCCCCACTCTCTAAAAGCCCTAAAAGTTCCACGGACTTAGGCCGAATAAAGACCTTTTGTCCCTTTGTTTTGAGGTCTTGAGGGGCCATAAAAAAGATTTTCCCTGAGGCCTTGTTCCAGTTTATGTTAGTATATTGGCCTAAAAGTTGGCTGACTATTTCGGGCCTCTTATAATAAAAAGAGGCTAGACCCACGGCGATAACGGTGCGGTAACCACAGGGATCATCATTGGGATTGGAAAAGCCCCATTTTACCCCTTTAAGATTCAGAATTTGATACCAGTTTTGGCTATTGATTTTGGAGCCGTATTTGGAATGCCTTGTGTAACATAACACCAGTTCATTTCTAGCGAAGAGTCTCACATGATTTGCATATTTAGGAAACATCATTTTGGGAATGAGCGAATAATCCGCCACTGCTACGACATCACAAGGCTTATGAATTTCAATGACCTTTCTTATGGCCCTTACACTGCCACTTGGTTCCAGCCTTACCTTTATGTCAGGATAATGTTTTTCAAAAATGGCCACCATCTTAGAAAAGGGAACCGATAAACTCCCAGCGTGAAAGACCTTAATGATAACTTGAGAACCGGCATAACAAAGCGAGTTCATAAAAACAAAATAAACTAAAATAAAACAAAAACACCTTCTAAACATCTTTTTCTCCTTTTAAATTACTTTTAATACTATTAAACAACAAATATAAAAAATATAGAAAATAGTCAATACCCCCTAGTTTGCCGATAGAAAAATGTTGTAATACCCCTCTTTAAGATGGAGATATTTTAGCCCATTTTAAGGTAGAGGTTATTAATCCTATCCTACTGAAGTAAATATTTGCTCAATTCCTAGATTGGCCCTTTTCTTTCATAAACGCCCTTGAGGTGGGTTGAGAGCTATTACCACTAATAAGCTTTAAGGCCTTCTCTCTAACACCATCTGAATAATTTCTTGTTTAAGCCCATCCCTAAGACCCTAAGTCAATCCTCTGACCTACTCCTTAAAGAAAGAAATATCAAAACCTAATATTTCCTTGGTAAGCCAGTCACTATGACCAAATAGGCCCATCCTGAACTCGTAATCATAAATTTTGTCATGTCTATTCCCCAAAACTGGAGTGGTCTTTCTGTCCTGGGCTTGCTCTTTGTGGGTTGCCTCCTGGCTTGTAAGTCTTGCGCTTTACTAAGAGACTCGTGTTCTGCATTCCTAGGGGTGCAGAACAAAATCAAACGCACCCTCAAAACCATGAATTTGCCCTTTTCTAAAGAATCCTTAGATAATCTCACTGAGCTTATCCGAGAAAAACTTCACGCCTTTCTCTCTCGACCTCTACCTTCTGATTGGTTTGCTCTCTTCTGTCTTGCACCCCTAGGGGTGCAGGACAAAAGTTTACATTTGCTATAGAAAATCAAACCTTGATTTCTATATCTGGGTTTAAAGAAATCTCATTTTCTCTTGAATCGTAATCCAAAATCTCGGCATACATACAAAAGTTTAAAATGGTTTTAATTACAGTCAGGGCTTTTTCTTTTGGCAAAAGCCCTTTTAAAAATGCCTTTGCTTCATTAAAACTAATTACGTTTTCATTATTTTTTATGAATTTTACAAATTCTTTAATGATAGGTAGCTTTAGTAATTGTATCCTGAATATCTCTTTCCTCAAGTTGACATCTGAATCCAAAAACTTTCTGCCCATCTTAGTAAGAACAACCCATTTAAGAGGCGTTTCAACAAATCCTAAAAATTCTGCTGCCGTTGAAATAAGCATAACCGATGTAAACCTTCTGTGGATCTTCTCCGAAAGCTCAAACATGTCTATCTTACCATCATTGTCTTCCAATATTTCAAGCAAGCCTATGACCTCACTGACGGTAGTTGGAGGAAGGGGTAGAATCTGTTTAAAAATTTTCTTTTGTGGTTCATCAGGAACTATGTGTTTTGTTAAATAGCTCCTGATAGTTTCAACAACCTTCAAAAATTGTGGGCTGTTTTGAATCCTCGGATGGGGAAGGTTGTTGTCGTAAACAAGCTCTATTTTGCCCGGCCTGGTTGACATTATCACAATTTTATCCGCCATGTAAACAGCCTCAGTAACATTGTGGGTAATGATAATAATATTCTTAAGTGTGGTATCACCAGAAAACCAAAGATCCATAACCTCTTCCCTAAGGTTTTCAGCAGTTAAAACATCCAAGGCACTAAATGGCTCGTCCATACAAAGCACCTCTGGGTCAGACACCAGAGCTCTCGCAATACCAACCCTTTGCTTCATCCCACCGGACAAGTTCTTAGGGTAAATCTCCTCAAATCCTTCCAAACCGACCATATCAATTGCATGTTTTATCTTATTATCGATATCTGGAGTCGGGTTTTTAATACCTATTTCTATATTTTCCCACACTGTTTTCCAGGGAAATAGAGCAAAATTTTGAAACACCATTGCCATGTATTCATTAACTCCCAACTGCTTCTTACCCCTGTAGTAAACCTCACCCCCTGTTGGCTTGAGCAATCCAGCAATTATTCTCAAAAAAGTCGACTTTCCACATCCAGACGGACCCAAAATTGATACAATCTCACCTTCATTAATCGACAAAGTTATATCTTCAAGGACTTTTAACTCCTCTGTTTTTGACATAGAAAAAACCATGTTAATATTCTTCGCTTCAATTACAGCCATAATCTACTCCAACGAAAACCTTTCTGCTGCAAACCTCTGTAGAGGTCTCCAGACAAGCCTATTTATCAACACAACGCTTAAAGACATAATGATAACACTTACCGACAAGAGATGCAGTTTGCCCACATTCGCAAAATTATTAATCATGGCACCTAAGCCAAAAGCCTCTATTATCTTACCCTTTACGCTCATATACTCAGCTACAATACTTGTATTCCAAGCTCCGCCAGCCGCCGTTATGATGCCCGTAATCAAATAGGGAAAAATTACAGGAACATAAAGTGTAAACACCTTCTTTAAGCCTTTAACACCAAAAACCCTTGTTGCTTCTTCCAACTGTTTGGGAACAGTCGATGCACCGGCTATTACATTAAACAGAATATACCATTGTGTTCCAAGCATCATTAAAAGAACGGATGAATAATTTAAATTGGGAAACAACATAACAAACCACGGATAAATTAAAGGTGCAGGGAAAGAAGCAAGCACCTGGACAACGGGCTGTAGTTTAGAAGAAAGTTTTGGACTTTTACCTATTAAAATGCCCACAGGAACAGCCCATGCGATGGATAGTGCAACACTCAAATAAACCCTCAAGCCAGTGACGCCATCACCTAAAAGAATCCTGTAAAAATCTCCCACCTTCACATATCTAACAAATGTGTAGACCTCATAAAGCACAAGCATTGCGAGAATGTAAATCAAAACGGTAAAAATTACATCTTTAACTCTTTTCTTCTCTTCTTTGTATAAGCTTCCGGTTTTCTTTGAACGCGTAAGGGTCATATGCTTTAACCGATAAAGTAGATACTCCCTAAAAAATTTAGCTATATGGGAGTTTATGAGAATATCCAAAATAAAAGAACCCTTTGTGGTATCGTCTTCCTTTTCTGAAAACTTTCTCGCCCAAACATTTATAGGCTTCCAAAAAAATACATCTATAGTGACTATCATCACCACCATAGCAATAATTCCCAGAATCTCACCCGGAAGATAACCCTTATTTATTGCCAAAGCCATATAAGAGCCAATTCCAGGAACGGAGTACGATTTGTTACCTAAAGTAAAAGCTTCACAGACTGTCAAGAAAAACCAGCCCCCAGCCATAGACATCATGCTATTCCAAACAAGACCTGGTATGGCATAAGGTACCTCAACATTCCAAAAAACCGCCCACTTGGAAAGCTTATAGACACGCGATGCCTCGATCAGTTCCATTGGAACAGATTTCAACGATTGGTAAAAACTAAAGGTCATATTCCATACCTGTCCCGTGAAAATCATAATTATAGAGACCAGCTCAAGCCCGATTTCGGAATGGGGAAAAAGGGATATCAAAGCCAACATCAAGCCCGGTAAAAATCCAAGAACAGGCACAGATTGGAGAATATCAAGCGTTGGTACTATGAGCTTTTCTAAATATCTGTTCTTAGCTGCAGCATAGCCTACGACAAGGGTAAAAATTAAGGATATAAAATAAGCTATAAATCCCCTCGTTGCAGAGTAAAGTGTATATTTCACAAGATTTATAGGATTCAGTGATATATGAGCGTTTGGAATAAAGGGAGCCTCCCACCTTTTAGACATCATTTCAATGGCTAAAACAACAAAGATAAGCAAACCTATAACTATGATGTCGTATATGGCGATTTTAGGCAATGCCAACTCTTTTGTGTTATCACCCCATTTTTGATTACTCAATTCCATGTAGTGATTCCCTCCGGGGTGGACATATTTTAGCCCATTTTAAGGTAGATGTCATCAAGCAGCCTCCTGATAATAATTTTGATAAAACTTTTGTTCAAATTCAAGCGGGACCCGTGAAATAACTAACTATTTCACGGGTCGGGCTTAAATAGCCCAAAGCCGAATGGACATATTCACGGTTATATCTTCCGATCCATTCTCCTATCACCTCCCTCGCCTCTGTTAGACTTGCCCCGTTAAATTATTATTTAACGGGGCTTGTAAATTCATGCAGCCAAATAACCTCTTCCTTTATCGTCCGCTCTGTCTCTGCATTCCCTTTAGGATTGTCATAAGAAGTAAATATCTGCTCAATCCCTAAATTGGCCATTTCTTTCATAAAGGCCCTTGCCCTATTAAATAATAATTTAACAGGGCTTGAGGTTGGTTGAGAGCTATTCTCACTAATAAGCTTTAAGTCTGTCCTGCACCCCTAGGGGTGCAGGACACCCTTTCCCTTCAAAGGGTGACACAAGTGATTTTACACTACCCATCTTTTTCTCCTTTTAAATTTAAAACCTAAAAGGAAAATATGTGAGTAGGACAATGAGAAAACCTAAAACCCCGGCTATAAATGGCTATTTCTTCAGATGGTATGTTGCGATGGGCCTAGCGTTTGGTTGTTTTATTTGCCTAATTTATCCCCTTGATTTTCGGCCTATTTGTGTTATTTAAATTGCATGAAAGGGGCATTAGAGCAATTTTTGACTTATCTTCGCTATGAAAAAAACTATTCTTCGCAAACGATAAGGGCCTATAGAAGAGATTTAACAGATTTTTTATCCTTTTTAGATAAAAATGGAATAAATTCGCTCAATGAGGTGAAGGTAGAGCATATTCGTCTTCATCTAGTAGGCTTGATGCGGCGTTATAAGAGACGCACTGTGAGTAGAAGACTTTCTTCTTTAAGGTCGTTTTTTAACTTTCTCTTAAAGAAAGGGGTAATTGAAAAGCAACCAACAGAGGCCATTTTTAATCCCAAACAGGAAAGGGATTTGCCCAAATTTTTGACGGTGGATGAAACCTTTGCCTTGTTAAAGGCACCCCAAACAAGCCTAAAAGAAAGTCGAAAAGGCGTATTTGAGTTGAGAGATAAGGCCATATTAGAACTTCTCTATGCTACAGGAATGAGGGTAAGCGAAATCTCAGGTTTAAACATGGAAGACGTAGATTTAGGCCGCAATAGTATTTTGGTTTATGGCAAAGGCAGGAAAGAAAGACTTGTGTTTTTTGGAGGACCCGCTAGGCAGGCCCTGATCTCGTATATCAAGGCTAGGAATCAACTTTTAAAACACAATTCTGGAAGGGCCCTTTTTTTGAATGCCAAAGGAACTCGTCTCTCTTCTCGGAGTATCCACCGCATTGTGAAAAAATATAGTGTTTTAAGTGGAGTTGCCCTTTATAAAAATGTTTATCCCCATATTTTGAGACATAGCTTTGCTACCCACCTTTTAAATCAAGGAGCCGATTTAATAACGGTGCAAGAGCTTTTGGGACACGCAAGTTTGGCAACCACTCAAAAATACACCCATCTCACTGTGGAAAGGTTGATGGCAGTTTATGATAAGACCCACCCAAGGAGCTAAAATGAAAATTACAAGCACAACCATTTTAAGCGTGAAAAAAGATAATGTTGTTGTTATGGCCGGAGATGGTCAAGTAACCTTTGGCCAAAGCTACATTATGAAGCATAAGGCTCGCAAAGTAAGGCGTCTTTATCAAAACAGGGTTTTGGCAGGATTTGCCGGGACTAGCGCCGACGCCATGACACTTTTTGAAAAATTTGAGCAAAAACTGGAGCAATATAATGGTCACTTGAAAAGGGCCGCGGTAGAACTTGCTAAGGATTGGCGTACCGATAAGGTTTTACGGCGTCTGGAGGCCTTGTTGCTTGTAGCTGACCAAACTGCTACTTTAATTATTTCTGGCAATGGTGATGTTATTGAACCTGATGAGCCTGTGGCGGCTATTGGCTCTGGTGGACCTTATGCCTTGGCTGCAGCCAAGGCCATGCTTGAATTTTCCTCATTATCGGCACTTGAAATTGCCAAAGAGGCCATGAGGATTGCTGCCAATATTTGTCCTTATACAAACGAAGAGGTTGTTATAGAGGCGTTGAAATAGCTCAAGGAGGCACACATAAATGTCATGCTTAACCCCTAAGGAAGTCGTCACCGCATTAGACAAATATATTATTGGTCAAAATAAGGCCAAAAAGGCCGTGGCCGTTGCCTTACGCAACCGTTGGCGTAGGAAGCAGATTCCGCCTCCTTTGAGAGATGAAATTGCCCCGAAAAACATCATTATGATTGGCCCTACTGGTGTAGGCAAGACTGAAATTGCTAGAAGGTTGGCCTTGTTAGCCCACTCTCCTTTCCTGAAGGTAGAGGCTACCAAATTTACTGAAGTAGGGTATGTAGGACGGGATGTGGAATCTATGATCAGGGATTTGACCGAAATTGCTGTCAATATGGTTAAGGAAGAAGAAACTAAAAAGGTGATGACTAAGGCCAAAGAGATGGCCGAGGAGCGCCTTTTGGATATTTTATTGCCCCGTCCTCCTAGGAGTGCCAGCGTAGTGGAGGGTCACCTCGAAATTGTCCGTCATGAAACAAGCTATGACGCTGTGAGAGAAAGAATGCGAGCCATGTTACATGGAAAAAAATTGGACGATCGATATGTGGAACTGGAAACCACCGAAAGGTCTTTACCTGTAGTAGAGATTTTTTCAGTCGCCGGATTGGATGAATTGGACTCTAGTTTTAGAGAAATGCTTGAGTCTATGGTGCCTAAAAAGACCAAGCGGCGTAAGGTTAAGGTGCCTGAGGCCCTAAAAATTCTCACAGACGAAGAGGCTCAGAAGCTTATAGACATGGACAAGGTCATTGCCACGGCCAAAAAGAGGGTGGAAGAATCTGGAATTATCTTCATTGATGAAATTGATAAAGTGGCTGGAAATGGGGGCGGCAAAAGCGGCCCAGATGTGTCTAGAGAGGGTGTTCAAAGGGATTTGCTTCCCATTGTAGAAGGAACTACGGTAAATACCAAATATGGCATGGTGCGAACGGATCACATCTTATTCATTGCCGCTGGGGCCTTTCACATTTCCAAACCATCGGATTTGATTCCTGAACTTCAAGGGCGTTTTCCTATCAGGGTAGAGCTTGATGCCTTAGGCCAAAGGGAATTTGAACGCATTTTGGTTGAACCTGAAAATGCCCTTGTCAAACAATATCAGGCCTTAATGGCTACTGAAGGCATTGAACTTGAGTTTACCCCAGAAGCCATTTCCAAAATGGCTGAACTGGCGGTAATGGTCAATGAACGGACAGAGAATATTGGTGCCCGTCGCCTCTACACGATTATGGAAAGGGTGTTAGAAGAAATTTCCTTTTTAGCCCCAGAAATGAGAGGACAAAAAATTACTATTACCCCCGAATATGTCATGGAAAGATTGCAGGACACCATCAAGGATGAAGACCTAAGCCGCTACATCCTTTAGGAGATACATCCGTGGACACAAATAAGAGCAGGCAAATTGCAGAGGTTCTAGTAGAGTCCTTACCTTACATTCGGGAATTTTATCAGAGGACCTTTGTTATCAAATATGGCGGACATGCCATGGTAGATGAGGACTTGAAGCAAAACTTTGCCTTGGATATTGTTCTTCTAAAATACATTGGACTTAATCCCATCGTAGTTCATGGGGGAGGACCCCAAATTGGCGAAGTGCTCAAAAAGATGGGAATTGAATCCCAATTTGTGGGGGGACTGAGGATTACCGATGACGCTACAATGGATGTAGTAGAAATGGTCTTGGTAGGCAAGGTAAATAAAGAAATTGTCAACCTCATCAATCAGGCTGGAGGTAAGGCTATTGGACTTAGTGGCAAAGACGGTTGTCTAATAGAGGCCCGAAAGGTCTTATTCAAAAAAGAAGATTTACCTGATAGGCCTTCTGAAATCATTGATTTGGGACATGTAGGGGAAGTGGTGCGTATTAATGACGAGATCTTAAAGGTCTTTGAACGGCCTCAATTTATTCCTGTTATTGCCCCGGTGGGGGTAGGGTCAAGCGGAGAGACTTTTAATATCAATGCCGATCTGGTAGCCGCCAAGATTGCAGGTGCCCTTAAAGCAAAAAAAATCATTCTTTTAACCGATGTGCCTGGGGTCTTAGACAATAAAGGGAATTTGATTTCCTCTATGAATATAGAGGATGCGCAAAGATTGATTAAAAACAAGGTCGTTAGTGGCGGTATGATTCCTAAACTCAAGGCCATTATAGCTGCCCTTAAGGAAGGTGTGGAAAAGGCCCATATTATTGATGGTCGTATTCCACATGCCCTTTTGTTGGAATTATTTACCAGCAGGGGCATTGGAACAGAGATTGTGGGGGAATAACCATGGATTGGATGAAAAGGGATAAAAAATACATCATGAACACCTATCCCAGACACCCCATTATAGCCACCAAAGCCAAGGGATATAAGGTTTGGGATGAAAGGGGTAAAGAATACATTGATTTATTTTCTGGGATCTCGGTGTGTAATTTGGGGCACTGTCATCCTGAGGTCATTAAGGCCGTAGAGGCCCAAATCTATCGTCTTTTCCATATTTCAAACCTCTATTATACCATCCCTCAAATAGAATTAGCCGAACTTCTTGTTAAACATTCGTTTGCAGATAAGGTATTCTTTGCCAATAGTGGGGCTGAGGCCAACGAAGGGGCCATTAAGCTTGCCCGAAAATGGGGAAAACAATTTGCCCCCCCCAAGTATAAAATCATTACCTTAGAAGGTTCCTTTCATGGGCGTACCCTGGGTACCATTGCCGCCACAGGACAAAACAAGGTCAAACAAGGCTTTGAACCAGAAATTGCTGGTTTTATTCATGTCCCCTTTGATGACATCAAGGCCGTAGAGACTGCTATAGATAAAGAAACCTGTGCGGTCATGGTAGAACCCATTCAGGGCGAAGGTGGGGTGCGAGTCCCGTCCCCTCATTACTTGGAACGATTAAGGGAAATCTGTGATGAAGCAGGTATCCTTCTTATCTTTGATGAAGTGCAAACAGGCATGGGGCGAACGGGTTATCTTTTTGCCTATGAGCATGAAGGGGTGAAACCAGATATTCTTACCTTGGCCAAATCCCTAGCCAACGGGTTGCCTATTGGGGCCGTTTTGGCCAAAGAAGAAGTAGCTTCGGCCTTTTCCATAGGTTCACATGGAAGCACCTTTGGCGGAAATCCAGTTTCCTGTGCGGCTGCCAAAACTGTGCTTAACATCTTGACCGAAACTGACATTTTAGATTATGCAAGGCAATTGAGCATCTTTATCAAAGAAAAACTAATGGCCCTTAAGGAAAGGCATGCTTGCGTCAAAGATATCCGTATTAGAGGACTTATGATAGGTATAGAACTTGATAGAAAGGCTGCCCCTATTGTAGATAGGTGTTTAGAAAAGGGCTTTTTGATCAATGCGGTTCAAGAAAAGGTCCTGCGGCTTTTACCTCCATTGATTATTGAAAGAAAGCCTCTTGAAAACTTTTTGGAAGTGCTTGATGAAAGCTTGGAAAGAGTGTAAGACTTGGGAAATAAATATTTTTTAAAAGAGGGTTAACAATTAAATTTGGAATATTTGGTGCTTACAGAACAACCAAACCAAAAATCTTATAGATTTGATAGTGGACTTATGAAAGGAGTTTTGTTATGAAAAGGGATATCACTAGTCTGCTTGACTTGACTAAGGAGGAAATTGTCTTTTTAATTGACAAGGCCATCAAGCTTAAAAAGGAATCGAAAAAAAAGCAAACGTTATCTCCATTGCAAGGAAAAATTCTGGCTCTTGTTTTTGAGAAACCCTCAACAAGGACTAGGGTTTCTTTTGAAGTGGCCATGTATCAGTTAGGAGGGCAAGTAGTCTTTCTTACCAAAGATGTTACTCAGATGTCTCGTCAGGAGCCTACAAAGGACACTGCTAGGGTACTCTCGCGGTATGTGGACGCCATTGCCATGAGAACCTTTAGCCAAGAGTTGATTAATGAAACCGCCAAATGGGCTAGCATTCCAGTAATCAATGCCCTTTCTAACAAGTATCATCCTTGCCAGGTGCTTTCTGATTTAACAACGGTTAAAGAATTTAAGGGGCAGCTAGAAGGTCTAAAGATTGCTTGGGTAGGTGATGGGAACAATGTTGCCCAAAGCTGGATTAATGCTGCCACTAAACTAAACCTTAGACTTCACATGGCTTGTCCTCCAGGGTATGAACCTGATGCCGATGTCCTGGAAAGGGCCAAAGAAAATCCCAATTTTACATTGACCCATGACCCTATAGAGGCCGTAAAAGAGGCCGATGTTATCAATACCGATGTCTGGGTAAGCATGGGGGAAGAAACTCGAGGAAAAAAAAAGGAGGTCTTTAAGCCATATCAACTTAATCTAGAACTCCTCTCACACGCCAAGTCAGATGCCATTGTGATGCACTGTCTGCCTGCCCATAGGGGAGAAGAGATTACCGATGAAGTCATTGAGGGGCCTCAATCAGTGGTGTGGGCTCAAGCTGAAAACAAACTCCACCTTCACAAGGCAGTGCTTGAGTGGCTGGTAGGTTCAGAGCCCAAAAAATAATTCCCTTTGAAAGGGGAATAAAGTTAAATAAACTTAGCAAGATAAAAAATGGAGGAAATGTCCATGTATAGTTTAGTTACTATTTTAATAATTGTTATTTTGTTTCTGGCCAGTGCCATAAGAATCTTGGCAGAATATGAGCGGGGAGTAATTTTCAGACTAGGGAGGGTTATTGGCGCCAAAGGACCTGGGCTTTTTATTCTCATTCCTGTAGTCGACCGCATGGTAAAGGTGAGTTTAAGGCTTGTGGCCTTAGATGTGCCTCCACAAGACGTGATTACCAAAGATAATGTCTCAGTCAAAGTCAATGCCGTGGTCTATTTTAGGGTAATTGATCCAGTTAAGGCCGTAATTGAAGTAGAAAATTACCTTTATGCTACCTCACAACTTGCTCAAACGACCCTTAGAAGTGTATGCGGTGAAGCAGAATTAGATGAACTTTTGGCCGAAAGAGAAAAAATTAATGCCAAGTTGCAAGATATTCTTGATAAACATACCGATCCTTGGGGAATTAAGGTTACAACTGTGGAAATTAAACACATTGATTTACCTCAAGAGATGCAGCGCGCTATGGCCAAGCAGGCAGAGGCCGAGAGAGAAAGAAGGTCCAAAATTATAAATGCAGAGGGAGAATATCAAGCTGCAAACAAATTAGCAGAAGCGGCTCAAATCATCGCAAAATACCCTATTGCACTCCAATTACGGTACTTGCAAACTCTGAGAGAGATCTCAGCAGAGAATAACTCGGTTACCGTTTTTCCATTACCTATTGATCTTTTAAGGCCCTTTATAGATAAAAATAAATGAACAAGGTCTTTTTAGCCCTTTTAACCCTTTTCATGGCCTGTGCCCCAATGACCTCGAGACAAAAGGAGGCCTTGTGGGGCAATCATCCTCCCATTATTAAAGAAATATTAGCTACCGAAGTTGTAAGGCCTGGGAGTGGTTGGAAACTTTATATAAATGCTAAAGATGAAGATAAGGACTTGGCCTGTCTTTACCTTTTTCTTTATCCCTTAACAGGTGGTCCTTATTTTGCTAAATTCATTAAGATTCCTTCTCGGTTTGCCCAAAATCTAAAGGGATATTTTATCTTAACCGTTTCTGACCGATGGGTATGGGGCACTAAAATAAAGGTAGAAATCTTTTTAAAGGATAAGGCTGGTCATAAGAGTAACCCGGTTTACTTTTTGGCAAAAGTAGTATATAAAAGGCCTAAAATTCTTAGAGTTCCAGCAGAGTTGAAACATTATTTGGGTATGATAGACATTACTTTTCATACTCCTTTTTTTGATGAAGGTGGTTATTTCAAGGGAATAGATTGGGTATGGGGAAACTAAAAAATTATTAGGAGGAGGCAAAAATGGCAGAAGAAGAAAAAAAAGAGGCAGCCGAAAAGGAAGAAAAAGGCCCAAAGATGCCTGATAAACCTCTTGATAGGTTAACCATTAAAGAATTAAGAGAAATTGCCCTTAAGATTCCTAATGTGCAAGGTGTCCATGGAATGAACAAAGAGGAACTTATTGCCCTGCTTAAGGATTACTTTGGGATTAAAGAGGAAAAGAAAAAAGATGTGGCCTCTATCAGGGAGTTAAAACACAAGATAAGGGAACTTAAAGCCAAGCGAGAAGAGGCTAGGGAGAAGGGTGATAAAAGGATGGTAAAAATTTTGAAACGACGCATTAGTCGTTTGAAAAAGAGGACAAGAAGGTTGGCCGCTTAAAGCAAAGGGGGCAGGTTGTTCCCTGCCCTTCCATTAATCTCATCAAAATTCTAAAAAACACCAAGGCTTGGCAAGTTTTTGAGCCTGTGCTATCATGCTTATATGAATGATGATAAGGAAAAGATCTTAGATGTCTTTGGAGTAGAAGCAAAAGGTAAAAGTAACAAAAAGGATACTTTAGCTAGTCCTTCTGGAACATCTGTTTTACAACGTTATCTGTGGGAAATCGGTCGCTACCCCCTTTTAACTCCAGAGGAAGAATTACGCCTAGCGCGCCTTTACAAGAAAAAGCAAGATAGAGAGGCCGCTTTTCGGCTCATAACCTCCAACTTGCGATTAGTAGTCAAAATTGCCCTTGAATTTCAAAATTTCTGGGTGAGCAATATCATGGACCTTATCCAAGAGGGAAATATTGGCTTAATGATGGCCCTTAAAAAATACAATCCTGAAAAGGGAATAAGATTTTCTTATTATGCGGCCTTTTGGATAAAGGCCTATATACTGAAATTTATTTTGGACAATTGGCGTTTGGTAAAAATTGGCACCACTCAGGCACAACGGAAACTTTTTTACAATTTATATAAAGAAAAAGAAAAGCTCACTCAACTTGGATATGAACCCATTCCTCAGCTTATTGCCAAACGGCTTAATGTGAGGGAAAAAGATGTGATAGAGATGGAACAACGTATGGGAGGAAGTGAAATTTCTCTGGATGCCCCTTTAAGCAGCGATACAGAAGATAGTTTTCAAGAAGTGATCCCAGCTCAAGGTCAAACCCCAGAAGAAATTTGGGCAGATGTAGAGCTTAAAAAACTTGTCAGAGAGAAAGTTGATGAATTTAAAGATAGACTGTCTGAAAAGGAACGGGATATTTTGGAACTCCGCCTTTTGGCGGATAAACCCCTTACCTTAAAAGAAATTGGGAGAAGACATGGTGTGTCCCGAGAGAGGATTCGGCAAATAGAGACAAGACTTTTAAAAAAAATAAAAGAGTTTCTCAAAAGAGAAATGCTTGATTATGAAGATGCCCTTAAAGTAGAATAGACAAGCATTTTATTATGAGTAAGTGGAGATTTTATCAAGAATAAATAGGCGGGTAAATAAATTGAAAATTGTTAGGTGCAGCTTGATTACAATTTTGGCATTTTTATTTATGTTTTTTTATCCTTTTAAGGCCTTTTCCCAAACCAATAGACACCTGGCCTATTACTATTTTATGCTGGCCCAAAAGGCCTCTTTGGAAAGGCGTCTTGACGAGGCCATCGATTATCTAAAAAAGGCCCTAAAATATGACAAACAATCTAGTGAAATTGTAGAAGAGATTGCTAAGGTTTATCTTCAAAAAAGCAATTTTGCTCAAGCAGAGGTCTGGTTAAAGCAGGCCCTTAAGTTAAATCCCCAGAGTAAGTCTGATCGTTATCTATTGATGTGGATATATGCAAACACTACTGAATATCAAAAGGCAATAGAAGAGTGTAAAGAAATCCTTAAAATTTCACCAAAGGATAAAAATGCCCTCTTCTATCTTGCCAATTTATATGTAGAAAGAGGTCTTTACGACGAAGCCATTGAAACCTTTGAAAAATTGATTTCTGTTGACCCTAATTCTCACCTACCTTATTATCATCTGGCCAGCCTTTACTTTAGCTTAAAGAATTGCCAGCAGGCAGAAAGATATCTCAAAAAATGCCTTCAAATCAAGCCAGATTTTGCCGAGGGTATTTTATTGCAGGCCCGAATAGCAGCAGAAAGAAAAGATTATAAAAAGGCAGAAAGGCTTTATCGACATTTGCTCCGAATTTCTCCAGATAATGAGCAAATTCTTTTTTACCTAGCCGAAATATATGTGAGGAAAAATCAGAAAACAAAGGCCCGGCAGTTGTTTGATAAGCTTGCAGACCGTCCAGATGGGGCGTTACAAATCGCCCGTTTTTGGATGAAACACAAAGATTATCAACAAGCAGCTCAGGTGTTAGAAAAAGCAGTAGAAGTTTTCCCTCAAGCAGAATTAAAATACCATTTGGCCTATACCTATCAAAAACTGGGGCACATTAAGGATGCCATATCCCTACTTGACAAAATTCCTTTTAAAAACCCCCTTTATAAGGAGGCTACCATTTTTAAGGCTTATCTTCTTACAGAAATGAAAAATTACCCCCAGGCCATCTCCGAGCTTCAAAAGTTGCTTTCTAAGTTTCCTGAAGATTGCGAGCTCTATGCAACTTTGGCTACAGTTATGGAGAGGGCAGGGAGGTTATCCCAAGCCGAAAGGGTGCTTAAGGAGGCCCTTGCCAAATTTCCCAACAAGGCAGATTTGCATTTCAGGCTGGGGGTTATCTATGACAAAATGCATTTAAAGGACAAATGCATTTCGGAGATGAGGCAAACCATTACCTTAAATCCCAAACATGCCGAGGCCCTTAATTATCTAGGATACACCTATGCCGAAATGGGCCTTCATCTAGATGAGGCAGAGCGCTTGATCAAAAGAGCTCTTAAGCTGAGGCCTAAAGATGGCTATATCGTTGATAGCCTAGGCTGGGTTTATTACCAAAAAGGGCAATACGGAAAGGCACTTCAAGTTTTAAAGAAGGCCTTTTCCTTATCCAAGGACCCTATCATTGCCGAACATCTGGGAGATGCCTATTTGAAAAATGGGAAGCTCGAAGAGGCTATAAGGTGTTACCGAAAGGCCATTAAACTAGGCCATGAGCAAAAACAAAGGCTCAAGGAAAAGATAAAAGAGATTAAAAAGAGGCTTCCCTCATCCCCGTTTTCTTCAGACCCGATCCATGTCATCTTTTAAAGTTTTTTTTATAATTATAGCCCTTGTTTTGTTTGGCTGCGTCGCCCCACCGACGGTTAAAGTTCCTTTAGTCCTTTCTCACCTCCAACAAAGACGGCAAAGTGACTTTTATTTAAGGGGCAAAATTAAAATAAAAAGGACAGGCTACGGATTTTTAGGGCAAATTCAGGTTTTTAAAAGGGGTCCACGGCTTCGAATAGATATCTTAACTCCCTTAGATTGGCCCCTTTTTAGCGTAACGGTGATCAAAAAGAAATTAAGCCTATTTGCCTATCAAACTGGCACCCTTTACTCAGACTCTCAGGCTCGAAAGGCCTTAAGTCCTCTTATGCCAACTGGCATTTCTTTGACCGGTTTAGCCCAAGTTTTGGGGGGACAGGGATGGTTTCTAGGCAGAGAATATAAGCTTAGAGAAACGGCCCATAGTTATGTCCTTTTGTTTTATGATTCCAAAAGACTTCTTAAAGAAGAAATTTGGGTTGGAAAACGATCCTTAAGGCTTCAAAAGATTGTGCTCAGAAACTACAACCAAGACCTCCTCTGGAGGGCCACTTATAAGTATCAGCACCAAAAAGTGGTCTTTGTAAGCATAAAAGACATGCTAGGAACCCTAATTCAAGTTCAAATTGAGGAGTTTAAGGAATCTCCTTCCTTACCTCCCTCTATTTTTTCCCTGCCTAAACCTATTTCCCACATTCTGTCGCCTCACCCTTAACCTTGGCTAGGGCATGAGGCAAAGCGGGCAAAAGCACTTCCATAGCCTCTCTAACGGCCTTGGGACTGCCGGGCAGATTCACAATTAGACTGGCCTTTCTTATACCGGCTACGGCCCTTGAAAGCATGGCATGGGGTGTTTTTTTTAATCCCTCCATTCGGATGGCTTCAGCCATTCCAGGTACCTCTCTTTCAATTACCTTCAGGGTAGCTTCTGGGGTGACATCTCGAGGGGTCAAGCCGGTGCCTCCAGTAGTCACAATTAAATCCAGTTCTAGTTCATCTACCCATTTGAGCAAAACCGGAATAATCTGGGCTTCTTCATCGGGTACAATGGTATAATGAGAAACCCCATATCCATGGGCCTCTAAAATTTGCTTAAGTAAAGCTCCACTTTTATCTTCCCTTTCTCCCCGACTGCCCTTATCGCTTACTGTCATCACACCTGTCTTATACATGACCAACTCCCTTTAATATTTCTTTTATAACAAATTTCATTTCAATCTTACCAATTCGCAATAAGGCCAGTTTGTTTATAACCTTTTTTACTTCTAGTTCATGCTCCGGCGGATAAAGAAAACCGGGTATAGGTTGATTTTGAGCCAAATTGTCTGTTTGGGGCAAAGACCCTAAATAATATCGGCCTAGATTTTCTTCCTTTTGCAAAAAGGAAAGAATAGCAACCAAATTGCCATAATAACCTGGGGTATCAACGTGTTCAATAAACTGATTAATCAGGATATTAACAGTAACTAATTGCGGAGGAATAATGGCTTCCCCTGAGAGGTCACAGCGTTTTTGGGAAAAGAAGCTCCGACAGGCAAAGGGACGTAGGGAATAAATAAGGCAGAGCCCATTTTCTAAAAAAGGACACTCAGAGGACGCAAAAGTGATATCTTCCTCAGGCGGTTCTTGTCTTCTTAAACAATAGGCCGCTAGTCTATTTGTCGACACCTTGGGCGAAAAGACCGAATTTGGGTCTACTGAAATAAGCCTTTTTAAAATATCACTTTGGCCTACCTCTTCTAAGCCCTTAATGATAAATGCCCCTTCAAGGGTAGTGATAAAGACATGCTGAGTACAACAAGTAGCACATCCCGGTTGGCAAACAAAGTCAAAATTTGTTACATAGTCCTCATAAAACTGATATATGGCCTTTAGGATATCAAATTTGACAAACTCTGCCATTTTAAACTCCTTCAAATGTTATTCTCTAATCTCGGCTTATCTAGCCGCTCTATTCACCTTTTCCTACTCACTTACATGGGCCATTATACCCTTTCAAAAGAAAAAAACATATCCCTGCGGCCAATAATAAAACGAAACATGGCCTATAAAGCTTACGATGGATTTGGTCAAACCTTACCTGAAAATACTCAAGACTTAAGACAAAACAAAGATGCATAGGAGAAAGTAAAACTCCAATTACTCCGCAAACAAACGCCAATACGACATAAGGCAAATGAGGCACATGCATAGTATGAATAAGGGTCACTATTAAAGGAAAGGTAACCCCAACAAAGGCCAAGGTAAGGCCAATGATTAATCCGGTCAAAAGGGGTAAAAGGGCGGCAATGAAACCCAAGGGGATATGATAGTCTACCAGAATTTTACTTGCTTGAGTTACGATTTGGGTTTCATTCAGGGTTTGTTTGAATACAAAAATGCCAAATACGGCATAGAGCACCTTTAAGAGAGTCTTTTCGGTAAAAATCTCTTTCAATTTATGGAGGTTGATCCGCTCTTTTATCCATATCCAAAGGATTCCCATCCAAACCGCAAGTCCGATATTCACCTCACGGGGCAAAGAGGGTAGAAGACACTTTCCAAAGACTGCCAGTATAAGCACCATTCCAATAGGGGCGACTTCTTTAATAAATGTAGTTTCTCTCTTGGTCTTTTTTGTCAAGATAGTCATCTGGAGAGGTTTAATATAAGCATGATAGCCTAAATAAAAGGCTAAAAGTGTGAACGGAATTTGAAAAGAGATTAGATAAAACAAATCAGTTTGGGCCAAGTGAGCCGCCAAAATCAGGCCTGGATAAAGGGGCCAAGAGAACTCAAAACAATGCCTGAACCAATAATTTACAATCGCTTGGGTGGAGCGAGGAACTTGAGTATCTTCAGAAAGTCTTTCTACAAAGGGGGCTGAAAAAATAGCTCCCCCTGGCATTGGTAAAAGCCCAATAAAGGCGGGAATCATCATCAAATTGAACTTGACATTTGGAGAAAAGGACTGATAGGCCTTTATAAAACGGTTGGCATAATCCGTTTTAGACATGCTGTGGGCAAAAATGAGGATAGAGAGAATGATGCAAGTCAACAACCAATTTTGAACATTTTTAAAGCTGTGCATCACAATGCCAAAAAACTCTAGGGGATAAACTTGCTGCAATAGCACACATACTACAGCCGCTGTCAAAAGGGCATTCCCCAAAAGCCACCCCCTTCTTAAAAGGAGGATGAGCAAGCCCAAAATAAAAAACAGTTTTACCAAGGCCATGGAAGATAAAATAAACGATTTTTAAAGTTTTTGGAAGGTTTTGAATTACTTTTGGGCCCTGGTTCAGCATAAGGTGAGAATTTACTTTTTTTATTACCTATGCTATAGGGTAGTATGATGATGGAGGCGGTTAAGATTTTTAAGTCTATATTCTTCCATACCCTTTTTACTATTGGGAAAACCCCCATTTCTATAGCTACAGTAATTAAATTTGTTCTCACTATCTTTATTGGACTTTATCTATTGAGACATGCGAAACGGCGTTTAACTAAGGTTTTACGTAAAATTCCTCACCTTTATTCTAGCACCATTGATTCTTTTATTACCCTATTCTATTATGCCGGTGTAGCTATTATCCTTTTAATTTCCTTGTCTGTCGTGGGCGTTGACCTAAAGCAAATTACCATTTTATTTGGGGCCTTGGGTGTAGGAATTGGCTTTGGACTTCAAACCATTGCTAATAATTTTATAAGTGGGATTATTTTGTTGTTTGAACGAACTATTAAGTTGGGCGATGTTGTGGAAATTGGTAATGGCCTTATCGGAAAGATTAAACGAATTAATATGCGCTCCACGGTAATAAGAACCTATGATGGTTCTGATGTTATTGTGCCTAACTCAGAATTTATTTCTACCCGGGTAGTTACTTGGACATACGATGATGATTGGCGCCGTCTTCAAATTCCCTTTGGAGTGGCATATGGAAGTGATCTGGATATCGTTACCAGCGTTGCCTATAAGGCAGCTTACCGTGTCCCTTATACTCAAGAGGATCAAGAACACAAGGTTAATGTTGTTTTTGTAGGTTTTGGAGAAAGCTCTTTGGATTTTAAGCTTATTACGTGGTGCCGGATGTTCAAACTAGACAAAACATTAAAGGAGGTAATCAGCGATTACTATTTTGCTTTATATAAGGGCCTTACTGAGGCCAATATTGAAATTCCCTTTCCTCAAAGGGATTTACACCTTCGCTCCCTTTCAGAAGAGACTTTCCAAAATTTGGCTAAGGTTTTTAGCCGGTCCTGAGCGTAGGATAGCCCACTTGGATTTGAACCATTTTTAACTGAAGCAAAACGGAGAGTTGAAATTGCTTTTTGAAAGATAAAAATTACTCTATAATAGGCTTAATAATCATGATTTGAATGTCCATAACATTCGTTCCGGTAGGTCCTGTAATTAAAAGCCCTCCTACCTTTTTAAAAAAATTGTATGAGTCATTGTTTTCTAAATACACCTTGGGATCAATACCCATTTTCTTAGCCTTAACAGTTGTTTCTCCGTCTACAATAGCTCCTGCGGCATCAGTGGGGCCATCAGTACCATCACTGCCAGCAGACAAGAGCCAAATACCTTTTTTACCAGCAATTTCCATAGCAAAGGCAAGGCCTAACTCCATGTTTCTGCCACCCAGACCGTTGCCCTTTACGGTTACAGTCGTCTCTCCACCACTTATCAGGCACAGAGAGTTATTTTCTAGCTGGGCTTGGGTCTTCAAAGCCAATCTTGCCAACCTTTTACCTACCTCCTTGGCCTCACCCTGAAGTTCAGCTGAGATAATTTGGGCCTTAAATCCTCTATTTTGGGCCTCTTGCTTTATAGCCTGGAGGGCCGATCTATTACTACCAATGATAGAGTTAGTTACTCGTTTAAACACCGGGCTTTGAGGTTTCAAGGTCTCTGGAAATATGCCCCTTTGCCCTTTTATCAAAACCTCCTTTATAGATACAGGGACTTGAGGAACCAACTGATATCTTTCAAGAATATTCCAAGCATCCTGATAGGTGCTTTCATCTGGAGCAGTAGGACCAGAGGCAATAACGTCAAGTTTATCCCCGATTACATCCGAAAGAATAAGAGAAATTATCCTGGCAGGATACATCCTTTCTGCCAATCTGCCGCCTTTAACCTTAGAAAGATGCTTTCGGACGGCATTAAGTTCATAAATATTGGCTCCACTATTCAGCAAAAGTTGGGTGATAGTTTGTTTTTCTTCCAAATTAAGCCCATCGTAAGGGGCAATAAAGAGGGCCGAACCCCCTCCAGAGATAAGACAAATAAATACAGTCTGGGCATGGGCATATTTGTCTACTATCTTTAAGGCCATTTCCGTAGCCCTAACCCCATTTTCATCGGGAACAGGATGTCCTGCTTCAAAGACCTTTATTTTATCTAAGGGATAGGCATGTTTATATTTGGTCACAGCTAGACCATCGGTTATTTCTAAAACTTCTTGAGCTGCCTTCCCCATAGCACAAGCCGCCTTCCCAAGGCCAATCACTACAACATTCTTATAGCTTTTAATTTCATCTTGATGTCGTTCCAGGGCCATTTTGACAGCCAGGTAGGGATTAACAGCTTCTATGCCAACTTCAAACAACTCCTTTAAAACTTGCTGCATCTATGCCCCCTTGTTGTCATCTTCTATAGCCTCTTGCAACTGATCAAAAAAATCGGGGAGGGCAGAAACCACCCGACTCCAGCTAGGAATGAGGGGAATTCCCAAAGGGTCTTCCAAAATTTGCTCTCCAGCAATAGTAATCCCTTCAGCAAATGCCTCTATAGCCAATGCCTCTCCATGGCGGTCAAAGAAAAGGGAGTTGATAATACTATCGTTTTGATACTTTCTTAAGGCATCTTGAGCCTCGCGCACATAAGTAGCTTTGAGGGTCTTAAAGAATCCATCAGAGAAGACTACCCCTTCACTTGCTAGCACCCTAAAAAGGGTTTTAGCAATGTCTACTGCCATTTTTAAAAGTCCTTTGCTGGCATCTTTAGGAGAAAGCTCTTGATGTTTATGTTCATAGGCATCAGTAAGGTCTACTTGGCAAATATTGCGCAAGGTGGAAGTACGATAGACCTCACTTAATACGCCGACTTCTAGCCCCCAATCTGAGGGAATCCGAATCCGCCAGGCCAATTCTGTAGTCATGGCAAATTCCCCTGCCAAGGGATAGCGGAAACTATCAAGATAATCAAGAAAAGGAGTATGCCCCAAAATCTTTTTCAAGGCCCGAATAAGTGGGGTTACAAATAATCTAGTGACTCGTCCATGGAGACGGTCTGTAACACGGGCATAATATCCCTTACAAAATTCATAATTAAGCTGTGTACTGGCAATAGGGAAACAAAGTCTAGTAAGCATTTCTCTCTTATAAGTAAGGATATCACAGTCGTGGCAGACGATGACATGGCATTTATTGCAGGCCAAAACATAGCCATAGGCCATCCAGGTAGAAAGTCCTTTCCCACTTTCCCAACTGTAAAATTCTTCTTCAAGCTCTTTATAAAGGGCCTTCATTCGGGGGCCATCATTCCAAATGATAACCGTTTCTTGAGGTAAATCTGAAAGAAACTTTTTGGCATACAAAAACTGGTCTTTATCTGCCTTCCCCAGAGTAAGCACAATTTGGTCTACATACTTCACCTCTTTAAGCTCTTCTACAATCTTAGGCAGAGCTTTGCCTGTAAACTCTGTAAAGAGTGCAGGGAGTACTAAGGCAATGGGACGTCTCTTCTTTGATTTCATAAGGCTTTTAATAAGGTTTCCCTCGTTGTTCAAATTGAGTCTATGCAAAGTAGCAATTACCCCATTTTGAAAAAAATCAGTCATTGTTTTCCTCCTTTACTAGATTTAAGATGGCTTCTGCCCATCCCCGAGGGCCGACAAACTTTGTAAAATAAACATTGGGCAAATCTACCTTCATATGGCTACCATTCTTCTTTTTTACTACCACGGGCCTATCTACTGTCTTAAGCAATGGCAAGTCATTGGGGCTGTCTCCAAAGCCAATGGTGATAAAGTTACCTTTGGGATAGGTTTGTTGGTAAATTGTCTTCAGGAGAAAAACGGCCTTGCCTTTATCGTTACCTCCCATTAGAGTATAAAATCTTCCTCCCTTTGTCAAATGGAGTTTATATTCCCTAATGGCTTTTTTAAATTGGTTAAATTTCTCTTCATTCCCTTTGAACACAATAGGTTCAGAATACTCTCTTTGGCGGGCTAACTTTGCCTGCTCTGGTGGAAGGTTAGAGAAAGATACAATTTCGTCAATATCCATTTTGGAAAGGCATTTAACCTCAATGGCAGTTTCTTTTCTTATCTCGTCCAAGCATTTTTTAATAAAACTGCTAGGAATACCCAGCTCAATTACCCTGCAGCCATGTTTCACTTGATAGGAAATGCCATTTAAATTGAATTTTTCATCAGGGATGTAAATAGCCCCTCCGTTTTCCACAATAAACGGTTCTTTTTTAAGTCCCATTTGGGAGCGGTAAAGTTCTATTTCTTCCCTTGTTTTACTAGAGCACAAGATTAAAGGAATATTCATCCTTTTTAGAAAGGAGATGGCGTCTTGAGCTTCAGAAAAATCATATGTGTCTTCGTCAAGTAAGGTACCATCCAAGTCAGAAAAAATGAGGTATGATAAATACATAAATTAATTTTACAATGATAATAAACTTATAGCAAGGAACAAAAAAACCAAAAACTACGATTAAGCCACAAGAAGTCTCTCAATATTTTTACTTTTTTTACCCTCTCAGTTGCCTACTTAATGATCTTATTTTTGACAAAGGCCAATAAATCAATTATAAAAGAACTCTACCCTTGAAGGGGTAGGGGAGGGAATGAAAAGGGAAAGGAGGTTAGAAGATGGCAGTGAAAGTAGTAGAGGAGTGGTTTAATTCATGTTCAGGATGTGAAATCAGCATCCTGAACATGGGAGACGCGTTAGTTGACTTATTGCCTGAATTGGAATTTTTGCACATCCCGGTAATTATGGACCACAAGTATTTTGGTCAAACTGGTGAAGGAGGCCAGCTTGAAATCCCAGAAGCGGATGTGGCAATTGTGTCTGGCGGAATCAGAAACGAAGAGCACAAAGAAGTTTTAGAAGAGATTAGGAAAAAGTGCAAAACTCTTATTGCTCTAGGAACTTGTGCAACGCATGGTGGCATTCCAGCCATGGCCAACATGTGGTCTAAGGAAGAGGCCCTTAAATGCATCTATTCTACTGTGACTACGGATCCTACAGAGCCGCCTACAGATGTCCCCGCATGGTTAGACCGAGTTTACGCGGTAGATGAAATTGTAAAAGTGGATGTTTATATTCCAGGATGCCCTCCTCATCCTAAAAACATCGCGGACGCCCTAACTGCTTTGCTTAAAGGAGAAACTTGGTCTCTTCCAGAAAGAAGTGTTTGTGATACCTGTCCTACTGTTAGGGAAAAGAAAAGCGCTAGTGGAACTATTAAACGCTCTTTGGAAAATCTTGACTTCGACCCAGATGCCCCCATTGATACTATGCGTTGTATTATGGAACAGGGGTTTATTTGTTTAGGTCCTGTCACCAAGGCAGGATGCCGTGGTGATAGTGATGCCCCAAGGTGTATCAAGGCCCGGATTGGATGTAGGGGGTGTTTTGGACCAATTAGAAAGGGCGCTAGGCCTCTGGTAGACATGATGGCTGCTTGGACATCTGTGGGAGTAAATGCTCAAACGGTTCCTGATAGAAGGGCTCTTTTAAATAGATTTATTGGAGCTCACAATAATTTGAGACCACTGCCAACAAGAAGGAGGTAAAAAATGGGAAAAACACTTACCATCCAACCAGTAACCAGGATAGAAGGCCATGCTAAGGTGTTAATACAACTTGATGATAAGGGCAATGTAGCTGATGCCAAAATGGCAATTGTGGCCTTAAGAGGCTTTGAACAATTTTGTATTGGTCGTCCAGCAGAAGAAATGCCTCGGATTGTTAATCGGATTTGTGGCATTTGCCCCTGGCAACATCATCTTGCTTCCAACAAGGCCGTGGATGCGGCTTGGAATATAGAGATTCCGCCTCCTGCCGAGAAACTGAGGCGGTTAATGCAGCACCTCTCTTATATCCCAGATAAAATTTTGCATTTTTATTTTTTGGCTGCTCCTGATTTTGTTATGGGCCCAGATGCTGACCCCAGTGTGCGAAACGTTTTGGGTATTTTGAAGGCAAATCCCGATTTGGGATTGAAAGTGGTTAAAATGAGGCAATTAGGATCGATGCTTATTGAGCACTTTGCAGGCAAGGTGATTCATCCTGTGGCGGCTGTGCCTGGTGGGTTTACGAAGCCTATGACTGAGGCAGAGAGAGAGGAACTTCTTAAAGGGGCAGAGGAGTTGCTAGAATTTGCTAAATATTCCATGGAATTAGCCAAAAAAGAAATTTTCCCCAAATACATGGATCTTATTCAAAATGTGGGAGTAATTGAAACAGGCTTTATTGGAACTGTAACAGAGGATGGCACTTGGGAGATCTATGATGGTAAAATAAGAATGATGAAGGCCGATGGAACTTATGAGGATTTTGCCCCTGAGGACTATACAGCCCACATTGCTGAGCATGTGGAACCTTGGGCCTATGTGAAGATGCCCTATGCCAAAAAGTGGGGAGATTTTGCATTAGAATTAGGTAATCCTACCATTTATCGAAGTAATTGTCTGGCCAGAATTAATGTTTGCGATAGGATGCCCACTCCACTTGCTCAAGCTGAGCTGGAGGAATTTAGGGAAAAGTTTGGCCGCCCGTGCCAATATACCATCCTTTACAATTATGCCCGTTTGCTTGAATTGGTATGTAATGCAGAATCGGCCGTAGCCTTGCTTAAGGAACCTGAAATTACGAATCCTAATGTCCGAGCCCAGGTAGAGCCCAAGGCCGGCAGAGGGGTAGGATGTGTTGAAGCGCCTAGAGGGACCCTTATTCATGATTATGAAACAGATGATAAAGGATTCATTACCAAAGTAAATCTCATTGTGGGTACTACTCATAATGCAGCCCCTATGAGTTTGACTGTTAAACAGGCAGCTCAGACCTTGATTAAAAATGGTCAATATGATCAGGGATTGCTTAATAAAATAGAAATGGCTATTCGGGCTTATGACCCCTGACTCAGTTGTGCTACACACTGCCTGGACGGCGGGATACCAGTAGTAGTAAATATTGTGGATAAAAGTGGTCATAAGATCGAAGAGTTAAGAAACTATTAAGATTTGAAATGCCCCCTTTAAAGAAGGGGGTATTTCTTAATTTCTCCCAATTTATTCGACCTTATTTTTCCTGATCTTATATGAAGGTCTCTGCAAACTTAACCTTCTTCCCAAGAGGCAATTTTTATGACTTTTGTAGAGGTCTCATTAATTATATTTGCTGATTGGCTTTATTGCATTGATCTAGTTTTTTATAAATCATCCATTCACGATTTTTTCACAATGGGTTTAGTAATAATTAAATAGAAGAAAAAAGGAGTGCTTGATGAGACGAAAAAAATTACTGAGATTTGCATTTTTAACCTCTTTAATTTTCCTAGGTATAAGTTTTTTTGCCCCAATTCTTTTTGCCCAATCAAAACAACCAAGATGGATTGTGGTTGAGGGCGTTATATTAAAGGTTCATCATAATAAACTTTATATCTTAAATTCCCAAACAAAGGTCAAAGAATCATATATACTTACTGATAAGACCTTGATAAAACCTAAAAGGACTTCAATTTGCTCCGTTTCTGAAAGGAGTAAAGAGGTGAATGTCCACCGCGTTTCTAACTTACGGCGCTTAAGGAAAGATTACGTGGTGGTATTGAAGATAAATCCTAAAGACCAAACAATTATTGAGGTATTTATAAAGGAGATGCCCCAATGAAGTTAAAATATTCTTTTTCTTTTTATCTGATAATTTTGAGCCTTCTTTTGTTAGCAACAATTAAAGATGGAGCAAATAATGCTGTTTTTGCAGCTATGGCTGATTATTGTGCGGCACCTCCATTTATTACCCAAGCCGTTCCTCCTAATATATTAATTGTTCTGGACAATTCAGGCAGTATGTATGAATTTGCTTATAAAACGGCAGGAACTGGAAATGATCCCTCAAATCCAGATCAGAGCTTTGACCCTTCTACTACCTATTATGGCTATTTTGACCCTACCAAGAAATATGCTTATAACACCGGAGGTAATTATTTTTATGAAAGTGACTCTGGGGACTGGGACGGCAACTTTTTAAATTGGCTTACTATGCGTCGGGTAGATGTGGTGAGGAAAGTATTAGTGGGCGGCAAACAGGTTCCCAGAGGGAATGTCCAACAAACAAGATATTTATTTGGAGCAGACAATCCTGATAGGGACTATGCTAAGCGGTATACGGATGTGGGGCCTTATACACCCTATTCAGGAACACAGGATTTCCTTGTTTTTTGGGGAAGATTTTATGTTGGTTATTGGGTAGGGAATAACTTTTACTATTATGACCATTACTACCAAATAAAGATCAAGGTCTCAGAGGAACAAACGGGTATTGTCCAAAAGATGTGGGATCAAGCCAGATTTGGGCTAATGTTTTTTAATACCGGAAATAAGTTTGAGGATGGAGGTGGTAGTAGGGATGGGGGCCAAGTGGCTGATTGGATTTCAGGTCCGGGAGAAGACATAAACATTGTTACTCAAATTCAAAATACCGATCCCTCTACTTGGACACCTTTGGCCGAATCTTTCTATGAAACCATTAGGTACTTTGAGGCTGAAAAATCTGCTTACAATTGTGGCCAAAACTATGCTGCTCATGACCCAATTGAGCATTGGTGTCAGAAAAATTTTGTGATTATTTTGACTGATGGAGAATCAACAAAAGACAAAAATATTCCTGGTGGGTATTGGGGTTCGCCTGTATCTGACCCAAATGGCTTTAACATTAAAGATTATATGGACAGCATTGCCTCTAATGAGGGCTATGCTAGCCAATGGAATGTAAGCGCCAATTCTATGGATGGGACATATTATCTGGAAGGAACGGCTTATTATGCCCACATAAATGACCTAAGGGCCGACTTGCAGGGTACCCAAAATTTAACTACTTATACTATATTTGCCTTTGATGAATCTCCAGTAGGCAAAGATCTGCTTCAAAAAACAGCAAAATATGGTGGGTTTGTAGATAAAAATGGTAATAACAAGCCAGATTTACAAACTGAATGGGATGAAAATGGAGATAATTTGCCCGATACCTATTATGAAGCCCAAAACGGCTATCAATTGGAAAACGCCCTTTTGAGTGCCATTGCAGATATCCTCAAAAGGGCCTCTTCTGGAACGGCGGTTTCTGTGCTTTCTACCTCTACTCGAGGTAGCGGTTGTTTGGCTCAGGCCTATTTCTTGCCTTCTTTGACGGGGGAGAATAATGAAGAGCTTCTATGGGTAGGGGAGTTGAGGGGGTTATGGGTGGACTCTTCGGGAAATATTCGAGAAGATACCGATTCATCAAATGATGCTAGTGGCACAAATGTAAAGGCCCAATTAGAACTAGACAAAGATAAAGTGGTTAAATTCTACAATGATGGCACCAAAACAGTAGGACACCTTTATTCTTCTGACAGATATGGTAATGTAGAATTCCCCTGTTCTCCTGACGAAACAAAAGAACTGGCCGATTTTGCCACAATCTGGAATGCAGGGGAAAAGTTGTGGGCTATGGATCCTGAGGATAGAAATATCTATACTTCGGTTAATGGCACTTCATTGGTTGACTTTAAAGATACTAATGCGTCTACTTTAACCCCTTTCTTAAGGGCCTGTGATAGTACGGACGCAACTCACATTATTGATTATGTCAGAGGAGCAGATAAGGATATTTGTATAGATAGCGACAATGGTAGTTGCACCTATAGTTCCTGCTCCAAAGGACACCGGAATAGACTTCTAACCATAAATGGTACTCAACATGTCTGGAAGCTTGGAGATATTATTTATTCCACACCTAGAATTTTGTCACATTTTGCTCTTAACACCTATGATATTCGCTATGGAGATACGACCTATACAGACTTTGTTAAAGAGCATGTTTATGATCCAGATGCAGCTAATCCTATTAAGCGAAATGATTATCTTTTAGTAGGGGCAAATGATGGTATGCTCCATTGTTTTTACTTAGGTAAGATTAAAGAAACTGTACCAGGTGAAAGTCATCCTGGACTTAAAGCGATCCTGGAAGATCCTGAAAGTAAACAACCTGGAACTGAAATTTGGTCGTTTATCCCCATGAATGTATTGCCTTATCTCAAATATCTTGCTTATCCCAATTATTGTCATATCTATTTTGTAGATCAAAGGCCACTCTTAATAGATGCAAGTATTAATGGTGCTCCTAATGAGGCCAAATCGGCAGAAAGCTGGCGCACTATTTTGATTGGAGAGTTAAGATTGGGTGGCAGTCCTAATCCCCCCTCTGATGCCCCAACTGTCAATGGGAAAAGGGTGGGGTATTCCTCTGTATTTGCTTTAGATATTACTGATCCAGAGGCCCCTTCATTGCTATGGGAGTTTTCTGACCCAGATCTAAATTTTACCACTTCCTATCCAGCTATAGTAAGAATTGGGGATGCTAGTACTAATGGTAACTGGTATGTAGTTTTGGGTTCAGGCCCTACAGACTATAATGGCGATGTTCCACCTAATACTGGGTATCTTTATGTAATTAACTTAAGAGATGGAAGTTTAGTTGGGAAACTTTCTCTTGGTAATAACACCTATGTAGGCGACTGTGTGGCGGTAGACCCTGAAAATGACTATAGTGTAGATGCCATTTATTGTGGAACAGTTGAGAAACAAGGCAATAGCTTGACAGGAGAAATGCTTCGAATTTTGACTTTCGAGCAACCTCCTGTAGTTAACGGCCAAGGAATGATTACCAATTGGCAAGTAACTACGCTAGTGGATGCCGGTGCTCCTATTACGGCTCCCCCTGAACTTGCGTTTGATGATGCAGGTAATTTATGGTGCTTTTTTGGCACAGGTAAATTTTTTGGTCAGAGCGATAAGACAGATGCCGCAGAACAGTATTTATATGGAATTAAAGATACTGCCTGGGGTTATAGTAATGGGGAATGGGGGTATTCACCAAGTGCAGGCGAGGTAACTAACATAAAAGATGTAACAAATATTACTGTTTCTGCGGATATGGCCGATTATATCTGTATGTGTGAAGGAGGGCAGGTAAATCTTTGTTCGGATAATCAACCTGCAAAAAGACAGGATGCAAGTGGCGATCTTATTTGCGGTTGTGGGAATTTAGTAGTGACAGAGGTTAAAAATGTGACTGTAAATAATTGTAATGGTCATACGGGATGGGAGGACTGCGTAAACTACATCACTACAAATTATGATGGTTGGAAGAGGGACCTTGACACAAATGCCCCTACGGAGAGGGATATTTCTAAGCCTGCTGTAGTAGGCCAAATAGCGATGTTTACTACCTTTAAACCTAACAGTGATGTTTGCGGTTTAGGGGGAGACAGTTATCTATATTCACTCTATTATAAAGCTGGCATTCCTTATAAACAACCTAGTATTTTACTGAATACTGCCTTTCAAAACAATCAAATAAAGGCCGGGGTCTATATTGGTCAAGGCGCTCCAGCTATCGGCGAGAGTATAACCACCAAACAGGTAGGGTCGCAGACAAAAACTTATATTCAACTTTCTACAGGACAAGTAGTAGAAATGAATCAAAAACCCGTATATTTACCTAATAAAACTCAGTTTTGGATTGAAGAATAAAATCCCAGCCTTTATTCTTGGCGTTAATAAGGAATGTCATGTTGATTTTAACTGAGTTATCTACCTAACTCCGGCCTTTTCTATTTCCTCGAAAAAAGCGAATATGGATTTAGAAGGGGGGAGTTGATTTTTACCGAAAATTAAGTTATAAGCTTCAATGTTTGTTCCAAGGATTTCAATATTCCAAGAGGAAAACAAAATTGGATATTACCATACCCGAGTATTTAGCCAAAATAAAGTCTTATGTAGCTGGTAAACCAATTAGTGAAGTTCAAGCAGAATACGGAATTACTAACCCTATTAAACTTGCTTCCAACGAAAATGCCTTAGGTCCATCTCCAAAGGCATTAGAGGCTATAAAAAAGACCCTTTGCTCTGTTCATATTTATCCAGATAGCTATTACCGCAGTTTACGCCAAAAACTGGCTGATTCTTTCAATGTTGAAAGTCAACAAATAATCTTAGGAAATGGATCAGATGAAGTAATGTCCTTTATTGGCCAAGCTCTCCTTTTACCTGAAGAGGAGGTGATTGTTCCTCACCCGGCGTTTTCCATCTACGAAAAGATTGCTATTATGAGTCAAGCCAGGCTAAAAAAAATTCCTTTAAAGGATATGGCCATTGATTTACAGGCTATTGTAAATGCTATTTCACCTAAAACAAAACTGATTTTTTTAACTAATCCTCATAATCCTACGGGAAGTTTTTTGGGTAGAGACCAATTAATAAAATTTTTAAGACAAATTCCATCGGCAACCTTGGTAGTCCTTGACGAGGCCTATGTAGATTTCGTATCTGAGACAAATCAGTTTGATAGTGTGGATTTGATTAAATCCTTTCCCAATTTAATCATTTTGCGTACTTTCTCAAAGGCATATGGTTTGGCAGGTCTTCGAATCGGATACGGGGTATTTTCTTTGGAATTAGCAGAGATTGTAGAAAAGGTGCGTTTACCCTTCAATGTAAATCTCTTGGCTCAAGTAGCAGCCGAGGCCGCCTTGGATGATAAAGAATTTCTGGAAAAAACGAGACAAATGATCTTGAAGGGGCGGCATTTTTTAACAGAGGGTTTGCAAGCCTTGGGAATTAGAGTATACCCTAGTGAGGCAAACTTTGTCATGATTCACGTTGGTCCTCAAGCCCATTTGATTTATAAGGAGTTGTTAAAAAGGGGTATAATTGTGAGACCGTTGGATAACTATGATTTACCTGAATTTCTAAGGATTACTATTGGTACCCTTGAGCAAAATAAAGAATTTTTAATGAATTTTATTGCCTTATGGAAGAAATTATCATTGCAATTGACGGACCTGCAGGCGTAGGAAAAACAACTGTTTCCAAGGCCTTGGCCCAAAAACTGGGGATTGTCTATGTAGATACAGGAGCGATGTATAGGGCCGTGGCCCTGGTAATAAAGGAAAATAACATTTCAATAAAAAATAATCCCTTGAAGTTGAGGGAAATAATAGGACAACTTGATTTGTCTTTTGTCAGTGTTCCAGTTGATCCTCAAGCCCCTGATTACCCTGAAACTCAGATGAGACAGGCGAATGAATTTCATGTTTTTTTAGGGCAAAGGGATATTTCTGGGCTTATTCGGACCCCAGAGATTGATATGCTTTCCTCAAAGATTTCTAAGATTAAAGAGGTTAGAGAGGAATTAAAGCAATTGCAAAGACTTTTAGCCAAAAGGTTTAAAAAGGCCATCTTTGAAGGTAGGGATATAGGAACCGTAGTTTTTCCAAATGCCTTCATAAAGTTTTTCCTTACCGCTTCCCCTGAAATTCGGGCTGAGCGCAGATGGAGACAACTTAAGGCCAAAGGGGAAAATATATCTTATTCAGAGGTGTTAGAATCCCTTTTAAAAAGAGACAGGCAGGACATGGAAAGAAAAATTGCACCATTAAAACCCGCTGATGATGCTATCGTTATTGATACGTCTTGTTTAAGTATAAACGAGGTGGTAGCAAAAATTGAGTTTTTTATGATAAAAAAATGGGAGGTAGATGTGATGGATAAATTAGAACCAGAGATGAAAGAAAATACCCCAGGGCAGGATGCTTCTGTTAAAGACAGCTCTAATGGAGATATGCCCGAATTAATAGATTTATATCAAGAAACAATGAAGGCAATTGAACCAGGACAAATTGTGACAGGCAGGGTAGTTTACATAGGCAAGGATTATGCGATGATTGATATTGGGCTCAAGTCTGAAGGCAGCGTTCCTCTTGCTGAATTTAGGGACGCGGATGGTAAAGTTAAGATTCAAGAAGGAGATGAAGTAGAAGTATATTTCAACGGAATCAAGGAATTAGATGGGTCGGTTTCTCTTTCTCGCCGGAAGGTAGTTCAAATACGCACTTGGGAAAAAATAAAAAGGCTTTATGAGGATGGTGGATACATACATGGCAAAATTATCAAACGAGTAAAAGGTGGATATACAGTAGATGTTGGGGTACCTGCCTTTTTACCAGGGTCCCAGGTAGATGTTAAACCTGTTGGTGATTATGACCGTTTTGTAGGGAAGGTATTTGCCTTTAAGATTATCAAATATGACCCCAAGGTTAATAATGTAATTTTGTCTCGGAGGCAGTATCTAGAGGAAGAAAGGGAAAGGCAAAAACAACAGACATTGTCTCGTCTTAAGGAGGGAGCAGTTGTTTATGGCCGCGTCAAGGGAATTATGGATTATGGTGTCTTTGTAGATCTGGGTGGCATAGATGGTTTGTTGCACATTAAAGATATTTCGTGGGGGAAGGTCAGACATCCTGAGGACCTGTTTGAAATTGGAGATGAAATTCGGGTAAAGGTGCTGAAATTTGATCGTGAAAAGGAAAAGATTGCCTTGGGGATGAAACAACTTACTCCTGATCCTTGGGAGAATGTTTCTGAGAAATATCCAGTAGGAAGTCGGATTAAGGGAAGAGTGACTAATTTGACCGATTATGGGGTCTTTTTGCATATTGAAGATGGGGTAGAGGGTTTTATTCACATTTCTGATTTGACGTGGTCAAAACGACTTAAACATCCTTCAGAGGTCGTTTCTGTAGGAGATGTAATTGAAGGAATAGTCTTAAAAATTGACCATCAGAGAAGAAGGATTCACTTAGGACTTAAGCAGATTGAACCTGATCCATGGGATGTGATTGCAGAAAAGTATCCTGTGGGGAGCGTAATTGAAGGAAAGGTCAAAAACGTTACTGATTTTGGGGTGTTTGTGGAAGTTTTTGAAGGAATTGATGGCTTGGTACATGTTTCTGATATTTCTTGGACAAAAAGGGTGAAGCATCCTAAGGATGCTTTCAAAAAAGGGGAAGTAATTAAGGTCAAGGTGCTTTCTATAGATAAAAAGGCTGAAAAAATTGCCCTTGGGATTAAGCAACTTCAACCTGATCCTTGGGAAGAAGTACCTCAAAAATTTCCTTTGGGAAGTGTGGTTTCAGGAGAAATTACCCATATTACCGATTTTGGTATGTTTGTTGAAGTAGAAGATGGAATTGAAGGTTTGGTACATATTTCTGAAGCAAGTTTAGAAAAGATTAAAAAACTTTCTGATAAGTTTCAAGTAGGAGACAAAGTCAGGGCCAAGGTGATTAAAGTTGATCCCGAGAAAAGGAAGTTGGGACTTTCTATAAGGCAGATTTTGGAAGAAGAAGAAAAGAAGAGCCTGTATAAGTATAGTTCTGGTAATAAGGGGATCATGAAATTGGGCGAACTAGTAAAAAGCAAGGCAAATCTTAGTTAATTGGCATGGTTTGGATTCGGTTTTTTACAGGCCTTTTGGTTATATTTTTTGCTGGTAAAAGGCATAGTATATATGGCCAAGCCTATCTAAGTCAAAGTGATATTAAGTCCCTTTGGCTTAGAAGCTTTTTGAGGCACTTAATCAATGCCTTCCCTGAGTCGTGTATCCTTTTTTTGAGCGCCTCTATTATTTTAAACCCTAGTTTTAATCTGGCTCTGATTTGGGGAATTTTTGTGTTAAATTTGGTAGTGTTGGCCACGGCCCTTTTTATAAAAAGGGAACAAGTACTTGTCTCGCTTTCTCCTGGTTTTGCTAGGATGTTTCAAGTTTCCTTTTTTTTTCTGCTGGGCTTTAGCATATTGTATCTATTGTCTTTGTGGCCCAAAATCCAGGCCCGTTTTTTTCATTTAGGATGGCCAAGTATTGGCTTTTTGGTAGGTTATCTTCTTTATATCCATTTGTTTATTACAGAAGCCAGACAGATGTCTCAAACCAAGCCTTTTGAGGAAGACATAAAATTAAAATTGCCCCCAATGGTGCTCTTTTTAAGATTTTTTATGGCTACCCTTTTGATCTTTGCTGGGGCCGGGCAAGTAGTTTATGGATGTAAAGAGTTAATTTCCCAGATACATTGTTCTCCCTCTTTTATAGGGGCCTTTTTGTTGGCTCCTATTGCCTGTATGCCAAAGTTGCCAGCCTTATGGCAAAGGGATATATCTTTGACATCTTTGACCAAAAGAATTTTGGAAGCCAACATACTTATAGCGGGATTCTTTATCTTTTGGGCCGATGTCTTATTTTTTAAAAGTGACCTTTACAGCACTGCCCGAGGTTTCCATTTTTGTCTTGCCCTAATTGCCATCTTTTTTATCATTTTAAGCTTTTTATCTATCAAAATGGACTTGAAAAAGAGGAGAGTTTTCAGTAGTATTACAATATTGACTTATTTTTTACTCTTTGTTTATGAATTGGTTTTAAATTAAGGGACTAGAAATGGTAGAAAAAAAACGGCCAGTTTTAAGGCTTTTTAGTCGTCTTTTTATTCTTTTGTTTGTTTTTCTTTTGGGTTTTGGTTTGGCCAAACGTTGGGAACAGGGGGCTATAAAGGCAGATTCTATAGGAGTTGTAGAAATAAAAGGCATCATTAAGGATGCTCGTTCAACCCTTGATACCTTGGTTAATTTTGAAAAAAATAGGCATATTAAGGCCATTTTGTTACGTATTAATTCGCCTGGAGGCGCAGTAGGTCCTTCCCAAGAAATATATTTGGAGCTCATAAGGGCTAGGAAAAAGAAACCCATTGTGGCTTCATTAGGCACCATTGCTGCCTCTGGGGCCTATTACGTAGCTTCAGCCGCAAACAAAATAGTGGCTGCCCCGGGTACATTGACCGGAAGTATTGGGGTGAAGCTTGAATTGGCCAATGTAGAAAGATTGTTGGATAAACTGGGGATAGAGCCTATGGTCCTGAAGAGCGTTCCTTATAAGGACATTGGGTCTCCATTTCGGGAAATGAAGCCAGAGGAGAAGAAGATTTTGCAGGGAGTTTTAAATGACGTTCAAAGGCAATTTGTAGAGGCAGTAGCCAAGGGTAGAAATTTGCCTGTCAAAAAGGTAGAAAAGATCGCCGATGGCTCGGTTTTTACTGCTAAGAAGGCCAAACAACTAGGTTTGGTTGACGTTTTGGGAAACTTTGAGGATGCAGTAAGTCTGGCTGCTAGAATGGCTGGAATAAAGGGTGAACCCCATCTTTATTATCCTAAAGAAAAGTTGTCTTGGAGAAAGATGTTTCTTGATAGTGTAGCAGAGGTTCTTATGGAACAAATACAAAAAATAAAAATTTCATATTAAGGTGGAGGAGGTATGTTAAAAAAAGATTTAATAGAGGAATTGGTAAGGCGTTTCCCGCAATTTTCCAAAAAGGACATGGGGTTTCTAGTAGATACCTTTTTTGATGCCCTTAGCGAGGGGGTAAAAACAGGAAGGATTGAATTAAGAGGCTTTGGGATTTTTCTTTCCAAAATCAGAAATTCTCGTCAAATGCAACATCCCAGAACCAAAAAGATAGTGAAGACAAGCCCTCATCGTTCGGTCCGTTTTAAGTCAAGTTTTAAAGTCCCTGTAGAAGCGGTAAAAAAAGATTAGAATCGCAATCACTTTGGGTTCAGAGGTATGCGCATGCTGTTTATAGAGGCCTTAAAAAGAGGGATTTTGGTTTCTGATGGGGCCATGGGCACCATGCTTTATCAGAAAGGAGTTTACATTAATCGATGTTTTGATGAGGTCAATCTTTCAGCCCCAGGCCTGGTGGAGGATATTCATTTGGCCTATGCTAAGGCAGGGGCCGATATTTTAAACACCAACACCTTTGGGGCCAACTATTGGCATCTCAAAAATTATGGCTTGGAAGATAAGATTGTAGAGATTAATCAAGCGGGAGTGAAGCTTGCCCGAAAGATAGCTGGTAAAGAAAGGTTTGTTGGAGGTACGATTGGCCCCCTTTCACCCTTTCTTCAGCCTCCTTTGAGAGAGAAAGATTTTTATTTGGGGTATGAAAAACAGATTAAAACTTTGGCCGAAGCAGGGGTTGATTTTTTTATCTTAGAAAGTTTTGTTTATCTTGATGCCCTGCTTCTAACCATTGAGCTCATTAAAAAATGGACCAAAATCCCTATTGTCGCTGAGGTTACTATTGAAGATGGTGAACATCTTGAATCAGGTGAACATGTTTCGGATATAGTAGAGGCAATAGAAAAAAGTGGGGTGGCGGCTTGGGGTTTTAATTGTTGTCAAGGACCAAGACATATCTTGCATCTTATTGATCTTGTGAAAGATAAGGCTAGATTGCCTTTAGTGGCTCAGCCAAGCGCAGGGATTCCCAAAAAAATTGAGGGGAGAAAAATTTATTTTTGTACCCCGGAGTATCTAGCCAGCCATAGCCGCTATTACATCCAAAAGGGAGTGAAGATTGTTGGTGGCTGTTGTGGTACTACCCCGGATCATATTAAGGCTGTAAGATCGGCCGTACATTCTATGAGTCCGGGAAGAATGGCCCAAATAGAGATTATCCGAACGGCCATAGAAAAGGTTGATCTAAGCCCGCCTACGGTGCCTTTACACCAAAGATCGGCTATGGCTAAAAAGATTGCCCAAGGGGAATTTGTGACCAATGTAGAACTTACCCCGCCCCGAAGCCCTGACCCTGCCAAATCGTTAGAAAAGGCAAAGCTTATTAAGGAAATGGGGATTGATGCAATCAATATTCCTGATGGACCTAGGGCGAGTGCTCGGATGAGCGCTCAGGCCCTAGCCATTTTGATCCAACAAAAGGTAGGTATCGAAACCGTTTTGCATGTTTGCTGTCGTGATAGAAACCTCATTGGCCTTCAGGCGGACCTCTTAGGGGGATATGCCCTGGGGTTAAAAAATATTTTAATCATTACGGGCGATCCTCCCAAATTGGGTGACTATCCTGACGCTACTGCTGTCTTTGATTTAGACTCTATTGGGCTTGTTCGGTTGGTGCAAAATCTCAATCGGGGGCTTGATTTGGTAGGTCGAGAGATTGGTGGAGCAACAGGTTTTCTTGTTGGTGTAGGAGTGAATCCAGTAGCCATAAACGTGGAAAGAGAAATCGCTCGCTTTGAGGCCAAGGTAAAGGCAGGAGCAGAGTTTGCCATTACGCAACCTGTTTTTGATATCAAGGCCTTGGAAGGTTTTCTTTCCCAAGTAAAGCATTTGGGTATTCCTATTATTGCTGGCATCTGGCCGTTGACAAGCCATCGGGCTGCCTTATTTATGCAAAAAGAGGTGCCTGGGGTTAGCGTTCCGGAGGAAATTGTAGAACGAATGGCCAAATCCCCTACTGGTGAGGCGGCCATTGCCGAGGGGGTGGCTATCGCAAGAGAGACCTATGATGCCATTAAGGATATGGTCCAAGGGGTGCAGATTAGTGCCCCTTTAGGCAGGGTAGAAATGGTAGCCAAGGTATTGGGTTTAGAATAAGGAGGAAGTGATGGGTATAAATGTCAATCCTTATATTTTTAGGGAATACGATATTCGGGGAATTGTAGATAAGGATTTGACGGATGAAGTGGTAAATCACTTGGGGAAGGCGTATGGTACTTATGTCCGTCGACATGGTTTTGAAAATGTTGTCATTGGATATGATGGTCGGCAGAGTTCTCCCCATTTAAAAGAGGTTTTGATTGAAGGCATTTTGAGCACAGGCTGCCATGTTACAGAACTGGGGATATGTCCAACGCCAGTGCTTTATTTCAGTATTTTTCATCTGAATAAAGAAGGGGGCATTGCTATTACTGGAAGTCACAATCCCCCTGAATATAACGGCTTTAAGATATGTGTAGGCAAGGAAACCATTTTTGGCAGTCAGATACAGGAGCTGAGAAGGCTTATTGAAACCCAGGATTATGAAACCGGCCAAGGTAGTCTTGATAGATATGATATTATACCTGATTATTTAAATTTTTTGAAAGAAAACATTACTATCAAAAAATCTCATAAGATAGTCTTAGACGCCGGAAATGGCGTGGCAGGTTTGACCGCAGGAAGGATTTTTGAAATGCTTGGCTGTGAAGCTATCTGTCTTTATTGCGATGTGGACGGTACCTTTCCTAATCATCATCCTGATCCTACAGTTATGGCTAATCTTGAAGACATCATTAATACCGTAAGGAACCAACAAGCTGAAGTAGGATTTGCCTACGATGGAGATGGAGACAGAATTGGTGTCATTGATGAAAAGGGCAATATCCTTTGGGGGGACCAATTATTAATCATCTTTGCCAGGGATATTTTAAAAGAACATCCTGGGGCCAAGATTATTGGCGAGGTCAAATGTTCTCAGCTCCTATTTGATGATATTGCCAAACATGGTGGTGTGCCTATTATGTGGAAAGTAGGGCATTCCCTTATCAAAGGGAAACTAAAAGAGGAGAAGGCCCTATTGGCTGGTGAAATGAGTGGACATATCTTTTTTGCCGACCGATATTTTGGATTTGACGATGCTGTTTATGCCTCGCTTAGGTTTCTAGAAATTATGGATAAAACAGGTAAAAGACCCAGCGAGCTCATTGCGGACTTACCTAAGACCTATTCTACACCTGAAATTAGGACCGAGTGCCCTGAAGAAATCAAGTTCAAAATTGTAAAGATGGCCCAAGAGTATTTTCCCAAACACTATAAAACAGTTACGATTGATGGTGTGCGCATTATTTTTGACGATGGTTGGGCCCTGATTAGGGCATCTAATACCCAGCCCGTTTTAGTGCTGCGATTTGAGGCCCATAGTGAAAAGAGACTTGAGGAAATAAGAAGTTTAGTAGAAGGGAAGTTGAGGGAATTTATGACCAAGGCTAAGGGTTAATTAGGGATATTCCAATTGCCAGGTAGTGAGATTAACTGTGCGCACAAACATCTTTTCAAGGGTATTGGTTTGAAGGTTAAATATTCTGGTTAAGATATAGATATATCCACCCTTTACTTCATAACTTCCGATAACAGCATAAATGATGTTGTCCTCAATTTTCCTTTCTCGAATGGCCTTTATGCTCCTCGTCATTACTGTAAATCCCTGAGGAGTCAGCTTGAAACGCTGTGCAAATTCCACCTCTTTTATTTGAATACCTCTTTGAGTAAGTTCGCTGGCTAATAAATTACGCAATAAAAAACCAAATTGATGAGGTTTTAGGTCTTCAACATAAACAAAATCTGTCAAAATAACCTTTTTGCCCCAAGGCCGATGTTTTATTAAATTATTAAATAATTACTAGTTTTCTTACCTAAAGGTTTAATTTCCCTTTGCCAGTCAATATCTCCTAAGCTTTTCCATATCTTTTGAGGGTAACAGCTTAACCCAAACACTAAAAAAACTGTAATAAAAAGAGGGAAGCCTATTTTCACTTACCTTCACCTACAAGTTTTATTTTAGTCATCCCAGTTTCAGAATTATTTAAAAAAGAAGCTACGTATTGGATGGGAATAATTGTTTGAGCTGTAGAAATCACCACTAAGCTATTAAAATCAAGTAATCTTAAGTTTACAACAACGCCTTCATCAGCTAAAGCATAAGTTCCTACCAGGATGTAATTTGCTTTGATATCATGCCTTAATTTTTGGGCATCACGGCTAAGAACAAACTCTCCTTTTTTAGTCTTTATTACGATGTTATGAAGCAATCTAATATCTTTGACTACAAAACCTTTCACTTGAAGATTGTAAATTAAACACTCTGAGATCAATCTTCCTAAATCGTTTGTTTTATCCAGATTGTTAAGATCCTGAATGGTACCAATAATAATCGCGCTTCTAGACAAAGAAATTTTGGTGTTTTTAACTAACTGAGTTGCTAACAAACTTACCTGGCTTTCAAAATTTCCTAAATGTCTTATTCCTGTTGTACATGACGAAAAGGCAAAAAAGAACATTCCAATTAAAATGAGACACCACTTTCTCACCTTTTTATTTCCTCTACACAACTCCTAGTTAACCTTCGGCTCTTTTTCTAACTTGTTCGGATTTTTTCAAATTGATAAACAATTTTTCCGCCTACAATAGCAATTACCGCCCGGCCTTTTACCCCCCACCCAGCAAAGGGACAGTTCCTGCCTTTAGAGAAAAATTGGGAGGGGTCAATTTGATAAGTGATGTCTGGGTCAATAATGGTAATATCTGCAACTTTGCCAGGCTCCAAGCTTCCTGCTAGAAGACCAAAGATTCGGGCTGGGGCACAACTCATTTTATCTATCAATTCAGACCAACTTAAAACCCCTTCTTCTACCAGCCTTAAAGAGATAGGCAAAGAGGTTTCTAAGCCAATGATGCCACTTGGGGCATCTTCAAAGGTGGTTTCTTTCTCTAAAGGATGATGGGGGGCATGGTCTGTGGCAATAAGATCAATGGTGCCATCCTTAAGGCCTTGTTTAATGGCTTCTACATCATTCCTTGTCCTTAATGGTGGGCTTACTTTGGCATTGGTGTTAAAGCCCTCTACAGCCTCTTCGGTTAGAGAAAAATAATGTGGACAGGTCTCAGCTGTAACCCTTATTCCTCTCCTTTTGGCCTCCCTTATCAAATCCACAGCCCCAGCCGTGCTAACATGAGCGATATGAATATGCCAACCTGTGAGCTCAGCCAGTTTTATATCCCGAAAAACCATGATTTCTTCAGATGCCTTTGGAATACCTGGCAGTCCCAATTTGGTAGATATTTTCCCCTCATTCATCACTCCGTCAGGGGACATTTTTTTGTCTTCGGCATGAGAAATAATGGGCAATTCAAAACATTTGGCATATTCCATGGCCCGTCTCAAAAATCCACTATCATAGATAGGGTTCCCATCATCAGAAAGGGCTACTACCCCTGCTTCTTTTAACTCACCTATAGATGCCAATTCCTTGCCTTCTAGCCCTTTACTAACCGCCCCAATGGGATAAATTCTGGCCAGGTTAACCTCTTGGGCTTTTTTGAGGATATAGCGGGTCACTTCCTGATTATCATTAACAGGATTGGTGTTGGCCATACAACAGACGGCTGTAAATCCACCAGCTACCGCGGCCTTTAGACCTGTCTCAATTGTTTCTTTATATTCAAATCCTGGCTCTCTTAAATGGACATGGACATCAATCAAACCAGGACAGACAATTTTCCCTTGGGCATCTATTTTTTGGACATTATCCATTTCTATATTAGCCATTATGTCTTTAATTACTCCGTCCTCTATAAACACATCTAAAACCTTATCCAAATGTTGAGTGGGATCTATAACCCGACCGGATTTGATAAGCAGTTTCATGATTTTGCTCCTGATACTTATTTACTCTTTCTTATCCTGTTACCAGCGCCAGTACGGCCATTCTTACAGCTACACCATTTGTTACCTGATCCAGAATAATTGTTCTGTCCATGTCCATTATCTCTGGATCAAGCTCTACTCCCCAATTTACTGGCCCTGGGTGCATAAGAATAGCGCCTCTTTTAGTTAAAGAAAGGCGCTTTTTATTAAGTCCAAACCTAATGGCATATTCCCGTAAATCAGGGAAAAGCACCTGTTTTAAACGTTCACGTTGCACCCGAAGGGCTATGACTACATCTGTTCCCTCGAGGGCCTCCTCAATACATCCACAAACCTTTGCTCCTAAAGTTTCTGCATAGGGTGGAATTAGGGTCAATGGCCCGGCAATTCGCACTCTTGCTCCAAGTTTGGTAAATAAAAGAATGTCTGATCGTGCCACCCGGCTGTGGGCAATATCACCAATAATAGCAATTTCAAGTCCTTTGATATCCCCTTTCTTTTCCATAATACTCATGGCGTCAAGTAGGGCTTGAGTAGGATGTTCATGCATCCCGTCTCCGGCATTGATCACGGCTGCTTTGATATGTTTAGCCAAAAAATGAGGGGCTCCAGCATGAGGATGGCGAATGACCAATACATCTGGTTGCATGGCCTGCAAATTTTTGGCTGTATCTAGGAGACTTTCACCCTTTACCAGGCTACTAGTGCTGGCCGAAATATTGATGGTATCAGCACTTAAACGCTTAGCGGCAATTTCAAAGGAGGTACGGGTGCGTGTGCTTGGTTCGTAAAAAAATGTAATGACAGTTTTGCCTCTCAAGGTAGGCACTTTTTTGATTTTTCTATAAGATATTTCCTTCATAGCCTCAGCAGTTTTGATGATAAAGAGAATTTCAGAAGCAGAAAGTTTTTCTATGCCCAGCAAATGATGTTTGTCAAATCCTTCTTTCATCTTCTATCCCCATAAAAAAACCTCCTTTTATTCCTAAAAGGAGGTTCCTAAGACTTATTTTGGCGTTGATGGTATTTGGAATCATCAATTGGTTAATAACATACTTAAGGATAAATTGTCAATTTCACCGCTTACCTAGTGTTAGTTTCCAAGACAAGGAAGCTGGATTTCTTTTTTTAAAAAAAACCTTTTTAAAGACCACTAAACAAGTTCCTTGATATGTCTTTTCAGCACCATCCTCTGAAATGTTCACAGAGTAAATTGGGAAACTCCAAAGATTAAAGGCCTCACGGGAGCTAATTTCAATCCTTATTGCTTTATCTTTGATCTCCAGACAAAAGGAGCTTATTCCCAAGATTTCTTTCTTTTTAAAAAGAGAATATGATTTATGGCCTACAATGAGATGCCAGTTGGGCAAAAAGAAGTTTATCTCAGTGCCAAAATTGACTGTAGCCGAGGATTCAGGATAAAAGGTGTAGTTTAATTCAAGGGCCGGTGGGGCTAAAATATATGTTTTCTTAATCGTCAGAGGTTCTGACTCAAAAAGGAGTCCTTGCCTTTCAAGTTCAAGGACAACCTTTTGGTTGCGTTGAGAGAAACTGAGTAAATTATAAGGTTCTATTGTAAAATTGCCTCGATCATAATAGTTTGCCCTGTAGAACCTTTCCAAATTTATCTCATCATCCCAAAAGTGGTCTAGAAAGCTATAACGTTGATACCAGTCATAAATAAGATATTTATCCAAATTGGGTTCTTTTAGCTTAAACTGTTCGTGGATAGTTTTAACGCCTTCTGATTGAGCTTCTCCTTTGGTGATTACATCTATGATTTTTTTATGATAGGCTTCTTGGCGTCGGGTAAGAACATTGGTTAAATTTATTTCTTCTCTTACTAGATCAAGCTCGATGAGGCTACCTCCATAATTAGGTTTAAAGTAGGCATTGAAAATAGGTGTGTGGACAAGACATTCTGGATAGCCATCGCAATCATAATCTGTCTTTTCAGTCCACGACCTTTGAGGTAAATATTTTTGAACGGCAATAAGATGCCTGTATATGGCCTCTCTTAGATGTCCTAAATAAAGTCCTCCAAAAATTCCATGCCAATAAGCACAGTTACATTGAGATTGCCACAGATGCCGCTTGGCCTTAATAAACGAAAAATCCTTTCTGTCACTTTGACCCCATTGCCTCAGTTTATGGCTAAAATAGATCATCTTTTTATGCATGAGATTTGTTTCTTCATATTTGCAAAGAAAATTATCCCAGGTGCCGCCTCTAAAAAAAGGACGAATTTTCTCCCAATCCTGCCTTTTTTGAAATTCCCTTTTAAGGTTTTCGTAAATTAAGCTATCTTCTGGGGCTAAGGTCCATTCCATCATCTCTTCATAACTGGCAGGAGGGAGATAAATCCTTTTTCTAGGTGGGAATTTTCTTATATACTCTCCTAGAGGCAGGACTTGAATCCTATCTTGTCTTTGCCCTAAAAAGTTAAGAAACTGCTTCAGCCATCCCTTTTTATATACCCACTCCCTTGTTTTGGGCCAAAGTCCAAATTTCTCCCCATCATCTCCATAGGTTAAAGTGTGTCCTCTAGTTTGTCGGAAAAAATTATGAAAGTATTCTTCTACGGCCTCGGGTGGTTGAAAAGGAATGAGATACCGCAACCTTTTGCTAATTGGAAAAACAAAAAGCGGATATCCATCCTTTTCTGTGATAAAATATCCGTGGATTTCTTGTTCCTTTAAACCGGCATTGAAGAAATGGGCATCGTCTAAGAGGGTATATTCAATTCCCAAATTAGCAAGCAATTTGGGAACCTCAGGGGTCCAGACCCTTTCTGTAAGCCATATCCCTTTGGGTTGGACGCCAAACCTGTTTTGGAGATAATCCCTCATATAAATAACTTGTTGCTTTGCGTCTTCTTCAGGAATAAACGGCAATAGGGGCTCATAAAATCCCCCTAACATGAGTTCTATTTGATTTTTATCAACCATCTTTCCAATTATATCTATCAGTTTAGGGTCGTTTTTTTCAAACCACTCCCAGAGAGGACCAGAGATGTGGAGGCTAAATCTAAAAAAGGGGTAATTTTGAACTATTTCTAGAAAAGGATGATAGCATTGCCGAGTTGCCTTTTTAAATATCTTATCAAAATTGCCTACGGGTTGGTGATTATGTACGGCAAAGGGGAGATAAAACTTCATTTAATCCTCCAGGCCAAAGTTTAACATTTGAGCAAGAATCAAAATTTCAGATGGGATTTCATCCTTATATTGTCCTTTGATATAAGGAAGAAGATCCCAAAATAGGTTTTGGATAGACCAAAGATCAAGCTTTTGACATAACTGACCGCAAAGAGACAGGGCCGAGTTGATTTTTTTAATGTGGTTTAAATCAAACGTTTCTAAAAACCGATGCAATTTATCCTTAATAAACTCTCCTAAAAGTTTACTTAATCTAGTAGTATCTATATTGATTCCTAACTCTTCAGTTTCTTTTATGGCCCTTCGGAGTTGGTTAGGTTGTCCTTCTAATTCCTTGCGATATTCCTCATAAAGGATGTTTTCCAAAACTGTTCGAGCAATCCCTATGAACGTTTCTGGTAAAGGAATATGTAATTCTTTCAAGGCAAACATTAAACTTTTATTTTCTTGATAGAATTCCAAATAGGCATTATTTAAGGCCTGAAGTTTTTCTTCAACTAATAAAGTGGCCAACTGACGCCGGTTATCAAAGAAAACATCGTGAATTCCATAATAAGGAGAGTTTTGGATGATTTTGTCTTTGACCTCATAAAAAGACAAGTTTTTAAAAAGAGAAAAAAGGATTTTACCAAATTCCTTTTGATTGACAGGTAAAGCGGTTCCTAATAGGTCCAAAGCCCCCAAAAAAAGGACTATGGTTATTAATTCCTGTTTCTCTTCAGTGCGAATGTGGCTGATTTCCATGTGGTCAAATAATAAAAGATTGCCGCTTGCCTCTTCACTTCGCCTCTCTTTCAATTTTATTCTGGCCGTATAAAATGTATTATCACAAGGAGGCTCTTCAAAAAGATGGCTGAAACTAAAATGAACTGCTAGACGTTTCAAGTCGTAAAGTTTAGGTTTAACCAATGTATTGTAGATTTGAGCACCGTCTCCATACTTGGCCATATTACTTTTTGCCTCTTTGATTCGTTTCACAAATTCAGATTCCAATTCCAGCCCAAAGTCTTTGGCCAATTGGATAACTCGACTGGCATAACGAAGATTTTGTCTTGCTTCAAGGCCTGAAATGTCATCAAAAAACCAACCACAACTAGTGAACATAAGCTGGCCATAATATTGCATTTCTAGCAATTTAAGAGCATCTATACGTTGATTTTCATTTAGGGAGGTTAAGGTATGATGGCCCAAAAAGTTATCTTTTGTTTTCGGACGAGGGTCTAGGACTATATCAATGTAGTCGTCTCTGGCCTTCCAAGGGTCCTTGAAAAATCTTTTTCCTTCCTTTTCAAAAAGAATATCTATTTGATCTCGAAGCCAGTTTAAGGAATTTCGTAAGGGCTTACGCCACTTTTGATTCCATCCAGGATGAGCACCTGTGCAGCAACCACAATCGTCACGCCAGCGATCAATACCGTGAACGCAACTCCAAGAGGTGTTTTCTTTGATTTTCACCTCATACATTGGAGAAAAACGGGCCAGGTAGGCCCCAAAGTTTATGAAAGAAATTTGGGGGTGCTCTGAAAAATAATCAATTACATAGGCCAAGGCCATTTCTGCAAACTTCCAATGATGGCCAAAGGTTTCTCCATCAGTAGCCACAGACAAAATTTGGGAAGACTCATTTTCACCAAAGGTTTGTTCTAAATGATGTGCCAGATGGTCCCCGTTTTGAACAAGTCCTCCAAAGGCAATTCCTTGAGAAAGTGCCCCATGATAAAAGAAGATATCAATATAGTGCTCTCTATTGAGATAGCACCTATAGGGCATGGTGATGTCAAGGTTGGTTTCATCAACTTCTTGCCATTCCTTTTCTCCTATCCTTCTAATAGCGGCTGCCTGACGTGGAGCAAGGATGGTAAATTTAATTTTGTGCTGGGCAAGCACCTTTAAGGTTTCATTGTCAACAGCAGTTTCTGCCAACCACATTCCTTCGGGATAACGGCCAAAAAAGTATTTGAAGGCAGCAATTCCCCACTTTGTTTGGGTAACTTTATCCCTGTAATTGGCCAGAGGCATGATGATATGATTATAGACTTGAGCAATGGCATTTCCATGTCCATGATAGGCAAGACAACTTTTTTGATCGGCTTCAATAATTTTATGCAAGACTTCTAATTTGTGTTTTCTAAGCCACAAGAGTAGAGTAGGTCCAAAGTTAAAACTGATTTTTTCATAGTTATTTACAATCTTTATAATTTGACCTTTACCATCTATTCTTCGGGCATAGGCATTAGGAAAATAGCACTCGGCGGTAATCCGTTCGTTCCAATCATGAAAGGGAAGGGCACTTTTCTGAAATTCTATTTCTTCCAGCCAGGGGTCTTCCCTAGGAGGTTGATAAAAATGACCATGAATGCAAATAAATTTAGGCCCCATTAAAGTTCCTTTTCTATTCTCCAAGAATTATGAGCCAATAATAAATAAGGGCACCTATCAGTATAATTCCGATTCCCACTAAATACCACCAATGAACAAGGGGAACACTCTCTAGGTTACCGTATTTTCCAACAAAATACGACCAAGCACAGGTGAAGACCATCCCTGCCAAAAATAGGCTTAATATTCGGTAAAGACGGAGGAAAAGGAGGACCAAGAACAATGCGATTAATCCGATGTCAAACAAAGGGTTTTTGAACAAGGGGAGAAGATCAAAATCAGACTTTCCAATTGTAGTAAATACATTAACAATTTCTTGCCAGTAAAGTTGAAGCCATTCTTTAAACATAACGCCTTCAATATTTGTTATAAAGGGCAATTAGTCACTCCGTTTTAATTAATTGATCCTAAAAATTAATGGGTAGCCGGAGTTTTTTCTCTAACAGTTCTTTAATCTTTTGTTTGCCTTTTCTTTGCAAAATTTCCTTTATGACCTTGGAATCCAGACTAACCTGAGGAGACTTTACACTCCCCTTGATTAATAAGGGAACAAGGTAGTTGCTCTGTTTATCTTTAGGCACAATTTTAAAAATCTTTTTGGCCCTTGAACGTTGGACCAAAGAGGAAGCCAGTTTTACTCTGCCCTTAAGATGAAGGCTTCCTTTCAAAGAAACATTTCCTTTTAGTGAAAACCCGTAATGTTTTTGATTTGCCTTGGTATTAACAACTACCTTGCCTTGTTTTATCTCAAAGTCCCCTTTTAAATTATCAAACTTAGGATTTGCTATTTCAGCTATGTCTAGAAAGGAGGCAATGTTCCTGATTACAGGATTACCTTGAAACTGAATATTTTCTGCACTTAATTTCCCCTTGGCATTTAAGGAGTTTTCCCATTCATCAAGAGAAACCCCCTGTCCGCTCAAATTCAAATTTAGATTTCCACTGCCTTTTATCTTACCTAAGTTTTTTTTAAGAAACAAGGCAGCAAATTGTTCCAAATTTGCCTTGCTTAAATTTAAACTTGTTTGATAACCAAGGTTAGGCCGTGTAAAATCAATTCTGGCCTTACCATTAAGATTGCCTCCTTGAAGAAGTGTGGCAGAAATGGGGTCTAAGATTAAAATGTCTTTTTCTAACTGGTATTGGGCCGAAAATGCTTTAAATCCCAGTTTTTTCCAATACAAATTGGCTAAGGAAATTTTACCATATGCCTTGAATGGAAAGTGGATAGGACCTATCTGCAAATGAGAGGAAGAATGTGGGATTGACTTACTGTTGTTTGGGCCTATATTGGATGATGGTTGTGGCGATGATTTGGGCAAAAGTGTCATTAATTTGTTAACATCTATGTTCTTTCCCGTTAAGTTTAGATTAATTTCCGGTTTTGAGAAAAGGTTACCTATTTTTCCATCGATATCAAAACAGGCATCTTGAGATTTAAAATGAAGTTTAGAAATTATAAGGCTTGTTTTCTGAAAGGTTATTTCTGCCCTGCCTTCAGATAGCAAGTTTTTTTGATGCCAAGTTAGGCTTAGATTATTTAAACGAAGTGCTCCATTAACATTTAAAGAAGAAACGAGGTGTGGATTGCCCTTTATCTTCAGATTTAGGCTTAACTTTCCTCCCAATTTGGTGTTTTGAACCAAAGGGAAATAGGAACTAAGGTCGGAGAGTTTCAAAGAAGGACTGCTAATATTACCTTCTAACTTTGTTTGGGAAAAAAGTCCGCTGAATATAATCCTATTGTTTGGAGGAAACCAAACTAGGGCCTTTTTTATTCTTATCGTTTGGGTGATAAAATTATAAGATATTTCATTGCTAAGGTGAAATGAGGGCAAAAAGAAACCTCTTTCATCAATTTTGAAATTTAGAGGAGAAAAATCTAGTTCCCCGCCCAAATTTGCCTTAGTTTTATAGTCAGAGGCAAAGTTTCCCTTAAGACTTAATTGGGGACTTAAATCATAGATTTTATGACCTGAATTTAGTTCTATTTCAATGTTTTTACCTTTTATTTCCCCATCAAAAAGTGCTTTTTTAATACTTCCTTTAAGATGGAGGGAGAGAAAAAGTTGCCCTCTAAGCGATTTGAGTGTTTGAGGAAAGAAATCCTTAAAGGCAACAAAATTTTCACCTGTTACCTCTAAATTTATATCACCTGTGAGGGTGGAAAGATCAATATTACCTGATGTGTTGACTTGAAATTGATTTAGTAAAAAACTGGCCTTGACAGGACAAGGACGGTTAAGCGTGAGATTTTTAGCATTAAGGTAAAATTGAGTCAATTCTAGCCCTTGAGAAGACTTCAAATCTTTGTAGTAAACCTCTCCATCTTCTATCTTTATTTGAGAGATTAAAAGGGCTAGGGTTTCTGTTTTTGAGGGTGCTTTAGGGTGTTTTTTAGAAGAAGTAGCCCTTTGAGATTGAAATTTTTTTAAGATATCACTAAAATTAAATTCCCCTTTTTGGTCTTTGAGGACGTTTATATAAGGTTTTTCTAAAATGAGGCTTCCTATTTCTATTCTTCTCATGAGAAGGGGCCAAAAGTGATATTTCAAAATCAACTTATCACAAGAAACAAATTTCTGAGCTGGAGAACCGCTCCTTTCTTGAACTACAAATTTAGTAATCTCAATACCCTTGAAGAGCCTAAGTTTGATTTCTTGGATTTTAACCTTTCTCCCAATGACGGTCTCGATTCTAGGGATAATGATTTTCTTAAGCCTTTCTGAAGTAAAATAAATAGAGGTAAAAATATAAAGCGAAATTGCAAAGGTCACCAATAGAATGAGCCCAAAACCCAACACCTTTTTTTTGGACATAAACGCCCCTGAGAGAAATTTAGGGTTTAATCACTGTACTTTTCAATAAACTCTACGGCTTTTTCTACATCATACGGACTTCCTAAAATTACTGGCACTCGCTGATGCAAACTTTCAGGTTGAATTTCTAGGATGCGCTGTCTACCTGTAGAGGCCATGCCTCCAGCCTGTTCAACCAGAAATCCCATAGGATTGGCTTCATAAAGTAATCTTAGTTTGCCGTTGCGATTCTTTTCGTCGGCTGGATACATAAAGATACCACCTTTGAGCAACGTCCGGTGAACATCGGCCACCATACATCCTACATAACGGGAGGTATACGGCCTTTTGGTTACCTCATCCTTTTCCTTAAGCCATTCTACATATTTTCGCAGACCTTCTTCAACCCAACGCTTAGCATTGGCTTCGTTTACTGAATAAATTTTACCCTTTTCAGGAATTTTAATAGGGTCATGAGAAAGTAGATAGGTTCCTACGCTAGGATCAAAGGTAAATCCATAAACCCCATGTCCTGTGGAATAAACAAACATAGTGCTTGATCCATAGATGATGTAGCCCGCTGCTACTTGCTTATATCCTGGCTGAAGCAAGTCTTCAACAGTTGCCATTTCTCCTTGAGAAACCTTTTTATGAATAGAAAAAATGGTGCCGATGCTTACGTTAACATCAATATTGGAAGAACCGTCTAAAGGATCAAAGGCAATAACATATTGACCCCCATTGGCCATAAGTACGGCTTCATTCATTTCTTCTGAAGCCATAGCACAAAAGCGCCCTGAGGACTTAACTGCTTCTAGAAAGATTCGATTTGCTAACTCGTCTAACTTTTGAACCTTTTCTCCTTGGATATTAATCTTCCCAGTAAATCCCAATATATCTACCAACCCCGCCTTGCGTACATGACTCGCAATTACTTGAGAGGCAATGGCAATTTGTTCCATAATAATGCTGAATTCGCCCCTAGCCCCAGGATGTCTTTTTTGTTCCTCTAAGATAAATCTAGATAAAGGCATACCTAACCTTTCACTCATATTGGGCCTCCTAATTCAGTTAATAAATAGATATGGCCTAACTTCAGTTGTTAGTTCTCCTTCCCCTGGTCCTTTACTAAAATGGCCTTTTTGGTAAGACCTTTACAGGTTTAATGTATTTATCTACGTACTTTTGGGTGTTAAATACCTTTAACTTTTCAAATAACAAATGGAATTTTTGGTAAAGACTCTCCATAATTTTCGATTTTGTCTCTTGAGGTAAATCCCAAAAGAGCCTTTTAAATGGTCCAAAGCCCTTTTTACGTGTTTTGTAAATAAATTGTTGTTCAGTCCAATCTTCCTTCCATTCAGATTTGAGATTTTGTTTAAGATAATTGTAGATTTCGTTTTTTATCTCTTCTGGAAGATGGTCATAAATAATGTTTTGAAAACCTGTAGCCAAATGGATTTCTGAAGTTCCTACTTCAGGGAATTTGTCAAAGAGTTCATCTGGTAGGGTAGAGGCACCATGTTGAACTGCCCCTGACATGCCGTATTTCTTACGTGCCACCTCTGAAATGCTACGCAGCACCTCAAAATCAAGATTTACCTTAGCCACTGTGCCATCAGGGAGAGGAATCCCGCCATGGGCCGTACCAGTTTGCACGCTAATCTTGCTAATCCCAGGCATATCCCCAAATTCTTTGAGTGTTTTTAAATATCCCTCCATAAAGGCCTCAAACTCCTCTACGGTAGAATTTTTGCCTCCAATATGGCCAATTTCTCCTCCCACAGAAATTGTAATCCCTTCAGGTTCTAACTTTCTAATAAAAGCCGTCATTTTGGCGGTGCATTCATAATTTTCCCTTTGCTGTTCAATGAGGGTTGGACGAGAATATTGCACTAGGGTAGAGGGATCTATGTCTATGTTATAAAAACCAGCCTCAATGGCCTCTTGGGTAAGACCCTTTATGACTTCAAACTCGGTCTCAGGGTCTTCAGAAAACTTTTTGCGATTAAATTGGAAGTGATCTCCTTGGATGAACACCGGTCCTTTAAATCCCTCTTTGATGGCCGCAGCCAGAATGCAAGCTGCATATTCAGAAGGTCGTTGGTTAGTGTAACCAATTTCTGATTTGGCAATTTCAAAAATAAAGGCTCCAATATTCTTTTCTATGGCCAACTTAAATACTTGTCTGGCGACATCGTAAGTCATACCCCTGAGATTTATGGCCGGGACCGTAAAACCTCTAATTTCTTCCCTCCCCATTGCCATATAAAGGTCATGAATAGAAGAGGGCACAATGTCTAAGGCCAGGGCCAGGGCCCTGATACTCCACCTGGCTGCTGCTTTAAGCCCTTCATGATCAGCAAAAACGGCCGTCTGAACAAACTGATCTATCTCCTGGTTTAATTGAGTCCTATTTGTAACCTTTAATATTCCCTCTTCTTCCTGGGCTACCCTTGCCAATCCCTCTTTTAATTCGTCTAATGTCTTATACAATTTTCTACCTCCTTATTTTTAATTCACCTTTTTAAGAATATAGGAGTTTAGCTTAAAAAGTCAAGATGAAAAATCTAAATAAGTTTTAAGTCAAAAATAACCTGTTTCCTCATCTGCTTATTTTAACGTGCAGTAGCTAGCGGTTAGTAACTAGGGTTCAAAAAATTAAAATTGTGGGCATGGATGACTGGCAAGAAGCCTATGCTTTTGGGCCGTTAAGGGCTGTTTAATTTTGTTTTTTGGTTTATATTAAAAACATGAACCAAGACCTTGTTGGCAGAGTCTTCAAGAACATAAAACAATATGAACTGATTTCAACTGGAGATTTCGTTTTGGTAGCCGTATCTGGAGGACCGGATTCGGTTGCCCTCTTGCATATCCTGATGAGATTAAGACAAAGGCTTAAGATAAAACTTGGAGTAATTCACTATGAACATGGAATAAGAGGTGTATCATCCTTAAGAGATGCTCGGTTTACTCGGAATCTTGCCTTTAAACTTGGCTTACCTTTTTATATTGGACATGGCCAGGCAAGGGATTATGCTCGCCAAGAGCATCTCTCTTTAGAAATGGCTGCAAGGGAATTGCGATATGCCTTTTTTGAGAAAATATTAAAACAAACAGGGGCAAACAGGATTGCTTTAGGCCATACGGCTGACGATCAAGTGGAGGAAATATTAAGGAGATTTTTGAGGGGAACGGCTTGGGCAGGATTTGGGGGAATGGAAGTCAAAAGAGGCCCTTACATTCGACCTTTATTGAACTTTTTTAAACACGAAATTCTTGCCTTTCTCAAAAAAGAAAAGATAGAATATGTAATAGATGAAACCAATTATGATCAAAGATTTTTACGCAACCGCATCAGGATGAAATTAATTCCCCTTTTATTGAAATTTAATCCAGCCTTTAAGGAAAACTTGCTTGAAATGGCTCGAATTTGGCGTGAGGATAATGCTTGGATAGAGAAACAAGTAGATGAGATTGAGGCCAAGTGTGTTCTTTCAACAGATTTAGGCCTAAAATTGGATTTGGAGCGTTTGGCCTTTATGGACAGGGCGATTAAAAGGAGGCTTCTGCACCGCGTTTTACAAAAGACTGCCTTTAGGTCCTCTAAAAGACATTTAAATGCCCTGCTTGAGTTGGCATTTCCAGGGGGGCCTCATAAAACTCTTATTCTCCCTGATAACTGGAAGGCCTATAAGGAAAATAAATGGCTTTATATAACTCAAGAAGTAGTCCTTACTGAAGGTCCTTCTTATCATTATGTAGTAGATAAACCAGGCAAGGTAAAAATAAAAGAGCTGAATTTATCCCTTGAAATCAAAGAGTTATCTCTGAAGGATTTGGGAAAAATGGCTTTAACGCCTCATGATATCTTGTTAGATTCAAGTAAAGTCTGCTTTCCCTTGGAGATACGGCCTTATCAACCAGGTGATAGATTTTCACCCTTGCCAGGAATCACTAAAAAGATAAAAGATTTTTTCATTGACCAAAAAATTCCGTATTCTCTTAGAAAAAAAATTCCGATATTTTTAAGTGAAGGTAAGGTAATTTCGATAGCGGATTTAAGGGCAGATGCGAAGGTTACTCCTGGGCCTGAGACAGAAAGATATTTGCTTATCCGAAGAATACAAGGGCAATTTTAGATGCGCAAAAGCGTAGATGGAATTATATCTTTTAAATCTGTTGTGGCTCCTATCCTTTTATCTTTTCTCATTATTATTGGTGGAGCATTAGGATATGTTTATTTTGAACATATGAGTTTTTTGGATGCCATTTATGCCACAATCGTTACTCTTACTCCTGCGACCCCAGTGAGCAAAACCCCTCAAGGAGAACTTTTTTCGGTTTTTTTGGTGTTTTTTGGTTTGAGCTTTGTTATTTATATAATAGGCAGGGTAGGTAGCCTTTTTATAGAAGGACATTTAAGGAAAATATTGGGGAGAAGAGTTATGGAAACCAGACTTCAAAAGGTCTCAGAACACTACATCTTATGTGGTTTTGGGAGGATTGGTAGCCAAGTTTATAAAAATCTTCAAAGGAATAATATTACAGTAGTTGTTGTTGAGAATAATTACAATATTACCCAAAAATTAGAGCAAAAGGAAATCCTTCACGTTTATGGAGAGGCTACAGAGGAAGAGATACTTTTAAAGGCAGGGATTAAGAGGGCTAAGGGTTTAATTGCAGCAGTGGGGTCAGATGCCGATAATGTGTACATTGTCTTAGTAGCAAGAGATTTGAATCCTAATCTTTATATTTTGGCTCGAGCCACAGATACCAAGGCAGCTAAGCGGTTGAAACAGGCTGGGGCAGATAGGGTAATTTCCTCTTACGAGATTGGGGCTAAACGATTGGCTGAAAGCATTACTCATCCTTTAACCACGGATTTTATGGAACTTACCCTTTCAGGACATGGGGAGCTGCAAATAAGGGAGATGATTGTTGGATATTTGGAGAAGCCATTTACGATCTCTGATTTAAAAAAAGAAGCCAATGTACTTACCATCGTTTTAAGAAGGAAAAATAACGAAACCATCTTTAATCCTTCCTTGGAAACGCCCTTAAGTGCTGGTGATTCTATTGCTGTATTAGGAAAGCAAGCAGATTTGAGCAAATTGGAAAAGATGCTGGGAGCAGTGCCTTTTTGTCTTTTGAATTCTAACCAAATTTCATAATTACCTTAAAACTAAGAAACGTTAACATGTGAAAGCATTACTTATTTTTAACCCTTGCTCTTTCTTTAGGGCTTGACTTATTTGACATTTTGATCAGAAATTACAATATGATTGCGGCTTTGGATAAAGGGCAGTTTTGGAGTCAAATTGATTGGGTACTGTTGGACATGGATGGTACTTTGCTTGATAAGTATTTTGATGATTATTTTTGGGAGATACTTGTTCCTCAAAAATATGCTGAGAAATACGGCATTTCTGTCAAAAAGGCTCAAAAGGAACTTTTGAATTACTATCGCCAGGAAGAAGGTACATTAAACTGGACCGATCTTGATTTTTGGTCTCAAAAGTTTGACCTCGATATTCCAGCTCTCAAAGAGCAGATAAGGCATTTAATAAGCATACATCCCTATGTAGAGGACTTTTTGCAATTTTTAAAGAAAAGAAAAAAGAAAGTTGCTTTGGTTACCAATGCCCATTACAAATCTTTAGAGCTGAAAATGAAGAAAACTAGACTTAGTCCCTATTTTGACCGCATCATTTGTGCCTTTGATATTGGTTTGCCCAAGGAGAAGGTAGCTTTCTGGTTGAAACTTCAGAAGGAACTTGGTTTTAACCCTCAAAAGACAGCTTTTATAGATGATAGCGAACCACCACTTTTAGCTGCCCAGCAAGCAGGAATTAAATATCTTTTTTTTAAAAGCCAATCTAGCTCTCAATTGCCTCCAAAGATTCCGTTAAACGGGTTTAAGGCTATTCAGTCTTTTAACGAACTAATGTAAATCCGATTGGCAGTTCTTAAATCAAGATTAAATTCAACATTGCCGATTTTGATTGCCATATTTTTAGGGGTCTTTTTGAGAATGATTATTTGTGTCCCTGGGATGAAACCTTTTTTGAATAGTTCCTGCTTTTCTGGTATCTTCCCCCCGATTTTAACGATTTCTCCTTTATCTCCAGGCACAAGTTCTGATACGGGTTTCAGTTCTATTTTCTTCTTTAAGCAGCTTTCAGGGTAAGTTCCATATTCAAGAAAATAAGAGAAGTTCGTAAGCCAAGTAGGCGTTCCTTCAGGACAACTTTCTACAAATTCAATAAATCGTACGATACGTTCTAGCCCCTCTTTAGAAAGATAATGTTCTAATCGGCAAGCATCCCTTTCAGCAACTTCGGACGAAAGTCCCAAAGTCTCGTTAAAAAATTTAAAAAGTAATTGGTGACGTTCATGAATGTTTTTAGCAATCTTTTTACCCTCAGGAGTAAGCTCTACATAACCATAGTGTTCGTGTTCTACAAGCCCCTTTTGAGCTAGCGATTTGAGAGTAACCACAACCGAAGCCATTTTGGTATTTAACTGCTTTGCAATGTCCTTTACACGCACTACCTTTTTTACCTTATCAAGAATGTATATGGCTTCCAAAATGTCTTCGGCTGTTTCAGTTAATTTCATTTTTAGGTTCCCATTTCCCAAGAAGAGAGATATTTTTCTTGCTCTGGTGTTAAAGTATCAATTTCAATACCCATGGCCTTCAACTTTAGTCTAGCTACCTCTTTATCGAGCATCTCAGGGACGGTATAAACTTGCTTTTCCAAATTTTTACCTTCCTTCACCAAATATTCCGCTGATAGTGCCTGATTGGCAAAGCTCATATCCATAACGGCTGAGGGGTGCCCTTCGGCCGCAGCTAGGTTAATTAACCGACCTTCTCCTAGAAGATATATTCTCCTCCCATCTTCTAGGGTATATTCATCAACGTATTCTCTAATACGCCTTTTACGTTTGCACATTTCCTCTAAGGCGCTTTTTTCAATTTCTACATCAAAATGCCCGGAATTGGCCAAAATAACCCCATCTTTCATCAGCACAAAATGCTCTCTTCGAATAACATTTATGTCTCCAGTTACAGTGACAAAAAAATCCCCAACTTTAACTGCCTCAGCCATTGGCATTACCCGATAGCCGTCCATAACGGCCTCTAGGGCTCGCAAAGGATCTACCTCTGTAATGATGACATTGGCTCCCATACCCTTGGCTCGCATGGCTACCCCACGTCCGCACCATCCGTAGCCACAGACCACAAAATTAGAGCCAGCAATGAGCCTGTTTGTTGCCCTCAGAATGCCATCAATAGTGCTTTGTCCTGTGCCATAGCGATTGTCAAATAGATGTTTGGTCATGGCGTCATTAACTGCAATAATAGGATAGCCAAGTACACCATCATCAGCCATACTCCTCAGTCTAATTACTCCAGTAGTTGTTTCCTCTGTCCCCCCAATGATTTGTTTTAATAATTCTCTATGTTGACTATGAATAGTAGAAATGAGATCGGCACCATCATCCATGGTAATCAAAGGAGAAATGGCCAAAACTCCTTCAATATGTTGATAATAAGTATCTCTGTCCTCGCCTTTAATGGCGAACACTGGAATATCATCATATTTTACAAGTGCTGCAGCTACGTCATCTTGGGTACTTAAAGGATTAGAGGCACAAAGGGCTACTTGAGCTCCTCCAGCCTTTAAGGTGCGCATAAGATTTGCGGTTTCTGTAGTCACATGCAAACAGGCCCCTATTCGAATTCCTGCCAATGGTTTCTCTTCTTTAAACCTCTCTCTAATAAGTCTTAAAACAGGCATTGTCTGTTCTGCCCATTCAATCCGAAGTTGCCCCTGTTCGGCTAGGTTTATGTCTTTTACATGATAGTCCATAATTTTGCTCCTTTCGTAAGTTTAGATACCTTAAAAAATATAATAGTTTAAAGTCAATTTTAGAAACAAACTTCTTTAAGTTATTTGCCAGCCTCCTTTTTCAATGCTTCTACCATATCTGTTTTTTCCCAAGTAAAATCAGGGTTATTACGGCCAAAATGGCCATAAGCAGCGGTTTGCTTATAAATTGGCCGCAACAAATCCAAGTGTTTGATAATCATACCAGGCCTCAGGTCAAATACCTTTTCTATCAATTTTTCAATTTCCCTATCTGGAATTGTTCCTGTGTCATGGGTGTCTACCATAATGGAAACAGGTTCAGGCCTTCCGATGGTATAGGCAATTTGAATTTCGCATCTTTCTGCCAATCCTGCAGCCACAATGTTTTTGGCGACATATCTGGCCATATAATTGGCACTTCTGTCTACCTTTGAAGGGTCCTTTCCAGAAAAACATCCTCCTCCATGCCTGGCCATTCCTCCGTAGGTATCTACGATAATTTTGCGACCTGTGGTTCCCGTATCAGCCATAGGTCCTCCCATTACAAAGCGGCCTGTAGTATTGATGTAATACTTTATATCTTTAGCCCTCATCTCTTCAGGAATAACATAATGAATAACCTCTTCAATGATTCCTTCTTTTAAAACTTCATACTTCACCCAAGGCTCATGTTGGGCCGCAATTACCACCGCCGTAACCTCTTTGGGTTTGCCATCTATATATTTTACCGTCACTTGAGTTTTGCCATCAGGCCTTAAAAAGTCCAAAATCTTTGTTTTTCTTATCTCTGCTAATCTTTTAGCAAGTCTATGGGCGTAATAAATGGGCATGGGCATAAGAGCCTTGGTTTCTGTACAAGCGTAACCAAACATCATACCTTGGTCTCCTGCTCCAATCTCTTCTAACTTTTCGCTCCGGTTGACACCAATGGCAATATCTGGAGACTGGCGGTCAATGCTGGTAATTACCGCACAGGTTTCCCAGTCAAAACCCATTTCGGAGCTATTGTAGCCAATCTCCTTAACGGTTTGTCGTACTACTTCAGGTATTTCTACATAACAACTTGTGGTAATTTCCCCAGAGATAAAAACCAATCCTGTGGTGACCAGGGTTTCACATGCCACCCGAGCATTTTTGTCATGGGTAAGAATGGCATCTAGAATAGAATCAGAAATTTGATCTGCTACCTTATCGGGGTGTCCTTCTGTTACGGATTCTGAGGTGAATAAAAATTCCCTTTGGGCCATTTCTCATCTCCTTTCTCCAAAATTTCGGTAAATAAAACCTATTTTAAGATATATGTCAATTGTTTTTAATTTTTTCTTCTGGAACCACAATCCCGCCTGATATAATTAATTTAAAGGCATCTTCTACATTCATATCCAGAAAGATAAGGTCTGTTTCTGGGACTAAAAGATAAAACCCAGACGTAGGGTTAGGGGTGGTGGGAACAAAGACGTTTATCATTTGTTTTTGGGTCTTTTTTTGAATTTCTCCCTTTCCTACTCCAGTAGTAAAGGCCAGGGCATAAACTCCCTTCCTTGGGTATTCTATCAAGACTACCCGTCTAAAATTCCGGTCCTTTTTCATAAACACTGTTTCAACTAGCTGTTTGGTAGCAACATAAATAGTTCGAATAAAGGGTATTTTATTAACAAAACTTTCCCAGAGACCAATAATCTTCCCACCAATGTAATTACGAGCCACAAAGCCTACAATCATGATAAAGATGAAGGCCAAAATAAAACCTAAACCAGGGACTCGAAAAGGGAGATAGGTTTCTGGGTTGTATCGAGGGGGTAAATAATTTAAAATCTTATCAAAGGCCCTAAAAATTAGTAAGACTACATAGACGGTAAGACTAACAGGGACTAAAACCAAAATACCGGCTAGAAAGTTGCGTTTGATAAATTCTTTCAATCTTTTATCCTTATAATGTTATTATCCTTATCTACAAAGACCAATTTGGGCCGATGACTTGCCAGTTTTTCTTCAGGTACAAGGCAATATGCCGTAATGATAATTAAATCCCCTTTCATTCCTTTCCGTGCCGCGGCTCCATTAAGGCCAATTTCCCCCTTTTTACCAGGAATGACATAAGTAGAAAACCTTTCCCCGTTAGAGATGTTGTAAATGTGTACCATTTCATAAGGCAAAAGATCGGCCTTTTTTATTAATTGTTCGTCAATGGAAATACTTCCTTCATATTCCAAATTGCTTTCTGTAATAGTAGCCCTATGAATTTTTGATTTTAACATAAATCTCATTTTCTAACCTCTAAGATAAGATTATCAATTAATCGGGCCTTGCCCACCCTTACTGCTAAGGCCATCAAGGCCTTATCCTTTATCTCATCTATTTCTTCCAAGGTTTCAGGATCGCAGATGGAGACATAATCAATTTGGGTATAGGGAAAGGTCTTAATAAAGTTAATAATTTCTGCCTTTATTTTCTTGGCATTATGTTCCCCAGTTTCAAACAGGTCCTGAGCCATTTTTAAAGATTTATAAAGACTCAAGGCCGCTCCCCTTTGCTCTGGCAAGAGATATTCATTGCGGGAACTCATGGCCAATCCATCCGACTCACGTACCGTGGGGCAACCTATGATTTGAACATCAAAATTCAGGTCTTCTACCATCTTTTTTATCACCAAATACTGCTGATAGTCCTTGAGACCAAAAAGGGCAAAGTGAGGCTTGACAATATTGAAGAGTTTGGCCACAACGGTAGCCACTCCTTTAAAATGACCTGGCCGAGAGAGTCCACAAAGATGTTGCGTAAGTTTGGTTACTTCAACAAACGTCTGATAGCCTGGAGGATACATTTCTCTTTCATCAGGTACAAAAACTACATCTACCTTTTCCTTTTGGGCTAAAGCACTATCTCGTTCAAAATTGCGTGGATATTCTTTGAAGTCTTCTTTGGGACCAAATTGAATGGGATTTATAAAAATGCTTACCACCAGAACATCGCCCAGAAGACGTCCTTTTCTCATTAGGCTCAAATGCCCGTTATGGAAATAACCCATAGTTGGCACAAAGGCAATTTTCTTTCCTTCTTGACGCCACTTATCGGAAAGAGAGGACATTTGCTTTATGTTTTTAATGACTTGCATAAAAAAAACCTCCTGGACCAAAGACCAGAAGGCGAGAGTAAACAACTATCTCTAAAAATCTCCCCTTTGGTCTTGGTCCTAAAAAATTAGGATCCAAGCCTGACTAAGGCTAACATATAACTTTTTAATGGTCAAGATTTCTAAAGAACCCAAAATCCGCCATTACTCTAAAAAACACAAATGTGGTAAAAATAATTTTGAAAAATCCACCCCTCAATTGGTTAATGGTGAACAGTAAATGGGTAATAAGAGGCCTGCGAGGGAAAACCTTTCTCAACACTTAAAACTTAACAACTAAACACTAAGGACCAAGAACTGAGAACTGTCAAATGTGGAGACCTGCCCCCCTAAGCCTCTAATGAGTGCTTGCGCTTAAGACAGAATCTAGTTTATTCATATTGGCGCCAACCACACGTTTTCCATTGTCAAGAATAAAGGTTGGAACTCCCATTATTTTGAGTTTTTTTCCAAGGGCCATAGACCTTTCCACGATCTGTTCTCCAGCCGCACACTGGAATTTTTGGACTTCGGGCTCCTTTTCATTACGCCAGTCATCCTTTAAATAGGTATTTAAGTCCATCTTCCTGCAAATGGCCTCCACGGACTTTTCTTTGCCTCTGGGGAGATGGACTGGGAAAAACACTATCTTTAAAGTAGCATTGTGCCTTTTGGCTACATCTATTATTTGTCCTTCAGCCCGATGGCAAAATGGACATAGGGGATCCGTAAACATATAAATTGTCCTTTGAGGTTTATTAGAGGGTTTATATTCCATGACTGCTACTTTATCTACTTCTCCCTTAAGTTTTTTGAAGAGTTTTTCTTCTTGTTTTCTACTTTTTTGGGTCAAACTTTTGAGGATTTCATTAGATAAGTTTTGCTTATTACTAAACATTTGCCCTAGTATAACAAAATCCTTTCCTACATAGAAGGGAAAGTCCCTCCCCCTAATATTCAAAATAACCTCGCATAATCCTTTTGTATTCCGTTTAGAAACTATCTTGGCATCAGGGGGAAAAGCAAAAGGTATATGTGATTTCAAAGTTTCTAAACCTACTTGATGGCAAATGTCCCCCTTCTTAAAATCAGAAGCCTTAGCACACTCAGGCGGCATCAAAATTGTAAATGAAACCCATAAAAGACAACAAAGACAAGCAAGGCGAATGGATAAAGGCAAAAAAAACCCTTCCTTTGCTAAGAATTTACACATAAATTTTTTCTCCTAAATATAAATTTCAATTTATCCTAAAAACTCACTCAGGGGGACAATACGACGATAATATTTTCCTCCCTCGATGGCTCTAATCAAGATTTTATCTCCATCTGGACTAAAAACGGGATTCCAAAGGGCCTCAAACTCTCTGTTCCAGGTTTTGCCATCAACGGCCAAGGTATATTTCCCATTTATTTCTACTTTGGCAGCTACATGACGGCTATCAGGGCTAAATACAGGTGGCCATACCATATGATATTGTTCTGGCCAGGGGCGACCATCTACTACCATACCCCAAACCTTTTTGGGTTCTAACTCTACAACAGGTTCATCTTCCTTATAAATAGCGGCTACCCGTTTTCCGTCAGGACTGAAGGTAGGGTCAATTACAGCCGCAGTAAAGGTTACATTCCAAGGCGTTCCATCTACGGCTATGGTCCATTTACCAAATGTAGGGGCAACGATAGCTCCAATGGACTTACCATCAGAACTGAAGAACGGATGCCAAAGCTCAGCGAATCCCCTTCCCCAAGCAATTTCTCCATCTACGGCCAAATACCACTTACCCTTCTTGACAGGAGCCGCTACGCTGATGGAATTGGGACGAAAAACAGGTGCCCAAACACAATCGTAAGACTTGGACCAAGTAGAACCGTTGACTGCAATTGTATATTGAGTTGGGCTGAGTCTTACCTCTGCCGCTACATGAACATTATCTTCTGCAAAGGCAATATCCCAAACATTCACAAATTTATTGTCCCAAGCTTGTCCGTCAACTGCTACTGTCCAATTACCTTCTAAAAACTTGAAAATTTCACCTTCACCACAGGGCGTCACCTGAACGCTAGCAGCAACCTTTTCACCGTTGGGGCTAATCTTCAGCTGACGCATTTCCAAAAAGCCATTTTCCCAAGGATTGTCATCTACCACAACTTTATAATCAGTTTCTGCCTTGGCCTTAGCTGCAATTCTTTTCCCATCTCTGCTAAATTGGAGGTCCCACACATAATCGAACTTGTTTTCCCACTCTTCTCCATCTACGGCCACCGTCCATTCCATGCCATCTGAGGTTAAGACTGCCAATCGGCCATCAGGGCTAAACTTTAAACTCCAAGCCTTTCCAAAAGTGGCCTCCCAAGGCTCACCGTTTACACAAACCGTAAATTCTTCATCCTCTGTTTTGACTACGGCGGCAATTTTTTCACCATCATCACTTGTCACAAATTCATGAATTTGAACAAACTTTTCTTTCCATTTGTTAATATCTGTAATTTGCTTTTCTCTCGTATTCCAATCCCAGGACTTTATATCAAGCATAGCCTCCCTCCCACAACTTTTTCGCTCTATCTAACACAAATTTTAAAAGTTAGTCAAGTAAATATTTATACTTTTTTAAAAAATATTTATCTTGCCCAAAATGCCCACGGGACAATGACCTCTTCTGGAGAAACCTCTCCGTGTTTGTAAAGAGGCCTTTTATAAGAAGGCATAATTGCATTTCGCAAATCCATTTTAAAACCATGGTCAGAAAAAGTAAATATCTTTTTGGTGCCCTTGGTTATAGATATCACAGTTTTTTCTATTATGGGAATAACTTCCTGTTTTAATGAAAGAGGATAAAGATGGGTTTTATGAATGTAACTATCAATGACGTCAATTTTAAAAATTCTTAGATTTCCTTTCTTGATAATATGCAAGTTAGGAGCGATGTTCTCAAAGTAGGTATCAAGGCCCAGAGTATAAAGCTGAGTGAAGGTATCTGTGGGAGATTGGGCCCAATAAGCTCCTTCCTTTTGGGGCTTATACCCTAATTTTAAAAAGATGCTCTTAATATCTTCCCATAAGTCCCATCTTAAGCCATCAAATAAAATAGCTGTCCCCTTTGAGGGAAGCGGGACTGAAAGGCGTTTTTTTGTTTTATAAAAGCTATTAAATGACTGCTCGAGCCCTTTACGCCAGGCCAAAAGCCTTTTAATCAGCTTTTGATAGGCCTTTGAGGGTAAGGAACTTTCAACCAAAATACCTATATTTATTTCCATTCTACTCAATTCCCTTATATAGAACCTTTCCCAGTCTTGAATTGTATCAAAATCAAATGATTTATTTATCAGATGTTCAAGCCCTTGATAGGCCTTTAAGATTGTTCTTAGGTCTTCATCTAAGGCCTCAATAGGAATAGGTGCCTTTTTTTCTAATAATTTTGATAATATTCTAAGTTTAATAGAGGGGAAAATTCTTTCTTCTATAAGGGCTTGAGATAAATCCGATTGATATTGATTAAGGTATTGCCAGAGATAGTCCTCATCCAGATCAAGGTGTTCAATCCATTCTTTAAATGCCTCTTCGTGGAGACACCGAAGGCCCAATTTTAAAAGACTTGCTTGTCGTTCTGTCCATTCCCTTTCAGGCACTTTGGCCAATTCTGCGGCCAAAGTTATAGGAAGATGGTGCAAATGGCACCAGGAGATAAAGACTAATAGTAAAAAAAAGTTTTCCTTCCATTTTTTCATTAAGGGAATGAAACTAGGGTCATATTCCCTTACTGCCAATTCTAAAGCAGGAGGAATACCCGAATAAGAAGAAGTGATTTTTATATAGGTTTCAGAACTGACTCCTTCCTTGCCTTCTAACCAGTCTTTAAAAATGCGTTCTATTTGGTCTTTGGTTAGACTTTGCCTTTTTAATCGGGTTACTAGAAGGTCAAGATTTCTTTCTACTATTTTCAACCCTTGAGTTAAGGCCTTTTTAATATAAGGCGTTAATTTAAGCAGGGTCTCAAAATCTAAAGACTTATTAAATATTTGGACCATTTCTTGAGCTTCCTTCTCCTTACCGATTTCTCTAAGACTAACGATGTATTGTTCAAGCCTTGGTCTTAAGGGAGGAAGACAGAGGGCATTTAAACAGGCATCTATTCCTTCCTCAAGCTGGGCTTGAAGCCTGGCCAAGGGGGGCAAAAAAGGTCTTTCTCCCAAATGCCAACCACATATGCATACTGGAGACTTTGCAAGATGTAAAGACACGTCCTCTTCGCAGATTTGCCTTAACGTTTGGTTGATTTCCCTTTCTACTGAATCCAAATATGTCCTGGCAGGGAGAACAGGGATACTTGCCCAAAGTCTGATCAATTTATAAGCATCTGTTTGTCTTAAGGAGAGGTAAGGACCAAAACGTTCTCCAGCTAGCAGTCGGTCGTGAGCTTCTTTATAGGCGTGAGTATAGGCATTAAAAAAGGCGTTAAATTTTTCTTCTATAAGAGGAAGGCTTTGGGTTTCAAAAAGGATATTTGCCTTTAATAAGGCGGCCTTTGCCGCTTGAAAAAGTTCTTTAACTTCCTTGTGCTCAGAAGGAATCTGAAGGTCGGGATGATGAAGGTAATCATAAATAAAAAGAATGCGTTCTTTTAAGCTGTAAAATTCTACAAGGGCCTTGAATCTAGCATAAACAAAGTCTATAAAGCTTATTTGTTTTAGGGCTTCACAAAAATGTTTTAACCCCAAGGTAGGCGCATAGGAAGACCTTACTGCCTCACATAACTTCTTTATTGTCTGGATAGTTTCTTGGGCAAGCGGAATCCCTTCTGTAAAAAGGGGATGGGCAATATGCGTCTTTAAAAAGGTTTCAAGGGCAATAGCCTTAGGATAATACATTTCTTTAAATTCCTTTAAAGAGTGCCAGAGGGCTTCTTGGTGTGTTACAGTTAATTCCTTTCCTTGCAAAGATGGAGGTAAAAAGGGCAGGTTTTTAAGCAAGGTCATTTCTTGGGTGTCAAGTTGTTCTATTTGTTTTAAATGAGTTATCTGATGAAGATTTCCTAAATTAACCCTAAAGGGAGAGACACGCTTATTTTGATGGTAGGGAACAAGTTTTCCGGTGTGAATTAAGGCCAGAAGCAGGAGTTCATATTGCTCTTTACAAAGGCCAAAATCACTAGAATGGAGGATTTCATATAATTCATTTTGAGATACAGAAACCGAATTCGCAAAAAGGTCAAGAATTTTCTCTAAAATAGGAGACCTTTTGGCTTCAAGCCAAAGCCGATATCCCCCTGAAACCTTCTTTAATATTCCCAAAGGACGCAAAAGTCCATCAATCAGGGTCTTTAAGGTGCCTTCTCCTCGTTTGAGATAAATTTCTCCAGGAATAATCAATTTTTCTACTATAAGTTGTCGTCTAGAAAGAGGTGGGGGCAACAAGTGAGGAGCAATAAGGTGGTGTTTGGGATGTCTTTTTTCCAAAATCAAGGCGGCGATGCCTTCCACAAAAGACAGCCAGCTCTTCTGGCTTAAGGCCGTTACCTGAAAGGTCTCGTTTTGACTGAGGTGAAGAGCGCCTTGAAGATAAGACCAAGTAAGCTCTTGCACTGCTTGATGCAAACTTTCCTCAAATAGCTCCTTTATAAATTTGGCAAACCTCTGACCACGCTGTGTTTGATCATCTTGATACCGTTCTAATAATTGAGCATATACATAGGCCTTTTTTAAAAAATCTTCTTGAACTTCGGCTGGTTCCCAAATTGCCACTCCAGGAGGAATAGAAGGGGGAGAAAAATCGTCTTTAAGGGGATGTTTTAAAATGAGAAGATAAAAGTCACTTGCCTTTAAATCGATCTGGCTCAAAGTGTCTTCAAGCTGATTTACAGAAATGAAGTGAATTTCCCCTAAACGGTAGGTATTTTGCCACAGGACTTTTAATTTTTGTTTTTGGTTAAAATGAAGTTCAGAAAAGGGGATCAGCCCCTTATGGGCCGAAGTATATAAAAAATGGTAGATTCTTGAATCCTTAGATTTAATTTCACTGGCAATTTGTTCATAGCGTTTTTTAACAATAAATTGGGTGTCTTCTTCTAAATCAAGATAAAATCTATCTTTTAAAAAGTCTTCCTGAGGTTCCCGGTGCAGATAAGCTCCTTCTTGGACAAGGGATGATAAAATATCATGCACAAAACGAAAATTGAGGGCCGGGTCTAGGTCAGTAAAGGGATAAAGAATGGCCAAGGCCAGTTCCCTTGTGTTTGGCCGATGGACAATGGGGGAAATAGCCATAAGAATTAAAAGTTTTATGAGTTCGAGGGCTACCTGCCTCGTTTCTGGGTCAGGAAATAATTTAGGAATGAGTTTTTCATAGAAACAGTATACTTTTTCATAATAAGGATTTGTTTCTAGAGTTTCTCGAATACGGTCCAAAAAATGGTCAAAAATGGCGGTTGGGGAAAGAAGTGTTTGGGCAGGGGCATTAAGAAGGGGAGGAATATTTCTTTTTGAGTCTCCTTTAAGTCGACTATAAACAAAATCAACCGCTCCCCTGGCTTGAGAGAAAAGCCCTCTTAATTCATCTAAAAGTTGAATAGTTAAGGGATGAATCGGGTAAAGCCGATACCAGGTTTCCCAATCAAAGGGAAGCTGTTTGAATGTTTGTTTGAAATTGTCATAAAGCTCTCTGAGGTACCCCCGAGCCCCAGGTCGTTTTTTAACCAAACGTTCACTCACGATTTCTTCAATATGGCTCCCCGCAAAAATGAGTCTAACAGGGTAGCGGTCCTTTATTTTAGCAAAGGCATCTTGAGGGATATCCCCGGTAGTCTCTATACGTTCCTGAAGCGTAGCAATGATCCAAAGAGGTATTTCTTGACTCATTTCTCCTAAAAACTGTAAAAAGCGAATATCTTCCTGAAAGCCCCCAGAAGCAGACTTTGATTTTAAAAATTCAGATAATTCATCAATAAGGATAACTACTCCCCTTAATCCCTTTTCAAAAATGACGTTCTTTAAATGATCAAATAGGGAACGCCTCTCTATGACCGGACGGAAAGAAAGGGGGAGAGTTTCCAAGATTTCATGTAGATAAGGCCAATATTGAAGCTGAAATAACTCTTGAGAAGGGACACCGAGGTGCTTGCCTAAGGCCGTAAGTTCCTCTTGAGGAATGATTTTTTTTAATTCTTCGAAAAACTCAGAGGGAACAAAACTCGTTTGAAATTGTCTTTGGAGCTCGCTATTAATGGCTTCTAAAACGATTTCTTGAAGTCTAATTTCACTCCCATAATCTATCAAAGAAATAGGAATAACCAAAAATTGGCCTTTAATTTTGGGAATATCCAGCAAAGGCGGAGTTTGAGCATGAGATAAGTAAAGATACAAAGCAGCCAAAAAATGCGACTTACCACTACCATATCCCCCTTCAATAAAAAAGCCTTTCCCCCTTTCTTCTTTAAGGCTGTGATAGATTGCTTGAAATGCCCGGGCCACCTCTTTAGTAAAAACAAGTTCTGATTTTAGGGCATTGGCCTCTGGTCCAAAGGCGTCTTTTAAATGAATGACGGTCTTTAACTCAGGAAGGAGGATAAGATCCCCAATCAGTTTCATAAAAACATTTTTACCAAAAAAGAAAAAGAAGGTAAAGGTGGGACCGAATCTATTTACTTACTCAAAAGAAACAAAGTTGACTCTATTATTACTTGTGCTTATTGTATTTTATGAAAAGCAATTTAGAAGGAGGAAAGTATGACTTGGAAAGAGAAAAAAGTAAGTTCTGTTGCAGAACAATTGCTCAAAAAGGCAGAAGATCTCGCTCAGAAACGGCAGGAAGGATATGTAGATACTGACCATTTTTTGTGGGCTCTATTTAATACTAATGGGAAAAATCCTTTTACGCGCTGGCTTGAAAAAAAAGGACTTCATCCTGAACATGCTAAGGCAGAAATTAATAAGACCTTAAATATGTTTTATGACCAATTAGATAGGGTTATATCTTCATATCGAAATGACCTTATGCGGATAAAGAATTCCCTTTCGCAAAATTATATTCCGGGACTGATAGATGAAGTCTTAAAGGCTACCCTTAGGCACATAGAAAACGCCTTAGAAAAGGAATTAAAGGGAGAGAAAGACAGAGCATTTACTCAAATTACCCTTACCCGTTGGGTATCTACTTCAGAACCCATAAATCGAATATTTGACATATTTGATACAGAATTTTCGCGTTTTTTTGAGGATTTTTTTGGGGATGTATATACCCCAAGGAGACGCTGGGTGCCTCGTGAAGAAACTGTGGTTGTCCCAACGGCCTTTTTGGAAGAATTAAGGTCTATTTTTGCTAAAAGGGGAATGAAAGAAGATGAAAGTGAAGAGCTTCTTCATACAGTTATAGATATGGCTGAAAAATATAAGAGCTCTCTCCTTCAATTTTTGGAAAATGGCCTTGATCCTAGACGAATTGTAGTCAAGCTTAGACAAGAGGTATTTCAAGAGTCTCTCAAGGAACTTAAATATTCTTATTTTATGGAAAAAACATTAGATGAGGCTGCCAAAGGAGAAGAAAAAGAGATTGGGGCTACCTCATTGATAGAGGCCTTATATAATGCTCCCAAAACCATAGGGGGATATTATTTAAATCAGCTTATATCTGCTATAGAAGGAACAAAGAAGGGGGAGAAAATGGTAGGATCAAATCGGATGCGAGAAGAATTGGCCGAGGAAGAAAAATCGGCTTTAGAGAGGTTTACAGTAAATTTAACCGAGATGGCCAAGGAAGGTAAACTTGATCCTGTGATCGGAAGAGAAAAAGAAATTAATCAAGCCATAGAAATTTTGAGCCGTAGACAAAAGAATAATCCTGTATTTGTGGGAGAAGCAGGAGTAGGCAAAACGGCGATTGTAGAAGGCATTGCCCAGAGAATTGCATCTGGAGAGGTGCCAGAAAATTTAAAAAATAAACACATTTTGCAGTTGGATATGGGTGCCCTTATGGCAGGTACCAAATATAGAGGAGAATTTGAAGAACGCCTGAAAAACATCTTAGATGAAATCAAGGAAAAGAAAGATGTCATTCTCTTCATTGATGAAATTCATAATGTAGTGGGTGCTGGTCGGGCCGAAGGGACGGCTATGGATGCAGCCAATCTTTTAAAACCAGCCTTGGCCAGAGGGGAATTTCAAATCATTGGAGCTACCACCCCTGATGAGTATCGGAAATATATTGAGAAAGATTCGGCCCTTGAAAGGAGGTTTCAACCTGTGTGGGTTGCAGAACCGTCACCTGAAGATACTGTTGAAATATTAAAAGGCCTAAGGCCTAAATATGAAACTCACCATGGAGTAAAAATCTCTGACGAAGCCATAGAAGCAGCGGTTTTGCTAAGCCATCGCTATATCCAAAACCGAAATTTACCCGATAAGGCCATCGATGTTTTGGATACCGCTGCAGCTAGAAAAAAGATTAAAAGCCTGTGTCCTTCTCCTAAAGAAATGGAGATTCGTAATCGGATTAAACGGATTGAAGAAGCGATAAAATTGGCTGAGTCCGAAAATGATGAAGCCAGATTGAAAAGCTTGCAATTGGAAAAGGATAAGCTTACAAAAGAATTAGCCTCTTTTGAAAGAAAGACAGAGATAGATATTAGCAAACTGGAAAATAAGATTAAAGAGCTTGAGGAAAAGGCCAAAAAGGCTGAAGAGGAAGCAAATCTAGATGAGTGGGAACAACTAAACGAAGAAATTAAGACATTAAAAAAACAAAAGATTTTAGCAAAAAAAGAAAAAGAACCTAAAGTAAAACTTGAGGTAAATGCAGAAGATATTGCTGAAATCATATCAGAAATGACAGGAATCCCACTTTCTAAAATGGTAGAAGAAGAAAGAGAAAAACTTCTCTCTATGGAAGAACATCTCCATAAAAGGGTGATAGGCCAAGAAGTGGCTGTTAAAAAGGTATCTGAGGCAGTGCGTCGGGCAAGGGCAGGGGTTTCTGATCCTAGGAAACCTCTGGGGTCATTTTTATTCCTAGGGCCTACTGGAGTGGGAAAAACAGAGCTGGCCAAAACCTTGGCCGAATTTCTTTTTGGAGACGAAGACGCTATGGTGCGTCTTGATATGTCTGAATTTAAAGAAGAACATTCTGTAGCCAAGCTGATTGGTGCCCCTCCCGGGTATGTAGGCTATGAAGAGGGCGGAAAGCTGACCGAAATTGTCAGAAGAAGACCATATTGTGTAATTTTGCTGGATGAGATTGAAAAGGCGCATCCTCGGGTATTTGACCTCTTTTTGCAAGTTTTAGATGATGGGAGACTGACTGATTCTCAGGGCAGGGTAGTCTCCTTTAGGAATGCGGTTTTAATTATGACTTCCAATTTGGGAAGTGAATATTTGCGTGATTTAATGGAGAAATTTAATCCGCGTTACAAGACCCTTCATGATCGAATCAAGGTATTAGAGGAAAAATATGCCCGTGGAGAAATTAATGATGATGATTATCAGAAGGAAAAAAAACAAATAGAAGCCGACCGAGAGGCCCTAGAAAAGGCCTTTGATGATGAATTTAATCAAGCTGCAGAAAAGGTGCTTGAGGTTGCAAAACACTACTTTAGGCCTGAATTTTTAAACCGGATTGATGAGATTGTAGTCTTTCATCCCTTAAAGACGGGCCAAGTGATTAAGATTGTAGATATCCTCATCGAACGACTGAACAGACGTTTAGAAGATAGGAATATTAAGGTTGTTTTAACCAGTAGGGCAAAAGAGCTCCTTATGCGTCGAGGGTTTGATCCTTTAATGGGGGCAAGGCCCTTAAAAAGGGTAATTCAAAGGGATATTGAAAATAGACTATCAGAGCTAATCTTGAAAGGTGAAATAAAAGAAGGGCACAAAGTAGTTATTGATGCTGAAGGAGAAAAATTTAAATTTAAAGTAGAATAAACTGTCTTGTTCATTCTCCAAAAAGGCAGGGAATTTTGCCTTTGTCCTAATTCAATTTTGATGAGGGGGCGAAGTCAAAGGCTTCGCCCCAAATCTGTCTTTAATTTCCTTTATAACTTGTATGAAGAAGCTTGTGGGAGAGTGAACTTAAGGGCTCTTTTAAGAAATCTTGATAAAGCTGTTTAATTTCTGGATTTTCGTGAGATTTACGCAAAGGCCGCTTTTTGTCATCGGCGTTCAAGGCCTTGGTCCGAAATTCTATTGTTTTCAAACAGGTAAGGATAGGTTGCCCTCCACCTCCAATGCAACCTCCAGGACAGGCCATAAACTCAATGAAGGTGTAGTCAGAAAATTCACCTCCACTCTTTACTGATTCGCAAATTTCCTTTACGGCCTTTAAACTGTGGGCTACAGCAACCTTTATCTTGGTGCCATTTAAGGTCACTTCTGCCTTTTTAATATTATTTAAGGACTCCAATTCCTTAAACTCAAGTTGAGGAATAGGCTTTCCAGTAACCACCTCATAGGCTGTTCTTAAGGCTGCCTCCATAACACCCCCTGTACGGCCAAATATAGTGGCCGCACCCGTATATTCTCCTACAAGAGGATCGGGTTTCTCTTCAGGCATTTCTTTCAAATTAACCCCAGCCATTTTTAGAAGTTTGGCACATTCCCTGGTAGTTAATACGTAATCTACATCAGGAAACTTGTCATTTTCACTTACAGTACCCTTTTCCATCCAGTATTTCCAGGCATCACACATTTCTTCCCGACTTCGCTCAAACTTCTTGGCAGTGCAAGGCATAATTGAAACCACCACCATATTCCTGGGATCAACTTCCTTCTTTTCTGCCAAGTAGGTTTTGGCAATGGGCCCAAACATCTGTTGGGGAGATTTGGCTGAAGAGATATGAGGAGTGAGTTCTGGATAAAAGGTCTCACAATATTTTATCCAAGCAGGACAACAGGAAGTAAATTGAGGCAAAACTCCACCTTCATTAATCCTTTTTATAAGTTCATTGCCTTCTTCCATAATGGTTAAATCGGCTGCAAAATTGGTGTCCCCCACATGATCAAATCCTGCCTTGCGTAAGGCAGCATACAGCTTGCCCACAACTAAACTTCCCGGATTCATTCCAAAAAGCTCTCCTAAACTCGCCCTTACTGAGGGTGCAAATTGGACCACTACAAATTTGTCCTTATTCTGCAACGCTTCCCAAACTTCAAACACATTTTCCTCTTCATGAAAGGCCCCTTGAGGTTGGGCAAAGGGGCATAGCTGACATCCCATTAATTCAACAAAACTTTTAATACTCTGTTCCGAATAACCCAAAGGACACACAAGAACACACTGTCCACAACGCACACATTTCTCATCATCAATAATAACACCCTTTTCTTCATCCATGCTTAGGGCACCTACTTCTTGAATTTCGTTGCAGATGCTTACACACCCCCCACAGCGCACACACTTGTTAGGATCATGAACCGTAGCAGGGGAGGATCTTCTTAACTCGAAATCCCAGCCCTGACGGGCATCAAAATCTAGAAGCTGGCTATCAGAGGCATCTCGGGCTACAATTTCTTGAACTTCACGGATGAGCAGACATTCATGATCTTCTTGAAGTTTTTTAAGTCGTGCTTCAAGAACCTGTTTGATATGCTCGCTGTCAGTCTTTATTTCCATTCCTTCTTGGACCAACTTTTGCTTTAAGGCAGGGGCCGAATAAATCTTGCCATTTATTTCTACAATATTAAGTAAAGGGCAGTCAGGGTTATGAATAAAGGCATAAAAAGAATGATCTAATTTCAAAAAATGTTTGCCTTCCTTTTTTAATAGGTCATATATTGTCATTTGATCCACATTAAGTGTCTGTTCGTCTAATCTCAATTGCATTGCTATTTCCCTCCTATTGTAATCCTAATTTGTTGATTTTGCCTATAAATTCGTTGACTTTATCCTCTACAATTTTGGTATCGGTAAGCTGTTCGAATACGGCCTCTACCCGCTGGGGGTCAAATCCAGCCTCCTCTAAAATTTTTCTTAAAAGTTCTACCCGATGGTTAAGCCGATAATTGCCTACTTTGTACTCACATTGTTCAAGAGGACAGGCAAAGATTAGAACTCCTTTGATACCCTGGTTAAAAAGGTCAATAATTTGTCTAGGGTCAATCCTACCAGTACACATTACGCGTACAAGTTTGCAGTTTTTTGGCACAGGAACCTTTGTCAAATCAAGTTCTTTTCCAGAGCCTCCTGCCCAGGTGCAATAAAAGGCGATATATTCTGGTTTTTGGCGTAAAACCATCTTAATAAGCGTATCTACTCCCTGCTTAATGGCCCCACTTTGACAGACTGCTGAACAATAGCCACAGTTGATACACTTATCCTGATCCACTTCAGGCAAGCGTCGCCACATTCCCTTCAAAGGTTTAATTTTCATTGTAATAGCTTCCTTGTGGCAGGCCTTCTCGCAAAGACCACACCCTCCGCACAGCTCTGGAAAACGATTTACTAAGGTGCCTATTGACTCCATACCAGGTAAAACAGCCATCTTCCCCTCCGTTTAGAATGTGTTACTTTTTTATTTTAAAATAACAACAGAGTTATAAACAAAAGCATTGCTACTTGTCAAGGAAAAAATAACAAAAAGATAAAAAGACATTTGGGAATGATATAAGATATAAATTGCGGACTTTGAAAGAATTAAAGCACTTTAAAGAGAGAAGGCCTCAAATCATGAGGAATGAGAGCAACTTTTAATTTTTTCCCTTCGGTAACAATATGTCCTACAAATAAAAGTCCTCTTGACCTTAAAATTCCAATTATGCTCTGAGGTGGTTTTTCACGCCAATAGAATCCATCTTGAGCATCATTACCAAAACATTTAACCAAACATGCATAAGGGAAGACGCCGCCAGTATCTAAAACAAGACGTAAGAGTTTCCTTGCTTCTGGTTCAAGTCCTTTTACAACTTCCTTTAATTTCTTTTGGTCATGGAGTTGTTTGCAAACCACCTGGATATGATCATTTTTACTTTGATTTGATAGAGATAGTCCCAAAAATGTAGAAATGGCCTCTATCCATTCTATGGGTTGTTTCTTTAAAAGAGTTTTTAAATCCATTTGGGGAGTTACTAAGATCTCTTCTGCACTTTCGCGCCAGTTGGCCATGATTTCTCTAGCAATTGCATGAGGAAGGGGAATAAAAAAATCTTCAGAGGCCTCTTTAAGATGATCCCAGTTTTCATCAAGATACAAAGACATAATTTCTTCTTGTTGAGGAAGAGAGTTTAAGAAAAGCAATAAATTATCTTCTATGGAGTCAAATCTTTTAACAATTTCCTTTTCAATTCTTTTGTATTCTCTAAAGGCAGTTACTTCATCCAATGCAACTACAAAATTGGTTAACTCATCAACGAGCTGACTGGCCTTGACCAAAATATCAGATTCTTTGCTGGGTAATATCCCTACCTTCTCTACAGCCCTCAGTAAACGAAAACTAGCATCTAAGAAAACCAATATTTGTTCCTGCAAGGCCAGTTTATATTTTTCTAACTCTACTCTCATGTCATAAATACAGCCTAATTTTAATCGGCAACGGAGACGATTAAAGTCATAAGGAAGGTTTGATTTTTTTTCCAATTGATTTATAAGCTCAAGGAGCTTAGCCCTATCTTGGCAAGATTTTAAGCATTCTAAGGGGGTTTTCCCACCTAGAGCTGGTAAGGGGGCTTTAATCCATTCATTTTCATAATAATATTGGAGGTAGTCTTCTAAAGACAAGATTTGTTCATCATCACTTTCTTCAGGAATATCTTCCTCTATTTTTTGGAGACTATAGGCACGAAAATTAATTGCCTCTTTGAGATACTTTTCCAATAATTTTTTGCCTTCTTCAACTTTATCTTTACTAATACATTCTAAAACACATTTAGCCTTATTAATTTTCAGAATCCCCAAAATACTTTTTGTATCCTTACCTACCCAAGTAGCTAGACAATCTCCTTTTTTCTGTTTTTCAATTTTGAAAAAGGGACTGGATTTTAAAAACGATAACACCTTGTCTTTCTGTAAGATATCAAAATAGGCTTTTGTTAAGAGAAAGGGACCCCTGCCTAGACCAACAAGTTTGTCCCAAATTTTTGTAGATGGATGGTTAGACATACTTGCTTTTACCCTAATCTGGGCTTATAACATAATTTGCAAAAAGAGTAAATAGGATTTTAGGAGTATAACCAGAGAAAATGGAAGAAATATATAAATTTGCCGTCCAAATAGCATACAAGGCCGGTGAGGCGTTGATGCACTTTTTTCATAAACCCCATCAAATTGGATACAAAGGTGACATCAATTTGGTTACAGAAGCAGATTTGGAAACAGAAAAATTAATAAAAGAGGCCATTTCATCTCGATATCCTCAACATTCGATTTTAGCAGAAGAGAGTGGTCTTAAAAAAGGGCAAACTGCAGAGGTAAAATGGATTGTTGATCCCTTAGATGGAACTACCAACTTCGCTCATGGATTGCCTTGGTTTTGTGTGTCTATTGCAGTTGAAAACCAAGGTGAGTTGGTTATTGGAGCAATCTATAATCCCGTTTTAAAAGAGATGTTTACGGCCTTGAAGGGGAAGGGGGCCTTTTTAAATGACCAAAGAATATCGGTTTCCAAAAATGATAAATTGATCAAATCCCTTATAGCAACCGGATTTCCTTATGATGTTCAACAAAGGCCAGAGCCAATCATGACGCGATTCTATAAAATGATTTTAAAAGCACGAGGTATTAGAAGGATTGGATCCGCGGCCTTAGATTTATGTTATGTTGCGTGTGGGCGGTTTGATGGTTTTTGGGAAGAAAGGCTTAAACCTTGGGATACCGCTGCCGGGGCATTGATTGTAAAAGAGGCTGGTGGCAAAGTCTCAGACTTTGAAGGTAACCCATATTCCATATACGGAAAGGAAATTTTGGCAACCAATGGATTTTTGCATTCAAATATGTTAAAGGTATTAAAAGAAGCTAAAGAAGGAGCTTATGATGAAAAAAATTAAGGTAAAAGTTATTAAGCCTGAGATGTTAGAAGGCCGTTTGCATTGCTTTAGTGATTTTGACCCCAATGATCCGATTTGTTTAAAATATTGTGCTTTAAACATCAATTGTGCTATTGCTAAACATGAATATCCTGCCTTTCAAATTGTAGATGAGTCGATTTCTTCCTTTCTACAAATAAAGAAATATGAATAAGAGTGGAAGCAATGACTAAAAAAAGATTACTATTCTGTTTGGTCTTTTTTCTTTCGTTACTTTGTGTTTCTTGCCAAAAGAAACCTAAAGCCAATGCATTATTCCCAGAAACCCTCCCTAATCTACATTTAATGAAGCTTTTACAAGGGAGGGAGGCTATCAAGGCCGTTAATAAACTTCATGGTAGGGTCATTAAGGTAAAAAAGGCTTGGGTAGCTTATTACAAAGGGGCCTTTTATCAAGGCAATTGGCATGAAGCTACTATTTGGGTTTCAGAAGCCTTTACTCTAAGTCAAGCCGAGCAACAGGTAGAAATTATGATGCAAAAAATTATGCAAAGCCACAAGACCCCTTTTTATGGATTTAAGAAAAAAAGGGAAAAAGGAACCGAAGTTTATATCTTTTGGGGAATTGGCAAACAGCATGCCGTATTTAGAAAGGGGAAAATGGTTTTTTGGATTTCTGCTAGTTTTGAAGTGTTTGATGACGTTTTAAATCATTATTTGTCTGTTTAATCTTGACCTATATAAAATGCAAGTTTGAGACGTAAGATATGCAAGTACTAAAGAACAAACATATCTTGGTCGGAGTTACAGGCAGCATTGCTGCTTATCGTATTCCAGACCTTATTCGTTCTTTACAAAACAAAGGTGCCCAAGTAAAGGCGATAATGACCAAAGGGGCGCAGGCCTTTATTACTCCTCTTACCTTAAGTGCCCTTACCAGAAATCAAGTATATACGGATATTTTTGAGTTTCATTCAGAATACCCCATTATCCATTTAAATTTAACAGACTGGGCTGATTTATTTGTTATCGCTCCGGCAAGTGCGGATATTATTGCTAAATTGGCTCAAGGAATGGCCGATGACCTTTTAACGAGTGCTGCACTTGGTTGCCCAAGGCCTATCCTAGTATGTCCTGCCATGAACACCCGAATGTATCTCAATCCAGCGGTTCAAAGAAACTTGAATATCTTAGAAAAATTAGGCTTTCACCTCATGAAACCTGCTACTGGAAATCTGGCCTGTGGGGTCCAAGGTCAAGGAAGACTGCCAGATATAGAGGACATTACTACTTGGATAGAATCATTCTTTTTCCCTAAAGATCTAAAAGGTTATAAAGTTCTTGTCACCGCTGGTCCTACCCAAGAGTTCCTAGACCCAGTCCGATTCATTTCCAACCGCTCTTCAGGTAAGATGGGATTTGCTATCGCCAAAATAGCAGCGGCTAGGGGAGCAAAAACAATTCTGATAAGCGGTCCTACCTCCCTAAGACCAAGTTATGGTGTTGAGTTTATTCCTGTAGTTTCATGTGCAGAGATGAAAGAGGCCGTTTTGTCCCTTTATGAAGATGTAGATGTGGTTATTATGGCGGCCGCGGTAGCTGATTTTAGACCTTGCTATGTATCTCAGAAAATAAAAAAGACCGAGAGACTTAATTTAGAACTGGAAAAGACAGAAGATATTCTTTTTGTATTAGGACAAAGAAAAAGACACCAATTATTAATAGGTTTTGCAGCCGAAACCAAGGATTTATTAAAGGAGGCTCAGAGGAAGCTTCAGCAAAAGAACCTGGATTTGATTGTGGCCAATGATGTTATCCAACCGGGCGCCGGATTTGAAAGCGAGACAAACAAAGTTAGCCTTATTTATCGCAGTGGCGCTAGAGAAAATTGGCCTTTAATGTCCAAAGAAGCCGTGGCCATGCGTTTAATAGATAGGATAAAGAGGATATTATGCCGAATTTGCTAGATGAGTTAAAGGGGCATTTAGAGATAGTTTCCCTTTTGAATATAAAAGAAGTGTATCTTGATGATAAGACTAAGAAATTTTTGGAAGGCCTTTGTTCAAAGAAAGAAAGGCTTGAGGAAATCAGGCGAAGACTTGGTAATTGTAAACGGTGCAAATTACATCAAACCCGACATCACATTGTGTTCGGTGAAGGAAATCCTAACGCCATTTTGGTATTGGTAGGAGAAGCTCCAGGCAGAGAGGAAGACCTTCAGGGCCGGCCATTTGTAGGAGCGGCAGGAAAACTTCTAGATAAAATGCTTAGTGCCATTGATTTAGATAGATATAAAGATGCTTACATTTGTAATATCATTAAGTGTCGCCCCCCTGGTAACCGCAATCCTCAACCAGATGAAATAGAGGCCTGCTTGCCATTTTTAAAGGCACAATTAGCGGTAATTTGTCCAAAGGTAATTTGCACTTTAGGCAGTATTGCTACACATACCTTGCTTAACACCAATGTCCCCATCTCCAGACTCAGGGGGCGAATTCACGATTGGCAGGGGATAAAACTTATCCCTACCTTCCATCCCGCCTATCTATTACGTAATCCAGGCCAAAAAAGACTGGCCTGGGAAGATTTAAAACTCATTAAAAAAACGCTTCAGGAATTGAACTCCACTTAAAGTAATCAGTAACTACCCTTTTTGGCCAAGTGGGGAATCAGGCCTCCGTCTGCAATAAGTTCTTTCATAAATTCAGGCAAGGGCGGTATTTTGAATTTTAAGTTCTGAGTGAGGTTTAAAATTTCTCCTTTGTCCAAGTCAATTTTGAGAATATCTCCTTCTTTGGCTGTTTCGGCAGCCCCTTCGCATTCTACAATAGGCAAGCCAATATTAAAGGCATTTCTATAAAAAATTCTAGCAAAACTTTTGGCTACTACGGCTTTTATACCTGTGGCCTTTATAGCAATAGGGGCATGTTCTCTAGAAGACCCACACCCAAAGTTGCGTCCTGCTATCATAATGTCCCCTTCGCTTGCTTCTTGAGCAAATCCTGGTCTGATACCTTCCATACAATGCCTAGCCAACTCCTTGGGGTCAGAGGTATTTAGATACCGAGCTGGAATGATGATATCGGTATCAATATTATCTCCAAATTTCCATGTTTTCCCTTCAATAATCACCTTTAAACCTCCTCCTTTAACAAACTTCTTCAGGATGCGAAATTTTTCCAGTAATGGCCGAAGCTGCAGCCACATAAGGGCTAGCCAAGTAAACTTCACTTTCTGGGTGCCCCATACGTCCAATAAAATTTCTGTTGGTAGTGGATACTGCCCGTTCTTTAGGAGCCAAAACTCCCATGTGTCCTCCAAGACAGGGACCACAAGTGGGAGTGCTTACTGCGGCACCGGCCTCAATGAATATTTCTATAAGCCCTTGCTTAAGTGCTTCAAGGTAGACTTGTTGACTGCCAGGAATGACAATACAACGCACCCCTTTGGCCACCTTTTGGTTTTTAAGAACAGCAGCGGCCATTTTTAGGTCTTCAAGTCTTCCGTTGGTGCAGGAGCCAATGACGACTTGATCAATCTTAATTTCTCCTATTTCAGATACCGCTTTGATATTATCTGGAGAATGGGGAAGGGCAACTACTGGTTCAAGGTGAGTTATGTCATACTCTTTGATAAGAAGATATTCTGCATCTGAATCACTTTCATAAATCTGATACGGTCTTTGAGCTCTGGGCTTGACATAGTCAAGGGTCTTTTCATCCACTGCAAATATGCCATTTTTGGCCCCTGCTTCAATAGCCATATTGGCCATTGTAAAACGGCCTTCCATGGAAAGGGTTCTAATGGCCTCGCCACAAAATTCCATGCTTTTATAAAGGGCCCCTTCTACACTCAAGTCTCCAATGGTGTAAAGAATTAAATCCTTACCAGTAACCCATTTAGGCAAAGTGCCTTTATAGATTAATTTAATGCTTGGAGGCACTTTAAGCCAAATTTCTCCCGTCAGCATAACTGCTCCTAAATCTGTACTGCCTACGCCAGTAGAAAAGGCCCCTAAGGCCCCATAGGTGCAGGTGTGACTATCAGCGCCAATAACAATGTCTCCAGGCAAGACCAATCCCTTTTCTGGTAAAATGACATGTTCAATACCCACTTCTCCTACATCATAAAAATGGACAATTTCTTGCTGACGAGCAAACAATCTTACCTCTTGGCACTGAATGGCTGAAGGAATGTCTTTGTTGGGTGTAAAGTGGTCAAGCACAAGGGCAATCCTTTCTTTGTCAAAGACCTTTTTGCCATCAGCCGCCTTAAAGGCCTTAATGGCCAAAGGGGCAGTGATGTCATTGGCTAAAGCCATGTCCACTTTAGCCTTAATAAGTTGTCCAGGTTTAACCTGCTCTAAACCGGCATGAGCAGCCAGAATTTTTTCAGTCATTGTCATCCCCATAAACTCTTCCTCCTTAAACAATATCTACTTTGCTGGTCTTTTCCTCTTTACGTCTTCGCATGAGATAAAGCACAAAGGAAATAGGAGCAGAAACGGCATAAGCAATGCCCATACACCATAAGATAAAAAATGGTTGACTCATAATAAGGACCAAAAGCAAAACCACGCCTAAGGCTACTCGGAAAGGTTTGTCTTTTATGTGTTCAAGGTCTTTAAAGCTATAATAACGGAAGGTGCTTACCATTAGAAAAGAGAGAATGTAGGTAAAGGCAATCAAAATATGATTCCTTAAGGCCGGTTCCATTGGAAGGCGATTTAAGTTGAATACCGTTAGAGCCAAGGTCCCAGCTGCAGCAGGAATAGGCAATCCAGTGAAAAAACGAATATCAAGTTTCTTTACTTGGACATTAAATCGGGCCAACCTTAAGGCCCCACAAGCGAGAAAGAGAAAGGCAGCTAACCAACCCCATCTTCCAAATGAATACAAGGCGTATGTATAGGCCAATATGCTTGGGGCTACTCCGAAAGCAATAAGATCTGAAAGAGAATCATATTGGACTCCAAAGTTACTTACTGCTCCAGTTAATCTGGCAATCCTTCCATCTAACCCATCTAAGATGCCGGCAATAATAATGGTAATAACTGCCCTTTCCCAATGGGCTTGAATAGAAGCCACAATAGAGCAAAAGCCCGCAAACAGGCTTGCAGTAGTGAATAAATTGGGTAGAAGATAAACACCTTTTTTTTCTTTCATGCCCTTGACCTGTTTTTATTGCTTGTAACAAATGGTTCTATTCCCAGTACCCGACTATAGTTTCCCCTGCCTTTACCTTATGGCCTAAGATAGGTAGGATTCTAGCATTTTTAGGCAGGTAAAGATCCACCTTTGAACCAAAGCAAATCAAACCAATCCGTTTCCCCTTTTTGACATATTGGTTGGGAGTTAAATAACAAATAATCCTTCTTGCTAATATACCAGCAATTTGCACAACAATAAAGGGGAAATTTTGATTTGTATGGCAAAAAATGGCATTTGCTTCATTGGAAAGGTCGGCCTCTTTTTTAAATGCAGGTAAAAAACGACCCTTTCGATATTTTATTTTATCCACCTGGCCATCATAAGGCATTCTATTAACATGAACGTCAAAGATAGACATAAAAATGCTGAGTTTTTGCATTTTCTCATTTAAAAAAGGACAGATTGCTTCTCCTACAAATACTACTTGACCGTCTGCAGGAGATACAATGGCCTTGGGATTAATGGGTGTTTGCCTTTGGGGATCCCTGAAAAAATAGGCAAAAAACAAGGTTAAAATACCGCCTACGATTGCCAAAGGCCAGAGATGCAACCCTAGCAAAAAAATGCTCACTACAGCACCGCCAATGACGAATGGCAATCCAACCTGATTCATCTTCATTCCTAAAGTAAAATTAAAGGGAGGTGACTTCTCCCCTTTTTAGCTTTTTATCAACTTTTCATTTTATTTGGACTACGATTTCTTTTTAAGCCAAGGCATCATCTCTCTCAATTTGGCCCCTACCTTTTCGGCCAGATGTCCTTCTTCCATTCTTTTTAAGGCGTGATATACAGGCCGCCCTGCCTTGTTTTCCAAAATCCATTCTTTGGCAAATTGACCGGTTTGGATTTCCCTTAAAACTTCCCGCATTCGATTCCGAGTTTCCTCATTGATTATCCGTCTACCTCTAGTGTAGTCTCCGTACTCTGCGGTATCACTAATGGAGTATCTCATGTGCTGAAAGCCACCTTCATAAATGAGGTCAACAATAAGTTTTAGCTCATGAATGCATTCAAAATAAGCAATCTCTGGTTGGTAGCCTGCTTCTACCAATGTTTCAAAGGCCGTTTGCATAAGTTTGGTTACGCCTCCACATAAAACAACTTGTTCCCCAAACAAATCGGTCTCGGTTTCTTCTTGGAAGGTAGTTTCAAGAACCCCCGCCCGGGTAGCACCAATGCCTTTGGCGTAAGCAAGGGCCCTTTCTTTGGCCTTACCTGAAGCGTCTTGTTGAACAGCGATTAAGGCAGGCACCCCAGCACCTTGTTCATACATCCGCCTTACCAAATGTCCAGGTCCTTTAGGAGCAACCATGATGATGTCTACATCCTTAGGCGGAGCAATTTGATTGAAGTGAATATTAAATCCATGGGCAAATAACAATGCCTTGCCTTCAGAAAGATTAGGCTCTATTTCCTTCTTGTAAACTTCAGGTTGATACTGGTCTTGAATTAAAAGGGCAATAACGTCGGCTTCCTTAGTAGCTTCAGTAGCCGAAACTGGGTCAAAACCATGCTCTAAGGCCAAATAGTAATTAGGGCCTCCTGGCCTTTGGGCTACAATGACATCGACTCCACTATCTCTCAAATTCAAGGCATGGGCATGTCCCTGACTGCCGTATCCAATTACGGCTACCTTGCTCCCTTCAAATACATCCATGTTTACATCGTCATCGTGATAAATCTGCATCTAATTCCTCCTCAACTCAGTTTTTTTAGACCGTGGTAAGGCAACTGTACCTGTGCGGGCAATCTCCTTAATAGAAAAGTTTTTCATAAGCTCAATAAAGGCCTCTAGTTTTTTTGCATCTCCAGTAATTTCTATTGTGTAATAAAGCGGACTGACATCCACAACTTTCCCCCTAAAAATGTCTACCATCCTCAAAATTTCAGCCCGGTGTTCGGCTGTAGCCTTTATCTTAATAAGGGCCATTTCTCTTTCTACAGACTCTATTTCGGAGAGGTCAACTACTTTAATCACGTTGATGAGTTTGTTTAGCTGCTTTTTAATCTGTTCTATAATTTGCTCATCTCCTCTTGTAACCAAAGTGATTCGAGAGACTTGAGGATCTATTGTTTCGGCTACACAAAGGCTTTCTATATTGAACCCTCTGCCGCTAAACAGTCCAGTAACTCGAGATAACACCCCGGGCTGATTTTCTACTAAAAGAGAAAGCGTATGTCTCATTTTTTCTCCTCTTTAAAATTAAACTAAAACTGTCCCTCCCAGAAGCATTTTGGTAATAGGTGCGCCCGCAGGCACCATGGGATAAACATTCTCTTCAGGCTCTATGATAAAATCCATAAAAACAGGTGCATTTATGCTCAAGGCCTTCTTAATGACATCTTCAACCTCTTGGGGCTTAGTGGCCCTAAGCCCTACAGCTCCATATGCCTCAGCTACTTTTACAAAATCAGGCGAATACTCAAGGCTTGTTTGAGAATAACGTCTATGGTAGAATAACTGTTGCCACTGTCGGACCATACCTAAATATCCGTTATTAAGTATAGCCACTTTGACAGGAAGTCTATTTCCCACGGCGGTGGCCAACTCTTGAATGTTCATTTGGATGCTTCCATCTCCTGCAATATCCAGAACAAGCTTGTTAGGAAAGGCTACTTGGGCACCAATGGCCGCTGGAAAACCATATCCCATTGTACCTAATCCCCCTGAGGTAAGCAACGTCCGCGGGCGTTTGAACTTATAATACTGGGCTGCCCACATTTGGTTTTGTCCTACTTCTGTGGCTACAATGGCTTCACCACCTGTGAGCTCATACAATTTTTCTACGACAAATTGGGGCTTAATGGGTCCATCGGGGGGCTGCTCATAAGCCAGAGCATGTTCTCTAGACCACTCTTCAATTTGAGTTAGCCACTCGTGATGTTTTTCCTTCCAGTCTATATTTTCTTCGGTATTTTGTAATGCCTTAAAAAGTTTTTTAAGGGCATCATAGCAATCCCCAACAATCGGTACGTCTACCCTTACATTCTTGCTGATAGATGAGGGGTCAATGTCAATATGAATGATTTTCGCTTCAGGAGCAAATTCATCTAACTTACCAGTAACTCTGTCATCAAACCTCGCCCCTACAGCTAACATAACATCACAGCAAGAGATGGCCATATTGGCCGTATATGTACCGTGCATACCCAGCATTCCCAGCCAGAGAGGATGATTGCCAGGGAAGCTGCCTAGGCCCATTAAGGTATTTGTTACCGGCAGGTAAAATGACTCTGCCATCTTAGTCAATTCTTCTGAGGCACCTTGAGAATAAATGACTCCTCCACCTGCATAAATCACAGGCCTTTTGGCCCTGGCAAGAAGCTGGGCTGCCTTTTTAATCTGTCTTAAATTGGCATGATATGTAGGTTTATATCCAGGAAGTTTAACTTCATCAGGATAAACAAAATCCGCTTTGGTCTGTTGGATATCCTTAGGTAAGTCAATTAGCACTGGCCCGGGACGACCTGTGCGGGCAATGTGAAAGGCCTCTTTTATAATCCGAGCCAGCTCATTGACATCCTTTACTAAATAGTTGTGTTTAGTGCATGGTCTAGTAATGCCTACAATATCGACTTCTTGAAAGGCATCGTTCCCAATTAGCTTGGTAGGAACCTGACCAGTGATGACTACAAGAGGAATAGAGTCCATGTAGGCAGTCGCAATCCCGGTTACAGTATTGGTAGCACCAGGGCCTGAAGTTACCATTGCTACGCCTACCTTTCCTGTTGCCCTAGCGTAGCCATCGGCCATATGAACGGCCCCTTGTTCATGGCGAACGAGGATATGCCGAATAGGAGAGTCATAAAGCATATCATAGACATCTATAATAGCTCCTCCAGGTAGACCAAAAACTACATCTACCTTCTCTTTTAAAAGGCTTTCGATGACAATTTGTGCACCTGTAAGCTTCATTCTCCCAATTCCTTCCTATATTTGTTTAATATTTCGTGCATTCTATCCTTGCCTGCCAATTTAATTTTTTTCAAGCGTTGCTTTTCTGCCTCTTCTTCGGGGGTAAGGTAAACCCTTTTATTGAATTCTTCTATTGCTGCTTCTAGCTTTAAATGCTCTTCCCATAAGTTTTTCAACTCTTCATCCTTATCAAGGAGTTTATTAATTAAGTCCAACTCCCATTGCTCCATCTTCTTCCTCCTAGAGTAAAGTTGTTTATATTCATATTAAAACCAATTTGTCAACCTTTATGAATGATAAAGGAAAATGAGGTCGAATGTCAATCGTTAATATTCAACCATTGTCTAAAAACATCAAATCAGTCATATTGACAGGTATATTTTGAGATATGACGTGAGAAGGCCTCTATTGAATAGAATAAACAAAACTACCAAATATTAACGGATAAGCATTCCAATCCTTTTCCAACGAATGTGATAAAATGGCCTTTCCCAAGACCAATAAATAATCAAGGCCTTGCCTAAAATGTCATTTCGGTCCACAAATCCCCAGAACCGACTATCCCAGCTATTATCTCGGTTATCTCCCATAACGAAATATTTGTTGGGAGGCACAGTAATGGGCCCAAAGTTATCCCTTGGACTCATCTCAGCAGGCAAGATCCTTGGGTCACTATGATAGGCATGAGGGTCTGGATAGAGTTTACCATTAATATAAACCTTTTTATTCCTAACCTCTATAGTATCTCCGGGCAGTCCAATGACCCTTTTAATGAAGTCCTTGCTCCTTTCCACCGGACAAATAAAGACGATAACATCACCCCGGTGAGGATTTTTAAACTTAACAACCGTTTTGCCTATTACGGGCAACCTAATTCCATAGCTAAATTTTGTTACCAAGAGATGATCCCCGATTAGCAAAGTGGGAATCATAGAGCCAGAGGGGATTTTGAAGGCTTGAATAATAAAGGTGCGAATAAACATAGCCAAGACCAAGGCAATAATAATGGATTCGCCCCATTCTCTGAGTTGACCCTTTTTGCGTGCAATTTCGTCCAACTTTTACCTCCTAAATGTAGAATGCGCAATGAGAATATGCACCCATATATGCGTTTTACACATCATCTTTCGCCCTTTTTTGAAAATACAGCCAAAAAGGCCTCTTGAGGAATATTTACTTTACCAATTTGTTTAAGCCTTTTTTTCCCTTCCTTCTGTTTTTCAAGAAGCCTACGCTTTCGGGTAATATCTCCTCCATAACATTTGGCGGTAACGTCCTTCCTCAGGGGGGCAATTTTTTCCCTAGCAATAATTCTACTTCCAATAGCAGCTTGAATAACTACCTCAAAAACCTGACGAGGAATTACCTCTCTTAGTCTGGAAACTAACCACCGCCCTTTATAATAGGCTTGATCTTTGTGAACGATGATAGAAAGGGCATCTACAGGTTGAGCATTGATAAGCACATCTAATTTTACCAAAGGTGCATCTTTGTATCCAATAATTTCATAATCAAAGGAGGCGTAACCTCGGCTTACAGATTTAAGCATATCATAAAAATCGGTAATGACTTCACTAAAGGGAAGTTCATACGTTAAAACTGCATGTTTTTCACTTATAAAACGCACTTCCTTCTGTTTACCTCTTCTTTCCTCACAAAGCTTAATAACGTTACCTACGAAGGAGGGTGTCACGTGAATCTCGGCCTGAATTACGGGTTCTAAAATACGTTTGATTTTTACTTGAGGAGGGAGTTTAGAAGGATTGTCTATATCTAAGGCTTGGCCGTCTGTGGTTTCTACTTTATAGATGACCGAAGGCGCGGTGACCACTACAGACAAACCAAATTCTCTTTCTAACCTTTCTTGAACAATTTCCATATGTAACAACCCTAGGAACCCACATCGAAATCCAAAACCAAGGGCGGCTGAAGTTTCAGGTTCGAAGACAAAGGCCAAGTCATTCAGATTAAGTTTAAATAGGGCATCTTTTAACTCTTCATAGTCCCCTGAATCGGTAGGATAAAGCCCTGCAAAGACTACTGGCCTCACAATTTTAAACCCAGGTAGTGGATGTAAGGCTGGTCTCTTTTCTTCGGTCACTGTGTCTCCTACTCTGGCATCCCGTACGGTCTTAATGCCTGCCTTGATATAACCTACTTCCCCAGGTCCAAGTTTATCCACCTGAGTTTGCCAAGGCGTGAAAACCCCTATTTCTGAAATTTCATAAGATTTTCCCGAAGACATAAGCCTTATTTTCTGCCCCAAACGTAGCGTTCCATGAAATACCCTTACTAAGGTGACCACCCCTTGATAACTGTCAAACCAGGAATCAAAGATTAAGGCCTGTAAAGGGGCATCAGGAGCAGTCTCAGGGGGAGGAATTTTTTTGATTATCGTCTCAAGGACTTCTTTGGTCCCAATTCCCTTTTTGGCGCTGGTTAAAATGGCCTCTGAGGCATCAAGTCCTAAGATGTTTTCTATCTCTTTTTTGACCCGTTCCGGTTCGGCACTAGGCAAATCAATCTTGTTAATTACTGGAATAATTTCTAACCCTTGGTCGATGGCCAAATATACGTTTGCCACGGTCTGAGCCTCAACTCCTTGAGCAGCATCTACTAAGAGTAAGGCGCCTTCGCAGGCCGCCATACTTCGGGACACTTCATAAGAAAAATCTACATGGCCAGGGGTATCAATCAAATTGAGCGTGTAAATATTCCCATCGTCTGCCTTGTAATTTAATCGGACGGCTTGGGCCTTGATGGTAATACCCCGTTCCCTTTCTAAATCCATCCTGTCCAAAAATTGTTCTCTCATTTTATTAGGAGGCACTGCGCCAGTATATTCCAAGATGCGGTCTGCTAGAGTAGATTTACCGTGATCCACATGGGCTATAATGCAAAAATTGCGAATATTTTTAATATCCGTCATTTATTTTTCATCTCCTGCTTTACCAAATAACATGCTCCGTATATACCAGCCATATCATTCAGTTTACTCTTTAAAATCTTCACCTCTTCATAATCTACGGCCAAAAGCTCATGAGCCAGGGTATATTTTAAACTACCAATAAAGGCCTCCCAGGCATGGCTTACCCCGCCACCAATAATAGCGGTTGTGAATCCCAAAATGTTACACAAGTTGGCAATTCCTATACCCAAGGCCCATCCAGCTAGCTGGAATAAATGCCTGGCCAGGATATCACCCCTTTGAGCTGCCGTAAAGATGTCTTTAGCAGTTAACGACTGATACCTATTTAAAATAGAAGGCATTCCTGCCTTTAGGCCTTTTTGAGCCCGTTTTACTAGCCAAGTAGCCGAGGCATAAGTTTCAAGACATCCCCTACGACCACAAAGGCATCTTTCTCCCTGAGGGTTAATTTTCATGTGGCCGAATTCAGCTCCACTAGTTTCACCTGTCCACAATTTGCCATTGGCAATAATACCACCACCCACCCCTGTGCCTAATGTTAAGAGGACAAAGTTTTCTTCGTCCTTTCCTGCTCCCTGCCAAGCCTCTCCCAGGGCAATAAGATTGGCATCATTTTCTATAAAAACCGGAAGTTGAACCCTTTTTTGAAGAATTTTCACCAGGGGTATGTTTCTCCATCCAGGAAGATTAGGAGAGAAACAGACAATGCCTTGAGAAGGCTTCAAGATGCCTGCAATGCCAATTCCAACCCCTTCAATTTTTACATCTGAATATTGGTCTGTGATTTTTCTCACTAATAAAACAATTTTGTTGATAACTTCAGCAATTCCTTTATTGGCCTCGGTTTTTTCTTTAAAAAAACCAACAATTCTCCCGTTGTCCAGCCCTAGGCCAACCCGAATATTTGTTCCTCCGATATCAAAACCAATGTAGCCCAACCCCTTTGCTTGCATGGAATTAAAATTAACCCTTTTGGACAAAAAGGCAATAGTCTTTCATCGAGGAGAAATTTAAGGCTCTGTTTAAAGTAAGACAATCACGCTTGATATTTCTCCTGTTTTGGAGTAAAAACTGCAGGAATTAATGTCAGAAGGGAGGAGAAAGAATGGAAAGAACCTTGAGTCTGGTGAAACCCGATGGTGTGAATCGAAATTTGGTAGGAGAAGTGATTAGGCGATTTGAAAAAGAAGGCCTGAAGGTGCTTGCCTTAAAGATGTTATGCTTAACTAAAAAGCAGGCCGAGGCGTTTTATGCCGTTCATAAAGGCCGTCCTTTTTTTGATGAGTTGACCGCCTATATGAGCTCTGGCCCAATTGTAGCCATGGTGCTTGAAGGGGAAAATGCGGTTGCCAGGGTTAGAGAAATTATGGGGGCTACTGATCCCCAAGAAGCAGCACCTGGTACTATTAGGGCCGATTTGGGATTAAATAAGGGAGAAAACACCGTCCATGGTTCTGATTCTTTGGAGAATGCTGCTAAAGAAATTGCCTTTTTCTTTAGTGAGCATGAATTAAAGGCAACAGAGAGATAGGAATCAAAAGGTGGTCGTTAAGGCCACCAACCCCTCTAAATTCAAAATGGAACCTATTTTAGATATTTTAAAACGAACTTTTAAGGTAGGAATCGTTATTTTTGACCTCAATTATGATATCCTTTGTATAAATGAAACCATTAAGGAGCTTTTGAGAATTGATTTAAACGCTTCATCACACCCTTCCAACCTTTCTACCTTGCATTCCCCACAGGCATTTGAAGAAATCCAAAGGATGGCCAAAGAGGCTATTAAAAGGCACAGAAGTGGCAGTTCTGTAATAAAGGTCTATAAGGCTCAAGGGAAGGAGATAATTTTTTTGGGTAAGGTCTTTTTATTAGAAGGCCAGTGCCGGGATACCTTTGCCGCTTTGCTCTATAATGTTACTACCCTTTTAGTCAATGATAAGAATTTTATGGTTAAATTTCCTGTATATGAGGGAGATGATTTCCTGCTTTTGGAGGTAGATGAGATTGATTTTTTTGCCGCTAAAGGAAACTATACTGAAGTGATTTCAGGAAAGAGAATATTTTTGAGCCCTTTAAGTTTAGGAGAAATTGAAAACAAGTTGCCCCAAGAACATTTTTTCAGAATCCATAAAAGCTTTATCATCAATCTTAGCTCAGTTCAAAAATTGAAAAAAAGTGATTATAAATACCGAATTTTAATGAAGAATGGCTATGACTTGCCACTGAGCCGTAATAAAATAAACGCCTTTTTAAAACTTTTGGGGCTTCGGTAATCTTTTTATCCTCATTTTTTTCATTTTATTCAATTATTTTTCATTTTATCCATTTGTATGTTGACTATTTCTGTTTAATTTGGCCTAATGGAACTTAAGAGAACACAGGGGAGGGCGTCGGTATGAAAGGCACCAAAAAAGAGGGAAATGGATGGCAAGCAAGAAGTATTGATCCAGCCGCCCAGGAAATGCTGAAGCTAGCTGAACTTAGAGAATTAGAAACTGTTTGGGATAGGGAAGAGGCCCAAACCCCACATTGTAAATTTGGAAGCACTGGGGTGTGTTGTAAAAATTGTGCGATGGGTCCCTGTCGTATTACCCCTAAAAGTCCCAAAGGGGTATGTGGGGCTACGGCAGATATTATTGTAGCGAGAAATTTAATCAGGGCCATTGCAGCCGGGGCAGCAGCTCATTCTGACCATGGCCGTCCCTTAGCGATCATTTTGAAAGAAATAGCAGAAGGAAAAAATAAAGATTACCAACTTAAGGATATATCTAAATTAAAGGCCATTGCAGCCAGACTGGGGCTTGATTCTGAAGAAAATCCAAATAACCTGGCTAAAGAGATAGCCGAGATCGCTATGGGGGATTATGGTAAACAGGACGACAATCCAATCAAATTTCTTCTTTCTTATGCCCCTAAAAAGAGGATTGAATGCTGGCAAGGCCTGGAAAAGCGACTTTTTGAGGAGACTTCCAAAAAAATAGGTATATTGCCTCGGAACATTGACAGGGAAATTGTAGATATTATGCACCGCACCCATATAGGGGTAGATAATGACCCTGTTTCTTTGCTTTTTCAAGGCATTCGGGCAGCCCTTGGAGACGGCTGGGGAGGGTCTTTAATTGCTACCGAAATTCAAGATGTTTTATTTGGCACCCCCAGTGTAAGAACGGTCATGGCCAATCTGGGTGTAATTGATGCCGATTATGTCAACATTGTTATCCATGGACATGAACCCATTTTGTCTGAGAAAATTATAGAAGTAGCCCGGCTAGAAGAAATGCAGGCTGCAGCCCAAAAATATGGAGCCAAAGGAATAAACATTGTGGGTATGTGCTGCACCGGCAATGAACTCTTGATGCGTCAGGGGGTTCCCATTGCTGGCAATGTCCTCCATCAAGAGCTGGCCGTCATGACCGGGGCCATAGAGGCAGTAGTGGTGGATGTGCAATGTATTTATCCTGCCTTAGGACAATTATGTAAGTGTTTTCATACCAAGTTTATTTCCACTAGTAATCAAGCTAAATTTCCTGGATCAGTGCATATCCAATTTGATGAAACACAGGCTACAGAGGTGGCCAAAAGAATTGTCAAGATTGCAATAGAAGCCTTTCCCCACCGAGATAAAACCAAGGTTTATATTCCCTCCCACAAGACCGAGGCCGTCGTGGGATTCAGTACCGAAGGTATATTGGAAGCCTTGGGCGGTAATCCTAAACCTTTAGTAGATGCCATTGCCAACGGTAAGGTCAAAGGAATAGTAGGAATAGTAGGGTGTAACAATCCCAAGGTAAGACAAGATTACAATCATGTAAACATTGCCAAAGAACTTATAAAAAGGGATATTTTGGTTATTGGCACGGGTTGTTGGGCAATTGCCTGTGCCAAGGCTGGATTGATGCAACTCAAGGCCCAAGAAATGGCAGGAAGCGGCTTGAAGGAGGTTTGTCAAGCTTTTAATATTCCCCCAGTATTGCACATGGGTTCTTGTGTAGATTGCTCAAGGATGCTAACCTTAGCAGGTGCTGTGGCTGACTATATGCAGGTGGATATTTCTGACCTGCCTCTGGTAGGGTCGGCACCGGAGTGGATGTCAGAAAAGGCGGTTTCTATTGGAACCTACTTTGTGGGTTCTGGTATTCCGGTGCACCTGTGGCCCATGCCTCCTATCTCTGGCAGTGAAACGGTAGTGAAGATTTTAACCGAAGACCTTAAAGGGTTAATTGGTGGCTATTTCTTTGTAGAGGAAGACCCTGTCAAGACCGCAGACATTATGGAAGAAATTATTACAGAGAAAAGAAGGAACTTAGGTATTTAGGAGGCGATTTTGGGAAAGAAAACACCAGAAGAAATTAAGTTTCTCCGTCAGGATGGAATCACTAAAGGGTTTAAGGTAATCATTACCGGTAAGGGTGGGGCAGGTAAGACCACCTTGACGGCCTTGCTGGCTTGGGCCTTTGTAAACAGGGGCTATAAGGTTTTGGCTGTGGATGAAGACCCTCAAATGAACTTGCCCTTTGCGTTAGGGTATCCAACCGAAAGGTCAAAGGAGCTTGTACCTCTTAGCCAGAATTTGGATTATATTGAAGAAAAAACGGGGGCTCGGCCAGGCACAGGGTGGGGGGCATTTTTAAGGTTAAACCCACCTGTAGAGGACGTGGTGGATAGATTTGGCATAAAGCTTAATGAGGCCCTTTCCTTCCTTGTTATGGGCACGGTAATCCAACCCGCTACAGGATGTCTTTGTCCTGAAAATGCCTTGCTTGATGCCGTTATTAAACACATTTCCTTAAGACAAGATGAATTGGTTTTATTAGATACTCAGGCAGGAGTTGAACACTTTGGGCGAGCCTTGGCCAAAGGTTTTTCTCACTGTTTAGTCGTAACCGACGCTTCATTTAATGCAATGGCAGTAGCAACTCATTCGATAAAACTGGCTAAAGAAATAGGGATAAAACGCATTTATTTGGTAGTTAACCGTCTTGATGGAGGCCCTTTAATCCAAAGGGCCAAGGACCTGATTCAAAGGTTTGATATTGATAAACGGGTTGATTCCATCTTTTCTTTACCTCAAGAAAACGGTCTCTTTGAATTGGAACCTGCAGTTATTGACCTTTATAAAAAGGACCCTAACTCAGCCCTTGTCCAGGCCGTAAAAGATATTTGTGAGCAGCTAATACCTAAGTCATAAGAAAAAGCCCTTTTGTAAAAAGCGAATCAAAACCTCGTTATGGTTTGGTCTTAATGCTAAAAGCGATTAGAGAAGTTGCTTTTTTCTTTGAAAAACCCACAATTTATGGCTGCGAGGAAACTCCCTTTTAATCACTTTTTTTAATGTTTTTCTAAGCACTTTCTTATTGACTTCCAATCGCTCTTGCCAAAAGCCTTTTTCTAACAAAACAAACTCGTTCTCAAAATATCTTATCAACTTTACCATGCGATTTTTCTTGTGGCAGAGGATTTCTATAGAATCACCCACTGAGAGACTTTCTGCCATTAAAATAACTCGGTCTAATACAGATGCCTTATTGTACCTGGCCATTTTTAATGGTAATTATCATTGTTTGTATTTAAAGTCAATCAGCCGCAAATTACACACCCAATTATAGACATTTACTTTCGTTTGTGATACTAAGGCGTCTATGATTAGGCTTTTATTAGTCTGTTTGGATGATCAAACTCGGTTGTTTTTACTTAAGCATTTGTCTAACAAGGAATATGTGTTCTCTGTAGCCAATTCTCATAAAAAGGCCTGGGAAATTTTAAAACAAAAGGAGTGCGATGTTATTGTGGCAGGACACAAATTGCCTCGCACAAGTGCCCTTGATTTTGTAAAAGAAATCAGCAAGAAAAGTCTTTTACCTGTGATTGTTATTTCCGGCCAACCAGAGGTCAAAGATGCTACCCAAGCCATTAGAAATGGGGCCTGTGATTTTTTGGTATTGCCTTTGAGGCCGGTAGAACTTAAGAAGGCCATTATTCAGGCCCTTCGAGCCAAAAAGATGATGTTAGAAAACATTCGTCTTAAGAAAACATTTATGGAAAATAAATCAAACCTAATTGGCACTAGCTCCGCCATGCAAAGAGTAAGGGAGCAAATTCTTCAGGTAGCACCAACCAAAAGCACAGTCTTAATTATAGGAGAAAGTGGAACAGGAAAGGAACTAATAGCCGAAAGTATTTATAACCTAAGCCCTAGGGTGGGAAAACCTTTTGTGAAAGTGAATTGTGGGGCCCTTCCTGAATCCCTCTTAGAATCAGAATTGTTTGGCCATGAAAAGGGTGCCTTTACGGGTGCCCTGAGTAAGCGTAAGGGAAGGTTTGAATTGGCGGATAGTGGTACCATTTTTTTGGACGAAATTGGAGAAATGCCGCTTTCAATGCAAGTAAAACTGCTAAGGGTATTAGAAGCAGGAGAATTTGAAAGAGTAGGGGGAGAAAATACCATTAAAGTAAATGTCAGGGTCATTGCCGCTACCAACAAAAATTTGGAGGAAGAAGTCAAGGCAGGACGATTTCGGGCCGACCTTTATTACCGCCTGAATGTATTTGTAATAGAAGTCCCGCCACTTAGAGACCGCCAAGAGGATGTGCTTTTGTTAGCCCACTATTTTTTACATCAGTTTGCTAGAGAAAGTAAAAAGGATGTAAAAGGCTTTACCCCTGAGGTAGAAAAGGCATTTTTATCCTATAACTGGCCTGGCAACGTAAGAGAGCTCAAACATGTTATTGAAAGGGCGGTTATCTTGGCTAGGTCCCCTTATGTGGGAATGGATAGTCTACCGCCTAAATTGCACACTGTAGCGGAACCTTCTGCTTTTATCACTCTCCCTTTAGGGCTAAAGATGGAACAAATTGAAAAGATAATTATTGAAAAAACTCTTACCTATACCAAAGGCAATAAACAGGCTGCAGCGGAAATGCTTGGCATCAGTTTGGCTACCCTTTATCGGCGTTTGAAGGAAATGTAAGAAAAGGGACACCCCTCTAAAAAGGGGTATCCCAAAGATAAGGAGTAAAAATTTAGTCCATATAGTCGTCTTTATCTAGCTCTAGACCTTCATCTCCTTCTAAGGGTTCAAGTTTAAGGGGATGGGTAGAGACGACCTCTAGTTCTCTTCCACATTCTTGACAATAGATTACATCCCCTTCCTCAGGCGTTTCGTAAAGTTCAATTTCTGATTTGCACACCGGACATTTAACAATTTTTATCATACATTCCTCCTTATTAAATTAATTCAATTAGTTTTTTCAGGCATTTCTTCATTTGTATTTTCATTCATTTGCTGTTCTGGTTGGACTTCTTCATTTTGTTGGTCAACAGTAGCATTATCCCCTTGTAGTTCTGGAGAAGATTTATCTTGTTCTTCTTGGGCTACAACTTGAGAATTAAGCATGCTTGTAGGAGCAGCACCTTGCTTTTGCTTTTTCTCCTTGCAGGCATACCCGCCCAATATAATTCCTAACCCCAAAACCAGGACTAAAAAAAACGTTTTTTTGCTCATTTTTATCCCTCCTATTATCGTGAGTATTTATTTTACCGCTGGGGCATTTTGTTTCTTCAAAGATTTAGGAGTTAAAGCCTTGGATTTCATCTCGGCTTTAATAGCCTTTTTAATGGCATGCCTGGTCCTTCTTCCAGGAATACCATCGGCCTTAAGGCCATGCGCCTTCTGAAAGGCCTTAATGGCCTCAGTAGTTTCTTTATCAAGCACACCGTTAGTTTGACCGTTATAATACCCAAGGGTTTTAAGTTCATGCTGGATCCAAATAACGGTCTTTTTCTTATAATGGTAATGGGCAGCATATGAAACTCCACTTAGCATCAAACCAATACAAATCAAACTAGCAATGATTTTTTTAATCTTCATTTCTCAATCCTCCTTAACATGCTTTTAGGAGGATATACCCTTTAAGGCATATCCTCTTTTTGACTAGTTACTAGTTCTCTGATTTAGTGATCAGATTGTGTTTGTCCGCCTTGTTTCTGTCCACCCTTTTTCTTACCCCCTTTCTTTTTGGCACCCTGAGTTGGAGTAGGTTTTTGCTCAGTCATTTTTTCTCACCTCCTTTCTTTCTCGTTTTTTTCTCCCTTTGCTTTTTTTCATCCCTCTGCGGCTTTCAATTCAAAGCAAAGCAAGGCTTATGCCAAATCAAGAAATAGAAAAATATTTGATTTTAAGGGATGTAACCTGAAAGAATAAAAATTATTTTTTTCTTAAAATAAAAGACATTATGACAGCTTACTTTGTCAAAGTGAAAAAAACACCTTTGGGCTTAGCCTTTTGGATTTTTCTAGACAATTAAATGTTCCTAGAATTTTAGCCAAATTGCTTGTGGCATATTCCTTGCTTTTTCAACCAAATACTTTGTCGTTTTTTTAAGGAGGATAAAATGAAAATTGGGCTTGTATACAACAAACCGACTTTATAAAATTATTTGTGGCGCGAGGCCAGTAGTGACGTGCTTGAAGTTGTCAAAAAAACTGAATTGGTTTTGGAAAACTTGGGTTATAAGACATGCCAGATTCCTATAACTAGGCAACAAATTGATAAGTTTATAGGTATCCTCAAAACCAAAAATATTCAATTGTGTTTTAATTTTTGTGAAAGTGTTGAAGAAAAAGCTGCTTTTCAAGCTCATATTTGTGGTATCATGGAATTGTTAAACATTTCCTATACTGGAACAGGTCTAGAGGGAATGACGGTAACCACCAATAAAATTTTGGCCAAACATCTTTTCACAGCAACTGGACTTTCCACACCAAATTTTGGTGTTTATGATGGCAAAAGGATCAAAGACATTGTCAGTTTGAAACTTCCTGTTATTGTTAAACCAGCCTACGAAGATGGAAGTATTGGAATAGAGGCCCAAAACATTTTTACTGAAATTTCTGCCCTAATGGATTTTTTGCCTCAATATTATAGTAAGTTTAATCAACCTATTTTGATTGAGGAGTTCATAGAGGGAAGGGAATTTACAGTTTCTCTTTTAGGGTATCCCACACCAAAGGTGTTGGCCATAGCCGAGATAAGGCCCCACCATGGGCAGATTATAGATTATCAAACCAAATGGCAAAGTCATGCTGACTATGCCTTTTTCCCTGATTTGCCGTTATTTCTGAAAAAGCGAATTCAGAAGCTAGCCCTTAAGGCCTTTGAAATTACCAAGTGTCGGGATTACGCTAGGGTGGATATGAAGCTTTCCAAAGAAAATAACCTCTACATTTTAGAAGTTAATGCCAATCCCTGTTTAAGTCCGGGTTCTACCTTCTTGAAATCTGCCTATAAGTGCGGTTTAAGCTACGAGGACATCATAAAATCCCTTCTGGAGTATGTGGTAAAAAGAAAAAATGAAGACTTGTAGGAAAACAAATAAACATATATTATATTTAGAGCAATGTTGATAAATATCATTCACCATTTCAGATTAGCAGACTTTTTTGACATTTTCGTAATGGCCGTCTTTGCCTATACGGCCTTAATTTGGTTTAAGAAAACTACTTCCAGATTCGTCTTTATAGGGCTTTTGGTGTTGGGATTGATATATATCGTGGCCCTGTTTATGCAAATGTATCTTACAGTTTTTGTTTTGAAAGGTTTTTTTGCCATTTTAATCATTGCCATGGTGGTTATCTTTCAAGAAGATTTAAGAAGATTTTTTGAACAGATAGGAATGTGGGGGATTTTTAGCAAAAGGCGCTTTCAAGCTTCACCCTATCCTGAAGTAGATGTTTTAATAAGGGGAATAACAAGTCTGGTGCGCAAAAAATATGGGGCCTTAATTGTGCTTAAGGGGCTAGAACCACTTGACAGGCATCTCCAAGGAGGCACCCCTTTAGAAGGCATTTTAAGCGAGGGGTTGCTTGAAAGCCTTTTTGACCCCCATTCCTTGGGACATGATGGGGCCGTTATTGTAGAACATGGACGAATAGTCAAGTTTGGGTGCCATTTGCCCCTGTCTTCAAATATTAAAGAAATTGGGAATCGGGGGCTCCGCCACACGGCGGCCTTGGGGTTATCAGAGCATTCAGACGCCTTGTGTATTGTAGTTTCGGAGGAAAGGCAAACAATCAGTATTGCCAAGAATGGTCGGTTGAAAAAGTTAAACAATGTAGAGCAATTGCGCCCTATTATAGAACACTTTTATCAGCAAAAATTTCCCAAAAGTACTCCCAAAGGATGGTTGAGACGGCTTATGGAAAATCCCTTGGAAAAGGGATTAGCCCTTTTGCTTGCCTGTGGCTTGTGGTTGGTATTTGGCTATCAAAAAGGAAATATTTACCGCGACTTTGTGGTGCCTATAGAATTCCAAAACTTGAGTTCTGATTGGGTAATTGATGACTTTAATCCCAAGGAGGTAACCGTAACTTTGGTAGGTTCCAAGCAGGCATTTAGCCTTTTAAATCCACAGGAATTAAAGGTAACAATAGACATGTCAAAAATAAAGGAGGGTGCCCAAACAATCTTCTTGACAGAAGATATGGTCCATCGGCCCTTAAGCCTTTTAGTGGTGAAAATAAAACCCAATAGAATTGAATTATTAGCCCATCAATTAATTTCAATAAACGTTCCCATAAAGGTCCAGACTTCAGGAAGTCCTCCCCCAGGAACTATTCTTAAGAAAATCACAGTAGCACCCCAATTTATTCAGGTTTTGACCCCTAAGAAGAAAATTCCCTCTAATATTCCAACAGAACCTATTGATTTGAGAAACATTGCCGCTACTACTACCCTTTCTGCCAATCTTATTTTCCCAAGTTATGTAAAACCTTTAAAGGAAAATTCAGTCAAGGTCACCATTGAAACAGAACGCATATTAAGTATCTTTTTCGACCTGAATAGAACAACAATTAAACCTCAATTCAGACCGATACTTAACAACATGGTTCAGATACTTAAAAAGAATCCTCATCTCAGATTGACTATTACTGGTTACGCTACCCCCACTGGCCCCAAGGCCTATAATCAAAGATTGGCTCAAAGAAGGGCCCAAGCAGTATTTGGGTATTTGGTAAAAAATGGGGTTTCGCCCAAGCAGTTAAATATAAATTTTGCAATACTATCCTCTAATGGTCATCAACCGCAATTATTAAGACCAAAGGTAGAATTAAAGGTTATAGAATGAAACAAAGACACATCAGAGCAGAAAAGATAGGAACCTCGCCAGGCTCACTAGTATATACCGGCAGGCATCGAAATCAATCCATGGAGATAAACTTGATTGAATACGACAAAGCGAGTTATTGCGAAAGGGTCATTACTAATATTGAGGAATGTCTTGCTTGTGAACCCCCTCAGGCAATTAGGTGGTGGGAAATAAAGGGATTGTACCAAGAGGTAATCATAGAAAAAATCGGCCAACACTTTGGCATTCATCCCCTTGTCTTGGAAGATATCTTAAATGTTCATGAACGTCCCAAGGCAGAAGACTTTGAAAACTACATCTTTATCGTGCTTAAGGCCCTAATATGGGATGAAGAGAAGAAGGAGGTTGAGCAACAACAGATAAGCTTCATTTTGGGTAAAAACTTTGTGATTTCCTTTCAGGAAAAGAACAACACCATCTTTGAACCCATTAAACAAAGGATAAAAATTCCCCAAAGCCGCATTAGAAGCATGGGGGCTGATTACCTTCTTTACGCCTTAATGGACATCATCATAGACCATTATTTTGTTGTTTTGGAAAACATAGGAGAAATTACTGAAAATCTGGAAGATAAACTCCTTGTCCGTCCGGATAAAGGAACTTTAAGGCAAATTCAGCACTTAAAGAGGAAACTAATCTTGCTTCGCAAGTCCATTTGGCCATTAAAAGAGGCCATTTCCTTTATAGAAAAGTCAGAATCTGAATTGGTTACCAGGGAAACCGCCCTTTATTTTAGAGATGTCTATGACCATACCGTGCAGATTATAGACCTAATAGAAACCTTTAATGACCAACTTACAGGCATGCTTGATATTTATCTCTCAAGTCTAAGCAACAAAATGAATGAAATTATGACCCTATTGACCATTATTGCTACAATTTTTATTCCCTTAACCCTGATCACAGGCATCTATGGTATGAATTTTAGATACATGCCTGAACTTAATTGGAAGTGGGGATACCCGACTGTTCTTATTATCATGTTGGTTATTGGCTTAGGCATGCTCTTTTATTTCAAAAAGAAGCGGTGGATTTAGAAATGTTAGACTAAAAACTGTAATCAACCTCAAAGGGATGAAATAAAAGCTTGGCAATGTCCTGTCCTGCACCCCTAGGGGTGCAGGACATGTCCTTCATCATCTCTCTTTACATGGTTCATCATAAGTGTTACAATTCTTTTACAAGGCATGAAAAGGACTGGAGGTCTGTCATGTCCACAAAAAATCCGAGAGTGAATGTAGTTTTGGAAAGAAGGCTATATTCAACACTAAAAGAGATGTCCAAAAAAGAAGGCACATCTATGTCTACTTTGGCAAGGGATTTGATAAAGAAATCCCTTGAACTGAGAGAGGATATAGCTTTATCTGATATTGCAGAAAAAAGAGAAAAAACACTAAAAAAATCAGAAATCTTAACACATGAAGATATCTGGGGATAATCTTGCCTTTTGAAGGCATATACCATCCTGAAGTGAAAGAAGATATTGCAAAACTTGATAAAACACAAAGAGAAAGAATAAAAAAGGCCATAGAAACAAAACTTATGACATTCCCGCAAAAATACGGCAAGCCACTCAGAGGCACACTAAAAGGATACTGGAAGCTAAGGGTTGGGAATTATAGAATAGTGTTTAAATTTAAAGACGAAAACACCATTCTCATATTTGCAGTTATGCATAGAACAGAGGTCTATCCAGAGGCAAGAAATAGAAATAGAAATTGACATTAAAAGTGGTGCACTTTTAATAGAGGCGTTGGTGGTGTAGTTATTTTGAACACTTCTCTTGTCCTGCACCCCTCTCCCTTCAAAGGGTAACACAAGTAATTTTACACTACCAAAAGTTTCTTAATATTTTTTGTTAAAAGCATACTAAATCTTCATCAAAAATTTATTTTAATAGTGTTTTATCCCTTTTTATGAAGTGGTTGAATTTATTTCAAAGTGGCACGCTACCACTTTTTAGATTGGCCGTAAAGGTCGTTATCAATGTTTTGGTTTTAATCATCATTGCAGTCTTGTTTTTAGGGCTGTGGCAAGTCATTATACAAATTAGAAATCTCTTTCACCTACACGACCTCAACACCTTTATTACTCACACAGTGGCCAATATTTTGTCTCTGCTGGTAGTTATAGAAATCTTTAAAGGCTTCATAGAATATCAGGAAATCCATCGTTTTAGACTTCATTCTTTAATTGATTCAGGATTTGTGTTTGTGCTTAGAGAGCTCTTTGTAGAACTGTTTGAAGGTAAGATTCTTCATCAATTTAGTGCATTTTTAGGCTTTGCTTGTATTTTTTTAAGCTTGGGCATTGTCAGAAGCCTGGCTATAAAAATCAGTCCTAAATAATAAGGCTTTTTGTCTAAAGTCCAGCAACAAATATGCCGATTAATAGTTGGAATAAAGGCAATTTGTGTTTTTTTATCCTCAGGATTTTTTTATCAAAAAGAAAACTCCTTCTGAAATGTCTTTTCAATCTGATAAATCTTTGGCCAGTTGGCAATACTTACTAACAAATAGCTCTATTTTTTAGGGAACTTAATTCAATTGGCATGTATCTTGCTGTAATAGCCTTGAAATTTGAGGTTAAAGAGGAAACAAATGGGAGAAGTTTCAAGGCCACCTTAGGATCTTGTCTTTTATTTTACCCAGTCATTTCAAAGAAGATAGAAAAAAGGAGAAAAAAATGGAAAGGTGGCAGAGGCTTCTCCAGCAAAGTATTATTACGCCTTCAAAACTGGCTCAGCTTTTTAAGCTAACCGAGGTTGAAATAACCCAAATTAAAAGGGTCATATCTACTTATCCGATGCGGATTAATCCTTACTATTTAAGTCTCATTAAGGAAAAGGGAGACCCCATCTGGAAGCAGGCCGTACCAGATATAAGTGAGCTTAACGATGCTTATGGTTTGGATGACCCACTTTGTGAAGAGGAGCAAAGTCCTGTACCCAATCTTACCCATCGCTACCCTGATAGGGTACTTTTTTTGGTATCTAACCGTTGTGCCATGTATTGCCGTTTTTGCACTCGAAAGCGTAAGGTTGGCCGCAAGTTTGTCGTTAATAAGGAGACTATTCAAAAAGGTTTAGAATACATTAAAAGGCATACCGAAATCAGGGATGTTTTACTCTCTGGTGGGGACCCTTTATTGCTAACAGATGCCGAGTTAGAGCCCATTTTAAATGCCTTAAGAAAAATAAGGCATGTGGAGATTATTAGGATTGGTACTAGGGTTCCCTGTACCTTGCCTCATCGGATTACGGGAAAATTGTGCCAAATGCTAAAAAGATACCATCCTCTTTATGTTAATACCCACTTTAATCACCCCGCTGAAATCACAAAGCAGAGCGCTCAGGCATGTGAACGGCTGGTAAATGCTGGTATCCCTGTAGGCTGTCAAACGGTGCTTTTAAAGGGTGTGAATGATGATGTGGCTACGATGAAGACATTGATGCAAAAATTGGTCAAAATCAGGGTAAAACCTTACTATCTCTATCAAACAGATTTAACTAGGGGCACCTCTCACTTTCGAACTCAAGTAGAAAAGGGGCTAGAAATCGTGAAGGGTCTTAGAGGATTTACTTCTGGACTTTGTGTTCCCCATTACATTATAGATGCCCCTGGTGGCGGAGGTAAAATTCCCCTTTTACCAGATTATTTTATCAAAAAGGACGAAAAGGGCTGGTGGCTAAAAAATTATAAAGGGCAAACCTTTATTTATCCTAACCCTGGCTATGAACATCTTGTCAATGATAACAAGGAGACAGACCCATGGGTGAATTTATAATTGGGCTTACCTATGATTTGCGTTCTGATTATGAGTTAAAAAATGAAGAACCTTGGGATAAATACGCTGAATTCGATGCCGAAGAAACCATTGCGGCCTTAAGTGCCACTTTGAAGGAGTTGGGTTATAAGGTAGTTGAAATTGGCAACATTTTTTCTCTAATGCGCTTTTTAAATGAAGGCAAACGGATATCTTTGGTCTTTAACATCGCTGAGGGACGCCATGGCAGAAGTCGGGAGGCCCAAATACCAGCCCTTTTAGATGCCTTTCAAATTCCCTATACCTTTTCTGATCCTCTTACCCTGTGTTTGTGCCTAGATAAGGCCATGGCCAAACGGATATTGAAGGCAGAAGGTATTCCTACCGCTGAATTTGTAGTAATTAAGGACATAGAAAAGATTAAAACCCTAAAAAAATTGACTTATCCTCTCTTTGTAAAGCCCATTCATGAAGGCACAGGCATGGGCATTGATGCCTCTTGTATCATTTTTGATAAACAAGACTTAGAAGAAAGGGTAAAATATCTTCTTTCTGCCTATAGGCAACCGGTGTTGGTAGAAAGGTTTTTGAAAGGTAGGGAATTTACAGTGGGCATTCTAGGCACAGGAAATGAGGCCAGTGTAATTGGGATTATGGAAATTATCATCAAAGAACAAAGCCTTTCTGGCATATATGGCGCCAAGGCCAAAGAAGACTGTGAGACCTTTGTAGAATATCATCTGGCAGATTTGCCAGGCGACTTAGAAAGGGAAATTAAACGAATTGCCCTTGAGGCCCACAGGGCTTTAAATTGTCGGGATGCCTCTAGAATTGATATTCGTCTAGATGAACGGAATTTGCCTTATGTTTTGGAAATAAACCCCCTGCCGGGATTACACCCTACCCACTCAGATCTACCTATGCTGGCAGAAAAAACGGGGATTCCCTACAAGGCCTTTGTTGAGATGATTTTGAAATGTGCCAGGAGACGCTTGGTTTGACTACCGGCAATTTGCCTTCTGGTAGACCTTCCTGTTTCTCTCCATCTAAATCTAAGGAAAGAAGTTCCGGCTCTCACTTATTCTCAAACTAAATAAACCCAAAAGGGTTAAAGAAATTAGTCTAACCAAATGAATACCACAAATGCTATAACGCAATTAATTAGACCTTTTAATGTAAGGAGGTCCAAACAAATTGTAAGAGATGAATACAGGCAAGGGCATAAATGCCAGCCATAAGGTCATCGGCAATAATCCCTGTTCCCTTAGGCAAGGACTCCAATTGTCTGATTGGGAAAGGTTTGGTAATATCGAAAAAACGAAAGAGTAAAAAGGTCAGAAAAAGGCTAAAAATCGTAGGGACGATGGTCCACAGGGCCACCAACATGCCAAGAATTTCATCAATGACTACCTGAGAGGGGTCATGTCTTTGAATATATATCTCTGCCTTGGAGGCGCTTATACAGGCAATGGGAAGAAGCAAAATTATAAAAAGAGCGTAAAAAATAGGAGATTTAGGGAAAAAGAAATAAAGTATTATTGCCAGTAAACTACCGTAAGTCCCAGGAGCACCAGGTAAAAAGCCTATTCCAAAGCCTGTAGCTATCCCCAGCCAGAAATATCTTTTAATATTTGACTTTGCTTCTGATAAGCCCATTTTAGTTAATTTTGAGCAGGGTCTTGATGTGTTCAATGGGTTGCTTGAGATCCCCAGAAGTATCTACAATAATCTGGTTTTCTTCTGGAAGCAAGGGGTCAAAATCCCTTTTAAATGCCTCAAGTAGATCAAAATGGGCATCCGAGACATCTTCTCCATGAGACTGCCTTTGTTGAAGTCTTTGCTTTAAAATGTCTTCAGGACATTGACAATAAAGAAAGAAATGAGGGCAATTGGCCGTCTGGGCCAATTCCTTTACTACCTGCCTAGAGGCCCTCTTGCTAAATGAGGCATCTAGAATTACGGGTAATTCCAGAGCTAAAACCTTTTGGGCTAATCTAAAGAGCTCTTTATACACCTTAGCCGTCATTTGGGGGCTGTAAAGCCCCTGTCCAAATGGGGCATAAACGTGCTCATCGGGTCTAAGGCTAGCCAAGTGCTTTCTTAAGGCATCAGAGCGGATAACAACGGCATTGATTTCAGGGGCAAGCTGAGTAGCTAGGGTGGATTTGCCACTTCCAATAAGCCCTGTGGTTGCCAAAATAAAAGGCCTTTTAGAGGAAGTTAAATATTTATATGCCAAGTTAAAATAGGCCTTTGCCCTCTCTAAGGCCTGCTGGCGCTGGGCCTCAGGTATTTCAGACAAGCCCGTTTCAAAACTGGCAATTTTACCCCTTACATACGCGCGGTATATTTTATAAAAGTCGTTTACCTCTAGTAACTCAAAGTCATTGGTATAAGTCAAAAAGGTATTTAAAAATCGGTTTCCAAAGGAACTAGCCTTGCGAAAATCTAGATCCATTAATAAAAAGGCCACATCAGCCGCTACATCTGCATACCGAAATCGGGTATTAAATTCAATGCAATCAAGAACATAGATTTTTCCATTATGCCAATAAATATTGGCACAGTGAAAATCGCCATGACCGTCTCTGATTTTGCCAGTTTTAATACGGTTTAAAAATATTTCTCTTTTTTCTTCCAAGAAACGAAAAGAATATCCTTTTAAAGCATCATAAATCTTTTTCTCTATAGTTTTGCCAACATAAGGGGCAGTTTGGTCAAAATTTTCTTTGATATTTATCATAATCTTTTCAGGGGTACCATAAGAGGTAATTTCTGCATTTGTTTCTGCATCGCGATAAAAAGAGGCCATTAAATAAGTAAGCTTGTCCATAATTTTGGGAGTCAGTTGTTTGTTTTCTAGTAAGGAAATAAGACATGTCTCTTGGGGTAATTGTTTCATTTTTACCGCATAATCTACAACTTCTCCTTCGCCACCCACAAAATAATGCTTACCTTTTTTCACAATAGGTATAACATCAAGATATATTTCAGGGGAAAGGCGTTTGTTGAGCCTTAATTCCTCTTGGCAAAAGTGACGTCTTCTTTCAAGGGTAGTAAAATCAAGAAATCCAAAATTAACAGGTTTTTTAATTTTATAAACAAAATTACCGGTGAGGAATACCCACGAAATGTGAGTTTGAATGAGTTCTATCTGGTTTACAGGGTGAGGATAGGCCTCAGGGGTTAACAATTCCTTAATAAAATCCATATTATTCTCTCCTTTTTGCCTTTTTCAAACACTCATTACAGGTGCCATAGAAGTAAATCTGAGTCAAAGCTACTTGATGCCCTTCAATTTCCTCCATTTGAGGAAGAGGTTTTTTTACATCATATACCTTACCACATTTCAAGCACTTAAAATGAGCATGAGGAGTAGTATTAATATCATATCGGGCCCTTTCCTTTTCTACAAAAAGCTCGGAGACAATGCCAAGTTTAACGAAAAGTTTGATAGTATTATAGATAGACGCCTGGGAAATTGAAGGATATTTTTTCTTTAGGGCATTAAAGATCTCTTCAGCCGTAGGATGAATCCGATTGGACACTAAAAATTCAAGAATAATCAAACGAGGGGTCGTCAAAACTACACCCTTTTTTTTCAATAACTGAATTTTATCTGTAAGTTCTTGTTTAAATGCTTCCATATTTTTTAGTTTTATCTTAAAACAGTTCATAAGTCCAGAGCCCAAAAATTGCCTCTTAATAACTGACCCTACGCAAAACAAAAAACTGCTAATATTAAACTATGGGAAAGATCAAAGCCTTGTTGCACCACCTCATCGCAGTAAACTGACAGGCAATGCGAAAAATTGACATTGTTTTGTTCCTTTGGTAGTCTAGATATCAAAATTAAAGTGCCATTTTAAAAATGCCAAAGAAATGGGATACAAAAAAGTATTTTAAAATTAGTGAAGTCAGCGAAATTTTGGGAGTTGAACCTCATGTCTTGCGTTATTGGGAAAAGGAGTTTAAAGAGATAAAACCATCTCGCTTTTCTTCCCGCCGACTTTATACTGTAGAAGATATCAAAACTATTATAGAAATAAAAAAGTTGCTTTACGAAGATGGATTTACTATTTCAGGTGCTAAAAAACAGCTTCCCAAACGCATAAAAAGGCGGGTGTTGCTAGAGGAAATAAAAAAAGAGCTAAATTTACTTTTAGAGTTATTGAAAAAAGGGACTTAGAATATTCACACTTTTTAAGGCGATTGAAATGACGGGTATTATTTTGGCAGGTGGACAAAACAAGCGTATGGGAAAGGATAAGGCCCTTATTGAAATTGGGGGAAAAAGGGTAATAGAATGGGTTTACAAGACGCTGGAGCAGGTTTGTAACGAGATTATAGTGGTTGCTAACATGCCTTTAAAATTTCTTCATTTGCCCGTTCGGATCGTTACAGATATTATCCCTTATCAAGGGCCTTTAGGGGGAATTTTTACAGGGCTTTTTTATACAACTGAATTCCCTGCGGTTGTATTGGCTTGTGATTTACCGTTTGTGTCTGCTAGTTTTTTAAATTTCCTCTTTTCTCAGTGGGAAGACAAACTTGATGCCCTAATTCCCCAGACCCCTGATGGACATCAACCTCTTTGTGCCCTTTATGGAAAAGACAGTTTGCCGGTTTTTGAATCTCAGCTAAAAAGAGGTGATTTACGTTTATATCAGGCCCTAAGGAAAGTCAGAAAAAGATATCTCTCTCCAGAACTTGTGTCCTCTGCTGACCCCTCTGGGCTAAACTTTTTTAATTTGAACACCCCCCAAGATTTGGCCAGAGCTCAAAAACTGTGGCAAAAAACACACAGTCAAAGGGCTTGACTGTGGTGAATAACCCACAGGTAGTGATTAGTGGTTGGGTGGGTTACTCAAGCAATTAAGCAATTAAGCAAGTTCTGGCACTCTTTTTGCTTAAATTTCAAATGCTATGTTTTGGGCACAGAGAACATTGAAAAGTGAAGTTGCTTGCACAGGAATTGGGCTTCATTCAGGCAAAAAGGTTAATCTTAGGCTCTGTCCAGCCCCTGAGGATACCGGAGTTGTTTTTAGACGGGTTGACTTGCCCTCTAAACCAGAGATTAAGGCAGAAATTGAAAATATAATAGATCATCGTTTAGCAACAACCCTAGGTAATGAGCGAATGGTTATAGCTACAGTGGAGCATTTATTGGCTGCGTTTATGGGATTGGGTATAGACAATGTAATAGTGGAAGTAGATGCCCCCGAAGTGCCTATAATGGATGGGAGTGCGGCTCCATTTGTATATCTAATCAAAGAAACAGGCATTAAATATCAAACTTCTCCTAAAAAAGTTTATTTATTGAAAAAGCCAATCGTTGTTAAAGAAGGGCAAAAATGGATTTATGCCGCACCCGCTAAGGACAACAACTTGAGGGTTACCTTTACTATTGATTTTGAGCATCCATTGCTTAAAAAGCAAACTTATACCTTTCATCATTCCTTTAAACGCTTTGAAAGGGAAATTAGTCGGGCTCGAACCTTTGGCTTTCTTAAAGAGGTCAAGTGGCTTCGGGAGCAAGGATTGGCCAAAGGTGGGTCTTTAGACAATGCCATTGTTATAGATGAATTTAGGGTGCTTAATAGAGAGGGATTGCGTTATAGAAATGAGTTTGTTCGCCATAAAATATTGGATCTTTTAGGAGATATCTTTTTGTTAGGGGCACCTTTGATTGCCAAAATAAAGGCCTATAAATCAGGGCATGCCCTAAATCATAAGTTTGCAACTTATCTTAAGAATAATAAACCTCTAATTAAAGAGGTTTATTTGGAATCCTCTCAGATTTCCTTATCTGAGAAAAAGGCTTCTTTCGTTCATTAAACCTTGACGCCTGGTTCTTGGTAGGCTATTTTAGAGCGGCTGAGAATAAATAGAGGAGGGTTTTATGCCTGAGTGCAAAGTGGCTGAGAATAAAAAAAGATGCCCTTGCACCTATGAACCTTGTGAGAAAAAGGGAATTTGTTGCGAATGTATTAAATATCATCGCCAAAGAGGGGAGTTACCTGCTTGTTATTTTCCACCGGATATAGAGGCTAGTTACGACCGTTCTATAGAAAAGTTCATCCAGATTTATCAACAAAGAGGCAAATGGTGGTAATTATACCAGTTTTATATGGTGGTATCCTAATAAAATTATGATAGTTGCTATCAAAGATATTAGGCTAAGGGCACAAAGGATAAAAGGTAAAAGGCTAAAGGTAAAAGGAAGTATGAAGGAAAATCAAGATTTTGCCTTTGGCCATTCGCCTTGTGCCTTCGGCCTTTTGTAGTGGTAGTAAGTGGAATTGTAACAGGTATAAATCAAAAAGATTGGTTTAAATAAGGATGGAAAAAGTTTTGATTGCTAATCGGGGCGAAATTGCTATAAGGATCATGCGGGCTTGCAAGGCACTCGGGTTAGAGTATGTGGTAGTTTATACAGAAGAGGATAGAGATTCAGAGCACGTTCGCTTGGGAAGAGAAAATGGAGGGAAGGTTTTTCGAATTGCGAGTTATACTGATCCCAACGAAATTTTAGAAATTGCCGATTTTGCAAGGTGCACTGCTATTCATCCAGGTTATGGCTTTTTGGCAGAAAACTACCGCTTTGCGAGAAGGGTTACTCAGCGGAGCCGTCCTTTGATTTTTATTGGTCCCCGTCCAGAAGTAATCAAGGAGCTGGGCAGCAAGATTAATACTAAGAGTATAGCCAAACGCTTAGGAATTCCTGTTATTCCTGGGTCGGACCGTCCTATCTATAACGAGGTGGAAGCGGAAAACATTGGAATTAAGCTTTTTCACCAGCAGTGGGAAGAGGGAATAAAACATCCTGCTATTTTGGTAAAGGCCTCTGCTGGCGGTGGAGGAATGGGTATTGAGGAGGTTTATGATTTAAACCAATTGAGAGCGGTATATAGAAGAATTAAGAGATATGCCAAAAAACATTTTGGAGATGAGGGAGTATTACTAGAAAAAAAGCTATCGGATTTTAATCATATAGAAGTTCAACTAGTGTGTAGTCGCCATGGTGAGAGAGTGCATTTTGGTACTAGAAACTGCACAATCCAAAGTATTTTTCGACAAAAGAGGATAGAAGTAGCCCCTGCCTTTGACCCTGATTATAGATATCAATTTGATCCTAATGAAATCACTGAAAAGATCGTTTCATATTCTTTGAAGATGGCAGCATACTTGGGATATGATAACGTAGGAACGTGGGAATGGATTGTTACTCCAGAGGGGAAGTTTTATCTTTTAGAAGTTAACCCACGAATTCAAGTTGAGAGCGGTGTCTCTGGCTTTATTTCTCAAATCAAAAAGCAACCTCGAGGGGTTGATTTAGTCAAGGAACAAATTCGTCTTGCCTTGGGTGAGAAGTTGAAATACAAACAAAAGCATATTTCCTTTCATGGATGTAGCATAGAATTTCGGATTATTGCTGAGGATACATTACATGGATTTCGCCCCTGGGGCGGGACTATTACCAAGTTTAAACTTCCCCAACATGATTGGCTTCAAGTGCATACCCATGTACCTCAAGATAGGCCTTATGCCATTCCCAGCGACTACGACCCCAACTTAGCCTTAATCTTAGTATGGGGAGAAAGTGTGGCTCAGGCCAAGGAAAGGGGAAAAAGGCTCCTTGAAGAAATTGTAATAGAAGGCAAAAACAATCAGGGAGAAGAAATTATTACTAATATTGAGTTTTTGAAAGAAAGACTTAATTCCATTCAGAGATTTGCCACATGATAGAATTAGAGAAACAACTTCTATTTTTAGAAAAAAGACTCATTTATCTCAATGATATTAAAGGGGAAATCTTTGGAGAACGTCTGAACACCCTTCAAAATTGGCTTGCAAAATTAAAAGAGCAGCTTTATACCCTTTCTGCTAAAGACGTCCAAAAAAATATTAACAAAATTTCTGCTCAAATTTCTCTCTACGAAAAAGAGGCAGAGAAAAAGCTTACCCCTTTAGATTATGTCAGAATTGTGCGACATCCCTTCCGCATAAGTTTAAAGGACATTTTAGAAAATGTCTACGATGACTATGTAGAACTGGCCGGGGCAGATGAATGTAATATTGACCCTGCAGTGGTAGCAGCAAGGGCAACCATAAATCGGAAGGTGGGACATCGGATTTATACATATCAGGTAATGGTTATCGGACATGAAAAAGGGCATGGAGAGGAGTTTCGTAATGGGGGAAGCGCTAAACCATGGGGAAATGCCAAGGCCTTGCAATTTATGAAAGTGGCCGAGACAGAAGGCATTCCCATCCATTCCTATATCTTTACACCAGGGGCATTTCCTATAGAAGACTACCCCGGAGCTGCTCAGCAGATCGCTCGCAATCTCTATGCGATGGCCGGCATAAGGGTGCCTATCATTGCCTTTATTTCTGAAGGTGGATCTGGTGGTGCCGAGGCCATTGGTTTGGCCGATTTAAGACTCATGTTTTCTCACGGGTATTATTCTGTTATTTCTCCTGAGGGCGCGGCTGCTATTGAAGGCAAGTTAAAGGAAGGTAAGAAGGCAAGTCCAGAATTAATCCGTTTTTGTGCAGAACAACTTAAAATCACGGCCAAGGACAATCTGCAGTTAGGGACAATTGACCGTATTATTCAAGAACCTCCTTTGGGGGCGAAGCGGGAAGATTATGACTTTTTTAATCGGCTTAAAAGGGAGGTTATAAAGGCCACGGATGAAGTGATTTTATCAGTTAAAAGCCTTGGCACCCTCAGGGCATATCATTACAAAAAAAACGGTTACAAAGACACGGACAACATTTATGTTAGATGGCAATTGGATGAAAAGGAAATCCAAAGGCTTATTCAGAAAAGAAGACAAAAATACCGAAATATGGGCACCAATTTCTATGTTGATTTGAGAAGCCCTTTACATAGAAAGGTCAGTAATCTTAAAGATAAATTTTTATATGCAAAAACCTATATTTGTTATGACCTTTTGCGGCGTCCCAGACGTAGAATCCAGCAATTCAGTGAAGAGATTAAAGCTGAACTTCTGGTAATTTTTAATCATCTCCTTTCACCTTTGGTAAAGCTAAGAAATAAAATTTTACCTCCCAAGCTTTCTTATCTTGTTTCAGAAGAACTTCAGGAAATGGAAAAAGTTTGCCTAAGGGGAGGATATGTTAGTCCTAGGGCTAAGGTAGATAAAACTATTAGCTGCCCTAATGCCGAAAGATACGGCTGTTATGACATTTGGATTCCAGACCTTTATTCTGAGTTTTGTGGGATTTGCCCTAATTGTGGCCACCATTTTCCTCTAGAATACCAGTGGTATATACATTGTCTCTTTGATAAAAATTCAGTAAAGGAGTTTAATGCCGAAATTGCTTCTATAAATCCTTTAAATTACAAAGGATTTGACGAGAAACTTGAAGAAGCAAGACAGAAAACAGGACGTCATAGTGCCATTATTACCTTTGACGCCAAAATTTTGGGCATAGAACTGATAGTAGCCATGCTTTATTCAGATTTTCGAGGGGGAACCGTAGGAGCAGCCGAGGGAGAAAAATTTGTTCTTGCCTGTGAGCGAGCCAAAAGGTTGCGGAGGCCCCTTCTGGCCTATGTCCATGGTACCGCGGGGATTAGAATTCAAGAAGGGACAATTGGGGTCATTCAAATGCCAAAATGCACGGTAGCAGTGAGGGAATATCTGGAGGCTGGAGGACTTTATATTGTTGTGTATGATAACAATTCTTATGCTGGACCTGTAGCGAGCTTTTTGGGATGTGCTCCGTATCAATTTGCCATTCGGTCTTCAAAGATTGGATTTGCTGGACCTAGAGTCATTCGAGAAACTACTGGCGAGGACATTCCGCCTGATTATCATTCAGCTAGAAATGCCTTGAGAAGAGGGCATATCCAGGGAATTTGGGATAGAAGAGATTTTCGCAAAAATCTTTATATGGCCCTTCGAACCATGGGAGGCAAGAACCTTTATTATAGGTAAGAGCTTATGACTTCAAAACAGCAGATGAAAATTGAAGATATTATTGCTGAATATAAGAGAAATCCATATCAGGTATTTACTATTTCTACTCCTCATACAGGGATTGTTTCCTTAAAGGTTACAAAAGGTCAGAAAGTGCAAGGGACTACAGGTAAATGGTTAGAACGAAAGGGGACTTTATTGTATACCCTTGTTAGGCAAGGTAATGAAAAGAGGTTTTATGCCCCTATTGATGGTGAAATTACAGATTTGGATGAATCCTTAGATGGACAATTTGTAGAGGCAAAGACACCTCTAATGTCCATAAAGCACAAATTGAGTAAGGAAGAGGCAATCAATAAAGTTTTAGAGAAATTTTTGGAGATATATAATGCCCCTGAAACGGCTAAATATTACCTTGCTCCTGAACTCTATCAAAAAATTGAACAAAAGGGGCTTAAAAAAGCTCTTATAAACCCAGGGGAAGAACTACTTATTATGTCCCGAATGAAAAGAGATGTAGTGCTTAATTATGAGGGAAGACCTGGGATCATATATGTCATTTATTTTAAACCCAATACTACTGTAAATCAGGGAGACCCTCTATTAGGAATTTGCCCTCCTGAACAGCTTGAATTTATTTCCCACCTTGTTAAAAGAATATATCTGGAATGGGAATAGCCACAATTCGCAATTTAGAAATAGAAAATAAAATTAAGTCAAGGTATGAGTTGTTTAAAAATGAAATTTTCCGTAAGAAGCTATTGGTATATGGTAAAGATGCAGAAAGAATTTGGAGAAAAGGAGCCTTTATTGGTCACCGCATCTTTTACTATGAAAGGGCTATTCGGACTATGGAGCTTGCCAGACAATATGTTAATGAATGTTATCAGAAGGGGGAAGTCCCTTATTCAGGCACTATATTTGTAGCAGAATCGGTTTATAGGGCCAAGGGGAGGTATAAACGAAAGTGGTTTGCCCCTAAGGGTGGACTTTGGTTTAGCGTGCTTCTTTTCCCTGAAGTAGACCCGCCCTTTATCCATTTATATCCTTTAGTTGCTGGGATTGCTTGCTGTGAGGCGTTGAGGAATGTAGGGGTACCTGCTACCATTAAATGGGTCAATGATTTGATGTATAATGGGCGTAAAATTGGAGGAATTTTGACCGAATCATTTACTATTCGTTCTAAAGAACCATATTTAGTTTTGGGAATTGGAATAAACATTAACAATTTTATTCCTAGAATTTTGAAATCAAGGGCCGTTTCCTTAAAAGACACAGGGAAAGAAGGCGATCTTTACAGAATATTTATCTTGACTCTGACAAATCTAATTTGGTATATTGGATTATTGCATGAGGCAGAAAGTAAAAATAACACAGAGGAAGTAATTTCTGCTTGGTTGAAATATGGAGACAGCATTGGGAAAAAGGCATTTTATGGGGAAGACGTGTTAAAGGGCAGTAAAGAAAAGGTTCAAATAATGGGGATTGATGGGTTCGGAGGATTAAGAATTAGATTTCTGGACTCTCAAAGAGAGGTAACCGTGTATAGCGGAGAGTTGGAATACATTGAGGATTGATTTAGAAGCGGAGCAAAATTATGGCTAAGATAGATGCCTTTTTTAAATTGATGAATGAGTATCATGCTTCTGACCTTCATCTTCTTACGGGGTCTCCTCCTATCTTGAGAATTCATGGAGAGCTTCAAAGGGTGAAATATAAAACCTTTGAAGAAAATGAATTGAAGGCAATGCTTTATGAAATTATTACGGAGCAGCAAATAAAACAATTTGAGGAAAGTGGGGATTTGGACTTTGCTTACGAAGTTCCAGGCTTGGCGAGATATAGGGCAAATTACTTCCAACATAAAGAAGGAATTGGAGCTGCCTTTCGCGAGATTCCATCAAAGATTAAAACTATAGAGGAACTTAGCTTGCCCCAAGTATTGAAGAGCTTTGCCTTGCTCCCCAAAGGATTTGTCTTGGTTACGGGGCCAACGGGGAGTGGTAAGTCTACTACCTTAGCGGCTATTATTGACTATGCCAATGAAAAGAGAAAGGCAAGAATCATCACTATTGAAGACCCTATTGAATTTGTTCACCCCCATAAAAACTGTGTAATTTCCCATCGGGAGGTAGGCACTCATACCAAATCCTTTGCTTCAGCTTTACGTTCTGCCCTTAGAGAGGACCCAGATATAATCCTAGTTGGAGAAATAAGGGATATTGAAACCGCTAGGTTGGCTATGGAGGCCGCAGCGACCGGGCATTTGGTATTTAGCACCCTGCATACCATTGGCGCTACTAAAACAGTAGAACGCATTATGGAAATGTTTCCTACAGATGAGCAAAACCTAACTCGTTCTTTATTGGCCGATGTCTTAAGGGGGGTAATTTCCCAAACCCTTTTTAAACGAGTTGATAAACCTGGAAGGGTAGCTGCCCTAGAGATTATGGTGGCTACCTACGGAGTAAGAAACCTTATCAGGGAAAATAAAACCCATCAGCTTCCTTCACTAATTCAGACAGGCAAAAAATATGGTATGCAAACGTTAGATGATGCCATTATGGAGCTTTTGTCCAAGGGGTGGATAGAACCAGAAGATGCTTATTTAAATGCAATTGATAAAAGTAAGTTTAAGCCATTTCTTAAAAAAATGCCTAGAGATTTTACTGAGGTATAGAAGTGGATATAAAAATTGTAAATTCTATAATAAAAAAGGCCATAGAAGCGTATCCTAACCTTTCAGACATTATTTTCACTCCCGAATCGCCCTTAGAAATTTTGCATGAGGGCCAAGTCCACCGCTTGAGTTTTGCCGGAATTAAGAGGCTGAGCCCCTTTCAGACAGAAACTCTAGCTTTGGCATTGATAAACAATAGGAAACGACTCTTGCATGATCTTGTTGATGCTGGCTCCTGTGACTTATCTCATCAAGTGGGAAATATTCGCTTACGTGTCAACATTTTTTCTCAACATACAGGTTATGCCATTGTTTTAAGAAAATTACCTGAAGAAGTTCCTACAATAGAAAAACTCAACTTGCCTAAAGTGTTTAATGAAATTGGGCAAGAGGTTTCAGGGCTCATTTTATTTGCTGGTCCTACAGGAAGTGGTAAGTCTACCTCTATTGCCGCCATTCTTGAACTCATAAACCAAACAAGGCCAGTTCATATTATTACTTTAGAAGATCCGATAGAATTTGTCTTTTCTTCTGGGAAAGCTACCTTTAATCAAAGAGAATTGGGAAGAGATTTTAAGGACTTTCCTACGGCATTAAGGGCGGCTTTGCGTCAGGCCCCACATGTTATCATGATAGGGGAAATGCGCGATCCTGAAACAGTGAAAATCGCATTGAGTGCGGCTGAAACAGGTCATCTTGTTATCAGTACTATTCATGCCACTTATGCAGGCCAAGTTGTTTATAGAATAATTGACATGGTAGGAAAAAATGAAGAACAGTTTACCCGAATTCGACTTGCTTCCTCATTGCGCTGGATTATATGTCAAAAGTTAATACCCAAGCTCCAAGGAGGACGTGTAGCCATTTTTGAAATCCTTAAAAATACCCTGAGGACTCAAGACGTCATTTTAGGGCAGGGAGAGCCCACAAACTTTTATGATATTGCTGCCAAGGGTGCTCCTTTTGGTATGCAGACGTTTGACCAAGATTTGGTTCGAGCGTTTGAAGAGGGAACCATAAATGAAGACATTGCCCTTGCTTATGCCTCTTATCGGTCTGTGGTGAGAAAGGAAATAGATAAGATCAAGGCCTCTCGGGGTGAACTTACTTCTGATATCCCTGTAGATGAATTAAAAATAGATAAAAAGGAAGATGACTTCAAACTACTTTAGGGAAGTAAATAAATGCAAATTTTAATTGTTGGAATTTCCACTGAAATAACAGCTGCAATAAAAGGCGCATTTAAAGGTATAGCTGCGTCTACAGGAAAAACCTGTGAAGTAATTCAAGTTGAAGATGAAAAGCAGGCCTTACAAGAGATATTTAAAAAGGATTTCGCCTTTGTTTTTGCCATTGCACCCAAAGAACAGATTTTCAGATTTATTCCCATTGAAAAAAGGAGAGAATGTGTGTGTATTGCCTTAGATAAAGAAGGCAGGTCTCTGGATGTATTTACGGCCTTTATAAAAAATGCCGACGGTGTAGTTAACGTAAAAGATCTAAATAAGCTAGAAGAGTATATGACTGAAATAGCCAAAAGACATGAAGAACTATATCGGGGATTTTTTAAGGTTAAGGCTGAAGTAGAAGTTGTTTAATTATCTTTATTAATTAAGAGAGCATGTTCATTTCTTAATTAAAACAGAAATAAATGTTTCAACATTAATCAATTGGTCAATTAAAATTTAGCCAGTTCCTAAAGGGATGGAAGTGAGGAAAATCTGTTGATTGGTTATTCTTGGAGTGGGATGCTACAGATTGTGAAAATCTTGACAAAATATGAAATTTATGTTTAAAAAAGGCATCTTAATTGGGATTCTGATTTGGTCCTAAGTGATCCCCAAATCTTCTATTGACATTCGGGGGTATTGTTCGCATAATAGAAAGTGTGACTATTTGACTCTTGAGCTAAGGCTGCGAAGGTAAAAGATGAAAGGATATTTGGATCAACTTATAAAACAAGGCCAAAAAAATGGATATCTTACTTATGATATGTTAAACGATCTTCTACCTGCTGATGAAGTGGATCCTGATGAAGTAGAGAAAATAATTGATTTGCTCGAAGAAAATGATATTAGGATTGTTGAAGAGATTAAAGAGAAAGAGTTAGAGTTAGAGTTAGAAGTTGGACAGATAAAAGAGAAATTAGGTGCAGAGCATATAACTGACAAGGCGACTGAATTAAAGGGAGAACAAAAAGAAGCACCTATTACAGTCAAAAGGGAAGAAGGCGTTGAAAGGGAGCCTGTTACGGCATATCTTCAAGAAATAGGAATTTATGAACTCTTGACTCAAGAAAGGGAGCAAGAGCTTACCCGAAGAATCAGAAGAGGGTATAATGCTGTAATGATTCATATCTTGAGTTCTGAACTTCCTTATCCTGAAATGGGGCGTCTTAAGCAACGCATTAAGGAGTGGAAAGAGAAGGATATAGCTCCTAAGAGAAGGCGTTTGGATACGGTAGTCAGGGTGGTAAAAAAGCTTGCTTATCGCTATCAGGATCCTCAACTCTATAAGCTTGTTAACCGTATTGATAGACTGGAAAACATGATTAAAAGCGCCCGTGATGAGATGATCGGGGCCAATTTGCGTTTGGTAGTAAGTATTGCCAAGAGATATGTAGGACAAGGATTAAGCCTTTCTGATTTGATTCAGGAAGGAAACCTTGGCCTTATGAAGGCCATTTTTCGATTTGATTATACCAAAGGCCACCGTTTTAGCACCTATGCTACTTGGTGGATAAGACAATCAATTACAAGGGCTATTTTGGATAAGGCTAAGACAATTCGTTTACCTGTTCATTTTGTAGAGTTAAAAAATCAAGTTTTAAAAGCGTTTTATGAACTTCTTAAAGAAAGAGGCAAAGAGCCTACCCCTAAGGAGGTGGCTGAAAAAACAGGATTGCCCTTGGAAAAAATTACAGGAATTTTATGCTCTGTCAAAGAACCTATTTCTCTTGAGTCTCCAATTGGGGACGAGGATAGCACCCTTAAAGATTTTATTGAAGATTCAAAGGCGGTTTCTCCCTTTGACGCAGTTACTCATGCCGAGCTTTCTAGGAAACTTCAGGTAATTTTGGCAACCCTTACACCTCGAGAACAAGAGATCTTGCGGTTGCGATTTGGGCTAGGAGGAGAAAGCGAGCATACGTTAGAAGAGATTGGAAAGAGATTTAAGGTTTCTAGAGAGAGAATTAGACAGATTGAAAAACGGGCCCTTCAAAAACTCAAAATGGCTTCAGAGAGTCTCAATCTAGATTTAGAAAATTTTCTTTAAATTTGTTTAACCTTCCCCCTACTTGGGCTATTCGCCCACTTCCGATTGTAGATTTGGGCTTAGTCTTTATTTTGACAAATTTATATATTGTTGATATTATTACCTTTCATATTTTTATGGAGATGGAAATGTCCAAAGTTATAATGGCCGGTGATGAGATTAAAAGGGCCCTGATGCGTATTGGGTATGAAATTCTAGAACACAACAAGGGCAGCCAAAATTTGGCCTTAGTGGGAATTTATACTGGAGGAGCTTATTTGGCCAAGAGATTACAAAACATTATCTTTGAGATAGAAGGCAAAAAGCCTTTGCTGGGAACTTTAGATATTAATTTATACCGGGATGATTGGACCAGACTCGTTCAACAACCTCTCCTGAAAAAAACAGAGATTTCCTTTAGCGTTGATGATAAAAATATTGTTTTGGTAGATGATGTAATTTTTACAGGTAGAACCATTAGGGCCGCTATGGATGCTATTATGGATTTTGGTCGTCCTCAAAAAATAGAAGTGGCAGTGCTTATTGATCGTAATCATCGGGAATTGCCGATTATGGCCAACTATATTGGGCTATATGTGCCCACTGCTCAAGAAGAAATGATAGACGTCTTTTTATCAGAAAAAGATGACAAAGATGAAGTCATAATCAGATAAAGGAGTAATGAAAAAATGCCTGAGACTATCTATGTTAACAGCACTAGGAAAACTCAATTTATTGATATTACTGCTCAAGTTGAAGAAATAGTGCGTAAAAGTAATATAGAAAACGGTTTGTGTCTTGTTTACGTGCCACATACTACGGCAGCGGTAACAATTAATGAAAATGCCGATCCAAGTGTGCCTGAGGATATCTTGAATATTTTAAATCAGGTTATTCCTTGGGAGGCAGGTTATAAACATCTTGAGGGCAATTCCCCAGCTCACATTAAGGCCAGTCTTATAGGTTCTTCTGTTCAGGTAATGGTGGAAAAACTTCATCTTGTCCTAGGCACATGGCAAGGAATTTTTTTCTGTGAGTTTGACGGCCCGAGGCATAGAAAGGTATTTGTGAAGGTTATGGGAATTTAGCCCTATGCTAAGAAGCATCTTGGTGTTTTTGTGGATAGCAATTATCAGTATCATTTTTTATCCCTTTGCTTTTTTGACAAGCATTCTTCCCTGGACAAAAAGGAATGTTCCCCATATTTTGGCCCGTATCTGGGCAAAGACGATTGTTTGGGCAAGTGGAGTAAAAGTGAAGGTAATAGGACTTGAAAATATAGACCCTAATAAGACCTATGTATTTGCTGCCAACCATCAAAGTCAATATGACATCTTTACTCTTATGGGTTTTCTTCCGATTCAGTTCAAATGGATGGCCAAACAAAGCCTTTTTTATATCCCTTTTGTAGGGTGGGGTATTAAGGCTTGTGGACATATTCCAGTCAAGCGAGAAAGTCCTAAAGAGGCTTACAAAGCGCTTTTAAAGGCCATTAAAAAAATAAAAGAGGGGTATTCTATTGTTATCTTCCCTGAAGGAACAAGAAGTGAAACCGGAAGGATAAACGAATTTAAGGGAGGAGGCATGCTCCTTGCGTTGCGTACCGGGGTGCCGATTGTCCCTTTGACCATTGTTGGAACAAGGCAAATTTTACCTAAAGGAGGGAAACGTATTCGGAAGGGAAAGGTGGCTATTATTATTGACAAACCGATAGTTGTAAGTGATTATACAGATAGGGACAAGCAGCTTCTAGCAGAAAGAGTAAGAGAAATTGTTGTGAAAAATTACCAAAAATACAAGGCGGAAATAGATGCTTGATTTCAACCGATTGCCCCAACATGTAGCCATCATTATGGATGGTAATGGAAGATGGGCCAAAAAGAGGGGATTGAATAGAGTTTTTGGCCATCAAGAAGGGACAAAAAGGGCGAAGGAGATTATTGAGGCAGCCAGGGAGATTGGTATTAAGGTGCTTACCCTCTATACCTTCTCTTTAGAAAACTGGCAACGTCCTAAGGAAGAAGTAGAGTTTTTAATGAAGCTTCTTGAAGATTACCTCCAAACAGAAACTCCAAATATGCTCAAGCAAGATATTTGTTTCAGAGTAGCGGGGGAGGTTAGTCTGTTGCCCTTGTCTACTCAAAAAAAGATTTCTGAGACCATTGCTGCTACCAGCCATTGTAAGGCAATGGTGCTAAATCTGGCCTTGAGTTATGGGGGAAGGCAAGAGATTATCACCGCGGTAAAGGCCATTGTTAAGGATGTGCTTGATGGAACCCTCCTGCCGGAAAAGATAGATCAGAAAATATTTGGCAATTATCTTTGGACAAGGGGTTTACCCGACCCTGATTTTATTATTCGGACAAGTGGAGAGATGCGGTTGAGTAACTTTCTGCTTTGGCAAGCGGCTTATGCCGAATTTTATGTCACTCCTACCCTCTGGCCTGATTTTTCCAAGACAAAGTTCATCCAAGCCCTAGAAGACTATCAGAGAAGAGAGCGGCGCTTTGGAAAATTATCAGAGCAACTAAAGCATGAATAAAGAACATGTTAAAAGAATTATTACAGCTATTACCTTCTTGCCCTTGATTGTTTGGGTAGTGCTTTTCTCTCCATTTTGGGCCATAGTTTTTTTGGTGATCGGGATAAGTTTGTTAGGACAATGGGAATATTTAAATATGTGGCATGTGACAAATAAGTATCTTCTCTTTATTGCCATCTTAGCAGGCACCATTTTCTTTATTTTATTGACACTTGGATTCCCCCTTTTGGGCTTGAGTGTGGCCTTTTTTTTGTTAAGCCTCAGCTTTATTATTATTTATGGTTTGCAGCCAGACCTTGCTTCCTATCTCCCTATATTGGGTTTTGGATTGATTTACCCTCCTTTTCTCTTAGGGCATGCCCTCTTTTTCCTCTCTTTATCTCAAGGCAGGATATTGTTGCTTTGGACCCTGTTTGTAGTGTTTGCCAGTGATACCGGCGCCTTTTATATTGGATGTCGGTTTGGAAAACACAAGCTTTATCCCAAAGTAAGTCCTAAAAAATCCTGGGAAGGGTTGTTGGGAGGATTTCTAGGTGCCTTTTTGGTAGCCTTAGTGTTACTACCGTTTTTACCCAAGTTGGCCTTAATTCCGTCGCTCCTCTTGGCTCCTTTTATCACCATCATCGAACAAACTGGAGATTTTTTTGAGTCAGTGCTAAAACGTTATAACAAGATAAAAGACAGCGGCTCTATTTTGCCTGGACACGGGGGGATTTTAGATAGAATTGACGGCCTTTTATTTGCATTGCCCTTTAGTTATTACTTTTGGGACTGGTGGTTGAGATGAAATATCTGACGATACTTGGCTCTACAGGCTCTATTGGGAGACAAACCTTAGAAGTAGTCTCGTTTTTCCCTCAAAGGTTTAAAGTAATTGCTCTAGGAGCAGGCAGGAACGTTGCCCTTTTAAAAAAACAGATTCTAACCTTTAAACCGCAATATGTGTGTGTTTTGGAAAAAGAAGATGCCTTAAGGCTAAAGGAAGAATTGCCGTCTAGTTTGAGAGTCCAGGTGCTTCATGGAGAAGATGGCTATATTGAAATAGCTACCTTGCCTGAAACCTCTGTTGTAGTGGCGGCAATGGTAGGAATTAGCGGTTTAAAACCAGTTCTTGCAGCCCTTAATGCTGGGAAAACAGTAGCCTTAGCTAACAAAGAAACCCTAGTAGCTGGGGGAAGTCTGGTTAAAAAGGCCATTAGAGCAAGAGAGCAGCTTTTGCCTGTAGATAGCGAGCATAGTGCCATCTTCCAACTTCTTATGGAAAGAAAAAAGGCTGAAGTTAAAAATATAATTCTGACGGCTTCAGGAGGCCCTTTTTGGGGCAAAGATAAGGATTTTCAAAAAATAACACCCCAGGAAGCAGTAAGTCACCCTCGGTGGTCGATGGGAGCAAAGATTAGCGTTGATTCTGCGACCTTGATGAACAAAGGTTTGGAAGTGATTGAGGCCATGTGGTTGTTTGATATGCCATTAAAGAATATTAAGGTGATTATTCATCCCCAAAGTTTGGTGCATTCACTTGTGGAACTTGTTGATGGAACAATTTTGGCCCATTTAAGTCAACCTGATATGAGGTTGCCTATTGCTTTTGCCTTGAATTATCCTCAAAGGTGTGAATTACCACTTGAGCCTTTAAGTCTTTGGGAGCAAAAATTGGAATTTTTTTCGCCTGAGGTTGAAAAAATTCCGTGCTTGAAATTGGCCTTAGAAGCAGCCCAAGTTGGAGGTAGTATGCCTGTGGTACTTAATGCTGCAAACGAAATTGCTGTAGAGGCCTTTCTTCAAAGGAAGATAACCTTTGCTGACATCCCGGTTTTAATTGAAAATGTAATGAATGTGCATCAACCTGTTTCTGAAATGAATTTGGAAACCATCCTTTTTTGGGATGCTTGGGCAAGGCAAAGGGCCTTAGAATGGATGGAGGGAAAAGATGATTAATATGGAACGACTAAAAAATACCTTTATAGACCTGGTCCGCTTGGCCAGTCCTTCTAGGGAAGAAGGCTTAGTGGCAGGTTATGTAAAAGAAATTCTAAACAGTTTAGATATTAGTTGGACAGAAGATGATGCAGGAGAAAAATTAGGAGCCAATTCTGGAAATATTGTTGGTTGGATGGAAGGAGATATAAAGATAGAATCAGTGGATGCTATCATGCTTAACGCCCATCTTGATACCGTGCAAAGGCCGGGAGAAGAGATTGTAGTAATTGAAAAAAATGGTGTTTTGAAAAGCGACGGGACTACAATTTTAGGGGCAGATGACAAATCAGGTGTAGCCATTATTCTAGAGGTGCTCAGAGCTATAAAAGAAAATCACTTAAGCCATCCACCCTTGCAACCAGTCTTTACCATCTGCGAAGAAATTGGGCTCTTGGGGGCAAAACAGCTTGATTATTCCCTGATAAAGGCCAAATGGGGAATAGTCTTGGATGGGGGAAATCCTTGTGAAATTATTCATCGAGCCCCTATGGCCAATCGTTTTCAAATAGAGGTATTGGGAAAAGCGGCCCATGCTGGAGTGAGGCCCGAAGAAGGCATTAACGCCATTTGGTTGGCTTCTAAGGCCATTTCTCCTTTGAAATGGGGACGTATTGACGAAGAAACTACTTGCAACATTGGATTAATTAACGGTGGCACGGCTACAAATATTGTCCCTGCCAAAGTAGTGCTTAAGGGTGAGGTAAGGAGTCATCAAAAGGAAAAGCTTCAAATTCAAACGCAAAAAATTATTGATTCTTTCCAAAAGGCCTTAGAAAAAGTTGCTAAAATAGAGGATTTACCAAGACTTGAAATCAAAATTGAGGATGATTATCCCCTGATGTATGTAAAAGAGGACCATCCCTTGATTAAAGAAATTAAAAGGGCAGGAGAGGCCTTGGATATGGAAATGAAGCTGAAGATAAGTGGTGGAGGAAGTGATGCCAATATTTTCAATGAGAAGGGAATTACGAGCGTAATTTTAGGGACAGGAATGAAAAATGTCCACTCCTACGATGAATTTTTGTCTTTACAGGAGATGGAGAAATCTGCTAATTTATTGCTAGACTTCCTTACAGGAGGGAAAAAGTGAAATTAGAGCTTATTTTATTGGGGCTCCTTAAGAAACAACCTTTGCACGGATATAAAATCAAAGAAATCATCAAAAGAGAGATTACTCCTCTTACAAACGTCAGTTTGACTTCTATTTATTATACCTTAGATAAATTGGCCAAAAATGGCTATCTTAAGAAGACTGTAGATAGGGAAGGAAATCGTCCTGAAAAGTATGTATATTCCCTTACGACTAAGGGAAATAGATATTTTCAAAGGCTTTTTATTCGGAACTTTTTAATCATAGAAAGACCTTTCTTTAATTTGGATTTAGGCCTTTACTTTTTAAATGAATTTTCGTTTTTTGGCCCTAAGCAATTAGTAAGGGTGATAGATAAACGAATTCAGCTCTTGAATGATGCCCTTCAATGGGCCCAAGAACTTAAAAAAAAGCTTGCCCAGGAAGGCCAGGCACCAAGCAGAATTGCCATTCCTGAACATTTAGAAAAATTGCTAAAGGCAGAAATAGAGTTTATAAAGGAGTTAAAGCAAAATGTAGGTTAATCCCTCAATCTTAGTCAAACACGGCCTCGCCCAAAATAGCAAACCTTACCCAATCAAAGGCAAATTTTAAAAGCTCTACTTCACTTTCTTTGATTAACCGAAGTCTTTCCTGAGGTATTAACCTTTTTATACTTGGACTTTCCTTTACAAATGTTTTAAACTTATCAATGTTATAGCAGGCCAGATAAAACATTTGCCAAGGTTCTCCCTTAAGATAGGCAATCCGCTCCCAATTTGGGCTTTGGGTTACTTTCCGATATGCCTTTTCCATTTCTAAAAATGGCTTTAGGCCTTGATCCTCTATCCATTCAGAAACAGTCCACTTTCTTTCTTCCTCAAAACCCTTACAGAAATTAAATCTAATAAGGGTATATTCCCCGTCCTTTTCGGTTTGAGAAATAGGATAAGCTCGACACGGCCAAGGCCTATCAGAATAGATGATACATCCATCTGGCCTTACAAAGGGACAGGTATTCTCTTCATTGCTTTGCATTTTTAAAAGGACGAGAGGCAGGCCTTTTTGTCCTTTTCGGGGTAAGGTATATTTCACTAAAAACTCCTCTGAAGAAATACCCAAGGCGTTTTTCATCCTCAAGACATCATAGGGCAAAAGCCAGATATTTACCTTACGACAGCATTGGGTATAACAAGAAAGACCTTTATGACAAGCAAAATTAAATTCTGATGTCGGTGTTAATATTTCTCCCATGTTCTTCCTCCCTTGAATTTTGATGCTGAGATTAACAGAAAAAGCAGTAAATGTGAAGTCCTTATTCCAATTCATCGTTCCTTTCTTGACCAGTTCCAATCAGGCGTTAAAATAAAAATATGCCTCAACATTTAGACAATTTTATTCATATCTATAATGCCACCCAGAATAATCTAAAGGGGATTAATGTTTCCCTCCCCATTAACAAATTGATTGTAGTTACCGGAGTAAGTGGGGCCGGTAAGTCTTCGTTTGCCTATGATGTCCTTTATGCCGAAGGCCAAAGAAGGTATGTAGAAACATTCTCTCCCTATGCCAGACAATTTATTGAGCGTATGGACAAACCCAATGTTGAAAAAATTGAGGGAATTTTGCCTGCCATTGCAATTGATCAAAAACACCCTGTCAAGACCTCTAGGTCTACCGTAGGGACAATGACAGAGATTAATGATTATCTAAAATTACTATTTGCCCATCTGGCTACGCTTTATTGCCCCCAATGCGGAAAAGAAGTTAAGGCCTATGATATCCAAGAAATAATAAATGAAATTCAGCAAAGATATAGAGGGGAAAAACTGTTTATCTGTTTTCCTTATCAGGTTGCAAGGCCTAAAGAAGATAGATTTTTTCTTTTAAAACATGGATTTGACCGAATTTTAAAGGATGGAAAAATCTTAAATCTAGATGAGCTAAATTGGCATCAGGAAAGATGTATTTATGTGTTTATTGACCGTTTAAATACCTCCCAAAATGAAAGACTTCATGAAGCCTTACAGATGGCCTATCAATTTGGTCAAGGCAAGGCCGCTATTTATATTTGGCAGTCTTCAGAACTCAAGCTCTTTTCTAGGGATTATATGTGCCCTTATTGCAATAAGGTTTATCAAAGGCCTCATGCCAATCTTTTTTCATTCAATAGCCCTCTGGGGGCCTGTCCTACCTGCCGAGGGTTTGGAAAGATAATTGGTTACGATATGGATTTAGTTATCCCTGACAAAAATATGTCCCTTGCTGAAGGGGCCATCAAGATATGGAAAAAGTACAGTGAAGAATATGAAGACCTTATGCGCTTTTGTCAAAACCAGGGCATTCCTGTAGATGTTCCCTTTACCCAGCTTTCTTCTCAGCATCAGGCCATGATTATAAATGGCGGCCCTGGCTTTTATGGTATTAAGGGCTTCTTTGATTGGCTGGAAACAAAAAGTTACAAAATGCATGTTCGGGTATTTCTATCTCGTTACCGGGGCTATTTTACATGTCCTGATTGTCAGGGAACCAGATTTAAAAGGGAGGTTTTGCAATATAAATTGAAGGGGAGGGATATTGCCCAGATTTTATCTTTATCTATTGATGAGGCTTACGATTTTTTCACCGCCGAATTTTTAGAAATAGAAAATCCTGCCGTCAACCTCCTTTTAAATGAAATTAAGCGGAGGCTTTTTTATCTTAAAGAAGCAGGGGTAGGTTATCTTACCCTTGACCGTCAATCTCGGACCCTATCAGGTGGTGAGGTAGCCAGGGTAAATTTGACCAAGGCCCTTGGTTCAGCACTGGTGAACACCCTATTTATCTTAGATGAGCCAAGCGTGGGACTTCATCCCCGGGATAATGAACGTTTGATAAATATTCTTAAAAGGCTGGCTCAAGAAAATACCGTGGTAGTAGTAGAGCATGACCCAGACATCTTGAAGGCAGCGGAGTATGTGCTTGAGTTAGGGCCTGGTGCAGGGGAAAGGGGAGGGCAAATTGTATTTTGGGGAACAATAGAAGAATTTAAGAAACAAGACACACTAACTGCCCAATACCTAACAGGCAAAAAACAAATAAAGATGCCTAACCTTCGACGTAGGCCCAAGGGATGGATAGAAATTCAAGGGGCAAAAGCCAACAATCTAAAGGGAATTGATGTTCGGATTCCGCTTGGGGTTATGGTTTGTCTTACAGGGGTCTCTGGTTCTGGAAAGAGCACCTTGGCACAGGAAATTATTTATAAAGGGATTAAAAAAGAAAAAGGCGATTTTTGCGGCAAACCAGGTATTTACAAACGGATATCAGGTTTTGAAAAGGTGGGCGATATTATTCTTGTGGATCAAAGCCCTATCGGTCAAACACCTAGGGCCAATCCTGCTACCTATTTAGATATTTTTACTTCTATCCGCAAGTTTTTTGCCTCTTTGCCTGAAGCCAAGACCAAGGGACTTAATCCAGGACACTTTTCTTTTAACAGCCCTGGAGGGAGATGTCCTGCCTGTCAAGGAGCAGGTTATGAACGAATAGAAATGCAGTTTTTATCTGATGTTTATATTACATGCCCGGTATGTAAAGGAAAAAGATATCAAGAAGACATTCTTGAAATTACCTTTAAGGGTAAAAACATTGCCGATGTGCTTAATATGACCTTTCAGGAAGCAAGGCATTTTTTCTCCTTTCAGCCTCAAATTGTCAGGCAACTTTTGCCAGCGATTAAGGTTGGGTTAGGATATTTACGTTTGGGACAGCCTATAAATACCCTTTCTGGGGGAGAAGCCGGACGGCTCAAACTGGCTAAATTTTTGCGGGAAAACGGGAAAAAAGGAATTTTGTTTATCTTTGATGAACCTACAGTTGGCTTACATCCCCATGATATTCAATGCCTTTTAAATGTCTTCCAGACACTTTTGACGAAGGGACATTCTTTGCTTATTATTGAACACAATCTTGAAGTTATCAAGTGGGCTGATTATCTAATTGACCTAGGGCCAGAAGGAGGTGATAGGGGAGGGGAAATCATCGCTGCGGGCACCCCAGAAGAGATTATTAACCATCCTCAAAGCTATACTGGACAATGTCTTAAAAAGTATAATAACTTCTTTAAGCAAACATATTTTAACCCATTTTAAGAATAGAAATCCTTAAGGCTACCTTTTTGGCAACAATTCTGATAACTCTTTTCTTCCTAGCCCAGCGTTAGATATTTAACAGGTCTTATAAAAATTATGCCACCAAAGGACTTCCTGCTTACCGTATAACTTTTCACTTGGCTTTTTTCTTTCTTCATGTTAACTTTTTTGATTAAACAAGATACTGTCCTGCCCCGTAGGGGTGCAAGACAAATCCTTTTGCCTGTTTTATTTCTAAAGTAAACTTAGAATCATTAACTCTAACTGCAGAATTGTTAGATGAAGTATTAAAATACTCAAAAAAACAATAGGTGGATTTTTAATAACAAAGAAAATTAAAGAAGATTTACTTTTGGCTGAAGATGAAAAAAGCAAAGTAAAGAGATTAGTTTTATTAGCTTTTTAGATGTCTTAGTCAGGAGCACAATATGAACCCAAAAGAGCAGATAGTAAAAAACGAAATTAAGGCCATTTGTGATATAATGCGTAGAGATGACGGGACAAATGCAACAGTTGATTACATAGAGCAATTATCATGGCTTTTATTTCTTAGAATATTTGAAGATGTTGAAAATCAACAAGAAGAGTTAGCTGTTTTGGAAGGTGAAGAGTATAAACCAATAATTGACAAAAAACTAAGATGGTCTAACTGGGCTAAAAATAAGGATTGGATAGGAAAGCCAAAGGATTCTTTGAAAGATTTTGTAAATGATGTTGATGAAGAATTTACAAAAATTATTAAACCTGAAGAAACTTTAATACATTTTATCAATAACATTCTTTTTCCATATTTAAGAAATTTAAGTGGTACTCCAGAAAAAGAAAAAGTTGCAGAAGTTTTTAAAGAAATCACGGGAAATAAAATTAAATCTGTTTACAATTTACTGGATGTAATAGAAAAAATAAATAAAATAGACTTTTCAAGTTATGAAGATTCTCATATCCTATCCCAAGTTTATGAAGAGCTTTTATTGGAAATGGGCTCAGAAGCCGGCTGGGGCGGAGAGTTTTACACACCAAGACCTGTAATAAGATTCATAATTAATGTCATAAAGCCGAAGATTGGAGAAACAATACTTGACCCATTTGGTGGCTCGGCTGGTTTTTTAATTGAGGCTTATAAATATCTATTAAAAAAGAATGACAACATTACAGTTTCACAAACAGAACTATTAAAAAATAAGACTTTTTACGGACAGGAGAAGAAACCACTTCCATTTTTATTGGGCACAATGAATTTGATTTTACACGGGATTGCAAATCCCAATTACTTTAGGAAAAATACTCTGATGGAAGATGTGCACAATATACCCGAAGATGAGAAATTTGATGTTATTATAACCAATCCTCCTTTTGGTGGAAAAGAGAACAGACAGGTTCAAAATAATTTTCCTTATCCAATAGCTTCAACAGAAGCCCTTGCCCTTCAATACATTATGAGAAAGCTTAAAAACGGTGGAAGAGTTGGAATGGTCTTACCAGAAGGTCAAATAATGTTTGGTGAAGGGAAATTTAAAGAGATAAGGAAAGAACTTTTAGAGAAATGTAATGTTTTTGCTATAGTTTCACTTCCTCAAGGTGTATTTTCAGCAATGGGTGCAGGAGTAAAAACAAATTTAGTATTTTTTGAAAAAACTGGGGTCCCAACTAAAGAAATTTGGTATTATGAACTAGAAGGAAAATTTACAAAAGTCCAGAGGATAAAAGACGAACATTTTAAAGATGCGTTAGAAAAATTTGAAAAAAGAGAAGTTTCAGAAAATAGCTGGATTGTGTCAATTGAAGATATAGTTAAAAATAATTACGACTTAACTGCAAAAAATCCAAATAAAAAAGATGAAATTGAATATAAAGAGCCACAAGAGATAGTGTTTGAGATAGAAAATATTGATTATGAAATAGAATAGAATGAAATGCCCCAATTTTTTGGAAAGATATAATGGTTAATATAAAATTTGTCAAGCATAAATCTCCCATTTTTTAGAAAGGGGTTTTGGGTCATTGTTGTAGTAGACAGAATAAGGAGTTTTATAGTT
>JALWFG010000004.1 GCA_027038965.1 Candidatus Desulfofervidaceae bacterium | reverse complement strand
GCAAATAATCCTTATTTTGGTGATAGCGTTTTTCCCATTCTATATCTCCATTGCTCTTGAGTTTCAAAACCCACATATCGTAAGTTCCATCATTAGAAAAAGATGCACTTTCTCCAGCAACGATGTATCCGCCATCAGATGTTTGTTGGATGGAATATGCCCTATCAGTATTGGAGCCCCCGTATGTCCTTTGCCATTCCAATTGGCCGTCGCTATCAAGTTTCAGGACCAAAATATCCGCTCCACCTGCACCAAAGCTTTCAGTCCACCCCGCCACGACGTATCCGCCGTCACTTGTCTGCTGAATGGCCCTTGCTTCATCATAATAAGATCCCCCATAAGTCTTTGCCCAATAAGAAGCACTGACCAGAGATGGAAACAAAGCCCAGGCCAAAGCCACGAACAAACCGCAGGCCATTGCAATCCTTAAATAGTTGAAATACCTTTTCATTGTTTTTTCCTCCTTCCTCCTAGTTTCAAAAACAGATAAGTATAAAAAGAATAGCTGGTTATTCCTTAACACTATTTAATACCTTAATATTCAAGGACAAAAACATCCCCTCCTTAAATGAGAAAAGAAGGCCAAAAAGGCCTTCCTTTTTTAATCCCTCTTTCTCTTCCTGGTAAAAGCCAACCCGCAAAGCCCGCTCCCTAGGAGCAACACGGTTGCCGGCTCAGGCACAGGGGCCGCAGGCGCATGCTGGTTAAAGGAGATGTTGTCAATGGTGAATGAGTCCGGGGTAATCCAATCCCAGTCTGTCACTGTAAAGGCAAGCTCTACGTCCTGACCGCCCCAGGTCTGGGCAAAGCTGGTGATGTCCTGGGTGACCCAGGTACCGTTTAGAAGATCGGTATCGGAAACGCCGCTTAGGAGGTCCACCGTGTTAGTGTAACCAGTATCGGAAAGGGTCGCGGAAAGCATGTCCCAAGTGCTGTCTGTGGGTGACCACTGAATCCAAAAAGTAATATCCATGGTATAGCCCGGGCCTAAAAGGCTATCCAAGGTAAAGTCCTGATAGAGAGTGACTATCCAGTCGATGTTGTCGTTCGTAACATTTGCGCTATTCTGAAAGGTTTGACCAGGTACATTGACTAAGGAAAAGTGTGAATCCAAGTCGGGATCAACGGTACCAGTACTGATCAGATCACCGCTCCATCCTGTGAAATCTCCTGTCTCAAAATCTCCATTCTGAAAAGGAGCAGCTTGAACAACATTTGCAAAAATAAGAGCCCCAAAAAGCATTACTAATAACAGCTTTTTCATAATTACCTCCTTTTTCTTAGAGATAATATTTTGAAATTTAAAACTATTTTAAATAATATTGGACACTTTTGGCTACCGAGTCAGATAGCAAATAGTTCCTTAACTTTTCTTCAATCTTACTCGGTAATTTCCATATCCTTCCTAGCTCTTCCACTAAAAATCCCTTCAATTCCCTAAATAACATTTCCATCCTGAAACCATCTCTAAATGCGTCTTCCTAAACTCGAATCCATACTCTCTAAATCAAAAAAACATCCTCTCTATCTTCCACCTCTCCTTATACCTAGCATAACACCTATCTATACCCATCTATCACCTCCTCCGCTCTGCTATTCACATCTAATGTCACCAATACTAAACAACTGTCTCGTCCCCCCCCTCCACCTCCCTTAACTTTTTATCCTGCACCCCTAGGGGTGCAGGATAAAAATTACGACGTTTTTGAATAATTTTTTTAGCATAAATCATGCCAAATCTTTTTTAAAAAGGATTTCTTTCAATCCCTCTGATTTTTTTCATTATTTTTGGCCCTTAAATATCTTCTCACTTCAATCAAAAAGTGAAAAAATTTTTCTCTCTTGGGGAATTTTTTCTACTCTATTAGAATTTGCTTGGAATAAAGCGAGCTTATAAAGCAGACCATAAATCATGAAGAGAAAAAAATTTTCATATTGTTCCCCAAAGGTGATGGCGGTGGTTAAAGGGGGGTTAACCACAAGGAAGGCTTCCGGATGAACCAGAAGAAGGTTTATTGGCTGTATCGGAAGTTCGACTTGGCCCTTTCTAGGCGCAAGAAGCGAGTGTCCTGCACCCGCTTGGGTGTAGGTGTCTTGGGATTTTTGAAAATTCCGACTTTAACAGAGGCCTGAGTCCAGGGCTTGATTGCTCATAAAAATTTAGCTATTATGCTAACATGAGTTTTTTGCATAGGATATGGCCTGGGATTTATACCTTATTTTTGGGCATTGTTTCTGCTTATCTGGTTTCAGGGTTAGTGTTATTTAAATTGAAGGATGAAACGTTACCTCAAATTAGAACCGAATCCTTTTTTCAAAATGCCACCCAAAATAAGCTTGACATAGGTTTAATTTTAAAAAGGAATATCTTAGGGGTACGGGTTCAGGAGAAGGCCTTTCAAAAACAGGTTAGTTCTGAAGAAAAGGCCCAAAAGGTAACCACCAGCCCGGATATTGAGGGCTATAAGTTGATTGGCTTTGCAACCGGGGCGCACCCCATGGCCCTGTTTAAAAAGGTTGATAAACCAGTAGTAATTGTAGACGAGGCTAACCCTTTGAATAAGCACTGGTTTTTGAAAGAGATTAGAGATAGTGTGGTATATATGATCGATAAAAATACAGGCGAGATAAAGACATTTAAAATGGAGGAAAATCAATGGGGAGGAGGTCAAAGCTCAAATGTCAAACAGGAAGCAACTTTATCTATAGAGCGATTTAAGTTGAAAAGAAAGGTCGTGGAAGCCGCCCTTAAAGATGTAAATCAATTTTTCAAGCAGGTAAGAATTGAACCTTATTTTCAAGGCAAAAGGCCAATTGGGTATCGTTTAGGATATTTAAGCAACTCTTGTATTTTAAGAAAAGTTGGGTTAAGAAGGGGAGATATTATTATCAGTGTCAATGGACAACCTACTACAGAACCAGCCAAAATGATGGGTTTATTTAATCAGATGCGAGAGATGACCAGTGTTAATCTGGATATTTTAAGAAATGGAAAAAAGAAAACGTTTTTTGTAGAGATAGACTAAATGAAACGCCGCATTTGTGGTTTAATTTGTCTCTTTTTGCTCTTTACTGCTATATGGCATATTGGGGCCTTGGCAGATGAACCTCTCAAAGTCCATCTCGAAAAGGTAGGACTGACTGATTTTATTAAGTTTATTGCCAAATCTACCCATCAAAATATCAGTTATGTCCCAGAGGCCATTCCCAGAAATGCGACGGTAACCATTTATTCTCCTATACCTCTCAGTCAGAAGGATTTATTGCGCATTTTTCATAGTGTTCTGAATGCCAATGGCCTGATTACGGTTCAACAGGGCAAAAACCTCCTTATTATTCCCAAGAGAGAACTAAGGGATATAGGCTCAACTTATGTCTCTGGACTTAAGGAGGCACCTGAAACCGTATTGACCACGGTCGTGCGATTAAACAATGTGGATGTGAGCCGTTTAAAGGCACCCCTAGCGCACCTTGTTTCTGGCTTTGGCCATATAGAGTTTATTACAGGGTTAAATGCCGTGGTGGTTACCGATATAAAAGAGAAAGTTGCGCAGATAGAGAAACTTTTAAGAGACCTTGATAGGCGTCCAGAATTTATTTTAAAACTGATTCCTATTAAAGGGGCCTCGGCCCAAACCGTAGCCACGGAATTAAACCGTTTTTTTGTTAATTTAACGAAAGAAAGCAATCTTTTTTATCGGCCTATTATTTCAAGCGAAACCACAGGTAATTCCATTCTGGTAGCCGCCAGAAAAGAAGATTTTCCTCAAATTCAGGACATGATTGATAAAATCATCGGCCAGAAACAGAATACTCAACGGGTATTTTATCTCAAAAACGCCGTGGCCAAAGATGTCTATACCGTCATTACAAAGCTCCTGGCCAAGAGTCCCAGCTTTAAACAAACGGCTATCTCTTATGATGACTCTACAAATGCCATTATTGTCTTTGGCTCGCCCGAGGTCTTTGACCGCATTAATACCTTGATTAAGAAGCTAGATATTCCCAGAAAACAGGTTTATATTGAGGCCTTAATTATTGAAACTTCTCTTTCTAAGCTCTCGGAGTTTGGCGTGGAATGGTCAGGGGCTGCCAAGGCAGGTAGCACTATCGGGGCCACAGGCATGACCACTACTGGTTCGCTGGCCAATATTCAAAACTCTATTTTAAACAATAATCAAATGGCCCCTTTGCCAGGTGGTTTCAGCTTGGGGGTGCTGGGAAATGTCATTACCTACCAGGGTGTGAAGTTTCCCACCATCAGTGCCTTATTAAATATGCTCAGGACGCAGCAGGGAATCAACATCCTTTCAAACCCTCGTCTAGTTACCCTAGATAACCAAAAGGCAAACATCTTTGTAGGAGAAAACAGGCCCTATCTTATCAGCCAGAAGTATGATGTTAATGGTAATCCTATCTTCTCTTATGATTATCGGGATGTGGGTGTGAAACTGAATATTTTGCCGCATATCAGTAGAGACAAAATTATTATGGAAATCTCATTAGAAGTTAAAAAGATCATGGAGACCCTGAATGCAGGACAAACTGTGGCCCCAGTTACACTTACGCGGAGCACAAACACCAAAATTGCCCTGAAAGATGGAGATAAGATTTTAATTAGTGGTTTGATTAAAAACGATAAGGGTTACAGCGAACAGCATATCCCTTTGCTTTCCTCTATTCCCTTGTTGGGCAACCTGTTTAAATACAAAAAACTCACTTCAGACAGGACAAATTTATTGGTTTTTTTGACAACCAAGATCATTACCAGCCAAAAGGAAATTGATACCTTTCAGAAAAGTCATGTCAAAAATTGATTTTACCACCATTCCGGAACAAGTGGGCATTATTTATAAAAAATTCTGGGATAAAAAGGATTTTATCCCGGTTTATGCCGAAAACAATCATCTTTATTTTTGGGTGCTAAATGAAGAAGGAATAAAAAAAGCCGATTATCTAGGGTTTGTTTTAAAGATGACACCGGTGGTCATCAAAAAAACCAAAGAGGATATCCTTAAGGCCCTGGAGGAAGCATATAGCTGGCTTGAAGAAGAAACAACCGAAGAGGCAGGGCCGGAAGAGGCAGAGTTTGATGAAAATGATATCCTTGAAGGCTCCTACACAGATGCCCCCATTGTCCGTCTGGTCAATCAAACCATTGTCAAGGCCGTCAGAAGTAATGCCAGTGATATTCATTTTGAGGGGGAAAAGGACCACCTTTGCATCCGTTTCCGGATAGATGGGGTACTTTCTGAATATCGCCGCCTTTCTAAAAAGATACACGAAGCCGTCATTTCCCGAATTAAGGTAATGGCGGGATTGGATGTGGCGGAAACAAGAAGGCCCCAGGATGGTGCCATTAGAGTCAATGTCGGAACAAGGGCTATAGATATCCGCGTCTCTATTATGCCAAGCATTACTGGAGAAAAGGCCGTTTTAAGAATTTTAGACACCTCAAAAGAACTGCTCAGGCTGCATGATATTGGACTCTCCCCTGAACAAGTGGCTCTATTTAAACAAAAACTGGCCTCACCCAACGGGATTATTCTGGTTACAGGCCCCACGGGATCAGGCAAGACCACCACCCTTTATGCGGCGCTAAAAGAGATTGCCACCAGAGAAAAAAATGTTATGACCATTGAGGACCCTATTGAATACCGAATGGATGGCATTACCCAGGTGCAGGTAAACCCTAAAATCGGACTTAGCTTTGACAGCGCCCTTAAATATTTTTTGCGTCAGGACCCAGATGTCATTCTGGTAGGAGAGATCAGGGATGTAGAAACGGCCAAAACCGCTATTAGTGCCTCCCTAACCGGGCATCTGGTGCTTTCAACTGTCCATACAAACGACGCCGCTACCACTCTGGCTAGATTGATTGATATGGGCGTAGAACCATTCTTGCTGGCATCTTCTATATTGCTTGTCATGGGGCAAAGATTGGTAAAAAGGATATGTCCGCATTGTGGTCAAGAGGTAGAAACGGCCCCTGAAATTCAAGAAATGCTTGCACATTATGGTATTAAACTGCCTGCTCATAAAAAAGGCATGGGTTGTAATCACTGCCGTCACACGGGATTTCTTGGTAGAATTGGAATCTTTGAACTCATGGAGATTACAGAGCCTCTCAAAAGGCTTATTATTAAAAAGGCCGATGCCAGAGAGATTAAGGCCGCCGCCATTAAAGAAGGTATGTGTTCCATGTTGCAGGATGGGATAAATAAAGTTAAACAAGGAATTACTACTCCGGAAGAGGTGCTTTTGGTGACCAAATTGTAAAACAATGCCAAGTTTTAGATATATTGCCTATAACAATCAGGGGGTGAAAAAAAGCGGCCTCATAGAGGCTGAAGCCAAACAAAAGGCTGTTTTGCTCTTAAAAAACAAGGGACTTTACCCTGAATCTCTGGAACGCATAGAAAAAAAAGAGGACCGTTTTTTAAACAAGATATGGGTAAGGTATTTTTGTCGGGTTTCACAATCACAAAGGGCAGAACTCTTTTTTAGATTGGCCACCTTGCTGGAAAGTGCCATTCCCCTGGTAGAGGCCTTGAATATTGTGGCAACCCAGTCAAGGGGCCTGCTTAAGGATGTTTTGTTAGACATAAAAGATAAAGTAAACGAAGGGATGCGGTTTTCAGCCGCCCTTGAGACATATCCCCGTATCTTTTATCCTATTTACATCAACATGATCGCCATTGCTGAAAGGACAGGCAATCTTTCTCAAATCCTGTTTAAAATTGCTCATTATGAAGAAGAAAAGGGGAATTTGAGTCAAAGGTTGATCACCACCTTAATCTATCCTGTCTTTGTAATCAGCCTTGGTAGCGGGGTAGTGAGTTTTCTCCTCATCTATGTCGTGCCCAAGATGCAAAAAATCTTTGCCTCTTTACACAAGGAGCTCCCTTCCATCACCAGGCTTATGATAAAGATGGCTATCTTTCTGCATCACTACTTTTTATATCTAATGGGCCTGATTTTGGCTTTCTTCCTTTTGATCCGTCTTATGTATGCTTACCTGAGAGGATTTAGAACATGGATTGAAAAGGCATTTTTGAGCCTTTCTATCTATAAGAAGTTTCTTATTGCCAGATTCACCTCCGTGCTTGGTTTTCAACTGGAGGCCGGAATTCCCCTCATAGAGGCCATGATGCAGGCCAGACTGGTGGTAAAAAACAGTATATTTCACAAACAAATTGAAACGGCAGCGGGGAAAATAAAGGATGGAACCCCTTTGGATTTATCATTTCAACAAATAGGCCTTTTTGACCATATGTTTATTGCCAGCTTAAACACAGGACAAAAAACAGGTAAACTAGGAGAATTTGTTAAACGCACTGCCGTCTATTACGAAAGGGAACTAGATAAGCTTTTAAAACAGCTCCTTGCCTTGAGCGAGCCTATATCCATTTTAATTTTAGGACTTATTGTAGGATTTATCGTCATGTCAATTATGGTACCTTTATTTGACATAAATCAGTTGGTGAGGTAACTCAACTTACTACCTTTATTGGAGTTGAAAGGCTAAAGGCTATCTGATGTTGGATTTTGGGTTAATTTTTGATTTTGAATGTTGAATCAAATTCCTTTTTCTAATTCAAAATCCAAAATCCATAATTCAAAATTATTAAGAAAAACAGTTCACCGTTAAGGATTGCAAGGGAATATAACTCACACTGTTCACTATTATCACTCATCGCTTAGGTGGCAAGTTAGGTTAAGGTAGTAAACCAGGTCCTCCCTCTTAAAAATCATCTCAGCCTCTTAATCCAAATTAGCAGGCCTTAAGGAAGAGTCAAAATCGGCTTTGGGTTCTAAAAAATTTGGTTGATAAAAGATTAAATCAGAGACCATGGGGCTTGCTTTATTAATTCAAATATTGTAGATATGTAAAAGTCTGCCTAGGGAGAAAATGAATTTGCATACAGCGATAGATATCAAATACTTTCTAGTCTTTTCTATATTAAGTTTGCCCTTTATTCTCATTACCTTTTGGGCCATTATTGATTTAATTCGAGCTCAAACAAAGGCAATCTATACCAAGTTTTTATGGCTTGTGGTAGTAGTGCTAATACCCTATTTAGGGGGCATTTGTTATTTACTCTTTGGTAGAAAAAGAATCCAGCGACATAATTTGTGAAAATTACAGCCTCTCGAAACAAACCTAAAAATATCTCTCTAACCCTGGTGAGTTCTAAAACTCTTTTTATTTTCATAACCAGACTTTAGTTGTTTAAAAAGTTAAATTTGCTTTTACCAATACCCTGTCTTCCTTGACAAAAAAGTTAAATAGATATATTTATATATTCGTATATATGAACATTACACCTAACCAACTGTAAAATATTTTTACTTAAGGAAAGTTAGAAATGAACAGGGGAACTAAAAGGCTATCGTTGACAGACCGTTTTCTCACCCTGTGGATATTCCTGGCCATGTTTTTAGGCGTAGGGTTGGGATATTACTGCCCTGCAGTAGTCAAATTCCTCACCCGATTTCAAATTGGCACCACCTCTATTCCCATTGCTATTGGTTTAATTCTTATGATGTATCCTCCTCTGGCCAAGGTGAAGTATGAAGAATTGGGTATAGTTTTTAAGGATGTGAAAGCACTTTCTTTATCTCTTTTTCTTAATTGGGTAATTGGACCTATCCTTATGTTCATTTTGGCCATTGTCTTTTTACACCGTTACCCAAATTATATGGTGGGACTCATTCTTATTGGGCTGGCTAGATGTATTGCCATGGTAATTGTGTGGAATTATCTGGCCGAAGGGGATACCGAATATGCGGCTGCCTTGGTGGCCCTTAATTCTCTGTTTCAGGTGTTCTTTTATTCTATCTATGCCTATATCTTTATCACTTTACTCCCCCAGTGGCTGGGGTTAAAGGGAATGGCGGTAAATGTTTCTATGAAACAGATTGCTGAAAGTGTCTTTGTCTATTTAGGTATCCCATTTATAGCCGGAGTCATTACCCGCTTTAGTTTAACAAAGACAAAAGGTCATTTTTGGTATGATACCATTTTTATTCCTAAAATCAGTCCCATCACCCTTATTGCCCTACTGTTTACCATTGTGGTCATGTTTTCTTTAAAGGGCAAGTATATTGTCTCCCTTCCTTGGGATGTAATAAGAATATCTATTCCCCTGATTTGCTATTTTGCACTCATGTTTTTTATCTCTTTCTTTATATGTTACAGATTAGGAGAGAATTATTCAAAAACCGTAACCGTTTCCTTTACGGCTGCGAGTAATAATTTTGAGCTGGCAATCGCCGTGGCTATAGCCGTTTTTGGCATTGGTTCTGGTCAAGCCTTTGCGGCCGTAATTGGTCCCTTGATTGAAGTACCAGTAATGATAAGTTTGGTGGATGTGGCACTAGGACTTAAAAAACGGCTTTACAAATAAACAAAGGACTGCTCATCAATTTTGTGTTGACTTTTTATATTGTCAGATATAGATATGTAAAAAAAGTAATTATGGAATATCAAATGAACCATACCATCAGGCGGCTTAATTTTAGCGTGGGGCTTAATCTTATCATCACCTCGGCGGAGTTTATAGGTGGTGTGTTGAGTGGTAGTCTTTCCCTTGTGGCTGATGCCCTACACAACCTTTCAGACAGTGTTTCTATTCTTCTTTCTTTAATTGCCTATAAGGTTTCCCTGCGCCCTCCAGATGCCGCTTATACCTATGGGTATCGCCGAGCTGGCATTCTGGCGAGCATCCTCAATTTATCTTTGCTGTTTGGAGTAAGCCTTTTTCTTTTTAAAGAAGGCCTAGAAAGGCTCCTTCGTCCTCACATTGTTAAGATAGATTTGATGCTTATAGTGGCCGTCATTGGGCTTTTGGCCAATATTTTAACTGGTATTTTGCTTTTTAAAGATGCTCAAAAGAGCATTAATATCAAATCGGCATTTTTTCACATTATGGCCGACGCCCTGTCTTCGCTAGGAGTGATTTTGGCAGGTGTCCTTATTCATTTCACACACCTTTATGCCATTGATACCATCTTTAGCTTTTTGATTGCTGGATATTTACTTTATGCCAGTATAGGTCTGAGCAAGGAGATATGGCCTATTTTAATGCAGCGGGCACCCTATGGGTATAACTTAGAAAAGATTGCCCGGACCTTGGCCCAAGTTGACGGGGTAGAAAACATTCACCACCTTCACCTTTGGGCCCTTGATGAGCATCAGAGGTGTCTTGAATGCCATGTAAAAATCAGAGAGGAGGATTTGCCCAGGTTGGAGGAAATCAAAAGGATTCTTAAAGAGCTCCTAGCCACTCAATTTGGGATTCATCACTCAACCTTGGAGTTCGAAACGGCTTTGTGTTCTGACCGAGGCGTGGTAGGCAGTCATCAAGAAACTAATAAACATTATCACTAAAGAGGGGGTAAAAATGAGTATTGAAATTCAAGACCCAGAGTTAAAAGAGATGTTTGAGCATGGATTGTATTTCCATGGGCATTTGTGTCCGGCTATGCCTTTGGGACTGAGGGCAGGACTTTTGGCCAGGAGAAAACTTGGAGTGGGCAGAAGTCAGGATAAAGAGCTTATGGTCTTGGCTGAAACGGCCGAAGGCCATGCCATGGCCTGTTTTTTGGATGGGGTAATGATGGCCACAGGCTGCACTTATGGCAAGGGAAACTGCAAAAAGCTGCGTTATGGCAAGCTGGCCTTTACCCTAATTGACAAAAAGGGAAAAAGACAGGTTCGGGTAAGCGTAAAGCCTGAATTCATCTTTCAAGCCTTAAAGACCTCTCCCTTTATTGCCAAGCGCAAGGCCGGTGTGCCGCCTCAAGATGTGGAGAGGGAATTGGCTGAGGCAGCAGTAAACAAGGTGTTAAATCTGCCAGAAGAACAACTTTTCAATGTGGGTGAAATTACTCCTGTAGAACCAGAAAAGGTCTCTGGCACCTTTGAGGCCCATCCCTGTGAAAAGTGCGGTGAGGCAGTTTATGCCAAGTGGATTCGGGTAAAAGATGGAAAGTTTTATTGTATTTCTTGCAGTGGTTATAAAGGGTAAAAATGTTAGAAAAGACAATTAAGTAGGTAAGTAGCCCAAGTAGATAAGCAGGCTTGAAATTTCTTTTAAGAGGGGGGATTCACTTCCTCCCTCATTTTTTTGGAGGGAAAGATGCTTGGTTGGGGGACAATAGGGGTTTTGTTTGGGGTATTTTTTGCCGTTTCGGTTATCTTTATGATGTTTGGTCAGGGTGGAGGGGCCATTTATGTGCCTATGCTTTTGGCCTTTGGTCTGCCGCTTTATAAGGCCGCGGCCACAAGCCAGGTGCTAATTATTGCCGCCACCCTTTCGGCCATGTTTGTCTTCCACAAGGCCAAGATGATTGACTGGTGGCTGGCCTTGATTGTAGAGCCGCCCACAAATCTAGGGGCATTTTTAGGAGGATATTTTTCCGACTATTTTCCGCCTGCATTTTCCAAGCTATGTTTTTCGGCCATCCTTTTGATTGGGGCTTACTTTATGATTAAGCCCATCCAAGAAGCCGAAAAGATATATCCGTCCATCAAAAGACACTGGTTTTGTTTGCATCGCAAGGTAGGCAATTTTGAGTATCATATGAACCTGCTGGTCATTATTCCCATTATGATTCTGGCTGGTTTTATTGCTGGAATGCTTGGTGTTGGTGGAGGGCTTTTTAAGGTGCCTGCCTTGGTGCTCCTTGGAGGCGTGCCCATGAAGGTGGCCGTAGGGTCTTCCAGTCTGATGATAGGCATTACGGCCTTAACCGGCCTTTTGGGCCATGCCTTGGTGGGGCACTTTGACTCCAAACTGGCCTTCACCCTTGGTTTGGCCGTATTTTCAGGGGCCCAAGTAGGTGCCAGAATTGGGGTCAATATTGACAAAAAGAAACACAAGAAATATTTTGGGTATCTCTTAATCTTTATCGCCTGCTGGATGGCATATATGGCCTTTAGAGGAGGGAGATAAATGAAGTGGCTTTATTATGGTTCTCTAGTGGCCTTTATATTGATGGCCCTGTTTGTCTTTTTTAACACCAGCGGCTCTAGATGCCCCAGAAAGATTTATTTGAGAGATGAAAACGGCCACATAATTACCCCAAAAAGCACCGTGCCTTACAGCCCCAGACAAACCTGTGGCCGCTGCCATGATTATGAAAAGATTGTCAAAGGTTACCACTTCACCCAAGGCTGGGGCGAAAGGGTTAAAAAAGAAGATAAGAATATTTACCCCTGGCTTTTAAGTTATGGCAATTACGGGGGTAAGTGGTGTCCCACGGCCCCTGATTTCCATTGGGTAAGCCCATTAAAGGTTTCCTCACCATTAGAAGCCGATTTAACTTCATTTACCTTTGCAGTAGGTTGTGGTGTGTGTCATCCTGGTGGCAACACCTTAGAACATGACCGTCAAGGGCATCGTTACGATAAATGGCTTAAAAAACACCCAGAGCTAGCCCAAGACCCAACTAACGGGGATTATTATCAAAGCAAGTGGGATAAGACTGGCGTGCTTGAGGCCGATTGTCTAATGTGCCATTTAAAGGGCTATAATTTTAAGATTCGGTGGTATCAAATTCAGCATCTGAATTTCAAGTGGGCCTCTACTGCTGCGGCCCATCTGGGAGAGGTTATTGGCACAGTCAAGGCAGGTCAGAAGCCTATTGTGCACTATGACCCTAGGCTTTTTGATGCCAAAGGCCGGGTGTCTTTAAACCTCACCCGCAAGGTAGATGATAAGGTTTGCCTCAGTTGCCACAAATTCTCTGACTGGAAAAAGCGGGGCGTAAGCTGGACGGCCATTTCTGACATTCATTTACGCAAGGGAATTCACTGCGTGGATTGCCATAGTGCTGGCAGGTTAACCCTTGACCCAAGGATAAGGGGCAAAGAAAGGCATCAATTTGCTAAGGGAGACGACCCAGGGGTAAAGGTAAGAGATGACCTTGATAACTCTATCACCTGTAAGGCCTGTCATGATCGTGGTCTAAAGCGTTTCTATATGTGGGGGCATAAGCTGTTACTTGGCAAGTGTTTTGACAAGCTTGATTGCACGGTATGCCACATTCCAAGGCATTATGCTCAAGCGGCCTTAATTCAGGATAGCACCGTTTTTAACAAGGGAGATAAGATACCTGAACCCAAACGGGTCTGGACATATTATGGTCAGGAGGGGAAATACTACAACTATTATCATGACTTACTTTCCTTTCTACCTGACCAGCCAGCCCATTTTTGGACCCCTGCCCTGGGAGTATATAAAGGCAGAGTTTATCCCCTAAATCGCACCCATAGCATTTGGTTGGGATTAAAAGAAAAGGATAAACCAGGTATTATGCAAATCTCCATGCACAGACTTTGGGAGATGTGGCAGGAGCATTTTAGAGATGGCAAATATCCTGAGCTCAATAAAATAAAAGACGACAATGGTGATGGCCATCCTGAGGTAAATACACCGCCAGAAAGACAGGCCATCATTAATGCCCTAAAGGAATTCTTTAAAGATAAGGGTATTAAACTTGGTTCAAGGGAAATTGTGTTGGTAGTAGATGATAGAATTTATACCGATGGCATTCATTATCAAACAATGGCCCATCCTAATTACGAGGCCAGCCCTTATGCCTCGGCCTTTAAATTGAGTCATGATATAGCACCAAGAGAGATGGCCCGAGGTTACCTAAGTTGTAAGGAATGTCACCGCCCCAAAAGCGAGTTTTTCTACCGCCCGGTGCTTGTAGGTCTATGGGATAAAGATGGCAAATTGCAATGGGAACCGCAATATAAAATTCTGGGTTATAGCCAAGAACAGGTGGAAAGGCTGACGCATCTTAAAATACCTGTTTGGAAAAAGCGCCTCCATCACCTTTGGAACGCCTGGCACGAATTTTGGAGCGGGGAATAAAAAATTTTGGGGATTAGCAAATGAAAAAGATAAATTTAACGCTGCTTTTGGTGCTTATGGGGGTATCCATTTGTCAGGCAGCCTATCAGCCTCAAATCAATCCCTTATTATATCTTACCGTTGGAAATAGTCGGTTTGTCCTTGGCGGTAGCCTTCGGACCCGATTTGAGACCCAAACAAATTACAATATCAAACAGTACGGCATAGGAAACGATGATGCCTTTTTGCTTGAGAGGTTAAGGCTTGACTTTGATTATCGCCTAAACCGCCGTCTCCGTTCCTTTTTGCAGATTCAGGATTCACATGCTTTGGGTTTATCTTTGCCTGCCTGCTCCTTTAAGCCCAGCAATCCTTACTTTGATCCCTTTGACATCAGACAGGGATTTTTAGAGTTTTCACCCCTTAAGGGACTCGACTTAAAGCTAGGTCGTCAGCAGATTTCCTATGGTAATGGCCGCATTCTGGGACCTGGGCAATGGGGTAATACAGGACGCTATTCATGGGATGCAGTCCAGTTGACCTTGAATAATTCTTTTGCCAAAATCCACTTTATGGCTGGTCGCTACCTTATTCGCAATCCAAACAAGTGGCCTAATCCCAATGTGCACTTTCCGACAGGCTATGTGATTTACAGCCATATTAAGCCCCTGCCCTTTTATCTGGACACCTTTTTTATTTACAAGCGAGATAGACGAAGCAATGCCAAAAATGGCGAAAATGGGTCAGGTCCCTGGGATGCTTACAGTGTTGGCTTTTACTTTAAGAGGTGGTTTGGGCACTTCTTCACCACGGCTACTTGGGTTTACCAATGGGGCTGGTGGGGAAAGGACAAGATCAGGGCCTATGGTTATAATTTGGGACTTGGCTATCGGCTTAGATTGCCGTTAAAACCATATTTGCAATTTCAATACACCTGTGGCTCCGGAGACAAAGACCCAGGTGATGGTATTCACGGCACCTTTGACGGTGTCTTTGGGGGCGTGGACCGGTTTTATGGCCGCATAAACTTTTTTGGCTGGATGAATCTGCGAGATTATGAAGCAGACTTAAATTTGAGCCCGCACAAAAATTGGCTTATAAAAACGGCCTATCATTACTTCAGGCTTGATGACAAAAGGGACGCCTGGTATTTTCCCAGTGCCAAACCTCAAAGATGGGACAAAAGTGGCCACTCTGGTAGGGATGTAGGGCAAGAAATAGACGCCGAAGTCATCTGGCGCTTTAGTCGTTATGAATGGCGGACAGGAGTTTCAGGCTTTTTTCCTCTGGCATTTATCAAAAATACAGGGCCTGCACCTGATGCCTATTGGTACTACTTCCAGGGAATGATTTGGTTTTAAAAGCGAAATATAAATCCGCAACTTACCCCATAGTAATGGGTAGTGCTATGGGGCTCATAGGATTGCCATATTAAATTCCCTGAGATTTGGGTTACTGTGTTTGATTTTCCGATACCCCAGTAGCGGTACACGGGTTTGACATAAAGACCCGAACGAGGGGTGAAATACCAACAGATGGGGATTTCTATTCTAAAACCAGGACGCCACCCCAAATCATAGCCGGTGTCAGTACCTCCTATTTCAGAAAGGTAGGCCGTCATGTCCTGACTAAAGGGAAACAAAATGGCCATATCTATCTGAAAATCAAATACCTTATGGGAAAAGGTCTTTTCCAGTCTACATCCCAATGGAATGTACCCCCAGCGGTAAATTTCTTTGTAGTCCCAAACCAAATTTCCATTGGCATCTTCTACAAGCTGGGCCTTGCCCCGTTTCCAACGCCGATAGCCAATCCCTACGTAAGGAGTGAAGTTAAAGACGCTCTTAAAAGTATATCCTAGGTTCCCTTCTATTGTCCAGATAGTTTCGTATTCATGACCAAACTTAAGAGGGACTCCACCTTGGGTTTGTCCTTCATAAGTGGCATTGTTGGTTGAGGCATACTTCCCTCTAAAAATAAAGGTCCAATTTCTTTCGGTTACAGAGATCCCACTGTCTACACCCGGCAGCCAGCCGTGGTCCCTGTCCAAAACAGTGCTTCCCTCCTTTTCTGTATAATCCAGAAACATGCCCATGCCCCCTAGCCAATAGGTCCCATGAACAGCAACATCTTCTGCCAAACAAGGTGCAGACATACATAGTAAAAAGAATATCAGACATAAATATCGTTTCATCTTTGCCCCTCCCTAGATTTTACCTCTTTACATACCAAAGAAGATAAGGATTTGTCAAATGGGACTTTGTCTAAAAATAACAATCTCCTCTGGCAACAGCTATTAAGCCTGGACAAATGATTACAAATTTTGAATTTCTCCTATCTTGACGAGCAGGAAATCTTTTGTAAAATTGGAACAATATTGTTCATTTGAGGGCTTTACAAAAATGTTAAGGAGATGTATTGGTGGATCAAATCGCGTGTTTATATGAAATTAGTCAGGCGTTAAGTAACACTAACTTAAAGGGTTCTCTGAAACAGGTTTTATCCATCTTGCATGACTACATGGGAATTGAACGGGGCTATATTTCTATTTTAGACTATCATCAGGCCGAGATTCACATTGAAGTGGCCTATGGAATTTCAGAAGAGGCAAGAAGACGGGGGAGATATCGCTTGGGAGAGGGAATTACTGGAGAGGTAGTGGCTACCGGCAGGCCGATTGTGGTTCCTATTATTGGCAATGAGCCCAGATTTTTAAATCGGACCCGAACCCGAACTGAACACGAAAAGAAATCTACTTCCTTTTTCTGTATTCCTATCAAGGTAGGCAACCAAGTCTTAGGCACCTTAAGTGTGGACAAAAGACTGGAACAAGAAGAAAGATTGCAAATAGACCTGCGTTTTCTGAGTGTGGTAGCCGCCCTTATTGCCCAAACAGTCTACAACTTACTTGTCTTTGAGGCCGAAAAGCGTCAGCTTGAAGAAGAAAATATTAAACTAAAAGAGAAATTAATTGAAAAATACGACTTTAAACATAGCATTGTAGGGCGTAGTAAGGCCATGAAAGAGGTCTTAAGCCTAACCGCCAGGGCGGCTCAAAGCGATGCTACGGTTTTAATTCGGGGAGAAAGTGGTACAGGTAAGGAACTCGTGGCCAATGCCATCCATTACAACAGCCCGCGGGCCAAAAGGCCGTTTGTAAAAATTAACTGTGCGGCCTTACCAGAAACCTTGATTGAAAGCGAACTGTTTGGACATGAAAAGGGGGCCTTTAGTGGGGCTCATGTCTCCAAAAAGGGACAATTTGAGCTTGCCAATGGAGGCACAATTTTTCTGGATGAAATTTCAGAAATTAATCACCATCTTCAAGCCAAGCTGCTCCGGGTTTTGCAGGAAAAGGAGTTTTACCGAGTGGGGGGTACCAAACCAATTAAAGTCAATGTAAGGGTGATTGCGGCTACAAATCAAAATCTTGAAGAGGCGATTAAAACAGGAAAGTTTCGGGAAGACCTTTATTATCGACTCAATGTATTTCCTATTTACATCCCTCCATTGCGAGAAAGGCGGACAGATATCTTGCTTTTGACTGAGCACTTTCTGGAAGAATTTAATAAAAAATATGGTAAATCTATTACCCGTATTTCTACTCCTGCCATTGATTTACTCATGAAATATCATTGGCCAGGAAACATTAGAGAGTTGAAAAACTGCATTGAGAGGGCCGTAATTGTTTGTGATGAAAATGTGATTAGAAGTTATCACTTACCTCCTAGTCTTCAAACGGCCGAAAGCACTCAAACTCAAAAGGGCAGTTCTCTTAAACTTGCCGTAGAAAGTTTGGAACGGGAAATGATTACCGAAGCCCTTAAGGCCACTAAAGGGAACTGCTCTCAAGCGGCCAGAAGACTTGATACTACCTTGAGAATTCTAAGCTACAAAATAAAAAAATATGGGCTTGACCCCAATATGTTTAAATAGCCAATTAAGCAAAGAAGCTTTTTTCAGTAACACTTCTTACCAAAAGTACCGTGCCCAAATTGGCAATAAGGCTATTCACCCTATCGGCATAGGCAGTCTCTTCACCCTTTGGGGGTATGGGAAGGCCTAAAACTGTCAGGTCGGCCTCAGCAGAGTTTTCTTCAATAATAGACGGAATTTTCCCATTCATTTGAGGCTCTACAATAATCTTTATATCTGCCTCAAGTCTGGCCTTGTAAAGGGCAATCTCAATTGCCTGATGGGCTAGTTTTTCCCTTTCTGGATTGGCTATAATCTTCAATACCCGCACCTGGGCATTTTTCCATTCATCATTTCTTTTTAAGATCTCAACAATAAGCAACATCAGACCAATGTTACCTCCTTTGCCACCCCACCAAACATCAATTTTTTTAAACCCTCCAAAGCCACGGTTTTTGTCATATTTTAAAATGATTACATCTTTGTCTAATAAAACTAAACTGCGAATAATCTTCATCAAAAGGTTTTCCCTTCGGGGATCGTGTCCCCAACCAAATAGGGCTACATTGGAAAAAAGGTTGCCAATACCATGGGCCTGAACAATGAGGGGAATATCCTCCATGGGATCCTTAACAATTTCCACTTCGGCAAACAAAGGCATTTTCTGTTCTTTAATAAATGATTTTAGTTCTTGAAGCATTTTGTAACGTCTTTTGCAAAGCGTTTCTATAGAATTCCTCTGGGGGATCATCAAATTAAAAAGGGTCACAATTCCTCCCCCTCGGGAAAGCCATAAGGCAAACCGGGTCAAATGAACTCTGGTAGCTGGATTGCCTGTGAAAACCATTAAATTAGGACGCCAGCTAGCTGGGTCCAAGTCATATTTTTCTAGTTGAAGCAATCCGAATCTGGCCAAAGCTATCCACATTCCCTTTCGGACATCACCCCAAGTCTGGGTCAAGTTCTTTCTCTTTAGCCAAGTGAAAGTAATAGCGATGGCAAGCAAGGCGAAAGAGGCACTTAAGGGTTCAATAAAAAACATCGCTAAACTAGCCCCTAAAAATCCCAGCGCCGAGACATACCATGGTAGTTTAAAACGGGGCCGGTAACATGGACCTCCTACTAACGTTTCAAGGGCAGCCGCTAGATTTAAAGTGCCATAACTAATAAGAAAAAACATCGTAATCACAGAAGCCACTTTGTTTAATGAACTTGTTAGAATAAAGATTTCAGCAATGACAAAGGTAATAATCACGCCCATTCTGGGTTCATCCCTTTTGGAACCAAGACTAGAGGCCATAAAACGGGGCAGAACCCCATCATGGGCCAGGGCCTTCAAGGTCCTAGGAGCCGTTAAGCTATAGGTGAGGGCAGATGAAATAGTGGCGGCCCATATCCCCAAAATGACCAAATAGGGGAAACGGGCTGTTTTAACAAAAATAGACGTGTCTTTTATGAGTTGGATGTAGTTGCCCAGAGAAGCAGCCTTGAACATAACAACTCCGTAGACAAACACACTACAAAACAGGGCCAAAACGATGCCCCGGGGAATATTTTTCCCTGGTTCTCGCAGTTCTCCAGAAAGTCCTATCCCAGCGTCAATACCGACAAGGGCAGGAAAGAAAACGGCAAATACTCTCCAAAAGTCATATCCCGAGCTGTAATGAGGATGCATATTTACCGCTAATGGGAGTCTAAAGGGAGTTGCAACTAAAGAAACAATTCCCAAAAGCAATATAAAGGCAATTACGTACTGGAATCTTACGGCCAAATCGGCCCCTGTAAAGACTAGAATGGAAAAGAATAAAAGGATTATGGTCCCCCACAAGGCAAAATTGACATTGGGTTTTATAAAGGAGACAGACTCCAAAAAACCAATGATATAAAATGATATAGAAATTGCCTGAGAAAAATAGAGAGGTATACCAATAGCACCGCCTGTATCTAATCCTAAACTGCGAGAAATGATATAATAAGTTCCACCTGTGCCCACCTCTATGTTTGTAGAAATGCTGGCTACAGAAAGGCCAGTACAAAAGGCAATGAATGCAGAGATTAAAAGAATTAAAAGGGCATTGGGGAAACCAGCATTTCCCACCACCCATCCGGTTCTTAAAAAGAGAATCACCCCGAAAAGAGAGAGGATGCTAGGAAGAAATACCCCACCAATAGTCCCAAATCTTCTCACTTGAGGAGACATGACAAGATACCTCTAAAAGAATTAGAGCAAACGAAGCTCCTTTTTAAGACGCTTCAGCCCTAACAAGGCATCGGCACCGCTAACCGGGCTTAAAGGACCAAATTCTTTGTTAAGGCGGTCTTGAGGAAGGACAAAGCCTTTAATAAGGGCAAATACACACGCATTATAGTAAGGGGCCTTAAGGGATAAATCCTTATAGGGAGAACGAATATCTTTAAATCTCCTTTTTAAGGCCTCATCTCCACTAATTCGGACATAGACATCTTGCAAAATAACACAAAAAGAGGCCTTGGTAAGCTTTAAATCGGGGTCAAAATAACCATCTACTGTAGGAGATAGCTCCTCCAAGTGATAGGGGGCGATGAGCTTAATTTCTTCAGCAAATCTTTCTCCACCAATATCCTTGATGAAGACACTTGAAACAGAAGCAATTTCTAATATTTGAGGGAGTTTCAACTCATGCACCAAAAGGGCAGCCATGTCTGCCCGAGTAATGGTATTTTTAAGGCCAATTTCTTTTCCGATATTGCTTATGGGATGAGCTTTTTCTATCTTGCTAATCTTATCAATTTCATTATATGCTTTTAAAACAAGCTTATTTTCAGATTTCAACACCTTGTTAAATAGACTGAGGGCCTTATCAAACAAAAATGCCTTTTCATAAACAAATCCCATGTAGAAACAGGCTGGAGGATATCCAGGCCTTTTTTGCATAATTTGACTAAATGCCTGCTCAGCCATTGACAGAAACTCTGGGTTAAAGGCAATATACGCCACCCTAATCCTGGCCAGATTTAACACAATTGAATCTTCCTCATTCTGAATAAAGGATTCGGCCTTTCTCAGATTTTCTAAGGCCTTGTCTTTATTTCCTTTGGCCGCATTCACCAAGGCAAGGCCAGTATAAGCCTTTACAAGCTTAGAGTCCTTTTTTAGGGCAAGTTCAAATTCTCTCTGAGCCTCATCTAACCTCCCCTTTTCAAAAAGGAGCATTCCCGTATTCACATGGTGCTGGGGGCTAGAAAGCCTCGTGGTTAAAAAAATGGTTTTTGGCCCACAGCCTGCAAAATAGGGCATCAAAGTTAAAACTATTAGAAATTGCCACTTTTTCATTTTTGTTTAGCCTCTCATTTTTGCCAAATTTGCTATTTTAATTTCACATCCCTCTTGAGGTTAACCTCAAATATTCTATAATCTCCCTTATGCACAAGCATCTTTGGTTGCGTAAATCTTGGCACTTATTAGGCAACTTAATACCAATAATTTATTTTTCCTCTACCCTGCAACCTTGGCAAGCTGCCCTTGTTATTTTCTGTATTTTTTTAAGCTCCTTTTCTATTGACCTTTTACGAATAAAAAATCCTGCCTTTAATAATTGGTTTTTAACTCATTTTGGAATTCTCGTCAAAGAGCACGAAAAACAAAACTTCACAGGTTCCACATACTATTTTTTCGCTATAAGCATCACTTTGCTCATATTTCCCAAAAAAATTGCGGTCTGTGCTATTTTTTACCTCACTCTAGGAGACCCTATGGCCGCTATCACGGGATACTATTTCCCCATTAGACATATCTGGCATCAAAAAAGTCTTGGAGGATGCATTGCCAATTTTGCCACTTGTCTTTTTATCGGAATTCACTTTTTCCCCCTTTTTATTGCCATACTTGGGGCCCTTACAGCTACATTGGCCGAACTCTTTTCGCCTTTAGATGACGCCCTCTCCATCCCTCTAATAAGCGCAACCATGCTTTACTTGTTGGCATGATGGTATTTATCTTGCCCCTTTTCGTTCGTATCCAAAGCAAAAAGTCTCCTGGTAACATCCAAATACAAGTCAATCTTTTCCCTGTTTTCTCTCTCCTTTAGGAAAGAAATCGGGCCATGAAGTATTTTTTTAATCATGGCCTCAGTCATAACGGCTATGGCCTGTTTATCTTCTTCAGAAAGGTGTTTGAGGTGAGAAAACGTTTTGTTTAATTCCTTGTACCGGATGTCTTCTAATTTGCGCTTTAAGGCAATAATGGTAGGTACTATATCCAGGGTTTCCAACCAACGCTCAAATTTAATTAGCTCCTCTTCTATGATCCTTTCTGCCTTGCGGGCCTCTTTTTCCCTCTTTAATCGATTTTCCTCCACTACTGATTGCAAATCATCTATATCATAAACATAGGCATTGTCCAATTCATTAATTTTGGGATCAATATCCCTGGGCACGGCAATATCAATAAAAAATATAGGTTTATGGCGTCTTTGTCGCATTATAGGCTTAATATGCTCATGCTTTAAGACAAAATGAGGCGCACCCGTGGAACTAATCACGATATCTACCCTTTTTAGATATTCCTCCTTTTCAGCAAAGGAGATGGCCTTGCCTTGAAATTGCTTGGCCAGTTCCATGGCCCGTTCTAAGGTGCGGTTGGCTACAATAATTTCTCCTACCCCACTATTTATCAAGTGTTGCACGGCCAATTCGGCCATTTCACCAGCTCCAATAAGCATTACCTGTTTTTTTTCTAAATGACCGAATATCCTCTTGGCCATCTCTACTGCTGCATAACTTACTGAAACAGCATGGTGAGCCAATCTTGTCTCGGTCCGAATCCTTTTGGCTACCGAAAAGGCCTTGTGCAAAAGGCGGTTCAATATAGGTCCCACGCTACGGTGCTTTAAAGCCAGCCGATAGGCATCCTTTAATTGTCCTAAGATTTGGGGCTCTCCAATTACCATAGAGTCAAGAGAAGAAGCTACTCTGAACAGATGTTGAATTGCCATGGAATGGAGATGAATATAAAGGGCATGGTCAAATTCCTTCAGAGGAACCTGGTTAAAGTGGGAAAAGAAGTTTTTGATTTCTAAAACGGCCTGTTCTGCATGTTTGGCAACAAACAATGTCTCCACCCGATTGCAGGTGGATAAAAAGAGCACCTCTTTCAAAGAGGGCAAAAGGGCAAGCCCTTGAAGAATTTCTGTGGCACTTTTACTAGCCCCTAACCTCTCTCTTACCTCCACTGGAGCCGTCTTATGGTTTAAACCAATAACTCCAATAATCACATTCATCATTTTACCCAAAGTGATGATAGCCCTTAAATAAGTAGTTTACTCCTAAAAATGTAAAAATCAAAAGACAAAAACCAATAATGGACAACCATGCTGCTTGACGTCCTCTCCAACCAAGCATCACTCTTTGGTGCATTAAAATAGCATAAACCAACCAAGTAATCAAAGACCATATTTCTTTGGGATCCCAATTCCAGAATTTCCCTTTTACCCATTGAGCATAAACTGCCCCGCTTAAAAGGCCTATAGATAGAAGGACAAAACCCACGAGTAAGGCATGATAATTAAGTGTATCCAAAAAAAACAAGGAAGGAAATCGTGAAAAGACGCTAGTTATTTTCTTCTTTTTTATTCTTTTTTCCTGAAAAAGGTACATAATCCCTGCACAAAAGGCCACGGCTAATAGGGCATCTCCTAGAAGGGATGTAGTGATATGAAATAGAAGCCAATAAGTTCTAAAAGGCGGGGCTGGCGTTGAAACCACAGGAACCACTCGGCTTAAAAGCATCAGTGCCAAGATGAGAGGAGTAAAAAAACTGCCTAGAACAGAAATTCGGAACAATCGGTACAGACAAAGATAGATTAAACTAAGGAGCCAGGCAAGAAAAGACAAAGAACCCTTTATGCCAAGAATAGGGAAATGTATTTGCACTACCCATTGTGACACAAAACCCAAGGTGTGAAAGGAAAAGCCTATTCCTAAAGCAAGATTGGCTATTTTGGGAAAGGCCTTCTTTTCTGAAAAGAGTAACAGGAAAAAAAAGATAACAGCGAGGCTGTAACTAAATAGGGCTAGCTTATACAAAATGACAAACATAATTTTGATTTTAATGTAAATCATAAAAGAAATCAAGGAATTAGACAAACCGCAAAATCTGCGGTTTCTCTTTCACTCATTTACCCATTCACTCGTCAAAACCCAATACCCAAAGGGCCCAAAACCTAAAGCCCATCACTAATTACTCACTGCTAGCCGCTTAATTGGTCATTGGGGCAGCCCCTTTCACTGCATTCCAAAAGGAGTCGGTGTAAATGTTAAGACAAAAATCCCAAGGGCAATTAGGCCTACACACTTTCTTTTAAAATCTAAAGGGCTCTCAGAATCTACTGGAGGAGGATGTTCCAACCCAAGGAGTATGAGGAGCACTGCCCAAATCAACCATCCTTGCCATGTAAATATCCCAAGGGCAACAAGAATAATTAGCATTGATTGAGATAGTTTGGCATGCAGATACTCTCCCAATAAGGCATAGGTTACATGACCCCCGTCTAATTGCCCCACAGGAATTAAATTTAAGGCCGTTACAAACAATCCTATCCAACCAGCAAAGGCCATAGGATGAAGAACAATATTGGTATTAGGCGGAAGATGTCCCCATATTAAATAGGTCAAAATCTTAAATAGAAGATTTTCTCCCAAAATAAGCCCGTGGGCAGGTAAGGGGGTAATGATGGTCTTGGAGTGGGCCAGGCCATATATCAAAATTGGTAGACATACAATTACCCCCGTTAGTGGACCAGCAATACCCACATCAAATAACACTCGTTTATTAGGCATAGGATCCTTAATTTTAATAAAGGCTCCAAAGGTGCCAATCAGAGAAGGGGCTGGTAAAAAATACGGCAAAGTAGCTGAAACACCATGATAACGTGAGGCAAAATAATGACCTAACTCATGAGAAAGGAGAATAAACATAAGTGTTAAAGAAAATGGAAGCCCTTTAATCAGGCTCTGAGGAGAGACCAAAGGATTGTAGCCTGCTTGAAAGCTTCCTGCTGCAGTAGTGCTTATAAGGGTTAAAAAGAATAGAAATAAATGAATTCCCTTAGGTACCTTAAATTTAACCATAGAAGTGATTTACTTGAGAACCCCGCTTTTGTCAACTGTAAGCCAGTTTCTAGACATTGTTTTCTTTTAAAAAAAGATTGTATTTAACGGGAAAATATGTTAACCTTTTTAAAAGTTTTAAGGAAGGTTACATGCCAATGCCTTTGGTAATTGCTGATAAAACTGAGTTGATAACAAGAAAATATTACCCAGAGAAGCGAAGTGCTGTCCGTTTGAAAAGGTGGGCAGCAAGATTGTGCAGCGAGAAAAGACCCCTTTGGCTTGATTTAAAAATAGCAGAAACTAAAAATGAACTAGAAGCTGCATATAAACTGTTGCATGACGTATACGTAGAAAAAGGATATATGAAACCACATCCTTCTGAGATGCGAATCTCTATTTACAATGCCTTACCCCATGCAATTACCTTTTTGGCTAGGGATTCAGAAGTCCCATTTCCAGATGGTAAGAAAGCAATTCCCTCAAAAAGGATTAAACATAAGACCATAGGCACCATCACCCTTGTTATAGATTCTGCTTTAGGACTCCCCATGGAAGATATATACTATGAAGAAATTCAATCACTTCGGAGGAAATATTTAAAATTGGCTGAAGTTTCCAGTCTAGCAATATCTCCAGAATATCGCTATGAAAAAATGTTTATGTATTTAAATCAATTTTTGGTTGGTTTTGCCTTATTTGCAGGAGTCACCAATCTAGTAATTGCCGTAAATCCAAAGCATGCTGATTTTTATAAAAAGGTCCTTTTTTTTGAAGTCATAGGCCCTGAAAGAAGTTATAGCAAGGTTCAAGGTGCACCTGCCGTAGCCATGCATTTGAATTTAAAGACCGCCGAAAATCAAATAAAAAATGGATATAAATTTGATGAACTTGATGCATGTTTATACACCTTTTTTTTTACCCGTACTCACTTTATTGATGACAACCAAAAGGAAAAAGGAGAATATGCTAAAGTAATCATGACTCCAGAAGCCCTGTCTTACTTTTTTATAGAAAAAACAGATATTTTCCGCCAAGCACCTGATTTTGAGCTTAGACATATTTGCTATTATTATCCCAAATATGATTTTGGTCGCATTTTTCAAAAAGACAAAACACTTCTGAATAGGTTTAATTTCAATTGTCAGGATTAATAGGGTGCGGAATCAGGTTTCTACATTTGATATTTAGGAGTGCTTGGTGCTTAGTTCCTGGTAGTTGGAGTTTTAAGAAAAGTTTTCCCTTCTACAACTTCTACAGCCTCTAAACCTCCCACTTCATATCAACTATCAACTATTCCCCATTCACCATCAATCATCAACTGCTATTTGAGTTCTGGCCAGGCTTGACAAATGCTTAATCTTTAGCTACTTTCAGAGTATGGTAAGTTTGAGAATTCGTCGCTTGGAATTATTAGATTTGTTGTTAGAACCTGATTAACCCTTCATCCAGGGCTTAAGGACATCAAAGGCCATGGGTGAAGGGCCCATGGCCTTTTTCTTTTTATTTAGGGAATACAAGGAGGATTGAAATGTCCAGGAGGGTGTTTATTTTTGATACGACATTGCGCGATGGAGAACAAGTACCCGGAGCCAAACTTAATATTGAACAAAAGCTAATTGTAGCTAGACAGCTAGAGCGTTTGGGAGTTGATGTTATTGAGGCAGGTTTTCCAGCTTCTTCTCCTGGAGACGCTAAGGCCGTAAATCTTGTGGCCCAAAAGATAAAAAGACCTATTATTGCCGGTTTAGCAAGGTCTCTTAAAAATGATATTGACATCCTATGGAACAGCATTAAAGATGCTGAAAGGCCTCGGATTCACGTCTTTTTGGCTGCCTCAGACATTCATATCAAAAAAAAGCTACGTTTGGACAGGGAACGTGCCCTAGAAATGGCGGTAGAAGCTGTAAAATATGCCAAGCGGTATTGTTCAGATGTAGAGTTTTCACCTGAAGATGCCACTAGAGCAGATTTTGATTACCTTTGTCGGGTAGTAGAGGCAACTATTAAGGCTGGGGCTACTGTAATCAATATTCCAGATACGGTAGGTTACTCTATCCCTGAAGAATTTGGGGCCCTTATTCGCAATCTCTGTGAGAGGGTACCTGCTACAGACAAGATTACTGTAAGTGTTCATTGTCATAATGACTTGGGATTGGCCACAGCCAATACCATTGCTGCTATTCAAAATGGAGCAACCCAAGTAGAATGCACTGTCAATGGGATTGGTGAGCGGGCTGGTAATGCAGCTTTGGAAGAAATAGTCATGATTCTCAAAACTCGTCCTCAACATTTTGATGCCGAGGTAGGGATTAACACCACAGAAATCGTCCCCACTAGTCATTTGGTAAGCAGGATGATGAATTTGCCTGTTCAACCCAATAAGGCAATTGTGGGCAGTAATGCCTTTGCTCATTCTTCTGGTATCCATCAAGACGGCATTTTGAAAGACAGACGTACCTACGAAATTATTCGTCCTGAGGACGTAGGGGCCCAAAAACACCTTTTGGTACTCACTGCTCGATCTGGAAGAAAGGCAGTACGTCAAAAACTTTCAGAACTGGGTTATGATTTGGCTGACGAGGTGTTTGAGCAAGTCTATGAACGTTTTTTGGTCTTAGCAGATAAGAAAAAGGAGATTACGGCTGAAGATTTGAAGTCCATTGTTGAGGTAGAATTAACAAAGGTACCTGAAATTTATAGCTTTGTTAAAATGGTGGTAACCACCCAAGCCATGAGTGGCGTAGATTTGCCCTTGGCCATCTTGACTATTAAAAACAAAAATGAAGAAATCACTCAGGCATCTGTAGGTAATGGCCCTGTGGACGCCGTTTTTAAATGTATTAACCAGATTACTGGTCTCCCTATCAATCTTCTGGACTATCGAGTAGAATCGGTTACTAGTAGTACCGAGGCCCTTGGAGAGGCAATGGTTAAAATTGAAATAAATGGCGAAGTAGTAAGTGGTCGGGCTACAAGTCAAGATGTAATTGAAGCCAGTGCTCGGGCTTACCTAAACGGAATTAATTGTTATTTTGCCTTGAACACCTAGAAGAAAATATTTATCACTCATCAAAACCCATTATCTAACCCTTATTTCGGGCAAAGGGGAAGTAGATAACCTTTTCAATTCTTCAGCAAATTCTTTTAACTCTTGGCTTGTATACTTATTGGGGTGGTTAAAAAGTGGAGTGGGATTGCAAATTTGAAAGGTTAAAGGATAGCCATAACCAACAATATGGGCAATGTCGGTAAGGTCTTCTTTAGAAAGCAATGCACTATGTACGGTAGTGCGGAATTCACATGGAAGCCCACTTCTCTTAATTATTTGTAAACTTTCCTTAATGATACCTGTATCAAAACTTCGTCCTATAATTTTGGCATATTTGTCCCAAGGGGCCTTGATATCCATGGCTACAAAGTCAATTAATTTCTTCTTTATTAAAACTTGCAACATGAGAGGATTGGTCCCATTGGTATCCAATTTAACCTCAAATCCCATCTTCTTGATCCACTGGCAAAAAGCGGGAAGCCCCTTATGGAGAGTAGGTTCTCCACCACTAATGACAACTCCATCGAGAATGCGTTTACGGGAGTCCAAAAATGATTCCAATGACGCTAAAGAAAGCCTCGCCTCCTTACCTTCAATCAAACGGTAGTTATGGCAATAGAGGCAACGGAAGTTGCATCCTTGGGTATAAACCACCACCGCCAATTTGTCAGGAAAGTCAATCGTAGAAAAGGGAGTAATCCCCCCGATATCTATATCAAAACTTTTCATCATCCCCGTCTCCAGCCCCTCAAACCTTAACTCTTAACAAGTTTTAAGTTTTAAGTGTTAAGTGTTAAGAGAAGTCTTTTACCTCTACAACCTATTACTTCCCCATTCACCATCAACCACTCAACCATCCACCATCAACTAATGCCAACTAAACTATCAAAGTTGTAAACCCTTCTGTGCTTAAACTCCTCCTGCTTGCCCCTGTTCCAGTTTGTCACCGGCCTGTAATAGCCAACCACTCTGGAATAAACCTCACATTCCTCTCCACACTCAGGACAGCGCCAGTGCTCTCCGCTTATGTAACCGTGATTGGGGCAAACGCTGAAGGTGGGGGTGATGGACAGGTAGGGAATGCGGTAACGGGAAAGCACACGTTTCACCAGCTCCCGACACATTTCAGCGCTGGGCAGGGCCTCTCCCACAAAGAAGTGGAAGACCGTGCCTCCAGTGTATTTGGCCTGAAGTTCCTCCTGAAGGTTAAGGGCCAGAATGGGGTCAGAGGTGAAATCCACCGGTAACTGGGTGGAGTTGGTGTAATAAGGTGCCTCTTCGGTTCCCGCTGTAACAATGCCTGGAAACTCCCGCACATCTATCTTGGCCAAACGAAAGCTTGTCCCTTCAGCCGGGGTGGCCTCCAGGTTGTAAAGATTGCCCGTCTCTTCCTGGAATTCCACAAGACGGCTTCTCATAAAGTCAAGCACTGCCAGGGCCAGTTTTCTTCCTTTTTCACTGGCAATGTTTTCACCAAACAGATTGAGGCAGGCCTCATTCATGCCCACAAGCCCAATGGTGGAAAAGTGGTTTTTAAATGAAGGCAGATACCTGGCAGTGTATGGGTACAGCCCCTTTTTGAGGTTGTTCTCAAGCATCTTGCGCTTGATCTCCAGACTGTTTTTGGCCAGAATCATATACCTTTTAATCAGGGCAAAGAATTTGTCCACATCGCCTCTGCTTAAAAAGGCCAGCCTCGGCATGTTGAGGGTTACCACTCCAATGGAACCCGTGGCATCTCCAGCCCCAAAAAGACCGCCCGTTTTGCTCCTCAGCTCCTTGAGATTCATGGAAAGCCGACAGCACATGCTCCGCACATCTTCAGGATGGAGATCGGAATTGATGAAATTCTGGAAATAAGGCGTTCCGTATTTGGCTGTCATCTTGAAAAGAAGACCTGCATTTTCACTTTCCCAGTTGAAATTCCGGGTGATGTTGTATGTGGGAATGGGAAAAGAGAAAATTCTTCCCTGATGATCTCCCTCAAGCATCACTTCTATGAAGGCCTTGTTTATCATGTCCACTTCCTTTTGATAATCGGCATAGGTCTTATCTAAGAGTTTCCCTCCCCAAACGACTGCCTCTTTTTTCATGTGTTCGGGAATGGTGAAATCAAGGGTGATGTTGGTAAACGGCGATTGCCCTCCCCACCTGGAGGTGGTATTTACCGAAAAGATGAACTGCTGAATTCCCTGCTTCACCTCTCTGTAAGAAAGCTTATCCTTTCTCACATAAGGGGCCAGCAGGGTGTCAAAGCTGTTAAAGGCCATTGCTCCGGCCCATTCATTTTGAAGTGTGCCCAAAAAATTGACCATCTGGCCAAGGGCCGTGTCAAAGTGTTTGGCCGGACCCGCAGCCACCTTGTTTTTGGGGCCGTTGAATCCCTCAAGCAGCAGCTGCTTCAAAGACCAGCCCGCACAGTAGCCGCAGGTTCCCATACCCAGATCGTGGATGTGAAAGAAGCCGTGGACGTGAGCATCTTTTATCTCTGGCGTGTAGACATTGTTCAAAACGTAGTTTGCAATCACTGCACTGGCAGTGTGAAGCATAAGCCCTGAGTGAGAAAAATCTATGTTGGCGTTCTCTTTGATTCGCCAGTCCACCTGGTTTATGTATTCATCAATTGTCTTTTGAATATTTAAAAGAAGGGCCTTGGCATTGCGTATCTGAGTCCGCTTATCCCGATATAAAATGTAAGCCTTGGCAGTTTTGGCATGGCCGTTTTCAATGAGAATCTTTTCCACCGCATCCTGAACCTCCTCCACACCGGGCCTTGTCCTACCCTCTTTAACCAGGTGATCATACACTTGAATGGCCAAACGCCAGGCCGTTACCTGATCACTCCCACCCACAGCCTGGGCAGCCTTGAAAATGGCTTTCTGAATTCTCCCAATGTCAAAGGGAACTTCCCTGCCGTCTCTTTTGACTATTGTCTTTATTTCCTCTGTCTTCATCCCAGAATCCATAGGTCCCTCCCATTATCTTGTGCTAAAACTGGAGTAGTATACTATATATTGTGTTCTTATGTCAACCTTAAAACTTTTTTCTTGTCAAAAGGTCAATTTTTGTGTATGTATTAGTTTGAGTGTTGGTAGGCACACATGTCAATATTTGATACGGATAATTAAGATATGAAACTCGGAGTGATTTCGTTTATTATCGTTCTTTGTATCTGCATTTCTATCGTCATCTTTGGTAAGAATGGATATTTAGATTATTATCGCTTGCAACAGACAGGGCAAAGGATTTTAGAAAAAAATAATGAGTTGCTTAAGAAAAATGAAGCCCTTAAGTCTAAGATAGAAAGATTCAAAAAAGACCCCCAATTTGCCAAAATGGTAATCCGCCATTACATGGGATTAACAGAAAAAGACGAGATTCTTTTCTTCCCTTCAGAGAAGTAACTATAGTATCCATAAGGTTCATTTTCTGGATTTTGGTATTAAGTGCTAATGCTAAGTTTATAGTGAATGGTGTCCTGCATCCCAAGGGATGCAGGACGGTGATTGTTAAGGTTTTATTGGCTTTTTATTTTTAAATTTTTCCGTTTTTCTTTTTCCTTTTCAACCACAAACCTGCTATACCACAGCCAAAGAGCAAGACTGTCGATGGTTCAGGTACAGTAGGATGCATTGTTATCGTTGTGGGACCACCTCCCGGCCCAATGTTATTGAATCCAGTAGCGGTTATTCTAAAGTAGGTGCAATGTGGGATTCCTGTCCCGCCATCCATGAAAAATGAAAGTTCTTGGAATTGGAGGCTAGATCCAGACCGTTCAGGAACAACTTTTTTAAAGAAACCATCACCATCGCCTGTGGCATTAGGTCCTAGGTTAACAAAAACAAAATGAAAGTCCGTAAAAGTTGAGCCTGTGTTATTGTGAAAGACTTCAGAAAAATCTCCCACTCTACTGAATAAATTTAAGTTATCAATCTCAGTTGTTCCCTGCCCTACCACTGCTGGCTCAAATTTAATTATTGGCGTTGAGTAAGCAATATTGGCAAATAAAATAAATGCCAGCGAAATTAAGGTTATACTGAAAAAATAAAACGTTTTTATATTACTCATCGCTTTATCCCCCTTTATTAGGTTGCAATTTTGTTAAATTAATAAATTGTTGATTGTAGTTAACCTTGGAAATTGATTTACCTAAAGACGGTCAAATTCCATTAGAATTTGGAATTATCAACAGATGAACTAAAGAACTTCTTTTTGTTTAAACACTAACAAATTAAACTGTCGATTTAAATCTCAACAAAACAAATAGATGGCTCCAATAACCGCTTTCCCTTAGTGTTTGTTTTTTAATAACTGAAAAATGTCTTAATAAGAAGAGGTTACTTTTTTGTCTCCACCTCCTTTTGTGTTTTTATATCCCTTTACCTCCTCATCACCTCCTTGTTTTATTAATTGAGGCCAAGAAGAGATTGCTCCTCTTAACAGTTGAGATAATTTAGCAATTTTTATGCCAAAAGAGTAGATTGCTTATTTGCTACAAGTTTAATCAAAGAGAAACAAGATAATTGAAAATTTATTCTCTTTTAAAGAAATTTGTTTACAATAAAAAAGAATTATTTTTCATTTTTTTAAAAACCTTTGCAAACAACCTCAAGATGAGAACTTGAGGCCTGATAGATCTGGCCAGTAGCCCAAGTCGTAAAGTAAAACTAGGCAAATGTCAAAAGGCAATTTGGGCATAGACACATTAGCTCAAATATGTAAAAATGGCATGGGTTTTTTGTAAACTTGTGATAAAGTTGCAATTTCCAAATGGGTTAATTTCAATAACATACATGGCATGGATATTGCTAGATATTTTGGCCAATGTTTTATAGGTTAATTTGTCTCCTAATTCCCATAGGGATTCTTTATTATCGGGTGTTTTTTGAAATGGCCCTTGACTGGCGGTATGATGAAAACTATTCCCATGGGTTCCTTATCCCCTTAATCAGCATTTATTTAATTTGGCAAAAACGCGAGCATTTAAAACAAATCCTCCCTTCCCCTTCCTGGTGGGGACCTGCGATTTTGGCCTTTGGGCTCCTTTTGTTAACTTTGGGAGCCGCTGGAGCTGAACTTTTTACTATGCGTTTTTCTTTTTTACTCGTTATTACAGGTGTAATTGTAAGTCTTTGGGGCTTTTCATACCTGCGGGAAATTTTATTTCCCATAATCTTTTTGTTTTTTATGATTCCTTTGCCTTATGTTATTTATAATAGCCTCACCCTCCCCCTTAAAAGGCTTGCTACTCAATTGGCCACCTTTTTCCTTTCCCTTTTATCTATCCCAGTTTTAAGGGAGGGTAACATCATCCACTTGCCTACCATGGACCTTCAAGTAGTAGAGGCGTGTAGTGGCATTCGGTCTTTGATTGCTTTAATGGCTCTGGGCACAATCTTTGCCTATTTGTCGCAAAAATCAAATTTAAAACGAACCGTTTTGATTCTGGCCACCATCCCCATCGCCATTTTCGCAAATGCGGTTCGGATTACCCTCACTGGTATTCTGGCAACCTATGTAAACCCAGAGGTAGCTCATGGTTTTTTTCACACTTTCTCCGGCTGGTTAGTTTTTTTAATCGCCTTTTTGCTTTTGATGGCTTTGGGCAGAGGGCTTAATATGCAAAGGGGAAAAAATGCTCAATAAATCAAATTCTGTTTTTTTGCTTTCTTTTATCTTATGTATCTTGAGCATTGGCGTAGTCAAGACAGTGTGTTACCATCATGAAGTCCCTATTCTTCTGCCCTTGGAAACAATCCCCTTACAAATCAATGGTTGGAAGGGCATAAACTCTCGCATTGATAAAAGGACGTTAAACATCTTAGGTGTAGATGATTACATCTTTCGGGAATATGAAAAAAAGGGCCAAAGATTGTTCGTTTATGTAGGTTATTATAAGTCTCAGAAGAAAGGGGCCCTTGTGCATTCTCCTAAACATTGTTATCCTGGAGCGGGATGGGACATTATAACTTCTGAAATTGTAAATTTGGAGATTTCTCCGAATAAAAGGCTTAGGATCAACAAATTGCTTATAAGGAGAGGGCTTGAGAAACAGGTGGTTCTATATTGGTATTACGAAAGGGGAAGAATTATTGCCAACGAATACATTGCCAAATTCTATTTGATTTACGATACGCTGTTCAAACGCAGGAGCAATGGGGCACTTATTAGAATCTCTATGGATGTTGATAATTCTCTAAGTAATACACTGACTGCGGAAGAGGCATTTTTAAAGGCGTTTTATCCCTTTTTGGAAGCCTGTTTGCCAAAGTGACCAGAAGAATAAACTAGGGATTAAATAATCAGTAGGCAGAAATGTGGCCTAATTACAGCTTGTTAAAAGGGGTAAGAAAAGATGAAAGGTAAAATAAATTTTTTAATGATTATTTTGTGTATTTTTTTGCTGGTATCTTGTTTAAGCAAGGAAGAAAAATATGCCAAACACCTTAAAAGGGCTCAATCCTATGTCCAAAAAGGAGAGCTCAAGGCGGCCGTGATTGAATATAAAAATGCAATTAAGATTTTACCCAAATCTCCTAAGGCTCACTTTGAATTGGCCAAACTTTATTTACAAATGAAAAACTTAAACGGTGCTGTTTCAGAGTTTAGAAAGACGCTGGATTTAGAACCTCAGAATAGAATGGCCCGTATAGATTTGGCTAATCTCTATCTTTTGGCCCGCCATCCTGACGAGGCATTGAAACTTTTGAAACCACTTCTTAAAAAGGAAACCAAAGATAAAGAGGCCCTTTTCACCTATGCCAAGCTCCTTTTTATGCTGGGCAAAGAAAAGGAGGCCATCTTCCAAGCCTTGAAAGTTATTCAAATAGATCCCAAATATTCGTCGGCCTACCTGCTTTTGGCTAACTATTATATAGCCAAACACCAGCCTGAAAAGGTCAAAGAAGTTTTAAACAAAGGACTTAAGGCAAATCCTAACTCTTTGGTATTAAATCTGACCATGGCCAATTTTTACGTAGTTACCCATAATTTCAAACAAGCGGAATTTTTTTATAGGAAGGCAATTGCCCTAAAACCTAAAAATCTTCAGTCACGATTAGCCCTGGTTAACTTTCTTTCTCTTATAGGTCGAAAAAAAGATGCCGAAAAAGAACTTCAAGAATTAACCAAACTCTACCCCCAAAAACCCCTTGTATTTGTTCTTCTGGGCAACTTTTACGCCAGAACAGGACAAAAAGATAAGGCCATTGCCGCTTATAAAAAAGCGGCTACATTAGAAACTACATTAGAAAAAAATAACTTTAGAGCCAAGTTAAAACTGGCTGAGTTTTACTTGGCACTCAATGAGAAAGCAAAGGCAAATGAGATTGTCCAAGGGATTTTGAAAAAGGAGCCTCAAAATTTGGATGCTTTATATTTAAAAGCCCGCTTGGACATTCAAGATAGAAAGTGGGACGACGCCACCCAGAAACTAAATAAGATCATCAAGGAAGTTCCTAGGTTTCCTCCAGCGCATTATTATCTAGGATTCGCTTATGCCAATAAAGGAAATCTTAACATGGCCAAAGGGGAGTTCTTGGAGGCCATAAAGCTGAATCCCAATTATGTCCAAGCCCATCTTGGGTTGGCCCGAATTTATTTTGCTACCAAAGACATGGACCTTGCCCTTGATGAAGCCCAAAAGGTTCTTAAATTAGATCCTAATAATTTCGGGGCCCACTTGTTGGCAGGGGATGCTTATTTCTTTAAGCACAATCTGAATGAGGCCAAGAAGGAATTTGAAACTCTAACCAAGCTTTACCCTAATCATTTTGTGGGCTATGCCAGGTTGGGCAGTGTTTACATATTGAGCAAAAAAATAGACCAAGCCATTGCCCAATTCAAAAGGGCCCTGGAGATTAACCCTGAGGCCAAGGCGACTATGCTTAACCTTGTAAACGTCTATGTAGTGCTAAAAAAACAACCCCAGCAGGCAATTGCCTTTTGTAGGAAGCAATTGAAACGATGTTCGAATAAGGCATTTATCCATTTTTTGATGGGTAAAGTATATGTCCATACAAAGGATTTTGAAAGGGCTAAGCAAGAACTTACCAAGGCCATCTCCCTCAATCAAAATCTCTTAGGGGCTTATGTAGAACTGGCCAATGTATACTTGCGTCAAAATAGGCTTAATGAAGCCATCACAGAATACAAGAAGATTCTCAAAATCCAACCAAAATTTTTGCCCGCATTGATGACCCTTGGGGCCCTTTATGATATCCAAAAGGAATTTGATTTGGCGAATCAATATTATAAAAAGGCCTTGCAAATCAGGCCTGATTTTGCCCCTGCAGCCAATAACTTGGCTTGGAATTATGCCGAACATGGTGGGGATCTGGACGAGGCCCTACAACTGGCTCAAAGGGCCCAGGAAAAACAACCTGAGAATCCTGCCATTACAGACACCTTGGGCTGGATTTATTTTAAAAAAGGGCTCTATTTGAAGGCCATCTCCATGTTTCAAGATGCCCTTAGGGTACTGCCTCAACAATCTACTATTCATTACCATCTAGGAATGGCCTACTTAAAACAGGGGAATAAAAATAGTGCTCGAAAGGAACTTCAAAGGGCATTAGAACTTGCTCCTGAGGCAACTTATGCAAAGGAGGTCAGAAAGATACTTAAAAAGCTTAAAAAGTAAGGAGAAAAACGTGTTGAGTTCTTCTTACAAGCAATATGTCTATGGCCAAGAAAAGGCCCTTGCTCCCATAGAAACCGTCAAACGGGCCTTGGAGCGCTTAACCAGGTCCCACCTTCCCATCCTAAAAGAAATTGTATCTTTGCAAGAACATGACCGTATAGGTATCCCTGTCTTCACTTGCCGTTTAAATCCTCAATTGGGAGTTGGACTGAGATTTAAAGAAACATTTGGGAAGGGGGTCAATACAGAGCAAGCCAAGGCAAGTGCCCTAATGGAATTGGTGGAAAGATTCAGTGGTTTTTCCTTTTTGACTGATAAAGAAAGGTTTTTAAAGACAAATTACCTTGAGTTGAAAGGAGAAAAGACTACCCCAAGAGAGATGTTGGCCCCTTTCCCTTCTGTTTACAGATTGCCCGAGGTAGCAAAAACGCTTCAAGACACTTGTCTTTTTTGGACTCAGGCCTTTGATCTCACTACCTCAAAGAATTGTCTTTTGCCCTTGCGATGGTTTACATACTTATATGGCACCACAGGATGGGCCGCGGGTAACTCTTTAGAAGAGGCCATCCTTCAAGCCCTATGTGAAATCTGGGAAAGACACTGTGTTTCTATCATTATTGAAGAACAAAGGATTATTCCTACCATAGAAGTAGATTCGGTAAAAAGCGAAATTGCAAGGGACATTCTCGATAAGCTTTTCCAAGCAGGGATTGAAATCTTTATTAAGGATTTTTCTTTGAATATGGGAATTCCTACCGTAGCCGTTATTGGCTATGATTCTTCTCCTCCAGTATCTGTTCTCAGGATTTATGCGGCTGCAGGAACACACTTAAACCCAGAATTGGCTCTCATTAGGGCCCTAAACGAATTTGTTCAACATCGAGCCCAAGTAATTTATCGGGAAAAGGTTGAAAAAAAAGCAGGGGGACCTACCTACTGTTTTCCCTTATTTAAAAATAAAGAAGCGGCAAATTTTCTGTTTCAAGGGCCAAAAACAGACCTTTCAAATTTAAAGGGTTTTTCCCATCCTGATTTTAAGGTAGAGATAGAATATTTGCTTTCCTTGCTTGCCTCTCAAGGGTTTAAGGCCTTTATGGTAGAGACTACCCATAAGACATTGGGAATTCCTTCTGTCATTGTCACCGTTCCAGGGGCAAGGCTTAATCGCCCCAGCACGAAGGTTCATCCTTATCTTTTTTTGGCCCGTCAGCTTGCAGAAATGGGGCTTTACCAAGAAGCCACTGCCTTTATAGAAAAGGCCTTTAGGGATCAACCCAGCTTACGGAGGCTTCCTCAGGTAGTTTGTCAAGCCGCTATGTGTTATAAAAAGGCAGGCAACTTTGAAAGGGCCGTTTCCTATTATGAACAGGCCCTCAGCCTAAGTCCCAGCTTAGCAAGGGCTCCAAAATTTATTACCGATCTCACAGAGAGTATTCAACAACTAGAAAAACAAAAAGAACAATCGTAGCAGGCATATTGACATTGACTTTCCCTTTCAAAACGGTTATCTAAAGGAAAATTAATAAAGGAGTCAAAATGAGCTTTAAATCAGGATTTGTTGCTATTATTGGAGCCCCAAATGTGGGCAAGTCAACCTTGCTTAATGCCCTATTGCAACAAAAGGTGGCCATTACTTCTTCCAAACCTCAAACAACACGTTACAAAATTAGGGGCATTCTCAATCTAGAAGATGCCCAAATCGTATTTGTAGACACCCCAGGAATTCACGACGCAAGTATTCCTTATAATAAATATATGGTCCAATTGGCCGTAGAGAGTCTCCAAGAAGTAGACCTGATAATCCTTATAATAGAGCCCTTTCCCAAGGGATTGGAGGACGGGAAATACATCATTGGCACCTATCTTTCTCAGATAAAAAAGCCCTGTCTCCTTTTAATCAACAAGGTAGATAAAATTGCCAAGCCTGAGCTTTTACCCATTATTGATGAATTCAGTAAGCTATACCCATTCAAGGCCATTATTCCCATCTCTGCCAAAAAACAAGCCGGTCTTGAGGATGTAATAAAGGAAATATTGCAGTATTTGCCCGAGGGACCTCAGTACTACCCGGAGGAATATATCACCGACCAGACCGAGCGTCAGATTGTGGCTGAAATTATAAGAGAAAAAATCATTCATACAACCAGAGACGAAATTCCCTACAGTATAGCGGTAACTGTGGAGGAATTTAGGGAGGTGCCGGAAAAGGATATGATTTACATCAACGCTACCGTCCATGTGGAAAAGGAATCTCAAAAGGGAATCATTATTGGAAAAGGCGGCCAAAAACTTAAGGCAATTGGAAAGGCGGCCAGAGAAGAAATAGAATTAGTTTTGGGCAAAAAGGTATTTTTGGAGCTGTTTGTACGGGTGCAGGCCAACTGGCGTCGGGACCCCAGGGCCTGGGCACAATTGGGATTAAAAATAGATTAATTATTAATTGGCGCACAAATGGAAATTAAGCAATGGATGAGGATCTTTAAGGCCTTAGGAGATGAAAACAGGCTTAAGATTTTGGCCTGTATTATAGAAAGGGAAGAATTGTGTGTCTGTGAACTTCAAGCCCTTTTAGACCTTTCCCAACCCACAGTTTCAAGACATCTCAAGATTCTGGAAGATGCTGGCTTTTTGGAAGGTAAACGGCAGGGACAGTGGGTGATTTACTGTCTTTGCCCTAGGGGAAAGTTCGAACAGAGGCTTGTATTTTTGATAAAGGATTTTTTAAGTCAGGATAAAGACTTGTCCTCTTTATTGAAAAAGGCAAAAAAGATAAACCTAAGGTAAAAATAGTGGGTGGATAAATGACGGATTTCAGCCAGGCTGGGCCTATCTTCTTGCAATTGTAATCAAGATTGTGCTAGAATATTTGTTAATTTGATTTTGAGGAGATGTCAGTGGCAGACAAAATGATTGAGGACTTTTTAACGGGTCAGAAATTCCCAGACACAGATATGGAAAGATTACGTCAAAAAGTAGCCCGTTTCTTAGTAGAAAAAAAGGGTTATGCCAAAGAAGACATAGAGAGTAGAAGGCAATTTCAAATTAAAACAGAGACAAGGATAGTCAACCTAAACATTGATTTTATCATTAATCTAAACCAAAAGCGGGTTTTCCTCATCCAATGTTACCCTACTGCCTTGATCACTAGAGAAAAATTTACTCTTGCTTGTGCCCGACTAATTGAAAGATATCAAATCCCATTTGTGGCCATTACAGATGGCTTTGAAACCGAAGTGTTTGATGTGCTTACAGGCAAATCATTAGGTAACCGCCTGGAATCAATTCCCCCTAAGAGCGTGCTTCAAAGGTTATTTCCTGAGCTCAAATTCATCCCCCTTGAACAAGGCAGGGTAATAAAAGAAAAAAGGATTTTAGCGGCCTTTGATTTATTGAGATGTCCTGGGACCTGTCAAATCTGCCCTATGGACCCTTCTGCCTGCGTCTGAACAAATTTATGGTTTCTTGAAAGTTTAAAAGACGCCTTTTAAAGAAAGTGGGGTTTAAGGAGGATTTAATGCCTAATTCATTGCAAAACCAGATCCACTGCTCAAAGGAACAATTGATGGTCCGAATGTCTTGGTCTTTTAACAAGGAATCATTTATTTCCTCTCTTACGTAATTATTGAGAGAATTGGCTATTTGGGGCAAAAAGACACTGATTTCCAATCCTTCCCTTTCAGCAAAATTTTTTAATCTCTGAAAATTAATAATTGCCCTTTCTACACCTCTAAAACTGCCCTTATCCCGATTATCTGGGTTCAAATCTCTTAGAATAATGGCCACATAATCCTTTACAACGGCCTTTTTGAGAAAAAGAGTTTCTGCTGAAGAAAGCTTTAAGCAAGGACCCTGAGGGTCCTCTGTTAAGTAGTGAAGACTTTCATAAAAGGCCACTTCTGGCAACTCACCTGCATAGGCAATAAGATCAAACTCTTCCTTTACTTCCTGGCGAATTTTTTGTGACATATTCTGCCTTTTAATCAATACTTTGTTAAGTAAAAAACACCTTTAAACGGGCCCCTTAGGGACACCTAAGGACAGTTGCTAGAGAAATTAACGATTTATGTAACTTTAATTCTACGCTACAACTTTCCTTGAATGCATTCGTTTCTAGCATAAGTGCAGTAAAAATCAACCCCAGCTCTCCTTATAATTTCAGGCGTGGATTTGGAAGAAGGGGAAAGACTGAAAATAGTTTCTAAAAGCGATCTAAATTTTTCAAAGCATCCTTCCATCAAAAAAAACTTGCCTTTTGGCAAACTTTTTGCTTATAATTTTAAAAGGCAAAAGAAAGCTTAGGAGGGGTAAGATGAAAAGGATTTTGGTAGTAACTTGCGACAACCTTAGGGATAAACATTGTATTGCCTGTATGAAGTGTTTTAAGGCCCTAGACAACCGTGAAGGTGAGTTCGCTCGGTACAAAGGAGAAGAAGTTCAAATTGCAGGCTGGACAACCTGTGGCGGATGTCCAGGTATGGTGGTGCCCAGAGTATTGCTTTGCAAAGAATTAGCCGGGCTTTATGGACGAGATTTTGATGTCATTCATTTGGGCACCTGCATGGTAAAGGCAACCAAGGTCTCCAAGTGTCCTCTCAACTTAGAAGAACTAAAACAAAAACTTGAAGACCTCTTTGGCAAAGAGGTAGTTATTGGCACGCATAATTATTAAAAATACCTCTTGACAGATTTGGTATAATCAAAGGCAGCCTTGAGCTGCCTTTTGTTTTTCTAGCAGGAGGGATTTTATGTTAAATGAGGTTATACGAGAAAGCCTCACGGTTACTTGTTTTGTTTTTATCATCATGGTAATTGTGGATTTTGTAGATGTACTCTCTAGTCAAAGGTTTAGTTACTTTCTTCAAGGGGGACGTTTCAGACAGTATCTTTTGGCTTCTTTTTTGGGTGCTACTCCGGGGTGTTTAGGGGCCTTTATGGCAGTCAGTCTCTACATTCATGGTCGTTTAAGTCTTGGTGCCCTGACTGGATGCATGGTTGCCACTTCGGGAGATGAGGCCTTTGTAATGTTGGCTAAATTCCCCCAAATGGCCATTTGGCTTACAATAATTCTCTTTGGTTTGGGCATCTTAGCAGGGTACATAGCTGATATATTTTTTTCAAAAATGCAACCGCTCCAAGTGCCATGTTGTGAAGTAAAAACCTTCCATCCTGAAGAAAGAGGTCCATTTTTGAGATATCAGAGTCTTAAGGAAAATTTTGCTCAACTCACATTTCACCGTTTTTTGCTGCTTTTTCTCATTGGATTTTCTCTGGTGTTATTTATTAGTGGGCGTATTGGGCCTCCAAAGTGGAATTGGGTTCGTGTTACCTTCACCCTTCTTTTGTTCATAAGTCTTGGCATCTCTATTTTTGCATCTGAGCATTATTTGGAGATTCACATTTGGCAACACATTATAAAAAAGCACCTCTGGCGGATCTTTTTGTGGACATTTTTGGCCCTCATACTTATAAAATGGGGACTTGCCCATTGGCAGCTAGCTTATTTTATAAAGGCACATTTGGCCTGGGTTCTTATAATAGCCGCTTTGGTAGGCATTATACCTGAGTCAGGCCCTCATTTAATATTTGTTTTCCTTTATGCTCAAGGACTAATTCCCTTTTCTGTATTACTTACCTCCTCTATTGTTCAAGATGGTCATGGGATGCTTCCTATGCTTTCGGCAAGTCTTAAAGATAGTCTCTGGGTCAAGATTTTTAACCTGCTCTTTGGGATCTTGATCGGGGGAGCAGTATATTTGGTAGGATATTAATTGTATTTTGCAATTGCAAAACGCAAAATAAATTCAACGGCATGTTTTTATCACTCAGTATTTAAGCCCAATTCCCAAATTGGCATAGTCCTTGCTAGAAGAGAAAGGAGGAGAAAAGATGAAGGTGTTTTTGGATTGCATTCCCTGTTTTTTGAAGCAAGCCCTAGAGGCGGCAAGATTGGCAACCTCGGAGGTAGAGGTTCAACAGCAAGCCTTACGGGTTGTCTTAGATAAGCTGGCCCAAATCTCTTGGGATACTTCCCCACCTCATATTGGAAGGGCAGTCCATCAAATTATCAAACAGGTTAGTGGCAACCCCGATCCCTATGCCATTTTGAAAAGGCATTCAAATGAAGTGGCCTTGAAACTTTGCCAAGACTGGGAAAAAGAGATTTCTAAAATGCCAAATCCCTTTGAAGCCGCAGTTAAACTGAGCTTGGCAGGAAATATCATTGATTTCGGTGCCAGGCCAGGAGAAATAATAAATATAGAAAAGGAAATAGAAACAGTTATGGAAATGCCTTTATCTCAAGATGAACTTTCTTTTTTTGAGAAGGCCGTTTCTTTAGCTAATCGTATTTTGTTTTTGGGTGACAATGCAGGTGAAATTGCCTTTGATGAGTTCCTGTTGAAACAAATAGGACCTGGAAAGGTTGTCTATGTCGTTAAGGCCAAACCCATCATTAATGATGCTACCATGCAAGACGCCAGAGAAGTAGGCCTTACAGATATAGTTGAAGTGGTTGACAACGGTAGTGATTATCCAGGCACGGTTTTGGAATCGTGTAGTGAAAGTTTTCGTCTCCTTTATGAACAAGCCGACCTCATTATTGCCAAAGGCCAAGGGAATTATGAAACCTTGAGCGAAACCCAAAGGCCGATTTTCTTTTTGCTCAGGGTGAAATGTCCTGTCATTGCCAGAGATATAAAAAAAGAGGTGGGGAGTCTTGTCATCCAGCCCAAGAATGTTTATATTTAAAATGACAACAAAGTTAAGGAGGTGAACAAATATGCCAGGATTTGATGGAACTGGTCCTTTGGGACAAGGCCCAATGACCGGTAGGGGAATGGGTTATTGTGGTGGTCATAGGCCAACAGGTGTTTATCCAGAAGCAGTCGTTGCTTACCAGGCCCCATATTATTGGGGACGAGGTATAAGAGGCAGATTTGGCAGAGGTTTTGGAAGAGGATTGGGTAGAGGTATGGGTCGTAGAGGTCGGCTAGGAAGAAGATTTTGGTAAATAAGAAGTTTACAGAAAGGAGGTGACAAAAATGCCAGCAGGAGATGGCACTGGACCACTTGGGTTAGGTCCTATGACTGGTAGAGGTATGGGTTATTGCGCTGGCTATGGTGTCCCTGGATATGCCAATCCTTGGCCTAGGTGGGGCCTAGGATTTGGCTGGGGTAGAGGTAGAGGCTGGCGTTGGTGGTATTGGGCTACAGGACTTCCTGGTTGGGCAAGGATTGGCTATTATGGCGCCCTAACTCCTGAAGTAGAACTTAATATTCTTCAAAATCAGGCCCGGCTTTTGGAACAGCAATTGAATTTTATTAGCCAGCGCATTGGAGAATTAGAAAAATCCAGCCAGCAGAAGTAATGCTCCTAGGGGCAGGTCAAAAACCTGCCCCTTTTTCTGATGCTTGCTTAAAGCAGGTAAAGTGGTATATTAGCATTGGTGTATAACTAAATAAATAAGATTGGGAGGCAAAAATGAGAGTTGCGGTAAGTGCATCGGCACCTTCTTTGGACGCGCCAGTTGAATCTCGGTTTGGGAGAGCACCTTATTTTGTTTTTGTGGATGCGGACACATTGCAAATGATTGAGGCCGTGGAAAATCCCTTTGCCGGCCAAATGAGCGGAGTAGGCATCCAGGTAGCTCAATGGATGGCAGATAAAGGGATTCAAGCGGTTATTACTGGTAATGTAGGGCCTAAGGCCTTTGAGGGCTTAAGAATGGCAGGTATTCCTGTTTATAATGCCCCCCAAGGAAGCGTTAAACAGGCTGTAGAGGCTCTAAAACGGGGGCAGTTACAACAGTTGGGTAGTGCTACCTCTGCAGCTCATAGCGGTGGCGGTTGGGGGCGTGGTATGGGTCGTGGCATGGGAATGGGCATGGGCATGGGAATGGGCCGTGGCATGTATGGTGGTGGTATGGGGCCTGTGGCTGCTCCTTCAGTTCCAACGCCACCCACTCAGAGCGGCTCAGAGGTGAATGAACTCAGAAGTCAAATCCAGACCATGCAACAAATGTTAGAAAAAATTATGAAACGTTTGGAAGACTTAGAAAAAAAATGAATCAAGAACTAATGGAAAAAATTTTTAGGGCCCTAAAGCAAGTAGTTGACCCCGCTACAGGTTTGGATGTAGTGCGGATGCGAGTCATAAAAGACCTGCAGATAAAAGACGGCGGGCGGGTAGAGGTAGTGCTTCAGCCTACTTCTCCTGTCTGTCCTTTGGCCTATAAAGTGGCAGCCGATATTAAGCTGGCCATTAAGAATGTGGAAGGGGTAGAAGGGGTAGAAATGAAGGTAGAGAATTTTAAAGACGCAGCCAGGCTTGAAGCCATGCTCAAGGAAATTTAGGAGGAACAAATGGCCATTTTGCCAATTGTGTGGTATCCTGAGCCCGTGCTCAAGAAAAAGGCAAGTGAAATAGAGCGGGTTAACAAAGAAATTAGAGATTTAATAGACAACATGGCCCAGACGATGTATAATGCTCCTGGAGTAGGATTGGCTGCCCCGCAGGTAGGTAAATCTTTGCGGTTGATTGTTCTTGATCCTACTGGAGAAGAGGCCAAGGAGTTTATGGCCCTTGTGAATCCAGAAATTATTTCGGGAGAAGGGGAACAAGTAGGAGAAGAGGGTTGCTTAAGTGTCCCAGGAATTCGAGCGGATGTAAGGCGTTTTGCCAAGGTAAGGGTTAAGGGTTACGATCCTATTAAGGAAAAGGAAGTAGAAATAGAGGCCGAAGGTCTTTTGGCTCGCATTTTTCAGCATGAGATTGACCATTTAGACGGTAAAATCTTTCTAGATCGCTTGGGTCGGGTAAAAAGGGAACTATTGAAGAGACGCTACCTTAAGCATTTAAAGCAAAACAAAAAAGGAGGAAGATGACACAAGTAGACTTGAAACCCTATCGCATCCTCTTTTTTGGGAGTCCGGAATTTGCCCTTCCTTCGCTGCGTGCCTTGGTAGAGAGTCCGGATAAAGAGGATGAGGTTATTGGGGTTGTTACCCAGCCAGACCGTCCTAAAGGAAGGGGGAAAAGGCTGGCTGCGCCACCGGTTAAGGAATTGGCATTAAAATATGGTCTGCCTGTATATCAGCCAGAAAGTGTCAAAGAAGAAGCCTTTATTGAAAAGGTAAAGGAGTTGTCCCCAGACCTCATTGTTGTAGTCGCCTTTGGCCAAATTTTACCTAAGAAGCTTCTTGAAATTCCCGCTATTGGAGCCATTAATGTCCACCCCTCTCTCTTGCCCAAATATAGGGGAGCGGCCCCGATTCAATGGGCACTGATTAAGGGAGAAACGGTCACTGGAGTAACCATCATGCGCCTTTCCCCCCAAATGGACAGTGGGGAAATTCTTTTCCAACGAGCCATGCCTATAGAACCCGAAGACACCTTTGGCACACTGCACAATAAACTGGCCGTTTTTGGAGCAGAAATGTTGCTTGAGACATTGCATCGAATGAAGAAGGGCATGATCAACCCCGTGTCTCAAGATGATAGCCTAGCAACCTATGCCCCAAAGATTAAAAAGGAAGACTGTTTAATTGATTGGGGGAAATCTGCCAGAGAAATTGCCAATCTTATTCGGGCCCTTGATCCCAAACCGGGTGCCTATACCCACTTGGATGGGAAAAATGTCAAACTCTTCAAACCCTATGTTATTACCTTGACGCCTCAGAACCTTACCCCAGGGACTGTTCTAGAAGCCAATAAAAACGGCCTTCAGATAGCCACTAGAGAAGGCATTTTGTTAATAAGAGAACTCCAATTAGAGGGTAAGAGGCGATTACCTGTAGCTGAATTCATCAAAGGATATCAAATAAAAGGCAAACGATTTTGGAGTTGACCGTCCCTGAAAAGGCTGGAAATTATTAGTCTTCAGCATTTGGGGCTCAATACCACTCACCGTCAACCAAAAGTATTAAGAACTTCGTTAAAATACATCCAGAAAAGGATGCCTCAGTTATTATAATTGCCAAAGATGTCCTAGAATCTAACTCTGATATAACATAACCTATCTCCCAGCAGTATGCTTACCGTTATAGAAATGTGAACAATAATTTTTTATTATGATGACGTATTTTCCAAACTTGCCATTTTCTTTTCATTATTCCATGGAAACTGGGATTTTTGATATAACAATTCAAATCCTTCAAAAGTTTCCTTGGATAACTTGAAAATCTTCTCAAAAAACTCCTCTGTTTTCTCTTTATTAATAGGTCTTAAACCGTGTGCTAAAATAGAATAATTCCTTTGAGCTAATAAAGTTTTAAATTCTTCAACTCTATTTCCTAATAGATGCCCTAAATCTTTTAACAATTCGTAAACTTTTCTAGCACCTATTTTTATTTTGCCATCATTATCTCTTCGTAAAATGTCTTTCCAATTGATAAATTTGTCCTTAAGTTGCTCCTCAATTTTTTTGATATTTAGATCCGAACTGTCTAGACCATATTCTAATTCTAAAACTGTTTGTCCAATTAGCTCAAAAATTCTATACAATCTTGCAGTAGCATCATCATATTTTCCTTCCTGAATCCGTCTATTAGCATTTGCCAATAAATCAGCAATGATATCTGGTTTCTTTTTGTTTTGATTAATCAAATTTCCAAGATATCCCAACTGTTTAACCACTTCTTTCCCTGGAAAAATCTTTTTAAATTCTTCCCTTTCAATTTTTTCTAAAAGAGAATATGCCTTTTCAAAAGATTTTTTTGCCTCGTGATGTTTAAATAAATCCCAGCAATGGTATCCTTCTACAATATATTGCAAAAAGTCAATCTCAAATCCAAGGTTGGCAACTAAATCTTTGTAATCCTGAATCTCTCTTATGTTGGATTTGGCTATATCAAATTGATATCTCAAAAGACTTTTATATATATCTTTTTCCCGCGAATAGATTTTAGATATTAAGGGCGTGAAAGAAATAACCCTTTCTGTCCCCTTTTTTACAAGGCCTTGTTCTCGCATTCCTTGGACATAACTCAGGGTCGCAATGTCTTCTTGAAAGGCAACTAAAACTATTGCAGAAGACATAGGTTTAGTCCCAGAAGTAAAATCAGCAACAATTTCATTTTTTCTAAGACCTTTATTCAATAACCACTGATAAGCTTCTTTTGTTTTTGCCACACATTTGTCAAGATCATTTGGATCCTCTACTTGAAATACCTCATATTGCTCATCGTTGAGTTCCAATCTTTGGGTTACTTCTTGGGCATTTTTGCTTGATTGTTCGGAAACAACAAACGCCACAAAATTTGGATTTTTCTCCGAAACAGCCAGAGTAATGGCGTGCAAAATACTCTTTGGTGTACCTCCCACTCCTGTACCAACAGAGATCAAAAGACCTTTTTTAAGGGGCATATTCAAACCTCCCGTGGCCCAAGGCGGTTTTGGCGCCGAAGCCGTGTTTGGTAAGGGCAGAGGTGAAGGCCTTACGCAAGGCTTCCTCATCTTTAAGCTCTTTTGAAACCAGCATAACAAAACGAAACTGCACCCCTGGTTTTACCGCCAAAAACGGAAGAGGATTGGGATTTTGGTCCTCGGTGGGGCCACGCTTGCCGCCGTAATAATCCGGGTAGTGGCAGGTGGTAATCTCCAAAGTAAGCTCTGGGACCTCTACCGGGAAGGCGTCCAGAAAGACCACTTTTCCCCTTTCGGCGCCATTTTCTTTCTCCGCCCGTCCAAAAGGTTTAGCTAAATATTGCCAGAATTTTTCGTCTTCTTTGGCCCAATTTTCAAAAAAATCCGGCTCTTCCTGAGCCTTTTCCACTAAATAGGCCAGACGAACAACACCCTTCATGCCCTCAGCCGGGATATAAGGTAGGCCCAACGTCCAGTGAAAGGTAAAGCCCCGTTCGGTAGGGTGGACATTGCCGAGCCCGATGATAAGGGAAGTCTTAAGGATGTAATCTGCCTTTATTAAAGGCTCATAACCCAAGTTTGCAAAGGCCTGAATAAGACCTTCAATTTCCCGGTGTTTTTGACGGAGCAAGTTTTGTAAGACGGGGCAAATTCCATCCTTATACTTTTTCAAAACCTCCTCGGCCTGTTTGGTTTGAAATTCATAAGAGGAAAAACCGTTTTTTAGGTAGATTGGAAGCCACTTATTAAAATAGAGGCCAAAATTGAAGTTATTCCCTAACGTAGGAAGAGATTTACAGATTTTTTCAGGCAGAGGATAAAATTTTGCGGGCGGCTGACTCTCCCGATCTCCTCTGCGGGGTGGTCTTGAAAACTGAGGACGATTATCTCTATGTCTCGGCACCTTTCTCCTCCACAAACATCTTGCTCATCACCTTGAACCATTCCAGAAACCGCAGGGCCTCTTCTTGAACGGCCATATATTCAAGGGCTTCCTTTTCGGTAAGTTCTTTTATTGTCTCCGTTGGTTTAGTAGCCTCAAAAGCGAGCCGTTTATCCTTTGCCAGCCAGCCCACCACGGCTTCAAACGCAAACCAATGTTTGGTGTTCCGCTTGTTCTGATCTTTGGCCAACAGGAAACAGAGCGTATGCCCCAGACCATTCTGGAGGATCATGACTGGAAGCCCGGCCATGAAACTGGCAAATTCCTTGGCGGCGTTTTTGGATTCCTTTTCGCCCCTTTGAAGGGCCGCTATGGCCTGCTTCACTTTTTCATAGGCAAATTCGGCCCGTTCTTGTCCCTTGGTTCTCATCTGGCACCTCCTTGAGAGCCGTTTGGCGAAATCCAGGAAACCCTACAGATGCCCTTGCCCAACGTAAAATCGCCGCCAATCTGAAGATGGGTGGAAACAGCCTGGGTTATCAGGTTCGCCACATCATTTGGGAAAAGACGTGTCTCCTTTTCTTTACACTTGCTGTCCGGCTTGCGGTCGGCGGAAAAAAAGACCAAAAAGTAGAGCACAGAATCTGCTGGAAGATACTCCTGATAACGCAAGGAACTGTCTTTGGCCGTGCCAGTGGCATCATCAATGGCAATGTGGGCCTGGACCTCGGTGGCCGTGCGCACGAGAAAGCCAAATACTTCGTCAGACACCATAACGGCCTTTTCCACCCGGTCCAGATAGGGTTTTAAAAGATTCTCGGACGTAAGGGAGGCTTGGTCTTCTCTGTTTACCAGCATGTCCTCCAAAATAATTTCATTTGGGAAGTCCCCCTTTAAGGAGATAAACCCTTCTCTTGCCACCTTAAAGGACGCCTTTAAATCTACTCCCAGCAGGGCCAGGTCTTCTTTCAGCCGTTTAAGCACCGCCGGGCAAGTTACGTGCACAAATGGGGCCACGTTGGAGCGCACCGGGAAAAAGAGAAGCCTGGCGTCGGTCACCGTGACCGCCCCGGCCCAATTGGCGGTTTCTTCACCGGCCCGGCCGAAAATACAATCTACTAAATCATCATCAATTCCATTCTTTTTCCAGGTCCTTTCGCACCAATCCCTTAAAGCCCCTTTGACGCCTGAGGCCTGCACCATGGGCCAGGCGGTGTGGCGCTCGCGCTGAATGGGAAGGTCCACTGCCTTCAGGGCCTGCCCGGAGCCGGCGTAGACAGGCGTTATGGCGTATAAAAGACACAGTCTTTTTTCTTCACCCCAAATCATTCTGACCCTCCTAAAAAGGTATTAACTCTGTTAGGCCCGGATCCGTATCTGAAAAGAATACAGCACCGGCCGGAAAATAGCTTCTCGTGGGTTTGTGAAAGGCCCTCCTCATATCCCAGCCCGCCACACGGAAGAGTCTTCCTGAGGCGTAGGGCTTGTTCAAAAGCCCGGCCTTTTGGGCACGTTCGTACACCACAGGAGAGACGGCCAAAAGACGGCCCTTATTTGTGCCTGAAAGCCGCGGTGTTTCTTTATCTTCAAGGAGCCAATAACGCACCAGACGCCCCTCTCCTCCGAGCTGGAAGATCCCTTTTTCAGCCAGGTGGGAGGAACAAAGGGGCTTGTCCAATCCCACAATAAGGGAAACACCAGAGCTCAAACGGAGGTGACGGGTAGCGTAGAGATAACCCTTCTCTATGGTGCGGCGGGCATTGTCCCGGGCGATGCCCACGCGTTCCTCAACTTTTATCAAAAGAAAACCTGGGACGGCTTGCGCCTTCTCAGCCGTAACTTCATTAAGATTGCAAACAATCTTCAAATCAAAACACCCTTCTCTTTCTAGGGCACTTCTCGTAAGCCAGAATCGACTGGCTAGGGGTTTCATGTCTTCATGAGGACGTTCTATCCACAAAATATTTGAACGCTTAGCCTTGAGAGGGGCCTTCTTTAAAGGCTGCGCTTCGCTTATTTCTAAAGTGCCATTAACCCTTCTGTAAAACCAATTGGCTGGTGCCGGGAAGAGATCCACCCCGTTTACCCTGAAAATCGGCCCTGCAATTCCAAATCCCGGCCTCTGAGGGCTACCCCAGAGGGGGAGGTGTTTCTGGTCAAGGTCCTCGTCTTCGGCCAAATTTTTAACGCGTTCGGGCTCTATCCCCTTTTGCGCCAAAATGGCGGTGCGCAGGGCGCCGATAATCGTCTCCGGTACAGGAGGGAAAACAGGTCCGCCGGCCTCATGGGTTTCCCCGGCCTCCATGGGCTCCCCACCCCGGAAAAATAGGGTATCAAGCGGTTTAATCTCAAGCCATTGTTCAATCATTGCTTGGCCTTTCTTCTCTTTGCTTCCGAAAGAAAATTGGCAATGGCTAAGGCTTCAAAAGCCAACTTCTTTTTTTCTGCACACATGGTTTTCTTTTGCCGGTGTCCCATAATGATCGAAGCTATGGAGCGAGCCAGTTCTGGCGTTATTTCCTTCTCCTTTTTGATCTGCACGGCCACCAGGCGCTCCAGCTCCTCTCCCTCTAAGGCCCGAAATCCGTCTTCAAAGGCGGCCAAACGATAAACAGCAGAAGAAGATAGCCTGTTTTCCGCAAGGGCCTCGATGACCTCACGGAAGGACTCCCAAACATTCAGGCTGAATTTTTCGTCCCTAAAGCCCGCCACGAAGGTGCGGCGTTCTCCGGCCCGACGCTGAAGCTCAAGGGCTAGAGCCGCCCGGCCGGAATCCTTGGCCAGATCTAGCAGTTCGTGTGCCCGACGAATGGCGGCGCGCAAAGGCCATTTGTGATGCACAATCAAAAGCCCGGCTGAGATAGAGATGAGCACCTCCTCGCTGCCTGGCCCCAGATGAAGGAGCAGGCGATCGTCTTCCTGTAAGTCTGCAGAGGCAGAGACCTCTTCTGTAAGCCATACTTCTTCTAACTCTTTATCGTCTCGGCGCACCCTAATGCCCGGCTTGTGAGACTTGCCATATCTCACAAAGGCCCAATTGTAGGCCCGCGCTATTTCGCAAGCCGCCTTAAGGGCTTGTGAGACAGGGAACACCGCACAGACGTCATCTCCCCCGGCATAAATAAGACGGCCTTTGTACTTCTCTACCAAATAAGGCACGGTGTAAAGGGCAAACTCCGAAAGGCCCTGCGAGATGGCCCCGTGCACCGCCGGAGAAAGGCCCCTTCTGTCTCCCAATCTCTCCTTCCAAAAGCAGGGCCAGAAGGGATCTGAGATTTGTCCCTCTTCCAGGCGTTTCACCAGCTCCGGATGCAAAGTATCGCACCAGCGGGCCGCAAAACCACCGGCAAGGAGCTTGCCCATGTGGTCGCCATCCATAATGAGCAGGGCATAATAGCGGTCAATATTTTTGAGGAGATCCCTTGCTTCCTTGCACTTTTTGATAAGAAGTTTGACTTTGTCGGTTATCTCTTGGCGGTCTATGACCTCGATTTCGTTATATTCGGTTTGTGGGCTTTCCTGCCGGTGAATTACTTCGGCTACCTGGCGCCACGAAAGCCCCAGGGCTTGTATTTCCTCCTCAGCACGCTTAAGCCAATCACTTAAGGCCATCTCTGTAGTAGAGGGAAAACTTTCGGCTTTCTTGAAAAAGGCGTAAAGCGGATGCCCTTCATTCACCGCTCGGGAGGCTAGTCTTTTGATGAGCCCGATGGCAGAAAGGCGTTCGGTCTCTTTAAAATCGGTCTTTGAGAAATTTTGCCTGATCTTTCGCCAGCAGGGATCCCGGCTTGGTCTAGGGTTTTCGTCTGGTTGATGTTCCGGAAAGACCTTACACCTCGTCTCTCCCGCCTTCTTACATTCCACACAGGAAAACCTCAGCGCCTCAAGATCAGGATGGAGATGACACTTGATCCCCGGCTCTTCGGCCCGCTGCTCTGAAGGAGATAGCTTTTCCGCCGCCAGGCCGCGACCGAGAAGGTCGTGCGTAAGAGAATAGAAAAATTTTTCAGATTGGCTGGTATAGGGCAATTGGCATTTTTCAGTGGCTTCCTCGTAAAGCTTGAGGAAGCGGTTTCGCAACTCCTCAGGGAACAACACGGCCTGCTGCCTTACCGTTTCCAGGTCAAGAAGGGGAACAGCCGCCCAATGAAACTCCCAAAAACGGGCGGTCTGACGGGTAAAGATGCGTTCAAAGGCTTTAAGGCACTCTGGCGGAACTTTCGCAAAGGCCTTTTTACGCACCAAATCTTTTACCTGCCCGGCCAGCCCAAGCCAAGCCCTTTGGATAGTTTCCTTTACCAGGGAAAACGCCTTTTCTTCCTTGCCTTCTGGTACCAGAAAAACAAAACGATTGGGAAGAGTGGCCGCTTGGGCTTGTAATTCATACCGCTTATCCCAGCAGGAAAAACCACACACCTTATCGAGCATCATCTCGATAAGGGGCTGGCCTACCGGGTAGGGATAGATAAGGTGATCTGAACCATAACGGAAGATGACGGCCTTCATGCCCTCGGCAGCAAGCCAGGAAAGGATAAGCGAGGCCACCCAGTAGTCGCGGAGCTTGCGCGAACGGGCAATGAACTCCTGCACCGGGGTGATGCTAAAGACCATCAGCGAGGCTTTTTTATGAGGCGAGAGCCGGTAACAGGAATAAAGGGCCGAAGTCAACGCACAATGTTGCCAAATAGAATGGTCTGGGAGGCGCGTGTCTGCCGGAAGCCGCCACCAGCGCCAGGAAAGCCCGCACACATTTTCTTTTGCCAGCCGCCAGGGAAGCACGTGACGAAAGTAGTGGAAAAGGGCAAAGGACCTTTGTGGTTGCTTTTCCGGAAGCTTGTCTTCGTCTTTTTGAATCACTTTAAGGATTTCTTCCGGAGAGCCCTTTTTGACAGGCCTGATCTTAAAAGGCTCGGCTTGTCCGGTAGGATGAGTGATAAAAGGATGCTTGGAAAAATCGATGAAACCTCCTTTCTGGGTCTCCGGTAAAAAGGTACGATCAAGCCCAGAGGCCACCTGGTCCGCGCGTTTGACAAGGTTTTCATCTGAAGCAGAAACATAAAGCTCATCTCTTATTTGCTTGGCCCGTTCTTCATGGCCCCGGATAGCAAGGGCTTTGTCCGGTGGGTCGTGAAGAAAAGCCGCCAGCTTCTCGCGCCAGTAGCTTTCGTCATCACGAAATATCTGCGGAATCTTACAGGCAGTCATTTATGCTCGCCCTTTGCATAGTTTGGTCTAAACGCTCGTGAACTTTTTGCCAGAGTTTTATTTGGTCGTTTTGTAAGATAAATCTTTGTGCTGATTCTATAAAATAAGAAAGGTGCAAAATAAATGCAGTATATTTAGTGTTTTTCCTTCTTACGAAGAAGCGTAAAGGTGAAGCAAGCCTCTTCCACCTAGCTTTGTGGGCTGGATGATTAGTTAAAGGAAACCCTAGCAGATGTCTTTCTGCGATAAAATTTTGAGCATCGGGATCAAGTTTTGTTTGTCGAGACCATTTATGCCATTTTTGTGGCTCGCCTGTGCGAATATAAACATATACTTCAGCTAAAAATTTCATGGCTTCTTGCCAGGATTTAAATCCTTCGGCTTTCCACAAAAGAGCTTTACCGTCGTCTCCTTTAGCAAGGGTATAAGGATAAGATTTATCAAAACATTTTCTCCAATGAGGGAAATCGTTTTGCAATATTTTAATAAAATTTGCATTCGAAATTTCTTGTAACCAATCTTCAGGCTCGACTTTTTCCACTTGAAAACTTCCCCAACCGTTGCGAGAACGGGACCCCACAGATCCAAAGGCACAGAAGTAGAGAAGGGCGACTTTGAAAGCAGATTCTTCTAAAAGAGTCCGCGGAAAAAATAGCTTGATAACAAAACTATTTTCTACAGGGAGATAGCTTCTTTTTACTCGTTGTCCATCGGGATGGGTAAGTCCCATACCAGCTAAATAGCAAAGAGGAGAAATATCCATACCCTTGCGGCTCGAACGAGGAGGATGAGCTTCGGGATGATAAATTTTATCGGTTGGAAGAAGATTCGATTTTGTCGCTAATACATTTCCATCAACCTTTATTGTCACCAAACTCTTCCGAGCCTTCTCCCCACCCCCGCCGAATATTTTTGTTTCTTCTTCAAGCATTTCTTTGTGGCCAGAAAAACTCCTCCCCGCCGCGACGCGCCACCAGTAGCGCAAAAGCCCTTTGAAGGGTTCAGGGCGAAGGGCCGCCTTCTGCTCGGCATCCCCTAAAAACATGGGGGTTACAATGCGGCAATGTAACGTTAGGGACACTTGCTTTTCAAAACGTCTCCGCAACTTATCTTCTTTTTCCCAAGTGTCTCCGCTCTCCGCCATAATGCCGCCTTTTCTATCTTGTGGAGTAAAGCAGCCCAACCAACTTCTTCAATAGAAAATAACGCAATAATTTGATAATAAAGTAAGTGCCGTTCTAATGTCAAGATTTTTTTAAAGTCCGCTCTTTTTGTAAGAAAAGGCACAAGAGAAAAGATATGACTGAAATTCCCACAATTCAGAAACACCTTTCATAAGTAAGGTGAAAAGAACCTGTGAACACAACTGCTCTGAAAGAGGTTGGAATTTCTTTAGGGCGGCAAAAGCAACATTAAAAAACAGCTACCCTCAACTGGCCTTAATCAATTTACTTTTTGGTGGCGGCGGAGGGACTTGAACCCCCGACTCGGTGGATATGAGCCACCTGCTCTGCCGACTGAGCTACGCCGCCTTTAGCCAAATTGTAACAAAGAGTATGGGATTGTCAAGTGAATTAAAAATACAAAATCCGCTTTTTTCTCTGTAAAGAAAACCTGCACCTTAATTGGTTGATAGTGGATGGGGCATAGTAAGTGGGAAAGAGGGATTGACAGTTTTTTGATATTCATCTTAAACTCCTTGCGGTTGGAGACCCCTTCCGTAAGGGAGAAAAGGAAACTGCACTTGCAAATTTGCAGATATTGATGGTAATATATTCCTATGAAACTGCAACGCACTCTTAAACTTATCCTTAAACCTACCGAAGAGCAAAAGCAAATTCTTCTTGAAACTATTGAGCAATATAAATTTGCCTACAATTACGCCTGTAAGATAGGTTGGAATAATCAGCTTTGGAACGGCGTTGAACTCCACAAACTCACTTACTACACGGTTAGAAACAAAACTTCTCTCCCTTCTCAACTTGTTATTTCTGCAAGGATTGTAGCTACTGAAAGAAAGAAGAAAGGACTTAAAAGCAAGTGTCCACAGAGCAAAAATCCTGCTATCCGTTACGACAAGCGTTCCTATACTGTTTGGCTGGATAGAGAGGAAGTTTCCCTCGCTACTGTCAACGGCAGGCAAAAATTCA
>JALWFG010000003.1 GCA_027038965.1 Candidatus Desulfofervidaceae bacterium | reverse complement strand
CTGGCCTGCAATTATGAGCGGGAGCTATGACGTGATCGGGTTTGCCGCCAACCTTCTCTGGTTTGTGCCCGTTCTGAGCTATGCTCTGGCCTCAGGAAGCGGCTATGCGTTTGTCAGCCTTGCCTCCAGTCTGGGCAGTCAGATCAAGTCCCTGGGCGGCAGCGCCGCGGCCAGAACCGCTGCCACCCCTGGTGGGATAAGCTCCACGGCCAGCACAGGCAGAACACTGGATCAGGCCGACTGGGCTCAGAAGAAGTACGGCATGAGCTGGGTGGAGATGCAGAACCAGTTGGCTGCCCTTGAGGGGACACCGGCAAAGGCGGACATGGTTCGCCGGCTTGGAGCTAATAATGTGCTGGACAGCATTGAGAACCAGACCGGATTTGGCCTGAACAAATGGGGTAGGGTCAATCCCAATCTCGGGAAGACAGCGGGAGACAAACTGGCCGGTGAGCTGAAGGGGATTAACAATGCATATCAGGATGCCCAAGGACACGGCTTCAAGGGCAGCATGGCTGATTATTTTTCCCTGATGGAGCAGATGGCCACAGAGGGGAAATACACAGACGCAAACGCTGTTAAAAAGGCCGCTGATCGGTTCTACGGTGGAAACACGCAGGCCCTGCTTCAGGATGTGGCGGATTTTAAACGGAGTCACATGGCTTCCCAGATGGAAAAATGGAGGCAGGACGGCTGGACACCGGAAGAAATAAGTGCGGTGCTAGGCTGGGGTGAGGCAAAGAAGGATGAGGGAAAAGCCAGAGCTTATAAGCACATTGGTGGAAAGGGTTTGGAGTTAGAAGGAGAGTTATCTGAAGAAAACCCAGCAGCTAAGATGGTTCTTATGAAGGCAGCAAACGATATGCTTGAGAAAGGACACTTATCAAACACCACGCAGGAAGTGATAAATAATATGCTATCCGATCCCAATGGCCGGACTACCCTGACCCATCAGGCAGCCAATATTACCAGAACAATTAACGCAGCAGAAGCCAAACGCTTAAATGAAATAGCCAAGGAGAACAAATGGGATACACGGTTTAAGGCCGGGGACGCAGTGACTCTGGGCGCCTGGTTTGACAAAGACGGCCATCTGCAATTCGGAGTGGCAAGAGCCACTTCAGGGGCTAGAAGGGATCATTACGATTACATGACAGATACATCTGGGCGGCGGGTAACAAGAGAGGACTTGCGGACGAATGAATACGGAAGCGTCGAAAAATTCCATGATCGTGAATTTGATTACACTGGCGGAGTTCAAACCAAGTACAGCCCAGCTCAAACCGTGGCTTTCAGTCTCTTTAAAGGAATGCTGCGCGGAATGGGCTTCAGCAAATCCCAGGCAGAAAAATACGCTGCAAAGGCAGTAGCATCTGGATGGGGAAGTTTGCAGGATGGAAGAATAATAGGAGGAGCTATTAAATCCCGCACAATAATGGCAACTGCTCTTGTCTTGCAGGGAGCGGATATTTTATACAAGGCCGCAGCCGATCCTGATTATCCTATTCGCCAGCCTCTTGAAGCGATGGGTAAAAAAATCTGGGGTGCAGTAGAACCAAAACTTAAAAAGGTTCCTCAAAACATTATGGACCACGTTGGGAAGGGAACTCAAAAGGTGGTGGGCAACAATCCCCTTGCAAAGCAGTATGAAAAACTGGGTGAAAAGATAGGCAATGCAGTTGCCAATAACGACGTGGAAACCATTAAAAATATCCGGGGCTGGAACGACCAACAGGCCAGGGACTTTATTAAAATCACAAAGGAAAGGGTAAACGCTCTCCTCAACGGACAGGAAAACAAATCTTTGGGTTATACCTTTTCTGATTCAATGGATGTCCTATTTCCCGGCAATAATGCAGAGCCGCCGCTGAGGCCCCTTCCCTCTGGAAGCAGGCCAAGAGTGAAAAAATAAAAAGGCAAAAGGAGGCAAACATGGAGCCGGTAGATGTGCAGAGAATAAAGTATGAAGAAGCAGGGACAAAGGAGGCTGAGTTCTTAACTGCCTATAAATACCTGCTCACAGATGCAGGGGTGTTGTTTGTGCTGGATGCCGATTACCTGCCTGAGCCTAATGAGGGCAGTTCCCTCAATGTGGCCAAAGGACCTGAGGGAACTGCATTTCTTTGTCTAGGAAGAAAGATTTACGCCCTGCTTGAGGAAGTGGTGGTAGAGCATTTAAAAAGGCTTTTAAAGGATAAGCAAGAAATCACAATTTCCTTTGCCGCAAGTACAGCGGAGGAATATGAAATCAGAGTGGGCTTTTCGCTTACCCTGGACCAGGTAAACTGTGCCACCCTGATTAGCCTGTACAGGATTGCAAAGGGGAGTTAACTATTTTCTTCCCACTACTCATCGTCGTTATTATACCATACATTACCAGGGAAATTGCTGAAAGCAGAATTAAAAAGTAAGTCTGTATCATCCTCCACCAGTTCCTCCCATTCTTTTTCTTTTCTTGTCTGTTCAGGTACTTCAGGAAATTTCCCATACCTTTTCCTGTACCTCAGTACCTCATATGTCCACTTTGGGAGTATCACTCCTGCTACAGCAAAGAAAGCAGCCAGCGAATAGAGACACCATGGCTGTGCCATTGGAAAGGAAAACTTAAAAAGACCAACAAGCAAAATAAACAGAACCCCGATTGCTGTCCATGTTTTTATGTGCCTTCTCATTTTTTTCTTTCCTCCTTCACTTAGCTTAATTACATAAAAACAAAAAGTCAAACCATATTTTTTTTAAAAATTTTGGTTCAAAAAAAGGCGTTTGAATAAGGGTGCAGTCAAAAAACCTTTTCTCCCCTGCACCGGGCAGTCCAGGGCTGGCAGCTGCCATGCCGTCGCATCTCCCATCGTTCAACCGTTGGTTGGTGGGCGGGCGGCCGGGGTGTTTTATTTTTTTTCGGGGGAGAGAGGGTGCCAACCGAAGGGAGGCACCCTCTCTCCCCCTTAGATATCTTAAGATATCTTAAAGGCTTCTTCATGATACTTAACTTCCCTACATATTTTTATTTTTGAAAATAGATGGTTCCTGTTATGCATCAAAAAGTTCTTATTATGCATCAAAAAGTTCTTATTATGCATCAAAAGGTTCCTGTTATGCATCATCAGAGGTTCCTATTACGCACCATGTTTTGAGTGCCTGTTAGCTAAATTCCTGGTTGAGTGTGTCCAGCAAAATTGATAATGAGAGTTCCTTTTTACAAGGGTGAAATCCCGCAAGTAACCGCAGGCAACGGCATTGGCAAATGCCGTTTTGAGTTCATATCTGGTTTTCTTTTTCTGTGTGCAAGAGAGGTGCAACGCCTGTGAAATAAGCTCTTCCTGGCAAGCAGTATTTTTCTGTCCCTGGAGCCAAACAAGAAGTAATTTCCCCAGATCAGTTTTACAGCTTCGGATGTAAGACATGTTGACTTTCAAAAAATCTTCCCGTTTCTTTGCAGCATCTGCGAAGTTTTTACTTACCCAGAAAGCCCACTTTCCGCCTCTTTCCTGAAAATCTAAGAGAATTTTAACGCGGCTAAGTCCATCTATATAGCAATATGTCCATGTACAATCTGTTAATCTTTCAAAACTCTGTTTGACTGCCTCGTAGTTTCTGCTTCCCCACCTCAGGCCTCTATATCGCTCGACAAACCTGCGCGTACCCACATCAAAAACATACATGTTCCGTTCCTCGCCGTCGGGGTCTTTCCAGACGCCGCCGTCCTTTAACTCGGACTCAATTATTGCCTTTGTTAGACTCAAAAGGGTAAGGAGATCAAAGGTGTTCAGCGTCTCCCTTGCTGTAACTTGAAGTGCTTTTAGGTCCCCCCAATTGACTTTGTAGATTGCACGGAAATTTTTCTTCCGCTTCCTGCTCGGGGTAACAGGCAGGACGTGTATCATCTGCCTCAGGAGTAGGCTGTAATTAATACTGCTTTCTTTTTTTTGCATTGCTTTTACCTCCATTGTTTTCTTCTTCTAATTCTTCAAGAAGGGCTTCCAGGTAGTGAGACATGGGCTTTATTACGATGCTTTCGTCGTTATTATTCAAGGGATCAGGGGCAGGAAATAACCTAACCAAAAAGGGCAAGAAATGTGCAGGCAAATGGCTGCTTTTAGTATTTTTAACCAAGATCCATTGTCGTGCAGTCTTTTCACTGCTAATCTGTGGTATTTTTGCATTCTCGCAGATCTTTGCTAACAGCTTCCTTCTTGAGCGGGTTGCGTAAAAGGAAAGCCTTCTCGCTTCTATCACGAATCTTGAGTGGTCTGTTAAAGCACTCGCGCCCCGAATATTATTTACTCCTTCGCCATCTGCTTCTCTGGCCAGTTTGTTCAAGTGGTGCAGCAAAATTATGGTAACATTTGCCTCTTCCAGAATTGAGTTGAAGACGTCCATTACTGCTGCCGCATAGGCATTGTCATTCTCTTTAATCAACAAAAATGCAATCGGGTCAATGACTATTACGTCTGGACGAAGAAGCTTAACCTGAGACCTTAGATAAAATTCAAATTTTCTCCCGAAAGAGGTAAGCTGCAGTGAATATTGATCAATAATTGGTTGAGGTTTTACCCTGTAAAGTACTAAGTTAGAAAATATTTCGCGCGGTAGTGCGGTATGTTTCGCCAAGTATATTAACCTTTTCTTTGTAAAAACCAGAGAGTCTTCTAGAGAAAAGTAGAGGGTTTTTACGCCCTGCTTTGCCCACTGGGAGGCAAGATAAAGAGTTAAGAAGCTTTTTCCCGTTTCGCCTTGCCCCCCTAGAATGGCTAAAACACCCCGTGGCAGTGGGAATGGATTGGATATGATTAAGTCAACTTGTTCCTCATCTTGCAGATCACTAGGAGCAAGCACGTATTTTTGAACAACCCTGTTGTCTGTGATTATTTCTTTAACTGTTTGAATTCTTTCTGCGATTTCTTCAATTGGTAAGGTTGAATAATTGGTAAGGTTGAATCCTGAGCGGCTTTAAAAACCTCAAACCCCCGGGCAACCAGTTGGCGCCTTTTGCTAGCCTCTTTAACTATTTGCGCGTAATGGAAGGTGGTCTCTGCATCTGCATAAGGGATTGAATTGGCCAGTTCAATCAGCTTTGAGAAAAGACTGCCTTCTACTTCTTTGCCTTTTTTTTTCAGGTGATTAAGAATTGATAGGGGATCAATCGGCCTCCGCATCTCGTATAATTCGACTGCGGCTTGGAAGATTTCTCTGTTCTGCGAATAATAAAAGTCACAAGGTTCCAGCCCAGCTTCAAAGATAATCGGCAGAGGGTGAAAGTTGTTTTTTTCTCTTTCTTTTGAATAAAGTAGAATAATGCCTATCAGGCTTTCCTCAGCTTCCCTGTCATGGGGAAGGGATTGCCGGGATTGTGCCTTTCTCTTTTTCCCGGCCTGATTCCCCCACCTCTTCTCCCTGGTCTTCCTGGCACCGGCTGCCTGGGCGGTGGTTAACATTTTCCACCTCCTTTGCCGTTTCCGTTGTCCCCGGTGCCGGGAGAAAAAAGTTGCTGTTGTTTAAACTTTTGTTTTTGTTGGCCTTTTTCTAAATTTTCCAGAAAGGCTAACTCAGCCATTTTCCACACGCCGCCAAGAGCTTCGATCTGACCCCTGATTTTCTCTGTTAGATCTTGGTTCCTTGCCGGCATGCCCCCGGCAGCAGGCATAAGGAATGTTTCAGCGTTGTCTTTTACTGAAAAAGAAGAGAAATTTATGGTTGGGTATTTCCTGAGGCTCCACGCATCCCAGGTGGCAACAAACCTCAAGATAGACGATTTTTGCTGAAATTTAGGGCGTTTGGCGGGCTTATGACGGTAGAGTTGGCAAAAAGCTTCGTCGATTTTCCAGTCCTTTATCTGATCCCAGCCGCGCTGGGCGGCCTGGCTGGCGGTGTATACAACTATATAGGCCGCCATCGCCTCAGTTGCATAAATGCCTCTTTTTTCAAGAAAATTTGAGACCCGCTGGTGAGTTTGCCAGAAAAAAATGAGTTTTTTCCTGGATGTTCCTAAAGAAAAAGCAGCGGACATTGCCATTGTTGCCTCCTAAAAAATTGATTTTTAGGGGACTTCTTAACAATGCCCGCTGCTTGTCCGATTGGGTAGCTGCCTTAAGCAGCAAGGCTTTCTCTTTTTTACTCTTCTTTTACTTTTCTGCTTTACTTTACAATTTCTCTTACAACTTCTCAAAAATCAATTAAAAACTAACTTCTAACTAACTTCTAGTGGCCTGTCTTACCGCTCAGGCCCAGCGGGTTTTCCTATTGTGCTTGCTCTACCTGCTACCCCAGGCAGGGCAAGGCTCCTTTTTTACTCCCCCCAGCCTACCGCCAGCAAGTAGGTTGGGTCTTCTTTTCCTTTCCCTAGAGGACTCAAGGCCCTCTGCCTTAAAATCTAAAAAATCTTTTAAATTTTTAAAAAATCCTGAAAATAACATTTAACAATCCTTTCTTTTTCCTACCCAGTCCTGCAAAAGGTGCTGGCAGACAGGGCCGGGCCTATCAATCCCCACTGCTTAAAACGATAAGCAATTTCTGTGCCAACCCGTGCCAAAACATAGCAAGGGGTAATAAAAAAATCAAAAATAACGGATTTTCATTGATTTTCTATAGAAGGTTTTGAGATGTTCAGGCTGGGTATATAGAGAAAAATGCCATTTTCTGTCATTTTAAAAACAAATTAGATCACCTCATGGACAAAAAGGTACACTCACGCGGTCAGGCTGTGCCAAAATGACACACCTTTTAAAAAGGGGTAAAAGCGGTTTTTTGTTATTTTTCTTGACAGATGTTTAGGACGCTGTCATATCTTTTTTCTCCTCCATTAAATGTTGCTTTTGTTACATTTATTACATTTGTTACTTCTGCAAAAAACATGCCGCCTGGCACCGGGCTTTTCGTCCTTTACCCTATCCTTACCTTATGCCTATCTTCTGTCCCCTAATTGCCTATATTTACGATGTTTTTAAGTCAATTTTTATGGACTTCAAATCCAGTGGCGGGCACGGAGAGGTGTCCGTGGTGGGTTCGATTCCCATGCGCTTCCGCCATTTTTTTATTTCAACCTTAATCCAACCGTATTCTTACTTTTAGCCGATATATATTATTAAGAGATTTTTATTTCTGGATTTTGGGCTTGATTTTATGATTTGAATGCCTAAAATAGAAGATAAGGAGGTGTTAGCGATGCCTCTAGTTCAAACAAGTTTAATGGAATATTTTAAAAAGGCCGTTGAGGAAAGCCTGGAAGAATTAGAAATAGAAATTAGTGATTTAACCACGTTTTATTTAGTCAATCTTCTTACCTATTTTTTTCGAACCGAGCGGGTTTACTATTCTGCAGAAGATTTAGATAAAAAGGCATTAGCCCAAGTCTTTCTTGAAAGTCGTTTTTATGACCTGCTTCGACGCATTCGGGCCTTAAAACACATTGCTGATTATAGTCTCTTTATCTCTGGATTTTTCTCAGAAAGCCTTAAACGAAAAATCATAGATGTGGATTATTACATTGCCTTAGGGAGCCTTGCTTACTCAAATTTGGCTCAGATTTTAGAGACCTACAAAGAAGATAGAGCCTTTGTACCAGTTTATATAGAGTTAAGTAAAAAATTTCCCGAACTGGTGGATGTATTAACCGAAATCAGCGAGCATTCTATCCCAGGGCACGAAGATTTGCTAAGAGTATATGAGTATTGGCTTCGCACCCACAGTAAACGGGCTAAAAAGAAATTATATAAAACCGGCATTTTCCCCTTAGAGGTTGATTTAAACACCCAGCAATAGAAAGATGGTGGCTAACGTTATTCAAAGAAATTTAGAAAAAATTTATGGAATTGCTTTGCCTGTAGCAGTAAATGACTTTGTTATTGATAAGAGAACCCTAGAGCAACTTATTGCCCTAAAGTTAATAGATGCATCTTATATCCATCGAAGGGGTGCCTTGCTAATATATTGTGAAGGTGAAGAGATCAATATTTCCCTTTATTTGGAACAGCGGTTATATGAAATTTCCGAAAAAGGCAGTTTTGAGAACGTGTCTTTAAACGATTTATGTACCGTTTTTGAGGAAATAAGCCATTTTTTTCACCTTATTTCCTTTTGGCAAAGTAATCGTCAAACTACCCAGTTTGAATTGGAGCTTTTAGGGGAAATTGACAAATTTTTACTTTCTTTTTTAACCCTTGTTCCCATTCCAAGTGAGGAAAAATTGAGGCAAGTGTACTACCGTCTATTCGGAAGATTTATCCCTGTGAAGGGGTTAGATACTCAGCAATGGCAGCGTTACTACTGTTCTTATCGTCTTGCGGCCCGATATTGTTCTCACTTAGAGAGAAAGTTCTTAAAGCCTTTAAAATTGGATGCCCTTACAAGTGAGCTACGCCATTTCAGGCGCCTTCCCTGTTCAGAGAAAATGAGTTTTATTGCTAGATGCTGAAAAGGGGTTTAACCACTCAACCAATTTGGGCCACAACCAAACTATCTTTTATCTTCTCGATAGTTTATCTAATTTTTAATTTTGCGGCTGATACAAGCAATTCCTATCAAGCCCGAACCCAATAAAAGTAAGGTGGCAGGTTCAGGAGCAGGTTGTACAGATTGAAGAAAGTTTACAGAATACACATTTCCACTAGGGAAGTCCCACTCAAGGGCAAAAGTGGCATCCCCTGAGAGGGGGCCTCCGCTATTGTTAAGCGTGGTAGGGTTGGTATCCGTAAGAGAGCCATAAAGAACATCGTAAGGTGCAATTTGATAGGCATTACAACCAGTTAACGGAGTTAATACGGCAAAGTGAGCATCATAATCAACTTGATACACATTTTGTGCGGTTAGATTGACAGACGCAATGTCATCTGAAGGAGTTCCTCCCAGGTCATAATCGCTGTATAGAAATAAATGCAAGTCTTCATTGGCAAAATTAAAGATAGTTACTGTTGTATTTAGCCAAGATTGATGAGAATTGTCATCTCCGCCTTGAAGAAGAGCAGACATTAACAGTGAAAATCTAGTACCTCCATAATAAGCGGATACGCCCTCAGTTTGGCCATCACCATCCACATCATAAAGCGAGATGTTAGACCAAGTGATAGAATTTTCTTCCCCAATATCTCCTAGACGGTAAAAAAACATCTGCTGGTATAGTTGATTCACTCCGTCTACCGACCAACTCGTAGCCTCTGTTTCATCAAAAACAAATGCGGAGTTTTCATCAGTTAGGCTGTAAGCCATAAGAGAAGAGCTTATCAAGTAAATGCCCATCATTATTGCCAAGAAGATAATGATTTTTTTCATAATTTTTACCCTCCTTTATTCTTGCGCTAAAATTAGCAAAATATATGCCAACAAAAAATAACTTATTTTAAGGGAATATAAGGATTTTTGTTCTAAACTAAAAAGAATAACAAAGGAACATTTTTGTCCTTATTAAGAAAAAAATTCCTATTGATTTTAATGGTAAATTTTATGCCTTAAATATTTTATAAATGGTTTTCTTAAAGAGAAGGGCAAAATTTTTCCTAAAAATACAAACTCAAATATGTAAGTGATAAGTGTCCATGCCTCAAACATTTATATTGCCAAACAAAGGGGTAAAATTTAAAAAACAAATTTACCTTGTATTCTCTAATTTTTCTTGACTTTCTTGGCAAATTCATTATCATGAAATCATGAAGGGTAGGCTTATATTTCCAATAGTTTGTCTGCTATTTTTTGTTTCATACTCATGGGCCATTACAGGACTAGAGATTGCTCAAAAGGTTTATTCTAGGAATGATGGCAGGGATTTTTATGTCCAAATGCAAATGACTCTTATAGATAAGCATGGCCAGCAGCGAATAAGAACTATGGTTATGGCAGAAAAAGACTATGGTTCATTGCGCAAGGTGTTTATTCGTTTTCTTAGCCCTGCCGATATAAAAGATACCACCTTCTTGGCCTGGGAAAATAAGGATCGGGAAGATGACCAATTTCTTTACTTACCTGCTTTAAGGAGGGTAAGACGAATAGTTTCTTCTAAAAAGGACAACAGTTTCGTTAACTCTGATTTTACTTATGAGGATATGGAAAGAAGGAAACCCCAAAAAGATGTTCACACCCTTTTAAGAGAGGAAAGATACCAAGGTTGGGACTGCTGGGTATTGCAAAGTATTCCTAAAAAGAATTCTCATTCCCAGTATGGAAAGATTATAAGTTGGATAGTAAAAGGCATTTATATTCCCGTTCGAATGGATTTGTATAACAGAAAAGGAGAACTTATAAAGCAATTTTTGGTGCATAAACTCAAGTGTATTCAAGGAATTTGGACGGCTACCGATACAGAGATGATAAATCTTAAAGAACACCATCGCACCCGTCTTGTGGTTAAAGATATCAAGTATAATCTAGGCCTTTCTGATGAGATGTTTACTAAGCGTTATATGTCAAGATAAACTGTTTAAGACAATCTTTTTCTTATGTCTTTTACTATTAAAATTTGACACTCAGGCTATGGCATCATTCTCAGATCTGGAATTAAACGGCTATGTCTGGACTAAATTTTCTACAGATATGAATAAAGACAACGAATATGAGGATCTTTATGAATGGAGAGATGAATTTCGGCTTAGGGCGAAGGGCAACTTGAGTGAATGCTTTGATTTCCTTGTTTCTTTGGATATGGACTATATTTGGTACAAAAATGAGGACGCCGATGAGGAGATTGATCCGCATCTTTTTGAGGCCTATTTCACAACCCATTTTTCCAAATTTGACTTTCGATTGGGTAAGCAGATTGTAAGATGGGGCAAGACAGATGAAGTAAGTCCTGTGGATAATGTCAATCCGCAGGACATGCGAGAATTCATTGTAAGAAACTTAGAAGGGAGGAAAATTCCTATTTGGATGGCCAAATTGGATTTCTATCCCAATGACAATTGGGAAATAGAAGGCATTTTTATCCCCTTTTTCAAGGATGACCAAATTGATTTTTGGGGCAGGGACTGGGCCCTTTTTAACCATACAAAAAGGGCCATTAAGCAAAGCGTTTTACCTCCTTCAGCTAAAACTCTCTTATTAAACAGCAGTGTGATTTATCATAAGCCATCAAAAAATTTTAAAAATACAGAATGGGGTTTAAGAGTTGCAGGAACAGTAAACAAATACGATGTGGCCTTCAGTTATCTTTATACTTGGTCTGATATGCCGGTGTTAAAAAGTGATTTGTTCCAAAATGACTTTTCTTTATACGCTCAAAGTGGCCTCAACACCTACCTAACGCATCTGAATTGGAACTCAATTGCCGATCCCAATATTCACGCCCTTTTTTACCGCACACATATTTGGGGAGTTGAAATGGAAACTACTTGGGGGGACTTTGGAGTAAGGGGAGAATTGGCCTATACCAAAGGGACAAGGTTTATGAATACAAATTTTAGGATTTCCAAACATGACACCCTATTTTATGTGTTAGGAGTAGATTATCTATCTGCCAATAATTTCTATTTAAATCTTCAGTTTTCTCAGCAAATTATTTTTAACTATTGTCCGATTATTTTTTTTAAACACATAAACAACGGGCTTCATGGGCGCCTAAGCCAAGATCTGCTAAGAGGTAAATTTGTGCCGGAGCTTGAATTCTATTGGAACCTAAGCGATAGGAGTTATTATCTTAACCCAGAGCTGAAAATACATTTTGTGGATAACTGGATTTTAAAAACCGGCCTGAATATTTTTGAAGGTAATCGAGATACCCTTTTTGGGAATTTTGATAACTGTGACCAAATTTACTTTTATGTAGAATATGACTTTTAAAGATATTTTTACTAAGAGCTTTTTAAAGACCACCAAACATCCCCGAATTACCTTGTGTCTCTTATTTGGGCTTACAATTATTGCCTTCTTCTTCTGCCAGAAGCTTCACATTGACACTTCGGTCACGGCCTTAATTATGAAAGACAATCCTGACTATCTCTTTTTTAAACAATGGCAAAATCAATTTGGCACAGACGAGTTTATCATTGCCGCCTTTGAGAGCAAAAATGGCATTTTTCAGCCTTCGGTTTTAAAAATTATAAAAAAGGCCACCGAACAGATAGAAGCCCTGCCTTATGTAAGACGGGTTATCAGTCTTTCTAATACGGTAGATGTTCGCACCGAAGGTGAAGACTTGGTGGTAGAACCTTTATATACAGAAGTTCCTCAAGGACTGTATGCTTTGAAAAAAATAAGAAAAGAAGCCCTTGAGAACCCCTTATTTGTGAAAAATTTGATTTCGCCTGATGGGAAGGCGACTGCCATTTTTATTGAATTGGAGGACCTTCCGAGAAAAGACAAGTATAGACAAGAAACGATAGAAGGGGTGAAAAAGGTTTTTACCCACTTAGGGCTTAAAAAGATTTTTCTTACAGGCAAGACAGTGCGAGACTGTGCTTTGGCCCTTTATATGCAAAAGGATTTAAAAACCTTTTTGCCTATTTCTTTAAGCTTGATTATCTTAATCCTTTATCTCATATTTCGGTCTTTTTGGGGTATACTTTCTCCTTTGGCTGTAATTTTATCCTCCCTTATTTGGACGGTAGCTGGCCTGTATTTAATTGGAGGGAGTATGAATAATGTGACCACCGTTCTTCCTCCGGTTATCATTGCCCTTTCTATTTCAGATGCTGTTCATCTTTTATCTGAATATTTGCAAGAACTGCCTTTAAAACCAGCTCCTGCTGCCCTTCAAAACACAATTTCTCAGTTGATATCCCCTTGCTTTCTGACTAGCACCACCACAATGGCCGGCTTTGCCTCTTTATATGTGAGTAAAATTCCTGCCATTAGAGAACTGGGACTTTCAGCCACCTTAGGGATTGGAATAGCCTTTTTGCTTACTTTTATTCTTTTGCCTAACATTCTGGTCTTAAGGCCATTTCCCTCCAGATACAGGCAAACTCTCCATCTCAATTCTCACCCATTTATGGACAGGTTCCTACTTAAACTCACCAAGTTTAATGTTGCTCACCCCGGTATGATTCTAGGAGCAAGCAGCGTTATCATGATTATGAGTTTTTGGGCCATTTTTCATCTAAAGGTAGAAACCAATTTAATAAATTTTTTCAAAAGAGAGGCTCCAATTTATCGAGCTACCCTTTTTGTAGAAAAACACATAAGCGGAACTCAGATTTTGGAAATTTCTCTTAAAGGAGAAAAAAGAGACCTTTTTAAAGACCCTGCCATTTTGGGAAGGGTTGAAGCCCTGCAGACTTATTTAAGACATATACCAAAGGTAGATAGAACCATCTCGTTGGTTGATTTTTTGAAAAAGACCAATCAAGCCTTTCATAACAATAATCCTCTTTACTATCGGTTACCTCAATCAAAGCCCTTAATATCTCAATATCTCCTACTTTATGATGAGAGTGATTTGAAAAGCTTTGTCAATTCTGAATATAATTGGGCTACAGTTCAAGTAAGGCTTTCAGAACACAGTTCTTCAAAGACCAAAAAAATTATTGGACAAATAAGGTCATATTTAAAAAGAAAATTTCCAGATTTAAAGGCTCGAATTACTGGCAACCCGGTCCTTGAGGCCGATATTATTGATACGATGGTGAACAGCCAAGTAAGCAGCTTGGGCCTAGCCATGGTCATTATCTTTGGAATGATGTTTTTATTGTTTAGGTCGCTATCTGTGGGATTGATTAGTATTGTTCCAAATGTCTTTCCTATTTTTGTAAACTTTGGTATTATGGGATTGTGGGGGATACCTTTAAGTACAGCCACTTCAATGATTTCTGCTATTGCTATAGGGATTGTTGTGGATGATACCATTCATTTTTTGCATACCTTTGGCTATTGCCTAAGTCAAACTAGTGGAGACTATCAAAAGGCCCTTTTTGAAACCATAAAAATAAAGGGAGAGGCCATTGTTTTTACTTCTGTTATTCTGGCCTTAGGCTTTGGGGTACTCATTTTTTCCAACTTTGTTCCCACAAAACACTTTGGCTATTTAACCACATTAATCATGTTTACGGCCCTTATAGGAGACTTGCTCATTTTACCTGCTTTATTAATAACATTTAAACCTAGGTTTGCGAATGAAGGAAGAAAAGGTTAAATCCTTTTATCAACAGGCCTTTTGTCGCAATGTTGGCCTTATCAGTTCAGAAGAACAGGAACAACTAAGGAATGTTAAGGTAGCCATAGCAGGAATGGGTGGAGTAGGAGGACTCCATCTTTTGACCTTAGCCCGGTTAGGTGTCGGTGGTTTTCATATTGCTGATGAAGACCGTTTTGAGATTGTCAATTTCAACCGTCAAGTAGGGGCCACGGTCTCCTCAATTGGGAAATCTAAGGTTGAAACAATGCAAAGACTGGCCTTAGACATAAATCCCTATCTGAAGATCACACCCTTTCCTGCTATCAACAGACAAAATATTGATGCCTTTCTTGACGGCGTGGATGTAGCCATAGACGGCCTTGACTTTTTTAACATAGAGGCAAGAAGGCTCTTTTTTAAAAAGGCCAAGGAGAAAAATATCTATGCCCTTACGGCAGGCCCTATAGGATTTGGAGCCGCATTTTTAGTATTTGCCCCGGATGGAATGTCTTTTGATGAATATTTTGATATTGATGATCAAATGGACTACTTAGATAAAATTGTTGCCTTTGCAGTGGGGCTTACTCCCAAAGGATTCCATTTAAATTATATGGATTTGGGAAGTGTCAGTCTAAGGAGAGGCAAAGGACCCTCATCTTTTATCGCCTGCGAGTTGTGTTCTGCCTTTGTAGGAATGGAGGTATTAAATATCGTTCTAAAGCGAAAGAGGCCCAAGGCAGTACCCCACTACATTCAGTTTGACCCCTTTGTCAAAAGATACAAAAAAGGGTATTTATTGGGAGGAAACCGCCATCCCATCCAGCGGTTTAAAAGATGGGTTATCAAAAAATTTTTGATTTAGGATACAAAAATGCAAATTTCTATTGAAACCATAAAAGAAATCGTTTGCTATGGAGGGATGGCCCCTTCAGGGGATAACCTTCAACCATGGCATTTTGTTTGGCATCCCAAACAATCCCTAATACAACTCTTTTTTGTCCCTGGGAGAGGAAATTCCTTTTTTGATGTAAACAATTATGCCCCTTATGTTGCCCTAGGAGCAGTGATTGAAAATATCGCTATTGCGGCTTCCCATTTTGGGCTTGAGCCAGAAATAAATTATTTTCCTGAGAGAGAAAACAACCTACTTATTGCCAATATTTACCTTTCTTGGACGAAGGGGGAAAGGGATCCCCTTTATGAATATATCCCTAAAAGGTGTGTTAACCGCAAGCCCTACTACAAATACTGGCCTGTTCCTATATATGTAAAAGAGGCCCTTAGAAGGGAAGTGGCTAGGTTCCCAGGGGTAAAGCTTCATTGGGTAGATGATTCCAAATTAATCTTCAGACTGGCCAAGCTTGTCTGGAAGGCCGATTGGATTCGTTTTGAAATGCAGTCTCTTCATGAAGACCTGCATAAAAAACTCCGATTTACCAAAGAAGAAAAGGAGCAAACTAGGGATGGTTTGGCAGTAGACACCTTAGAGGTGGGTAAACTTGGAGAATGGTTTTTAAAATTCACTCGGCCTTGGTCTCGGATGCAGGCCCTGAACCGCTTAGGAATGAGTAAAATTGCTTCATTGCAAACCTTTTTGCTCATGTATTCAGCACCCATAGCCTGCTTGGTCACTACGGAAAGGTCTGAAAACACAGATTTCTTAACTGGGGGCAGGGCCATTCAACGAATATTTTTAAGGGCTACCAAGCACCGTTTGGCTATTCAGCCCATCACGGTATTAACCCTATTTATACTGCGGCTACTCAAAAGAAATGGCGAAGGTTTTTCTCCCCAACATTTATCCCTAATCCGACAACTTTATGCCGATTTTAAGGAAATTTTTTCCCAAAATTCCTTTTCAGAGGCAGGTGGACTTATTATGCTCTTTCGCCTAGGCTATGCCCCTCCACCTACCTCTAGCGCCTTAAGGAGAAAAGTAGAAGACATTTTAACAATTAAAAGAGATTAGATTTCTAGAATTGACCTTATTTGTGACCAATTTTCCTCAGCACATCTTCGGCCAAGGTCAATAAGTTCAGAAAGACGGTCAAAATCAGCCCAGTGAATATGTCCTACCCTAGGTTTCAAAACCAAGTCTGCCTCTTTTATTTGAATTTGGTTCAAATAGTATCTTACCATGGCGTTTGCCCTCAATACTATTTCTATCCCTGTATTCAGGGATTTAGGCGGGGTTAAATTTCCTCCCACGTCTATTGCGATTGTTACATCTGCCCCTAAAAAGTGAGCCAATTTGACAGGAACACGGTTTATAAAACCACCATCTACTAAAAGGCAATTACCCATTTTTACCGGAGGTAAAATTCCAGGTAAGGCACAAGTGGCCATAATGGCAGGTTTTAAAGGCCCCTTTCCAAAAATAATCTCCTGACCACTTGCCAAATCTAAGGCGGAACATCCAAAGGGCAATCTTAAATCAGAGAAGGTATAGTTATCAAAGAAGTAGCCAATTACCTTATCATAAACCTCGTTAGAAACCAAACAACTTCTGAAAAAACTAAAGGTGATAACCCCCTTTTTGATTAAGCCTTTCATTTGGTGAATAACAGAACCTTGTTTCCGACTTTGAAGCCAATAGCTAAACTTTAACTTCCGATAGAGAGGATTTTGAAGGTAATCTAATAGGACTTGCTTTAATGAATAAACGTCCTTATTCAAAAGATATAAGGCCCCAATGAAGGCCCCCATGCTGTTGCCGCATATTATATCAAATCTTAATCCTTTTTCATCAAAAAATTCCAGTAAGCCTATGTGAGCTAGCCCCCTTGCTGCGCCACCTCCTAACACAAGGCCTATTTTGTTTTCTTTCCTCATTTATAAGCCCTTTCAAAATATAGCTGGAGCAGAAAGTTAAAGTCAAGGATTAATATAGTTTGAATAAAGTAAGGTCCGGGCATTGATTCAATCTCCTACAATCAGTCTCAAGCCATCTACGTCAATTACCTTTATAGGCATTTCATAAAGTTCTTCTATTAATTCCTTTTTTAAAACGGTCTTGGTTGCCCCCTGGGCAAGAATTTTGCCAGACTTTAGGAGCACGATTTGATCGACATAAAGGGAGGCCAGATTAGGGTCATGGAGGCTGATCAAGGTGGTAATGCCCTTTTGAGCCAGGCCTTTAATGGTATTCATGATTTTGACCTGATTTTTTAAATCCAGATAGGTGGTTGGTTCGTCTAAAAGTAGAATTTTAGGTCCTTTTACGAGCACTCGAGCTAGCCGAACTAATTGCATCTCTCCTCCGCTTAGCTGCTTAAGAAACCTGTCCTTTAAATAAGAAATGCCCAGTGTTTGAAGACAATCCAAAACCTTTTGATAGTGTCTTTTTTGCGGACATCCAAAAAGGCCAATTTGGTTTGCCAGTCCAGTTACGACAAATTCCCTTACTGCATAAGACATAGACGGGCCCATTTTTTGGGGCAAGTATCCTATGAGTTGGGCAAGGCGTTTGGAAGAGAGAAGCTTTATATCGTGGTCATTCAAGTATATATTCCCTTTTTGAAAGGAATAAATTCCAGCAATGCAATTAAGAAGGCTTGTCTTTCCACTGCCATTGGGCCCCAGAAGGGCACAAATTTGATTTTCTTTTACCTCAAAGGAAATTTCCTTTAAATGAAAATTAGGAAGTTGGAGCTCCACATTCTCAACTTTGAGCATTCCACCCTCCACCTGTCTTTTTAAGCAGATAGGCAAAGAAGGGAAGACCAAGCAAGGCGGTAATCAGTCCCAACGGAATTTCATAAGGCGTCATACTTCGGGCCAGGTCATCGGCGGCGACCAACATGGTAGCCCCAAGGGTTGCACTTAGGGGGATTAATCTTTTATGATCGGCTCCAAAGCCCATACGTATTAAATGAGGTATGATAAGTCCAATCCAGCCCACAATCCCGCATACTGCCACTGAGATGGCGGTCATCAAAGAAACGAGCCCTATAAAAGCGAGTTTTATCTTGTTATTGACCATAGTTTCATTTAAAGAAAGGACATTTAGTCTCCAGCGCATTAAAAAGACAAGCGTAAGGCAAAGGATGACCAAGGGCAAGGAAAACTTGACCTGCCTCCAATCAGCATTGCTCAAACTGCCCATAAGCCAATAGATTACCTCTGCCAGTCTTTCATGAGAGAGAAAGATTTTAAATAAAGAAGTCCCGGCGGAAAAAAAGGCATTAACAATAATACCGGCCAGCACTAGAGAAATGGGCGTAATAGCTTCCTTTACTTTGGCAAGATAACAGGTTATTACTACGGCTAACAAGGCACAGGCAAAGGCAAATGGTGCAACTTGCCAAGAGAATCCTATGAGAAAGGCTAAGGTTGTTCCAAAACCTCCTCCAGCAGCGATACCCAGGATATAAGTGTCAACTAGAGGGTTTTGAAAAATTGCCTGAAGCACTGCACCAGAGACTGAAAGGGCAGCTCCTATCTCCATGGCCAATAAAATTCTGGGCAGGCGGATGTTTAAGACAATCAAACCAAAAGTAGAAGGGTAATGACCTGAGAACAGCCTAAAAATATCTTCTAAAGGGATGGCAACCGGTCCAATGACCAGACTTAGAGGCAGAATTAAAAAGGGAGAAATCAAGCAGAGATAATAGGCTATCCTTTTCACTTTTTCCTTTTCTTTTGTTTTTTGCGGGCATAACGCTCGGCTCTCGCCTTTTTCTCATTCCAAAAGGATTCTATCATTTCGTGAGAGAGGACAAATGTCGCTGGGCTTGGAGGAGCAGTTTCCTCCTTAGACACCCGTTTTTTGACTGCCACCTTTTTTAGAGACGGGCCAGAAAAAAATGTTGGAGGAATCCTTTTGGTTAAATAAATCAATTCATTAGGACAATAAAATGTAATGCCTGCCTCATGGGCCTTTTGGGCCCAAACCTCTATCAATACGGGCTTATTATCTCTTCTTTTGCCAATCCTTAAGGCCAGCTCCTTATTCACAGTGAGATGGACATATTGTCTGCCCATAGGCAAAAGTCCCTTTTCTAGAATATAAGGGTAGGACCTGCGACTTGTGGCATGATAAAGAATTTTGGGGGGAACTACAGGCTCATAGTGGAGTTTTACTGGCAGAGAGTGCCCATAGGTAGCCCTGATTTTTCCATCCTTTATCTCAAAGCGCTTGCGGTTAGAAAGATTAACCACATCCATGATGTGGGCCTTACGGACAAACGACCAGGCCTTGTCCTCTATAATGGCTTGATGAAGTTCTTTTATGGACACAAAACCCTCTTCATCTAACACCAAACCGTATTCATCGGGATGATGACGCAGGATATAACTCAGAAGCTTGCTTAGGGATTCAAGGGTGTGCTGATAATCTTTGTGTTTCATTTCTCTTCAGATAGCATATAAACAAAGGGATTTCAATCCCATTTTTGAATCACATTTATGGCGACCTGAGCTGCTTAACTGCTTATCTCCTTAATTTCATCAGCTCTTCGCTGAGGGTTGCTTCTCTCCGTTTTTAACTAGGCAGTTAATCCTTTTCCACAATTCTCCCTTTCCTTCTCCTGTTTTGGCAGAAAACAAAATTGGGTCTTGAGGCAAGAGGCCAAGTCTTTGATGGACAATCTTTAAGGCCTTTGATCTTTCTGATTGTTTTAGTTTGTCGGCCTTGGTAAGAACAACTACTGAGGACAACTTATGATGACAAAGCCATTCCCAAAGCTGAAGGTCATTTGAAGTAGGACCATGGCGGGCATCAATTAAAAGAATCACCCCTTTTAGTTGCTTCCGTTTAGAGAGGTAAAGTTCTATTCCCTTACCCCATTTGGTCCGCAGTTTGGCAGAGACCTTGGCGAAGCCATAACCAGGCAAATCGGCAAAGATATATTTATCGTTCAAATTATAAAAATTTATAGTCCGAGTGCAACCTGGAGTGCTACTTATTCTAATAAGTTTATGAATTCCCAGCAGAGCCCTTAAGAGAGAGGACTTACCTACATTAGAGCGTCCAGCAAAGGCCACCTCTGGATACCTTGTTTCTGGCCAATCCTTGGGCCAAAGGGCACTTTTCAAAAACTTGACACTTTTAATTTTCATGGACCCCAAAATATGCTTTGAGTCTTTTTAGACCTTCTTTGATTTTTTCCAGAGAATTGGCATAAGAAAGCCTTAGGTAACCTTCTCCCATTTGCCCAAAATCCACACCTGGGGTTACCGCCACCTTGACCTTTTTTAGAATGTCAAAGGCAAGGGCATAACTGTTTGGCAGACCAGAAACAGAACGAATAAAGTGTTTGACATTGATAAAAAAGTAAAATGCCCCTTGAGGACAGGTATTAAGTTTGATCCCCATTTCCTTTAAGGCCTTAAAAACATATCTTCGCCGCTTATCGTAGGTTTGGCGCATTCTGACTACATCCTTTTGGGCCTCCTTAAGGGCCGCAATGGCTGCATATTGGGCAATGGAGGGAGCACAGATAAAAAAGTTTTGTTGAATCTTTTGTATGGGACGAATGAATTCCTTTGGAGCAATAAGATAACCCAACCTCCAACCGGTCATGGCATAGGCCTTAGAAAAACCATTGAGGACAAAGGCCCTTTTGGTAAATTCAAGAGCAGAATGTTCTTTGCCTTCATATACCAGACCATGGTAAATTTCATCAGAAATTAAGGGAATTCCTAGACAGGCAAGCTTTTTAAATACCTCAGCCGGAGTGAGCATTCCTGTAGGGTTGGCTGGGGAATTAATTACAATGGCCTTGGTGCGAGCAGTAAGATACCGTTTTAATTCCTTGATATCATAAATGAAACCATTTTCCTCCCTTAAAGGCACATAAACGGGTGTTCCCCCTAAAAATTTGATAAAATTGGGATAACAAGCGTAATGGGGGTTAGGTAAGATAACCTCATCGCCTGGGTTAATAAGGGCTGCAAAGACAAGAAACATGGCTGGAGAAGTCCCTGCTGTAACTATCACATTGTGGGCAGAGACAGAAAGCCCATATTGGGCATTATAATGTTGAGCAATGGCGTCTCTCAATTCCCAAAGTCCAAGGCTGTGTGTGTAATGAGTCTTGCCCTCCTCAATGGCCCTTTGAGCCGCCCTTTTGATGCACTCAGGGGTATCAAAGTCGGGTTCTCCTACCTCAAGATGAATAATGTTTTCCCCCAGAACCTCCAATTCTTGGGCCTTTTCCAAGACATCCATGACGATAAAGGGTGGTATTTCTTGGGCCTTATTTGAGATCACGGCATTTCCTCCAGCATTTGCTGGGCAGCCTGGCTAAGGGCCCTCCCAGGGTTTAAATCAATGACCCTTTTAAATTCCCTTTTGGCGGCTTCTTGCTGTCCTAACCGGTAATATATCATTCCAACTCGATAATGCAGGACCGCTTCTTTAGGAAGATATATTATAGCCCTTTGATAAAGTTTTAGGGCCTCAAGATATCGCCTTTGAAACTCTAGAAGATTGCCTAAGCCTATGTAGGCAGGTAGATAAAGAAAGTTCAGTTTTATAGCCTGTTTGAAGGCCCTTTCGGCCTTAAGGTATTTCTTTTGTAAGACATAGCAAGAGCCCAAGTTGGTATAAGCAATTTCTGGAGTGGTGTAAGTAGGGATAGAGACAGCCCTTAAAAAACATTTTTGGGCATCTTGCCACCTATTCATCTTGAGATAAAGCAACCCTAAGTTGTTATAGGCCTCACCAAAGTCATCTTTAAGAGAAATGGCCTTTCTGAGCTCCCTTTCGGCCCGCTTCAAATCCCCTCTATACATATAGGCCAGACCCAGTTCCATGCGAATGGTGGGATTGGAGGGACTCCTTTGGGAGGCTAAAATGAGTTCTTTTAAAGCAAGGTTATACTTTCCTTCTCGGAGATAACTATCTCCTAAAAGAAAATGGGCCTGGGTTTCATTTTTATTGGGTACTGAAGCACAGGCAGAAATAAGAAATGTTAAGAGAATTATGGCCCAAGATAAGTACCTCATTTGTCAAATCACCTTGTGCAGGGGATATTCAATAATTCCTTCGGCCCCAGCCTTAAGCAATTTGGGAATAAGGTCCCTAACCGTTTTGATATTTACTACGGTGTCTATAGCAAACCAGTTTGAAGTATGCAACGGGGAGACCGTGGGGGCATTAAGGCTTGGCAAAAGGCCAATGACCCTTTCCAAATTTTCCTTAGCAACATTCATTTTTAAACCCACCATATGGTAGCCCTGAAGGGCCCCTTTTAGGAGCAAGGCAATTTGTTCTATTTTTTCCCGTTTCCAAGGGTCCTCCCAACTTTTGAGATTGGCAATAAGTTGAGGGTAAGAAATCATGAGTTCTTTAATTATTTTAAGACCATGGGCCTTTAGAGTTGTCCCAGTTTCGGTAACCTCCACGATGGCATCGGCCAGGCCAGAAACTACCTTGGCCTCAGTCGCCCCCCAAGAAAACTCTACCGTGACATTTACTCCCTGACTAGCAAAATACCGTTTGGTAAAATTTACCAACTCTGTAGCTACCTTTTTGCCTTCTAAATCCCCTACCTCTTTGATAGGGGAATCTCCAGCTACGGCCAAGACCCATTTTGTGGGACGTCGGCTCGCCTTTGAATAGATAAGGTCTGTAACCACTACTACTTGAGAGTCATTTTCCAAAATCCAATCCTTTCCAGTAATTCCTACATCTAAGGTACCATTTTCCACATAACGGGACATCTCTTGGGCCCGACACATGCTGCACTCTATGTCTTTATCATCAATGCTTGGGAAATAGCTCCTTTCTCCCAGCTTAATCTTCCAACCAGCCCTTTCAAAAAGTTCCAAGGTAGAATTCTGAAGGCTACCCTTAGGAACACCCAGCTTCAATTTTTTCATTTTTTATAGACCTCCTCTGGATTGAAAATTTTCTTTCCCACAATTTTGAGCTTGCCATCTTCCAAACGACGATAAAAACAGCTCCGATAGCCTGTGTGGCAAGCGGCATTTCCCACTTGTTCTACTTTAAGCAAAATGGTATCTTCATCACAGTCTACGTAAATCTCCTTTACACGTTGGACATTCCCTGAAGAGCTTCCTTTCTGCCATAGGGTGTTTCTGGTTCGGCTGTAATAATGTGCCAATCCCGTTTCCAACGTTTTCTGCCAGGCCTCTTCATTCATAAAGGCAAGCATGAGCACCTCACCCGTTTCATAATCCTGAACGATAGCAGGCACTAAACCATTTAGTTTTTCAAAATTAAGCCGAATCATGTTTACCTCCTATTTCCCATCTAGCTGACCGCAGGCAGCTCCGATGTCTGCCCCCTTGCTTTTCCGAATAGTAACTGTATAGCCCTTATTTTGCAAGATCTGTTGAAAGCTTAAGATTTCCCTTTCTTCGGGGCGCTCAAATTCAAGCCCTGCTCCTTTGAACTCTGTTGAAAAGTGAGGATTGTAGGGAATAAGATTGATTTTTACAGGGATGTTCCTCAATAAATAAGCCAATCTGAGGGCATGGTCTTTAGAAGTGTTAATATCCTTGAGCATAACATACTCTATGGTAAAACGCTTTCTTGGCGGCAGAGGCATCCTTTTCAAGGCCTCTATAAGGGTGGCAAGGGGATATCTTTTGTTGACTGGCACAATTAGATTTCGGGTGTCGTCATCAGGGGCATGAAGAGAGATGGCCCAGCTTATATTCACTTCCTGACTCATTTTTAACATCTGGGGGACAAGGCCTACTGTAGAGATGGTTAGCCGCCGATGAGAAAAATTAAGTCCTAAGGGGTCAAGCAGAATCTTAATTGCCCTGAGGACATTTTGATAGTTGTGCAGGGGTTCACCCATTCCCATAAAAACAAGATTACGCAGAGGCCAAGGGTGTTTTCTCTTTAAAAAGGACCTTGCCCAAATAACTTGATTGATAATTTCGGATGTTTTGAGATGGCGTTTGAGGCCAAGTCTGCCTGTTAAACAAAACCGGCATCCCTGGGCACAACCTACTTGGGTAGAGACACATAGGGTATAATATCCATTGTGGGGAATGAGCACAGATTCTATACAATATCCGTCCTTAAGAGTAAAGAGGAATTTAGTGGTTCCATCGTTTGAAACCAGGGTTTGTGAGGGAACGAGTTGGCTAAGAATGGCTACCTCAGAAAGTCTTTGCCTCAGTGACTTCGGTAGTGGAGAAATGGTTTCAAAATCTGTTTTCCCTTGGGCATAAATGGCCTGGAACACCTGTTTTGCCCTATAGGCCGGTTCTCCCATCTCAAGAAAAAGTTTTTTAAGCCCTTCCAAATCACAATCCTTTAAATCAAGCATCATTTATCCCATTACTCAAATGTTTCCCAATTAGCAGTCCTTTTATCCTATGGACTTTATTAAGAGCAATCTTAATAACAACTCAAATGTACCAATTCATAATTAATAGAAATGCACACTTGCTCAATTTAATCGCTAATTTTATCTTCTGCATGAATGTCAAAGGATCCTTATTTCAAAAAATCTACTCTTTCTATTCATAAAGTTCAAGGGAGGGAAATAATAGTAAATTAAACATTTTGAAAGACGTCAAGATATTTTCTATAAAACCTAAAAAGTTAGACTGTTACCATATCTTGAACCTGTTTTATTTCTTATTTAACCTTGAGCTTAAAAGGAATCCCAGGCTGGAGAATTCTTTTTTGCTCTCCCTTTGTGGCCTTGATTAACCTTACTTTTAGTATTTGGACCCGTTGATTGAAGGTATCAGCTACCAAGATGCGATTACTTTTATCTACGTAGACATAAGAGGGATATTGAAACCACCCAGGTCCCCAACCCTTTCCTCCAAACTCAAAAAGGTACTTGCCTTCTCTATCAAAGACATTTACTGTATGTCGCATGTAGTCTACAACATAGAACCAATGTTTGTCTTCTTCTATACCTATACCCCGAGGACGGCTTAACTTTCCACTACTTCCGCCCTTTTTGCCAAATTTAAAAAGGAATTTTTCATTTTTGTTATAGACGTAGATCCGGCCGTATCCTTCACTTAAAAGGTATATTCTCCCATCCTCGTCCACATGAACATCACATATATCTGCTTGTCCTTTAACTCCCAATAATTCATCTTCAGGAGAAATAATATGCAAAAAATGCCAGTTTCGGTCAAAGACCAAAACTCCTTTAAAGCCATCTCCACTAACATAAAAGTGGCTGTTTCCTACAGCTATTGTTCGAGGGATAAATTCCGTTGCCCCAGAAAAACCGCTAAAAAAGATGTCCCTTTTCCACCTAAAGCAGGGGTCTAGGATAGTAATTCTTCCCTTACGTGCACCTTCTGTTTTACATTGGGCAATATACACAAAACCATCTTTATCAATGCTAACCCCAGTAGGAGCTTCTACCTTTTTGGTTCTATCTAAAGCATATAGAGGATAGCCATCCTCAGTGTATACCACAACTCGACCATGAGATGAATCTACCACATATATTTGTTTTGTAGTTTCATCTTCTGTGACAAAGGAAGGATAAGCTATGGGAATGCCATCAGGACCTTCTTTTAGATCAAGGAGGTGAATACAAACTGGTACCTTCTCCGGGGCGGACCTGGCCTTTTCTTCTGCGAGGCTTGAGTTAATTATCAAAATCAAAGACAGCAGAATGCAACAAAAAATCCTTCTCATCAGGCATTTCATAAATCAAAAATGTCAAAAAATCAAGCAATTTATTAATTTAAAAATCACCTCAAACCCTTTAAGACCATCACATCTCACTTCCGCGCCCACTTTAAACTTAAAGAAATCCCATACTGGATTAGTATAAATGTCTTATCTCTTCTCATCTCACATTTTTTAAGTATGATTTCATTTATCATATTGCTTTAAAAGCAAAAAGAGTTATACTGAAAAGTTATGGCACATTTAAAGGTAGTAGATACTGAACGGTGTGTAGGTTGCCAGTTGTGCATGTTTGCGTGCCAACGGCGCATGGGCATGGGGGGTATAGCTGAGGCGGCCATTTCGGTGCGCTCAAGAGGGGGATTGAGTCGGGGTCTTACTGTAGTTGTATGCCGAGCTTGTAAAGAACCACCTTGTGCCGCAGTTTGCCCTGTAGATGCCCTTAAAGTCCGCAAGGGAGGTGGGGTCATCCTTTTGCCTGATAGATGTATTGGTTGTGGACACTGTAAAGAGGCTTGTCCCTTGGGGGCCATTTTCTGGAATGAAACGACTAATAAGCCAGTGATCTGTATTCATTGTGGTTACTGCGTGCAATATTGCCCTCATCATGTCCTTGCTTTTGTCAAGGAGGATACTGAAGAATGATTGATCACGACCCTTTGCAAAGGGTGCTTTATATAGACCTGAGTAAACGACGCTTTTGGATCAGACATCGCCCAGATTTGTTTGATAAATATCTAGGAGGGGCTGGTATCGCTAGCGTTCTTTTGCATGAGGACTGCCCTGAAGGTGTGGACCCTTTATCCCCTGAAAATCCGATTATTCTAGCTGTAGGGCCCCTGGTAGGTGTCTTTCCAATGGCTTCAAAAACAGTGGCTATGTTTAAATCTCCCCATACTGGGAACCTGGGAGAAAGCCATGCCGGAGGCCGAAGTGCCATCAGCATCCGAATGGCCGGATATGGGGCCATCGTTATTAAAGGTGCCAGCGATATTCCAGTGTATTTAAGCATTTTTGGTGATAAGGTTCAATTTTGTGATGCCCGAGCCTTGTGGGGAATGAAGACTCATGTAGCGGGAAGGGTTATTCGGGAGCGAGAAAAAAAACCTGGGGCACGGAGTATTATGCGGATTGGTCCTGGAGGAGAAAACCTGGTTTCTTATGCCTGCGTGGTTACTGAAACATATCGACACTTTGGAAGGCTGGGACTTGGGGCTGTCTTTGGCAGTAAGAAACTGAAGGCCATTGTTGTTGGAGGCCGAAGGAGTTTGGAAGTAACGGATAAAAAGGCCTATAAGAGGGCCTATGACGAAGTCTTCAAAAGGATTCTTAATACCCCTTCTTTAAAGAAATATCATGATTTAGGTACGTCTGTAAATGTGTTACCTCTAAATAGAAAGCAAGCCTTGCCAACTTGCAATTTAAAAAAAGCATTTTTTGAGCAGGCTCAATCCATTTCTGGCGAGAATCTGGCCTGCCATTTCTTAGGTCGGCGTCTGGCCTGTGCTCATTGTCCCATTGCTTGTATTCACCTGGCCGCCTTAAGAACCCCCTATGAAGATGAATCATACTTTTACAAAACAACATTTATTTCCTATGACTACGAGCTGATTTATTCTTTGGGATCAATGCTTGGAATCGGTTCCCCAGAAGGTCTGCTCAAATTGCTTGATGCGGTGGAGTGTATGGGAATAGACGCCATTAGCACGGGGGTTGCTCTTGCTTGGGCAACTGAGGCCTTTGAAAGGGGAATGATCTCTGAAAAAGAAACCCTAGGGCTAAAACCTGCGTGGGGAGATTTTAAGACTTATATTGCTATGATTAGAAATATTGTGGGGCAGCAGGGTGAGTTTTATAAGGCCTTAGCTAGGGGAGCGGAACATGCCTCTGAGCTTTATGGAGGAAAGGATTTTGCCTTAGCGTTTGGCAAAAATGAAATGCCTGGCTATCATACTGGTTATGGTGGTCATTTAACCTTTTTAACTGGGGCACGACATAGCCACCTTGATTCAGCAGGATATAGTTATGACCAAAGGTTGAGACCTGAGGAAATAACCCCTGATAACCTAGCCCACAATTTGTTCAATGAGGAGTGTTATCGGCAAATACTTTCCTCGCTGGTAATTTGTTTCTTTGCTAGAAGCGTATATGATTATCAAACTATTGCTGACTTGCTTCCCCTTTTAGGATATAATCTTACAGAGCCAGAATTGAGACGTTTAGGGAAGGCAATCTTGAGGAAAAAATACGAGTTTAAATTTAGAGAAGGCTTTTCATTGGATAAATTGCGTATCCCTAAACGAATTCTGGAAACCATTTCTCCCCAGGGCCAATTAAAAGAGGACTTTCTCAAAAGGGCAATTGCGGCCTATAAAAAGCTTCTTTTAAAATAGAAAAAAGGATGGAAGGTGAGTAAGACTTACCTTCTCCCCCCTTCCAAAGAAGCAATTTTTAAAAGTCTTTACCCAGTTTTTGTTAAATCTTAAACTTGTTATCATGAAGATTGAATTAAATCAATTCCTGCCATCTTTAAAGCCGCTATGCCTCCTCGGAGGGTGAAGACATTTTTAAAGCCAGCCTTATCTAATATCAATTGAACTTCATAAGACCGCATGCCCGTATTGCAGACAATCACTATTGTCTTATCAAGAGGTAAGTTTGACAGATGCCTTTTTATATCTGCCTGAGAGATATTTACCCAATAAGGGGCATATTTTTCTACCAAAGCCTTGGCATCTGTTGCCTCACGCACGTCTAAAAAGAGATATTTACCTGTATTTCTTTCTTGCCAGAAGGATAGAAATTCCATGATGCCTATAGAACGATTTTTGCCCTTTAAGGTGTTTTGAGCCACATGGGCGGCAGTATTTAGAATATCCATGGCCGCTCCAAAGGGAGGGGCATAGGCTACTTCAAGCGTGCTTAAATCCTCAATAGTCGGCCTGAATTTAAGCATGGCAGCCATAGTGTTAACCTTTCCCACAACGGCATCTCCATTAAGCCCCACTGCTTGGATTCCCAGAATGCGGCCAGTATCCTTATCTACGGTTAACTGCAAATAGATAAGTTGTTTTGTGGGATAAAAATGGGCCCGATCCAATTGTACCGCCATTACCGGAAGGGCATTAAAACCCTCTTCCCGAGCTACCTCCACACTAAGACCTGCCTTGGCAACACATATGTCAAAGACCTTGATTACAAAACTTCTGACTACTCCCTCGAAGAGATCACGTCCTCCAGCAATATTTGTGCCGATGATTCTTCCTTGGCGATTGGCAATAGAGCCCGAAGAAAGAAAGACACCCTTACCAGTAATTAAGCACCAATTTTGGACGCAATTTCCGCCTGCATAGATATCAGGGTCAGAGGTCTGAAGCCTCTTGTTCACCACAATTCCCTGGGGGGTAGTTAGCAGCTCTGCCTCTTGGGCCAGCTTTATATTCGGCCTTACTCCCGTGGCCATAATTACCAAATCCGCAGCTAATTCCCCTTTAGTAGTAAGTACCCCTGAAACATTCCCAGAGTCATCTTTTATGATCTTTTTTACTTGTGAGTTACACAGGATTTTAACACCGTGCATTTCAACATGTGCTTGGAGCATAAAGGCTATTTCTGGCTCGACAATCTTGGGCAAGAGTTGAGAGGTCATTTCAACAATGGTAACTTCAATGCCCCACATGTCTGTCAATGCCTCGGCCATCTCTATGCCAATAGCACCCCCTCCAATAATGACAGCCCTTTCTACCTCACCCCTTTTAATAAGTTCATGAATCTTTTGGGTATCATGCATATTTGCTACGGTAAACACACCCTGGGCATCTACACCTTCAATAGGGGGAATAAAAGGAGTGCTACCTGTGGCAAGAACCAGTTTATCGTAAGGCAAAACAAATTCTTTGCCTGTGGTCAACTCCTTTAGAGTAACCTCCTTTTTCCGACGGTTTATAAAAACGGCTTCTGTTTGAGTTAAAACCTTTACGCCTTTAAATTCTTCAAAGTATTTTATATCTCTTAAAACGTGGAAATTTGTGGAAAAGAGCTCCTCAATACTGGGGATATCTCCGCTAATGAAATAAGGAATTCCACATGCTCCATAGGAAATAATGCTATCTTTATCTACCATAGTCACGTCGGCTTCAGGAAGAAGCCGTTTAACCCGACAAGCGGCCTTTGGGCCCGCAGCTACAGCTCCAATTACAATCACCTTCATTCCAAAACCTCCTGCTATGAATTATCTTCTCCTTTTCCTGACACAGGAAATAAAATTTGCTTATTTATTATAGTTGACTCCTTAATAGGGAAACAAAGACATATATGCCTTTTATTTTAATAATGTCAAGAGAAGAACAAATACTCAAGACTTACCTGCTCTATTCATTCCCCTTTCACTTCCCTATTTTCTTAATTGAATCTTACCTTCTGTTTAAGGAAAACAAATCTCTTATTGCCGTTTTTTTAAAAAATGATTATAATCTATTCAAACCTAAATAAGGGGGCGATGTGGCTTCGACGGAGATATGGGAGGTTTAAGCTGCATGCCGGGGTTCCTATCACCTCGTGAAAAATGATAGGGTAAAACACAAATGCCAACGATTACGAATACGCTCTGGCTGCTTAATTAACGCAGCCAGCGCCTGCCTAGGCCTTGCCTGTGGGTCTAAAGCAGGCGTCGGGAAAACAGGCTGGCTGCCTTCTGGGGCCTATGACAGAAGGCAGCGAGAGTATTCGTAGGCTAGTCCTTGGGATTCTTGTTCGGGGGAAGACCAAGGATGAAAAGGATAACCCGAACTAAGCATGTAGAGGCTTAAGCCGAGTATCTCCGGACGCGGGTTCGATTCCCGCCGCCTCCACCAAATGAAAGACAAGGTAGTTGTGGAAATGCCTTAAAAGCGGCAAAGACCTATGGATGTAGAAAAGGCAGTTTTTTCTTTAAGTCAAATCTTCTTAAAGAGGATAGAGGAAGAAATAGAGCGCATGGACCAAGCAGGCGTTTTGGTTAACGAAGAACTTCTTACGACTTTTAGCTTTTTGTTAAAGAAGGAAATGCAAAAATATGAGCACTTGCCTACTGATTTAGTAGATCAGGCTATAGACGTAGCCTTCAAAGAAATTTTGAAACAAAGGTCGGTAAAACATTGAGTTCGTTTGATACTTCTCAGTGCTTTGTTTGTGGTAGGGATAATCCTAAAGGTCTTCACATAAAGGTTTTTTACGAAGATGATTGGGCCAAAACTCGGTATGCATTTTCTCCTGAGTATCAGGGATGGAAGGGAATTATTCATGGCGGCCTTATTGCCACCCTTTTAGACGAAATTTATGGCTTATGCTGCCTTCAAAGAAGGGCCCACGGTTACCATTCATCTCAATGTGACCTTTAGACAAGCCTTACATCCAAATGAGGAAATAGAGGTAAGTGGCCGCATTGTGAGAAAAAAAGGTAGAAAAATAGAGGCCGAAGCCGTTATAAAAAGGATTTCTGATAACAAGACAATCGCTGAGGCCGAAGGCATTTTATTACGTATGTCTAAAGCTTGAGAAGTAAAGTGCGCTTTGTTGTGGATGTTATGCTTGGCAGGTTGGCCAAGTGGCTGCGCCTTTTGGGATATGATACCGTTTATACAGATATAGCCAATTTATCTTCCCTTCAAACTTACCTCTATCAGGGCTTTATTGTAATTACCAGGAGGAGAAATTGGCCGCAACATTTGGGTAAAGAAATTTCTTACTCATCCTCAGTTTTAATCCTTTCTTCCAATGATTCCTTTGAACAATTGTCTGAGGTGATAAATAAGCTGAGCCTAAGGCCTTTGCCTGAAAGATTTTGTTCCCGATGCATTCGTTGCAACTCCATCCTAGAGATCAAAACCAAAGAAGAGGTGATTGGAAAGGTTCCAGAATACATCTGGCATACCCATCAAATATTCAAGCAATGTCCCACGTGTAAGCGGATTTACTGGTCTGGAACTCATCCCCAAAGGGCCTTAGAATATTTGAAAAGGTATTTAAATTAACCCGTATCCTTTTAATTTTTTGTAAAGATGGCTCCTCTCAAGCCCAATCGTCTGAGACAACAAGCTGATGTTACCCCGGCAAGCCGCTAGTTTACACTTTAAATACTCTTTCTCAAACAAGGCTCTGGCTTCTTTAAAGTTGTCAATTCCAAATAGAGAAAAATTCCCACTTGTCCTTCTCCTTGAAATTGGAGCCGGAATGTCTTCGGCCGTAATAACATCCCCTTTGGTCATAATTACAAGCCTTTCTATAGTGTTTTTAAGCTCTCTAACATTACCTGGCCAATCGTATTGAATGAGAAGTTCTAGGGCCTCAGGGGCAATTTTTTTCCTTCCTAAATGGGTTTCAACAGAGAACTCTTTTAAAAATTCCTCCACTAATAAAGGAATGTCTTCTTTTCTTTTTCGTAGGGGAGGAACTTCAAAGGGAATGACATTTAAACGATAATACAAATCGGCCCGAAAGTTGCCTTTTTTTATTTCCTCCTCTAAGTTTTTATTGGTAGCGGCGATGATTCGGACATCTACCGCAATAGTCTTTGTTCCTCCCACTCTTTCAAAGCATTGTTCCTGAATTACCCGTAAGACTTTAGCTTGAGTCTTTAAGCTCATGTCCCCAATTTCGTCTAAAAAGAGGGTGCCTCCATGAGCGAGTTCAAACTTACCCTTTTTCCTTGAGTTGGCTCCAGTAAAGGCCCCTTTTTCATGTCCGAAAAGTTCGCTTTCAATCAATTCCTCTGGAATAGCGGCACAATTAACAGCAATAAACGGCCCTTGCGATCTGGGGCTATAATGATGCAAGGCCCTGGCAACAAGCTCCTTCCCAGTACCATTTTCTCCCATAATAAGCACTGATGCCTTGGTTGGAGCTACCCTTTTAATTTGTTCTCTTAAATTTTGAATAAGAGGGCTTTTGCCTGTGATTTCATATTTGAAGGGCAACCTCTGTCTTAAAGATATATTTTCCTCGGCTAGACGAGAGAGTTTAAGGGCATTTTTGATAGGAGGAATGGTGTTTTCCCAAGAGAGGGGTTTTTCAACAAAATCATAGGCCCCAAATTTCATGGCCTTAACAGCCGTTTCTACACTTCCATGGCCAGAAATCATGATTACTGGTAAGAAAGGCTGCCTCTTTTTTATTTGTTTAAGTACCTCTAGGCCATCTATATCTGGAAGCCAAATATCCAATAAAACAAGATCTGGTCCCTCCTTTTCAATTTTGTTCATTCCTTCTTTGGCATCAAAGGCACTAATAACCTCATAGCCTTCATCTTCAAGAATCCCTTTTAAAGCCAGGCAAATATCTCTTTCGTCATCTATGATAAGCACTAAAGCCGACATAGTAAAAAAATTCTATCATGCTTGGACAGGGAGTTCAACAACAAAAATGGTTCCTTGAGGGTAGTTGTCCTTTACCCTGATGAAGCCTTGATGGTCTGAAACAATTTGATGAACAATGGTTAGGCCAAGTCCAGTCCCGCTCTTTTTTGTGGAGAAATAGGGTTCGAACAGATAAGGTTTGTGTTCTGCTGGAATACCCTTTCCAGTATCTTTGACCTCAACTCTGGCAATTTTGAGGCCTTCATCATAATCGCAGGTGATTTCTATTCTTCCTTTTCCTTCCATAGAAGCAATAGCGTTGTCTATAAGATTGAGAAATACCCTTTTGATTTGTTCTCTATCAAAGGCAAATATAGGGACATGTTTTAAAATTTGAAATGAGAAAGAAATTTCCGGACGGGCATTTTTGTAAACAGAAATTGCCTCTTCTATAACTGTTGCCAAGTTGTTTGGAATAGGATTTATAGTGGGTAAACGAGCAAATTGGGAAAATTCATTAACCATTTTCTTTAGCCCATCTACCTGTTTGATAATCATTTGAGTGCATTCGTCAAAAACGCCTTTGTCCTGGATTTGGTCTAAATAGCGACGGCGCAAACGCTGGGCTGAAAGCTGGATAGGGGTAAGGGGATTTTTTATCTCGTGGGCAATCCTTCTAGCAACCTCACGCCAAGCGGCCATTCGTTGCATCTTTTCAAGTTCAGTTATATCCTCAAAGACAAAAACGTGTCCTAAGGGTAAACCCTTTTTATTTTGCAAAAGGGTACTACTAATGAGCAAATTGATGCGTCTGTTGTTTAAGATAATGTGAAGTTGTTTTTCTTTTATTTCTTTTTGCATTACTTCCATAAATGCCTCTTTGAGACAAGGAGAAATTTGGTTAAGACATTCCAGATTCTGCCCTATGCAAGAAAGAACTATGTGCCCTAAGATATTAGCAGCGGCGGGATTGATCGTTGTAATTCTCCCTGAGGCATCCGTAGAAATTACCCCGGTTTTTATATTTTCCAAGATGGTTTCAATATACTTATGCCTTTTTTCTATTTCTGCTTTTTGCTGACTTAGTTGTTCGTAGGCCTCTTTTAAATCCATAATCATTTTGTTAAAGGACTGGACAAGCATTCCTAACTCGTCTTCTGATGTTACATCCACTTGAATGTTAAGATTTCCACTGGCCACTTCTTGAGTGGCGGCCGCTAAAGTTTGAATAGGGGCAGTGATTACCTTTGCCAGGTGAAATCCAATCCAAGTAGCAGCAAAGAGTACTAAAAGGGTAATAATAGAAAATATTACAAAAACACTCATTTTCAAAGGTTTGATAAACAAAGCGACCTGTTTATACTCTTCAACACTGGCCCTGATGCCCTCAAATCCCTTGACAAGTTTTGCCGGAATAAGTTTGGCGAGTATCAAAAATTCCTTTAAATTTTCTTGATAAATGGGAAAAACAACATATACCAAATCTCCTTCCGGTAAGGGTTCTATAGAAGAAATTCTCTGCCTCTTTTTAACCACTTCTTCAAATGTTTTCCGAAAATCTAAATGGGCTAGCTTAGGTGGAACTTCTTTCTTAATAAAGGTCCAAATTATTTGACCATCTTCAGAATATATCTGAACCAGATCTACATTTTTTCCCCTTAAATATTCCACCAGAGATGTATTTTGTTCTTCTGCGGTATGGGATTTCAAGATAAGGGTTACCCTTTCACCAGTGACCAATAAATTTTGCGTTGTTTGATCATAATAAGATTTTCCTACTTGGATGGCTTGATTTAGGGCCTTTTCGATTTTCAAGTTGAGCCAATAATTAAAGGTTGAAATGGCAAATTTTACAGAAATTCCGAATAATACTAAGGTGGGAAGCATGGCCAAACTGATGAAAAGAATAACAAGCTTTGTCCTAATCTTGCTTCCTATAACGCCTTTTTTTCTCTCGGCAATGAGCTTTACTAAGTTTCTAAAGACCAAAAAGGCCAGTAAAAGCAGAAGGATGATGTTTATATTCAGCAAAAAGAAAAAAAGGAGGCTATTGGGCAATCCAAGGTCAATCTTAAAAGAATGCCCTTCCAAATAGATAAGAAAGGCAAGGAGTGGAATTAAGACTAATATGATAATTCTTTCCCGCTGCCGTTTCTTTTTCTCTTTAATATTCATATTAATAGACAAATTCTACGGTATACCAGTCGGTTTCAAAATTCCACAAAGAAGAAAAGAAGAGGACGTAATGCAAAAAGAGGGGGAGTTTGACCTTGCTTAACTCTGCTTTTAAGCGGAGTTCATACCTGTGTCCCTTCTTTAGTTTATTGAGAGGGACTATAGGCGTTTCCACTTCAGTCATTAACTTTTTAGCCCATATTAGATCCTTAGAAGTTAAACGTTCTCTCTTCTTCCCTTCCTTTGTAATAATGAAGACACCTTTTAACTGATCATATTTCATGGTGTGAGAGATTGAGAAAGAGGCAATGGTCTTATTAGGGAAAAAAGAACGTTTTTCTTCCAATACAAGCTTATAGGTGAAGGTTACAGGAACACCATTTAAAATGGCTTCTTCCATGTCTTTGGTGAAACTGTTGGCTACCGTAAAATATACAAAGAGCTCTTTAGCAGAGGTAGTAACTACAATGTCCTTTAAAATGGCCTTTCTTGCCCATAGAAGAGAGGTCTGCCCAAACAAAAAAAGGGCTAAAAACAATATAGCTTTTTTTAAAATTGATTTTCTACAAAAGGTCATCATAATTTCCAATTTTACTCCAGTTTAGTTTTATAGACAACGGCATGGTAGCGGGTTGAGCAAAACCTGTCAAGAGATGTTGCCAGGTAGTCTCAGGCATTGTAAGATTTTTTTATGTTGGCTATCTCAATTTCAGGCCATTTCTTAAATAAGGCACTTGATTTTTTTGACCGGGTCATAGGCTCTCAAGAAAAAAGACGCCTTATTCTCGGAGGGGAAGATGGGATTTACTTGCTTGGTACAGATGGGGTGCTTACGGCCCAACTTTTGATAAAAAAAGGCCTTCTTTTGCCTTACTCTTATATCCTACCCCTGAATACCTTAAAGGCCTTTATAAAGGGTAGGAGAGGAGAAGAAATAAGGCTGGAAATAAAGGAAAAAATTATTCTTCGAACTGGCCTAGAACGATTGGAAATCCCTTTTCAAGGAACCCACCTAAAAGTGCCTCCAATGACCTCCAAAGGCATAGAGATAAATTTGGCTACCTTCTGCCGCTTACTTGATATCTCAAGCGTTATTTCCGATGAAGATACCGAAATTCTCTTTTTCTGCCAAGGCAAATCCTTGGGCATTATCGGTCAAAGAGAAGGTATGTTTGTTTGCACCTTTATGCCCCTTTTAAAACCACCTAAAAAATCTCAGTATTTTTCTCTCCCATATGTCCCTACTAGACATTTAGTCAAGGCATTAAAACAAATCAAAGAGAAAAAGGCCTTTATAAGCCTTCAACACCCTCAGTTGGAAATCTGTCTGCCGAAATTAAAAATTTCGGCTAACCTTAGCCCTAAACCCCATGTTAATCTTGATCTTTTGAGAGACATTTTGCAGGCAAGTCCCCTGGCCCAAATAGAAATAGAACTTAGCACTTTTAAAAACTCCCTTTCAAGACTCTCTAGAATGGAGAAACATCTGGGTGCTATAAGTAAGATCAAACTGGCAAGAGACAAATGTGTTTTTAATATAATTTCATCCGAGGGAGTGTATGTCTACTGCCTCCCTTTGGGCGAAAACACAAACCTAGAACGTTCTTTGAAATGTGGCTTTAGGTTTTTAAATAGTGTCTTTCAGCGCCTAAAGGGCAAAAGGATAAAAATGAGCGTGCTTCCTCAAGGATGCCTCTTTCGTTATCATAATTTGATTTTGTTTTTGTACCAAAAGGGCTAGGATAGGAGCCCGAATTTGATTCCATCAAACACAAATTGGAAGGCAATTCCTGCCAATAGGAGCCCCATGAGGCGAGTCATTACGAGAAGTCCAGTTTGTCCCAAAATCCGCGCTAAAATACTTGCATAACGCAGGATGAGAAAGGTTGAGATGGTTGTAAGAAATACGGCGCAGAGAATAATAACTTTGCCCAGGGGATAACTTTCGCCTCCAAGCACCATAACATTGGTAATAGCACCCGGACCTGCGAGCATAGGGACACCCAAAGGAACAATGCCGATATCCTCTTGGACTTGGGTATAAGCTTCTTCTTCAGGGCTGGTTTTTAAACGGGTGCGTTTAGCCTGAAGCATTTCCCAACTGACCATAAAAAGGATTGCCCCTCCGGCAACTCGAAAGGCAGGTAGGCTAATACCAAAAATTCTAAGGATTGCATTTCCCCAAAGGGTAAAAAGGGCCAAAACCACCATTAGAGTCAAGGAGGCTTCCCAGACAGTTCTTTTTATCTTTTGAGGCGAGTAATGGTTTGTAAGAGTAATAAAACTGGGTATCAATCCGATGGGATCAACGATGATAAAAATGGACACAAAGGTCTTAAGGATGAAATGAGAATCAAACATGGGCATTATCATAATCTATAATTGCTACCCTTGACAAGCAGTTTTTAACCTGATAATTTTAACTTGCGTTGGGGCGGATAGCTCAGCGGGAGAGCGTCGGCCTTACAAGCCGAAGGTCACAGGTTCGAAACCTGTTCCGCCCACCATGTTTTGAGAGATCTGATTGTAAAGCGGGGTCGTAGTTCAGACGGTTAGAACGCCGGCCTGTCACGCCGGAGGTCGCGAGTTCGAGTCTCGTCGGCCCCGCCATTTTTTTATGATTCGCTCTCAATTCCAAAATTTCGTCATTTAAGAATTGACAATTGTCCCAATTGACAATTGTCCCAAAGGGCGTTACAAGGGAGTATGCCCGTATGTGATGCCTTCCATCGTGTTATTACCTACCTCCGAGTTTCTGTAACTGATAGGTGCAACTTAAGATGCCGTTATTGTATGCCGGGAAGTGGTGTAAAAAAACTTCCCCACAAAGAAATCCTTCGGTATGAAGAAATTTTAAAGATTATTAACGTTGTTTCTCAAATGGGATTTAAAAAAGTGCGCATTACAGGAGGAGAGCCTCTAGTCCGCAAAAATATTGTCTTTTTTATTAAAGAAATAAAAAAAATAGAAGGTATAGAGAAAATTTGTTTGACCACCAATGGAACCCTCTTGCCTAACATGGCTGAAAAACTTTATAAGGCCGGATTGCGTCATATAAATATTAGTCTAGATACCTTAGATCGGAAAAAATACGCCTATATTACCCGAAGAGATGCCTTTGGTCAGGTTTGGAAAGGGATCAAAAGGGTAATAGAATTGGGTTTTGACCCTATAAAAATCAATGTAGTTCTTATCAAGGGATTTAATGACGATGAAATTGTAGATTTGGCCAAGTTGAGTTTTGAATATCCCCTTGCAGTAAGGTTCATTGAGTTTATGCCCTTAAACCATACCCAACTTGAATATGGACACTGTTTTCTATCGGCCGAGGAGGCAATAAGCCGTTTAAAAAAACTGGGCAAATTAGAGCCAATTCCATCGTCTGAGCTAGATGGCCCTGCAAAAAGATATAAAATAAAAGGAAGCTTAGGAGAAGTTGGGTTTATCACCGCTTTGAGCGATCATTTCTGTCCTAAATGCAATCGTTTGAGACTAACCCCTGATGGACAGCTTCGTCCCTGTCTGTTTTCTAATAGAGAGTGGGATTTGAAAACTCCCTTACGTCAAGGTGCGAATGAGGCGGAGATTAAAAGGATAATAGAAGATGCCATTGCCCATAAACCCAAAAATCATGGCTATGTAAAATTTATTTCAAGGCGTCCCATGAGTTGGATTGGCGGTTAGTTTTCGTTGTAGTTGCGCTTCTAGGTTAGGCAAATCTGTGTGAATTTTAACGATACCTCTCAAAAGTTATAAAAATTACTTATTTGGAGGAGGAATAAGTGGGTAAGTCTCATTTTCTTGTAGGAATGTCAGTATTTGTTTCCTCTTGACATTATGAAAATAAAAGGCATACATGTCTTTGTTTCTACCCTCAAGGAGGTTAAGGATGTCTAGACCTACATGGGATGAGTATTTTATGAAAATTGCTCACTTAGTTGCTGAACGTTCTACATGCTTGAGGCGTAAGGTAGGGGCGGTATTGGTTAAAGATAAGCGAATTTTAGCTACAGGTTATAATGGTGCTCCTTCGGGACTTGCTCATTGTTTAGATATTGGGTGCTTGCGTCAAAAAAATAATGTTCCCTCAGGACAACGCCATGAATTGTGTCGCGGGGTTCATGCTGAGCAAAACTGCCTTTGCCAAGCAGCCAAATATGGAATTTCGGTAGAAGGGGCCACTATTTATTGCACCAACTTTCCCTGTGTAATTTGTGCCAAGATGCTTATTAATGCAGGTATCAAAAAAATCTGTTATGCTGAGGGATATCCAGATGAGCTTTCTAAGCAGATGTTAGAAGAGGCCAAAATTGTGTTAGTCAAGGTTTAATCCGTTTTATCAGTTGAAGCCATTTTAAAATTCTGTTGATAACCAAGACTTTTGGTTGTAAACTTTGTTTATGAAACCATGGCAATATTTTGATAGAATTGCCCCTTTTTATGATCAGTGGTTTGCCTCAGACATAGGCCGGTATATAGATCTTTCTGAGAAAAGGGAGGTCTTCTCTTTAATCCGTTTTTCTTCTAATGGAAAAAATTCCCAAAGGCTAGTTCTTGATTTAGGCTGTGGAACAGGAGGCTATACCCTGGCCTTGCGAAAAGCAGGTTTGAGGGTAGTAGGACTAGACGCCTCTGAGGCCATGTTAAAAATCGCTAGAAGAAAGCTTCAAGCCAATTTTGTCCGAGCCGATGCCTTGAGCTTGCCATTCAAAAACGAGGTGTTTGATGGAGTTTTAAGTATTACCCTCTTTGAATTTATTTTTAATCCAGAAGTGGCACTTAAAGAAATCTATAGGGTTTTAAAACCAGAAGGAGAAATTATTATTGGCACTATGAATGGCAAAAGCTTGTGGTTTATTTTTAAACGCTTGAAATCTATGTTTGAAGAAACTGCCTATCGCTATGCCCGATTTTACACCCCCAATCAATTAAAGGAACTTCTAATCAAGACGGGTTTTAAGGATACTTATTCCAGGGGCATTATCTATTTGCCGTCTTTTGTACCTAGGGCCTTAATTCCCTTATGTCTGGGACTAGATAAACATCTCAAAGATTCCTTTATGAAACACTTGGGGGCCTTTGTGCTTGTGAAGGGGATAAAGCGATGAAGGTTATTATTGCCGGAGCAACTGGAGATATTGGCAGGGCAATTGCCAAATCTTTGGGTCAAGACAATCACGAGTTGCTTTTGCTTTATAGGAGCCAAGACAAAAAAGAAGGATTGAGGCAGGTTTTGAATGGAATGAAAGTCCATTTCTATTGCATCCAAAATCTCTTTGAACGAAGCGAAGAAATACAAACCTGCTTTTATGAATTTTCTCCAGAGGTTTTTATAAATGCTATTGGTGATGGCTTTTATGCCAAGGTGGAAGATGCCTCTCTGGTCCAAATAGATGCCTCGTATGAAGCCAATTTTAAAGTCCCCTTTTTTCTTACTCAAATGGCCTATCGGGTGTTTAAGGCCCAAGGTCGGGGACATATTATCCTTATAAATTCAGTTTCAGGGCTTGAAGGATTTCCTTATGGAATTGCTTATTGCCCATTCAAGTTTGCCCTCCGAGGTATGGCTGAGGTAATGTATAAAGAAGGGAAAAGATACAAAATAAAAGTGAGTACCATTTATCCAGGGATAGTAAAAACCAAACTCCTTTCCAAAATGCCGTTTAAACCTAAAGAAAAAGGGCTACTAACCCCTGAAGAAATTGCCCGAACAACAAAATTCCTCCTTCATCTTTCAAAAGAATCAGAGGTAAAAGAGCTTGTGCTTAAAAACGCCATGTTAACCTGGCGTTAGTGGTGTTCTCCCCCAAAAAAATAATCTTTGATGCTCTTAAGTGTTACAAAGGTTATTCCTAACCCCAACACGGAAACAGCCGCATAAAATATGCCTAAGAAAATACAATGCCCAGGATCCCAATGAAGCACATGCCATGGTAGCATTTTTACCCTCCACTAAAAATTAAAAACAACTTAACAAAAAGTATAATAAACGTCAATCCCTAAAAATCCCAAAATTGGGAATTACTCTAAAAAAACACCCGCAGAAATCTGAAAAGGGTTAAAAAGATATGTTTTCAAGGAAATGGAAACTCAGGACACAGATAGTTCTAGGAAGGCAAAAAGCAGACAAAGAACCGTTTCTCTACCCTGCCTTTACTTATCTTTACCCTATGTCCACCCCTGCCCGGTCAAAAACAAAAACCAGTCAGGCTATTTCCCCAACTGGCCTTAATTCCTTGATTTTTATTTGGTGGTCCCAACGGGATTTGAACCCGTGTCTCTGGCGTGAGAGGCCAGTTTTGAAAGTTTTTCTTAGTCTTTCTCTCCTTTTTTGACTTTTCTAACTTCCCATGATATAAGCAAAAAGTGTTTATGAATAATTTCTGTTTTTTTCTGTAAATAGCTGGAAATGACTGCTGAAGTGTCCACTATGTGTCCACCAGAAATCAAGGACAACAAATACAGGGAGGCTGCGGAATGCCTGTGTATCATCTCTGCCTCAAATGCAAGAACACCTTTGGCCTGAAACACAAAAAATGCCCCAGATGCGGGACGCCGGTTCCAAAACAGGGCAGAATGTATTACGTGCGGGTGATGGTAAACGGCAGGAGGGTCTCAAAAGTGGTTCCGGGCAGTCTTGTGCTGGCAAGGCAGATAGAGAGCAAGATTAAATCTGAGCTGGTGGCTGGAAATTACTACAAAAAAAGGCAGACATTACTCTGGGTGAATTTTGGCAAAAGCATTATTTGCCCTATGCGAAACAGACAAAGAAGAGCTGGGACACCGATGTTTATCGTTATGAGAAACACTTAAAAAAGTTGAGCAGCAAAAATCTTAAGCAGATTACCACCTACGACATTGAAAGGCTCATGACCAGCTTAAAAGGGGAATTGAAACCTCAGACCATCAAGCACATCCTGCAACTCATCAACCGGATTTTCAACTTAGCGGCAAAATGGGGCATGTTTGAGGGAGAAAACCCGGTTGCAAAAGTGGAAAAGCCAAAAGTGAACAACGGCGTTGTGCAATACCTCACCCTGCCGGAGGTGAAGCGGCTGCTTGAGGTCTGTGCAGAATATCCGGACAGAGATGCAGCGGACATCGTCCGGTTCACTCTCTACACAGGCTTGAGAAAATCAAGCATTTTTAGGCTAAGATGGCAGGACATAGACTTTGACAATAACATTCTCTACCTGCGCGAAAGCAAGTCGGGTAAACCTCTCGCGGTTCCGTTGAATCATCTGGCCGTCGAGGTGCTCAAAAACAGGCCGCGAACCGCTGAATATGTTTTTCCGGGCTTGAACGGAGAGCAGAGAAAGGTTTTTAAGAAGCCCTGGGCAAAAATAAAGGCTCTGGCAGACATCCCCCCCGATTTTCGCTTTCACAGCCTCCGCCATGCCTTTGCAAGCCTTCTAGTGAGCAACGGCGTCGGGCTCTATGAAGTGGCGAAGCTTCTGGGACACGCGGACTTGAAAATGAGCCAGAGGTATTCGCACTTTCTGCCCGGCCGCCTGCAGAAAGCCTCGGAAACACTTGCAAAGGTGATCGATTTCAAAAATAGGCAAAAAAACTGAGGTATCCAGGCCTGCCAAATGGGCAGGAAAATGTTCAATTTAAACATTTACCCCCTTTGACAAATATTAAATAAGATATTCTTCAAAAGGAGGTAAAAGATGCAGAAAAGAGAGATACAGCGGGAGCAAAACAAAGGTGTATGGAAGGAAATACCGGGGACATACGCAGTATATTACTACAGTTCCGCAACAAATAGTGGCAATGCTGGACCTTCAAGGGGCAATTCTTGAATGGCGTCTTAAACCTTGAAAATCCAGACGAAATTTTGTTAAAAATACACAGAAAGGAGGTAAAAGAAGATGCTTAAAAGGCTTTTTCTTTTAGCAGTCTTTGCAGGCATGGTCATGGGGCTTGGGGCGTGTGGAATGGCGGTGACTGCCCACTTTGACCAGATAGCCATGATGGATAAGACCAACCAGACCCTTTTCAATCAGGCACTTCAGAAGAAAGAGGGAAAGCCGGTTGTGCTGGTGGTGAAAAATGAGATGGTGAAGTGTATAAGATCCGGTTTGACCGGCAGGTGTGGCCTTCCTGGACTCGACGGCAAAAGAGATCAAACCGAAGCCTCAGGTGAGATGATCATTCCCTATCTGGCAAGGGCACTTCCCAATGCCCGGTTTGTCCTGACAGATGACAAAACCAGAAGGCCAGAAGATGGAGAGGTGGCAGTCATGCTGGTTGACCAGTATATGAAGGTGAAATTTGGTCCCAGGTTTAACACCCATCTTGCCTACAAAGTGACCCTTCCGGACGGAGAGGAAAGGGTGTTTCGGGCTGAGGCCACCAAAGCCAACTGGATTTCCTACAAAAGAACTTACCACTACACCCTGAACAAGTGCCTCACAAAGATTGCAGGTGACATTGCAAAGTGGCTTGTGGAGAAAGGGATTGTTGAGCCCTCTGAGGTTCACCCTGTTAAATGAATAAAAACTGTTTAACAGGGTGAATCTGCGGGTATCTTCGATACCTGGGCAAAGCCCAGCTCAAAAGAGATAAACCCCGTTAAATAGAAATAACAATTTAACGGGGGAAATACCCCCCCCCCCCTTGAGGTCTTTTCACCTCAGGGGGGCATCTGGGTTTTTCTGGGAAACAGGGGGCAGATTTTGCTTGACAATCCGACCTTTTCCATTAAAAATTTGAATTTGATAGAAATGAATGGAAAAAATCTGGAACTTAACGAAGAGCAGAGGCGTGTTTTAGTGGACGCCCAGCAACTCTGGGAAGCCTTCCTGATCCTGCGGCAGGAAGAGCTTTCCTGTCGGGGCGGCATGTGCTGGAAGCGTGTTAGGGGAAAAGAGTATCTTGTTCGCCTGCTGGACAGCAGGGGAAACATGAAATCTCTGGGACCCCGCTCTCCGGAGACGGAGCAGATTTATGCCACATGGCGGCGAAAAAAAGAGGATCTGCGGCAGAGGAAAGAAGCCTTCTTTGAACGAGCGGATTTGATACGAAAAATGTGCAAAGCCCTTAATCTCAATCGGGTTCCCCTGGTGGTGGCCAGAATCGCGCGGGAGATGTTCATGGTCAGAGAGATACGGAAGCGAATAGTCCTTCTGGGAACCAATGCCCTCTACGCCTACGAAGCCCTGGCGGGAGTGCTCATTTCATCTGGTCTGCCTTCGGCAGTATCAAAGATACCCCCTTCGGCAGTATCAGAGATACCCATTGCAACAGGAGACCCTGATATTCTCTGGGATGCCCGATCCTGTCTTCAGATAGCGGGCCTTCCAAAAGGGGGCTTTTTGGGGTTGCTCAAACGAGCGGATCCGTCCTTTCAGATGGGAGACACGCCTTACAGAGCGGTTAACAGGGAAGGTTTTTGGGTGGAGCTGTTGAAACCCACCCCGAAGTCCTTACTGGAAATCAAAGCCTCTCAGATGAGAGTGTCCCCTTTTCCCGAAGATCTGCTTGCTCTGGAGACCAGGGGAACAAGGTGGATCGTTTCCTGCCCCAAAATCTGTGTGACCGCCGTTGGATATGATGGACTGCCCGTGCCTTTGATCGTCCCTGACCCCAGAGCGTTTGTGCTCCACAAGCTGTGGGTGGCCAGGCAGCCAGATCGTCCGGCTGTGAAAAAACGCCGGGATGCGGCACAGGCTCTCCTGGTTTACCACCTTCTGGAACAGTATTTGCCCGGCTTTCCCCTTAACTACAACATCATAGACAGAGAGTTGCGAGCCCTGCCGTCCAGGCTGAGAAAACTGACAGAGTCATTGAAAAGCATCAAAAGCACAGAAGATGCCCGGAGCCTGATAAGAACTTCTCTCCCCTCTCTGGAGACTTAGCGTTTCAGGATCCCCCCTAAATTGGAAAACAAAGTGCACACACCTTTAAGGAGCATCGAAGATGCCCATTTATTGTCGAAAAACTGTTTCAGGCCAACACTCATCCTTACATGCCTTCTGACAGGGCCATAGAGAGGGGGCCCAAGGCAATATGGAAATTCGATAATAATAAAATTTTTTACAGCCCAGCAGCCTCCTTTCAAGCGGGACCCGTGAAATAACTGACTATTTCACGGGTCGGGCTTAAATAGCCCAAAGCCGAATGGACATATTCGCGGTTGTATCTTCCGATCCATTCCCCTACCACCTTCCCTGCTTCTGCCAGACTTGCCCCGGTAAATTATTATTCAACGGGGCTTGTAAATTCATGCAGCCAAATAACCTCTTCCTTTATCGTCCGCATCATCCGCTCTGTTTCTGCATTTCCTTAGGATAACTCCCTCTCCACCCTTGGCAGACAGAGGCTGTGATGATGTTGAGGTGATGGAAAGAAATTTTCAAGCAATTTTGTCTGTATATTTTGACAAATAGCCTCAAATGTGTTATTGATAAATAATATGAGCAAAATTGAGGTTTTTGCAGGCAGTGAGTTTTCGGGAGAGTATCACTATCTTTCTGAGTCTAAGGAACACATTTTTAACTATTTACAGGACAATCCAGTTTCCCTGGTAATGCCGTATACCCCAAAAAGCTATGTGTCTTACGTGGACTTTATTCCGGTTTTTGACCAGTTTATGCCAGAAGGGTGGCTCTATCGGGTATTACGGGATATGCTTGCCAAGCGTTTTGAGGTTTTTGAGGAATTTGATATTTTCAAAACACTGGCTCCGGCCGTTGAGGGGTTCCTCACTTTTAAAGTTGAAGAAAAGACCACGTCCCCAAAGTCCCCAAAACCGATTTTTAGGCTTTCAGAAGTCCTTAAAGACGACTTTTCCGGCATTTTCCAGGAATTGGTGCGAGCATTCCTTACCGCTTCGCCGCTTGGAGGCGTTCAGCCCAAGGTGCTGGCCGAATTTGAAGATGACGAGAAAGGTGCTCTGCGCACGAAAAAGTTTGTCGTTAAGGCTTTTGGAAAACAATTCTTTCTCCTTACGGAAAATGAACGGCTTTCCTTACTTGCCTGTGTTAAAGCAGGGCTTGAAGTGCCCAGGTTCTGGCTCTCTCAGCACGGACGGCTTTTTGTGATTGAACGGTTTGATTTAGGAGAAAGCCCTTTTGGTTTTGAGGAGTTCGCCTCACTTTTTTGGAAAACCAGGGAACGCAAGTACGACGGATCTTATGAGGCTGTAGCAAAAGCTCTGCGGAAAATTTCTGCTAACCCTGAAAAGGACCTTGAACGATTTTTTAAACTCCTTGTGATGAACTTCCTCCTCAAGAACGGTGATGCACACCTTAAAAACTTCGGTGTGCTTTATTCGTATCCTTATGCAAACGATGTACGCCTGGCCCCGGTTTACGATGTGGTTTGCACCTGGATTTACGATCCGACGGATCAACCAGCACTTACCATGTTCGGAAGGAAGGTGTGGTTTTCAAGATCAAAGCTTGAAGAGTTTGGAAGACTTGCCTGTGGGTTTTCTGCAAAACGAGTTCGTGAACTTTTTGAGGACTGTCTTACGGCTGCGGAAGACCTGCTCATCAAAGTGCGGACCCTTAAAAAGAACCGTCCTGAATGGAAGAAACTCTACGACCGATTTGAAACCATACTTGAGTTTTCACTTGGAGCAAACCTCAAGAACACTGTGAAGGAGCTGCCGCATGAACTGCGAGGCCCTTGGAAAGAAGATACGCGAAAGACGTCGAAAACTTGGTTTAACCCAGGAAGCCCTGGCCTTTAGGGCAGGAATAGCTCGGGCTACACTTTCAAAGATTGAAGCTGGACGCGCACCACTTGTAGCCTTTGGAACAATTTGCCGTTTACTGGATCTTCTCGGTTTGGAATTTGAAATTCACGAAAAGGAAAAGCGTCCTCAAAAAAAGCTTTGGACACCTGAGGAATTGTTAAGCTGAGAAAAGAGGGCTGGGGCTTAAAGAAGCGGGCAAGCTGTACAAATGTCCTTCCACACGGAATACCTGCGAAAAAATCCGCCAAGCCCAAAAAGAAGAAAAGGAAGAAAAGATTAGGCGTCTCTGGCGGGAAGGATACAGCAAGGAGAAAATTGCCCGTCGGCTGGGCATCTCGAAGCGGAATCTTTCAAAACCTATGCCCATTTGTTTTGTTCAGCAAAAAATAGCAAAAAAGCGAAAAGAAAATGCGTGTTACAACCCCAATATTCCACGGATTTTTTTAAAAAAAAGAGGAACTTTCATTGATATAATACCACCCCTTACCCTTTAGGGCAGGAGGGACAGCAAAGCTGTCCCTTGTTAGGGTGGGGGGTGGGGTAGGGAGGAGGAGAGGAAAAGAAAAGAAAAGGAAGAAAAGAAGAGAAGAAAGAAAGAGGAAAGGAAATTTTCACAAAACTTCACGCGTTTTTTGCAAACGATCTCAGCAGCAACCTGCGAAAATCTCAAATAACCTGGGAGTTTAGGAAAGGTGAGGATGTTTTTCGCAATGTTTGCAATGTGGGAGAAAGGCACGGCAGCCGCAGCCGCCGCACCAGAGAGAACTTGGAAAACTGTTTATAAAAACAATAGCACAAAAAGATACAATTTTCAAAAAGAAGGAAGAAAAAGCCAGGGAAATCAAGCGTTTGCTTGAGAACGGGTATACGAAAACACAGATAGCGAAAAAACTTTGCATGTCCCGTCCAAATCTTTACATAACATACGGATATCTATTCAAAAAACCCGTTAGGGCGGGGGGAGAGGCACCAATTCGGTGGCCTTTTGAACAACCATTTCCATAGCCCTGTTTTTAAGAAGGGAAATGATGAGTCTTATCTTTGTTTGAGGGGATGGAAAGAAGTTCCTTTTTATAATCTCTATTTCTGCCCTATTCCTTTTGATGTCAATGATTTTTCCTATATATTGATGCCCTTGCCCATCAAGGCATTCTATAAGACCATTTTTCTCATGTCGGCGTAACCATGATGATAGCGGGTTGAAGGAATAAGGGTGGACCTATTGGACAGAAAAACACCAGGAGTGTTTAGTAATGATAACGACAGGATAAAATTCTGATTTTGTCTTTTAGGACCTGATATACCAACCGATGTTCTTTATCTATACGCCTTGATCAGGCGCCGGTGAGTTCGTGTTTCAAAGGTTCAGGCTTGCCTATTCCCCCAAAGGGGTCTTTTAAAGTAGCCTTAATGAGCTTGGCAATTTTTAGAGCGGTCTTTCGGTCTTTTTCTATCCACCAGACGAAATCTTCAAAACCATAGGGATCAAATTCCAAACTTCTCTCGGATGGCCTCATAAGGTATACCTTCTTTCCGACTCATCGCTTCCAGCAATCTTTTTTTCATTACCTCACTGCCCATGAGATAGCCGGTTTCTTCTTCTATTTCTTTTTCCACCTCTGCAACCCTCTTTCCATCCCTCACGGCCACAAATAAAACTGCAAGCTCATAATTGGAGGGATCCCATTCTAAAAGCTCCTTCAAAATAGAAAGAAGGGCTTCTCTAGGTAAAGCCACTTTGTTATCTTTTGTAAAGGTTACATCCAAACTTCTCATTGTATTTGCTCTGATCATGATTATTTCCCTCTCTTTTTTAGTCTAACAGTTTTGGTTTCTTTTTTCAACATTTTTTGGAGACCTCTAACAGCTTCTCTTTTGGTATCTGGTATTGAATGCTTAACAAAGGCTCAAGCTTATTAAGGTCGGCGTAACCATGATGATCTGTGAAAGAAAACTATAAGAAAAGCACTTTGCAAAAAACAAAACACAATATCCTGGGGAATCGTTGGCCCTCAATACCACAAGATGTTGGGCCTTCTTCTGTGAAAAAGACGGTAGCCTACCAGTAGTCTCCCAGTAGACTACCAGGAGACTACTGGTGGTCCTGGTAACAGAAACAGAAATAAAAAGTAGTATCTAACGATGATACTACTTGTCCGCAGGACAACAATGCTACGAGCATGCTGTTAGCAGAAATGAGCAATGCTACCCGCATACTACTGGCAATGCTAAACAATGCTACGAGCATGCTAACAAGGCGTAAATAAATACAAGGTAATAAATAAGAGCTAATCTTCTAAGGTAGCCTGGATAATAGCCAATCCAGCTACAGCCGCTGTTTCGGCCCTCAAAACATAGGACCCAGGGCGGACAGAAATAAATCCTAAACCAAGCATTTCTTTAATTTCCTCTGGACTTAGTCCACCTTCAGGACCAATTGGTAAAAAGCCTCCATTTTTTTAGTGACATATCGGGTAAGATTATGTATAATCTCGTAAAATGGCTAAATTGATCAGAGTTTCCTCAAATTAAGACAGGAGGAGTTAATTATGTGGGTATTAGGGGCTGTAATTAATATAGACATCAGGAATTTTTCTAAATGGGCTAAAAAAATGAAGCTTACGCACCGATATTGGTAAGTCGTTTTTATAAATTCCTGCAGGAAAAGTTTTTAGAGTTAAAAACAGATTTTTATCACGAAAAAAATAAAGAAAATTCCCTTTTTAAACCGTTGGGGGATGGTGGTCTGTTTATTTTTGGTTTAAAAGAGGTTCCTGAAGATTCTCCGCAAAGACTGAACGATGAAATTTTGACTGGAGAAGATAGAGAAAAGATAGAGAAAACAGTTTCAGCAATTTGCGAAAAAATTCCCTCTCAATTTTCGCAAAAGATTATCAAGCCTATCTCTGAAGCTGGGGGAGAGCCGAATCTTTGGCTATTGGCATAGGTATATCTTTCGGTATTTTAAAAGTAATTTACCTTGAAGATGGTAACAAAAAGATTGACTTTTTTGGTAATGCTATTAATCTAGCTTCAAGATTATGTGGTGTCGCTCGTCCGCAGGGAATAGTTATAGATGTGGAAAGTTTACCCTTTTTAGAGCAAACTCTCAAAAGCCAAAATTATGTTATAAATGAAATAATACCTAAAGGTTTTCCTCCTATTAAGGCGGCTTTTTCTCCTCAAGTTAAAGAGATTCCTTTAAAAAGTCCGGGCAGACGAGAGGAGTTTCAGCACCATATAGAAGTACACGTGGCAGCTCTGTGTTTTAAAGAAGAAAATGGTGAGATTTATATTCTTGCTGGAAAAAGGAAGGAAACCAGAGAGTTATATCCAGGGCTCTGGGAGTTCGGAGGCGGTCAGGTTCACAGGGGAGAAACCTTTGAAGGTGCTATTAAAAGGCAGCTCTGGGAAGAGTTCGGAATAAAAGTTGAAGTGTTAGCCCCTTTTGCTACTTACAGCATACCTCCCAGGGAAGAGAGAGCCTTAATCCCAGGCTTGAGATTTATTTGCTATTGTGTGGATGATTCCTCTCTTAAAGAAGAGGGCGAAGAACATGACATTGTTAAATGGACCCCAATAAAAGAAATTGATAAATATCATTTTATTCCCGGACTTAAGGAAATAGCTCGCTCATCTGCTCAACAATTTAAAGAATTATTTTTCAAAGAAAGGAAAAATCGCGGAACTTCAGAGGAAGTTTAGGATAAATTTTGCGCTAATCCTCTCCTTTTTAAAGGAGAGATACAGCACGGTTCTAAGAACAAACTATATATATCGCAAAAAATACCTTCTATACTTGATTTATTGCAAAGTTAAATAGAGCAGTTTCCCTATTAGCATCAAACCTTCAGAGGTCAGACTGGTTCTTTTGCAGTCAAAGTAAACATCGCTCTGTGCACCACAGGTGAGCTTAAACCTTTTATCAGGGGCATATTTAAAAGAGTTCCTGTGGAGCAGCTTCAGCAGTCTTTCTCTGTCCTTCACTTCGCTTTGCTTTACTCTCTCCATAAATGACATTTCAGATTTAACCTACAAGTAATCTAAAGAATTTAACCCCTGATCACTTTTGCAATCTTATTGTCGTTAGAAATATAAAGAATATCGCTTTTCTTTTTATTCATCTTCGGGGATGAACTTCTTACCTTTACTATTTTAAGGATTTTGGCACTTTCTGGGATCATGAAAGAATGATTATTCTTGATTAGTTGTATTGTCGATTCAACCTGCTCCTCTGGTCTTCTATTTTTAACTTTGCCCTTCAATTCAAGTATAACCACCTTTAGATTCGAGTTTTCGCTCTTGTAATAAATTAAAAAATCGGCTATCTTGCCTGTCTGTTGCTTAAACAATCCACCATCTAATTTAATTGGCAAAAAAAGTTCATTTTCTTCTTTATTGAAGTTAAAACCCGCTCCTCCACTACCTTTATCTTTCAAGGATGTTTTAACGACTAAATTGGAAAACAAAGTACACACGCCTTTATCGTTGAAAAACTGTTTCAGGCTAACGCTCATCCTTTTCTCTTAAAACTTCGTTTAGCTCATAACCAATTTCAGACAACCTATCCGAATATTCTCCAAATGTTTCCCAATTAATAAACCCTTCATCCCTGTTGAAAACATCAACAACTTCTCCGTTTTCTTTAAATTCATACGCAGCCACTTTGTCAGGATCAATTAAGCTTTCCTGTCTTATTCCATACTCTTCTAAAACCTTTATTGAACCCTTTTTATCCTTATTTATAGCTTCATAAGCCAAAATCAAGTTGTTTATGTGGTCAACTATGTATGGGCTATGCGTAGCCATAACAGTGTTTAGGCCCTTATTAACGGCTATACCAAACGCTTCCACAAGTTTGATCTGGTTTTTTGGATGGAGTGTAATCTCAGGCTCATCTATAAATAAAACATCGCCCTTTGATAACCTTTTTTTCAGCAGGACATTAAGCCCCGAAAGAGCTTTGACGCCGCTTGACGCCGCTTTTATGTCAATTTCATTGTTTTTATACTTATATATCACTTTTTTTGAATAAGGGCTATTTTTCTGAATTATCTCCACTTCTCCACCCAATACCTCAGACTCAAGAAAACTCGATACATCTTCAAAAAAGCTCTTGCCTGAACTGTAAAACTCAAAGTAATGCTTGAAGTCGATTATAGGTGAAGGAAGTTTAAAGCTATCCAGATTTCCAAACAAAGAAAGCGGAAAAGTAAAAATCTCCAGGTAATCCATCACCTGTATTAGTGTTGCCCTCTCTGCAGGAAGAAAGAATACCTCTCCCGGGAATAGGAAGTTTTTTACACAGAAATTTAAAAAATCCTCTAATCTCTTCTTGAAAGTTTTGTATGCGTTTGAGCCCTTTCTCAAATTTCTCCTGGTTATAGTTCTGTTTGTTCTTATGGTTATTGTATTTCCTTCAAAAACAGCCTCTATATTTCTGCCGTAAAGCTCAGCACGTGTAGAAGCTTTATTCTGTTCTTTCATGCTGAATATGTTTTCAATCTCAAACTCCGCACCCTTAAATGATTGATTCGAGTTCAACACTCTCTTCCCGAAATCTTTACATGCATCATTTATCTTTCTTTCTATCTTTGTCTTGTTCTTGTTCAGGTATTCTTCAAGGTCTATCATATAGCTTTTGTTTTTTACCAATCCCTCTATGACCCTGTCTTGAAGGTTACTCTCAAAGTTGAAAGAAATATTGGGGCTTGATTTTAGCAAATCATAAAGCAGATACGAGAGATAGGTCTTTCCAGTGTTGTTAAAGCCCATGAAAACTGTTAAAGGCTTAAGCTCTATCTCTGCCTCTTTTATGTTGCCAAAATTCCTTATATTAAACTTTAATGAAAACATATTTTCTTCCTTCACAAAACTCAACTATGATACCATCAAACCATACCAAACCATACATTGTCAACCCCTAAATTTAGCAAGCAAGTGAACAAAAACCAACCCCGGCCCGAACGGCCGGGGTGTTTCCCCACATCCCGCTCACCGCAGCCAGAAACTCCCGGCCACCCTAGCAGGCCTGAGGGGTGAAAATGTTCAATTTGAACAAATTTGAACAAATTCCCCCTTGACATTTATTAAATTAATGGTTATATTAATATTAGGAAAAACAGGGAGAAAGAGAATGGGAAAGCAGGGAGGGAACATAACAAAAGTAACGGCAAGAAGAGATAAAAAAGGACATGCGCAGTATATCGTAACAATCCCAAAGTCGATCGTCCTGATGCTGGGACTTGAAAATGCAGCAGTTGAATGGTGCCTGAAAAATCCAGACGAAATTTTGTTAAAAATACACAGAAAGGAGGTAAAAGAAGATGCTTAAAAGGCTTTTTCTTCTGGTGTGTTTTGCAGGCATGGTCATGGGGCTTGGGGCGTGTGCTACTTACAACCTAACAAAAATGGCAGGAATAAATGGGCAAATCCCCACAGGTCCCGTGAGCGGCAGGCCGGTTGTGGTTGTGGTGAAAAGGGCCACCCAAAAGTATGCACGTGCATTTCTCTACAAAGTCCCCTCAGTTGACCTAACAAAAATAAAGGCTTCTAGTGAGATGATCCTTCCCTATCTGGCCAAAGTTTTGCCCCATGCCCGGTTTGAACTGGCCGAGAGCCCTAGAAAAAAGGGGCTGAACATAGTGCTTGAAGATACTGAAAGTGGAGCTTTTTTGGGCCGGTTGCGAACGATAATTGCCTACAAAGTAATCCTTCCAGACGGAGAGGAAAGGGTTTTCAGGGCAAAGGCCGTGCATTCTGACCTGTTGCTTGCAAAAAAGCCGCTCATGATAACCACCCGCAAGTGTTTAACAAAGATCGCAGGTGACATCGCAAAGTGGCTTGTGGAGAAAGGGATTGTCAGCCCCTCTGAGGTGAACCTGGCAAGCAAATAAGTGAACAAAAAACCCCCGGTCCTGGCCGGGGGTTCTCTATCACATCCCTCTAATTGCCGCCAGAAACTCCGTGTCCTTCCAGGGTTTGTGGAAGTATTTCTGATAGATCTCCTGAGCCTTTGGATTCGTCATGGGCAGGGTTTCGTACCCACCCGTCTCTCTGGTTGGGTCAATGTAGGAGATGAACACCTGAAAACCGCCGCCGGTCTTCCGGGGATCCGCCTTCACCCAGTTCCCTTCAATGCTGTTCTGCAAACCCCTTTCGTGGTCATCAGATGGTGTGGGCCTGGTCACCCGGTCGTTGGTAAAGCCCTTGATGCTGTAGCCCCCTGAAAGGTCGTGGCCCGCCTGAAGGGTTGAAATCGCACCTATGCCCCCGCCGGCAGCCGCAATGTAAAGAGGGTTGCAACCAAAAAGGTAACCACCTGCCAAGCCCAAAGCCCCGCCAGTCAGGGCCCCTAACAAAATATCCACAAACAAAACAGAGACAAATCCCCAGCTCTTCTTCGTTTCTGACCACTGGTAGATCTGCTTCTCCTGAACAGGGTAGTCGCTCAGATCTCCATCAGCCCAGATGAACCTGGCCTCTCTCCAGGGCTCATGCCAGGGATTCACTGTGATGTCAGGGGTGGCAGGCCCAATCCACTTATCGCCCGGAGATGTCCCGCAGGCGTTCATGTCCGCACACTTACGCCACGTGACCGCCCCCACAAGCCACCGGGGCTTGGTGTAGTAGGTGACGGTTGTCGTGACTTTTTTCCTTATCAGGTTCCCGCTTTTATGCTGCTGGACGTCCCTCTGAAGCTCATCAACAGCCACATACATCAAGCTTGCCCTGTTCCAGTAGGCTGCAAGGGCTGTAAGCTTTAAAAAACCCGTAAAGCTGACATTGTGAAAGATGTTATCGCCCCCGTAAAAGTCCTTCAGGCCAATCTTTTTCCAGCAGGCGCTGACCGGCTGCCAGTCTTTCATGTAAAGAAAGTTGTATCTGGCCTGATCAGGCAGAGTTGCATCCCCGGGCGGTGCAGTGGGCGTGCCGCAGGAGCTGTCCCATGCCCACCACGCATAATCCCACATGGCCACATCAGCACCCACCTGATTGGCCAGACGTCTGGGAGTGAGCTGCTGTATCCTGGCCACTATGCTGTCGTTTGTCTTTCTGATCTTTGTCAGGTAAATTGCACCGCTGGCTGTCTCAGGGCTGTATTTGGCCACAATGACTCCCGCAGGCTGAATGGGAACAGGTATGTCATGGGAAATCCGGTTGCTGGGTAGGTTGAGATAAATGACTGACTCCCTGCCCGCTTTGACTGCCCAGATAAAGGCAGTCCCTTTCATCTCTCCATACATTCCCGCTGAAACCCATGTCTCCGTGCAGAGAAGGCTGAGCATCACCAGAGAAACTGTTAAGACCGTGAAGTTTGTGAATTTTTTGAGCATAATGATGCACCTCCTTTATCTTTGATAAAAAAATAGCACCTTCTCCCTGGTTTGGGGCTTTTTTTACAAAGTGCTCTCAACACCTCCTGGTGGCCCGCCTGCCTGTTCGGTGGCGGGTTTTTTTGTTCTGGATCTGAAAATCGGAAACTAAACGCTATTAGAGAATTTAGAAAATTAAATCAACGACCATCTAAGGAGGGAAAGATGGAAAGACTGGTTTGGGTAAAAGATAGAAAAGCCCTGCTGGAAGCGGGAATTCACCTCAAGCCGGAAACCTTGTACAAGTGGCACTGTATCGGAAGACATCCAAGGCTTTTCGTGCGAATTGGCAATCGGCTTTTTCTGCGAGTGCGAGTCTGGGAGGAAATGGTGCAAAAGGCAATAGCTGAAGCGGAAAAGAGGGCAAAAAAGCTTGAAAATTTGGGACTTTAGAAGAAGTGAGGAGGTGCTGAATGATGTGGGGAAAAACCGGCGCGGCCGCAGCCGCACCAGTCAGAGATGATAATAGCAAGAAAAAATATAATTTTCAACCCCAAACGCCCTCTTCTTCCCCCTCTTCCGGTGCCGGGAAGAGATGGGGAAATCAGGCCGGGACCCGGGAAAAGAAAAAATACCGTTCCCTCCCCCACAACCTGGAGGCTGAGCAAACCCTTATCGGGACTATCCTGTCTTTCTCCGACTCCGAAGACGAAGGTTTTCACCCTCTACCCATCGCTCTGGAGTGCGGCCTTGAACCTGCCGATTTCTACTATGAAGAGAATAGGGAAATTTTTCAAGCGTTAGTTGAGCTATTTGAAAAACAAGCACCGCTTGATCCTGTCTCCGTCCTCTCCCACCTCAGGAAAAAAGGCAAAGAAGAAGAAAAAGGCGGAAGCTATTTCGGGAAACTCCTTGAACTCGCAAACAGCATTCCCTTCGCGAATCCGGAAACTGTTACCTATTACTCCCGCCTGATAAAAGAAACGTCCAGAAAAAAACAGGCTCTGCTGGCCGCTCAGGGCCTACTTTTCACTCTGCAGGACCCTGCCGCGTCTCCCCAAGAAATCAACCACCAAGCCGAAGAAATTTTCAACGCCTTGCATGGTAACAGCGGTAAAAGGCAGATTGTCAACTTCTCAATTACCCCCAGCGAGGTGGAAAAAGTCACCGAAGGACCCGACCTGCTAGTCGCCGACGATCCTATTTTCTTACCCAGAGGCCCCTACGTCTCAATCATCGGCGGCCAGGGAGGGGTGGGTAAAAGCTTTTTACTGTTGTTTTTTGTCTACTACTGGGCAGTTAGGTATAACCTCAAAACCATCTATGTTACCCTTGAAGATTCAAAAGAAACGATTAGCCGGCGGCTAAAATACCTTTGCCGGCGTTCAAGTGTTAACCTTCTCCGAAATCCTTTTAATATCCGCTTTTTGGCGGTAGACCCTCAACCTGCCCCTGTCCTGGACAGATACAGCCTCAGCCCAACTGACTTTGGGAAAAACCTCAAGCTGCGGCTGCTGGCCGAAGCCCAGCAGTTCAAGCCCGACTTGATCATTGTAGACCCCATCTCCCGACTGATAGCAGCCGAGAATGACAACGCCTACATGGCGGAATTTTCAAGCTTTTTTGACTCTATAGCAAAGACTACTGGGACAGCAGTCTTTTTAATCCACCATCTAAACAAAACGGGGCGGACAGAAGATCTGGTTATGAATAGTATTAGGGGCGCTTCTTCTTTAACGGACTGCGCGCGGCTTGTTTTCCAAATCAGAAATCTTGAGTTTTACCTGGTTAGCAGCAAAGAGCCCGAAAGAAAAGATTTCGTTGCCAGAATTTTTGATGAAGCAGAAGTGGCGCAGGAGGATCGGACATATCCAGCGGATTGGCTGTTAATTCAAAACACCAAAAACAATATCATGGAAAGACAGAAACCCGTACTCATTAAACTCTTCCATTCAAATCTGTTAAACCAAGGCCAAGGGCAGCAAATCCAAGTTAAAAGGCTAAACCGCACCATCCAGCAGATATGGGAGGACGTAAAGCAAGGGCAAGGCGAGAACAAAAACAACGGAGGGAGTAAAAGAAATGGGAAAGGAAAAACGCCACCATCCATCTAATTACAGCTTGCTAATGACCCAAATGGTGCATGTTTTGCCTGTTTCACCCAGCCGAAAAAGAACCAGGGGGTTCGCTGCAGTCTACAAAATTAACTGGGGAAGGCTTGAAAAGCTGGAAATAACTGCGCGAGAAACTTTGAATGCTTTTGACCTTTTGACCCTGCTGGCTCTTACGAAAGCAGCCCTTGAATCTCCTTTAGAAGACGGCGGCTGCTACAAAGGGCCAGATGGCAAGGAAGAAAAGCGCATGTATGTACTCCAAATTGGCGTGCGACAGTTCGTTGAGGGGTATAGAGAATTAAAATGGGGCAGTAGAACCCGTGAGGCAGTAAGACAAAGCCTTGAAAGGTTGGCAGATTGTACGTGGACATATTTCTACAAAGGCAGCGAATTTAGCCGCGTTAAAATTTTACTGGACTTCAAAGAAGAAAAACAAAAAAAGTGGCTACTCTGGATAAATAAAAATTTCATTGACGCTGCAAAGAAATACAAAGAAAACCTTCTTTTTCTTAAACTGAACATATCTTATATCCAGCAGTGCAGAACTGATATCGGAAAGCTTTTAATGGTGTGGTTACAAGGACAGCGAAATACAGTTTGTAAAGAAGACCTTATCTTCCAGGCCCTGCACTTGCACTATACAGAAAAGAAAAAAAGCAGATACGAGCTTAAAAAGGCTTTTGATGATGTTGTCGCTGCGGGTTACCTCCAGAGCTACAAAGTTGAGAAAAAGAACTCCTACTATCAATTTTGTTGGGCATACTCAACCCCGTGTAGTAAGAAACAGGCCCTAAAACATGGTGCGTAACACGAACTCCTTTTGGTGCGTAACATGAACTTTTTGATGCGTAGCGTGAACCTTTTGGTGCGTAACATGAACCTGCTGTTTCTAAAAGTAAAGATTTATAGGGCAGTTAAAAGACACAAAATCCCCTTTAATATATTAGGGGGGAGAGAGGGTGCCTCCCTTCGGTTGGCACCCTCTCTCCCCAAAAAAAAATAAAATACCCCAGCCGCCCGCCTACCAACCAATGGTTGAACGCCAGCCTTAGGCTGCTCGGTGCAGGAGAAATCCCGTGTCAACGGGATTGACTGCACCCCTGTTCAACGCCCTTTTTGAAACAAAAAGTGGCCTTTTTTTTCTGTTCTTTTGACCCCCAAAAGAAAACGGGTGTGATTATACCTATACCCCCTTTTGAGGAGTTATTCACGCCCTGAAAATGGCTATTTTGAATTCAATTTGAACCGTCCAGAGGGAAGATTAAAGCTTTCTAAAATGGTGCTTGACATATTTTTTCTCTTGCGTTATGCCTAAAAGTAGGTAAGTGAATAAGAAAGAGCTTTATGAAGAACTCAAACGTAATGTTAAGAATGTAAGATTTGCGGCTATTTGTAAAGCCGCGGAGGTTTTTGGATTCAAGTTCAGAGGTGGGAAAGGAAGTCATAGAATTTATGCCAAAGAGGGAGTTAGAGAAATACTTAATTTTCAGGATGTGAAGGGGAAAGCCAAACCTTATCAGGTAAGGCAGTTTTTAAAAGTAGTGGAAAGATACAAACTTTTGGACGAATAAGACATATATGCAATACAATATTGAAATTTTTTACAGCAAAGAAGACGAAGGTTACATTGCGGTGGTGCCGGAGCTACCCGGTTGCTCTGCCTTTGGTGAAACTCCTGAAGAAGCCTTAAAAGAAGTGAAAGTTGCCATAGAATTATGGCTTAAAGCAGCGGAAAAAGAGGGCAGAGTGATTCCAGAGCCATTGTGTAGGCCTGTTAGTGAGGCATTGAAACCGGCAGCTTAATGATCCTTCCTGAGGTAGGGAAAAAGGGTATTTAAAATGGCAGCAATGGGTTTGATAGCGGCTTCTTTCATCACCGTCATTTACTGCATCTGGGTGTACAACTTCTACCGCCTGAAGAAGGGGAGAAAGCCTCTTTCTCTTTTCAGACCACTCACTCCGGAAGAAAAGAGAAAAAGGCTTGAAGCACTGCACAGGGCTGAGGCAGAAATGGAGAGAGAGGATGAGGAGTGGTGGAAGCGGGAGCAAGAGGAGAAGTTCTGGGCCTGGGGAGTCCACTTTAATGCTTCTACCTGTGATGGTCCTGGAGATCCAGTTTATGATGAATTTTATAATGATTCGTAATTTTATAGGCAAATATAGCTAATCCTCATTTCTCTCCCCAGCTCATTTTCCTGCCGTATCCGAGGCGTCCTCTGAGTCTTTTCTGATTTTCCAGATACTGCTGGACTTTGGGAGTCTCTTTGAATTTCTGTAAAGCTTCTTTTGTTTCCCCAAATTTGCCGATGGAACTTCCCTAAAAATAAAAAAGGCCTCCTCCTTTCTTGGTTTACCCCGTTAAATAGAAAAAATTAACGGGGTTTAGATGATGTATAATACATCACCTAATAGGTGAAAAACAAAACAAACAAGAGGAAGCCTGCAAAATGATACCCCAGAAGCAAATACCCCGTGAAATAGTTAATAGTTATTTCACGGGGTTAGAAAAGTCAGGGATAAAATCTTTGATAGAAGCTTATATGCCAGAACCTGGTTCAAACAGGGGTTACCGGGCCTGGCAATACATACTGCCTGTGCTATTGATGTTACAGGCAGGGGGCAGACATGTAGAAGATTTAAGGCAGATGAGAGACGATGTAGGGCTAAGAGAGGTGATAGGGCTTAAGAAGATGCCATCATTATCAACATATGGGGACTGGTTCAGACGGATGGGAAGATCTAAAGGTCTCAAGTGTCTCAAGGGGATAATAACCAAAACAGTGAAGAAATTTTTAAAGGCTATGCCAGTAGATGATGCAATGCCCCAATTTTTTGGAAAGATATAATGGTTAATATAAAATTTGTCAAGCATAAATCTCCCATTTTTTAGAAAGGGGTTTTGGGTCATTGTTGTAGTAGACAGAATAAGGAGTTTTATAGTT
>JALWFG010000002.1 GCA_027038965.1 Candidatus Desulfofervidaceae bacterium | reverse complement strand
TTAACAGGTGAAATATTGTTTACATTTACAATAACTTTTACAGAGTTGTCTTTATCTTTGTACCATAAGTTGTTTTTAGCATCTAAAACAAAAACAGTATCTAATGCAGCTACTACTTTACTTACACCATTTCCTGTTGCTGAATTTGTAACATTGCCATTATCATCTTTTTGAACCAAATCATCAAAACCATTAAAATCAATTAGTCCGCTCTCTACAACCTCTTTTACTGCATTTGAATTCATGATTGCTACTAAAGTGTCACCTATAGTAGCAACATCTTTTATATCAGCAATATTGCTGTCAATAGTAGACTTAAGAGCTTGTGGATTTTTATCTCCGATAATACCTCTTACAACAGATTTACTTTCATCAAGAATAACATAGTTGTCTTTTGTTAAAGAAACTCCTCTTATTGTGTTAATGTCTAGCACATCATCTGCTGCATATTTGTTACTTATAATATTCCCATCTGTTGTAATACCAACTAATAAATTCCCCATAGAATAGATACCTATTACTTTATGTCCTTCTAACGCTGATATGAATGTTTGAAGAGTTGCTTCCATTGCATATACGTTTAAAGCAGCTGTAACTACTGCAACATTTTTATTAGTATCTGCGCTAGCTAAAGCAATAAAGTTTTTATCCATATTAACATCAACTGGATTTACTTTAAATTGAGTAGATGTTGCATCAGGAAATACCACATCAAAAAATTTACATTTATCATCTTTTACCGCATATACATAAACATGTGTGTTATCATCATTATTAACACAATACGGCATCTGATTTAAAAATGTTTTATTTTCTACAAGCCCAACAAATGCATTATACATATCAGGGATAGTTAAAATTGTTGTTTTCTCCATAGGTAAATCAAATGCTGGATCTTTAAGTAAATTCATCACTGAGTTTTTATAATCAGGGCTATTTACTAATTGTGTAAAAGTATAGCTTTCTGTTAATCCTAATGCTCTTGTGAAGAGCTTACCAAGATATATATCGTTATTAATGATTGAAGCAATTAAACTGTTTGCTTTGTTTGTCTCATCAGAGTTTAGCTGTTTATTATCTATAGCTTTTTTAACTTCTTGCAATGCATATACGTTCACAAATGGATCGATTGTGTCTTCTGATGCAATATCAGAAATAGCGTCAAATAAAGCATCGAGTTTAAATGGAGAAACTTTGTATTTTGATGATTCAAGCAAGAAAAATCCAAATTTGTTATCATACAACATAAATGCTACATCTGATGATTTAATCATCTCAATTGCAATTGTTTCTGAAGCTATATCTATAAGTTTATCGTAGCTCTCAAAGTCTAATCCTGATTCTTTTACTATGATTTTAACAAAAGCTGTCTCAACATTTTTGTAAGCTTTTTTATATTTATCAGGGAACTGTGCTTTAAAATGATTGTATAAATCATCGTTAGCCATTAAATTATTCCAGAATTCAGGAACATTGAATATAGCCATTTCAAAATCAGTATCGTTTAGACCAAAAACATAGTCAATAATGTCCTGAGTAAAGAATGTAGAATTAAAACCTTCATTCTCAAAAAAAGCATTTCCAATAGAAAAGATTTTAAAATCATAAACTATGTTTCCTATTTTGATCATTGTTGGCGATAACTCTTCTACTGTTACATCTGCATTTCCATTAGAACTGCCAGAAGCGCTACCGCTCGCACTGCTAGAAGCTGATCCGCTCGCGCTCCCACTCGCTGAAGCTGATGAAGACGCATTCCCATTGCTTGAATCTGTTATGATTCCTTTTTTAAAAGCATCAATTAGTTTTGCTATAAGCTTATTCTTAATGTCTTCATT
>JALWFG010000001.1 GCA_027038965.1 Candidatus Desulfofervidaceae bacterium | reverse complement strand
TCTTGAGTCCTTTTTGGGTTTTTAGGCCAATATTAAGCCGAAATCTTTCAAGCAAATAGTTGTCTTTAGTATTGGTGTATTTTTTTATATTGTAATTGTTCTGATATTCATAACGCAAACGTAAATTGCCACCAATGTCTAAAAAGGCATCACCCAGTTGTATATTTTTTAACTGGGCAGAAGGTAGGTACGATGCCATTACTTCAGCCCCAAGCCCTAGGAAAACCAATAACCCACTTAAAAAACAAGCAAGAAATCTCATTGTTTCTTCCCCTCTTATTTTGCGACTTTAAATCTTTTTATAGGATTTTTTATCCAAATTTTTGGCTATTGGTTACATAAAAAGTTTTGTTTGTCAAGAACTTATTTTGCCACGCTTGCCAGTTTTATTCGAAGGCCTAGCAGGTTGCCTCCCTTTTTTACTTGCAAATTTCATCGTCATTACTTACAATAGCCTTATGTTTCTAATCTCTTTTATCAATGAGCTTGGAAGGATTACTCTCTTTGCATTACGTCTTATCAAGGGCATTTTTTTGCCTCCATACAGATGGCGGCTTATATTTCAAGAAATGGAATTTGCCGGCAACAAGTCTTTTGTAGTTGTGGTTATGGCAGGCACTTTTGCAGGTATGGTGGTGGCCTTGGGAAGTTATGTAGGGTTTGTAAAACTTGGAGCAGAAGAATGGCTTGGTTCTACTGTTTGTTTAGCAGTAGTTACCCAATTGGCACCGATATTGACGGGTTTTATGGTGGCAGCCAAAGTAGGAGCGGCATATACTGCCGAGATTGGGACTATGAAGGTTACTGAACAAATAGATGCCTTAGAGGTTATGGCCGTAGACCCAATTCATTACTTGGCAGTGCCCAAGTTTGTTGCCTGTATTATTATGCTGCCTGTTTTGGCCATTTTTTGCGATGTTAGCGGAGTTTTAATGGGTTATGTAGCCGCAGTTAAAATTTTGGGCGTAAACGCTGGGGCCTATATGGACAATACCATCCAAGTAGTGGAATTTTCAGATATTTTGAGGGGGATTCTAAGGGCCCTTACCTTTGGATTTCTTATTCCTATTATTGCTTGTTATAAGGGTTTTAGCGCCAAAGGTGGGGCCAAAGGTGTAGGGCGAGCAGTTACTGAAACGGTGGTCATTTCTTTGATTAGCATTTTGATTGATAATTATATTTTTACAGCTATATTTAATTATTTAATTTTCTGGCAATAGGGGGCAAAGATGAAAACCACAGGACTGGCCTTTAAGGTCGGTATTTTTGTTTTTTTGGGCTTAATTGCCTTGGGATATTTAACCGTAAAGGTCACAAAATATAAAAAACTACTTTTTATGAAGGGGTATGAGCTAGAGGCCATTTTTGATAATGTGGCTGGATTAAAGCCTAACAATGCTGTTTTGATGTCAGGAGTGGAAATTGGGAGGGTGAAAAGAATTGTATTGACTCCCAGGGGGAGGGCCAAGGTGGTAATACTCATCAAGCCTCAAGTGAAAATTAGTAAAGATGCCAAGGCCTTAATTCGTGGATATGGGGTAGTAGGAACAAAATATGTGGAGATCCATCAAGGTAGGCAAAATGTTTACCTCAAACCCCACGAAATTATTTCTAATACAGGGTCAGTGGTTAGTGTGGATGAGACTATTAGCAAGGTGAATCCTATATTGGAGAAGTTGCAGACTACCATTGACCAAATTAATGATTATCTTAGTTCTGAAAAAAGTTCTTTAAAAGAAATTACCGAAAACCTGAGAAGGGCAAGTGAGAATGTAGCCTCTATTTCTGAAAAGATTAACAATGGTCAGGGCACCGTAGGTAAGCTTATTAATGATGGTACCCTCTATAAGAACCTTGATACTGCGGCCAATCAGTTGAATGACATTTTGGCCAAGATTAAGCGAGGAGAAGGAACCTTGGGGAAATTGGTTAATGATGAGAGGCTTTATCAGGAAGTCCAGACTACATTAAACAATCTCAATAACATTTTAGCCGACGTTAAGGCAGGGAAAGGGACCTTGGGCAAACTTCTAAAAGATGATACACTATATGTAAAGGCGAGCAATATTATGGATCAAGTTAATGAAATTGTTGGTAATGTTAAGGCAGGAAAGGGTACTTTAGGTAAATTGATTACTGATGATAGCTTATACGAAGATGCCAGAGAAACCCTGCGTAACATCCGAGAGACCTCTACTACTGTGAGGGAAGCAACTCCTTTAAGTGTTATTGGAACAGCAGTAGGGGTAGCAAGGTAAGATTAAGGAGGAATTATGGACGAAATTAAAGACGAAGTTAAAGATGTAGAATTGCCATCTCAAAAGGAATTAGAACGAGAGTTGAATGAATATCTAGCCCGCAAATATGGCCCTAGGGTGAGGGTGGTTTCTGCATCCTTGCTGGAGCCTCACAAAAAAACGAAAGATAAAGGAATTAATACCCAGAAGATCTTGACCAAAATCAATTTTGATCTTAAACCTCAGGATTTGATTGCCTATCTTGACCAATATGTAGTCAAACAAGATCAGGCCAAGGCTATTTTGGCTACCAAGATATGTACTCATTTTAATCGGATTAGGTATTGGCTTACGCATCGTCAACATACATGGAGCAGAATTCACTATATCAAAAACAACATCTTAATGATTGGTCCTACAGGGGTGGGGAAGACCTTTATTATTAAACTGATAGCCGATAAGTTGGGTGTACCATTTGTTAAGGGAGATGCCACCAAGTTTAGCGAAACGGGATATGTAGGAGGTGATGTAGAAGATCTGGTAAGGGAATTAGTTCGTCAAGCCAATAACGACATTGACCTAGCCCAATTTGGGATTATTTATATTGATGAAATTGACAAGATAGCTGCCAGTGGGAATATCATTGGCCCAGATGTTTCCCGAACAGGGGTCCAACGGGCCCTTTTAAAGCCGATGGAAGAGACCGAAGTAGATTTAAAAACTCCCTTTGACCCCATATCCCAACTAGAGGCTATTGAACAATATCGACGCACAGGCAAAAGACCTAAAAAGATGATTAATACCCGACATATCCTTTTTATCATGAGTGGGGCATTTAACCATTTGGATGAAATTATTATGAAACGGCTCAACCAGCAGGGAATAGGATTTGGGGCCAAAGTCACCTCAAAATCGTCTGTCCACACATATTTGCCCCATGTCAAGGCAGAGGACTTGGTTGAATATGGCTTTGAATCAGAATTTATTGGTAGGCTACCCGTAATTGCCGTGTTTGAACCTTTGGAAAAAGAAGACCTTTATCAAATCCTTAAGAATCCCAATAGCGTAGTTATCAATGCCAAAAGGCAAGACTTTCGAGCCTATGGGATTGACCTTGTTTTTGAGGATGAGGCCTTGAGACTTTTGGCTGAAAAGGCCACCCTTGAAGGCACAGGGGCTAGGGGGTTGGTAAGCGTCTTAGAAAAGACCCTTTTGCCTTTTGAACAGGTGCTTCCTTCTACAGATATAAAGAGATTGGTAGTTACTAAAGAAGTTGTGATGGATCCTCAGGCAAAATTGAAAGAGGTGCTCAGTGGAAAATTAGAAATTTGTAGTGAAGAGTTTTATTCAAAGGCCAAGGAGGCTGAAAAGGACTATGTGAAAGAAACCATTGAGCGTAGGGGAGAGGCCTTGGCGCGCCAATATGGTCTTTCCCTGACCAAAAGAAGGATAGAGTTGATTATGAATGCCTTTGAAGAATTTGATTATGATATGGATTATGCCTTTAAAAAACTGGCCGAATTGATAAAGGAATTGGAGCTTTTTGTAGAAACGTATTTTGATGAAACGGGCTTGAAGTGTCGATTTACAGAGGATGCGATAGATTACCTTTTAGAGCAAAGTGTGTTAAATCAGAAAGACCTTCTAACCCTTTGCCATCATATGATTCAAAATTTGGAATTTGGGCTTAAGCTGGTGATGGAACGAACTGGACAAAGCGAGTTTAAGATTACCTCGGAGGCCTTCAAAGACCCTGATGCCTTTGTGAGGGTTTTGATTCAACGGTCTTATTACGACCCAGAAGGAGAAGAAAATGCCTGAATTTGACTTTAATGATGCCTACATCTTTGTAGATGAAAAACGCAACTTGTTGGTAATGCGTAAGTTGGGGGATTTGCCTCAAAACATAGACGTCTCTTCTTTATCATTTGCTGAAAGGCAAGAGTTGCGTCCGGTAGAAAATGTGATTACTGAAGAGCAACTTGTGCTTACAGAGGAAGGCAAAAGGCTACTTTTAGAATTGAAGAGGGTGGTTATTATAAAAGACGCTGGGAGCGAATTTGGCGTTCCAGGTCGTTATTACTTACATCCAAGCCGATTAGAGGCCCTAAAAAAGCTCATTGCTGCCTATGCCGTTAAATAGTCATTGGTCAATGATAAGCAGTCCAGCGATAAGAAAGTAAGAAGGGTAAATGACGCTTTTACATTTTAACGCTATGCCTCAACAAATACAACTAACTATAAATCAGGTTAAATAATTTATGCCAAAGGCGGTTGCAAAGGGCCTTAATTGAGCGGACTGGCCTGAATTTACCCAATATGATTTCTATAACTATTTGTCAAAACTTACCTCATAAACCTGGTGTTTATTTAATGAAGGATGCGAAAAGACGCATCCTTTATGTGGGTAAGGCCAGGGACCTTCAAAGTCGGGTCAAAAGTTATTTCTCCCGGTCATCTCCTAAAATTGAGGCCCTGCTTCAAAAAGTAGCCTCTATTGATTATATCATCACGCCTTCAGAAAAAGAGGCCTTAATATTAGAGTGTAACCTTATAAAGAACCACAGGCCCCGCTTTAATGTAGTGCTTAGAGACGATAAAAATTACCCTTATTTACGGATTGATTTGAGAGAAAAGTGGCCCCGCTTTACCATTACAAGAAAGATGATTAAGGATGGAGCCTCCTATTTTGGTCCCTTTGCCTCAGCTAAGGCCGTTAGAGAGACCCTGCGGTCTATGAGTCAAATTTTTCCTTTGCGAAAATGTGGTGATTTTGTATTTAAACACCGCACTAGACCTTGCCTCAATTATCAAATTGGCCGTTGCAGTGCCCCCTGCATGGGATATATTTCAGAAGAGGACTATAAAAAAATTGCCGTTCAGGCCTGCCAATTTTTGGAAGGAAAGGCCCAAGGGATTTTGGCTACCCTTGAACAGCAAATGCAAGAGGCTGCCTCAAGACTTGAATATGAACGGGCGGCCTTTTATAGAGATAGAATTTGGGCCATTAAAAAGACCTTGGAAAAACAGGTCATGGTTCTGCCTGATTTCCTAAATAGGGATGTCGTTGCCTACATGAAATGGCCTCAGGCAGAAAGGATAGAGGTGATTGTGCTTCAAATTCGCAATGGTTATCTCTTGGCAGAACGTAAGTATGGCCTTAATCTAGGTGCCTTGAACGATAAAGAGGCCTTTGAGGAATTCATTACTCAATATTACCATCGTCAGGATATAATTCCTGAAGAGATTATCCTTCCCCTTTTACCTGAACAAAGGAATATTCTTGAAGAATGGCTTTCAGAAAAGGCAAATACAAAGATAAAATTGAAACAACCCAGTTCAGAATCTGAGAGACGGCTTCTGAATATGGCCATGGAAAATCTAAAACATTATCTTTATAATCAATCGCAAAATGCCCTTACCGATTTAAAGGAGAGACTGAAACTTCCCAAAATTCCTTTGAGGATTGAGTGTTTTGATATTTCAAATATCCAGGGCCAATTTACTGTAGCTTCTATGGTGGTGTTTGAAGATGGTAAAAGTGCTAGAGAAGAATACAGGCGGTATAAATTAAGATTAGAGGGACATCCTAATGACTATGCCATGATGGAAGAAGTGCTTAAGCGAAGGTATAAAAAGAAAGAAAAGTTGCCTGATTTAATTGTTATTGATGGAGGTAAAGGACAGCTCCAAATTGCCCTCAGGGTCTTGGCAGAACAGGGGCTGGGCATCTCAGTGATAGCGGTGGCTAAGGGAAGGAGAAGAAAGGAGGATAAGATATATTTGCCCGAACGGAAAAATCCATTATATTTGCCTGAAAGGTCACTGGGATTGAAATTATTAAAAACAATTCGTAATGAAGCTCATCGTTTTGCCATCACTTATTACCAAAAGCTACACCGTAAGGATTCGTTGAATTCTGTTTTAGACAGTATTCCTGGGATTGGGCCTAAAAGAAAGGCAATTCTATGGCAGCATTTTTCGTCTTTAGAAGAAATTAAAAATACAGATTTGAATACCCTTTACCAGTTGGGAATTCCTAGAAACATAGCTCAAAAACTTAAGGCCGCCTTAAATGAAAAAAATAGCAAACATCAAATATCTTGAGCCCCATTCGAAGTACATAGAATTTGAATACGATGGAATGTGTTTTTATATCCATCCTTTAGAACCTTATTGGGCCTATGCCTTGGATAATCCAGAGATAATGCTTTTGATAAGAAAAATTGATTTGAAAAAAAAGAATATTGAAATAGGGCAAAAGATATTTTTCTAAGCCTTTAGCCAAAATGTGTTGAAGGATGGGTTTAAACTGTACTTGTCAATTTTTTTAAAAGATGCTAATGTGAAAATATGCCGTTTAGTCTATCTGTATTTAAACTTCTGCAAACCTTGGACCCGCGGTTGCGGGATGTATTAATAGCCATTTTAGAAGAGATTGAAAGGCAAAGGGAAGAATCTGTTACCAAGAAGGAGTTTAATGAGCTTAAAGAAATTGTCAAAGAGCTGGCCGAGGCCCAGAAAAAGACAGAACAGGAACTTAAGAAACTAGTAGGAGAGCATCGTAAAACAAGAGAGCAATTGGGCGGTCTAGCCCATACTGTGGGTTATGTCCTTGAAGATCGGGCTTATAAGGGGTTGCCACCCCTTCTCCAAAGGGATTTTGGAGTGCAGGTTGTAGATTCCCTGCGCCGGGATTATGTTGAGATTGGCCCCAATCGCTATGTAGAAGTAAACATTTTGGGGAAGGCCCAGAGAGATAGTCAACAGATATGGATAGTGGGTGAATGTAAAACCCAATTGAAAAAGAAGGATATTGATGCCTTTTTAAAGAACTTAAAGCGTATCAAAGAACTTCTTTCTGGAGAAATACTGCCTGTAGTGGTTACCTATCAGGCTTCTCCGCCTGTAAGAAAATATGCTGGGGAGCATAATCTAAAGCTTTACTTTTCATACGAATTTCCTATTTAAAAGCAATTTTAGATAAAAGCTATTTGAAAGAAATTAAAAAAGATGGGAAGGTCTTTCTTACTTACATATGGGAGTTAATCTGATTTTAAAAGAGTTTTCTAACTAACTTGACATTGTTGTGGAAATCTTTTAGTTTCAAGTTTTGGACTTCTGAAGACTAAGAAAAAAGATGGATAAACAAACTTACAATATAAAAAGAATACGGAATATAGGAATTATTGCCCATATTGATGCTGGAAAGACAACTATCTCTGAGCGTATCCTCTATTATACTGGTAGATCTCATCGAATTGGTGAAGTGCATGATGGTGAAGCCATTATGGATTGGATGCCTGAAGAAAAGGAAAGAGGCATTACTATCACGTCTGCGGTTACCACTTGCTATTGGCATAACCACGAAATTCACTTAATTGATACCCCAGGGCATGTGGATTTCACCATTGAGGTGGAGCGTTCTTTAAGGGTTTTAGATGGGGCTATTGGGGTCTTCTGCGCGGTAGGTGGGGTAGAACCCCAATCCGAGCACGTTTGGCATCAAGCAGATCGCTATAAAGTACCCAAAATTGTCTTTATAAACAAAATGGACCGCATTGGAGCAAACTTTTTGGGTACAGTAGACCAAATAATAGATAAACTTGGAGCTAATCCCCTTATCCTTCAGTTGCCCTTAGGGGTTGAGCATGATTTTAAGGGAGTTATTGACCTTATTCAAATGAAGGCCATTGTTTGGCACGATGAGACCTTAGGTGCAACTTATGATGTTATAGAAATTCCTGAAACATATCAGAAACAGGCTGAGAAGTATCGGGAAAAACTCTTAGAAAAGCTGGCTGAGACAGACGAAAGGGTTATGGAACTTTATTTAGATGAAAGGCCTATTGATGAGAATATGATTAAGCAGGCCATTAGAGAGGCTACCCTTAAGTTGCAACTTGTTCCTGTTCTTTGTGGTGCAGCCTTAAAAAATCGGGGTATTCAGCCCTTACTCGATGCTGTAGTTAATTATTTGCCAAGTCCTGCCGATATTCTCCCAGTTAAAGGGGATAATGCTTATACCGGAAAAACAGAAACCCGTCCTCCTGAAGAAAAGGCGCCTTTTTGTGCCTTAGCGTTTAAAATCATGATGGAGCAGGGACGAAAGCTGGTTCTTGTTCGAGTATATTCAGGCAAGGCAAGGGTAGGGGACATAGTCTATAATCCTCGTCAGAGGGCAAAGGAGCGAATTGCTCGCATTTTCCGTCTCCATGCTGATAAAAAGGAGCGTTTGGAAGAAGTAAAGGCAGGAGATATTGTAGCCCTAGCTGGGCTTAAGGGCGTGACGACTGGGGATACCCTTTGCGATGAGGCCCACCCTATTGTTTTAGAGCCTATTAGTTTCTATCGTCCGGTAATTTCTGTAGCCGTGGAGCCTAAAACTAGGGAAGATGCTGAAAAGGCCATCTTTGGCCTCCAAAAACTAGCTGAAGAAGACCCTGCTTTGCAGATAAAAAATGATGAAGATACTGGCCAAACAGTGATTTCTGGTATGGGAGAACTTCATCTGGACATTATTATCCATCGCCTTCAAAGGGAGTTTCATGCTAGAGTGAATATAGGCAGACCCCAAGTAGTTTATCGAGAGACTATTACTAAAACTGCTGAGGTAGAGAAGGTATTTGAAAAGGAATTGGGGACTACTTTTCACTTTGGACACGTAAAACTGAAGATAAGACCCTTAAAGCGAGGTGAGGGGACCAAGATTAGACGTTCTTTATCTGAAGCCGATATTCCACCTGTCTTTTGGCCTGTCATCGAAGAGGCACTTCAAAACGTGTTACAGCAGGGTATTATCGCTGGCTATCCTTTAACGGATATAGAGGTAGAACTATGTGGAGGGAGTGCTCATGAACATGCCACAGAATTGGGATATCGTATTGCTGCCTCTCAGGCCTTAAAAGAGGCTTGCCAACTAGCAGGACCCATTCTTTTAGAGCCTGTGATGAAACTAGAGGTTGTTTTACCTGAAGAATACATGGGAGAGGTGATTGGGGACATCAACAGCCGTAAGGGTAAAGTAGAGTCAATTGACAAACGGGGGAAGGTAACGGTTATCACTGCCACGGTGCTTCTCTCCAAGATGTTTGGTTATTCTACTGATTTGCGTTCCATGACCCAAGGCCGCGGTTCCTTTACCATGCAATTTCTAAGGTTTGACCGATTGGATTGAAGCAGGTCAGATCTCCACATTTGACGTTTAGAAGCTCTTAGTCCTTGTTCTTGGTGCTTAGTGCTTAGTTATTAAGTTTTCAGTTTTCAGTGAAGTTTTTTTACTCCACCATCAACTATCAACCATCAACTACAACCTCTACAGCCTTTGCAACCTTCGCCTTTAACCCTATTTTACATTGGGCAACCTGATCCAAAATTCAAAATCCAAAATCCAAAATCCAACAGGTGTTTTAGTCCCTAGTGTTTGTCCTAAACTAACGTTGTTTTCTTTAAAAAAACCCTTGACATATAAAGCCTTATAACATACAGTGAAAACATCCTTTTATGGCCTGAATTGCAATTATGTTTATCGCAGACTTTCATATCCATTCCAAGTACAGCCGGGCTACAAGTAAAGACATGGACATTCCGACCCTATATCAATGGGCCAAAATAAAGGGAATCGGGGTTTTGGGGACAGGAGATTTCACTCATCCCCATTATCTTCAAGAGTTAAAGCAGAGATTAGAACCGTTAGGAAACGGGCTTTTCCGGTATAAAGAGGGGAAAGAAGATGTCCTATTTATCCTTACAACTGAAGTGAGCAATGTCTTTTCGGCCAAGGGGAAGGGAAGGCGTATTCATACCCTTATCTTTGCCCCTTCGTTTGAGGTGGTGGATAAAATCAATCATTACTTGGAAAAGAGAGGGGACTTGTTGGCCGATGGACGTCCTACATTTGGGTTTCATGTAAAGGAACTTGTCAAAATAGCCCTTGATGCTTCGCCAGATTGTCTAATAGTGCCGGCTCATATTTGGACCCCTTGGTATGGAGTGCTTGGAGCAAACGGCGGATTTGATTCCTTAGAAGAGACCTTTGAAGAAGAGGCCAAACATATTCATGCCATAGAGACTGGACTTTCTTCAGATGCGGCCATGAATTGGCGTCTTTCAGCCCTTGACCATATTACCCTTATTTCTAACTCAGATGCCCATTCTCCTCATAAAATTGGACGAGAGGCCAATGTCTTTTTGTGCCCTCGGGATTATTACGAAATCATAGAAACTATCAAAAAAAAGGATGCCCGAAGGCTCTTAACAACTATAGAATTTTATCCTCAAGAGGGTAAATATCACTACGATGGACATCGCAAGTGTGGAGTGGTTTTATCACCCCAAGAAACTCAAAAATACAACTGTCTTTGCCCTGTTTGCAAACAGAGGCTTACTGTAGGTGTAATGCATCGGATAGAATCCCTGGCAGATAGACCAGTGGGTTTCCGTCCACCCAATGCTATCCCTGAAATTCATCTCATTCCCTTAGAAGAAATTATTGCCGAGGCCCTTGGCAAAGGAGTAGGCACAAAGGCAGTCCAAGAAGAATATCATCGGTTGGTGTCTCAAGCGCCAGAATTTGACATTTTGCTTAAATTGCCCCTGGAAGAGCTAACCCATTTTGTTCCTTCAGCCGTCTTAGAAGGTATTAAACGCGTCAGGGAAGAAAAGGTTGAGATAAAACCTGGATACGATGGTGTATATGGTGAGATAAAAATTTTTCCTGAAAAATCTGAAACAGAACCCAAACATGGAAAACAAATAAACATCCAACAAAAAAGCCTATTTTAAATCCAGTTGGGAATAGTTGAAGAGAATCGCAGGTGTGAATGATTAGTATAAATTGGAAATCATGTAATCATGGGAAATGGGGATAAGTGCCTATGAATGCTATTGACTTGGAAATCTTTAACAAACTTTTTGCGGCAGTAGCTGAGGAAATGGGCATCGTTCTGAGACGTTCGGCCTTTTCGCCCAATATTAGGGAAAGATGCGATTTTTCTTGCGCTGTTTTTGACAACGAGGGAGAGCTTGTGGCCCAAGCCTCTCACATCCCTGTGCATCTAGGTGCGATGCCGGCTACCATTCAAAGCGTTTTGCCCCAATTTGATTGGCAACCAGGGGATGTGGTCATTACCAATGACCCCTTTAGTGGTGGTACTCATTTACCTGATGTCACGCTAATAAAGCCTGTTTTTATGGAAGACAAACTGTCCTTTTTCCTTATTTCCAGGGCCCACCATGCAGACATAGGCGGAAGATATGCGGGTTCTATGGCCGTTTCTACCCATATCGATGAGGAGGGCATCCGAATTGTTCCGACCTATCTCTTACGCCGAGGAAGGCTTGAGAAGAATTTTTTGGAAACCCTATTAAAAAGACTGAGAAATCCCCAAGAAAGAAGGGGAGATTTTGAAGCCCAAATGGCTTCACTTTGGCGAGGAGAGATGCGGTTAAAGGAGATGGAAAGACATTATGGCCTTAAAAAGTTGAAGCAGATGAGTCAGGTCCTAAAGCAATATTCTGAAATGGCCATGTTAACACTTATCCAAAAGATGCCTTCGGGTAAATTTTCTTTTACCGATTATTTAGATGATGATGGTATAGAGACCAAAGATATTCCGATAAGGGCCGAAATTTGCTTTGCTCAGAAAGAAGTGTTGATTGATTTTTCTAAAAGTGCTCCTCAAGTAAAGGGCAGTGTTAATGCCCCTCGGGCAGTTACGCAGGCGGCAGTGTATTATGTATTTTTATGCCTCCTCAATAGCTTGGGGGCATATCCCGTTAATCATGGATGTCTGCGTCCTCTAAAAATCATTACCACCCCAGGTACTGTAGTGGACGCCCAGTATCCGGCTGCGGTTGCGGCTGGAAATGTGGAGACCTCCCAACGCATTGTGGATGCCCTTTTTGGGGCCTTAGCTCAGGCATGTCCTGACCTAGTCCCTGCGGCCAGTTGTGGTTCCATGAATAATGTGGCCATTGGGACTCAGACCTTTACCTATTATGAGACCATTGGGGGTGGTATGGGGGCTAGACCTAACAAAGACGGCTTAAGTGGAGTTCATACCCACATGACAAATACCCTCAATACCCCCATAGAAGCCTTGGAACACGATTATCCTTTTATGGTAGAGCGTTATGCCCTGCGGCCTAATTCAGGCGGGAAAGGACAATATCAAGGTGGCGATGGACTCATTAGACAATATTACTTCCAAACTTCAGCCACCGTTACACTTCTTACAGAGCGCCGAAGACATGCCCCTTATGGATTGGCAGGGGGAGAACCTGGAGCAAGGGGAGAGAATTACCTTATAAGGGAGGGACAAAAATGTTGTTTGCCTGGCAAGGTCAATATTGAAGTGCATTCAGGTGATCGTTTGGTAATTGTTACCCCAGGTGGGGGAGGTTGGGGAAAGGCAGCAAATAAGGGCGAAGATCGATAGCAGATTTGGGTTTCAGTTAAGACTTGTTTTTATTCTAAAAACAGGGTAACATAGCATTTATGCCCGCTGAACCTGTGATTAAACAGCTCATTGTAGGCCCCCTTGAGGTTTGTTGTTACATTATTGCCTGTCCTGAAACCAAGGAGGGGATTATTGTTGACCCTGGTGGAAATGAGACCTTGATTGTAGATACACTTGAGAGTTTGGGAGTGAAGCCCAAAATGATTGTTAACACTCATGCCCATCCTGACCACACCGCAGGAAATCGCACTCTCAAGCAGGTATTGAATGTGCCTATTGCCATGCATGAGGCAGATGCCGGGGAGTTTTTAAATCAAGTAAGCCTTTTTTTAGGGAGTATGTTTGGAGTGCCTCCTTCTCCTCAGCCAGATATCCTTTTAAAGGACGGAGATAAAATAGATTGCGGCCAATTAGAAATCAAGATTATTCATACCCCTGGCCACACCCCTGGAAGTATCTGTCTTTATCTTCCCGGACATGTATTTACAGGAGATACCCTTTTTGTCGGTGCTGTGGGGAGGACAGATTTACCCGGAGGCGATTGGCGAACCTTGGTAAGCTCTATTAAGCATAGGCTGTTTGTGCTGCCAGAGGATACCATTGTCTGGCCAGGACATCATTATGGAGAAAAGACCTTTTCCACCATTGGGGAAGAAAAGGCCTTTAATCCTTATGTAAAAATGTAGGCATAAGGAGGCCAAGATGTGTTTAGGAATTCCCATGGAAGTGGTGAGCATTGACGAACAAAACAAAATTGCTGAGGTAGCCCTTGGCGGTACCCGCCAGCAAGTGAGACTTGATGTCATCAATGAGATGCCTAAACTGGGTGACTATGTGATTGTTCATGCCGGTTTTGCGATTTATCGTCTGGATAAAGAGGATGCTGAAGAAACTCTAGCCTTATTTGAGGAGATTGTGGCCCATGGAGAAGCTGAGATACATTGATGAATTTCGTAATCCAGAGGTAGCCAAATACCTTCTGGATAAAATCAAGGCCGTTTCTAAGACGCCTATTCGGCTCATGGAGGTTTGTGGAACGCATACCATGAGTATTGGACGATATGGGCTTAGGGGCTTATTGCCTGAACACATTAAGCTGATTTCAGGCCCTGGATGTCCGGTATGTGTGACTGCGGCTCGAGAAATAGATATGATGATAAAATTGGCCTCTTACGATGTTATTGTCACTACCTTTGGTGACTTGATGCGGGTGCCAGGAAGCAAAACCAACCTGCAACAAGAGCGAGCTAACGGGGCCGATGTTAGAGTGGTATATTCTCCCTTTGATGCCCTGAATATTGCCTTAAATAATCCCCAGAGACCAGTTGTTTTTTTGGGTGTAGGATTTGAAACCACAGCTCCTAGTATTGCGGCAACAATCAAAATGGCCCAAGAAAAAAACGTTGACAATTTCTTTGTCTTTTCAGCCCATAAGCTTATGCCCCCTGCTATGGAGGCCTTGATAAGTAGCCCTGAGTTAAAAATTGATGGTTTTATTTGCCCAGGACATGTTTCAGTCATGATTGGCTTAAAACCCTACCAAAAATTGGTAGAGAAGTATCAAGTGCCTTGTGTGGTAACGGGTTTTGAGCCAGTAGATATCTTACAGGGGATTTTGATGCTTGTAAAACAAATAGAAGAGAAGTCACCTAAGGCCGAGATTCAATATAGCCGGGTGGTAAAACCAGAGGGCAATCCCAAGGCAATGGCACTTATGTTTGATGTGTTTGAGCCTGCTGATACCGCCTGGAGAGGAATTGGGGTGATTCCTGGTAGCGGTTTGGTTATCAGAGAAAAATATGCAGCTCATGATGTTTTGAGAAAATTTAATTTAGAAATAGGAGAATCAAAGGAACCACCAGGGTGTCGGTGCGGAGATGTATTAAAGGGCCTTATTACCCCGCCAGAATGCCCTTTGTTTGGTAAGGTATGTACCCCTACCCATCCAGTTGGTCCCTGTATGGTCTCGTCTGAAGGTAGCTGTGCGGCTTATTACAAATATCACGATTGGGAGGGCTCAGATGTCTAAACCCATTAAACAAATTATCCTTGACCATGGCAGTGGCGGTAAGGCCTCACAGGAACTGATAGAAAAGCTGTTTTTGCCCTTTTTTGATAATCCTTTTTTGAGGGAAATGAATGATAGCGCTGTATTAAGTTTGGGGGATCTCAAACTGGCCTTTTCTACAGATTCCTATACGGTTAATCCTGTGATCTTTCCTGGTGGTAATATTGGGGCCTTGGCAATTCATGGAACGGTGAACGATTTGGCTATGAGAGGGGCCAACCCCCTTTATTTAAGTGTAGGGTTTATTATAGAAGAAGGACTTTCAGGGGAAATGCTGGAGACGATTGTTTCTACCATGCAAAAGGCGGCTCAAGAGGCAGGAATATATGTGGTTACAGGCGATACAAAGGTTGTTCCCAAAGGGCAGGCAGATAAGATTTTTATCAATACTTCGGGAATTGGGATTATCAAAGATGGTGTTGACATCGCCGGTCAGAATGCCAGACCAGGAGATCTAATTTTGATCAATGGCTCCATTGGAGACCACGGCATGTGCATCTTGTGTCAGAGAGAAGGAATGAGTTTTAATACCCCTATAAAAAGCGATACTGCCCCCTTAAATAAACTGGTAGAGCAAATTTTAGAAGTAAGTCCTCACATTCATGTCCTGAGAGACCCCACCCGAGGAGGAGTGGCCACGACCTTGAATGAAATCGCTCAGCAGTCTCAAGTGGGAATTGAATTATGGGAAGAGCACTTGCCCTTTCATGAAAGTGTCCTAGGGGCGGCCGAGATTCTGGGCCTTGACCCTTTATATCTGGCCAATGAAGGTAAAATGCTTGTCTTTGTGGTCAAAGAAGATGCCGAAAAGGTGCTTGAAGTGATGCGGAGCCATCCTTATGGAAGAGAAGCGGCCATCATCGGTGAAGTAAGGTCCGAACCTCAAGCCAAGGTCTGGATGCGGACTAAATTGGGCAGTAAACGTCTTATTGATATGTTGGTGGGTGAGCCCTTACCTAGGATTTGTTGACTTTGGTGGCCTTTTCTATGGCCTTTAACTGAATAAGGAGGTGTTTTAAGTCCTTAAGTGCCCAGCAGTTGGGGCCATCACAAAGGGCCCTGTCTGGATTGGGATGCACTTCCATAAAGATAGCATCTACCCCCACGGCCATGGCTGCCCTGGCCAGACATGGGACAAACTGTCTTTGGCCAGAAGACATTCCCTTACCACCGCCCGGAAGTTGAACACTGTGGGTTGCATCAAAAACTACGGGATAACCAAATTGCCGCATAATGACCAGAGAGCGAAAATCTACCACCAGATTATTATAACCAAAGGAAGCTCCCCTTTCGGTAAGCAAGATTTGTTCATTTCCACAAGCAGTGATTTTTTCAATGACATACCTTATATCCCAAGGGGCCAAAAACTGTCCTTTTTTTACATTGATAGGTCTACCTGTTTTGGCTACGGCTTGAATTAAGTCTGTCTGACGACATAAAAAGGCAGGAATTTGGATTACATCAAGCACTTGGGCCGCTTCTTCTACCTGAGTGATGCAGTGGACATCAGAAATAACAGGAACATTTAAACTTTGCCGAATATTCTTAAGAATGCGAAGTCCCTCTTTGAGCCCTGGGCCCCGATATGAGCGGTGAGAGGTGCGGTTGGCCTTGTCATAGGAGGCCTTAAAAATAAAGGGAATGTTTAAATCTGTAGTTAACTCTTTTAAAAAACGGGCGATTTCAAAGGTGACTTCCTCGGTTTCAATTACACACGGCCCAGCAATCAGGGCAAATGGTGCTTCCCCACCAACTTGGATTGAAGATATATTAACCGTCTTCATTTTTTGCCCCCCAAGAAGGTCTTTTTACATTATTTTTTACTATCATACAACCTATTTCTGTGGTTAATTGGCTAGATGAGGTGGTTTCCTTTTACTTAAAACTAAGGAGCAATTTAGTTAATTTTTAATTGACAATCCTTATTGGCATATTTATACTTACAATTGTTTGCCATGAGAATTAAGCTAACGTTTATACCTGAAAACGGCTTGCTTGCTTTGCCAATTCACTACAATCATCTTATCCAGGGCCTGATTTATACCCATCTCAATAGTGACCTGGCCACCTGGCTCCATGAAGAGGGATTTAGCTGCCAGAAACGCAAATTTAAATTGTTTACCTTCTCACGCCTATTTGGCCGATTTGAAATAAAGGGCAAAAACATACTTTATGAACATAAAGTCTCTTTAAAAATTGCCTCGCCTTACACCAAATTGCTTGAATCATTGGCTGAGTGCCTGGTTCAGACTGAATATTTCTATATAGGAGCTCAGCGGTGTATGCTTGAATCCGTAGAGGTGGAAATGGAAAGGAGATTTGAATCGCCCCTTTTGGTGAAGATGCTTTCTCCTATGACCGTCTATAGCACCCTGAACGGCCCTGAGGGCAAGAAAAAGGTCTATTACTACAGCCCCTTTGAGCCCGAATTCAGTCAAATTATCATTGAAAACCTCTGCCGCAAAATGATGGCCTTTGAAAAGATTGCTATGGATGTGCCTGAAGACGCTTACATTAGGCCCCTAAAGGTCAACACAAAAAGAAATTTCCATATCATCATCTTTAAAAACTTTGTCATCAAGGCCTGGTCAGGGATATACGAAATCAATATGCCGCTTCCCTTAATAAAAATGGCCTACGACGCCGGGCTTGGGAGTAAAAACTCTCAAGGCTTTGGGATGTGGGAAGTGATAGAAAAGGAGAAACAGCTATGTCACAAAAAACAATTCAGGTAAACTTTGAAACCGTCACCCCCCTCTGGACAGGGGATGCATGGCAAAATAGCAAAGAGATTCGCCCAAGTTCTTTAATTGGAAGTTTGAGGTTTTGGTTTGAGGTTATTTGTTATTTCTCTGGTATTACAAACGAACATAATTATGAAAATGGAAAATTAAAAGATGATTTAAATAAAGAAGAATTTAAGAAAAAAGTAGTGGTGAATGGTGCTGATTTTGATGGAATTGATAAAACTCTTGCGGAATTAGGCATTAGTTTACCTTCAAGGGTTTTCGGATGTACGGGATGGAAAGGGTGGGTGAGGATAAAGGGAATAATATTTGACCCAAAGAATTTTAATAATGATCCAAGAGGCAGAATTATAAATGGGAAAAATTGGTTTTGGGGAAGTCCTTCATATCAAGGCATTTTTGAAGTTGTTTTTGAAATGGAAAGTGAAATTGTTGGATCGATCTTTTATCCCCTTTTAACTTTTATTGAAAAATACGGATTTTTAGGTGGAAAATGGAATATTGGGTATGGAAGAGTTAGGATTGAAAATGTTGAAGAAAAAGACAATGATGGTAAATGGAACAATAAAAAAGATTGGAGAAAAGAAGAATTTAAGATGGAAAATAAAATAAAAAAATTTATTGAGTTAAATAATTCGCTAAATCTCAATTCAAAACCATTTGAATTTGTAAAATATTTTTTAGGAGTAAATAACTTTCACTGTAACAATGAAAGAAATTTTGAGGATAAAATATCATCCATACCCCAAAAAATTAAAATCGCAAAATTTAATAATCCAGATGGAAACTATGTTAATTTGATTAAAGAATTGTTGAAAAAGAAAGCAGAAATAAGAAATTGTTTGAGGCCCAATAGTTCGATGAATAATAAAGTGTTATGGAATAACTTTAGACATGAATTGCTAGGAACAACCTCAGGTGGAACAGAAGGCACAAAAATCATTCCCTGGATTTATGAGCAAGACGGACAACTAAAAGGTGGGTTTGCAATGCCCCAATTTTTTGGAAAGATATAATGGTTAATATAAAATTTGTCAAGCATAAATCTCCCATTTTTTAGAAAGGGGTTTTGGGTCATTGTTGTAGTAGACAGAATAAGGAGTTTTATAGT